>NZ_JBXAOZ010000008.1:0-666 GCF_058803465.1 Afipia sp. GW821-FHT14H12 | reverse complement strand
CCGGCTTACGTTGCTCCGATCTACAACTGGACCGGTTTCTACATCGGTGCCCAGGTTGGCGGCGCTTTCCAGGGTTCCAGCGGTTACAATGCGACTGCTGGCGTTGTCGGCACCCGTGACGACAGCTCGTTCATCGGCGGCGGCGTCGTTGGCGCTAACTACCAGTTCGCTCCGAACTGGGTTGTCGGTCTCGAGGGCGAATTCAACGGCCTGTCGAACAACCGTCACACCTTCACCGATGCGACCGCGAATACGGTCAGCATCAAGAACGACTGGCTGGCTTCGGTCACCGGCCGCCTCGGCTACACCTGGGGTCCCGGCATGATCTACGCCAAGGGCGGTGTTGCATTCCGCGACAACGGCGGCGTGACCTCCAACGTGGTGGCCCTGGTTGACCGCAACGACACCGGCTACACCGTCGGCGCCGGCCTCGAATACATGTTCGCTCCGGCCTGGTCGGCAAAGGTTGAGTACCAGTACTACAACTTCGACCACACCAACGTTGCGTTCGCCACCAACACCGCGAGCTATCGCGACGACCTTCACACTGTGAAGGCTGGCATCAACTACCACTTCAACTGGGGTGGCCCGGTTGTCGCCAAGTACTAAGACCTTCTGATCGCACCTGCGATCCGAGGAAAAGGCCGGCGAAAGCCGGCCTTTTTT
>NZ_JBXAOZ010000007.1:0-938 GCF_058803465.1 Afipia sp. GW821-FHT14H12 | reverse complement strand
CAAGGGCGCCATTTTCTTCAAATCCCGGGTCCGAGCCCTGTTCCGGATCGGGTGCTGCGGGCGATGGACATGCCGGTCATCGACCACCGCAGCGCCGCGTTCGCCGAACTCGGCAAGGCGGTGCTGAGCGGCTCGCAGAAGATTTTCCAGACCTCGGGCCCCGTGGTGATCTTTCCCTCGTCGGGCACCGGCGCGTGGGAGGCGGCGATCGTCAACACGCTGTCGCCGGGCGACAAGGTGCTGATGGTGGAGACCGGCCATTTCGCCACGCTGTGGCAGAAGATGGCCGTGCGCTTCGGCCTCGATGTCGAGTTCATGCCGGGCGACTGGCGTCACGGCGCCGACCCGGTCGCGATCGGCGAGCGGCTGTCGCAGGACAAGTCCCACGCCATCAAGGCGGTGATGGTGGTCCATAACGAGACCTCCACCGGCGTCACCAGCCGGATCGCCGAGATCCGCAAGGCCATCGATGCGGCGAAGCATCCGGCGCTGTTCCTGGTCGACACCATCTCCTCGCTCGGCTCGGCCGAATACAAGCACGAGGCCTGGGGCGTCGACGTCACGGTGAGCTGTTCGCAGAAGGGCTTCATGCTGCCGCCGGGGCTCGGCTTCAACGCGATTTCGGACAAGGCCCGCGCCGCCGCGAAGACGGGCGGCATGCCGCGCTCGTACTGGGACTGGGAGGAAATGCTCAAGCCCAACGCCAGCGGCTTCTTCCCCTATACGCCCGCCACCAATCTGCTTTACGGCCTGCGCGAATCCATCGCGATGATGCTGGAGGAGGGGCTCGACCATGTGTTCGCCCGCCACAAGCGCCTGGCCGCGGCGACCCGTGCCGCCGTGGAGCATTGGGGTCTCGAAGTGCTGTGCCAGAACCCCGAGGAATACTCGCCGGTGTTGACCGCGGTGGTGATGCCGCCGGGGCACGACGCCGATCA
>NZ_JBXAOZ010000006.1:0-17421 GCF_058803465.1 Afipia sp. GW821-FHT14H12 | reverse complement strand
ACCGGCATGTCCATCGCCCGCAGCACCCGATCCGGAACAGGGCTCGGACCCGGGATTTGAAGAAAATGGCGCCCTTGGAAACCGGTCATAACCTTCAACCCTCTTGGTCTGGCGGCACGGCTTGCATGCCATCGCCCTTTAGGGGTCCTGACCTTGCGTCCGACCCTCTCCCTGTTAGCAGTTGAGAGGATTGCATCTAATTTTTTTGAATGCAACATAAATTTTGAATTCAAAAAATAACTCGCCAATTATTCCCTGCCAGATTAAAGTCACGTTAGAAAAACCGGCGATTCCATCATGACTGTTTCAGTTGCGACACTTCACTCCGACGAGCCCGTGGACGTTAAGGAAGAGACCTCCCTCCACGACGAAACGCTTTCGCGGCTGCGGGATCACATCGTCGAGGGTAACATCCCCGACGGCGGGCGAATTCTTGAACGCGAGTTGTGCGAACTGCTCGGCATTTCCCGCACGCCGCTGCGCGAGGCGCTCAAGGTGCTCGCCTCGGAGGGCATCGTTGAGCTCTTGCCTAATCGCGGCGCGCGCGTCCGTGCGCTAAGCGAGCGCGATCTGCACGAACTGTTCGACCTGATGGGAGGGCTGGAAGCCCTGTCCGGCAGGCTTGCCTGCGAAAACATTACCGACGCGGAAGTCGCCGAGATCGAGCAGTTGCATCACGAGATGTACGGCTTTTATCTGCGCAAGGACATGCACAACTACTTCCGTGCCAACCAGGCGATCCACCAGAAAATCCTGGCGGCCTCGCGCAATCACACCCTGCAGTCGACCTACGCCACCCTCGCCGGACGCATCCGCCGCGTGCGTTACTCGGCCAACTTCGCGCGTGAAAAAGAGCGCTGGGGCGAAGCAATGCGCGAGCACGAAATGATCCTCGACGCGCTCCGCCGCCGCGCCGGCGCCGAGCTCTCCGAGATCCTGTTCCATCATTTGAGAAACAAGCGGCGCGCCGCCATGGAACCGATGCAGCAGCAGTCGGATACCGTCTCGTCCGCCACAAGCTAAGATATCGCAGTTTTTGCATACAAAAATTTGCGATCCGGCGATTTCTTTTGCATTTTATATTTGCGCCCCCTACCAATTCAGACGCGTTGAGCTTGATCCGGGACAGCTCGGGGCTGGTTGCCCCATGAAATCGCTCGGAAGGCACTGCCGCAATAAGGATGATGCCCTATCGGGCTGACTCCGGCGGGTGGGCTTTCTCCGGAAATATTCGAGATGGTGAGGCCGTGGCCGCCACAAGCAGCCGCGAAATCGTTCAGGGAATGAGCATGGCGAACGGGGCAGGATCGAAACTCGAGCAGCGGCTGCGCGCCGAGATCACCGGCGACGTCATGTTCGACGCCTTCTCGCGGGGCCGCTACGCCACCGATGCGTCCTTCTACCAGATCATGCCGTTCGGCGTGGTCGCGCCGCGTACCAAAGCGGAAGCTCTCGCCGCAATGGCGATTGCCCGCGACGAGGGTTATGTCGTCACCCCGCGCGGCGGGGGCACCTCGCAATGCGGCCAGACCATCAACAACGGCCTCGTTGTCGACGTTTCCAAATACCTCAACAAGATCGTTTCGCTGGATGTCGAGAAGCGCACCTGCGTGGTCGAGCCCGGCATTGTGCTGGACGACCTCAACCGCCAGCTGAAAAAACACGGCCTGTGGTTTCCGGTCGATGTCTCGACCGCCTCGCGCGCCACTATCGGCGGCATGGCGGGCAACAACTCGTGCGGCGGCCGTTCGCTGCGCTACGGCACCATGCGCGACAATACGATTGCGATGGATGCCGCCCTCGCCGACGGCACCGAACTGCATTTCGGCCCGGTCGAGCGTGACGCCGCATGGCCGAACGTCGAAGCGCCGGGGCGCGATCTGTTTCGCGACCTGCTGTCGCTCGGTGCGCGCGAGGCCAGCGAGATCATCGACCGTTTCCCCACCGTCCAGCGCCGCGTCGGCGGATACAATCTCGATGCGCTGACGCCGAACGGGCCGACCAACAACATGGCGCATATCCTGGTGGGCTCGGAGGGCACCCTCGCCTTCACCACTCAGGTCGAACTCAAGCTGTGGCCGCTGCTCGGCGCCAAGGTATTCGGCGTCTGCCATTTCGGCAGCTTCTACGAGGCGATGGATGCAGCCCAACATCTGGTGAAGCTGAAGCCGATCGCAGTCGAGCTTGTCGACAAAACCATGATCGCGCTCGGCCGCGACATCGCGATGTTCCGCCCGACCATCGAAGCGGTGGTGCGCGGCGAGCCCGAAGCACTGCTGATCGTTGAATTCGCCGAAGAGAACCAGGACACCAACCTCGCCAAACTCAAACAGCTCAACGAACTGATGGGCGACCTCGGTTTCGGCTGGAATAACCCGCCGCGCAAATGGGGCGGCGTGGTCGATATCATCGAACCAGCGATTCAGGCGGCGATCACCGATTTCCGCACCTCCGGCCTCAACATCATGATGTCGATGAAGACGGCGGGAAAGCCGGTGTCTTTCGTCGAGGATTGCGCGGTGCCGCTGCCGCATCTGGCCGAATACACAGACCGGCTGAACAAAATATTCGCCAAGCACGGCACCAGCCCGACGATGTATGCCCACGCCTCCGAGGGTTGCCTGCATGTGCGCCCGGTGCTCAACCTGCGACTGGAGAAGGACGTCAAGGCGATGCGCGCCATCGCCGAAGAAGCCTTCGCCATGGTGCGCGAGTTCAAGGGCTCGCATTCTGGCGAGCACGGCGATGGCCTTGTCCGCTCCGAATTCCACGAACAGATGTTCGGCCCGCGCATCGTGCGCGACTTCGAGGAAGTGAAGCAGCGTTTCGACCCGCAAGGTACGCTCAACCCCGGCAAGATCGTGCATCCGCCGAAGATGGACGACCGCTCGCTGTTCCGCTTCAAGCCCGGCTACAAGGTCGAGGATTTCAAAACCGAGCTCGACTGGTCGGCATATCCCGGTGCTGCCGGCGGTTTCCAGGGCGCGGTCGAGATGTGCAACAACAATGGCGCATGCCGCAAGCTCGAGGGCGGCGTGATGTGCCCGTCCTATCGCGCCACGCGCAACGAGAAGGATGTGACGCGCGGCCGCGCCAACACGCTGCGCCTCGCGATTTCCGGCCAGCTCGGCCCCGACGCGCTGTCGTCCGACGAAATGATGGAGACGATGAAGCTGTGCGTCTCCTGCAAGGCCTGCCGCCGCGAATGCCCCACTGGCGTCGACATGGCCAAGATGAAGATCGAGGTGCTGGCGGCGCGGGTGAAGACTCACGGCCTCACGCTGCGTAACCGCCTCGTCGGCTACCTGCCGTATTACGCAGGTTTTGCTTCCACGTTCGCGCCAGTGGTGAACCTGCGTAACAGGAGCAAATTCTTGCGCTGGGCGCTGGAAAAGATCGCGGGCTTCAGCGCACGGCGCGATCTGCCGGAATGGCGGCGCGACACGTTCGCGCCGAACGGCACGGTGTTCGGCCCGGAAGGCGGACCCGAAGTGGTGCTGTTCGCCGACACCTTCAACCGCGCTTATGAACGCGAGAACCTCGACGACGCGCTCAGCGTGCTGATCGCGGGCGGTTACCGCGTGCACGTGCCGAAACCCACGACCGGCACACGGCCGCTGTGTTGCGGCCGCACCTTCCTGTCCGCCGGACTCGTCGGCAAGGCTCGCGAGGAACTGGATCGCCTTGTCACCGCCTTTGCACCGTTTGCGGAGCGCGGTATTCCAATTATCGGACTGGAGCCAAGCTGCCTGCTGACGCTGCGCGACGAGCTGCTTTCCCTTCGCAGCGATGACACCGCCAAGGCGGTGTCGGCTCAGGCGTCGCTGTTCGAGGAATTTCTCGCCCGGGAAGCTGCCGCAGGCAGATTGCAACTGCCGTTGAAGCCCATCGCACCCAAGGCGATGGTCCACGGCCACTGTCACCAGAAATCGTTCGATGCCTTCACCCCGGTGCAGAAGGTTCTGCGGCTGGTGCCGGATCTCGATGTCGAAGTCATCGAGTCGAGTTGCTGCGGCATGGCGGGAGCCTTCGGCTACGGCGCGGACACCTACGATGAATCCATCGCCATGGCCGAACTGAAATTGCTGCCTGCCGTGCGCAAGGCGTCCGCCGAGGCCATCATCGTCGCCGACGGCACATCCTGCCGCCATCAGATCAAGGACGGCACCGGGCGCGGCGCGTTGCACGTCGCGCGGGTGCTGGCAATGAGCCTCGGTCATCGTCCTGACAGCCATTCCGGCCCGGGCGCTTGATCGGCGAAAGGCAACATGCTGAAAAGCTGTATCTCATACCCTTCACGAGGAAACAGCCATGACACTCAAGCTCGACACCGCCCGCAAGATTCTTGACGCCGCCCTAGCCAAGATCGCTGAACTGAAGACCAAGCCGATGGCGGTCGTCGTGCTCGACTCGCGCGGCTGCATCAAGGCTTCCGTTCTCCAGGACGGCACGAGCCTGATGCGCCATGAAGTGGCGCACGGCAAAGCCTATGGCGCGCTCGCGATGGGCGTCGGGTCGCGCGCGCTCTTCAAGCGCGCCAACGAACAGCCCTATTTCATCGACGCCGCCAACACCATGGCGCGCGGCGCACTGATTCCCGTTCCAGGCGGCGTGCTCATCAAGGACTCAAACGGTGACGTGGTGGGCGCAGTCGGCATCAGCGGCGACACGTCAGACAACGACGAGACCTGCTGCATCGCGGGCATTCAGGCTGCGGGGCTGAAGGCGGACGCCGGCTAGCCACGCTACAGGCACGTACGAGGGCTGTTTCGACCCTCACTCTTTGTTCAAAAATACAAGAAACGGAAACGTCCATGCCTGTCCCAAAAGCGTCCGATGCGCTTTCGCGCTTCACCGTGCTGGATCTCACCCGCGTCCGTGCGGGCCCGACCGCCGTACGGCAGCTCGCAGATTGGGGCGCGAATGTCGTCAAACTGGAAGCGCCGACCGATATTCCCGACGACGAGCAGCTTGGCGGTGCAAGGCATGGTCCCGACTTCCAGAACCTGCATCGCAACAAGCGCGCGATGACGATCGACCTGAAGAACGAGGCCGGGAAAAAGGCCTTCTATCGCATGGTCGAGAAAGCGGACGTCGTGGTGGAGAATTTCCGCCCCGACGTGAAGGCGCGGCTGGGCATCGACTATGAGACGCTGCGCAAGATCAACCCGCGCATCGTCTATGCCAGCATCTCCGGCTTCGGTCAGGATGGGCCTTACGCCAAGCGGCCGGGCTTCGACCAGATCGCCCAGGGCATGGGCGGCCTGATGTCGATCACCGGTGCGCCGGGCGAAGGCCCGATGCGCGTCGGCATTCCGATCGCCGATCTCACCTCCGGCCTGTTCTGCGCGATGGGCATCCTCACAGCGCTACTGGAGCGTGAGGTGTCCGGCGAAGGCCAGGCCGTCCAGACCTCGCTGCTGCATTCGCAGATTTTCATGCTGGATTTCCAGGCCGCGCGCTGGCTGATGCAGCATGACGTGCCAAAGCAGGCTGGCAACAACCACCCGACCATGATCCCGACCGGCGTGTTCAAAACCTCGGACGGCTATATGAACATCGCCGCCACCGGACAGGTGATCTGGGAGCGTCTCGCACATGCGCTCGGCCGTAGCGACCTGATCGAACAGGCTGAATATCGCAATCCGAAAATGCGCTCGGAAAACCGCGACGCGCTGAACGCCGAGATTGAAAAAATCACCAGCAGCGCGACCACCGCCGAATGGATCGAGAAACTGAACAAGGCCGGCGTGCCTTGCGGGCCGATCTACACCATCGACAAGGTGTTCGAGGATGCTCAGGTGAAGCATCTCGATCTCGTCGCGAAAGTGCCCGGCACCGGCAACCGCGACGTGAATCTGGTGAGGCAGCCCTTCTCGCTGTCGCGGACCCCGAGCCGCTTTGTCGCCCCGCCCCCCGAGGTCGGAGAGCACACCGACGAACTGCTGCGGGAATTCGAGTTCAGCGACGAGGAAATCGCCGCGCTGAAACAAAGCAAAGCCGTCTGACAGCGAGGCGCATCATGACCACAACCGACAAGATGATCGCTCGCAGAGATGGCGCGGTCGGCACCCTGACCTTCAACAATCCGGCGCGGCATAACGCGGTGTCGCTGGAGATGTGGCAGGCTTGCGCGGAGATCATGAATGACTTTTCCGCCGACCCGGCTATTCGCGTGGTCATCATCACCGGCGCGGGCGAAAAGGCGTTCGTCTCCGGCGCGGATATCTCGAAATTCACTGAGGAGCGCGCGTCCAGCAATGGCGCCGACATCTACAACAAAGCGGTCGAGGCAGGCTATGCCTCCGTCTACAATTGCCCCAAGCCGACCATTGCCATGATCCGCGGTTACTGCGTCGGCGGTGGCATGGGGCTCGCAAGTTGCTGTGACATCCGCATCTGCACGGAGAATTCGCGCTTCGCCGTCCCCGCCGCGAAACTCAGCGTCGGCTATGGCTATCCCGGCGTGAAACGGTTGCTCGACATCGTCGGCCCCTCCTTCACCAAGGAAATCTTCTATACCGCCCGGCAATTCGATGCGGAAGAAGCGCGCACCATGGGGTTTGCTAATCGCGTGGTGCCGGACGATCAGCTCGAGACCTACGTCAGGGACTACGCCGCAACCATCGCGGGCAACGCGCCGCTGACCATCGGCTCGATCAAGTTCATCGTCGGCGAAATCGTCAAGGACGAGAGCGCGCGCGATATGGCAAAATGCCACGCGATGGTCGATAAATGCTTCGCGAGCAGTGATTACGAGGAAGGCCGCAAGGCGTTCATGGAAAAGCGCAAGCCGGTCTTCACCGGCAAGTGAGGATCTGAAAGATGACAGGCCGCCGCCCCGCCGAGCCAGGCATGACGATCGCGCAGGTCGAAACCCCGGCGCTGATCGTCGATCTCGACGCGATGGAAGCCAACATCAAGGCGCTGGCAGCGCGGGTGGCGGCCTATCCGTCCGTGCGCGTCACACCGCACGCCAAGGCCCATAAAAGCGTCGAGATCGCCAGGCGCCAAATGGCGGCGGGTGCCGCCCGGATGTGCTGCCAGAATGTCGCCGAAGCCGAGGCGATGGCGGCAGGCGGCATTAACAGCATTCTCCTCTCCAACGAAATCATCGGCGTGGAGAAGGCCAAGCGCCTTGCGCAGGTGGCACGCACGGCCAAGGTCGGCGTCTGTGTCGATCACGTCGATCAGGTCAAGGTGCTGGCGGACGCCGCGCGCGAAGCCGACGTCACCTTCGACGTCCTGATCGAGATCGATGTCGGCATGGGACGCTGCGGCGTCACTTCGGCCGCCGAGGCCGTGGCACTGGCAAAGGACGTCGCCAAGCACAAGAACCTGCACTTCTCGGGCTTGCAGGCCTATCACGGCACCGCGCAGCATCTGCGCCACCCCGAGGAGCGCGTCGCCGCCATCGCCAAGGCCGCCGCCTTCGCACGCGAGACGGCCGACGCGTTGCGTACGGCAGGGCTTCCCTGCGACGTCATCGCCGGCGCAGGCACGGGCTCCTACGAAAACGAAATGATCAGCGGCGTCTACAATGAACTGCAATGCGGCTCGTACGTGTTCATGGACGCCGATTATGGCCGCAACGACACCGCCTACCCTTTCCGCAACGCGCTGTTCATTCTGGCGAGCGTCATCAGCGCAGCCGCCCCTGGCCGCGCGGTGTGCGACGCAGGCCTGAAATCGCTCAGCGCCGAAAGCGGCCTGCCGGTCGCGTATGAGGCTCCCGGCGTCACCTACATCAAGGCCACCGACGAGCACGGCACGCTGCAATTGTCACCGCAGGCCGCCGTCAAACCGGGCGACAAACTCAAGCTGATCCCCGGCCATTGCGACCCCACCGTCAACCTGCATGACTGGCTCGTCGCCTGTCGCGGTGACAAGGTCGAGGCGGTGTGGCCGGTCGCGCGCGGCTGGTGACAAACAATCGGATGACACGATGAAGCCGAGCAACCTGCAGATCGATTCCGGACGGTTGTGGCGCGACATTCATGATACCGCGAAATTCGGCGGCACGGCCAAGGGCGGCGTCAAGCGCCTCACCCTCAGCGAAGAAGACAAGCAGGTGCGCGACTGGTTTCGCGCTGCTTGTGAGGCGGCCGGTTGCGAGGTCCATGTCGATGCGCTCGGCACGATGTACGCCCTGCGGCCCGGCCGCGATCATTCCAAACTGCCAGTCGGCCTCGGCTCGCATCTCGATACTCAGCCAACAGGCGGCAAGTACGATGGCGTGCTCGGCACCCTCGCCGCGCTGGAGGTGATCCGTACCCTGAACGATGCCGGGATCGAGACCGACGCGCCGCTCTGCCTCGTCAACTGGACCAACGAGGAAGGCTCGCGCTTCGCGCCTGCGACGATGGCGTCGGCCGCTTATGCCGGTGAATACGACACCGAGAATATTCTGGGCCGCCGCGACTCCAACGGCATCAGCGTAGCCGACGCGCTCGATCGCATCGGCTATCGCGGCAATGAAGCGGTCGGCGCGCGGAAATTCGCGGGCTTTGTCGAACTGCACATCGAACAAGGCCCCATTCTCGAAGCCGAGAACAAGACCATCGGCGTCGTCGAACGCGGCCAGGGCATTGCATGGTTCGACGGCTCGATCACCGGTTTCGCCAGCCATGCCGGCACCACGCCGATGCCGTTGCGACATGACGCGCTCCTGGCTCTGTCCGAGCTGGCACTGGCTGTCGAACAGGCTGCCATGACACATGGGCCAAATGCCGTGGCGACCATCGGCGAAGCCAAAATCGAGAATGCGTCCCGCAACGTCGTGCCCGGCGAAATTCATTTCACCATCGATGCACGCAGCAACGCAGCGGATATTCTCGACAAGTTGCATGACGCATTCAGGATCGCTGTCACCGAAATCGCGGCACGCCGTGGCGTCGGAATCGAACTCATTCCGGTCTGGCGCAAGGAGCCGACGGTCTTCGACGCAGGCCTGGTTGAAGCCATCGCGCAGTCCAGCAATGAGCTTGGCTACGCCAGCCGGCGCATCACCTCCGGCGCCATCCACGACGCCTGCAACCTCAGCGCGGTGATGCCGGCAGCGATGATCTTCGTCCCCTGCAAGGACGGCATCAGCCACAACGAACTTGAAGACGCGACGCAAGCCGATTGCGCGGCGGGCGCAAACGTCCTGCTCCATACCGTGTTGAAACTTGCAGGCATCGCTGGCGAAAAAGGTTAGTTCGCATTCGGCAATTGCGTGCCGAGGCCCGCGAGCCGCATCAATGACTGGATCTGGCTTTTCTGGTCTGCGCGCAACTGCGCGAGGAACGGCCCTGCCGCCGCCATCAACCGTTTCACCGCCTCATTGTCAGCATCCATCGACGAGGGCTGGCGGCGGGTCACATGCATTGCCGAAACCACTTCACGAAGCGCACTCTCGACCGGCGGCCAGTATTTCTCCTGCGCGGTGGTCAATTTCAGACGCGCCTTGATCGCCGCGATCTGCTGGTCGTCGAGAAGCGCCGTCGTCGGCCGGACGGGCGGAGGCGCAGGCGCTACCACCGAAGCCACCATGAACTGCCGTGCGGTATCGAGAAACATGCTGACGCTCACCACCGGCGGTGGCGCGCGCGTGGCGAGGCGGTCCGCCTTGATCTCGGCCGTCGAGCGCACCGGCCAAGGCTCGGGACCCGACTCGGAATCGGCTGTCCGCTCCGCCACGGCGGCGGGTTCAACAGCCGCCTCGGGACCACCGAGATCGTCGAGCACGACAATCGTGGCAACCGCCGTCGCGGCTCCGACCAAGGCAGCTATCGCGATATAGGGGGCCCAAGCCCGCACCATTCACTCCCATTTCCGTGGCGACGGGTAACCACCCAAATATGGCGTCCTCGTGCCATCCATCGAAGGCCGCAGCACCAGTCTCAGCGCGCCTTTCCCCGAATCGGATTTCCGACGATTCGCCCTTCATCTCCAACTAATTGTGGCCTCATGCCATGGGAGGTTCCGGACTAGCCTATCAGGCTTTCCGGCCACCAGACGCAAGAGAAGCTCAATGAACCTGACCCCAAGTACCTTACCCCGCATCGGTATTATTGGCGGAGGCGCTGGTGGCCTCGAACTCGCGACCCGACTCGGGCATCGCCTTGGGCGCAAACAGGCGCAGATCCTGCTGGTGGACCGCAATCCCTCCCACCTCTGGAAACCGCGCCTGCACGAGGTCGCAGCCGGCCTGATCGGAAGCGGTGACGACGAAACCAACTACCTCGCCCATGGCTGCGTACACGGGTTTGATTTCGCCCTCGGCAGCCTCCTGTCGATTGATTCCATGGGCAAGACCGTAACGCTCGACCGCGTCCTGAGCTCGGCGGACGACACCGAGGTTCTGGGCGAACGCACCTTGCCTTACGATATGCTGGTGCTGGCACTCGGCAGCCGGGTGAACGATTTCGGCATTCCCGGTGTTCTCGAATACTGCCATATGCTCGATAGCCCGGCGCAGGCGCTAAAACTGCAACGAGCATTTCTGGAGTCAGCCATCCAGGTCGGCGCAGGCCGGCTCGACCGGGTCCGGGTCGGCATCGTCGGTGCTGGCGCCACCGGTGTCGAACTTGCCGCCGAGCTTTATCATGCCGTTCATGCCATGGAGCGCTGGGGCGGCCTCGGCGCAAGCGGAAAGCTCGACATCACACTGGTCGACATGGCCTCGCGTATTCTGCCTGCGATCGATCCGAAAACTTCCCGCCACGCCACGAAGGTGCTCGAGAAGCTCGGAGTTCGCATTCTGCTGGGGGAAAGTGTCGAGCGGGTCACGGCCGACGCCCTGCACCTCAAAAGCGGAGCCACCGTGCCCTGCGAGATCAAGGTCTGGGCATCCGGCGTATCGGGGCACGATACCGTCGCAGGCCTGAAAGGCCTGTCGCTGACGCCCGGAAACCGGATCAAGGTCGATCACCATCTTGCCTGCGACGGCGCGGCGGATATCTTTGCGATGGGGGATTGTGCGGCCGCTCCCGCCCATATCGGCAACGCCCTCGTGCCGCCGACCGCACAGGTCGCGCACCAGCAGGCCGCCTATCTCGCAAAGCTTATTGAGCGCCGCCTGTCCGGCCGGACCGTCGGGCCGTTCAAATACCGGCCGCGCGGCACGCTGGTGTCACTCGGCGAAGGCGGCGCAGCGGGCGAGTTTCCGACGTTCAGGTACAGCCAGTCTATCTTTCCGGCCAACGGCAGCCTGGCCAAGGTGCTGTATGTCTCGCTCTACCACATGCACCGCGTTGCCCTGCATGGCTGGCTGCGGGCCGCGGCGTTGTTTCTGGCCGACAGGCTACGGCGCACCACCCTGCCGCCGGTCAAACTGCACTAGGCCAGCAACTGCGCTAGGCCCGGTGCACTCCAGATGCCTCATGCAACTCGCGCATATAGGCCAGCCCCTGCACGGCCAGACGCTGCTCATCGTGCTGGCCTTCCGAGGTCAGCTTGTCGATATAATCGGTCAACTTGATGCGCGAGGCCTCGAGCTGGGCATGATCCACGCTGCGCATCATGGCGAAGGTCGTCATTACGCGGTCGATCACATCATCCATGGCAAGCCTCGCTATTATCGGAATTAAGAACTTGGCGTACTAACTCTGCCGCACCGCAAAAGTTCCCCTTTTGCAACCATAAGCAGATCTCACGCTGTTGTTAGCTGTGCCCCCTGAAAGCCGCGGCGACTGCCTCGCCGACCGCTGCCAGAGCCTCATTGCGCTCGTTCATCGATGCTGCGGTTTGCGTCAGATATGCCGCAACAATGAGAGGCGCCGCATCCGGCGGCCATAGAATGCCGACATCATTGGTCGAACCGCGCTCCCCGCTTCCAGTCTTGTCGCCTACCCGCCAGCCTGCGGGAAGCCGTGCACGCAGGCGCGCATCGCCCGTCTTGTTGGCAAGGAGCCAGGCCTTCAATTGCTCCGACGATGCCTTTGCCAACGCACCTCCGAACATCAACTTGCGCAGGTCCTCCGCCATCGCGGCAGGTGTCGTGGTGTCGCGTGGATCGCCCGGCACGGCTTCATTCAACGCCAGCTCGGTACGGTCGAGCCGCGTCAGCGGATCGCCCAATGCGCGCGCGAAGGCCGTGACGCCGGGCGGACCACCAAGCATGCCGAGCATGAGATTCCCGGCCGTGTTGTCGCTGAGCGTGATCGCCGCCTCGCACAGTACGGCAACGGTCATGCCGCTCTCGAGATGCTTCTCCGTGGCGGGAGAATAAGTCACGAGGTCGCTTTTGGAAAAATGCACGCGCCGCTCTAGCGTCTCCTGCCCTTGTTCGACGCGCTTGAGTATCGCCGCTGCCGCCATCAGCTTGAACGTACTGCACATCGGGAAGCGTTCGTCCTTCCGGTAACCGAAACGGCGATCCGAGCCCGTGTCGAGGACGGCGACACCAAGCCTGCATTTTACCCTGCTCTCGATACGGGAGATCTTGCTCTTCAAATCCTGCAGCGGCCGCGCGAGGGCGACGGAGCCTGAGCATGCCACTCCAAGTAAAGCCGTTGTTCCAAACAGGAAAGTGCGCCGAGTCGTCATCACACCTCGATTTTACAGGTAATAAAAAAGCCAGGGCAGCTCGCGCTGTCCTGGCTTTAGAAAGCCGTCAGATACGGCTTTCGGATGGCAACGATGGAGTTACTGGAACAACTTCATCGCATTGATCAGCGTCTGCGTCACGCCGGCAATCAGTGGAATGCCGACGAAGCCCCAAGCGATAATCAGTTGCAGCGTGGACGTTGCGCCTTCTTGCGTGGTCTGCATGACAATCTCTCCTTATGCCTTGGCGCTAGCCAGCGTGTTGACAGCGGTACCCGGCTTGTCTCCAACCATGTGGTAGCGAGAATGCACCGCTTTGACCAAGAGGTTGCAGATGAAGCCGATCACCAGCAGACCTGCCATGATGTACATGGTGTTGTTGTAGGCCTGCGCCTTCGGAACACCATGAGTGATGTTGTACTCGCGGAGATAGTTGACGATCACCGGACCGAAGATGCCGGCCATCGACCAAGCCGTCAGCAACAGGCCGTGGATAGCGCCGACATACCTGACGCCGAACATGTCCTTGAGATAGGCCGGCACTGTCGAGAAGCCGCCGCCGTACATCGAGATGATGACGAGGAAGCAGCAGACGAACAGCACGACGTTTCCGGAAAGACCGGCGTAAGGGACGGTGCAGTACAGGACGAAGCCGAGGACCATGAACACGAAGTAGGTGTTCCGCCGGCCGATGTAGTCCGACAGCGATGCCCAGCAGAACCGGCCACCCATGTTGAACAAGCTCATCAGACCGACAAAGCCCGCGGCCGCAACCGGCGTGATGTGACCCGGGAACATTTCCTGGCTCATCGCCGAGGCCTGGCCGAGCACGCCGATACCGGCGGTCACGTTCAAGCACAACACCCACCAGATCAGCCAGAACTGAGGGGTCTTGACGGCGTCGTAAACGAACACGTCGTTGCGGGTGATCATCTTGTTCGTGGTTGCCGGTGGCACGTAACCCTCGGGCACCCAGCCCGCTGGCGGGACGCGCACGATGATCGAGCCGACGATCATGAAGCAGAAATACACCGCACCCAAAATGACGAAGGTTTCCATGACACCGATATGCGTCGGCGTATTGAACTTGCTCATCAGCCAGACCGAGAGCGGCGAGGCAATGAAAGCGCCGCCACCGAAGCCCATGATGGCCATACCCGTGGCCATGCCGGGACGATCCGGGAACCACTTGATCAGCGTCGAGACCGGCGAAATGTAGCCGATGCCGAGCGCGATGCCGCCGAGAACGCCGTAGCCGAGATAGATCAGCCACAGGGTATGGAGATACACACCGATCGCTGACAGGAAGAAGCCACCGGCCCAGCAGCAGGCCGCCGTGAACATCGCCTTGCGCGGGCCACCTTCCTCAACCCAGCGGCCGAACACCGCCGAGGAAACACCGAGGAAGAAAATCGCGAGCGAGAAAATCCAGCCGAGTTCGGTGAGTTTCCAATCGCCCGGTGCCGATTGTGTGATGCCGAGCAGCTTGGTCATCGGCAGGTTGAACACGCTGTAGGCGTAAGCCTGGCCGATACAAAGATGGACGCACAGCGCAGCTGGCGGAACCATCCACCGGCTGAAGCCGGGTTTTGCGACCGTGTTCTCACGGTCTAAAAATGAAGCCATTTGTTTTCTCCCCTTACAGCCACTTCTAGAGGGTGGTCTGCAATCCCATGTGCGATCCAGTTTTTCTCCATGCCTTCGCTTGCACGCGAACAAGGGACGTTGCCCAAGGCATCGACGAGTCCGCGAGGATCACGACGCGCGGTATTCAAATGATCTAAACCCGACAGACTTCTGATATTCCCCATCTATCTAAAAGGTAGATGGTATCTATCGGATTTGGGCAGAAGGCGCGACGAATGTCGATCATCCAAAGGTAGAACAGGAGAGGATTCATCTTGGCAGGAAGCGAATGCTGCCACTGCGAATGGAATTCGACTTCATATTATCGGCTGACGATGGAATTTCCGGCGGAAGACTATGCTTGGCCGAGTTTCTCGATCAGGAAGACGATCCCATCCGTGTCATGTTTCACGATCTCGATGCGGTCGCCAGTCTCTAAAATGAGATGAGGAAGATCGATCGCTGCGAGCGGATCGGTGCAGACGACTTCGAGCCTATCGCCCGGCTGCAGGGATTTCAGCGCCTTGCGAGTCCGCAACACCGGCAGGGGACATTTCAATCCGCTGAGATCGAGTTTGAGAAAAGACATTGCCGCTACAGCAAACTCGAATACGGCAGGAAGTTCAGCATATCGCCTGATTTGACGCTGGAGACATCTTCGCCGAGCTCGACAAGGCCATCGGTTTGCACCAGCGACGATAAAAGGCCCGCCCCGTCGCGCGGAAACTTCACAACGCCGAAAAGCCCGTCATTACCTTGCTTCAGCGTCACGCGGACATATTCCCGGCGCCCGGCCTTCTTGCGGTAATCGAACTCCGCACGCGCGCGCAGCGGGACAGGTGTGGTCGGCAATGTCCCGGCAAGGGTGAGAATCGCCGGCCGCGCCACATAAGTGAAAGTGACAAAGCCCGCTACTGGATTACCTGGCAGCCCGATGAACGGCGTGCCGTCGATCACTCCCATTGCGACGGGGCGGCCCGGCTTGATCGCCATGCGCCAGAGCACCAGCGATCCGATGGATTCGATCGCCGCCCTGACATGGTCCTCCTCGCCTGCCGAAACCCCGCCGGTGGTCAGAATCAGATCGCAATCCCGCGCAGCCTCTTTCAACGCCGCGGCAAGCGCCACCCGGTCGTCGCGAAGGATGCCGAGATCCATCACCTCGCACCCGAGACGGCGCAGCATCGCGCTCAGCATGGTGCGATTGGAATCAAACAGTTGTGACGCTGTTCGCTTCTCGCCTGGCGCCACCACTTCGTTGCCGGTCGAGAAGACAGCCACGCGCGGACACCGGTGCACCGCGAGTTCGGTTAGCCCAAGCGCCGCAGCCAGCGCGACGTCCTGCGGGCGCAGCAGCCGCCCCTTCGGCAACGCGCTGGAGCCCTGCGAAATATCCTCGCCAGCCAGACGCACGTTCGCCCCACGCGCAAGGCCGGACGGCAGCAGCACGGTGCCATCTTCCGTCAGTTCGACATCTTCCTGCATGTAAACCGTGTCGGCGCCGGCAGGCATCGGCGCGCCCGTGAAAATCCGGATCGCATGACCGGGCCGGATCGCCTCGCGCGCGCTGGCACCTGCCGCGACGCGGTCCTGCACCTTGAACACGCATGCTTCGCCGACAGGAACGTCCTCGCCACGCACCGCATAGCCATCCACGGCCGAGTTCATGAAGGAAGGAATATTGATCGGCGCGATCACATCGGCGGCGAGGACTCTCCCATCCGCTTTGGACAACTTCACATTCTCGATGTCTTCGACCGGTGTCAGACGCGACCTGATAATGGACAACGCCTCATCCACCCTCATCATCGGGCCGCCGAATGCGAAGCAATCGTCTGAAAGTTGCGCCATCCTTCAACCCGCCACGCGCGCGGAAAGCTCATTACGATTCTCGGCGTGTGCTTTCACAAAATCTGCAATCGCCGGAATGTCGTCGAGATCGAACATCGGCAATCCGCTTTCCACCCGGGTGTCCGTCGCGACAGCGATGATGTTCGGATCGTTCGGAAACATCAACGGCTTCGCGTTCTCCGCGCGATAGATCTCGATCTTACGGTGCCCCTGCGCCTTAAAACCTTCGATGATGACGTAATCAACGGGCGCCATTTTCGCCAGCAGCTCGAAAAGCGACGGTTCGGGATCGCCACGCAGTTCGTTCAGCAACGCCCATCGTCTGGCCGAAGAGATCAGCACCTGCGTCGCACCGGCCTGTCGATGAACCCAGGAATCCTTGCCCGGCTTGTCCAGGTCGAACTCATGATGAGCATGCTTGATAACGGACACGCGTGCGCCCTCGCCGATCAGATGAGGCACAAGACGCGACAGCAGCGTGGTCTTCCCCGCCCCGCTCCACCCGGCCAGCCCGATCACCCGCATCGCATTCTCCCACTCTTGTCCGCGTGCTATAGCGTGACTGCCGCTTGGCACAAGGCCGCAAAGTGCCGAATCGATGCGGGTTTGGGGAATCATGGCGACCGATCGCGCAATAGAGGATGACTATCCGCCCACACCCGGCGTGCTGCTGGCCGGGGGCCTCGCCCGCCGCATGGGTGGGGGCGACAAGCCGATGCGGCTGATTGCCGGGCGGCCCATTCTGGAGCGTGTGATCGGCCGTCTCGCCCCGCAATGCGATGGACTTGTGCTCAATGCCAATGGCGATCCAGCCCGTTTCGCCGCATTCGGCCTGCCGGTCGTGTCCGACGATGTCGCGGATTTCCCCGGACCGCTCGCAGGCGTACTGGCGGGCTTGGAATGGGCAGCTGCGAACCGCCCAGATGCTCAATATGTCCTCACCGCGGCCGCCGACTGTCCCTTCCTCCCACGCAACCTTGTGTCTCGCCTGCATCAGGCCCGGCGTGACAATGATGCAGAGATTGCGGTCGCCGAATCCGGCGGCCAGATGCACCCGATCATCGCGATCTGGCATGTCGATCTCCGCCATGCCATCCGGCACGCTCTGACGGTCGAGGACTTCCGCAAGGCCCATGCCTTCGTGCGGCGCTTTCGGCTGGCGCAGGCCTCATGGCCGACCGCGCCGCTCGATCCGTTCTTCAACGCCAATCAGGCCGACGATCTCGAAGAGGCAACACGCCTCGCGGGGCTCGACGGCGGCTGACCATCCCTGAAACCCGGCCGCCCTGCCCGCAGAGCTACCCAGGCCTTCCTGACAACAACCCTTCCAGACAACAAAAAAGGCCGGCTTTCGCCGGCCTTTTCCTCGGATCGCAGGTGCGATCAGAAGGTCTTAGTACTTGGCGACAACCG
>NZ_JBXAOZ010000005.1:0-137879 GCF_058803465.1 Afipia sp. GW821-FHT14H12 | reverse complement strand
CGGTTGTCGCCAAGTACTAAGACCTTCTGATCGCACCTGCGATCCGAGGAAAAGGCCGGCGAAAGCCGGCCTTTTTTTGTTGTGTGGAAGAAACGAAAGGCAGAACGCCTGTCAGTTCCTGGCGCGAAACCCTCACAGATCAGTCAGACCAAATGATTCCGGTGATCTGGCAAAGCCGACACTGGAAATTTCCGTCCGTTCTTCCTACGTTCCAGTCACGGCCAACCTCTTATGCCTGACGCGCGATCCGGTTTTGCCCGGCACGGCGTTCTTACTTGTGCCCGGCCCGCTGGAACCGATCATGGACGAAGTCATCAAGGCAAAACAACGTGGACAGGAGGCGAACGCCTCTCGCGCCATCACCATTCGCGGCGCGCGCGAGCACAATCTGAAGAACGTTGACCTCGAGGTGCCCCGCGACAAGCTTGTGGTGTTCACCGGTCTGTCAGGCTCGGGTAAATCCTCCCTCGCCTTCGACACCATCTATGCGGAAGGCCAGCGCCGCTACGTGGAATCGCTGTCGGCCTATGCGCGGCAGTTCCTCGAAATGATGCAGAAGCCGGACGTCGACCAGATCGACGGCCTTTCGCCTGCGATCTCCATCGAGCAGAAAACCACGTCGAAGAACCCGCGCTCGACGGTCGGCACCGTCACCGAAATTTACGACTACATGCGCCTGTTGTGGGCACGGGTCGGTGTTCCCTATTCGCCCGCAACGGGACTGCCGATCGAAAGCCAGACCGTCTCGCAAATGGTGGATCGCGTACTCGCGTTGCCGGAAGGCACGCGGCTTTATCTGCTCGCGCCAGTCGTGCGCGGCCGCAAGGGCGAATACCGCAAGGAACTTGCGGAGTATCTCAAGAAGGGCTTCCAGCGCGTCAAGATCGACGGCTCGTTTCATGAACTCACCGAAGCGCCCGCGCTCGACAAGAAATTCCCGCACGACATCGACGTGGTGGTGGACCGCATCGTGGTGCGCCCCGACATGGCCCAGCGTCTCGCGGAATCGTTCGAGACCGCATTGAAACTTGCCGAGGGCCTCGCGGTGGTCGAATTCGCCGACAAGCCGGCCGCCTCAGACGCCGAGAGCAAGAAGCCCGAGAAAAAAACCGCGAAAATCCACGACAAGAGCGGACCCGAACGGCTGCTGTTCTCGGAAAAATTCGCCTGTCCGGTGTCCGGCTTTACGCTGCCCGAGATCGAGCCGCGGCTGTTTTCCTTCAACAATCCGTATGGCGCGTGTCCCGAATGCGGCGGCCTCGGCATCGAACAGCATATCGACCCTGAACTCATCATCCCGGACAAGGACCTCAGCCTACGCAAGGGCGCGATCGCGCCATGGGCGAAGTCGTCCTCGCCCTATTACATCCAGACGCTGCAGGCGCTCGGCAAGTTCTACAAATTCACACTCGACACCAAGTGGAAGGATCTGCCGAAGAAGACGCAGACCGCCCTGCTCTACGGCTCGGGCGAGGATGCCATCAAGTTCTCCTATGAAGACGGCACCCGCTCCTACGACACCAAGAAGCCGTTCGAAGGTATCATCACCAATATCGAGCGCCGCTTCGCAGAGACCGAAAGCGAATGGGCACGGGAGGAGCTTGGCAAATACTTCGCCGACGTGCCTTGCGCCGGCTGCCACGGCTATCGACTCAAGCCGGAAGCTCTATGCGTCAAGATCGGCGGCAAACACATCGGCGAAATCTCAGAACTGTCGGTAAAGAAAGCCGGCGAATGGTTCGAGACCGTACCAGACCTGCTCAACAAGCAGCAGAATGAGATCGCGGTGCGTATTCTCAAGGAAATCCGCGAGCGCCTGTCGTTCCTGCTTGATGTCGGTCTGAATTATCTCACGCTGTCACGCTCCTCCGGCACGCTGTCCGGCGGCGAAAGCCAGCGCATCCGCCTCGCCTCGCAGATCGGCTCAGGCCTGACCGGCGTTCTCTATGTGCTGGACGAGCCCTCCATCGGCCTGCACCAGCGCGATAATGCGCGCCTTCTCGACACGCTCAAACGCCTGCGCGATCTCGGTAATACCGTTATCGTCGTCGAACACGACGAGGATGCCATCCGCCTCGCCGATCATGTCGTCGACGTCGGCCCCGGCGCAGGCATCAACGGTGGCTATATCGTCGCGCGCGGCACGCCTGTCGAGATCATGAAAAACCCGAACTCACTGACCGGGAAATATCTCACCGGCGAGAAGTACGTGCCGATCCCCGAGCGTCGTCCGCCGAACCACCGGCGGACACTGAAAATCGTGAACGCGCGCGGCAACAATCTCAAGAACATCTCGGCGGAAATCCCGCTCGGCCTGTTTACCTGCGTCACCGGTGTGTCCGGCGGCGGCAAGTCGACGCTGCTACTCGACACGCTCTACAAATCGATCGCACGCAAGCTCAACGGCGCCGCCGACGCCCCCGCGCCGCATGACCGGATCGAGGGGCTGGAACATATCGACAAGATCATCGACATCGATCAATCGCCGATCGGGCGCACGCCGCGCTCCAATCCCGCGACTTACACCGGCGCTTTCACGCCGATCCGCGAATGGTTCGCCGGCCTGCCGGAATCCAAGGCGCGCGGCTACGAACCGGGTCGCTTCTCCTTCAACGTCAAAGGCGGCCGCTGCGAGGCCTGTCAGGGCGACGGCCTCATCAAGATCGAGATGCACTTCTTGCCGGACGTGTACGTCACCTGCGATACCTGCAAGGGCAAACGCTACAACCGCGAGACGCTCGAGGTGATGTTCAAGGGCAAGACCATCGCCGACGTGCTCGACATGACCGTGGACGAGGCGGAGGAATTCTTCCGCGCCGTGCCGCGCATCCGCGAGACGTTCCGTACCCTGCAGCGCGTCGGCCTCGGCTACATCCATGTCGGCCAGCAGGCGACAACGCTGTCCGGCGGTGAGGCGCAGCGCGTCAAGCTCGCCAAGGAGCTCTCAAAGCGCGCCACCGGCCGCACGCTCTACATTCTCGACGAGCCGACCACCGGCCTGCACTTCCACGATGTCGCGAAACTGCTCGAGGTGCTGCACGAACTGGTCGCGCAGGGCAATAGTGTGGTGGTAATCGAGCACAATCTCGAAGTCATCAAGACCGCTGACTGGGTGATCGACCTCGGCCCTGAGGGTGGTGATGGCGGCGGCGAGATCGTCGCATGGGGCCCGCCGGAAGACATCGTGCGCGCGCCGCGCAGCTATACGGGCAAATTCCTGGCACCTGTCCTTGCAAAGGGACAAACCGGCCATCTGTGCGCGAATGGCGAAGCGGCAGAATAAAACAAACCCGTTCAGGCGACCGATCCGATCGATCGCCTGAACACCGAGCCTTCAACCCTGTCACCCGAACAGGGTTTTATTGCCCGTGCCGGGCAAGCTCCCGATCGGACAATTCCCAATCCTGCCATAGCTTCAGCGTGGCGAGCAGGAAGACGGCGCCGCCGAGGGCGGCATGCCAGAACCTCAACATGCCGTCGGTCGAATATCCGAACACGTAAGGCGACATGATCAGCCAGACAGCGAGCGCCATCTCGCAACCTTCCTCCCAGCGCCGCAAGGCGATGTATTCGAGTTGCGAAAGGCCGATGATGAGGATGCCTACGACCGCGGTATTCATCAGGATCAATCCCGGATCGGAGAGTAATCCGAGACCGTAGTTGACCTCCCCGTTCATCCAGGGAGAAACGGCGATCAGGATACCGAGCAGCATCCCGACCCAGTCCTCCCACGTCCGATGGGTGTCGAAGAACCGAGCGCCAGACATGGAAACCTCCTGTTTAAAGAGGCATACGGCGGCGGCCTGAACGAGGCGACTTCAACCATCACGACCGGTCGGCCGCAGGGGTATGTCCACAGAAAACCTATGAAACCCCCGAGACTTTACAAGAGCCGTCCGCCCGGCTTTGTTGTCACAGGATGGCCCTATCCCGATCATTCGAAGCACATTCGATCGATATGAGCCTGTCGGGAACGACCCGAAATCCGCGAAGATTAGATGGGTGAGACAATGGGTGCGGTTCAGGACAATCCCACGGAAGGCCGCTACGAGTTGACCGTCGATGGCCATCTCGCGGCCACCTATTACAAGCTATCGGACGGCGTCATCACATTCGTCCACACCGAAGTGCCGAAGGAACTCGGCGGCCGCGGCATCGGTTCGCAACTGGTGAAAGGCGCACTCGACGATGTGCGCTCAAGGCACCTCAAGGTTATCCCGCAATGTCCATTCGTGAAGGCCTATATCGATAAGCACGCGGATTACGCCGACCTGCTGAAGTAAGCCATCAATTGGCGATAGGAGTACGCACATTCCAGTTCGCGACAATACGACATTGAGCCGCTTCGAGATGGACGTGGATGGCGATGTCGCCTTCGCACGCTACCGCCGCGAGGGCCGCACCATCGTCATTACCCATGTCGAGACTCCTGCCGCGCTGCGTGGACACGGCATCGCGTCACGCCTGATGGGCGGCGTTCTGGAAACGATCCGGCACGAGGGAGAAAAAGTGGTCGCGGCATGCAGTTTCGCCCGCGCCTTTCTCTCCGAACATCCCGAATATTCGGACCTGAAGTCCTGAAGCCGCATAAAAAAGCCCGCCAATGGCGGGCTTTTTGTTCGCTTATCAAAATCAGACGATCTTGATCGACATGTCCGGGAAGCCTGCGATCTTGGCAAGCAGCACATCGCCCTTCACCACCGGGCCGACATTCGCCGGCGTGCCGGAATAGATGATATCACCGGCCTTCAGCTCAAAAGCTTCCGACAGCTTCGAGATCTGCTCGGCGACGCTCCAGATCATCTTGTCGAGATCGGCATCCTGCCGGACTGTGCCGTTCACCGCGAGCGAGATCTCACCCTTGACCGGGTGGCCGACTTTCGCGACCGGATGAATGGGCCCGAGCACGGCAGCATGGTCGAAGCTCTTGCCAATTTCCCACGGCTTCTTCAGCGCGGCCATCTCGTTCTGGAGATCGCGGCGGGTCATGTCGAGGCCAATGGTATAGCCGAACACGCAGTCCAGCGCCTTCTCCGGCGGGATGTTGGTGCCGCCCGATTTCAGCGCGGCGACCAGTTCGACCTCGTGGTGGTAGTTCTTGGTCAGCGACGGATATGGATGGTCGGCCACCTTGCCGGTTGGCACGTTCTGGATCGCGTCGGTCGGCTTCTGGAAGAAGAACGGCGGCTCGCGTGTCGGGTCGGAGCCGCGCTCAATGGCATGGGCGGCGTAGTTGCGGCCAATGCAATAGATGCGGCGAACCGGAAACACCTCGCTCTGGCCCTCGATCGGGATCGTGATCTGCGCCACCTCGAACACCGTTTTCGCGTTCCCCTGCGCCGCCGCCGCCGGGGTGGCCAGCGCCGTACCCGCCAGCGCCACCGCGCTGCCGGCCAAAACCGTGCGTCGATCGATATTTGTCATTTGATTTTCCTTTTGTTTCCCAGCGGGCCGTTCGTCCGGCCTCGTTTGAATGCATTTTCATAGCGCGGCTGCCCGGCTGCCGTCATCTCTAAAAACGCGTTCCATCCGGCCAGTCCGCCTACACATTTCCGTCAACCCAGGCGCCGCGCTCTCAAGCAAAAGGCCCGCTGCGCAAGCGCGGCGGGCCCAAAACAGTCGTGACATGACGTCCGTTACAAACCGTACGTTAGAGGCCGATCAATGCTTGATGTCAGCGGGCAGCTTGCCGCCATTCGCAGCGAGCTTGGTCATCACCTGCTTGTGCAGCCAGATGTTCATCGAAGCCGAATCATTGGTGTCGCCGGTGTAGTTCAATTCCTTGGCGAGCTCCTTGCGCGCGGCAAGGCTGGAGTCGATATCGAGCGCCTTCATCAAGTCGACGATCGAGGTGCGCCATTCGAGCTTCTCGCCCTTGGCCTTCACGGCGGCGTCAAGGATCGGCGCCACGTCAACGGTCTGTGCGGGAGCCGCAGCCGGGGCTGCGCCTCCAGCGGGCTCCGCCGCCTGTGCGCTGGTCGTGCCGAAAATAGCGCCCATGATCTTGGAAAAGATGCTCATGCTGAACTCCTTGCTTGCGATTTGAAACAAAATATCGGCGCCGCGAGCGTCACCTGATGCAAAGTCTGCCTTAAGGTGTGCAGCTTGCCAATACGCCCGTCATCCTTCGGCTATCATGTCAGGCCGATGAAAATTTGAAGACGGTATAAGAATGCGCCCTCTCATTCGGATTCGATTGGAACAAATTCACCGAAGCGTGAGTTTGTTCCTGCTAGGGAAGGTTTAGCCTCCCACATCAGACGCGCGTTGCTTCCGCGTGGTCACGGTCGCGAACATCGCGTCAACCGCCATCGAACGGGAGCCTCTGTCATGTCTTCCAGTTATCCCTCTTCCGGCAACACCCTGCCCGTCCCCGTCTACCCGGCCAACGACTTGCCTGCGGTTCGACGAATTCAGATGTCCGATCTGTCCACCTGCCTGCGGAAAGGCTGGGACGATTTCACCGCGCTGCCATCGCATGCAGTCATCCTCGCTCTGATCTATCCAGTTATCGGCCTCATCGTCGCACGGCTGATCCACGGCTATTCGGTATTGCCCTTGTTATTCCCGCTGGCTGCGGGTTTCGCGCTGCTCGGGCCGTTCGCCGCCATCGGCCTTTACGAACTCAGCCGGCGCCGCGAGGCCGGGCAAAACCCGACGGCATCCGACGCGCTGCACGTTCTGTCATCTCCGTCGCTCGGTGCGATGCTCGCTTTGGGCCTGCTGCTGATGGTGCTGTTTGCGGCGTGGGTCACGACGGCACAGGCCATTTATATCGCCTGCTTCGGCTATGCTCCGGCCGCACGGATACCCGACTTCATCGGCATGGTACTGACCACGCGGCAAGGCTGGACGCTGATCCTCCTCGGCTGCGGCGTGGGCCTCATGTTCGCAATCGTGGCCTTGTGCATCAGCGTCGTCGCGTTTCCGCTGATGCTGGACCGTCATGCCAGCGCGGGACAGGCCATGACGGTTTCCATGAAAGCGGTGGCGGAAAACCCGCAGGTGATGATGGCTTGGGGACTTATTGTCGCAATCCTCTTGGTGCTCGGATCTCTGCCGCTGTTCCTCGGACTTGCGGTCGTTGTGCCCGTGCTCGGCCACGCGACATGGCATCTTTATCGCATGGTCGTCGAACCCGCGACGCAGCCCTACCGGGAGCCGACACAACCGCCGAGAGAAAAGCGCTACGCTGCCGATTTCCCGGTCAACCTGATCTCCTGGCTGCGATAACGGCCGCGAAACAAGGAACGTGGCATGGCGCCATCCGTTGACGGCAAGGGCTGCCAGAAACGGAGTGCGCCATGCAACTGTCCGGAAAGAAAATCGCCATTCTCGCCACCAATGGCTTCGAGCAGTCCGAACTTGAGGTTCCGCTCGCCAAGCTGAAGGCCGCAGGCGCAACCGTCGATGTCGTCTCGCTGCAGCCCGGCGACATCAAGGGATGGGACAAGACTGATTGGGGCCATCCGATTAAGGTCAACAAGACGCTCGATCAAGTCTCGGCCGACGATTACGACGCGCTGGTGCTTCCGGGCGGACAGATCAATCCCGATCTGCTGCGCATCGAGCCCAGGGCGCTCGCCTTTATCAAAAGCATCTACAAGCAGAAGAAGGTGCTGGCCGCGATCTGTCACGCGCCATGGCTCTTGATCGAGGCCGGTCTCATCAAGGGCAAGAAGGTTACATCCTACAAATCGATCAAAACCGATGTGATCAACGCAGGCGGCAAGTGGGAAGATTCCGAAGTGGTGACCGATCAAGGCCTCATCACTTCGCGCAATCCAGGCGACCTCGAGGCGTTCTCGACCAAGATCATCGAGGAAATCCGCGAAGGCAGACACGCACAACGCGCGGCCTGACGCCATTCGCGCCTCACAGCCTTGTCATTCAGGCGTGGTGTCAAATAACTGGGCCCTGCTGCTCGAGCGCCTTTCATCGACACCAGGCACCGCGCACAGAGCATTCCTGCGCCTTGAGGCGCTCTTCAGACGACATCCGTTGGATGGCCTGAAGACGTCCGACTGTTCCCTGAAAGCCGATCCAAAATAACGAGTAAAATCACATGGCTGCTCCCGTAGGCCATGAATTCATATTCAAATTCTGATCCATGATTCACAAATTCATTTACGGTTCATGCATATCTTGCATATGTCACGAAACGCATCGTCTCACAAAAGAGAACGTGAAAGGCATTTCCATTTGTAGAATCATAATAATTTAAGATGACCCATCGGCCACGAACATATATTACCGTTATAGATATGCATTATTCGCTTAGCTGCATCGCAACATTTGCGCTGGTATACCAGGAAAAAAAGATTATTACTCTGTCCATGCAGTCCTCAAGGACTGAACTACAAATCAAAGGTGACTACCATGATCCTCTCTCTCGTTCGCATCATCAAGGCGTTCCGTGACTACAATCGCGCTTACCGCGAGCTTTCGGAGCTCAGCGAGCGCGAGCTGGCCGACATCGGCATTGATCGTGGCGACATCGAGCGCGTCGCTGCGGGTGCCTACCGCAAGGCCGCTTAAGACGCCTCTTAGAGGTTACACTACGAAACACGACGAACGCCCGCCTCAAGCGGGCGTTTGTTGTTTCTGCCCCCTGAATCATGGTCGCTCGTTGCGCTGCCCGCCGACTGGCCTTAGTGCTGAGCCATGATCGATACCCCTTGGATAACCGAGCCCATTCACGTCATCGGCGGCGGCCTGGCTGGCTCCGAAGCCGCTTGGCAGATCGCCGCGCGCGGATGCCGCGTCGTACTGCACGAGATGCGCCCAATCCGCAGCACCGAGGCGCATCGGACCGAGAGTCTCGCCGAACTGGTCTGCTCGAATTCGTTCCGCTCTGACGATGCCGCCAACAACGCTGTCGGCCTGCTCCATGCCGAATTGCGCAAACTGAACTCGCTGATCATGGCCTCTGCAGACGCCCATCAGGTTCCGGCCGGTGGCGCGCTTGCGGTAGACCGCGAGGGCTTTTCGGCCGCCGTCAGTGCCGCGCTGTCCGGTCACCCGCTGATCGAGATCCGGCGCGAGGAGATCGCGGGTCTGCCGCCTGCCGAATGGAGCAATGTGGTGGTCGCGACCGGTCCCCTCACCTCGCCCGCGCTGGCGGATGCCGTTCGCGCATTGAGCGGCGAGGATTCGCTCGCCTTTTTCGATGCCATCGCACCCATCGTGCACCGCGACTCCATCGACATGTCGAAGGCCTGGTTCCAGTCGCGCTACGACAAGGTCGGCCCCGGCGGCAACGGCGCGGACTACATCAACTGCCCGCTGTCGCGCGAGCAATACGAGGCCTTCGTCGCAGCCCTGATCGCTGGCGAAAAGACCGACTTCAAGGAATGGGAAAGCAATACGCCCTATTTTGACGGCTGCCTGCCGATCGAGGTGATGGCCGAACGCGGACCAGAGACATTGCGCCATGGCCCGATGAAGCCGGTCGGCCTCACCAACGCGCATGAGCCTACGGTGAAGCCCTACGCCATCGTCCAGCTTCGCCAGGACAACAAGCTTGGCACGCTCTACAACATCGTCGGCTTCCAGACGAAATTGAAATACGGCGCGCAAACCAACGTGCTGCGTATGATTCCCGGCCTCGAGCAGGCCGAATTCGCACGTCTCGGTGGCCTGCACCGCAATACGTTCCTCAATTCGCCGAAGCTGCTCGATGCCCGATTGCGGCTGCGCGCGCAACCGCGCCTGCGTTTCGCAGGTCAAATGACTGGCTGCGAGGGCTATGTGGAATCGGCGGGCATCGGCCTGCTGGCCGGGTTGTTCGCAGCCCACGAGGCACTCACGCGGCCGATCGCGCCACCGCCCCCGACTACCGCGCTTGGCGCGCTACTCAATCACATCACCGGCGGCCATATCGAGGCGATCGATGCAGGGCCGCGCTCGTTCCAGCCGATGAACATCAATTTCGGACTATTCCCGCCGCTCGCCCAGAACCCGACGAAGAAGGCTGACGGCACGCGGCTGCGCGGGAATGAAAAGACCATCGCCAAGAAACAGGCGATGAGCGCGCGGGCACTGGCCGATCTTGATGTGTGGATCGCGGAGACGTTGAAGGTTACAGACGCGGCCTAACCGCGAAACTCTTCCGACTTGGTTGCCCGCCACAGCGTCCACAACATCCGCAGCCGCGATTGCGGCACCAGCGCGAACGGATTTTGTGCTGGCATGCGTGCGGGATCGAGCGCGCGCCGCACCAGCGCCAGCGGCAAGAACACCCTCTTCGCATCCGCAGGCACCGCAATGAGCAGATGGGCCGCCTTGTCGCGATGGCTTCGCGCCACCTCGGCAAGCACCCTGATTGCAGTCTGCAACTGCGGCGTGGATCGTCCGGCGAAAATATCCGCTTCCTTCACACCCGCTTCGCTCAGCACATCCTGCGGCAGATAAAGCTGCTTGCGCGAGGCATGAAGCGGCAATCCCTCGACTGCCCTGACAATCCCCTGCGCGATGCCGGCATGAAGCGCAGCATGCGCGACCGCCTCGGATGTTCCTCCGAGGATTCGTGCGCTCAGGCTGAACAATCTCCCCGCCGTGTCGTCGCAATAGCGCTCCAACATATCGAGCGACAGCATCGGGTCATCATAGAGATCGAACACCCGCGCATCGACAAGCCGTGACAGCTCGTTGCGTGGCAAATCATGATTGGCCACCGCCGCCATCAACTCGGCTGCGACGGGATTGGCTTCAACGCTGCCGCGCGCGTCACCATCGACCAGATCGCGCCACCATTGCAGGCGGATTTCACCCGGCAGAGGCTGGCTGACGTGATCGCGAATTCGGCGCAGCTCAGTATTGAAAGCGTAAAGCGCCAGCACTGGCCGGCGCGCGCGCGGCGGCATGAACAGCGTTGCCGCATAGCGCTCGAAATCATGATCGCGCACGAGTTGCGCGCAATAGGAAGCGTCGTCCGCGCCGCTCACATCGACCCCGCTCATACCGCGATCAACGCCGCCGCCACGCGGCGGCCTTCGCCCAGCATGATGTTGTAGGTGGTGATGGCGGAGCCGGTCTGCATCGGGTCGAGCACGATTTGAACTGCGTGCAATGCTTCACGTAAAGCGGGATCGGGACGCCAGACGTCGCGGCCCGTGCCCACGATCAGCGTGTCAATCATCCGCGCGTTCTCGAATACACGCGCAAGCGAAGCTTCATCGATCTCACCAGCCTGCGCCACGGACCACGCCCAGATGCCATCCGGCAGGCACAGCAGCGAACCGCGATGCGACATGTCGGCGAAACGGAACCCGCCCTGCCCGTAACCATCGATCGGCGCGGGGCGCGGGAAATGCGGAACCGCTGGCGCGGCCCCGCTCACGGCTTCGAAGACTTGGATGGCTTGGCGGACTTCTCGGGCTTCTCAGGCTTCTCGTCCGGCTCGCCGGTGATTCCCATCCGGTGCGTGCCGACGCCGAGATAGATCAGCATCGGCGCGGCGATGAAGATCGACGTATAGGTGCCGACCAGCACAACACCAAACATCATGGTCGCCGCGAACGAATGGATCGCCTTGCCGCCGAACAATAGCAACGCGAGCAACGCCAGCGTCACCGTGACGTGGGTGATGATCGAGCGCGACAGCGTCGAGTTCACCGACTGGTTCAGCAGGTCTTCCATCGGCATCTTCTTGTAGCGCCGCAGCAACTCGCGGATACGGTCATAGATCACGACCGTGTCGTTGAGCGAGTAGCCGAGAATGGTCAGCAGTGCAGCAATCGAGGTTAGGTCGAAGTCAATTTGCGTGATCGACATGAAGCCGATGGTCAGCACAATGTCGTGGACGTTGGCGACCATCGCGCCCAATGCGAACTGCCACTCGAACCGGAACCAGAGATAAAGCAGGATGCCGACGATCGCGAGCATCAGGCCGAGCGTGCCATAAGCCAGCAGTTCGCCCGAGACGCGCGGGCCGACCACTTCAACACGGCGGTATTCGACCGCATCTCCAAGTGCGCCGCGCACTTTCTGCACCGCCGCCTGTTGCGCGGCATCGCCGCCCGGCTGTTCGGCAATGCGGATCAGGACGTTCTGCGGCCCGCCGAACTGCTGCAACTGTACATCGCCAAGGCCGAGCTTGCCGAGATCGGTGCGCAGCTTGGCGAGATCGGCCGGGCCGGATTTTTCCTGGATTTCAAGCAGCGTGCCGCCCTTGAAGTCGATGCCGAAATTCAGACCATGGGTGAAGTACAGCGTGATCGCGAAGATCGACAGCACCGCTGAGATCGGGAAGCTGAAGCGCCGCAGATCCATAAAATGCAGCGTTGTGTCGTCCGGCACCACGCGCAGTGCGGGAATAACGCCATAGACGCACAACACCGTCAGGATGACGATGAAAACCGCGAGGCCAAGAATAACAAGGTGAGGCATTGTCACGGCGGCAGTTCCTTAAATCGGCACGGTCTGCGGCCGTTTCCATCGCACCCAGGTGGCGACGATCAGGCGCGTGACGGTGAATGCCGTGAACACGGTGGTGACGATGCCGATGCCGAGCGTCACGGCGAAGCCGCGCACCGGGCCCGTGCCGATGTAGAACAGCACTGCGGCAGCGATGAAGGTCGTGATGTTGGAGTCGAGGATGGTCGCGAGCGCACGCGAGAAGCCCGCGTCGATTGCGGAGATCGCGTTGCGGCCGTGGCGCACTTCTTCCCTGATGCGCTCGTAAATCAGCACGTTGGAGTCCACCGCGATGCCGACCGTGAGCACGATGCCGGCGATGCCGGGCAGCGTCAGCGTGGCGTTGAGCAGCGACAGGATGCCGAAGATCATCGCGACGTTGACCGCGACCGCGATGTTGGCGAACAGGCCGAACAGGCGATAGGTCAGCGTCATGAACACGATGACGAGCACCGAGCCGACATATGAGGCAAGTTCACCTGCCGCGATCGAGTCCTGCCCGAGGCCGGGACCGACGGTGCGCTCCTCGATGATTGTCAGCGGCGCAGGCAGTGCACCCGCACGTAACAGGATCGCGAGGTCGTTGGCTTGCTGCACCGTGAAGTTGCCGGAAATCTGGCCCGAGCCGCCAGTGATCGGCTCCTGAATGACCGGCGCAGAAATCACTTCATTGTCGAGAACAATCGCGAAAGGCTGCTTCACATTCTCGGTGGTCGCCTGTGCGAACTTGCGCGCGCCCGTGCCGTTGAAGCGGAACGAGACAACCGGCTGGCCGGTGCGTTGGTCGAAGCTCGGCTGCGCGTCGGTGAGATCTGCACCGGACACCAGCACCTGTTTCTTGACGACATAAGGGGCATGCGGTGGCTCGGCACCCTTCAGCACCTCGGAATCCGGCGGCACCCGGCCCTGCAGCGCCTGCTCGGGCGACACGGTGGTGTCCACCATGCGGAAGTCCATCTTCGCGGTCTTGCCGAGGATTTCCTTCAGTCGCGTCGGGTCCTGCAGACCCGGCACCTGCACGAGCACGCGATCGACGCCCTGGCGCTGGATCAAAGGTTCGACGGTGCCGAGTTCGTTGACGCGCTTTTCAATAATCTGGATCGACTGGTCGACAGCCTGCCGGACGCGGTCGAGAATCGCAGCCTGCGGCACGGTCAGGCGGATCAGACCCCCGCCCGCATCGGACACTTCGAGCGTCCGCTGGCCGGTGCCACCAAGAACGCCGCCGATCGGCTGGGACAGTTCACGCAGTTTCGTGAGCGCAGTCGGAAGATCGGCTTCCTTGACCCTGACCTCGACATTATCGCCCTTGATGCTCAGGCCGGTGTAACCGATCTTGGCTTCGCGCAACGTGCGGCGCGCATCGTCGCGCACCTGATCGAGCTTGTCCTTCTTGACCGAATTGGCGTCGACCTCGAGCAGCAGGTGCGAACCGCCCTGCAAATCGAGGCCGAGCACGAGGCGGCGCTGCGCCCAGGCCGGCCATGTCTTGACGGTCGCCTCCGGGAAGAAGTTCGGCACCGCGCACAGACATACGATCAGAGCCGTAAAAATGACCGCGAGGGCTTTCCATCGGGTAAAGTAAAGCATTCAGTCAACCCGTCAGGTCACAGGAAGGCTTGCGCCAGATTTAGCTGGCGGCTGCCTCTGAAGTCGGCTCGCCCTTCGAGCGGACGGTGGCGATCATCTGCCGCATCTGGCGAATGCGCACGCCGTCAGACACTTCCATCTCGATCTGCTCGTCGTCGACCACCTTGGTCACTTTGCCGACGAGACCGCCATTGGTCACGACGGTGTCGCCGCGGCGGATGTTCTTCACCAGATTGGCGTGCTCCTTGGCCTTGCGCTGCTGGGGGCGCAAGATCAGGAAGTACATGATCACGAAGATCATGGCGAACGGCAGCAGCGACATCAGCATGGAGTTGGTGTCGCCGGCAGCACCGGCAGCCTGGGCGAAGGCAGGAGTGATGAACATACGCAGTATTCCTTGCTGGGCTGACCGGCGGGAAAAGCCGGGCTGAGGCCGTTCGGAGGGGGTAAATTTGCGCGGACTATAGCGGCCAGCGCCCCAATTGCAACGCTGGCCACCCCCATCATTTCCGTGGGTTGCCGGGGTGAGGACGGCTCGCTTAGGGTGCCGCCACAATCAACGGAAACGACCGGAATCATGGCCAAAACCACCCGCAAGACGCCCTCCCGCAAAAGCCGTCCCGCTCGCAAGCCCGCCCCCGCCAAGGGCGACACTCGCAACCGCAAGCCGGTATCGGCCGCGGCAAAGCGGTTAGCGGCAAAACCGGAGGGAATCGAGGAGCGTATCGCCCGGGCGCTGGAGGCCATTGCAGCCGGTCTGCCGAAGTCGAGCGAGGCAGCCTCGACTCCGGAATCGCTGCGGGCGGCGGAGGCCTTCGTCTGGCAGCCAAACGGACGCCTGTTGCCGGTGCCAAAGGTCAGCCGCGTCGACCTCGGCCTTCTGAAAGGCGTCGACCGGATGCGCGACATCCTGATCGAGAACACCGAACGCTTCGCCCGCGGCCTGCCCGCCAACAACGCGCTGTTGTGGGGCGCGCGCGGCATGGGCAAGTCCTCGCTGGTGAAGGCTGCGCACGCGACCGTCAATAATATGGATGGCGTGCGCGGCAGGCTGAAGCTGATCGAAATCCACCGCGAGGACATCGAGAGCCTGCCCGCGCTGATGGCGCTGCTGCGTCAGTCCGAATTCAACATCATCGTGTTCTGCGACGACCTATCCTTCGATGGTCAGGACGCGTCCTACAAGTCGCTCAAGGCGGTGCTTGAAGGCGGCATCGAGGGTCGGCCCGAGAACGTCATTCTCTATGCCACCTCCAACCGCCGCCATCTGCTTGCCCGCGAGATGATCGAGAACGAACGCTCGACCGCGATCAATCCCGGCGAGGCCGTCGAGGAGAAGGTTTCACTGTCGGACCGTTTCGGCCTGTGGCTCGGCTTCCACAAATGCAGCCAGGAAGAATATCTGGAGATGGTGAAAGGCTACTGCGCCCATTTCGGCGTGAACCTGCCCGCAGACGAACTTGAGCGCGAGGCGCTGGAGTGGTCCACCACCCGTGGCTCGCGGTCGGGCCGTGTCGCCTGGCAATTCGTGCAGGAAATGGCCGGACGCCACCGCGTCAAGCTGGCCAAGTAATTTCAGGATAAGTGATTTCAGAGAGTGACGTTCTCAGAGCCCGGAGCGGATGGCGCTCCGGGGCTGACAAATCAGAAGAAAGCCTGCCTCTACAGCAGGTCGCCGTTGCGGGCCTGGGTCGGCCCCATCGGTACGCAGGTGCGCTGACGTTCCCGTCCCGCGATCGCACCCCTGACCCGCATCACCATGCCGGCCCCGCACGTCTTGGTATCGACGAGCACCGAGACATAGGGCGGAAGAACCAGCGGTTCGCGTTTCAGGAAGGTCGGTTCAGCGGACGCAGGCGCGGCAAACGCCGCAGCCAGAATGAGCAAAGCCACGATACGCATGACATTTTCCTCAACCAACAGACGCAACAAGCACGACTGCCGGAACTCGTTCCGAGCGGAGCGAAATAAATCCCAGACCGGATGAATACGCAACACCGTCGTTAGACGCTGCCGGGACGTGGCGTCTTTTACCCCGCTGCCGAGGTGTGTCCGGTGTTGCCCGCCGATATACAGGTGAGCGGTGAAGAAAAGGTGACGCATCCGGAGGGTGCGTCACCTTTGCATCAAGTCGAAAAAGAAACGGCGCCGATCAGGCGCCGTTGAGGAATTGAAGCGGGTCGACGGGTGAAGACCCTTTTCGGATCTCGAAGTGGAGCTGCGGGGACCCCACATCTCCCGTCTGACCAGATTTGGCAATCACCTGGCCGCGCTTGATAGTATCTCCGCGCTTGACCTCCAGCTCACTCGCGTGGGCATACGCGGTGACATAGCCGTTGGCATGCCGCACCAGGATAAGATTGCCGTATCCCTTGAGTTCATTGCCCGCGTAAGCGACGACACCATCCTCAGCCGCCTTGACGGGTGTGCCTTCCGGCACCGCGACATTGATGCCGTCATTCTGCTTGCCATTGGTCTTGGCGCCGTAACCGGCAATCACACGGCCGCGCACCGGCCAGCGGAAGGTCGGCAAGGCATTGGTGGCCTCGGCGGTCTTCACCGAAGACTGGGCATGGGCCTGTTCGATTTCCTTGGTCTCGGTCGCCATCCTTGCCTTTTGCACCGGCTCGGCGGCGGCAGTCACCACGGGCTTCGTCGTGACGGGCGACGACTGTGGGGCCGCCACCACGGTAGGACGAGTTGCCTGCGGCGCCGGTTGCGCGACGGCCAGCGTTTTCGACGACGACGGAACGGTGATGCGATCGCCGATCTTGAGCTGCGCCGTGACCGGGAGATTGTTCGCCCGCGCCAGTTCCTGGACGGAGATGTGATTGCGGCGCGAGATGTTCATCAACGTGTCGCCGGCAGCAGCGACGTGCACGCTCGACGGCATCGTGGCGGCGCGGGTCGCGGGCGCATGCGAAAGAGCCGGCGCTTCCGCGCGAGCGGCATGCCTCGGAATGATGAGGGACTGTCCGGGCGAAAGCGCACGTGGGCCATGATAGCCGTTAGCGCGCATGATCTCCGCGGTCGAAACATTATAGCGGCGCGCGAGCCCATCGAGGGTGTCGCTGGTGCCGACGATAATCTTCATGCCGCCTTCACGCGGCGTCACGCTGCCGGTGTGCTCGATCGGGTTCGAGGCCGGAGGCGCGTAGGACGACATGCCGCGCCCGCCGCCCGACGTCCCCTGCGCTACCGGATATGACAGCGGCGCCGACACCACGGGCGCCGTCGCCGGACGCGAATATTGCGGCAGCTCGCGCTGGGCATAATTGTTCTGACGCACCGAACCGGTCGTTTCCGACCGCTGCGAGGCGAAAGGATTCTGGAAGGAGTTGTCCGAGAAGCGCGAGTCGTAATCCGCGCTACATCCGCCAAAGCTGACGGAGACCAGCGCCATCACCGCAAGAGACGGAGCGCGGCGCGCGCCTAACAAATCGAGAAGACGGGGCATGGTTACTCACTGGTACGCAACTGGCACTAAATTGAGTAAACAGCCGTGCAGTAAATAACCCTTTAAGCATCGCGCATGCCCTTGAACACAAAGGGGTAGCGGGAATTTATGGTTACTATTTTCGTAGCAAGCCGGGTTCCAGCCTCACAGCTCTTTCGCAAGTCCCCTGAGCGCGGGAACGAAGCGCACCGGGATCAGATCATCGCGCACGATCCCCGCCTCGGTCTTGCGTAGCCGCACGAGTTGCTGCGCGCCATTCTGCGGACCGACCGGCGCAATCAGAATACCGCCCGGCTCCAGCCGCTCCGTCAACGAGTCCGGAATTGCATCCATTGCCGCCGTCACGAGGATGCGGTCGAAAGTGCCCTGCGTCTCCGGTACGTCGTATCCGTCGCCGAACACGACCTCGATGTTGTCGTAACCGAGTGATGCGAAGCGTCGCCGCGCCGCATCCACCAGCGTGCGATAACGCTCCACCGTCACGACAATCCGGCACAGGCGCGACAGCACCGCCGCCTGATAGCCGGAACCGGTGCCAATCTCGAGCGCGCGGTGTCGCGGATGCGTCCGCAACTGTTCCGTCATGTAGGCGACAACGTAAGGCTGGCTGATGGTCTGGCCGCAGGCGATGCCAAGAGCGGTGTCCGCGTAGGCAAATTCCTTGTCGCGCGGATCGACAAATAGATCACGCGGCACGTCTTCCAGCGCGCGCAGCACCGTCTGGTCGCTGATCCCGCGCCGCCGCAAAGATAGCTGAAAGTTGAGCTTCTCCCGCCCAGATTGCCCTGACGCTGCCATCATCTTCCATCCGATAAACATAAGTTATATCGGATTCTCCGTCAGTAATGGTTTTTGCCTACTTTCCATTTAGCCAATGGAACAAGAACAGGTGACGAACTGCTGAAACCCTCTTATGATCCCGCCCGCGGATCGTACCGGTCCGGCAGGCGGGGATGGAATGGCGAGCAGCGGCGAACGGCGTCGATCTGTGTTCCTGGTCGAAGACGAAGTCATGATCAGGATGATGGTCTCCGACATGCTCGAGGAACTCGGCTATCATGTCGCCGCCGAGGCAGGCGATATCGATGAAGCTGTGCGTCTCGTTCAGTGCACCAATTTCGACATCGCCATTCTCGACGTCAACGTCAACGGCAAGGTGATCTCTCCGGTCGCCGAAGCCGTGCAGATGCGCAATCGTCCGTTCGTATTCGCCACCGGCTATGGCGTGCAGGGATTGCCGGAAAAATTCCGCGACCGCCCTGCGCTTCAGAAGCCATTCCAGATGGAAACGCTGGCGAAGATGATCGAGGTCACGCTGCGCGGCGAAGCCGCGTAACTTCAGAACAACGTCTTCAATTCTTCCGCGAACATGACATCGGTGCGGTCGAGCCGAAGCGGCGTGACCGAAACGTAGTTGTCATCGAGCGCGGCCAGATCCGTGCCCTCACCCGGCGGGTCGATTTTCTCGAAAGCCTGGAAGCCAATCCAGTAATACGGATTGCCGCGACCGTCCTCGCGCCCATCGATGCGCAAAAACCCCTGATTGCGCTTGCCCTGCCGCGCCACCACGATGCCCTTCACTTCCTCAGGGCGGCAGGCAGGGAAGTTGATGTTGATGACGGTATCGTGCGGCACGCCGAGCTTCATCACCTTGCGGATGATGTCGGCGCCATAAGCGCGCGCAACGTCCCACATCGGCTTGTTGCGGTTTTCCCGTCCGCCGAATTCCTGCGACAACGCGAATGACGGCAGACCGAGAATGGTGCCTTCCAGCGCGCCCGCAATGGTGCCCGAATAGACAACGTCCTCCGCGACATTGCGCCCCTTGTTGACGCCGGAGATCACCACATCCGGCCAGCCCGGCAGCACATGGCGCGAGCCCATGATGACGCAATCGGTCGGCGTGCCATGCACCGCGAAATGCCGGTCGTCGATCTCGCGCAACCGCAGCGGATCGTTCAACGACAGCGAATGCGACACGCCTGACTGATCGAGCTCGGGAGCCACGATCCAGACATCGTCCGACAATTGCCGTGCGATCTCCTCATTGACCTTGATGCCCGGCGCGTGAATGCCGTCGTCGTTCGTGCAGAGAATGCGCATCGTCTCAATTATCCTTCGCGATCACCTTCAGACCGCCCATGTAAGGCTGCAGCACGTCCGGTACCGTGATCGAACCGTCCTCCTGCTGATAGGTCTCCATCACCGCGATCAGCGCGCGGCCGACCGCCGTGCCCGAGCCGTTCAGCGTGTGCACGAAGCGCGGCTTGTTGTCGGACCCGCGATAGCGCGCATCCATGCGCCGCGCCTGAAAATCGCCGCACACCGAGCAGGATGAGATTTCGCGGTACATGCCGTTCTCGCCTTGCCCCGGCATCCAGACTTCGATGTCGTAGGTCTTTTGTGACGCGAAGCCCATGTCGCCGGTGCACAGCGTCATCACGCGGTAATGCAGGCCGAGACGCTTCAGCACTTCTTCCGCGCACGACAACATGCGCTCGTGCTCGTTCTTCGACTCTTCCGGCGTCGTGATCGAGACGAGTTCGACCTTGGTGAACTGGTGCTGGCGGATCATGCCGCGCGTATCACGTCCCGCAGCACCTGCTTCCGCGCGGAAGCACGGCGTCAGCGCTGTGAGGCGCATCGGCAGTTCTTTTTCGTCGAGAATGGATTCACGAACGAGATTTGTCAGCGGCACTTCGGCAGTGGGGATGAGCCAACGTCTTGCACTTCTCATCAAATTTTCACGAGCTAAAGCCATCCCCATTCTCAGATAGCTCTTCATTAATTTCCGTTCTGCATCTGATCGGGCAACTTTGTCGACCTTACCTAACCGCTCGTCAGCCTCTTTCCGAATCCGTTTATACTCTCTCAGAGCGACTTTCGTTGGCACCGCTCCGAGAGCAAAAAACTGATCTTCAGCGAACTTCGGCAACTGAGCGGTCCCGAACATCGCATTGTCGCGCACCAATAGCGGCGGATTGACTTCGGTGTACCCATGATCGCCGGTGTGCACATCGAGAAAAAACTGACCGATGGCTCGTTCGAGGCGCGCCAATCCCCTTTTCAGAACGACGAAACGCGCACCGGACAGCTTCGCCGCCGTCTCGAAGTCCATGAAGCCGAGGGTTTCGCCGAGCTCCACATGTTCCTTCGGCTTGAACGCATAGCTGCGCGCCTCACCATAAACGTGGTGCTGCACGTTACCGTGTTCATCGGCGCCATCCGGCACCTCGTCGAGCGGCAGGTTCGGAATTCCAGCAAGCACAACATGCAATTTGGTCTCAAGTTCTCTCGGTGTCTTCTCCAACTCGGGTATGATGGCCTTGAGCTGCGTAACCTCAATCATCAGGTCTTCAGCGCGGGCGTCATCTTTTTTCTTTTTCGCTTCTCCGATCTCCTTTGAAGCAGCGTTACGACGAGCTAATGCTCGTTCCAGATGACCAATCGCTACACGTCGCTGTTCATCAATCGCTAGCAATGCTTCCGCCATTGGCTCGAGGCCCCGGCGCTTCAGGGCCGCATCAAAGGCGGCAGGATTGTCGCGAATGGATCGAATGTCATGCATGGCGGATATCCGTCGCAGGCCGGAAGTGGCCGCGGCTGTCAGAATACGGTGGGGTTAGAACAACTCGGCGGCGCGCGGAAGCCCGAATCGCAGGGGTTTCCGCAAGAATAGCAAAGCAGACAGGCCGGGTCTTATTCGGCCGGCGGCAGCGCTGGCGGCGTCTCGGACGGCGCTTCCGGCGGCGTCTGGGCCGCCTTTCGCTTGGCCACGTTCTTCTCGACAATCGAGACAGCGATGATCGAGCCCTCGTAGAGGATCAGGAGTGGTACCGCGAGCGAGGCCTGACTGATGACGTCGGGCGGCGTCAGGACCGCCGCGATGATAAAAGCGACGACAATGAAATACCGCCGCTTGCTCCGCAGTTGCGCCGCCGTCAGCACCCCGATGCGCCCGAGCAGCGTCAGCACCACCGGCAACTGGAACGCGACGCCGAAGGCAAACACCAGCGACATCATCAGCGACAGATATTCGCCGACCTTGGGCAGGAGCGCGATCTGCGCCGTCTCCGCGCCGCCCATCTGCTGCATGCCGAGCGAGAAGCGGATCAGCATCGGCAGCACGAGGAAATAGACCAGCAGCGCGCCGAGCACGAAGAAGATCGGGGTCGCGATCAGATATGGCAGGAACGCGCCGCGTTCATGTTTGTAGAGGCCGGGCGCCACGAATTTGTAGATCTGGGTCGCCACGATCGGAAACGAGATGAATCCCGCACCGAACAGCGCGAGCTTGAGCTGGGTGATGAAGTATTCCAGCAGCGCCGTGTAGATGAATTTCGAATTCTCCGGCCCCGCGACCCACACGAACGGCCACACCAGCACGTTGTAAATCTGCTTGGCGAACACGAAGCAAAGGATGAAAGCGAGGGCGAAGCCGAGCAGCGCCTTGATGAGCCGCGAACGCAGCTCGATCAGGTGCTCCATCAATGGCGCCTTGCTGGATTCGATGTCTTCGGCGCTCATGAGGCTTTGGATTCCGGCGCGGTGGGCGGCGCGTCTGGGGTCTCTTTCATCAGCGCGGGCGCCTGTCCTTCGACAGGCGTTGCTGCCGTCTCGGTCGGTTCGGGCGGCGCAGGTTCGGAAACAGGCGTATCGGAGGTGGCCTGCGCGGTGCGTTGTTCTTCCTGCTCACGCTCGCGGGCATGTTCTTCCAGCGAGGCCAGCAGTTTCGTCGGGTGCAGATCGCGCGATGCGGCGCTGATGTCGTCGAACGACTTCTTGATGTCGGCCATTTCGGCCTCACGCATCGCCTCGTTGAACTGGCCCTGGAAGTCGGACGCCATGCGCCGGGCCTTGCCGACCCACTGCCCGATCATACGCAATACGCCGGGCAGTTCTTTCGGACCGATGGCGATCAGCGCAACCACGCCGATGACGACCAGTTCACTCCACCCGATGTCGAACATGAATCATTCCGCTTCGCGTGAGCGCCGCTTCGCTGTCGCGATTTAAGTCCGGCGTCGCTCAGACGGCGTTGCTGCCGACATCATGGCGCTGCGCGTTTGCCTGCGGCGTCGTGGTGCTGTCGATGGTCTTAACCGGCTCGGACTTCTCGGCCGGCTTGTCGTCGTCAGCCATGCCCTTCTTGAAGGCCTTGATGCCCTGCGCGACGTCGCCCATCAGGTCGGAAATCTTGCCGCGACCGAACAACAGAAGGACCACGCCGATGACGACGATCCAGTGCCAAATGCTCATCGAACCCATAGTGTCCTCCACCTGAACGCTTTGCCGGCTGGACCGGCCAATTGGCCTCGAACCTAGGCGTTGGAAGGTCCGAAAACAAGGACTTAAGCCGGATTGCGACGTTCAGGCCGCGTTTCGGCGGCCCTCATTGCCCGGATCGTTAAAATCAGGACAGAAAACGCGCTCCTCCTTCAACCAAAGGTGAAGGCAAAGGCCTGCACGCCGGGATCGAGGAACTGGATTTCAAAAGCCCGGTCGCGCACCTCGCCTTGCTGGCGGACAAGCTGATAGAGCCGCTGTTCGGTCACAATTCCTTCGCCGTTGGCGTCGGTATCGACGCCATGATCCGCTCCGGGACTGGCGCCATCGACGGTCACCTTGAAACGGACGGGCTTGCCGTCCATTCCAGGCCCGAGCACGAGATGCAGGTCGCGGGCATGGAAACGGTAGCGGATCGCACCCCCCGCCGCATCAAGCGCGACATTCTCGGGATCGACGGTCCACTTTCCCGCAAGCGACCAGTCGTTCAGCTTGAGCACCCCCGCCTCGTAATCGTGGCTTTCGTCCCGCGCCACGCCGCCCGGCGACATGAAATTCTCCGCACGGTCGTAGCCGAGATAGGTCTCTGGCGATTTGATGTTGGCCATGTCGGGCGCCGCTTCCGCGCCGGTGCCGCGCACATCCACCCGCTGCTCGGGAACATTCTTTCCCGCCTCGCGCAGCAACTGCCGGATCACCTCTTCGGACTTGGCGTATTCGCCCTCGCCGAAATGGTGATGGCGGATACGGCCCTGCGCATCGATGAAGTAATGCGCGGGCCAGTACATGTTATTGAACGCGCGCCAGATGCTGTAATTGTTGTCGATCGCGACGGGATAGTTGATCTTCAGATCGCCCAGCGCCTTTTTGACATTGGCCGGCTGCTTTTCGAAAGCGAATTCCGGCGTGTGCACGCCGATCACCACGAGGCCATCGTCCTTGTACTTCTCCGCCCAAGCGCGGACATAGGGAATGGTGCGCAGACAGTTGATGCACGAATAGGTCCAGAAATCGACCAGCACCACCTTGCCACGCAAGGCTTCCGCCGTCAGCGGCTTCGAGTTCAACCATTCCACCGCGCCGTCGAGCGAAGGAAGCTGGCCTTCCACCGGCAACGCGCCGGCGCTCTCTTGTGGCGCATTCGCCTTCATCATCGACGGGTTGGGCTGCATCGCTCCGCCCGCGGGAGCCATCGCGGTGTTGTCCGGCCCGCGCAATTTGTCGATCAGCGCCTGTTCGACGGCGGAGGTCTGCGCCAGCGAGACATTGGTGAGATAGTTGGTGTCGACACCGAGCGCGATGGCGGCGACAGCGACAAGCACCAGCGCGCCGAGGCCACGCCGCGCCCATTCGCCAGCACCAAGCGAGCGCTTCATCGCCGTGAACACACGCCCGCCAATCAACAGCGCCAGCGCAAGCGATGTCGCCGCACCCGCCGCATAGGCGAGCAGCAGGAAGGTGGTCTGGACATTGGCGCCCTGTAGCGCCGCGCCGGTCAGGATCAATCCCAGCACCGGCCCCGCACATGGCGCCCACAGTAACCCTGTCGCGACACCGAGCAGCAGCGACGGCAAAAAGCCGCCCGAGCCGTCCGCCGATTGCGACAGCCGCCCGCCGAGCGCGACCAGCGGCTGCGTTGCGCGATCCGCGATGGCGGGAAACAACAGCGCGATGCCGAACAAGGCCAGCAGCACCAGGGCCGCGATCCGGCCATATTCATTGGCCGCGACCGCCCATCCGCCGGCCACGGCCGCGAGCGTCGCGACGGCGGCAAACGTCAGCGCCATGCCAATCAGCATCGGCAGGCCGCTCTTGAGAAACGGCCGGTCGGCTCGCGCAAACACAAACGGCAAAACGGGGAGAATGCAGGGGCTGATGATGGTCAGCACGCCGCCGAGATAGGCCAGGACGAAAAGAAGCATTTTCAGGACTCGCGTTGATCGCACGGGCCCATCACGGCATCACATCCGTCACGGGCTTCGACAGGTCTACGCGGGTGAGACGGCGCGCGTTACACGCGAACCCGATCACGCTCCCGTGGATTCCCCGGAATTGGGCTCTTCCGGGTCCGGGATCGGCGCCAGCGTCAGTTGCAGCTCGTCGCCCGATTCCAGCGGCTCCTCGTCGTCGCGCAGCGCCGGATCGTCAGACGGCGACGGCACGCTGAAGCCAGTAGGCAGGCGGGTATCGAGCAGACCAGAACCCTTCAATTCGTCGAGCCCAGGCAGATCGCCCAACTGCTCCAGGCTGAACTGCGACAGGAATGCCTCAGTGGTACCGAAGGTCAGCGGACGGCCCGGCGTCTTGCGGCGACCGCGCGGACGAATCCAGCCCGTCTCCAGCAGCACGTCGAGCGTGCCCTTCGAGGTGATGACGCCACGGATTTCCTCGATCTCGGCGCGCGTCACCGGCTGGTGATAGGCGATGATCGCGAGCGTCTCGATCGCAGCACGCGACAGGCGCCGCGTCTCGGTGCTCTCGCGCGTCATCAGCCACGACAGGTCGGCGGCGGTACGGAACGTCCACTTATTGGCGACGCGCACGAGGTTGACGCCGCGCATCGCGTAATCGGCCTGCAACTGTTCGAGCAGCGCCTTCACGTCCGCATCCTCCGGCAGGCGCTTGGCGAGCGAAGCCACATCGAGCGGCTCGGTGGAGGCGAATAGCATCGCTTCGAGAAGACGCAACTCCTCGGGGCGCACAGCCGTCTCGGGCGAGGATTCGGCCGTCTCGTGCGAGGGATCAGTGTCCTCGACGGGTTTGGTAGCCAGACTGGTGGCCATGACGGAGTCTCCTTCTTCCACTTACTCGACCGGTGCTTGCGGTTCGGGTGCACCCTGCCCGGCGGCCGCATGCTTACGAAAATAGATCGGCGCGAACGCGTTCTGCTGGTGAATATCGACGATGCCTTCGCGCACCAGTTCGAGCGCCGCCGCGAAGCTCGAGGCCATCACCGTGGCGCGCTGCGAGGGATCGATCACATAGGACACGAGATATTCGTCGAGCCTGCTCCAGTCCTCGGCGACGCCGACAAGCCGCTCCAGCGAAGCACGCGCTTCTGCGAGCGACCAGACTGTGCGCCGCGCCAGATGCACGCTCGCGAGCACATGCTGCTGGCGTTGCGCGGCATAGGCCGACAGCAAATCATAAAGCGTCGCATTCCACTGCGGATGCTTGATCTGCGCAATCTGCTCCGGCAGCCCGCGCGGGAAGATGTCGCGGCGGAATTGCGGGCGCGTCATCAGACGGTTAGCGGCTTCGCGAATTTGTTCGAGGCGGCGCAGGCGATTGGCGAGTGCGCTCGCCATGTCCTCGGCGCTCGGCCCATCGGGCGTCGGCGGTTCGGGCAGCAACAGGCGCGATTTGAGATACGCAAGCCACGCCGCCATCACCAGATAATCGGCGGCAAGTTCGAGCCGCAGCTTGCGGGCCGCCTCGATGAAAACCAGATACTGGTCGGCCAGCGCCAGAATGGAAATCTTGGCGAGGTCGACCTTCTGCTGGCGGGCGAGCGCAAGCAGAAGATCGAGCGGGCCTTCATAGCCCTCGACATCGACAACCAGCGCCGGCTCGTCCTGCGCGCGCTCGGCGCTGACGGCAGGCTGCCCGGTCTCGAAGGATAAAATCTCGGCGCTCATGCGATCCCCGCCTGTGCGATCAGTTCATCAAGCTCCGCGCGGCCACTGTCGCGGTCGAACGGCTGCGGCGGCCTGCGTGCCGCCAGCGCACGGTCGGCCCGTCGCAGCGCCTCGCCCGCGAGCAGGGGTGCCTCACTTGCCACCGCGCGCATCTCGTCCATCTTGCCGTTGCAATGAAGCGCGACGTCGCACCCCGCCTTGAGGCTCGCGCGGGTGCGCTCGGCGATCGAGCCGTTCAGCGCATTCATCGAGACGTCATCGCTCATCAGCAAGCCTTGGAAGTTCATCGCGCCGCGAATCACTTGAGCAATGATTGTCGCAGAAGTGGTCGCCGGTTGGGCGGCATCGAGGGCGCTAAACACAACATGTGCGGTCATCGCCATCGGCAGATCCGAAAGCTGCGAAAATGCCACGAAATCGGTGCGTTCCAGTTCCGCGCGCGGCGTATCAACGGTCGGCAGCCGCAGGTGGCTGTCCGCGGTGGCGCGGCCATGGCCGGGAATGTGTTTCAAGACAGGTAGGATACCACCATCACGCAATCCATCCGCGACCGCTCGCGCGATGGTTGCAACTTTCTCAGGGGTGGTGCCGTAGGCGCGATCACCGATCACCGCGTCGGCCCCGGCCGCCGGTACGTCGGCCAGCGGCAGGCAATCGACGCTGATGCCGAGGGCAGCGAGATCGGCCGCGATCAGGCGCAACGACAGCCAGGCCGCCCGCAGGCCCTTTTCTGGCAATTGGTCATACAACGCACCGAACACAGCCCCGGCCGGATAACGCGGCCAATGCGGCGGGCCGAGCCGCTGCACCCGTCCACCTTCCTGATCAATCAGCACGGGTGCGTCGGGGCGATCCACGGCGGCGCGTAACTCTGCAACCAGTGCAGCAACTTGCGCCGGGTTCTCGACGTTCCGCTTGAATAGAATGAAGCCCCATGGCTGTTCCGCGCGCAGGAACGTGCGTTCCCCGTCGGTCAGGACGGGGCCGGAGATGCCGGTAATGAAAGCGCGGACGGCCATCAGGGGCGATTAGCCCGTGGCCGCCTCAAGGGTCAAGGAAACGGCCGCTAATTCCTCTGGACGATGCACTTACCCCCTGCCGATTGCAGGTTCACGCAGAAATGGGTGGCCTCCTCGGTCGAGGCGAACGGGCCCACGAGGGCGCGGTAGTAGACCCCCTTGGAGCCGAGATCCGCGCGGCGCACAGTTGGATGACGCGAACCGAGGATACCCGGATATTTGCCCTGCAGCACCTTGTAGGAGGTCATTGCATCGGCTTCCGAGCGCTGCGAGGAGACCTGCACGTAAGAGCCGGACGCCGTGGGCACGCCCGCCGGGGCCGCCAGCGAAGCGACGCGCGAGCGCGTCTCAGTGGCCTGAGGGGCCGCCTGAGGCGAAAGAGCGAGTGGCGCGTTGGAAGGAGCAGCCGCCGGAGCCCTTGCCGCTGTCGATTGAACCGGCGGGGGCGCAGGCGGCGGCGCCGCATTCGTCGCGTCGGTCTGGTCCGGGCGGATGCTGACCGTACGGATCCGGCGCGGGACCTCCCCGCTCAAGGTTCCGTTGGCGACCCCCGGCCCGGTGGGGCGAACCGCAGGCGAAACCGATGCGCCGGACGGCGGCGACGGATTCTGGGTCAGCGGCGGGAATACCACGCGCGGCCCGCCGGAACGGGCATCAACATCCACCGGCTGTTCCTCGCGCGACACCATCCGCTCGCCGGACTTGTCGCCGACGCGATCGTAAATCTGTTTCTCGCTCGCCTGTCTTTCGGGAATGACCTTGTTCGGGCTGGAGTCGGCCTTGATGATCGGGGGCTCCCCGCTGCGCGGCGAACCTGCGATCGAGCGATAGGCATAAGCCCCCGCGGTGCCGAGCACGGCCAGCGCGAGCACGGCCGCAACCGTCATCATGCCACCGCGGCGTTTCGGCTGCTCCGACTCGTCCGCATAATGCTGATCGTAGGCATCTTCGTCATAGCCCTGATCGTAGGCGGCATAAGGCGCACCGCCCTGCCGCTGAAGGGGCTGCTCGCCGTAAAGAACCTGATCGTAACGGTCCTGACCCTGACCATACTGGCTCTGGTCATAGCCGCCTTGAGCATAACCATCCTGCGCGTAAGTGCCCTGCCCATAAGCGGCTCGCCCATAAGCATCCTGGCGATAACCGCCATCATCGTAATGGTTCTGGCCGCTCTCTGCGTAGGAGGCGTCCGCTTCCTGCTGAGAATCGAACCGCGACACCTCATAGCCGAGCCTGTAGCCCGAATGGCGATTGTAGGTGTGCTCGGACGTTGTGGCTGGATAGTTGTAATCGTCGCGCGCGGGCGCGGGCTGCGGTGCAGGATCGCGCGGGCGCATCCATGACGGCAGCGGCGGATCGTCGTGGTGAGGATCGTAGCCCATATCGTCGTGCGGATCGGGCTGATCGTCGTAAGCCGGCTCCTCATGAGCGGGAGCGGGCTGGGCCGCATGGCGGCCAAAACTGGAATATGGATCGGTCTGGCCGATCAGGCGGGCAAGTTCCGCCAGCGGGTCGTCCGCGCCCTGCTGATGAGGCGCATGGTTATAATCCCGATCATCGGGCGGAAACGGCCTGTCACGGTAACGATCAGACATGTGATCTCGCATCCCCTGCGGAGACGGCAGACTCACGCAACATAATCCAGTTTGCCGTTCCTGGCTGCCGCCACGTCATCCCCGTGTGGACAGACAGCCACCTTTATCGCATCTCGTTCGGAGCATGGACGCCGAGGACGGCGAGGCCAGATGCCAGAACCGAGACGACGCCTTGAACCAAGGCAAGTCGCGCGGTGGTAATTCCAGCATCATTCTCCATAATGAAGCGTAAATGAGGCGCATCCCGGCCCTTGGTCCAGAGCGCGTGAAACTCGCTTGCAAGATCATAGAGATAAAACGCGATGCGGTGCGGCTCGTGGGCCAGCGCGGCGGATTCCAGCGTGCGCGGGAACAAGGCAAGCTGCCGGATCAGCGACAATTCGACCGGGTCGTTAAGCCGTTCCACCTCGGCCGAGCCGAGCCAGGCGCGCCGCTTGCCGTCATCCTCGGGCAGATCGGGAACCGTGGCGCGGGCGTTCTTGAACACCGAATGCCCCCGCGCGTGGCCGTACTGCACATAGAACACCGGATTGTCCTTGGACTGTTCCAGCACCTTGGCGAGATCGAAATCGAGCACCGCGTCGTTCTTGCGGAACAGCATCATGAAGCGCACGGCGTCGGAACCGACTTCATCCACCACTTCACGCAGCGTCACAAAGTCCCCGGCGCGCTTCGACATTTTCACAGGCTCGCCATTGCGCAACAGCCGCACGAGCTGGACGATCTTGACGTCGAGTTCGCCCTCGCCCGCCGTCACCGCCTTGATTGCCGCCTGCACGCGCTTGATGTAGCCGCCATGATCAGCGCCCCACACGTCCACCATGTTGCGGAAACCGCGGTCGAACTTGTTCTTGTGATAGGCGATGTCGGAGGCAAAATAGGTGTAGGAGCCGTCCGACTTCTTCAGCGGGCGATCGACGTCGTCGCCGAACGCGGTGGCACGGAACAGCGTCTGCTCGCGATCCTCGTAATCCTCGACAGGCGTACCCTTCGGCGGCGGCAGGCGGCCTTCATAGACATCGCCCTTGGCGCGAAGTCCCGCGATGGTCGCGCCGACCTGATCGGTCTCGCCCGCGATCAGCGAGCGCTCCGAGAAGAACACGTCATGCTTGATGTTGAGGGCCGCTAGATCGCCCCGGATCATCTCCATCATCATCGCGATGGATTTGTCGCGCACCAGCGGCAACCACTCTGCCTCCGGCTGCTTTACAAGCTTGTCGCCGTATTCACGCGCAAGCGCCTCGCCCACCGGCTTCAGATAATCGCCGGGATAAAGCCCCTCGGGAATCTCACCGATGGTCTCACCCAGCGCCTCGCGATAGCGCAGGTGCGCCGACCGCGCGAGCACATCGACCTGCGCGCCGGCATCATTGATGTAATATTCCTTCGTGACCGCATAGCCCGCCGACGCCAGCAACGTCGCGAGCGCGTCACCGAACACGGCACCCCGGCAGTGGCCGACATGCATCGGCCCGGTCGGGTTGGCGGAGACGTATTCGACGTTGACCTTCTCACCCGCACCGACGTGCGAGCGGCCATAGCCTTCGCCCGTGCGCAGCACCGTGCGCAGCGCCTCGAACCACGCCTCATTCTTCAGCGTCAGGTTAATGAAGCCCGGCCCAGCGACGCTTACTGCCAGCACCAGCGGATCGGTACGCAGCTTGTCGCTGATCCTGTCGGCAAGATCACGCGGCTTCGCCTTGGCCTCTTTGGCAAGCACCATGGCCGCGTTGGTCGCCATATCGCCATGGGTCGCGTCCTTGGGCGGCTCGACCACAATGCGCGACAGATCAATGCCCTCCGGCAGCACGCCCTCGGTCATCAGATCGCGGCAGACGCCATGAACCCGGCCCAGAATGTCTGCAAAAAGATGGTCTGGATGGGTCGGGACGGACAACGCGAATCTCCTGTAACGGCGGCCATAATCGGCCGGATTTCCCTGCGCGCCTAACGCAATTCGAGGGTCGAGTCAAAGAGGCGCTGGTGCTCGGTGATGGCATAGCGGTCGGTCATTCCGGCGATGAAATTGCCGATCCGCCTCGCCGCCTCCTCGTCGCCGTCCACATCCCCATGCGCCCAGTCGGCAGGCAGGTCATCCGGATGGCGGCTGTAGCGCTCGAACAGGTCGGCGACGACACCCTCGGCTTCCGTCATCACCCGCACCACCCGTTCGTGGCGGTACATGTGCTCCCACAGGAAAGCCTTGATCGCCTGCTCCGCCGCCCTCGCCTTCGGGTTGAAGGCGACAAGCGGGCCATCAGCATGGCGCACGTTCTCCACGGTTTGGGGCGCGGCCCCCGCGATCCGCCGCATCGTCTCGGAGAACGCGGATTCGATCCAGTACGAGATCAATTCGCGTACGAGTTCGGCCCCGTGTCGCGCCTCGTCGATGCCAGGGAAACGCGAAACGATCCGTCCATTGAGATCGGCGATCAGCGGAATGGCGTTGAGGTCGGCGATAGTGAACAGGCCCGCGCGCAGACCATCATCGATGTCATGAGCATTGTAGGCGATGTCGTCGGAGATCGCCGCGACTTGCGCCTCCAGCGAGGCGTAGGACGACAATTCAAGGTCATGCGAGGCGTTGTAGTTTGTGATCCCAATCGGCAGGCCATGAGCCGCATAAGGCCCGAGCGGTTTGCCGTCGCGATCCATCAGCGGGCCGTTGTGCTTGACGATACCCTCGAGCGATTCCCAGGTGAGGTTCAGCCCGTCGAAGGCCGGATAGCGGCGCTCCAGCGAGGTGACGACGCGGAGCGACTGCGCGTTGTGGTCGAAGCCGCCGTGATCCTTCAGGCAGGCATTGAGCGCGCGCTCGCCCGCATGGCCGAATGGCGGATGGCCAAGATCGTGCGCCAGCGCCAGCGTTTCGGTCAGGTCCTCGTCCAGACCCAATTGGCGTGCCAGCGCACGGGCGATCTGCGCCACCTCCAGAGAGTGGGTCAGCCGGGTGCGGTAATGGTCACCCTCATGGAAGATGAACACCTGCGTCTTGTGCTTGAGGCGGCGGAACGCGGTCGAATGGATCACCCGGTCGCAATCGCGGCGAAAGGCGCTGCGGTGGCGGCTCGGCGGCTCATTGAAGCGGCGGCCGCGGCTCAAATCGGGGTCGCAGCGGTAAGGTGCGGCAGGCGCCGCCCGTCCCACGGACATTGGGGACGCTCCTTTGGCGTTTGATTCTGGCGTGGCGAGTACTTAACTATGGACGGGAACAGATTCAAACTTTCGGATTCTGAGGGAGAGCGGACGTGACCGCGAATGTGACAATTTCCGAGCGGGCGGCGCGGCGGATCGGCGAAATCCTCAAGGGCGAAGGCGACGGCGCCAAGCTGCGCATCAGCGTTGAAGGCGGCGGTTGCTCCGGCTTCCAGTACAAGTTCGACATCGACAAGACCCAGGCCGAGGATGATCTGGTGATCGTGCGCGACAACGCCGTGGTGCTGGTCGACCCCTCCTCGGCTCCGTTCCTCGCGGACTCCGAACTCGACTTCGTCGACGACCTGATCGGCGCCTCGTTCCGCGTCAACAATCCGAACGCCACCGCTTCCTGCGGCTGCGGCACCAGCTTCTCGATCTGACGCCGCCCATGCGAATCGCGACATGGAACGTCAACTCGGTGCGCCAGCGCCTCGACCATCTGCTGACATGGCTCAAAGAGCGCGAGCCCGATCTCGTCTGCCTGCAGGAAATCAAATGCCTCGATGAGGCATTTCCGCGCGAGCCGATCGAAGCGCTCGGCTACAATGTCGTGACGCACGGGCAGAAGACCTTCAATGGCGTCGCGCTACTGTCGAAATATCGCTTCGAAGAAACCAGGCCGCAGCTCGCGGGTGATCCCGAGGACCTTCACGCCCGCTTTCTCGAAGGCGTCGTGTCGCACAAGGACGGTACCTTCCGCCTTGCCTGTCTGTATCTGCCGAACGGCAATCCGGTGAACACGGAAAAATATCCGTACAAGCTGCGATGGATGGACCGGCTGATCGACTATGCGCGTGAGCGGCTGAAGTCGGAAGAACCGTTCGTGCTTGCGGGGGATTTCAACGTCATCCCGACCCCCGCCGACGTCTACAATCCGCAGGCCTGGCTTGAAGACGCGCTGTTCCTGCCGCAAACCCGCGACAAATTTCAGACGCTGCTCAATCTCGGTCTGACGGACGCCTTCCGCGCGACCTCAGACGCGCCACAGCAGTACACGTTCTGGGATTATCAAGCTGGCGCTTGGCAGAAGAACAACGGCATCCGCATCGACCACCTCTTGATGTCGCCGCCCGCGAGCGACCGCCTCAAAGCCGCCGGCATCGACAAGCATGTGCGTGGCTGGGAAAAAGCCTCGGACCATGTGCCGGTGTGGGCGGATCTGGATTTCTAGATAAGGGATATTCCGGGGCGCGAGTGAACCGAGCCAACCCGGAATCTCAAGGTACCGGCGCGGGATTCCGGATCATCGTGCAGGAGCGCTATGTCCGGAATGACAGATCAGTCGCGGCGGCCCTGCACCCAGCGCTGCAACATCTGCAGGGCCATGGCGCGGTCGTCTTCCGAGGCCTTCGCAAGCGCCTCATTGTAGCTCTGGTGAATCCATTTCTCGTCCGGCGTGGCGCTTTCCTGTGCGAGCGTCAGCCACATCAGGCCGCGCGCGGCCTGCCGCTGCAAATGATCGCCGTTGAACAACATCTGGCCGAGCAGCGCCTGCGCTTCATGCTGACCCTTGTGCGCGGCAAGACCGAGCCAGCGCACGCCGTACTTCACATCGCGCTGGATGCCTTTGCCTTCCAGATACATCCGGGCGAGGCTGTATTGCGCCTCGGCGCTACCGAAATATGACGCGGCGTAGGAGAACATCTCCCGCGCCCGCTCTGGGTCACGCTTGATATTGGAATTGGCGATACCCGTGGTGTAGTAGCGCCCAAGCGCCACGAATGCATTGGCCACGATATTGGCCTGCGGCGCACCCGGGCTATCCTCGGCGTGCTGGTTGGCGATCCGGCTGAAGTAATCGAAGGCGCGCAGATCGTTGCGCTCAACGCCCACGCCATCGGCAAACATCTTGCCGAGCTTCCACTGTGCCGCAGCGTGTCCGTCCTCGGCGGCATATTGCAGGGCGGTCAGCGCATTGCTGTTCGGAGGCAGGGTCTTCTTCACCACCGCGACGCCGGAAGACGTGGTCACCGCCCCGAGCGGCGCCGACGCGCTGTCGGGATCGACCGTTCCGTCAAAGGCATAGGTCCGGGTCATCGCAAAAACGGCGACGGTCGCACACGCAACAATGACGCCACCCTTAAATATCCGCATAGCAACTCTTCTCACCCGCCCGTCCTGGATGGGTCACCGCGCCCTTGATCGCAGGTCCAACCTGTTGGGCGTATTTCCAGAGTGCCCCGGAACCCGTGCCGGTTTCGCGCGGTTTCCAGGCCTTGCGCCGCTCGGCCAGTTCGGCGTCGCTCAACTTCACATTGAGTGTGCCAGCCTCGGCATCAAGTTCGATGATATCCCCATTTTGGATAAGGCCGATCGGGCCCCCGACTGCAGCCTCGGGACCGACATGCCCGACACAGAAGCCGCGCGTGGCACCGGAGAAGCGGCCGTCCGTGATGAGCGCAACCTTGGCTCCCATCCCCTGCCCGTAAAGCGCCGCCGTGGTGGCGAGCATTTCGCGCATACCGGGGCCGCCCTTGGGGCCCTCGTAACGGATGACGATGACCTCGCCTTCCTTGTAGGTCCGTTTGTCCACGGCTTCGAACGCGTCCTCTTCGCAATCGAAGACGCGCGCTGGCCCAGTGAATTTCAGAACGGACATTCCAGCGACTTTCACGATCGCGCCATCGGGAGCGAGGTTGCCCTTCATGCCCACGACGCCACCGGTCACCGTGATCGGCTTGTCGGCGGGGCGCACCACATCCTGATGCGGATTCCATTTCACGCTGGCCAGATTTTCGGCAATCGTCCGGCCGGTGACCGTCAGGCAGTCGCCGTGCAGGAAGCCGTGATCCAGAAGCGTTTTCATCAGCAGCGGGATGCCGCCAGCTTCGAACATGTCTTTGGCCACATAACGGCCGCCCGGTTTCAAATCCGCGACATAAGGTGTCTTTTTGAAGATTTCAGCCACGTCGAACAGGTCGAATTCGATGCCGCACTCGTGGGCGATGGCGGGCAAATGCAGCGCCGCGTTGGTCGAGCCGCCGGAGGCTGCGACGACGGCCGCGGCGTTTTCCAGCGCCTTGCGGGTCACGATCTCGCGCGGGCGGATGTTCTTGGCGATCAGTTCCATGACCTTCTCGCCAGCGGCGGCGCAGAAGGAATCGCGGATTTCGTAAGGCGCAGGCGCACCGGCCGAATACGGCAGCGCGAGGCCAATGGCCTCGGAGACGGTCGCCATGGTGTTGGCGGTGAACTGCGCGCCGCAGGCGCCCGCCGAGGGGCACGCCACACGCTCGATTTCGTCGAGGTCGGCGTCCGACATCTCGCCGACCGAGTGCTTGCCGACCGCCTCGAACATGTCCTGCACAGTGACCTGCTGCCCCCGGAAATTGCCGGGCAGGATCGAGCCGCCGTAGATGAAGATCGACGGCACGTTGAGGCGGCACATCGCCATCATCATGCCGGGCAAGGATTTGTCGCAGCCGGCGAGCCCGATCAGCGCGTCGTAGGAATGGCCGCGGATGGTCAGCTCGACGGAATCGGCGATCACCTCACGTGACGGCAGCGAGGAACGCATGCCCTCATGGCCCATAGCGATGCCGTCCGTGACGGTAATGGTGCAGAACTCGCGCGGAGTGCCGCCAGCGGAGGCGACGCCCTTCTTCACAGCTTGAGCCTGGCGCATCAGCGAAATGTTACAGGGCGCGGCCTCGTTCCAGCAGGTCGCCACGCCGACAAACGGCTGGTGGATCTGCTCGGTGGTGAGGCCCATGGCATATAGGTAGGAGCGATGCGGAGCGCGGGTCGGACCCTCCGTCACATGGCGGCTGGGCAGTCTCGACTTGATGTTGGTCTTCGCGTCCATCTCAAAACCTTCGCCGCGGCAGCCCTTTCGCTCAAAACCCCTGAAAAAAGCGGGCCTTCGCAATGGTCACGCGGCGGATCACTGCATCCACGCTACATGAACACGATTTCATGGAGGCGTGTGGCCAAATCGCGGCGCGCGCAAGGGCTTACTACGACGAGGGTTAAATGTTCAAAAACTGTGGCGGCTTCGCAACATTTGTTGCGCCAAAACCACCCGCCCGCGTGCGGTGCAGCGTGCCGCCGTCATCGCGGACCGACGGTGCCTGTCGCCTTCAACCGGGCCGATCTGACCCAGCCGGAGACGCTCTCGCCGGTTCTCGGGTTCAAATACATCACGGATGACCAGCCATCGGCAGACTGGGCATAGGCGATCAGGGCACCCTTCGGGATGACGAAGATGCCGCTTGTCGGGCAACGGACATCGGGCGCCGCATAGAATTGAAGCCGCCCGGCACCGGTGACAGCCATGCTCAGGGGTGGTGAAAATAGCGGGATTTGCCGGGTCCCGGTCTCTGGCTCCCGGCAGTTTTCGGCGGCAAGAACGGGCTGGCCCAGGACGCTGGAGGATAGGCCGGTCAAAACTACCGCCCGGGCCCAGACCGTTTTGACGCCACGCCCGCGCACGTCCGCTCCTTCGCCGGGGGCAGTTACAATTTTACATGTTCAGCATGCGGCCATAGGCGTCGAGCACCGCTTCCTTCATCATCTCCGACAGCGTCGGATGCGGGAAGATGGTGTGCATCAATTCTTCCTCGGTGGTCTCGAGGTTCATCGCCACCACGTAGCCCTGAATCAACTCGGTGACCTCCGCGCCGACCATGTGCGCGCCGAGAAGCTGACCTGTCTTCTTATCGAAGATCACCTTGACGAGACCTTGATCCTCGCCGAGCGCGATTGCCTTGCCGTTGCCGACGAAGGGGAAGCGGCCGACACGGATATCCTTGCCCGCCTCCTTCGCCTTGGCCTCGGTCAGGCCGACGGAAGCCACCTGCGGATGGCAATAGGTGCAGCCGGGAATCAGAAGTTTGTCCATCGGATGCGGGTGCAGGCCCTTGATCGCCTCGATACAGATCACGCCTTCATGCTCGGCCTTGTGCGCGAGCATTGGCGGGCCCGCGACGTCGCCGATGGCGTAGATGCCCGGCACGTTGGTCTTGCCGTAGCCGTCGATCACGATGCAGCCGCGGTCGGTCTTTACGCCGAGCTTCTCAAGCCCGAGGTTCTCGATGTTGCCGACGACGCCCACCGCCGAGATCACGCGCTCGGCGGTGATCTGCTCGGTCTTGCCACCAGCCTCGATGGTGGCGGTGACGCTGTCGGTCTTCTTGTCGAGCTTGGTGACCTTCGCACCGGTGAGGATGCGGATGCCCTGCTTCTCGAACTGCTTGCGCGCAAGCCCTGCGATCTCCGCGTCCTCGACCGGCAGAATCTGCGGCAGCACTTCGACCACCGTCACCTCCGCGCCCATGGTGCGATAGAACGAGGCGAACTCGATGCCGATCGCTCCGGAGCCGACCACCAGAAGCGACTTCGGCATCTTCTCGGGCACCATCGCCTCGAAATAGGTCCAGGCCAGTTTCTTGTCCGGCTCGAGACCCGGCAGTACGCGCGGCCGCGCACCGGTCGCGACGATGATATGCTTGGCCTGATAGCTGCCCGCACCGAGCACACCCTTTGGTGCATCAGCGCTGCCACCCTTCACCGTGATCTTGCCGGGCGCATCGATCGTCGCCTCGCCCCAGATCACGGTGATCTTGTTCTTCTTCATCAGAAAGCCGACGCCGTCATTGAGGCGCTTGGAGACGCCGCGCGAGCGCTGCACCACGGCCTTGGCGTCGTAGCCGACTTTCTCGGCGGACAGGCCGTAATCCTTGGCGTGCTGCATGTAGTGGTAGATTTCCGCCGAGCGCAGCAGCGCCTTGGTCGGGATACATCCCCAGTTGAGGCAGATGCCGCCGAGATGCTGCTTCTCCACGATCGCGGTTTTGAAGCCGAGTTGGGCGGCGCGAATGGCGGTGACATAGCCGCCGGGGCCAGAGCCGATCACAACGACGTCGAATGAGGTATCAGCCACGGGGCTCTCCACTTGCGATCAAGATAAGTTGTGCTGCCTTTGGTCTCCCACACCCCACAATCGCAATCAAGACAGGTGGCATGACTTGCATCGCAAAACACCGCGGTTTGTAATTATCGTAATAACAAAACCGTCTGGGGGAAATGTCATGATCCGGGTTGGAAGCTTGCTCGCCGCCACCGTCTGCCTTGCCATGCAAACAGGGCTGGCCACGGCCGCCGAACTGAAGGTCTACTCAACCATCGGCGTGCAGGCCGCCCTGAAAGAACTGACACCGACGTATGAGAAACAGACCGGCGACAAGCTGGACTTCACGTTCAATACCGCCGCCGCCCTGACCAAGCGCATCCAGGCCGGCGAGCATGCCGACGTTATGATCCTGACCCGGCCGAACCTCGAAACACTGGGCAAGGAAAACAAGACATCCGGCCACATCACGCCGGTGGCCAGCTCCGGCATCTCGATGGTAGTGAAAAACGGCGCGCCGAAACCCGACATCTCGACACCGGAAGCCCTGAAGGCGACGCTCCTGAAAGCCAAAACCATCGCCTACTCCAATCCCGCCGCGGGCGGCGCGAGCGGCGTCTATGTCGGCAAAATGATTGAGGGCATGGGCATCGCCGATCAGGTGAAAGATAAAACGAGGCATCCGCCGGCCGGCGGCAACGCCGCCCATCTGGTCGCGAGCGGCGAGGCCGAACTCGCGATCCAGCAGACGCCGGAAGTGATGTCCGCCACGGGCGTCGATCTCGTCGGCGCGCTGCCCGGCCCGCTCAACAAGGTGACGCATTTTGCCGCCGACATCAGCGCCACGACAGCCGCGAAATCCTCCGCCGAGGCCTTCGTGAAATTCCTGACCTCGCCGGAAGCCGTCAAGGTGTTCAAGGCGCGGGGACTGGAGCCGAGCTAGACGACAGGCAGCGGCCTACTTCCTGTAATAATCCTGTACGGTGTCCCACGCGATATTCTGCAGAAAGGCTGCGGTCTTGTCGTCGAGGCCTGCGCGATAAGAATTGCCGACGGGCGAGCGATTGTAGACCGACGCCAGTACCGTGCAGGCCGCGAGATAGGTGCCTGCGAGCGTCGGGTGCCGCTTGTCCTCGACATTGAGGACAAGATCGGGCCGCTCCTTCCTGGCGCGGGCGAACGCGAGACCGGCAGGGATCACCAGCATGTTGTTGTCGTTGCCGGCGGTGGTGTAGGCCTCCGCCAGTTGCTCAGTCATCTCCGGCTTGTCGGCATATGCCCACGACATGAACAGCACTGGATCGGCACCATGCTTGCGCACGATCGCGGCGTCCTTCGCCACCGACTCGCCGAACAGCGACTTGAGCTGCGGATGCACCGGACACTGGCTGCAATCCATCATGATCGCCGCGTCGAACTTCTTGTTGCGCGTGTTCATGACGACTTCGTTGTCGCCAACGAACGAATAGGATGCCATGCCATCGGTCGAAAAGAGCGACTCCACATCGTGCCAGTTCAGTCCTGAGCCGCTGATCGTTGCGGAGGTCGCCTTGTAATGCGCAGCCGGATCGGCGGCATTTGCCAGCTTCAGCACATGATTGTGCAGGCTGTTGTTGTAATAAAAGAAGCTGTTGCCGATGTAGAGAACCGTCCTCGGCGCCTCATCGAGTTTGGCGACCTTCGGTTTCACCTGCGCGTTCGCGGCGGTGAATGACAGTGCAAGAATGGCCGCCAGCAGCCACCGACCGTTCCGCAGCATTGCCGACCTCACCTTTGCGACAAGATAACCCGTTACGAACGTACGGCCTCACGCAAGACGAGCGCGCGGCGCACCAGCCACCATTGCGAGACGATCACGACCCAGAATGGAATCGAAAGCAACAACGCGTTACCGAATTCGAATTTCGCATGGGCGCGGGGCGATGCCCCCGCCGCAAAGCCGACGATGATAAGCACGACCGGGATCAGCATCAGCAGCCGCAGCGCATAGAAGACGGCCTCGCGCCATTGCTTCCGGGTCGCGGCGACAGCGAACACGATAGCCCCAAGGGCCGCATAGAATGGCATCAGCGCGAGCTGCTGCGTGCCGCTAAGAGCGCATCCGCCATGCCAGCAGGCCGCAAGCGATGACAACGCGACCGTCGCCACGCCCCCGAGGAGCGCGGAAACAATGGCTGCGAGGATGATCGTGCCGAAAAACTTCATGAGTGTCTCAGGGTGCGAGGCGCGCGCCTCACACCACCATCATGACCGGGTTTTCGATCAGCAGGCGGAAGGCGCTGAGAAGCTGCGCGCCGAGCGCGCCGTCCATCGCGCGATGATCGCAGGTCAGCGTCACCGTCATGATGGTCGCGATCTCGATCTTGCCGTTCCGCACCACCGGCCGCTCCTCGCTCATGCCGACCGCGAGAATGGTCGACTGCGGCGGGTTGATGACGGCGGTGAACTGCTTCATGCCGTACATGCCGAGGTTCGACACCGCCGTGCTCGCGCCCTGATATTCCTCGGGCTTGAGCTTGCGTGCCTTGGCGCGCGCGGCGAGATCCTTCATCTCGTTGGAAATCGTCGCCACCGACTTCGCATGCGCGCTGCGGATGATCGGCGTGATCAGCCCGGTCGGAATCGACACCGCGACCGAGACGTCCGACACCTTGTGGCGCAGCATCGCCTCGTCGGTCCAGGTCACGTTGGCATCGGGCACGCGCTGCAACGCCATCGCCAGAGCCTTGATGACGAAATCGTTGACCGAAAGCTTGTAGGCCGGCTTGCCATCCTTGTCCTTAGGCGCAAGGCCGTTGATCTCCTCGCGCGCGGCGACGAGCTTGCCGATATCGCAATCGCAGGTGAGGTAGTATTGCGGCACGTCGCGGTCGGACGCCGACAGGCGCTGCGCGATCACCTTGCGCATCTGATCGTGCGGCACCGCCTCGTAATTGTCCTTGTTGAACAGCGACAGTATCTGCGCATCGCTCGGACCCGGCGTGTAGGACGGCGCAGCACCGCCACCGGCGACGGCAGGCTTCAACCCCTTGCCGGACTTCGCCTCGTCGATGTCGCGGGCGACGACGCGGCCATGCGGGCCAGTGCCGGTGACGCGCGACAGATCGATGCCCGCTTCCTTCGCAAGACGGCGCGCCAGCGGCGAGGAAAACGTACGTGCGCCGTTACTATGGGCCGGCGCAGGTTGTGGCGCGGCTGGCGCTGGCGCGGCAGATGCCGTCGGCTTTGCAGCCGGTGCGGCCGCAGGCTTCGGCGCTTCAGCGGCTTTCGGGGCCTCCAGCGGCGGAGCGGATGCGCCACCACCGCTCGCGGCGGCCTTCACGTCCTCGCCCTCACCAGCGAGCACGGCAATCACCTGATTGACCGGCACGTCGGCGGTGCCCTCCGGCACCAGGATTTTTGCGATGGTGCCCTCATCCACCGCCTCGACTTCCATCGTCGCCTTGTCGGTCTCGATCTCCGCTATCACATCGCCGGAGGAAACCTTGTCGCCCTCTTTCTTGAGCCACTTGGCGAGGTTGCCCTTTTCCATCGTCGGCGACAGAGCAGGCATCAGAATGTTGATCGGCATGACCGGACCCTGCCCTTAGCGGTATGAGACGGCTTTGGCGGCGGCGACAACTTCCTCCACCGTCGGCAATGCGAGCTTTTCGAGATTGGCGGCGTAAGGCATCGGCACGTCCTTGCCCGATACCCGCGCGACCGGCGCATCGAGATAATCGAACGCATGCTCCATCAGCCGTGCGGCGATTTCGGAGCCGACGCCCGACTGCTGCCAGCCTTCCTCGACGACCACGGCGCGTCCGGTCTTCTGCACCGAGGCGATCAGTGTCTCGGTATCCATCGGACGAATGGTGCGAAGATCAATGACCTCTGCCTCGATGCCTTCCTTGGCGAGTTCCTCGGCGGCCTTCAGCGTCCACGTCATCGCATGCGACCACGAGATCAGCGTGACGTGCTGGCCGGTGCGTGCGATGCGCGCCTTGCCGATCGGCAGCACGTAGTCGTCGAGCTTCGGCACTTCGAAGCTCTGGCCGTAAAGAATTTCGTGCTCGAGGAAGATCACGGGGTTCGGATCACGGATCGCAGCCTTCAGCAGACCCTTGGCATCGGCCGCCGTGTAAGGCGCGATCACCTTGAGGCCCGGAATCTGCGAGTACCACGCCGCATAGTCCTGGCTGTGCTGGGCCGCGACGCGCGCCGCCGAGCCGTTCGGGCCACGGAACACGATCGAACACCCCATCTGCCCGCCGGACATGTAGAGCGTCTTGGCGGCCGAGTTGACGATCTGGTCGATCGCCTGCATGGCGAAGTTGAACGTCATAAATTCGACGATCGGTTTCAGCCCTGCCATCGCCGCACCGATGCCGACGCCCGCGAAGCCGTGTTCGGTGATCGGCGTATCGATCACGCGCCGCGCCGAGAATTCCTGCAGGATGCCCTGCGTGATCTTGTAGGCGCCCTGATATTCGGCGACCTCCTCACCCATGATGAAGACGTCTTCATCGCGGCGCATTTCCTCGGCGATGGCATCGCGCAACGCATCGCGCACCGTCATCGTCACCATTTCGGTGCCGGCCGGAATGTCGGGATCGGGCGCGGCCTGACTCGCCGGTACGGCAGGCGCGGCATCGGATTTCGGCGCAGCCGGTGCAGGCGCTGCGGCTGGAGCTGTGTCCGCCTTCGGGGCGGGTGCCGGTGCGGCAGGCGCCTTGCCAAGATCGGCGGCGCTTTCACCATCGGCCAGAATAGTGGCGATCGGCGTATTGACGGCGACATCGGCGGTGCCTTCCGGCACGAGGATCTTGCCGAGCGTGCCTTCGTCGGTCGCCTCGACTTCCATCGTCGCCTTATCGGTTTCGATCTCGGCGATGACGTCGCCGGACTTGATGGTATCGCCTTCCTTCTTCAGCCACTTGGCAAGGTTGCCCTTCTCCATCGTGGGCGAGAGCGCGGGCATCAATACTTGAATCGGCATGGTCGGTTGCTCGCGCTTAGCGGTAAATGTCGGTGTAGAGTTCGGACACGTCCGGCTCCGGATCGTGCTGGGCGAAATCGGCGGCTTCGTTGACGATCTCGCGCACTTCCGCGTCGATCTTCTTCAACTCCGCTTCATCGACCTTGGCGTCGAGCAGACGCTTGCGCACCTGCTCGATCGGGTCCTGATCGTGGCGAACCTTCTCGACTTCCTCGCGCGTCCGGTATTTCGCGGGGTCGGACATCGAGTGGCCGCGATAGCGGTAGGTCTGCATTTCGAGAATGTAAGGGCCCTTGCCTTCGCGGCACCACGCCGCGGCACGCTCGGCCGCCGCCTTCACCGCGCGCACGTCCATGCCGTCGACCTGCTCGCCCGGAATGTTGAACGCGATGCCGCGCTTGGAGAAGTCAGTCTGCGCGGACGAGCGCGTCACCGAGGTGCCCATCGCGTAGCGGTTGTTCTCGATCACATAGATGATCGGCAGCTTCCACAGCTCGGCCATGTTGAAGCTTTCATAGACCTGGCCCTGGTTGGCCGCGCCGTCACCGAAATACGCAACACTGATATTGCCATTGTTGCGGTAGCGGTTGGCGAAGGCCAATCCGGTGCCGAGCGGCACCTGCGCGCCGACGATGCCGTGGCCGCCGTAGAAGTGCTTCTCCTTGCTGAACATGTGCATGGAGCCGCCCTTGCCCTTGGAATAGCCGTGGCGGCGTCCGGTCAATTCCGCCATCACGCCCTTGGGGTCCATGCCGGTCGCCAGCATGTGGCCGTGATCGCGGTAGCCGGTGATGATCTGATCGCCCTGCTTCAACACCATCTGGATGCCGGTCACGACGGCCTCCTGTCCGATGTACAGATGGCAAAAGCCGCCGATCGCGCCCATGCCGTAAAGCTGTCCCGCCTTTTCCTCGAAGCGGCGGATCAGAAGCATGTCGCGCAGCGCGGTGAGCTCCTGCTCCTTGGTGAATTCCAGTTTGGCGGCACTGGCCGACGTGCCCTTGGTCGCGGCTGCCGAAGGTTTTCCAGATGGCATGAGATGTCCGGATAAGAGAGGCGATGAATCCTCTCTACTCCAACTCTGATCGGCGTGGAAGGATCGCGTAACGCCGCAGGATTACAAAACATTTTGCAGCGCAGCGACTTGAAATTTATGGCATCGCCCGCGTGCGATTTTGAAATTTGTGTTGTTTGTTTTGCGATCGCGTCACATCGAGACGTTATCGTCGCCTGTGGGGATACGTTTTGCATCCTGTTTATGCACAAGCGAATAAATAAGAACGTGCTGGAAAGCAGATATCAGCAGGCCCCGATGAGAGAAGATTCTTCTCTCATCGGCCAATGCCACAGGTGGCGTACGATATTCCAAGTTCAGCGATTGAGGAGACGAACCAGATCGCGCGGATTTGCGTAGCCGAGCTGGTACCGCGCTTCTTCGTCGAGCATATCGGGATCGACACGGTCGGAGCGCAGAAGCGCAACGTGTTTCTCTTCATCGGCGCGCTGGGCCTTGAGCCGGGCCAGCTCTGTCGTCAGCGTGGCGGCTTCCTTTTCCAACTCGACGCGGGCATTGAGGCCGTAGCGGCCGGTATAGGCGTTGACGCCGAAATAGGTGATGAAACCGGCCGCGATCGCATAGAGCGCGAGGCCGGTCAGGATCGCCTTGAATCGTGCGCGAGAAACCATCCGCGCACGATGCCCCGGCAGGGTTAATGCCGCGCTAATGCCTTACGCCGCGGCAGCTTTCTTTTGCTTTTCAACGAACGCGGCGAAGGCCTCGCCATATTGGTGCAGCACCTTGCCGAAGCTCTCGCTTGTCACCTCGCCCTGCTCGTTGAACGAGTTCCCGACGTGTGTCAGGTAGATTTCCGGTTGGCCCAGGATCGGCCCGGTGATGCCCGGCAATGAGCGCTTCAATTCCATCGCCGCGCTGACGCCGCCGAGCGGGCCCGGCGAGTTGCCGATGATGCCGACAGGCTTGCCCAGAAACGCACTCTGTCCTGAAGGGCGCGAGGCCACGTCGATGGCATTCCGGAGCACGCCGGAGACCGAGCGGTTGTATTCCGGCGTAACAAAGATCACCGCATCCGACGCCTTGATCTTGTCGCGGAACGCCAGCCAGTCCGCGGGCGGATTGGCTTCAAGGTCCTGATTGAAGAAGGACAGACCATGCAGGGTCGCCACGTTCAGCTTCAGCGAAGCTGGAGCCATCTTTGCCAGCGCATTGGCGATCTTGAGGCTGAAGGATTCCTTGCGAAGGCTTCCGACGATGACCAGAACTTGATGGGGCATAAGCACGTCCTTCGAGCAATGAGGCAGTAGGGTTCGACTGACGCACACATTAGTGCGCGTCACGAAAGATGCAAGTGCATGAAAACCCGCCGGCAAGGCTGCCGTCACGTGGGTATGTTGTCTTGGTCAGCCCCGGCTACGCGCGCCGAGCCTTCCCGGCCTGTCAGGAGATTGCGACATGAAGGCTCTTTCCGCCACGGTTGCGTTGCTCGTTCTTGGATCGTCGGTTGCCTACGCAGAGAAAAAGCCGCTTCGCCCGAAGCAAGAATGCATCGATCTGGCGCATGCGCGCGGATTCGACAGAAGTCAGGGTCAGCACGGCACCGCAAACGGGGGCATGAACAAATTCATTCATGACTGCCGGCGCGGGCTGGTAAAGTAACAATGCAAAAGCCCGGCCAGAGGCCGGGCTTTAACGTCATCGCATCACGCAGCAAGCAATCTGGCGAGAGCCCAGCCTGTCGCGAGTGCGACAGGATCAAGCCAATGCGCGAAGTGCTGCGCGACCCGCATAGATCGCCTGGTTGTCGAGCTGCTGCTCGATACGCAGGAGCTGGTTGTACTTCGCAGTGCGGTCGGAACGCGCAAGCGAGCCGGTCTTGATCTGCCCGCAATTGGTGGCGACCGCGAGGTCGGCAATGGTGGAGTCTTCCGTCTCGCCGGAGCGATGTGACATCACGGCCGTATAGGCCGCCTTGTGCGCCATCTCCACGGCGGCGAGCGTTTCCGTCAGGGTGCCGATCTGGTTGACCTTGACGAGGATCGAATTGCCGATGCCCTTCTTGATGCCATCGGCAAGCCGCATGACATTGGTGACGAACAGGTCGTCTCCGACAAGCTGGACCTTCCCACCAATCAGATCGGTCAGTTCCTTCCAGCCGTCCATGTCGTCTTCCGCCATGCCGTCCTCGATCGAGACGATCGGATAGCGGTTGGCGAGATCCTGCAGGTACTTCGCCTGCTCGGAGCGCGAGCGGGTCTTCTTCTCGCCTTCGTAGACGTACTTGCCGTCCTTGAAGAATTCGGTCGAGGCACAGTCGAGCGCCAGCATCACGTCGCTGCCTGCCTTGTAGCCAGCCTTGCCGATGGCGCTCATGACGAAGTCGAGCGCGGCATCGGCCGACGGCAGGTTCGGCGCGAAGCCGCCCTCGTCGCCGACATTGGTGTTGTGGCCGGCCTTCTTCAGTTCGCCGCGCAGCGTATGGAAAATCTCCGCGCCACAGCGCAGGGCTTCCGCGAAACTCGCCGCGCCGACCGGCATCACCATGATTTCCTGGAAATCGATCGGGTTGTCGGCATGCACGCCACCATTGACGATGTTCATCATCGGCACCGGAAGCGTGCGCGCGGAAGTGCCGCCGACATAACGATAGAGCGGCATGTCGCAGGACGCTGCCGCAGCTTTCGCCACCGCCAATGAGACGCCGAGAATGGCGTTCGCGCCGAGACGCTTCTTGTTCGGCGTGCCGTCAAGCGCGATCATCGCGTTGTCGATCTGCACCTGCTGCTCGGCATCCATGCCACCGATGGCATCGAAAATCTCGCCGTTGACGGCCTCGACTGCCTTCTGCACGCCCTTGCCGCCATAGCGGCCCTTGTCGCCGTCGCGCAGTTCCACCGCCTCGTGGGCGCCCGTCGAAGCCCCCGACGGCACGGCAGCGCGGCCCATCGAGCCGTCCTCCAGAACCACATCGACCTCGACCGTCGGATTGCCACGGCTGTCCAGGATTTCGCGGCCAATAATATCGACGATGGCAGTCATGAGCGCCTCATTTGGATTGGATTGGAAACAGGATGGCTGCTTCTACAGCAAGGATTCCGGCGGGAAAAGCCGCATGGGCGCATAACAGAATTCGTGGCCGGATGCAGGACCCGTGACGTACCCCGTCGATTTCGCTATCACCGCGGCAACGGAGAAAACAAATGTCACGAAAGCCGCGTAAATCGGCCGTAAAGGCCCCGCTCCAGCTTGGCCGCCCGGTCACCCTGCCCGCCTCACCCGACAAGGCAAAGCTGGACCGCGTTCCCAATCCGCACCCCGGCACGGGCTATCTCGTGCGCTTCGCGGCACCCGAATTCACCAGCCTGTGCCCGATCACCGGCCAGCCCGATTTCGCGCATCTTGTGATTGATTACGTGCCCGGCGACTGGCTGGTGGAATCGAAGGCGCTGAAACTGTACCTCGCGAGCTTCCGCAACCATGGCGCGTTTCACGAGGATTGCACGGTCGCGATCGGCAAACGCCTCGTGCGCGAGATCAAGCCCACATGGCTGCGCATTGGCGGCTACTGGTACCCGCGCGGCGGCATTCCGATCGACGTATTCTGGCAGACCGGCAAACTGCCGAAGAACATCTGGGTGCCGGATCAGGGTGTGCCACCGTACAGAGGGCGCGGCTAGGACGAAGCAGCGGTGAAAATACGCCGGAAGTTCGCGAGATCCTTCACCGGCAGATCGCACACGGCGACATAGGTCGCCTTGCCGTCGCTCCAGCTCAGGGCCTGATAGCCGGACCGGCTCACCACCGGCAGCGATAGTCCCGGAGCAAGCACCGTCAGGCTCACCACATGGGTGTCGTGTTTGTACACGACGGTCGGGACCGGCGTGTTGCCGACGACATCGATACGGCCTCCCGAGAGCGTGAACCCCTGTTGCGCCAGGTTGAGCACCTGAGGGGAACGCGCAATGCGGGAGATGAACCACGGCCTGACGACGTGACTGTCCGAGGAAGCAACGTCGAACGGCTGCGATGCCAGCAACCCACGCACGTGACTTGCGATCACCTGCTGCACGAGCTCCTGCCGCGAACGGTACTGGTCGAGGGCCAGTATCGAAGCCGCGCTGATCAACACCCCAACAATGACCGCCGCCGCCAGCGCGCGCCACGACCACCGCTTTCCCCGGGGACTTTCACCCGCAACCGTCGCGCCAACGCGCGCCCGCAACGTCGCCGGCATGTCCTCCTGTGGAATAGCCCGCAGCGCGTTGCTCAGAGCAAGCATCTGTTCAAAGCGCAGCCGCAAGCCCTCGTCGCTTGCAAGGCGCTTCTCAAACGCATGCGCGGCATTCGCATCGCACTCACCGTCGAGATAAGCCTGCAACTCAAGATCGTCGTCGTCCGGAGATGCCATCATTTATCCTGCTCTCCCAGCATGTATGCGAGCACGTCCCTGCTTCGCGCCAGGCGCGACATCACCGTGCCGATGGGAATGCCCGCGATCTCTGCAATCTCGCGGTAACTCAACTGATGCATTTCGCGAAGAACGATGATTTCGCGCAGCGGTGCCGGCAATCTCGTCAGCGCATCCTGCACGCTTTCGATGTCCAGTTTGAGCAGCAGTACCTGCTCAGGCGTCTGCACGCCGGACCGATGCGCATCGCCCTGCTCCATCTGTTGGCGGTCTGCCTCACCGAGATCATCAGCGAGAACCACCGCCCTGGGCCGGTTCTTCAGGAGCCAGCTATAGGCCGTGTTCCGGACAACCGAGAGCGACCACGCACGCGCATTGGTGCCGTCGAAGGTCTGGATCGCCCGAAACGCCCGCAGCGACGCCTCCTGCACCACGTCTTCGGCATCCGCACCATTGCCCGTCAGCCAGCGCGCCAGCCGATAGGCTTCGGCCAGATGCGGCAGAAATATCTCGTCGAACAGCGAGCGATCATCGCGATTTGGCAAGGCCGCACCCGGGCACTGCATCAGACCGGAGCCATCCGGAAACTCCGGCACCTCGGTTTTAGCACATCGGGTCGATGTCGGCACGACCAGCCGCAGCCGGGGCTTCATGAGCAATCTTCGCCGCCTTTCTGCATCACGTCACGGCGTGACGACAATCTTTCCGGTCATGTGCGGATGCAGACCGCAAAAATAATCGTAGGTCCCCGCACTCGTGAACGTGAAAGAATAACGGTCATCGGTATCGAGCGCCTTCGAGCGGAAACCCTTGTCCTTTGCAACGACCGTATGCGGGATGTCGTCGCGGTTGATCCAGGTCACGGTCGTGCCTACCGGCACAGACAACTCAGCCGGACCAAAAGTGAAATTGTCGATGGTGACTTCCTTAGCCGTGCCTTCCGCCTTCACCACGCCAAGCCCCAGCATCGCTCCGCTGGCAAGGCCGAACACAGCAGCCGCAACGAAGGTCCGGCGATTTGCGATCATTCCCATAATGAGTTTCCTTAACTTGCGAGCGTTTTATCGATGAACGCGAGTGGCTTGCCGCCCTGCACGACATTGATGCTCGTGAGCCCAAGCATGGAGCGAAGCTGCTCCGCCGGAACGCGCATCGGCCCCGGCGATGGAGCAGCACCCGGCGCCGGTTGCGGAAACGCCGTGGACATCGCGGTGTGGAAGGTCACGTTGCCTTCGACCTTCTGCAGCAACTGATGGATGTGGCCGTTGAGCACGGTCACCGAGCCGAAGCGTTTCAGCATCTCCAGCACGCGCATGCCGTCGTCGGTGCCCCAGCCCCATTCGCGATAGACCGTCTGCAGCGGGATATGCGCAAACACCACGATGGGCGTCTCGCTCGACCGATCCCTGAGGTCGGCTTGCAGCCACGCAAGTTGCTCTGCGCCGAGATTGCCAAGGCCGCCGCTTTTCAGATCGACCACATTGACGAGGCCGATGAAATGCACGCCGTGGTCGTCGAAGCTGTACCAGCCTGCGCCCTGCGTGCCCTTGCCGTAGCGATCGAGGTACGCCTTGCCCTGATCCTCATCGATGATGTCGTGCTCGCCGGGAACGTAGTGAATTTTCACGCCGGTCTCACCGAACACCTGATCGGCATTGTCGAACTCGGTGGGTTTCGACAGGTGCGTGATATCGCCGGTATGAATGATGAAGGACGGCTTGACCGGCATCGCTTTCACGATGCCCACCGCCTCGCGCAAGGTGCCGAGCGCATCGGGATTGGCGGCCTTATCGAACCCGATGTGGCTATCGCTCATTTGCAGAAACGTGAAGCCGGACGACGGCGCTGCGCTCGCGTCGCCGATCAAACCTACGGAATGCGGGACGCCACCGCTGACAGTCCACAGGACGCCGGTTCCAGCCCAGATCATGCATTCGAGGGCGTGGCGGCGGCCGAGGTCGGGATGATCTTTTGACATGGCAGTCTCCCTGAAAGGGCCCACGGAGGGCGCTGTTCAGGAGACTGGGCAGAGAGCGAATTTATTCTCCCGGTCCGAAGATTTTTATTGGCTGCGGTCAGCGCGCCTTCGCCAGCGCATCGAACGCCATCAGGTTCCTCACCAGCGGCTCGAAATCCTTCAACGGCACCATGTTCGGCCCGTCGGATGGCGCATGATCGGGATCGGGATGGGTTTCGATGAAGACGCCTGCGACCCCCACCGCCACCGCGGCACGCGCCAGCACCGGCACGAACTCACGCTCGCCACCCGATGACGTGCCCTGCCCACCCGGCTGTTGCACCGAATGGGTGGCGTCGAAGATCACCGGCGCGCCGGTGGTACGCGCGAGGATCGGCAGCGCACGCATGTCACTCACCAGCGTGTTGTAACCGAACGACGCGCCGCGCTCCGTTACCAGCACGTTCGCGTTGCCGCCGCTGGTGATCTTGGCGACGACGTTCTTCATGTCCCAGGGCGCGAGGAACTGGCCCTTCTTGACGTTGACGACCTTGCCGGTGGCTGCCGCTGCAAGCAGCAGGTCGGTCTGCCGGCACAGGAAGGCCGGAATTTGCAGCACGTCCACCGCCTGCGCGACTTCGGCGCACTGTGTGGCGTCGTGCACGTCGGTCAGCACCGGCAGGCCGAGCGTCTCGCGGATTTCAGCAAATATGGGAAGCGCCTTCGCAAGCCCGATGCCGCGCTCGCTGGAAACGCTGGTGCGATTGGCCTTGTCGAATGAGGTTTTGTAGACGAGCCCGATGTTGAGCCGCGCGGCAATTTCCTTCAACGCCGAGGCGACTTCGAGCGCGTGCGCACGGCTTTCCAACTGGCATGGCCCGGCAATGACCGACAGCGGCAGATCGTTGCCGAAGGTGACGTTGCCGACGGATACGGTTTTCGAGGCTGAAACCAAAGGGGTGCTCCGCATTGAGGCCCCCTTTTGCCGGGAGCGCGGGACAAGATCAAGGCGATCCAGCCGCTTTGAAGCCGTTAAGCTTTTTACGCCTGCTCGAAAATTAGCGTCGCCCCAAACGCCGCCTCCGGCGCGATGACCACACGCCCGACCCGGCGGTGATGCGCGATGCCGCTTGCGCTCAACTGCGCTTCGAGATGACCCAGATCACGCACTTCGAGGCGCAGGCCGGACAACTCCGCGCCCTGGTCCGCCATTATTTTGACAACCCCGAATTGGTCGCGAAAGCTCGGCACTTCCATCAGGTCGATGTCGCCGTGCGGCGTCACAGACTTCACACCGATCGAATTGGAATGCAGCACCCGCACGCCGGTGAAAGCGGAGAGAAAAATGTGATGGTCGGCCGGATTGTCGGCAACCAGCACCACACCACCGACACCAACCGTTCCATTGCCGTGAACCTGACGCGCCGGATTCCAGAAATTCTGCGGAAAATGATGCTGGCAGACGGCAAAGCCCGCATGCGGCGAAAGCCCATCACGCGCGAACGCCAGCGAGAATGCGACCTTGACCGGCGAACCGCCCGGCCCTGCGCCCTCGCGCTCGAAATCGAACACCTCAAAACCACCAATGCCTGCTTCATCGAACAGTTTTGCATCGGCGCGCGCGTCGGTGCTGGCCAGCAGCACCATGCTCAGGCCTTCATGCGCTTTCAGGAAGTCGCGCTGGAAGGCGCCGAACGAAAACTGCCCCAGCGCACAAGGCACGATCTTCTCCGGCTCCGCGACTTCCAGAAGCTCGATGAAGAAGCCGGGCAACTGGATGATGCGGTTATGCGTGCCCCACGGATGGCGATTGCGGCCACCGACCTGAAAACCCGCGCGCGCATAAAAATCGGACGCCGCATCAAGATCGCGCACGGCGTGCACCACATGGTCGAGGCCGCGCGGCCGCGACCATGTCTGCGTCGGCATGATGGGACGATCGTTCACTTCACCGAGGAATATGACGTCGGCGTCAGGAAGGAGCTCGCGATGTTCGCGACGATCTGGCCGTCCTTCTCGGTCTCGGCGCGTTCCTTGATCCACTCCGGATCGGACTGGAAGGCATTCCACTTCTTTTCGCGCTCGGCGAGCGAATCCCATTCGAGCAGATAAGTCAGTTCCTGATTGGACGGCCCCACCACCGTGGTGAAGAAACCGGCCTGCTTGATGCCGTGCTTCTCCCAGATCTTCAACGTCTTGGTCTCGAAGCGCTTCGACAGCGCAGGCAGACGGCCCGGCAGGCAGGTATAAACACGCAGCTCATAAATCTTCGACATGGCAAACCCCGGATTTCGATGCCGGCTTTATAGCGCTCCACCGAGGGCATGTCTTTGCCTCGTGCAGCCGATTTCTCTCCGCCATTCGTTCAGCTTGGGGGAAGCCGGGACGATAGATCAGCGGGCAAACCGGTCCGTCACCAGCTTGAGGTCGAACGCCTCTTTTTCGGTCAGCCAGCGAATACTCTTCGTGGCCGACATCGCCTGCAGGATCGACGGCGAGACTCCCATTCGCGTCATGTAAGTAAGGATGATACCCGTGGTCTTCTGGGTATCGGCAACGATGTCGCGGCGGAAGTCCGCGGTTTTCGGCGCTTCGGTGGTGAACTGATGAACGCCGAGTACCGATCCGGGAAAGGCTTCGCGAATTGTCCCGCCGGCAAAAATGAGCACGCAGGCGCTGGCGCAATAGGACGAGCGCAAGCGGCCTTGAGCATCGGCTTTTGCCACCATGGTGGTCAGTCCGCGCGAACGAATGACATCGCCCATGATGAGGGCCTGATCAAGTTGCCCGCCCGGCGACGACAGCACGACAAAATCGCCTTCGGTCAGTTTCGCCGCGTCCAGCTTCTCGCGAAACCAGATCGCGGCCGCGGCGCCGATCTCACCCGAGACGGCCAGCGCGCGATGCAAGCGCCCACCCTCCTCGATCCGGATGACCGATGAGGTCAGCGTCGGCGCAAAATACCGGTCCTTCCAGTAGGCCCATGCCGACGGCTGGGACAAATCCTCCCAGGCCCGACCGCCCCACAGAGCGAAGATGAGGACAACGAACAAAACCGATGACAGCCAGCTACGGCCAAACCAGCGAACACGCTTCGCGGACGGCTGCCGATCCGGTGCCCTCGGTTCCGCGCCGGGAGTTGCACCCCATGGCCGCGCCGGTTCATCGCGGGACGGCGGTTTGATGTTGGGAATTTTCATCGGCCCGATCACGCTCGCCAGAATGGCCCGGCGCAGCCTATCCGGCCCGCGGATGCCTGTTCAATGGATTGTGCGAACGATCAAACCAGACGGCTCTGCGCCGCTGCCGCCTCGATGAAGGACGAAAACAGCGGGTGCGGATCCAGCGGGCGCGACTTCAATTCAGGATGGAACTGAACGCCGATGAACCACGGATGATCCTCGTATTCGACGATCTCCGGCAGCACGCCATCGGGCGACATGCCCGAGAAACGCAGGCCGTGCTGCTCAAGCCGGTCCTTGTAGGCGGTGTTGACCTCGTAGCGGTGACGATGGCGCTCTGAAATCTCGGTGACGCCGCCATAGACCTGCGAGACGCGGCTGCCCTTGCGCAGCACCGCCGGAAAAGCGCCGAGCCGCATGGTGCCGCCGAGGTCGCCCGCCTTCGAGCGCTTCTCCAGCTCATTACCGCGCAGCCACTCGGTCATCAGACCGACCAGCGGTTCTTTGGTTTCGCCGAACTCGGTGGAATTGGCGTCCTTGATGCCGACGAGATTGCGCGCCGCCTCGATCACCGCCATCTGCATGCCGAAGCAGATGCCGAAATACGGCACGCGGCGCTCGCGCGCGAACTGCACCGCCTTGATCTTGCCCTCAGCCCCGCGTTGGCCGAAGCCGCCCGGCACAAGGATGCCGTTAACGTGTTCGAGGAACGGCGCGGGGTCCTCGCGCTCGAACACCTCGCTCTCGATCCAGTCGAGATTGACCTTCACCTTGTTGGCGATGCCGCCGTGCGACAGCGCCTCGATTAGCGATTTGTAGGCGTCCTTCATGCCGGTGTACTTGCCGACCACGGCAATCGTCACCTGACCCTCGGGGTTGCGGACCCGCTCGTTGATCTCGTGCCATGGCGCCAAAGCGGGTGGCTGCTTCGGCTCGATGCCGAAGGCGGCCAGCACTTCATCGTCGAGACCGGCGATGTGGTAGGCCTCCGGCACCGCATAGATGTTGTCGACGTCGCGCGCCTCGATCACCGCACTTTCGCGCACGTTGCAGAACAGGCCGAGCTTGCGGCGCTCCTCCTTCGGGATTTCCCGGTCGGTGCGGCAAAGAAGAATATCCGGCTGGATGCCGATCGAGCGCAGTTCCTTGACCGAGTGCTGGGTCGGCTTGGTCTTGAGTTCGCCCGCGCTCGGAATGTAGGGCAGCAGCGTGAGGTGGATGTAGATCACCTCGCCGCGCGGCAGATCGTTCTTGATCTGGCGGATCGCCTCGAAGAACGGCAGACCCTCGATGTCGCCCACCGTGCCGCCGACCTCGCAGAGCACGAAGTCGTAACCCTCGTTGCCGGTAAGGACGAAATCCTTGATGGCGTTGGTGACGTGCGGGATCACCTGCACGGTCGCGCCGAGATAGTCGCCGCGGCGCTCCTTGGCGAGAATCTCCTGATAGATGCGCCCGGTGGTGATGTTGTCGGCCTTGCACGCCGGGCGGCCCGTGAACCGCTCGTAGTGGCCGAGATCGAGGTCGGTTTCCGCGCCATCGTCGGTGACGAACACCTCGCCGTGCTGATACGGCGACATCGTACCGGGGTCGACGTTGAGGTAGGGATCGAGCTTGCGAAGGCGGACCTTGTAACCTCGCGACTGCAGGACAGCGCCGAGCGCCGCCGATGCAAGTCCTTTTCCGAGCGAGGAAACCACGCCGCCGGTGATAAAAATGTACCGCGCCATGGGAGCCTACCTTTATCGCCACGGGCGAGATTCGCAAAACGAATCGCCCTTCCCCCCGGAAAAAATCATTCCCTGTGGGTTACGTTGAATTTTAAACAAACACAGCCGGTTAGCGGCCACCGCTCAGGCGCGATGGCAGCAAAGCCGGGGATGTGTCCACCGATAGTTCGGGCTTGTTCGAACCCTTACTTGGACTGCGGCGCCTGCGGAGCGGCCGGCTCTGCGGGCTTGAGCGAATCCAGAAGGTTCTTTTCCGGTGCCGGCGAGCCCGATTGCGACGTCGGCGCGGGATTGATCAGCGACTTCGGCCGGTTGTCGTAACCGGCCAGCCAGGACAGGAACAGGCTGGTGATGAAGAAGCCCGCCGCCAGAATTGCGGTGGTCCGGGTCAGAAGATTCGTGGTGCCCCGGCTCGACATGAAGCCACCGCCACCACCGCCGCCGATGCCAAGGCCACCGCCTTCGGAACGCTGCAACAGCACGACGCCGATCAGGGCGGCGACAATGATGAGATGAATGACGATAACGACGGTCTGCATAATGTCTTTCCGTCACAAACAATCGCGACCAGCCAGCCGGATACGCCAATGTCTGAGGGGTTGAGGTTGGCGCGTCTGTACACGATCGGGGCGGTGAATGCCACCCCGACGCGCCTGTCCGGCCCTAGTGTGGAGGTTCAGAAGTTCGCTTTCATTCTCTCAGCGAATCCTTACAAGCGAACTTCTGAACCTAAACCACACTAGAATCATAGATTTGCTAGTGTCCTTTCGAATCCGAAGTTCGCTCCGGAAGGCGCGGCAAAGTAGGCGAACTTCGGATTCGGGACACTAAGCGGGCACGGCCGCCGCGATGGCAAGGAAATCCGCCGCTTTCAGGCTGGCACCACCGATCAGACCTCCATTGACGTCCACCAGGGACAGGATTTCGGCGGCATTGCCAGGTTTCAGCGACCCGCCATAAAGCAGCCGCACGCCCGCTCCCTCCTCCTTGAACCTGTCCGTCAGCTTCTGGCGGATAAAGGTATGGATTTGCTCGATATCTTCCGATGTCGGGGTCAGTCCGGTTCCGATCGCCCAGACCGGCTCGTAGGCAACGACCAGATTGGCTGCGGTGGCCCCGTCCGGGATCGATCCGGCCAATTGGCCGCCCACGACCTCCATCGCCCGTCCGGCGTCGCGCTCGGTGCGGGTTTCGCCGACGCAGACGATGGCCAGCAGACCCGCCCGCCGTGCGGCAAGGGCCTTGGCACGCACGATCTCGTCGGTTTCGTGGTGATCGGTACGGCGCTCGGAATGACCGACGATGACGGCAGTCGCTCCCGCGTCCGCCAGCATTTCGGCGGAAATATCGCCGGTATGGGCTCCGGAGGCCTCCGCGTGGCAGTCCTGCCCCCCGATAGCAAGCTTCGATCCTTTGGCGCGGGCGGCGAAAGCCGCCACCAGCGTGGCGGGCGGGCAGATCAGCAGGTCAGCATTCCCCTTGGCGGAGGCGCCCGATTCCAGGATCGCCTCCAGTTCCGGCAGCGAACCCCTCAGGCCGTTCATTTTCCAGTTGCCCGCAATTAGCGGTCGGATGGCAGCCGGCATCACTCCTCCCCCTCTGGTGATCACCTCCGCTAGCAGAGGGTTCGTCCTCGCGCCACCCGCCGGCAGGCCTTATCCAGCACTCGTCGGCCCTGCCGCGGCCTCGCACCGGTTGCCCCCGCCGGGGCGGCGTTTTATACGAGACGGAACAATGCGGTGAGGGTCTTCGGCCCAGTCTATTCCGCCTCCTCTTACAAATGTGGTGTCATGCTTCGAGGGATACGAAACGTCACGTCGAACCGGGTCGGCAAGGCAATCATGAGCGTGCTGTTCGGCATCCTCATTGTCAGCTTCGCCGTCTGGGGCATCGCCGACATTTTCAAGGGTTCGACGCAGACGACGCTCGCAACGGTCGGCAACACCGATATCCCGCTGGAGCAGTTCCGCTCGGCCTATACCGACAAGCTGCAACAGATCAGCCGCCAGATCCGCCGGCCGCTCACCCCCACGCAGGGCCGCGCCTTCGGCATCGACCGCCAGTTGCTGCAACAGACCATCGCCGAGACGGCGCTCGACGAGGAAGGCCGCCGCATGGGCCTTCGGATGTCGGACGCGGAAATCGTCCGCACCATTTCAAGCGATCCGACCTTCGCCGGACCGAACGGCAAGTTCGACCCCGCCCGCTTCGCCATGGCGATGCGCGATTACAGCTACACCGAGCAGCGCTATATCGCGGAGCAGCGCCGCCTCACCCTGCGGCGTGAGCTGATCGGCAGCATCGTCGCGGGCGTCGAGCCCACCAAAACCCAGATCGAGGCGATCAGTCGTTTCCAGGACGAGCAGCGCACCATCGACTACGCCAAGATCGGCCCCGATCAGGCCGGCACTATCGAAGCTCCGTCGCCGGACGCGCTCAACACCTATTTCGAGGCCCACAAGGCTCAGTTCCGCGCGCCGGAATATCGCAAGGTGGTCTACCTTACGCTCTCACCCGACGAACTCGCCAAGAAGGTCGTGGTGTCCGACGACGATGCGCGCAAGGTGTATGACAGCCGCCGCGCCGATTATGTGAAGCCTGATCGCCGCGAAGTGCAGCAGGTCGCCTTCCAGAGCGAGGACGCCGCCAAGGCCGCGCGCGCGAAGATCGCTGGCGGCATGTCCTTCGAGGACCTTGCCAAGGACATGAAGCTGACATCCGGGGACATGAACCTCGGCCTCGTCAGCGAAAAGAGCCTCGGTGATCCCATCATCGCCAAGGCCGCGTTCGCACTGCCGCTCAATGAAGTCAGCCAGCCGGTGAAGGGCGCGCTCGCGACCGTGCTGCTCAAGGTCACCAAGATCGAGCCCGGCTCGACGGAGGCCTTCGAGAAGGTCGCTCCTGCCATCAAGAAGGAAATCGCCGAGCAGCGCGTGCGCACCGATTTCGACAAGATGCGAAACGCCGTCGAGGACGAGCGCAGCGGCGGCGCCAGCATCGCGGAGGCCGCACAAAAGAGCGGCCTCGAAGCGACAACGGTCGATGTCGACCGCTCCGGCCGCACACCGGACGGCAAGGAAGCTGCCCTGCCGAAGGGCGTCGATCTGATTACGGCGGCGTTCGGCAGCGATGTCGGCGTCGACAACGATCCCCTCACCTTCCCGGGCGGCGAAGTCTGGTTCGACGTGCTTGGCATCACCCCCTCGCGCGACCGCACGCTCGACGAGGTCAAGGATCAGGTCACCGCCCGCTGGCGCGACGAGCAGGTCGCCACGCGCCTGCGCGCCAAGGCCAAAGAACTGGTCGAGAAGATCAACAAAGGCGGCGTGTTCGCGACCGAGGTGAAGGCCGCCGGGCTGACCACGCAAACCTCCACCCCGTTCAAGCGCGAGGACAAGATCAACGGGCTGCCGGATATCGTCGTCGATACGGCTTTCCGTACCGCGAAGGGCAGCGCCGCGATGGCAGAAAATATACCGGCCAGCAGCGGCGTGGTCGTTTTCCAGGTCACCAACGTCGCCACCCCGGCGGTCGATCTCAATTCGGACGCATCGAAGAAGATGAAGGAAGGCCTCGCGCAAAACCTGAGCGACGAGCAGATCGGGCAATACATCACCCATCTGGAAACCACTCTCGGCGTGAAGGTGAACGAGAACGTATTCGCGATCGCGACCGGCGCGACCGGCAACCAGTGACCGGCCGCGCATGAGCGATTTCAAATCGATCCTCGCCAAGCTCGCGGACGGCAAATCGCTATCGCGTGAGGAAGCGGTCAGCGCATTCGACTATCTGATGTCAGGCCAGGCCACGCCGTCGCAGATCGCCGGCGCGCTGATGGCGATGCGGGTGCGTGGCGAAACCGTGGACGAGATCACGGGTGCCGTGAGTGCCATGCGCGCGAAGATGCTGCGCGTGACCGCACCAGCTGATGCAGTGGACGTGGTCGGCACCGGCGGCGACGGCGCAGGCTCCGTCAATGTCTCGACCTGTGCGGCGTTTATCGTCGCAGGCGCAGGCGTGCCGGTTGCCAAGCACGGCAATCGCGCGATGTCGTCGAAATCCGGCGCGGCTGACGTGCTGGCCTCGCTCGGCGTCAATATCGAACTGACCCCCGAACAGGTCGGCGCCTGCATCGCGAAGGCGGGTATCGGCTTCATGTTCGCACCCACGCATCACCCGGCGATCCGCCATGTCGGACCGACGCGCGTGGAACTTGGTACCCGCACGATTTTCAATTTGCTGGGGCCGCTCGCCAATCCGGCGGGCGTGAAGCGGCATATGATCGGTGTGTTCGCCAGACATTGGGTCGAGCCCGTGGCGCAGGTTCTGAAGAACCTTGGCGCGACCTCGGCCTGGGTCGTGCACGGCTCAGATGGACTCGACGAGATCACCCTCACCGGTCCGACTTACGTGGCAGAACTGGCCGATGGCGCCATCCGTTCATTTGAAGTCTCACCTGAAGACGGCGGTCTTTCCATCGTGAAAAACGCCGACCTCCAGGGTGGCGATGCCACCGCCAACGCGGCCGCGCTCAAGGCGGTGCTCGACGGCGCAAAGAACCATTACCGCGACGTTGCCCTGCTCAACGCCGGTGCTGCGCTTGTTGTCGCAGGCAGGGCGAAAGACCTCAAGGAAGGTGTTGCGCTCGGCGTCAAGGCGCTCGACAGTGGGGCGGCCGCGGCGAAACTGGCGCAACTCGTTGCCGTGTCCCGTGCTTGAGGAAGACGTATCCTTGTCCGACATTCTGCAAAAGATCGAACGCTACAAGCGCGAGGAAATCGCAGCCGCCAAGGCCGCGCGCCCGCAGGCCAAGGTCGCGGACGCGGCCCGGCGCGCACCACCCGCGCGCGGCTTCGCCAAAGCGATCCGCGATACCATTGCCCGCGACGAATTTGCGCTGATCGCCGAGATCAAGAAGGCGTCGCCATCAAAGGGACTGATCCGCGCCGATTTCGATCCGCCCGCTCTCGCAAAAGCATATGAGGCGGGCGGCGCGACCTGTCTCTCGGTGCTGACCGACACCCCCTCCTTCCAGGGCCATCTCGACTTCATGGTCGCCGCGCGTGCGGCCGTCTCATTGCCGGTGCTGCGCAAGGACTTCATGTACGACACCTATCAGGTGATGGAGTCGCGCGCGCACGGAGCCGATTGCATCCTCATCATCATGGCCGCGCTCGATGATGCGGCGGCGCGCGACATCGAGAACGCCGCGTTCGACCTCGGCATGGACGTGCTGCTCGAAGTTCACAATCAGGAAGAACTTGAACGGGCCTTGAAGCTGCACTCGCCTTTGCTCGGCATCAACAATCGTAATTTGCGCACCTTCGAGACGACGCTTGCAACCAGCGAGGCGCTCGCGGCCTCCGTACCGAAAGATCGCATTATGGTCGGCGAGAGCGGCATCTTCACGCCCGCTGACATCGCGCGGCTGGCGAAGGTCGGCATCTCGACCTTCCTCGTCGGCGAAAGCCTGATGCGGCAGGCCGACGTTACCTCCGCCACCCGCACCCTGCTTGCGAAGGCTTCATGAGACGATGACCAAACCTTCCCTCACCCATATCGACGCCAAGGGCGAAGCGCATATGGTCGATGTGTCGGCAAAGGACGCGACCGAACGCGTCGCGATGGCGGAAGGTTTCGTGGTGATGAGCGCGACTACGCTTAAACTCATCGTCGATGGCAACGCCAAGAAAGGCGACGTTCTCGGCACCGCGCGCGTCGCCGGTATCATGGCGGCGAAACGCACCTCCGATCTCATTCCGCTGTGCCATCCGCTAGCTCTCTCCAAAGTCACGCTCGACATCACCACCGATGACAAGCTGCCCGGCTGCCGTGTCGAGGCGAGCGTCAAGGTGACGGGGCCGACCGGCGTGGAGATGGAAGCACTGACCGCGGTGTCGGTTGCCTGCCTGACCATCTACGACATGATCAAGGCGGTCGAGCGCGGCGTTCACATTGAAGGCATCCGCCTTCTCGAAAAGAGTGGCGGCAAGTCCGGTCACTACAAGCATGAAAAATAACACGGAAGCTCCATCATGGCGCTAATGCCGGTCGCCGACGCACTGAACTCCATCCTCAACGGCATACAGCCTCTGCCCGCAGAAGACGTCGCACTGGACGATGCGCTTCATCGCACTCTGGCCCGCGACATCGCCGCACGCCGAACCCAGCCACCCGCGCCGATGTCGGCGATGGACGGTTACGCCATCCATCTCGAGGATGCCCTCAAGGGCGCGCGCCTCGGTGTAATCGGCGAGAGCGCCGCCGGGCGCCCGTTCGACCAATCCGTCGGCAAGGGCCAGGCGGTCCGCATCTTCACCGGAGGCGTGGTGCCCGACGGCGCTGATACCATCGTCATTCAGGAGGACGTGCAGCGCGACCGCGATTTCATCACTTTATCGGAAGCCGCCCCTGTGCCCCGCCACATCCGCAAAGCGGGTATCGATTTCCGTGAAGGCGACGTCCTGTTGAAGCGCGGAACCCTCCTCAGCGACCGCGATTTGTCGCTCGCCGCATCGATGAACCACCCGGCATTGCCGGTACATCGCAAGCCGAAGGTCGCGATCCTCGCCACCGGCGACGAACTGGTGATGCCGGGCTCGCAACCGGCACCTGGCCAGATCATCTATTCGAACGCCTATGCCATTCGCGCGCTCATGCATAACAGCGGTGCCGAACCAATCGATCTCGGTATCGCCCGCGATACGCTGGAAGACACCCGCGCTGCCATCCGTCGCGCCGAGGCGCTTAGTGCCGACATTCTCATTACCACCGGCGGCGCGTCGGTCGGCGAGCACGATCTCGTCAAACCATCGTTCGAGGCCGAAGGCATCGACATCAAATTCTGGAAGATAGCGCTCCGCCCCGGCAAGCCGATGATGCACGGCCGCAAGGGAGCGATGAGCGTGATCGGGCTGCCCGGCAATCCGTCATCGTCCTACGTCTGTTCGTTCGTGTTCGTGGTGCCACTAATCCGCGCACTTTCAGGGCGCGCGCACATCGCCCATTGCATCGAGACTGCCATCCTCAGCCACAATCTGCCCGCCAACGATCATCGTCAGGAATACATGCGGGCGCGGATCGCGATCAACGATAGCGGCATCGCCGTCGCGACCGCCGTGGATCATCAGGATAGCTCGCTGCTGAACAATCTATCCGCTGCAGATGCGCTGCTGATCCGCCCGCCGCACGCACCCGCCGCACCGGCAGGCGCGCGCTGCGACATCATCCGGCTGCCAATTTGAGCCTTACGGCCGGGAATCGACCGGCCGGCGGCGCTTCTGCCATGCCGCCACGATCACGAGTAGCGGGATCGCCAGCGCGACCCACGACAGCGCCCACCAGACACCGCCCTGTCCGAGCAGTGCCGACAACAACCCGAAGATCACCAGGGCGGCGAGAGCGGCCGGCCAGCGCCAGATCCGGGAAAATCCAAAGCGCATAGTCACTCCGCCGCTTCACGCGAGACGGCAAGTGCCGCGCTGGCGTTGCTTTCCACCAGTTCCGTATCCGACTCGCTGGCAGACGACGTTCGCCGCGACAGCCATAGATAGAGCCCGCTGCCCAGAACCATGATGGTGACGAGATCGAGCAGTGCCCAGATGATCTTCAGCGGCATGCCGCCGTAATCGCCGAAGTGCAGCGGCCGCGACACTTCCAGCGCACGCAGATACCACGGCATCTCGACCACCGCCTGTAGCTTGCCGCCGCGGGCATCAATCATCACCGGACTGAACAGCCGCGATGTCAGCGGCTCCTTGCCCTTCGCCCAAAAGAGATAATGAAACGGCGAACCGAACTGCGAGCCGGGAAACACCACGCTGGTGATGCGCATGTCAGGCACGGCCGCCTGCGCCGTCTCCAGCGCCTGCTGCACCGAACTCATCTCAGAAGCGGCCGGCGTGGTCTGGCCCTCGAAGGGTTCGAGCATCGCGCGCACGTCCGTGTTCTGCCACAGCATGAACATCGGCTTCGACAGTTCGTTGATGACTCCGGTCGCGCCGACCACGAGCGCCCAGGCCAGCGTCACGACGCCGATCATGTTATGCAGATCGAGCCATTTCAGGCGCGGCGAGCGATCCGCGCGCACGGTGGCGAAATCGAGCTTGCGCATGAACGGACCATAGACCGCGATCCCCGAGACAATCGCGACGACGAACAGAAAACCCATCGTGCCCAGGAACAATTCGCCGGGAAGGCCCGCGAACATATCCCTGTGCAGCGTAAGCATCAGCCCGAGGAAGGTCGGGCTTTCCTCGGTCAGCGGCTTCGACTGCCGGATCACCTGCGCCGTGCGCGCGTCGTATTTGATCCAGTGCGCCACCTTACGGTTGGCCTTAAATGCTTCCCATGACGGCGCCATCGTAACGATGACCTTGGGCTCGTCGTCGTCCATGAACGTCGAGACGACGATCTCGTCAGGATACATCTGCCGGCTCTTGGCGACGATCCCATCCAGATTGGCGCTGGGCGTATCCGCGGGCAGCGACGCATAAGGTGGATCAGTATCGAGCAGATGCTCGATCTCCTCGCCGAATATCAGCGGCAGACCGGTGATACAGATCACTAGCAGAAATGCCGTGCAAATCAGACTGGCCCATTTATGGACCCAGAACCATTTTCGAAAGGCGGAGCGAGTCATTTATGCTCTGCCGACGATCTGCATGTTCGAAAGGTCAGGAACGGGCGGGCGGCGGGCAGCGGCTTCAATTTCCGCCAGCAATATGTCGACATCAGATGGCAATGGCTGCCAGCCGCAAGGGCATTCCTGTGCATGATGCGTGGCGGAAGACTGCCGATAGATCGCGCCGAGCGCGGAAGCCATCATCCGCATCACCGTCATCGGAGGCACCGCGGAACTGTCGAGCGTCCGGCAAAACGTCGCCATCAGGTGGTGATCGATCTCGGCCTGCATCGGTTCAGGCCCGTCGTGATCTGCCATCGACATCTCTCCTACTGCTCATCGCATCACGCGAAGACGTAGGCGGTTGCCACGAGGCCCTCAACCGAACATTCCCTTCTGGAATTAGAAGATATCGAAGCCATCGCATGGGCAGCATTGCGCGATCAGATGAGCAGCGCCTTGGGCGTCGCTCAAAGGCGTGCGCCGCTACACCCGGGGGCCAAATACGACTTCCGGTCCATTCCGGCATGATTTCCTAAAAACAGCGCCTTCGGATTCATAAGAATTTAACTATTGCAGAACATGTATGGAACATATAGTGTATGTTCATGATTTGTTTCGAGTGAGTCTGGCACCTGTCGTGAACAAACAGGCGGCCGAGGAAACGGGTGATGACCCGCTTGAACATGACTATCCGCTGGACGATGAGATTGAGGGCTGCGCCGGATGCTGACACGCAAACAATATGAACTGCTGCGCTTCATCAACGAGCGGCTGAAGGAAAGCGGCGTTCCGCCTTCCTTCGATGAGATGAAGGATGCCCTCGACTTGCGGTCGAAGTCCGGCATCCACCGGCTTATCACGGCGTTGGAAGAGCGCGGCTTCATCCGCAGGCTCGCCAACCGCGCCCGCGCCATCGAGGTCATCAAGCTGCCCGAGCCCGTCGCCAGCAGCGGCGCCCGGCGCGGTTTCACCCCCAGCGTGATCGAAGGCAATCTCGGCAAGGTGCGCAGCACTGTTCCTGGCGGTTTCGATGAAAGTGGCGAGCAGCCCGTCGCGGTCCCGGTGATGGGGCGCATCGCCGCTGGTACTCCGATCGAGGCGCTGCAGACCCGCAGCCACACCATCAGCGTGCCGCCCGATATGCTCGGCTCCGGCGAGCATTACGCGCTCGAAGTGCGCGGCGATTCGATGGTGGAAGCCGGCATCCTCGACGGCGACATGGCGCTGATCCAGCGCAACGAGAATGCCGATACCGGCGACATCGTCGTGGCGCTGATCGACGAGGAGGAAGCGACTCTGAAGCGTTTCCGCCGCCGCGGGGCCTCCATTGCTCTGGAGCCTGCCAACGCCGCCTATGAGGTCCGCATCCTGCCGCCCAACCGTGTCCGCATCCAGGGCAAGCTGATCGGGCTTTACCGGAAATACTAGGACCGCCACCGCTCAGTCGGCGGCCTCCTGCTCGGTCTCCGGCGGCGTCGCATCGACGGATTTCGAGGTCGCTCCATGCCTTGCTGCGGCATTAGTCCGCACGCGGGCGGATGCCATCGCGGGAGCCCATGGCCGGTCCACACCCTCAGGCTCACTCATAGTGATGCTGTAGCCCTGCGCCGTTCTTTTTAATGCAACGCCGCCCAGCCCACGCAGATCGTCGCGATAGAAAACGCGGGCGGCGCAATCGGCGGGCGTCTGATATGGCGTGATGAGGATTTTGGCCTGCGCGCAATCATCGACCAGTGCCTCTGGCTGTCTCGTCAGCGCGATCAGATCGCCCTCTTTCCCCTCGACCACGCAGCCCTCCTCGTCGCACGAGACGCCTTGCGCAATGCTCGGGTCGGTGACGGCGCGCGGATCGGCATCGGCCGCCAGCCACTCGCGCCAAACAAAGACATTCTTCGCAGTGTGCATGATGCGCAAACGGCTATCCTTGCCGCGCACCGCGACGCTCGATGCATCGCTCGCGATCAGGATGTCGGGCTCCGTCACAACAGCCGCCCATACCACGCCGCAACCGATCAACCCCACTCCTGCCCAGCGCAGCGGCGAGCGCAACAGACCGAGCACGACGATGCCGCCGCTCATGACGATCAGCGGCCCGATGCTAAAGGTATGAACGCGGCCGAACGCACCCGGCAACGCCGCTACCCATTGCGACACGAAGATCATCCAGTCGATGCCGACACCCATCAGGTGCCAGAACAGGCTGTCGAAACCGAACGGAATGGCCACGATCCCGAGCAAGCCGGCTGGCATCACCAGCCCCGACACCACTGGCATCGCGACCAGATTGGCGATGACGCCGTAAGGCGCGATCCGGTGGAAATGAAACGCGGCATAAGGCGTGGTAGCAAGGCCCGCGACAAACGACGCGAGCGCCAGCACCACAAGCTCGCGTCCACCCCAGGCAGCGAAGCGCCCGAGGTTGCTATCGTCGCTCGCGGCAAACCATTGCGGCATCCCGATCTGCGCCAGCACGACAAGCCCAAGCGTTGCAGCAAACGACATTTGAAAACTGGGATGCACCAGCGCCTCCGGGGCGATCAGCAACACCAGCATGGCGGCCAGCGCCAGCGTGCGAAACGTGATCGCGCGACGGTCCGCCATCACCGCGACCAGCACCAGCGCCGTCATATAGAAGGAGCGCTGTGTCGCGACCTCCGCACCCGATAGCAGCAGATAGAACAGCGCCGCGATCAACGCCGCCAGTGCGGCCCATTTCTTGATCGCATAGCGCGTGCTCAACATCGGGCTCAGCGCCAGCAGCGCGCGGATCGCGAAGAACACTACGCCCGCGACCACCGCCATGTGATAACCGGAGATCGACAGCACATGGCCGAGCCCAGAGACAAACAGTGCATCGTTGTTCGTCGTCGAGATCGCATCGCGCCGGCCGGTGAGAAGTGCGGTTGCAATTGCGCGCTGGTCGCCGCTCAAGACCGTGCGAATGCGTGCGTCCACGGCGTCACGCAAACCCTGCATCAACGCCGCATAACGCAACCGCCAGTCGCCTTGCTTCGGCGTGTCCTGTGTCCTGATCGTTCCGAGCGCGAAACCGGATGCGCCGATGCCCTGAAAATACATGTCTCGCGCAAAATCGTAGCCACCGGGGCGAAGCGGCCGCAGCGGCGGCAACAACCTCGCCTTCAGCGTCACATAGCTGCCGACCGCAGGCGCCGTGCCCTTGCGCACCGATAACCTGACCCGCTGCAAGCGCGGCGCGCCGCGCGCTTCCATTTTCTCAACCCGCAGCATGAAGCGGTCGGCGCGCTCGCGTTCTTCATGCGTCTCGACAAAGCCTTCCAGCGTCGCCGAACCCACCGGGGTCAGCAGCACCGCGTGCGAGACGTATGCAGTCTTCAGCGTCGCGGTGGCAAAGCCGGCAAGCAGCGCCGCAAACAACGCGATATAGGGAAACATCGGCCTTCGCCGCACGGCCAGCGCAAGCAGACACGCCAGTCCCGCGACCGGCGCGACAACCGCCGCCATCGGCTCGCGCGCAGCCGTGAAATAGAGTGCGATGCCTGCGCCGAAAGCGACCGGAATCCATGGCAGCAACCGGCCGGGACCAGTCTCGGCGCGTATCCAGTTGAGATTCGATTCCGTGAGCGAGCGCCACCAGCGCCCAGGGAAAGTAGACGCGATCGCTGTCTCGCGCGTCGGCCATGCGATGGCCCTGCCCGCGCGCGGCCTTTCCTGCTCCCGGCCCCTGTCCGCCATTCCGCCGCCCGTGTGTCGGCTATCCCACCGCCATGCTAGCGGAGGCGATCAGACCCCGACACGGGAACGGATGCAGAATCCGACAGCCGGTTAGCCCGTAACCTTGGCGTAGCTGTCGCGCAGGCCGACGGTGCGGTTAAACACCAGCCGGTCGGGCGTCGAGTCGCGGTCGCGGACGAAATAGCCCTGCCGCTCGAACTGCACCGCACCATCCGCCGCCTCGCTCTTGAATGCAGGCTCGACCTTGCAGCCCGTCAGCGTTTCCAGCGAATTCGGATTGAGCTGCGCGGCGAAATTGCCCGCCTCCGGCTGCGGGGTCGCGAACAGATTGTCGTAGACACGAACTTCCGCCGGCACCGCCGCAGCGGCGCTGACCCAGTGGATCGTCGCCTTCACCTTGCGGCCGTCAGGCGCGTTGCCGCCGCGCGTTGCCGGATCATACGTGCAGCGCAACTCGATCACCTCGCCCGCCGTGTTCTTGATAACCTCGCGGCAGGTGATGAAATAGGCATAGCGCAGCCGCACCTCGCGCCCCGGCGCGAGACGGAAGAACTTCTTCAGCGGCTCCTCCATGAAATCGTCTTGCTCGATGTAAAGCTCACGCCCGAACGGAATCTTGCGCGTGCCCTGTGTCTCATCCTCGGGATGATTGACCGCCTCGAGTTCCTCGACCTGACCTTCGGGGTAATTCTCGATCACCACTTTCAGCGGGCGCAACACCGCCATGCGGCGCAACGCAGTTTTGTTCAGCGTCTCGCGGATCGCGAAATCAAACATGCCGATATCGACGGTCGAATTGGCCTTGGCGACGCCGATGCGCTTGACGAAATCGCGCAGCGCCTGCGGAGGCACGCCACGCCGCTGCAGCCCGGCAAGCGTCGGCATGCGCGGATCGTCCCAGCCGGAAACATGGCCCTCGCGCACCAGTTCGGTCAGCACGCGCTTGGACAAGAGCGTGTAGGTCATGTTGAGGCGCGCGAACTCGTACTGATGCGGGTGCGAGGGCACCGGCAAATTGTCAAGGAACCAGTCGTAAAGCGGCCGGTGATCCTCGAATTCCAACGTGCAGATCGAATGCGTGATGTGTTCGATGGAATCGGACTGGCCGTGCGCGAAATCGTAACTCGGATAGATGTTCCACGCCGTTCCGGTGCGCGGATGGTGCGCGTGCAGAATCCGATAGAGCACAGGGTCGCGCAGGTTGATGTTGCCGGAACCCATGTCGATCTTGGCGCGCAGCACGCGCGTGCCGTTTGGAAATTCACCAGCGCGCATCCGTGCGAACAGGTCGAGATTCTCCGCAACTGAACGATTGCGGAACGGGCTGTTCTGCCCGGCCTCGGTCAGGGTGCCGCGCGTCAGCCGGATCTCGTCCGGCGACTGGTCGTCGACATAGGCCTTGCCGGCGCGGATCAGGTCCTGCGCCCAGGCGTAAAGCTGCTCGAAATAGTCCGAAGCAAAATGCAGGTGTTCACCCCAGTCGAAACCGAGCCAGCGGACGTCGCGCTGGATGGCGTCGATGAACTCCTGCTCCTCCTTCGCCGGGTTGGTATCGTCGAAACGCAGGTGGCAGCGCCCGCCGAATTCCTCGGCGATACCGAAATTCAGGCAGATCGACTTGGCATGGCCGAGATGCAGGTACCCGTTGGGTTCCGGCGGAAAGCGCGTCACCACGCCCTTGTGCTTCCCCGAGGCCAGGTCTGCCGCCACAATCTCGCGGATGAAGTCGCGGCCCGCATCCGGCGTCGATTCGTCAGTCATTTTTATCCCTTCAAGTTGCGCCCTATGTGCCAAATCCGCGCCGCCGCGCCAAGAGCACATCCAAGGGATAGGGCCTGCCTTGGCAGCCTGTAAAAAACGAACTTTTGACCTTCCGGCGGCATTTGCCGCCGGGATGCCGGGACAGTGTCCCGGCAGTATGATAAAGGCCCGCCCAATACCCCCTCCCGAGAGCGATTGAACCACCTGAAATGACCAAACCCGTTGTCACCCGCTTTGCGCCCTCTCCGACCGGCTTTCTCCATATCGGCGGCGGACGCACCGCTCTGTTCAACTGGCTCTATGCCCGCAAAAATGGTGGCAAGATGCTGCTGCGGATCGAAGACACCGACCGCGAGCGTTCCACGCAGGCGGCGATCGATGCGATCCTCGACGGGCTAAAGTGGCTGGGTATCGATTGGGACGACGAGACGATCTACCAGTTCAGCCGCGCGGGGCGGCACCGCGAGGTCGCCGAGCTGCTTCTTGCTGAGGGCAAGGCCTATCGCTGCTACGCGACTCCGGAGGAACTGACCCAGATGCGCGAGGCAGCGCGGGCCGAAGGCCGGGCCGTGCGCTACGATGGCCGCTGGCGCGATCGCGACCCGGCGGAGGCTCCTGCCGGGGCCAAGCCGGTGATCCGTCTCAAGGCGCCCCAGAGCGGGGAAACCGTGATCGAGGATCAGGTCCAGGGCCGCGTGGTCTGGCAGAACGAGAACCTGGATGATCTGGTGCTGCTTCGTTCCGACGGTACCCCCACCTACATGCTCGCCGTCGTCGTGGATGACCACGACATGGGCGTCACCCACGTCATCCGCGGCGACGACCACCTGATCAACGCTGCGCGCCAGAAGCATATCTACGATGCGCTAGGATGGGATGTGCCGGTCATGGCGCACATTCCGCTGATCCACGGACCGGACGGCTCAAAGCTCTCCAAGCGCCATGGCGCGCTTGGCGTCGAAGCCTATCGCGCCATGGGATACCTCCCGGCGGCGCTACGGAATTATCTGGTGCGGCTCGGCTGGAGTCATGGCGATCAGGAAATATTTTCCACACAGGAAATGATTGAGGCATTCGATCTCGGTTCGATCGGCCGCTCGGCCGCGCGCTTCGATTTCGCCAAACTCGAAAACCTGAACGGCCATTATATTCGCTCCACCGACGATGCCGAACTGGTGAAAAGTTTCGAGGATGTCCTGCACTTCATCCCGCAAGGCCCCGCGTTGCAGGCCAAACTCAACGACACCACGCGCGCGCAACTCTTGCAGGCGATGCCCGGACTGAAAGAGCGCGCCAAGACGTTGATCGAACTGGTCGAGAGCGCCAACTACATCTTCGCCGACCGGCCCCTCACGATGGACGCAAAGGCCTCAGCATTGTTGACGTCGCAAACCCGCGCGCTCATTAGCGAACTCCGCCGTCACCTCGCCGAGGTGAAGGAATGGAACGGGGCAACGACAGAAGCCGCGATGCGTGATTACGCCGAGAAAAACAACCTGAAACTCGGAGCTGTCGCCCAGCCATTGCGCGTGGCTCTGACCGGCAGAACGACGTCTCCCGGTATTTTTGACGTCCTGGCCGTTCTAGGACGTGAAATATCCTTGGCAAGGTTGCAGGATCAGAGCCAGTAACCCCCTACCAAGGCTTAAGATCGCCGTCTTGCAGCGCACATAGCAATACGGTACCCCTTCTGCCGAAGATTTTGGGCGATCGGCCGACTTCGAGATTGTCCACCGCTCGCAATCTGTACCAAGAGACATCGGGGGATCCACGATGGATGTGAAGTCCAACACAAAACAAGCCACCCTTACCGTAGGCGACAAGAGCGTAAACTTGCCTGTCTACAGCGGCACGGTGGGCCCGGATGTCGTCGACATCAGCAAGCTCTACGCCCAGACCGGTATGTTCACCTACGATCCGGGCTTTACCTCCACGGCAAGCTGCCAGTCGAAAATCACTTACATCGATGGCGACGCAGGTATCCTTCAGTACCGCGGCTATCCGATCGAACAGCTCGCCGAACACGGCGACTTCCTCGAAACATGTTACCTCCTCCTGTACGGCGAGCTGCCGACCAAGGCGCAGAAGGACGATTTCGATAAGCGCGTCACGCATCACACCATGGTGCACGAGCAGATGGCGCGTTTCTTCCAGGCGTTCCGCCGTGACGCGCATCCCATGGCCGTGATGGTGGCCTCTGTCGGCGCCCTCGCCGCGTTCTATCACGACTCGACCGACATCAACGATCCGCAGCAGCGCATGATCGCCTCCATGCGGATGATCGCCAAGATTCCGACGCTCGCGGCGATGGCCTACAAATATTCGATCGGCCAGCCGTTCGTTTATCCGCAGAACCGGCTGCACTTCGCCGAGAACTTCCTGCACATGTGCTTTGCGGTGCCGTGCGAGGAATACAAGGTCAACCCCGTTCTCGCCGACGCGCTGGACAAGATCTTCATCCTCCACGCCGACCACGAGCAGAACGCATCAACATCGACGGTGCGCATCGCGGGATCGTCCGGCGCCAATCCGTTTGCCTGCATCGCGGCTGGCATCGCCTGCCTGTGGGGACCTGCACATGGCGGCGCTAATGAGGCCGCATTGGCGATGCTCGGCGAAATCGGAACCGTCGACAAGATTCCGGAATTCATCGCAAAGGTGAAGGACAAGAACAGCAATGTCCGCCTGATGGGCTTCGGGCATCGCGTCTACAAGAACTACGATCCGCGCGCCAAGCTGATGCAGCAGGCCGCGCATAAGGTTCTGAAGGAAACCGGCCACGGCAACGATCCGTTGCTGCATGTCGCCATGGAGCTGGAAAAGATCGCGCTGAGCGACCAGTACTTCATCGACCGCAAGCTGTACCCGAATGTCGACTTCTATTCGGGCATCACGCTGAAGGCGATGGGCTTCCCGACATCGATGTTCACCGTGCTGTTCGCGGTTGCCCGCACCGTCGGCTGGATAAGCCAGTGGAGCGAGATGATCGAAGACCCTGAACAGAAGATCGGCCGCCCGCGCCAGCTCTTCAACGGCTCGACCAAGCGCGATTACGTGCCGCTCGACCAGCGCAAGTAAAAGCTTCGAGACAGAAAACGGCCGGATCTTCCGGCCGTTTTTATTTTTGCGGCTTCATTTCCCGCAAGATAACGTCTGCCGCCTGCTCGCTCGGCGAGCGCCCGCCGGTGTCCATGATCCGATCGAGCTTCGCGAAAGCCTCAAGCTGGTGCCGACGCTGTGGCGTATCGTTCAGAACACTCAGCAACGCAGGCGCGAGGTTCTGCGCCGTGCATTCCTCCTGATGGAACTCAGGGATGACGTTCTCACCGATTACAAGATTGGCGAGGATGATCGAGGACACACGGACGACGCGACGTGCGATCCAGGCTTCCACCGCGCCTCCGCGATAGAGCGTCACCATCGGCACGCCGGCCAGCGCCAGTTCGAGCGTTACGGTTCCCGACTTTGCCAGCGCCGCGCGCGCATTGCGAAACGCAGACTGCTTCTCCGCTTCTGTCGTGACGATGCGCGGCCGTATTGGCCATTGCGCAACAGCCTCGTTCACAGCGTCCAGCAGATGCGGCAAGGTCGGCAGCACAGCTTCGACCACAAGCCCCTGCTCGCGTAGCGACGCCAATGTATCGCCAAACACCGGCATGTGGTGGCGGATTTCACCGCGACGGCTGCCCGGCAACAGAACAAGCACCGGTGGCGGCGTTTTCCGCCGCCGCGCTTCCTCCGCATCTGGCCGCAATGTATCGAGCCGTTCGATCAACGGGTGGCCGATATAGGTACAAGCCGGGCCGCCGAGGTTGAGATGCACATCGGGCTCGAACGGTAGCACCGCCAAGACGTGATCCACATAACGGGTCATCGCCCGCGCGCGGCCCGGACGCCACACCCATACCGTCGGCGAGACATAGTCGACGATGGGTATCGAAGGGACGGCCTGGCGAACCTTCTTCGCCACGCGGTGAGTGAAGTCGGGACTGTCGATGATCACCAGAATGTCAGGCCTGGCCTGGACGACCGCCGAAGCCGCCTCCCGGATACGCCGAAGCAGCATAGGAAGCTGCTGCGCGACTGCTGCGAAGCCGACGATCGCGAGATCGTCAATCGGGAACAGCGAGACGATCCCCTGCTCCTCCATTTCACGGCCACCGATGCCCGCAAACACAACCTCGTTGCCGAGCCGATGATGCAACTCCTTCATCAAGGCCGCGCCAAGGTGGTCGCCGGAAGGCTCGGTCGCAATCAGAAAGATTTTTCGCGGGCTCCCTATGACCTTCTGCGTCATGGTCAGGATTCCAGCCCGACGACGAAGATGCCGGTATTGTCCGCCGCCTCAACCATCGCTTGCGGTTCAGCGACAACCGAGTGTCCTGCCATCACAGCAATCCCAGCAAGGCCGGCTTCCGCTACCCCCCGGATCGTCTGCGGTCCGAGCGCGGGAAGATCAAGGCGCAGATCCTGCCCCTGCTTCGGCGCCTTGACGAGAACGCCCCGCCCGGGCTTCGCGCGCAACCGCCCGCTCTCTCGGAGCTCCTTGATCCGTACGAGCAGAGCATCGGTCCCCGCAATGTCCTCGATGCTCACCACATGGCCATCGATGACAACGACCGCCTGTCCGACATCGAACGGACTGATCGCTCGCAGCACCTCCCGCCCCTTCGCCGCATCATTCAGACTCGCTGCATCAGGTTGCGCATGCGTGAGGCAGCCGGATGGCATCAGGAGATCAGGTGCGAGGTCGCGCACGCCGAGCACGCGAAAGCCGCCGTCCTCGAACACCCGCGCCGTGGCTGACAAGATATGGTCGTCGCCGCCACGCAGGCCCTTCAAAATCCGGGGAATAAGCCGCATCGCCAGCCAGTCGAACCGCAGATCTTTGAACGCAGGCCGGACCAGATTGCCGATGAAGGTGATGTCGGAGCACCCTTCCTCGCGCAGCGCCTTCATGATCGAACCAAACTGGCCGACTGAAAACCAGTGATGGCGATAATTCACGATGCGCTGTGGATCGCAGAATCCCTTCAGGCCGATAAAGACCGGGGTGCGCCCCTGCGCGAGCAGGCTGTCGGCCAGCGCAAATGGAAGCACGCCACCTCCAGCAATCAATCCGACCGGATGTTGATGATCGGTCCGATTGTCCATCGTCATCCCGTTCAGGAGTGATCGGAATGAAACGAGGGAAGGCATAACGGCCGATTCCGATCGGCCGTTATAAAATCGAGAATGTCCAGAATCGCCGGATCGGAATCATGATCCTTTTGCAGCGCCGGCAGCCGTTCTGCGAAAACGCCGGGCCCAAAAAACAACTTATCGTAAAACGACCGCACGACCCTGAGGCGTGGCGGGGTAAACCCGCGCCGCTTCATGCCAACAATGTTCAGCCCCTCCAGACGAGCCCGCTGACCATTAGCCATGACATACGGGATGATGTCGTGAGTAACGCCAGACATGCCGCCGATTATCGCCTGTGAGCCGATCCGCGTAAACTGATGGACCGCCGACAGACCGCCCATGAAGACGAAATCGCCAACCTCACAATGACCGCCAAGCGTCGCCGATGTTGCGAAGATCACGTCATTACCAACGCGGCTGTCGTGACCGACATGTGCATTGTTCATAAAATATCCGCGATCTCCGACGGTCGTGACGCCGCCACCCGAGACGGTGCCCGCATTCATCGTCACGCCCTCGCGGATGGTGCAATTGTTTCCGATGACGAGCTTGGTCAGCTCGCCGCGATACCCGGTCGACTGCGGCGCTGTGCCGAGCGATGAGAACGGGTAGATCGTGCAGCTCTCGCCGATCGTCGTCGCGCCGGCGATATTGACGTGAGAAATGAGAGTCGTCCCTGCGCCGATCACGGCATGCGGGCCGACCACGCAAAAGGGTCCGACAGTAACATCGGCGCCGAGAACGGCACCGGATTCAACACGCGCGGAAGGATCAATCTTGGCCATGAACTCAATCCGCCAGCATCGCGCCGACATCGGCCTCGGCGACCGTGACACCATTCACCTTGGCATCACCGTGAAACCACCACATCGCGCGTTTCCGGTTCACGAGCCGCATGTGGTACGAAATCACATCACCTGGCCCCGCCGGCTTGCGGAATTTGCAGTTATCGATGGTGAGGAAGTAAACCGCCGTCGGCCGCTCGGTCTCGGTCGATAGCATCCCGATCACACCCGCTGTCTGCGCCATGCCCTCGATCATTAACACGCCCGGATAAATCGGCCGGTTCGGAAAATGACCCTGAAAGCACGGCTCGTTCGCCGTGACGTTCTTGATGCCGATGCCGCTGAAATCGTCGCGAATATCCACCACCCGATCAATCAGGAGGAACGGATACCGGTGCGGCAGGGTCTTCATGATGGTGCCGATGTCCACCGACTCCAAGCGTATTGGCGCTTGCGCTTCCATTATTGTTGCCCTTCTTCACTCGCACCCGGCAATTTCTTCGACTTGCCGCCGTTGAGACCTTCGCGGCCGAGCTTCTCGACCTCGAACAGTTCGCGGAAAAATTGCTTGATCGGCTTGGCGGGAGAGCCACCCCATTTCACATTTGCCGGCACCTCGCCGACGACGCTCGAGCGCGCCGCGAGCATCGAGCCCGCGCCGATGGTGGCATGATCGCTTACGCCGACGCGCGCGCCCAGCACGGCGCCATCGCCAAGCGTCGAACTTCCCGCCACACCGCTCTGGCTGACGATAATGCAGCGCCGCCCAATGGTGACGTTATGGCCAATCTGCACCAGATTATCGATCTTGGTGCCCTCGCCGATCACAGTATCGCGCAACGCCCCGCGATCGACCGTGGTGCCTGCACCGATCTCGACGTCGTTCTGGATCAGAACCCGCCCACGCTGAGGGACCTTCTTGTGCCCCTTCGGTCCGGACACGAAACCATAGCCATCCTGCCCGATCCGGCAGCCCGGATGGATGATGACATCGTTGCCGATGAAGCAATGCAGGATCGTCACGCCCGGGCCGATGCTACAGTTACGACCGATCTTGACGCCCGCACCGATTACCGTGCTGGCCCCAATCACCGTTCCCATGCCGATCTCGACATCGGGGCCGATCACAGCCAGTGGATCGACGATCACACCATCCTCCAGCAGCGCATCGGGATGGACGACGGCAGATTCGGCTATTCCCTCATTGCCGAACGAGGAGGCCGGCCGCAGGGTGTCGGCATAGAGCACGCGGGCAACCTCCACGAAGGCTGTGTACGGGTTGGCGACACGCAGCACAGCGATGTGGTCGGGCACGTCCGCCTGAAGGCTCGCGCTGACGAGGCAGGCTCCCGCATGCGAGCGATGCAGTTCCTCGCCGTATTTGCGCTTGTCGAAGAATGCGAGATCCCTGGGACCCGCCTGATCAAGCGTGGACGTTCCGCTGACAGTCTGCCCGGCCCGCGACGGGTCGGCCAATTGAGCTCCCGTCAGGGCGGCAATGTCACCCAAGGTCATGGGCTCCGGCTGCTTGAAAAAGCCCGGCTGCGTCATGCCTGCTGCCTCGCAGAATACTGGCCTTGAAAATCCATAATGGAAGCAGTCCGGAACAAATCATCCATAAAATCAAGCGGCCGGAGGTGATCCGGCCGCTTCAATTTCGGTGAAAACGAGCTGTGTCTCAAGCCCGGATCAGAACGAAGTACCGCCGCCGAACCGGAACTGCTGGACGCGGTCGCCGGTAACCTTGTTGATCGGCACAGCATAGTCGAACCGCAGCGGGCCAAACGGCGAGGCCCAGATCAGGCCGACACCCACCGACGAGCGAACCTTCATGGTGTCAGTGCCACCCAGATCAACATTCTGCCCGAGGTAGGATTGCACACCTTCGTATCCCCAAAGCGAACCGGCATCGGCAAATACGGCACCCTTCAGGCCGGTTTCCTTGGGCAGGAACCAGAACGGCATCTGCAGTTCAGCTGAAGCGCCCCAGTACTTGGTACCGCCCAACGCGTCGTTCGTCGTGCCAACCGTCAGATCACGCGGACCGATGCCCATCGGAGCGAAGCCACGCACGAGATTCGGCCCCATCTGGAAGTTGTCCAGCATGCGGACATTGCCCCAAGTGTTGCCGGCATTCGCAGCGCCGCCGCCCCCCCAGCCATTGAGGATACCACCCTGCAGATGGATGAAGCCGACGATGTCGGACACGACCGGCGTATAGAACTTCACGTCACCGGTGGACTTCACGTAGCGCACGTCGCCGCCGAGGCCCGCGAAATCTTCTGCCCAGGTGGCCAGAATACCGGAGGTTGGGTTCTTGTTGTTATCGAGGGTGTTGTAGGTCAGCGTCGCGCCTGCTGACGAGGTCAGGACTCTGCCGAATGCCAAGCCAGCCTTGACCGGCACCGAGGCTTCGCCATTCGCAAAGCATCCCGGCGTTGGATTGAATGGAATAACAGGATTGGTTGGGTCGTTATTACAATCCTGAAACTGGAACGGCAGTTCGATCTTCTGCTGCGAGATCGAGTAGCGCACCTGCAATGACAAATCTTCGCGCAACTGGAAGCCAAGACGCGGGCTGAAGCCGAACGTGTCGGAGTTGTATGACACGTAGCTGTTGGCCAACTGCTTGCGCTGATAGAGGTCGAGACCCAGCGCGACGCGATAGCCGAGCAGGTACGGCTCGACGAATGACAGCGTGTAACCACGCGCATACTGGCCGTACTGCACCGACGCCTTCGCGTACAGGCCGCGGCCCAACAGGTTGCGTTCGGAGACGCTGACTTCCGCGAGCGCACCGTCGGCGGTCGAGTAGCCGCCCGACACCGAGAAGTCGCCGGTTGATTTTTCTTCCACGTCGACGTTGACGATGACGCGATCCGGCGAGGAGCCCGGCTCCTGCGTGATCTTCACTTCCTTGAAGTAATCGAGATTCTTCAGTCGGCGCTCGGCGCGGTCGATCAGCGCGCGGTTGTAGGCGTCGCCCTCACCGATATCGAATTCACGGCGCAACACGTAATCACGCGTGCGCGTGTTGCCGCGGATGTTGATGCGCTCGATGTAGACGCGAGGCCCTTCCGTCACGTCGAACACGATCGAAACGGTGTGATTCTCGAAGTTACGGTCGCCGCGCGGCTTGACCTGCGCGAAGGCATAACCGCGGCGCGAGGTGTCGACCGTCATGTCCTCGACCGATTTTTCGACCGCCTCGACGTTGTAGACGGAGCCCACGCTGACGCGCGACAGAGAACGCAGCGTATTCGCATCGAACGAGGGAATCGTGGAATTGAAACTGATCGAAGCCACGCGGTACTTCTGGCCTTCCTCGATCTTGAAGGTCACGATGAAGCCCTTCACCGAGGGATCGTATTCGGTCAGCGCCGCAACAACCTGCACGTCCGCATAACCGTTCTTGAGATAGAAGCGGCGAATCAGGTCGCGGTCGGCTTCCACGCGATCCGGGTCGTAAACGTCGCCGGAGGAGAGGAAGGACAGGAAATTGGAGACGCGGGTCTTGATGATGTCGCGCAGGCGGTAGCTCGAGAACGCGTGGTTGCCGATGAAGTTGATCGCCTGCACGCCGGTCTTCTTGCCTTCCTGAATGACGAAGATCAGGTCGACGCGATTGTTCGGCTGCTCGATGTATTCCGGCGTCACCGTCACGTCATAGCGGCCGGCGTGGCGGTAAATCTCGATGATGCGCTGGGTATCGGACTGCACCATGGCGCGCGACAGCGTGCCGCGCGGCTTGGACTGCACCTCAGCGGTGAGTTGCTCGTCCTTGATCTTCTTGTTGCCTTCGAACACGACGCGACCGAGCACGGCGTTCTCGGACACCACGACCACAAGGCGGCCACCGCGATGTTCGATTCGGACGTCGGAGAACAGGCCAGTATTGATCAGCGCCTTGAGGCCATCGTCGACCGCGGCGTTGTCGAGGCGGCCACTCGGGCCCGGCTTGAAGTAGGAGCGGATCGTATCGGCTTCGATACGGCGATTGCCTTCAACCCCAATGGAAGCAACCGTCTGGGCATAAGCCGCGGTTACGCTAAAACCGACGGCAGCCACTGTCGCAGCAGGCGCAGCAAATAGAACCAGGGCAGCGGCCAGGCCACCCCGTAGACCCCGCAATCCAACCATCATGCGCTAGGCGCCCTTATCATTCCAAAGCCGACCCTCAAAAAGGGCCGGGAGATTCCCCAAAACATTGCCCGCTTGTAGCCAATTTTAACACTCGGGCAAACGTCCTTTCGCATCGAAAACCTAAAATCCCACCAAGACGTTGCCTATCGGCCACGGGTGGTAAAATCGTTACGATCCAGCGAGATGCAGGATGTCGTTGTAGGTGGCGAACACCATCAGCATCAGCACCAGAGCAAGGCCAAGCCGGAAACCCATTTCCTGCGACCTTTCGGACAGCGGACGCCCCCGAATTGCCTCCACCGCATAGAACAAAAGGTGACCGCCATCGAGCATTGGAACCGGAAACAGGTTCAAAAGGCCGATCGAGACCGAGAGCACGGCCGTCAGGTGGACCAGGGCGGCAAGGCCGATGGTCGCCACCTGCCCCGAGATCTGGGCGATTCGGATCGGCCCACCGAGCTGATCGGCGCTCGCGCGGCGGGTGAAGATGTCACCGATGTAGAGGATCGTGCTTTTGGCGACGAACCAGGTCTCCTTGACGCCGAGCCAGAGGCCCGTCGCCGGATCGACGCGCTCAACCGCATGCTCTCCCGGCGTTGCGGACCGGCTGATGCCGAGGATGCCGATCTTGTGGACGTTGTTGAAGCTGTCCTTCACCTCGCGCAGTTCGGGCGTGGCGGTGAGATTCTCGACGCGATCGCCACGCTTCACCGTGAAGTGCAGTTGCTCGCCCGCACGTGTGGAGACGATGCGCTGCATGTCCACGAAGGTTTCAATGGTCTGCCCGTCGATCGACGTGACAACGTCGCCCGGCTTGAAACCCGCTGCAGCAGCGGCGCTGTTGGCCTGCACGGTGTCGACCCGCGCACTGGTGTTGGGCTTGCCGTAGAATGTGAACAGGGCACCGAAAATCACGATCGCCAGAATGAAATTCGCGATCGGACCTGCCGCCACGATAGCGGCGCGGCGCGCAACGCTCTTGTGGTGGAAGCTATCCTGCCGCTCCTTCTCCGACATCGCGGCAAGCATCTGGGGCGCAGGCGTTGAGGCCTCGCTCGCATCGCCGAAGAATTTCACGTAGCCGCCGAGCGGAATGGCGGAGAGCTTCCAGCGGGTGCCGGTGCGGTCATTGAAACCGAACAGTTCGGGGCCAAAGCCGAGGGAGAACGTCAGCACGCGCACACCAGCCCAGCGCGCCACCAGGAAGTGCCCCAGTTCGTGGAAGAAAACGACGACCGTCAGGACAAACAGAAAAGGAATGAGATAGCCGATCAGGCCGTGGCTTAACGTATGGAAAGCATTGAAGAAAAAATCCACGTCCGTTCCTCGCGTGCAAGCCGCACAGGCCTGCTTCCCCAATCGTCTAGGATGCCTTTAAGGCAATTTGAGGCAAGAGGCCTGCTGCGGTTTTTCGCGCAGTATGGTCAACAGCCAAAGCCTCGTCCGCACTCTGCGGCGCCTGCGCCGTTCCCTTGGCCACCAGAGCCTCGAGCGTCGCTTCCACGAGCCGCGCGATGCCGCCGAACGGAATCTTGCGATCAAGGAATGAGGCAACCGCAACCTCGTTAGCCGCGTTGAGTACGGTCGGCGCTGCGCCGCCCGCCCGTAGCGCCTCCTGCACCAACCGCAGGGCCGGAAACCGGACCGGATCCGGCGCCTCAAAGGTCAGTTGGCCCAATGTGGCAAGATCGAGACGCTGGGCCGGACCGTCGATCCGGTGCGGCCAGCCGAGGCAATGCGCGATCGGCGTGCGCATGTCGGGCGCGCCCATCTGCGCCACCACCGAGCGGTCGGAGAATTCGACGAGGCCATGGATGATCGACTGCGGGTGCACCAGTACGTCGATCTGGTCGGCCTCAAGTTCAAACAGATGAAACGCCTCGATGATCTCCAGCGCCTTGTTGAACATGGTCGCGGAGTCGATGGTGATCTTGCGGCCCATGCTCCAGTTCGGATGCTTGAGCGCCTGCTCCACGGTCGCATTCTCGATCTGCTCGCGCGTCGCCGAACGGAACGGCCCGCCGGATGCCGTCAGAATGATGCGAACGAGATCTTCGCGGCGGCCCGCGCCGAGCGCCTGGAAGATCGCGTTGTGCTCGGAATCGACCGGCAGCACCGTCGCCTTGCTGGCAGCTGCGTGCTTCATGAAGGCTTCGCCCGCGCAGACAAGACATTCCTTGTTCGCCAGCGCGACGATCTCGCCGCGTCCGGCTGCGGCCATCGCGGGCTTGAGGCCTGCGGCACCACTCATCGCCGCCATCACCCAGTTGGCGGGACGAAGTGCTGCTTCCACGAGCGCGCCCTCGCCCGCCCCCGCCTCGATGCCGGAGCCCGCAAGCGCGTCTTTCAACTCGTCATACTTCGCTTCATCTGCAATCGCGGCAAAGCGTGCGTTGAGTTCGCGCGCGAGCTTCGCAAGCTCGGCGACATTGCTGTGTGCAGTCAAAGCCTCGACGCGATAGCGATCCGGTGCACGGCGCACCAGATCGACGGTGCTCTGGCCGATCGAGCCGGTGGCGCCGAGAATCGTGACGACACGATCGGCATGCAACATCGGTTCGCTTTGACGGAGAGGCACAACACTCATCAGATCACCAAATCATGAAACCACGGCCGATGCATCCGCGCCGGCACGCAAAAACCCGATCAAAGCCACGAAAATAATCGCAGCGACGAACCCATCGAGCCGATCCATCAGGCCACCATGGCCCGGAATGATCTGACTCGAATCCTTGACCCCGAAACGGCGCTTCACTGCCGACTCGAACAGATCGCCGAGTTGCGCCACCACCGACATCGCGAGCGCGAGAATGAGCAGCGGCACAAACCGCCCCCAGCCAAGCCAACTGACGACCAGCGCTACCACGGCGCTCAGAACAAGCGCGCCGATCGAGCCTGCCCATGTCTTGTTCGGGCTGACACGCGGCCAGAGTTTCGGGCCGCCGATGGCGCGGCCCGCGAAATAGCCGCCGATGTCGCTCGCCCAGACAACGAACAGCGTGAACATCAGCGCGTAAAACCCCATCGCGCCGTCGAGCCGCACCATTGCCGAGGCAACAAGCGCCGCCGCCGCGTAGATGAATCCCGCCGTGGTCCAGCGCCGCTGCTCCGTCGCCAGAAAGACGATCAGCGTGACGCCGAGAATAAACGCGGCCCACGCTACACCGCCCCATCCGAACCAGAGCGCCAGGCCGATCAGTTCGAGAGCGATCACGCCAGCGGCGAAGGTGCGTGGGTTGCGCGCCGGATTGACGATCTCGTGCCATTCGTAAAACAGGCCGACCGCGATCGCGGTGACCAGCAGCACCCAGAGCCAGCCGCCGGCGAATACGAACATCAAGGCCACCGGCGCCAGCAATGCGGCAGCAGCGATCCGCGCAATGAGATTGCGCGATCCCTTCACGGGGAGTGTTGGCGCGGAAGAGTCCGGCATCGCGCCGTTCACGATCCTGTCTTTGCGATCAGGCCGCCGAAACGGCGCTCGCGGGTCGCATATTCGGCAATCGCTCCTTCTAGGGCCGCCTTGTCGAAATCCGGCCAATGAATCGGCACGAAAACAAGTTCACTGTAAGCCGCCTGCCACATCAGAAAATTCGACAGCCGCTGCTCGCCGCTGGTGCGGATGATCAGATCAGGATCGGGGATGTCGGGCGCATCGAGATAACTGCCGAGCGTTTCGGCCGTGATCGTCGCCGGATCGCGCTTGCCTTCGGCGACCTCGACCGCCAGCCGCTGTGCGGCATGGGCGATTTCATGGCGCGAGCCGTAGTTGAACGCCACCACCAGCGTCAGCCGCGTGTTGTGGCGCGTCAGATCTTCGGCTTCCTTCAGGAGCGCCTTGATGTCCGGCTCCAGTCCCTCGCGCTCGCCGATGATGCGCACACAGACGCCGTCCCTGTGCAGGGAGGCAAGATCGTTACGGATGAAGCGGCGCAAGAGGCCGAACAGATCGCCGATCTCGCTCGCGGGACGCGACCAGTTCTCCGAACTGAAGGAGAAGATCGTCAGATATGAAATGCCGAGTTCATGCGCGGCGCGTAAAACCTTGCGCAGCGCCTCGACGCCGCGGCGATGCCCTTCCGCGCGCGGCAGTCCACGCGCAGCCGCCCAGCGTCCGTTGCCGTCCATGATGATTGCGACATGCCGCGGCGATCCGGTGTTTTCCGGCTCTCCAGTCTGCGGCGTGTCGCCTTTCAACATCGGTTTCTCTCAGACGGTGAGAATTTCTTTTTCCTTGGTGGCGAGCAGCTTGTCGATGTCGGCAATAGCGGCATCGGTCACCTTCTGGATTTCGCCGGACGCCCGCTCCTGCTCGTCCTCGGACATCTGGCGATCCTTCTCCAGCTTCTTGACGATGTCGAGGCCGTCGCGGCGAACGTGACGCACCGCGACCTTGGCCGCCTCCGCATATTTATGCGCGACCTTCACGAGTTCCTTGCGGCGCTCCTCGTTCAATTCCGGAATCCGCAGCCGGATCACCTGGCCCTCTGTCGCGGGATTGAGGCCAAGGTTCGAGTTGACGATCGCGGTCTCGACCGCCTTGACCATCGACTTGTCCCAGACCTGCACGGAGAGAAGGCGCGGTTCGGGGACGCTGACGGTTGCGACCTGATTGAGCGGCATGTGGCTGCCATAGGCTTCGACCTGGACCGGCTCGACCATCGAGATCGCTGCGCGCCCGGTGCGCAGGCCGCCGAGTTCGTGCTTCAGCGAATCCTTGGCGCCATCCATGCGGCGCTTCAGATCGTTGATGTCGAAACCGTTCGTCGTCATGAACTTCCGCTCCTTGTCAGCCAGCCACCATCGTGCCGTTGCCGGTGCCGTCCAGAATTGCGCCGATCGACCCGGATTCGGCGATTGAAAACACGATGATAGGCAATGAGTTCTCGCGGGCAAGCGCGAACGCTGTCGCGTCCATCACCTTGTAGCCGCCCTCGATAGCCTGGGAATGCGTCAGCCGTTCGAACCGCTTGGCGGTCTTGTCGACTTTCGGGTCGGCGCTGTAGACGCCGTCCACATTGGTGGCCTTCAGCACCGCCTGCGCGCCGATCTCGCTCGCGCGCAGCACGGCGGTGGTGTCGGTGGTGAAGAACGGATTGCCCGTGCCGCCCGCGAACAGCACGATGCGGCCGTCCGCGAGATAACGCAGCGCCGCCTTGCGGGTGAACAGTTCACAGACCTGCGGCATCGCCAGCGCGCAGAGCGTGCGCGCGGACTGGCCTTTGCGCTCCAGCGCCGATTCCAGCGCGAGGCAGTTCATGACGGTGGCGAGCATACCCATGGTGTCGCCGGTCGGCCGCGACACGCCGCGCGAGGATACATCCACGCCGCGGAAGATATTGCCGCCGCCCACGACGACGGCGACTTGAATGCCGCGCTCCACCGCCTCGATGAGGTCGCCTGCAACGCGGTCCAGTGTCGGTTGATCGATGCCGAAAGGCTGGTGGCCGGCGAGATACTCGCCGGACAGTTTCACCACGACGCGACGATAGAGCGGCTCACCCATGACGCGTTGTCCCTTCCAGATCGGTTGAGCGGAAGTCTCCGCTCAGCCCTGTCCGGCAGCGGCGGCGACTTCGGCGGCGAAATCGGATTCTTCTTTCTCGATTCCCTCGCCGAGAGCATAGCGCACAAATCCGGCAACCTTGATAGGCGCGCCGACCTTGCTTTCGGCTTCCTTCACGGCCTGGGCGACGCTCTTGCCGCTGTCATGAATGAAGGCCTGCTCCAGCAGGGTGACTTCCTTGTAGTAGGTCTTGAGGCCCGATTCGACGATCTTCTCGATCATCGCAGCCGGCTTGCCCTGCTGGCGGTACTTGTCGGCCAGCACGTCCTTCTCGCGGGCAACCACCTGCGGGTCGAGACCGGCGGCGTCCAGCGCCTGCGGATTGGCGGCAGCGACATGCATCGCGAGCTGGCGGCCGAGGGCTGCCAGTTCGTCGGCCTTACCGGTCGATTCGAGCGCGACGATCACGCCCATCTTGCCGAGGCCGTCAGTGACGGCATTGTGCACGTAGCTGGCGACCACGCCATTGCCGACCGAGAGCGTAGCGGCACGGCGCAGCGTCATGTTCTCGCCGATGGTGGCGATCGCGTCGTTGATCGCGGCTTCCACCGTGACGGCGCCGACCTTGGCAGCCTTGATCTTCTCGACATCGGCGCCAGCGTCGAGCGCGACCTGGCCGATCATCTTGACGAGGCCCTGGAACTGCTCGTTGCGGGCCACGAAATCGGTTTCCGAGTTGACCTCGACGACAACGCCCTTGTTGCCGGAGACAACCGCGCCGATCAGGCCTTCGGCGGCGACGCGCCCGGCCTTCTTCGCGGCCTTTGACAGGCCCTTCTTGCGCAGCCAGTCCACCGCGGCGTCGATATCGCCGTTGTTTTCATTGAGCGCCTGCTTGCAATCCATCATGCCCGCGCCGGTCTTTTCGCGCAGATCCTTGACCATCGCTGCTGAGATCGTTGCCATCGTCAAATATCCTCTCGCCTGCAGTTCGCGGCTGCGGTGCCGCATGCCATCGTCTTACAGGGCGTTTCTTGCCTGAAAATGATGCGGCCGGCAGAGCCGGCCGCGAAGGTGGTCTTGAATTATTCCGCGTCGGCGGTCAGCGCCTTCGACTGGGTAACCCAGCCATCGGCGCGGGCCGGAAGACCGACTTCTTCGCCGATCTTGTGTGCGGTGTCGTGGTCGAGTTCGGCGATCTGCCAGTAGTGGAAAACGCCGAGATCGTTGAGCTTCTTCTCGATCGCACCGGACACACCCGACAGCTTCTTGAGGTCGTCGGCAACGCCGCGCGGACCGGCGAGGCCCTGGAAGCCGTCGGCCTTCGGAGCCGCTGCCGCGTCTTCCTTCGGCGGGTTGGCCATGGCGCCGATATCGATGCCGGCATCGCCCTGACCGCGGGAAATACCGTCGATGGCCGCACGCGCAATGAGGTCGCAATACAGCGCGATGGCGCGGCCCGCGTCGTCATTACCCGGAACGACGTAGGTGATGCCCTTCGGGTCGCAGTTGGTGTCGACGATCGCCGCGACCGGAATGTTGAGGCGCTGAGCCTCCTGGATCGCGATATCTTCCTTGTTGGTATCGATCACGAAGATCAGGTCGGGCAGACCACCCATGTCCTTGATGCCGCCGAGCGAACGGTCGAGCTTGTCGCGCTCGCGCTGAAGCGTGAGGCGCTCTTTCTTCGTGTACTGGTTGCCTTCGGCGGAGCCCAGCATCTCTTCGAGCTGGCGCAGACGCTTGATCGAGCCCGACACCGTCTTCCAGTTGGTCAGCGTGCCGCCGAGCCAGCGCGAGTTGACGAAATACTGCGCCGAACGCTTCGCGGCTTCCGCCACGCCATCCTGTGCCTGGCGCTTGGTGCCGACGAACAGGATACGGCCGCCCTTGGCGACGGTGTCGCTCACCGCCTGCAGCGCACGATGCAGCAGCGGAACGGTCTGAGCGAGGTCGATGATGTGGATGTTGTTGCGGGCACCGAAGATGTAATCCGCCATTTTCGGATTCCATCGGTGGGACTGGTGACCAAAGTGAACGCCAGCTTCCAAGAGCTGACGCATCGAGAAATCGGGAAGCGCCATTGTGTATTCTCCGGTTGGTTCCTCCGGAAACGTGTGAGCAATGGACCTTACGGATGCGTCCGAAATGGACAGATCGTGCGGTCCGGTTGCCACCGGACGGCCTGTGACAGCCATGTTTCCGTGTGAGATGGCGCGGCTTATACCCACAGAGGGGCCATAACGCAAGGATTTGGGGGCATTATTTGCCCCCCCGCCCGCCGGGTTCCGGCGTTGAAGAGAAGGCCGGCGGGGATACCCGCCGGCCTGGCCTTTTTCAGCATTTCGGTACGTTCGGCGGACACCGCTTGGCCGGCGGGGCTGGCCGTGGTGGCGCCGGGCGCGGCGGGGCCGCTCTTGGTGGAGGGGCAGCCCGGGGTGGCGCTGCCCTTGGCGGTGGCGCTGGCCGCGCGGCCGGGGCCGGACGCGGAGGAGCCGCTGGCCGGACCATCGGCGGCGGACGCTGCGGAGCCATCCGGGGTGGCGGCGCCATACGCGGTTGAGGAGCTGCCTGATATGGTGGAGGCGCCATTCGGGGCTGGGCCTGCGGGCGAACCTGCGGCGCGGGCCGTGAGGGGGCGACAGGCCGCTGGACCTGCGGCACGGGTCGCGTTCCGGTGGGCGGCGGCGACGGCCGGGCCGATGGCGGCCTCATGGCATCCGGTCCGCGACGATCGGGACGCTGTCCCATATGGCCCGGTCCGCCCGCACCTGGACCACCGGCATTCGGAGCGCCCGGACCACCCGGACGTGCCTGCGGCGTTGCCGCGTTCGGCTGCGGTCCCCGTGCGGCGGGAGCATTCGGCACATTGCTGCGACCCGGCACCGGCAACGCATTGCGATTCGGCGTCGTGGCCGGCGTCATGGTCCGCGCACCCGGCGCAGCCGGCGGCGTGTTGGCGGCGGGACCGAACTTGCGCGGCCCCGGCAGTGGCGCGCGGCGGTCGACATTGCCGACATTGGCGCGCGGATTGATGAACGAACTCGCGGGGCGCTGCGCCTTACCCTCCTGAATGAGAGTAGCGCGCCGCTGCACCGCGCCGGGCAATGCCGTGCCGGCATTGAATTGCGGCGACAGCCGCTGACCCGCGGGGCCGTTCGGTCCCGGCCGGTTGAAGCTGCCCGGTCCACGCCGGTTGATCTGGTTGTCGATCACCGCGCGGTTGTGGATGTTGGCGAAGATGAAGTTGTGCTGCGGCGGTCGCACATAGATCGGCGGACGCACGAAGATCGGGATCGGCACGAAAATCGGCTGCGGCAGGATGAACAGATCATCCGAATAATACGGCGGCGGCAGATCGATGAAATCCTCCGGTGGCGGCGGCAGATAATAAACCGGCGGCGGTGGCGGCGGCGCAAAATCGAAATCCGGATCGGAGAACATCAGCACCGGCCGGTCGACATACACAATTTCATCCGGCGGCGGCGGCGGCACGTCGTAGTCGATCATCGCGAACGACTGCGGCGGCTCCAGCGCAGCGGACAAAATAGAAAGACGGCGGCGCGCATCGGCGGCATGCGGGCCGTGCGGATAGCGACGCAGATAGGACCAGTAGGCATCCGGCGTATCGGTGCGATAAGTCCGCCGCCATGTGATCGCCTCGCGCCGCGCAGCCACGATCACGCGCACGCGCTTGGCCATCGGATCGCCGGCATAGGCATTGAGGAAATCCTCATAGCCCTGCAGCGTGTCGCGCTCGAGTGCTGCGGCATAGGCATCCTGCGCACCCATGTCCTTGATCGGCTTGTTGCGCGCGGCGGCGGCCTGCTCGGGCGTCGCCTGCGGCGGCGCATCCGGCGCGCGGTCGAAGAACACGAATGGCGCGTCCACCTTTTGTGCGTCCCACGGCACCTGCGCTCCCTTGGTGGTTTCGTTGACGCGCAACCGCACGCGATCGAACAGTTCCGGCAACGGCAGACCGCCCGCGCGGATCATCTCGGCGAGCGCCTGCGCGTAGGCGCCATAAGCGCCCTGCTCCTCCGGCGCGACGGTGCCCGGCGCTGCGTTGAACGCGATCAGCATCTTCGGCTCGGGATCGACCAGCGCAAGACCGCTCGCGATCTGCGCATTCCCATCAATGAAGGGCTGCTGGCGCGCGATGTCGAGCACGACGACGCCCGCCTTCAGCGGCAGCGCCGCAAGCTGGCGCATGTAGTCGTTGAGGCGCAGGCCCTCGGTCGGAATGTCGGTGTCGCGCTCGATCTTGGAATCGACAGGGATGAAATAGTTCTCGCCCGCGAGTTGCAGGCCGTAACCCGAGAGATAGACCATTGCCACCGTATCGGGTCCGGAGGCTTCCGCCTTCTGGATGAAATCGCGGAAGCTGCCGCGCAGCGTATCGCCGTCGAGATCGCGCGCGCCGATCACCTCAAATCCCGCAGCCTGCAATGTCTGCGCGACGAGACCTGCGTCATTAGCGGCGGTCGCAAGCGGTGCCTTGGTGTAGGCGCCGTTACCGATCACAAGCGCGATGCGCTTTTCCTGCGGCTGCTGCGATGGCTGTTGGGCCTGACCGGATACCGGCAGCGTTGCCACGGCCAGTAAAGCGACGGCAGCAAACAATCCCACGAGACGAAACGCCATGGCAGCCTCCGATGCGATACTTCGCGATCATGGCATATTCGGCCCGGACGTGTCTGAATATTATTTGAACGGTCTCTAAAGCGTCTGTACATCCACCACGCCGGTGATCGCCTTCAGCGCACCGGCGATCTGCGGCGACACCTTGAAGCGACCTGGCAGTTTCATATCCACCTCGGTCTCGAGATCGAGCATCATCACCACTGTGACCTCGCCCGCGCTGCCCGAGCGCGCGGCTGCCCCCTGCGCATGGTCTTCAAGGCGGCGGCGGATCGATTCGACCGGCTTGCCATCGCGCAGGAATATCTTGAGCGCCATCGGCGTCTTCGCAGCCGCCTGATCGAGCAGTTCGACATTGTTGATCCGCGCGCGCACGTCTTCGCCCTGTAATTCAGCGGCCAGCTGCAGCAACACCACGAGCCCCGGCTCCAGCATGTCGCGGAATTGGCCGAGCGCCTCAGAGAACAGCACCGCCTCGAAATGTCCGGTCGGATCGGACAGGCCGATGATGCCCATCTTGTTACCGGTCTTCGTGCGACGCTCCATGCGCGACACAACCGTGGCGGCAACCTTGCCTGCGGTGCGACCGTTCTTCACCGCGTTGGAGAATTCCGCCCACGACTGCACGTTGAGCCGCTGAAGCACGACCCTGTAATCGTCAAGCGGATGACCGGAGAGGAAGAAGCCGACCGCGCCGTACTCACGCTGCAATCGCTCCGCCGGAAGCCACGGCTCGACATTCGGCAGGATCAGCGTCGGCGCGCCGCTCTGGCTGCCGAACATGTCACTCTGCCCGAGCGTGACCGCATCATGACTGCGCTGGCAGGCGGCAAGGATCGCGTCAGCGCCTGCGAACACTGCAGCGCGGTTGGGGTTGAATTCGTCGAACGCACCGGCTGCGGCGAGGCTTTCCAGCACGCGCTTGTTGATCGCACGCGGCGGCACGCGCGCGGCGAAATCCGCGAGCGAGGTGAACGGTCCGCCGTTCTTGCGCGCTTCCACGATCATGTCGATCGCATGTGTGCCCACGCCTTTCAGCGCCGCGAGGGAATAGAAGATCGTATTGCCGCCGACGGTGAAGGTGCCCTCCGAACGATTGATCGACGGCGGTTCGACCTTGATGCCAAGCCGCTGCGCCTCGGCGCGAAATTCGGACAGCTTGTCGGTGTTGCCGGTGTCGAGCGTCATCGAGGCGGCGATGAACTCCACCGGGTAATGCGCCTTCATGAACGCGGTCTGGTACGACACCAGCGCGTAGGCGGCGGCATGGCTCTTGTTGAAGCCGTAGTCGGCGAATTTCGCGAGCAGCTCGAAAATCTGCTCGGCCTGCCCCTTGGTGATGCTGTGCTCGACCGAGCCGGAGACGAAACGCACGCGCTGCTTTTCCATCTCGGCACGGATCTTCTTGCCCATCGCGCGGCGTAAGAGGTCGGCCTCGCCAAGCGAATAGCCCGCCATCACCTGCGCGATCTGCATCACCTGTTCCTGATAGATGATGACGCCGAACGTCTCCTTCAGGATCGGCTCCAGCACCGGATGCAGATATTCCGGCTCTTCGTCGCCATGCTTGCGCGCGCAATAGGTCGGGATGTTCGCCATCGGACCCGGACGATAGAGCGCGACTAGCGCGATGATGTCCTCGAAACGGTCAGGGCGCATGTCGACAAGCGCGCGCCGCATGCCCTGACTTTCAACCTGGAACACGCCGACCACGTCGCCACGCGTCAGCATCTCGTAGGTTTCCTTGTCGTCGAGCGGCAGGTGCGCCAGATCGACATGGACGTTGCGCTGCTTCAGCAGTTTCACCGCGACATCGAGCACCGTCAGCGTCTTGAGGCCGAGGAAGTCGAATTTCACAAGCCCCGCGGGCTCGACCCATTTCATGTTGAACTGGGTCACCGGCATGTCGGATTTCGGATCGCGATACATCGGCACGAGTTCGGACAGCGGGCGGTCGCCGATCACGATGCCCGCCGCGTGGGTCGAGGCGTGCCGCGTCAAACCTTCAAGACGCTGGGCGATGTCGAAAGCACGCGCCACCACTGGGTCCTCATCGCGGAACGCCTGCAATTTCGGCTCGCCCGCGATGGCAGCGGCGAGCGTCACGGGTGCGGCAGGATTCTGCGGCACCAGCTTGGTGAGCTTGTCGACCTGACCATAAGGCATCTGCAACACGCGGCCGACGTCGCGCAGCACGCCGCGCGCCTGCAGGGTGCCGAAGGTGATGATCTGGCCGACCTGATCGCGACCATAGCGCTCCTGCACGTAGTGGATCACCTCGCCGCGGCGATCCTGACAGAAGTCGATGTCGAAGTCCGGCATCGACACGCGCTCGGGATTGAGAAAGCGTTCGAACAGCAGGCCGAAGCGCAGCGGATCGAGGTCGGTGATGGTCAGCGCATAGGCCACCAGCGAGCCCGCGCCGGAGCCGCGCCCCGGCCCGACCGGAATGCCCTGCGCCTTCGCCCACTTGATGAAGTCGGACACGATCAGGAAGTAGCCCGGATATTTCATCCGCTTGATGACATCGAGTTCGAAGGCGAGGCGGTTGTAATAGTCCTCTTCGGTCTGCCCTTCCGCGAGCCCGTGCTTCTCGATCCGGTGCGCCAGCCCCTCCTTGGCCTGCCGCTGCAACTCGGCCGCCTCGGCGGCGGACGGGTCCTCGTGATGTCCGCTACCGACGGTAAAGTGCGGCAGGATCGGCTTGCGCGTTTTGGGGCGGAACGAGCAGCGCTGCGCGATCTCAACCGTGGACGCCAGCGCCTCGGGAAGATCGGCGAACAACACGGCCATCTCGGCGCGGGTCTTGAAGCGATGGTCCGGCGTCAGGTGCGCGCGCTCCGTCTCCGCGATCAACCGCCCGCCCGCGATACACAGAAGCGCATCGTGGGATTCGTAATCGTCGGCGGTAGCGAAATACGGCTCGTTGGTCGCGACCAGCGGCAGGCCCTTGCCGTAGGCAATGTCGATCAGCGCGCTCTCAACGCGCCGTTCGCTATCGAGCCCATGACGTTGCAGTTCGATATAGAGCCGGTCGCCGAACAGGCCTACCAGTTTCTCCACCCGCTGGAGCGCAAGCTCCGGCTGCTCGGCGGTGAGCGCCTGCGACACCGGCCCTTCCGGTCCGCCGGTCAGCGCGATCAGGCCGCTGGTATCATCCTTAAGCCATTCCGCCTTGACGTGGGGAATCTGCTGCCCGGGCATGTCGAGGAAGGCGCGCGAATTCAACCGCATCAGGCTGCGATAACCCTCCTGGCTCGCAGCGAGCATTACGATGCGAGCCGGTCCGAGCGCCTGCGCGTTGCGCGCATTCGGATCGACGTCGCCGAAATCGACTGCGAGCGCACAGCCGATGATCGGCTGAATGCCGACGCCCGCGAGTTTCTCGGAGAACTCCAGCGCGCCGAACATGTTGTCGCGGTCGGTCAGCGCCAGTGCCGGCTGGTGATCGGCCTTCGCAAGCTCGGCGAGCTTGGGAATCTTCATCGCGCCCTGCAGCAGCGAGTAAGCCGAGTGGACGTGAAGATGGATAAATCCGGGAGAAGCCATCCGGGCAGACTTTCGCGCGCTGGGGAATTGAAAAGGGTCGCGGGAGGCGACTCACTGCCTCAACGGTGCCGCCCGCTCCCGTCGCTGTCCATGCGTAACCACATCCTGGCTGGCGCTATCATCCCTTTCCCCAGCCTGCGGCCGCACCACGGTTCCCAGATCGTTTTACAGTTGAGGAATAAGGTGCGCCCACACCGCCACGGTTCCCACAAACAGCACCAGCGAGGCCAGTGCGGCGGCTTCCTCGAAGAACATCTTCAACATGATCGGCTCCTTGATCCCCGGAAATGCCCGGAAAGCTTGGTTGGAACATATAGAGAACAATGTTCTATATCTGTTCTTTCGTCAAGACGCACGGAAGCGTGACTGAATAAACAGCCTTAACGAAGGTTTGACGGGACAGACCCACCCCGTCACCGAACCACTGGCGTCGAAGTGTATTGACCATGGAACTGGACACGTTCACGAACGGGTTCAGACGATTCATAAGATACAGAAGATACAGACGCGCAAATTTCAGGAGACACCGATGCGCAAATTGCTTTTCGCGGCCCTCGCGCTCAGCGCGTACGCTAGCCTCGATATCACGCCGGCGGCCGCGCAGGAGTATCCTTACTGCATCCGTGGCCGCGACTACCCGGGTTTTGGCGATTGCAGCTACCCCAGTTACGCGGCTTGCGCGGCCGCAGCATCCGGCCGCTTCGCCTATTGCGAGCGTAATCCATTCATCCAGCGCGTGCCCGACGCGCCGCGTCCGGGCCGCCGCGTTTACCGCGAAACCTACTGAGGCATAAGAGACGCTGGAGGGGCCGTCATGAATGACATGATCGTACGCCGACTATCCTTGGCCTTCTCCGCGCTCGGTCTTGCCCTGTTAATGGGCGCAGCGACCTCTTCGCCTGCGCAGGCGTTGATTGACTACCCTTATTGCATGAAGGTCTATACGCGCGACCAGTACACCGATTGCAGCTATTCGACGCTGGCGCAATGTCAGATGAGCGCATCGGGCCGCTCGGCGATGTGCTACCGCGACCCGTTCTATGACGGGCCGCCCGGCAGCCCTTATGTGATCAAGCAGCCGCGCGTGCCCTATTCGCCGTTCGGCAGCAATATCGATCCTAATTACGATCCCTATCGCGCAGCGCCCGCGCCCGGACCTCATCGACAGGTCCGCCACAAGCACAAGCGCAAGACGCATCACACGCATTGATGCTGTGAGGCGCAGCCTCAGTCCAGCTCCACCACCTGCCCGTCCGCCAGCGAGACGCGGCGGTCCATCTGATTGGCCAACTGCATGTTGTGGGTCGCGATCAGCATCGCCACCTGCGTCGCCTTCACGAGTTGCATCAGTGCATTGAAGACGTGATCGGCGGTGTGCGGGTCGAGGTTGCCGGTCGGCTCGTCCGCGAACAGAACACGGGGCGCGTTGGCTACCGCGCGCGCGATCGCGACACGCTGCTGTTCGCCGCCGGACAGTTCGGCCGGGCGATGCGTGATGCGGTCGCCGAGGCCGAGATAGGCCAGGATTTCCTTGGAGCGCTGCACCGTCTCCTTGCGCGGCAGGCCACGGATCATCTGCGGCATCATCACGTTTTCCAGCGCCGAGAATTCCGGCAGCAGGCGGTGTGACTGGTAGACGAAGCCGATATCGGTGCGACGAATCTGGGTGCGGTCACCGTCCGACAGCGTCGAGGTCGGCGCGCCATTGACGTAGACCTCGCCGGAATCCGGCTGCTCGAGAAGTCCCGCGATATGCAGCAGCGTCGATTTGCCGGTGCCCGACGGCGCCACCAGCGCCACCGACTGCCCCGCCCACAGCGCGAGCTTGGCGCCGTTGAGAATGGTCAGCGTGGTTTCGCCCTGCCGGTACTGGCGATGGATGTCGTGGAGGAATACCACCGGCGCGTCGTTGTCTCCGTCTTGCATCGGCGCGCTCACTCGTATCTCAGGGCTTCAATGGGGTCGAGCCGCGCCGCGCGCCACGACGGATACAGCGTCGCCAGGAACGACAGCGTCAATGCCATGATGACGACCGCCGCTGTCTCGCCGATGCTGATCTCGGCCGGCAGCTTGGACAGGAAGTACAGTTCCGGCGAGAACAGTTCGGTATTGGTCAGCCAGGAGATGAACTGGCGGATATTCTCAATGTTCAGACAGATGATGACGCCGAGCAGGAAACCGACCAGCGTGCCGACCACGCCGATCGCCGCACCCGTGATCAGGAAGATGCGCATGATCGAGCCCTGCGTCGCACCCATGGTCCGCAGGATGGCGATGTCGCTGCCCTTGTCCTTCACCAGCATGATCAGGCCGGAAATGATATTGAGCGAAGCAACCAGCACGATCAGCGTCAGGATCAGGAACATGACGTTGCGCTCGACCTGCAGCGCGTTGAAGAAGGTCGAGTTGCGCTGCCGCCAGTCCACCATGAAGATCGGTCGCTGCGCCGCCTCCGCCACCGCCTTGCGGTATTCATCCACCTTGTCGGGATTATCGGTATAGATCTCGATGGCGGTGACATCGTTGGGGCGGTTGAAATAGGCCTGCGCTTCTTTCAGCGGCATGAACACGAAGGAGGAATCGTATTCCGACATGCCGATCTCGAACACGGCGGCGACCTTGTAGGGCTTGATGCGCGGCGTAGTGCCCATCGGCGTCACGGCGCCGCGCGGCGCAACCAGTGTGACGGTATCGCCCGCGTGTAACGACAACAGATCGGCGAGACGGCGGCCGATGGCGACGCCCTGCCCATCGTCAAAACCCTCAAGCGTGCCCTGCTTGATATTCTTGGAAATCGAGGTGAGCTTTTCGAGATCGGCGGCGCGAATGCCGCGCACCAGCACGCCGGAAGCGTTGAATGGCGAGGACGCCAGCGCCTGTCCCTCGACGATGGGTGCGGCGAGACGGATGCCCTGCACGCCATTGATGCGGTCGGCGACTTCCTTCCAGTCGGTCAGCGGCGATTCAAGCGGCTGCACCAGCAGATGACCGTTGAGACCGAGAATCTTGTCGAGCAGTTCTTTCCGAAAACCGTTCATCACCGCCATCACGATGATCAGTGTGGCGACGCCCAGCATGATGCCGAGGAACGAGAAGCCCGCGATGACCGAGATGAAGCCTTCCTTGCGCCGCGCCCGCAGATAGCGCGCCGAGATCAGCCACTCGAAAGGAGCAAAAGGGGCAGTCCGAACTGGCTCACTCATCAAATCTGTCCATCGCCCCGGATTCCATGCGAATCAGGCGAATTGTAGTCCAGGCCCACGTCCGCGCCGCCCCCGCAGCGCAATGATTCACTGCTCAATCGCACCAGCGCCGACAATGCGACGTTAAATATCGGTCATGTCAGTTGGCGGACTTCCATTTCGTCTGGAAATGGCGGGACGCCTCGTCGACGCTCATCATCTCGCGGCTGCCGTCGGCGCGTTTCTTGATCTCGACCTTACCTTCGGCGAGGCCCTTCGGTCCGACCAGAATCTGCCACGGAATACCAATCAAATCGGCGGTGGCGAACTTGCCGCCGGGCCGCTGGTCAGTGTCGTCGTAGAGAACGTCCACGCCCGCCGACGACAATTCCTTGTAGAGCTTCTCGCAGGCTGTGTCGGTATCCGTCGCACCTTGCTTGAGATTGAGAATGGCGACACGGAACGGAGCGACCTCCTCCGGCCACTGGATGCCGTTTTCGTCGTGGCAGGCTTCGATGATCGCGCCGACGAGGCGCGAGACGCCGATGCCGTAGGAGCCGCCATGGATCGGCTTCTCCGCACCGTCCGAGCCGACCACCAGCGCCTTCATCGAATCCGAATATTTGGTGCCGAAGTAGAAAATCTGGCCGACCTCGATACCGCGGGTGTTGACGCGCTTGTCGGCGGGCACTTCCTTCTCGTAGCGGGCTTCGTCGTGTACGTCCTCGGTCGCAGCGTACAACTCGGTCCACTGCTTGATGATCGGCGTGAGATCGCCGTCATAATTCACGTCCGCGCCCGGCACCGGCAGATCGAGCACATCCTTGTTGCAGAACACGCCGGATTCGCCGGTCTCCGCCAGCACGATGAACTCGTGGGACAGATCGCCGCCGATCGGCCCGGTCTCGGCGCGCATCGGGATCGCCTTCAGCCCCATGCGGGCGAAGGTGCGCAGATAGGCGACGAACATCTTGTTATAGGACAGCCGCGCGGCGGCCTCGTCGATGTCGAACGAATAGGCATCCTTCATCAGGAATTCGCGGCCGCGCATCACGCCGAAACGCGGCCGCTGCTCATCGCGGAATTTCCACTGGATGTGATAAAGGTTGAGCGGCAGGCTGCGGTACGACTTCACGTAGGCGCGGAAAATCTCCGTGATCATTTCCTCGTTGGTCGGCCCATACAGCAACTCACGCTTGTGGCGATCCTGAATGCGCAGCATCTCAGGCCCGTAGGCGTCGTAGCGGCCGCTCTCGCGCCACAAATCTGCCAGTTGCAGCGTCGGCATCAGAAGCTCGATGGCGCCGGCACGGTCCTGCTCCTCGCGGACGATCTTCTCGATCTTCTTCAGCACCCGGAAGCCGAGCGGCAACCAGGCATAAATACCCGCAGCCTCCTGCCGCATCATGCCCGCGCGCAGCATCAGCCGGTGCGAGACGATTTCCGCCTCTTTCGGCGTTTCCTTGAGGATGGGGAGAAAAAAGCGCGTCAGCCGCATGGGATGCTCTGGAATCGTGGGGCGGGAAGCCGTCACTGAAACCGGATTGGCGGGCAAAATACAAGGGTTTTACCGGCGCAGCCAGCCGTTGCTCGAACGACTGGCTGCCTTTTACCGGCTCTTTTGATGAAAACGCGGGTCGCTGCCCCGTCAGGTAGGCTCAGTGTCCCTTTTGCATATTGTCTGTGTTCTGCATTTTCATGCCGTCCATCTTCATCGCTCCGCCCGAGGCGGCGTTGTCGGCCTTCATAGCCCCGATGGAATTGACCTTGAACTCAACATCCACGGCCCCGGCCTTTTCGAAGGTCAGCCTGCCCTTGATGGTTTCTCCTTGCTTGAGAGGAGCCTTCAGTCCCATCAACATCAGATGATTACCTTCGGGATTGAGCTTCGCCGTCTGGCCGGGCTTGATCTCGATGCCGTTGGGCAAGGGCCGCATCTTCATCACGCCGCCGTCCATTTTCATTTCATGGATTTCGACATGATCCGCAGCCGATATGGACACGCCGGTCAACCGATCGGCCGTCTTGCCATTATTAGTAACCACAAGATACGCGCCGCCGACCTTGGCGCCAGCAGGCGTGGCCCGCGCCCACGGCTGCACAACCGTCAGATCGCCAGCCTTATAGTCGGTTGCGAAGGTCGGTGTGATCGCGCCAACCACCAGAAGCAGCATGGCGCTTGCAACACTTGTCATCTTCCGCATTATTTCTTCCTTTCGCTTGCTGCCCAGTTTTCGAGACTTGAAATATTGGCAGATCCTTCGATCGTGGTCGTAGTGCCGTCCTTACTCATCAGGATTGTGCGCGGAATGTCCCCCTGCCACTTGGGATCAACCTCGTAGCGAAGCCGCTCGGCGAAGGTGTCACCGAACGCCCAGTTCTCGGTGGACGCCAGCCCCGCCTGCGACACCATTGCCCGCACGGCGGCCGGCGTGTTCGGAACCAGATCGGCATCGATCATCACCACGTCCACGCCGGGATTGGCTTTCACGAACTTGCCAAGCTCCGGCAGTTCGACCTTGCACGGCCCGCAGGTGACGCCCCAGAAATGCACCAGCGTCGACCGCCCGGCATGGGCCTGCTGGATCGTTTGCCAGCTTCCGCGCTCGAACGGCCTGATCTCGATGGTGGTGGCATCGGCCAGCGCGACGTTCGCGAACAGGACCGCCGCCGCAACCGCGAACAGCCGGCCCATCAGATGCTGTTTCATGTGAGGTCTCATGTTCTCTGCCCGACCGGCTGGAAATGATAGCCGTCCTTCTTTGTCATCCACGACAGGAATACTGTGCGGCCATAGCTCACCAGCAACGGATGGTCTGAGGAATCTACCGTCGCTGCGACTGTCTTCGGCTCCGACCAGGTCTTGCCGTCATCGGTGGATTGCATCATTCGCACCGTGGTCTTCTCTCCGTCGAATTCCTTCCACGCCAGATAAGTATCTTTGGCGGTGGCAAGCACGAAGGCCCGCGCCGGATTGTGCGACGGATCGCCGATCGCGACCGGATCGGAGAATGTCGCGCCGCCATCCGTCGAGCGCGCATAGAACAGGCCCTGACGATTTTTGCCGTTGGTGTACCAGGTCGCATGATAGGTGCCGATCGGCGCGATCGACAGGCTTGGTCCCTGATGCGGACAGGCGGAAATCTTCCAATCGTCATTGCTGACGCGGTGAATAGCGCCGGGCGTTTTCAGATCGCTGAACGTCGTGATGGCGTGATCACGTACACCGCCCTCGAAGATGTTGCGGAAGATCACGACAGGCCGCCCCGGCCCGGCGAACGCCACACCGAGCCGGCAACACTCGCAGGTGTTGTCGTGCACAAGCTGCGCCTGCGAATAGACCGCGCCGTCTTTCGATGTTGCGAAGAACAGACCCGCGCCGTCATAGGCTTCGCCCTTCTTCTTCGCGGGCGCGCGGTTGCGCTTGTCGAGCCATGCCGCGAACACCGTGCCATCATTGTCGAGCGCGAGCGCCTCGAACCGCTGGCTGACATTGCTCGGCGTGATGGGCCTGATGGGAGCGAACGTCTTGCCGCCATCGGCAGAGCGCGTGGTGAAGACCTCGCCGTTAAATGCCTTATCGCGGAACGTCGAGAACGCCACGATCAAATCGCCGTGCTTGTCGATCACGATCTTGGGGCGCGCATCCGGGCCCCAGTCCATGTCGAGCTTCTGATCGGTGACGGCAACAGGCTTGCTGAAATTTCGTCCGCCATCTGTTGAGCTGGCAACGGCGACCTTGCCGCCCGCCAGCATCGCGATCCAGAGCTTGCCATCCGGCCCGAATGCGGGTGTCACCTTGGTCGCGCAAGACAGCGCGACTTCCGTGCAACCGGCATCGCTTGCGTGGCTATGCATGTCATGCGCAAGCGCTGGCGCCTGCGAAAGCATCAGCGCGGCAGCGGAAGCAATCCATTTTTTCATGATGATCTGCTTCATCGGAACGCCACCTTCATGCCGGCAATGAATGCACGCGGCGAGCCCGCGTAGATCGAGCCTGTCTTGTTTGCCAGAACGCTCGCCGAATCCTGTATGCCGGTGTTCGACACACTATTTGGGATATTATTGGCCGAGGCAACGTAGGTCCTATCGAACAGGTTGCGGACCTCAAAGTAAACATTGAGTGTCTTGAAGACGTCCGACTTCAGGCCAGTCGTATAGTGCACGTTGAGATTCACCAGTTCGTAGCCCGGCGCTTTCAGCAGATTGGCGTTGTCCATGTAGAAGGCATCCTTCCACTGGACTTCGACGAACGCGCCGAGGCCGGCATAGATGCCCGCCATCTCGTCATAGCCGAGACGCGCAGTCAGTTCGTTCGGAGAGATGCCGGGAATTTTATTGCCCGCACGATTGAAGCTGAAGCTCGCGCCGTTATTCAGTATCTCGGTGTAGTCGGTGTAGATCTCATCGAGATAGGTATAGGCGAGCGTCGCGCGCCAGCCGGGCTGGAATCGCCAGTCGGCGGCGAGTTCGATGCCGCGATGCTCCGAGCGCGGCGCGTTGAACATGAAGCTGGAATTCGGTTGGTTCGGTGGCGTTGCCTGCGACACAAGCTCGTTGCGGAAGAATTCATAGAAGCCGGTGAGGCTGACCTTGACCGTCTTGTTAGGCGTCCAGTCGACCCCGAGGTCGTAGCCGACATTCCGCTGCGGCACGAGGTTCGTGTTGTTGCCGTTCTGGCCATTGGCAAGCACGAACAGGTTGCCGAGCTGCGGCGTGCCGTAGCCGGTGCCGACGCGCGCCCGTCCCTGCCATTCGTTGTTGAACTTGTAGAGCAGCGCGAATTCGGGCGCGACGTTGGTGAACTGCTTGTCGGCTGGAGTCAGCGCTAGCGTTGCGGTCGGATCGTTGGTGGGAGGATATTTATACGCGGTGTTCACGCCTTTGAGCTGAGTGTTTTCCCAGCCGATCCCGGCGATGGAGGTCAGCGCATCGGTCAATCGCACCTCTTCGCGTGCCCGCAGGCCGAAATTGGTGTGCGTGCCGGTGACGTTCGAGGACAGCAGCCCGAGCGTGGCGTTGCCGCCCGGCATCACGTTGCGGGTGTCGCCGGACCAACTCAGCGTGTTGTAGAAGCCGCCAAAGTAAGTGGTGGAATCGAAACCGAACAACTGACCCTTGTGGGTGATGTCGCTCATGAAATTGTAGGAGGGATAATCGCCGATCGCACTGGTCGTCCCCGTCGGCTGATTGATATTGCGGTCGTCGAACACCAACTGGTTGCGCCATGTCGTCTGGTTGTCGAAATCGTGCTCCCACCGCGCACCGACGATGGTCCGGCGGTCATCGCGGTTGAGTCCCGCCTGTTCCGCAGTCTCCTTGTCTACCCCAGCAGAATTATTGAAACCGTTTTTATTGAGCGTCACCGTCGCACAACCCGGTGCCATGCCCGCAAAAGTCGAACAGCCGCGCTGGAACGGATTCTGCTCAAACTGGTTGAGCGACAGCCGGATCGGTAGCCGCGCATCGAGATTGTTGTTGATGATCTTCAGCGTGAAGCGGTCGTCGGGCGTCGCCTGATAGGTGCCGAGGAAATTCACCGTCTGGGTGTTGAACCAGCTATTGCCGATGAAGCCGTCGCCGCGTGCATCGCTCGCGAACAGCGAGGCTTCGAAGTTGCCGACTTTCTTTCCGACGGTGAAATAATTGTTGAGGTAGCCGAAGCTGCCGCCATCGATGCCGTACTCGACGCCGTCGATGCTGCCGCCGGGACGGGTGCGGAAATTCAGCGCGCCACCGGTGGCATAATTGCCGTACAGCGCCGAGGACGGCCCCCGGATCACGTCGATGGCGCCATAGGCGTGCGGATCAATCAGATCACTTCGGGAGAGGCCGTCCGGCTGGGTCACCGGAAAGCCGTCGTCGAAGATCACCATGTTGCGGATGCCGAAGCCGTTGCGCGCGTTCGAGCCGCGAATCGAGATGCCGAAATCGCGCGGCCCGTTGCCCTGCTTCACCGAGATACCAGGGCTGTCGCGCAGCACGTCGCTCACTGAAAACGACGGGCGATTGTCGAACTGATCGTGGCCAATGGTGGTCGTGGTCTGGCCGGTCGGCGATTGCGTCAGCCCCGCAAGCGCTGCCGCCGGCGTAGTGCTGCCGCCGGTCACAATCACCCGTGGCGGATTTGCTGGCGTGCTGGCGGCGGATCGCGAAGATCGTGTTGCCGCAGCCGCGCGCGCTTTCGGCTTGCGGGCGGGCTTGGCGCGCGCCGTGCGCGGCGCATCTACCGTCACCTCAGGGAGAACGTGGCCGTCGACATGATCGGCAAGGCTGGATGACGCACCAGCAAAGAGCGCACCGCAAGCGGCGAGAATCGTGACGCCACCAAGGGCGTTTGGCTTGAACATTGAAATATTCCCGATAACTGCCACGGGCAGTTGTTTCGAACATGAGAACGGCAGGCGGGTTTCGCCGCCGCGTGGACTGTCTCAATCAGGAATAGGCGGGAGGGCCGCGCGCATGCGGCCGATCATCGATTCCGCTGCTGCGGAATGGCGTCTGGCTCTCGAGCCACGCCACACGCTGATAGACGCGCTGGATGGCGACGTAAGGTGCAATGGGATGATCGAGAGTCGGTGCGACATGCGCCAGAACGCAAAGCGGGCAACAGGCCACATGATTTGCCGCGGGCGCGGCGTCGGAAGCCTCGTCGCCATGCCCTACGCAGATCACAATACCGCTGAGCGGATCGGAGGTCGCGGCGGCAGCGGCACGCATCATCGCAATCGGTGCAAAAAGCTGCACCAGAACCGCGATCATGATGATGGGAACCAAACGTCCCAGCCGCCTGCGCATTGCTACCCCCACCGGATGAAAATCCGGGTGTGACTGACTAAGCACGGCAATATCGAAATGTCGATATCGCTTGTTCCTCCATTTAGAACACCGCCGCGCAACAAAAATTCAAAGCCGGACTCCAATATGAATTTTGTTTCCAAAAATGATGACAGGCGGAAAATCTTGCGCTACACAGGCGCGTCAGTCAGGGCGGCCATACCGCCGAACCTGCTGTGGTCTAGGTCTTGGGAGGAGGCCCGACGCGCACAACGCAGCGTCATCCCCGTCTAAACAACGATAGATCCAACTGTTCGGGGACACAGGGTCGCGACATTTAAGCAGCAGGGCTTCCGGCCCTGCTCTTTTTTTGCCCCTATTTCCGGCCCATTTTCTCGCCTGTCTTTGTCGACCTCATCTTTGGTGGCCTGGCTCTGTTCGCATCATGCTGATCGCGCGCAGCTACGCGCGCATTGCGCTGGATCAAGCGCGATAGCGATGGAAAAATATCAGACCATTCAATTTGATCGTGTCACGATCCAATTCCGTGGATCAAAACGGCAGGCCGATCGCCTTACTTATGCGATCCATATCGATAAACCCGAACTGATATGCAAAAAATGCACAGCCGAAAATAATCGACGAGATCAGCGTCGTCCACAGCAGCTTACGGCCCATGCGCGCCAGCACCGGCGCGCCGGGATCGGTCCCCATGCTCACCTCGCCGCTTTCCTGCTGGCTGTGCACGCCGAACGGCAGCACCGCGAACAGGGTGATCCACCAGACGACGAAATAGATCGCAAAGGCGGAGGAGATTGTCTGAGCCATTTTACGCCTCCTCGATCTCGATCAGTGTTCCCGAAAAATCCTTCGGGTGGAAAAACAGCACCGGCTTGCCGTGCGCCCCGATGCGCGGTGTACCGTCGCCAAGCACCCGCCTGCCATCGGCAACGAGCCGGTCGCGCGCCGCGATAATATCATCAACCTCGAAGCAAATGTGGTGAATGCCACCATCCGGGTTGCGCTCAAGGAATTTTGAGATCGGCGACGCCTCGCCCAAAGGCTCGATGAACTCGATCTTGGTGTTTGGCAGCGTCACAAACACGGTGACGACGCCGTGCTCCGGCTGGTCTGCCGGTGCCGATACCTCGGCACCAGCTGCCGCATAGACGGCGGCAGCTGCCCGTGCATCCCTGACTGCGATCGCCACGTGGTTGAGCCGGCCCAGCATCACGCCTTTCAGACCTCCAGAACGTGGACGACGCAGACCGTCTTCTTGCCCCACTGCTCGGCGATCGCCGAGCGGACCGCGCGCCGCACCGCTTCACCGACCGCATCGGAATCGCGCCGTTTGGCGCGCGGCAGGTTATCGAAGGTCGCAACCGCGACGTTGAAAATCAGTTCATCCATCAACTCGCCTGCGGCATTGCGCTCGGGAATGCCCACCAAGTCGACCTGTGGATCGTCCGCCAGTTCCCCCTGCTCCGTCAGCGCCAATGCCACGAACGCACTGCCGGCAAACGCCAGCCGTCGCCGTGCCACCACCGCGCGCGCGTTCTGGTCCTCCAGAATCTTGCCGTCCTTGTAGAGGCGGCCAGACGGCACCTGCTCAATGATGGCAGGCTCGCCCGGCGCAAGCCGGACCTGATCGCCATTCTTGCAGATCAGCACCTTCGGTACGCCACAGGACCGCGCGAGGCTCGCATGTTCCGACAGATGCAACGCCTCGCCATGCGCCGGAATCAGCAGTTGCGGTCGCACCCATGAGATCATGTCGCGCAGTTCGTCGCGGCGCGGATGGCCGGAGACGTGGACCATGTGGGTTCTGTCGGTGATGACCTTGATGCCCTGACTGACTAGGCCGTTGATGATCGTTCCGACCGACTTCTCGTTGCCAGGAATGGTGCGCGAGGAGAAAATGACCGTATCGCCACTGTTGAGCGTCACCTCGGGATGATCGTCATTGGCGATACGCGCCAGCGCCGCGCGCGGCTCACCCTGGCTGCCGGTGCACAGCGCCAGCACCTTGTTCGGCGGAAAATGGCCATAGAGGTCGGCGCCGCGAAACGGGGCGATGCCGTCGAGATAACCGGTTTCGCGCGCGACCTGCGCCACACGCTCCATCGCGCGCCCGATCAGCACGACCTCGCGGTCCGCCTCGCGCGCGGCTTCCGCCACGGCGCGCATTCGCGAAACATTGGAGGCGAAGGTGGTTACCGCCACCCGCCCCTTCGCGTCTTTGATGATCTCGGTCAGACCATGCGCGACTTCGCGCTCGGATGGCGAACGGCCCTCCCGCACGGCATTGGTGGAATCGCCGATCAGTGCCAGTACGCCCTCGTCGCCGAGTTCGCGCAGCCGCTTCTCATTGGTCGGCTCGCCGATCAGCGGCGTGGGATCGAGTTTCCAGTCGCCGGTGTGCAGCACCAGCCCCTCGGACGTGCGGATCGCCAGCGCATGCGATTCCGGAATCGAGTGCTGCACGGCGACGAATTCGACGTTGAACGGGCCGATATCGACCCGTCCGCCGGATTCGATCACGGTAACCGGGATATTCGGCGGGTTGCGTTCGCTCGCACACTTCGCCTCGAACAGCGCGGCGGAAAACTTTGTGGCGAAGATCGGACATTGCAGCCGTGGCCACAGATCAATGATCGCGCCGAAATGGTCTTCGTGGGCATGCGTCAGCACGAGGCCGACGAGATTCTTCTTTTCGGATTCGATGAAGCGGGTGTCGGGCATCACCACGTCGATCCCCGGCAGATGCTCCTCGTTGCCGAACGACACGCCAAGATCGACCGCAAGCCATGAGCGCTGCCGGCCCTTGCCGAGGCCGTAGAGCGACAGGTTCATGCCGATCTCGCCGACGCCTCCGAGCGGCACAAAACTCAGTTCGTCTGCACGCGCCATCATGCCGCTCCCGCGGACATCGCCGCACCGAAATAAACATCACCCGCGGCCACCGTGGTGGCCCCGCCGCCATGAGACACGACAAGACGCCCGGCCTCGTCGATGGTCTCGAACGTTCCGTCAATCACGCGATCGCCTTGCCGCACCTGTATCGCCGCGCCGAGCCCGGCCGCGCGCGCAAGCCATTGCGTGCGGATCGCCTCAAAGCCCCGGCCATGATCCCAGATCGGGAACCACTCGGCCCATGCGTCCGTCAGCGCTGCGAATAGTGTCTCCGCATCCGTCACAAGCCCCAACGCCCTGAGCGAAGTCGCCGGATATGGCGTGCCTTCTGGCGCGGCGACGACGTTGAGACCCATGCCGACGACCGCTGCAAGGCCGTCCGGCGTCGCTTCCGCCTCGATCAGGATACCCGCGAGCTTGGCCTCGTTCGCGAGCACATCGTTCGGCCATTTCAGCCTGAACAAAGCCGCATCACCGCTCACCTGCCGTAGTGCCGTCTCCAGTGCGAGGCCCGCCGCGAAGCCCAGCGTCGCCGCGCCTGCGTGATCGGCTGTGAGTGTTTCGACAACGCTGCAGGCAAGATTGCCTGGCGGAGAAATCCACGCCCGCTGCCGCCGTCCATGCCCTGCCGTCTGGTGCGCGGTGGCAAGCCAGAGCGGTCCGCGCTCACCCGCGCGCAGGCGCGTCAGCGCCTCGGCGTTGGTCGAGTTGAGTGTGTCAAAGCTGACAAGGCGGTATTGTGCTGATCGTGCTCGGGGTCCGAGCGCGAAACCCATCAGAACAGCGACTTCGCCGCAGCCGTGGCCGCACTGACCAGAGGACCGGGATAGGCGAAGTACAGGAGGTTGAAGATGCCTGCGAGCGTCAGCACTGTGCGCAGCTCACCCGCCATCGGATCGACCGCACCCTTGGCCTCGTCGAAATACATCGTCTTGATGATGGCGAGATAGTAGAACGCGCCTACCACGCTCGTCAGCACGCCGATCACCGCCAGAGGGTAAAGCCCGGCCTGGATCGCAGCGAGAAAAACGTAGAACTTCGCGAAGAAGCCAGCAAGCGGCGGAATGCCCGCGAGCGAGAACAGCAGCATCGCGAACATGAAAGCGAGATACGGGTTGGTCCGCGACAGGCCAGCGAAATCGCTGATCTGCTCGAACGGCTGGCCGTTACGCTTCAGACAGAGAATGAACGAGAAGCTGCCGAACGTCATCGCCACGTAGATCGCGAGATAGATCAGCACGCCCTGCGCACCCTGCGCCGTGCCCGCCGCGAGACCAACCAGCGCGAAGCCCATATGGCCGATCGAGGAATAGGCCATCAGGCGCTTGATGTTCTTCTGACCGATCGCAGCGAATGAGCCCAACGCCATCGAAGCGATGGAAACGAAGGTGACGATCTGTTGCCAGTCATGCGTCACGTTCGGGAATGCGGTGAGCAGCACGCGCACCAGCACCGCAAGCGCCGCGACCTTCGGGGCGGAGGCGAAGAACGCCGTCACCGGCGTCGGCGCACCCTCGTAAACGTCCGGCGTCCACATGTGGAACGGCACGATCGAGATCTTGAAGCACAGTCCGACCAGCAGGAAGACGATGCCGAAGATCACGCCGATGCTGCCGGTCTTGGCAGCGGCGGCGATGCCCGCGAACTCCACCGTGCCGGTGAAGCCGTAGATCAGCGAGGCGCCGTACAGCATCATGCCGGACGACAGCGCGCCGAGCACGAAGTACTTCAGGCCCGCTTCCGTTGATTTCAGATTGTCGCGGTGGCTCGCGGCGACGACATAGAGCGCAAGGCTCATCAACTCGTAGCCGAGGTAAAGCGTGATCAGGTCCGTCGCCGAGATCAGCACCATCATGCCAACGCTCGAAAGCAGCACGAGGATGGAATACTCGAAAATCCGCGCCTGATTGGCGAGGAAGCCGCGCGAAATCACCAGCGTCGCGGCGGACGCGACCAGCATCACGGTTTTCAGGAAGCGCGCGTAGTCATCGACCACGAAGCTGTTGCCGAACGTCGTCAGTCGCCCGGCGGGCAGCATCAGTTCCAGCACCAGCGTCACGGCCAGAAGCACGACCGCCAGAATTGTGACGATGCGCACCGTGCGCTCGCCGCGATACGCACCCAGCATCAGGAGCGCCATTGCGCCCAGCGCGAGCACGATCTCGGGCAGGACCGGAAGCAGCGAATAATCTGCGACGTTGACGTTCATTCGTGCGCCCTGCTCTTAAAATAGTGCCGCGGCTTTGACGGCATGAACCGCCGCGCCGTAATTCTCGACGAGTTGATGGATCGATGCCGCCGACATATCCAGCACCGGCTTCGGATACACGCCGAACAGAATGGTGAGAACGATGAACGGCACGAAGATCGCGATCTCGCGCCCGGTCATGTCCTTGATGCTGGCGAGCGACGCCTTGGTCATCTCGCCGAACACGATCTTGCGATACAGCCACAGCGCATAGGCCGCCGACAGGATCACGCCGAGAGTGGCGAAGATCGCGGTCGGGACCGACACCTTGAAGGTGCCCAGCAGCGTCAGGAATTCACCGACGAAGCCGGAGGTTCCCGGCAGGCCGACATTGGCCATGGTGAACAGAAGGAATGTGAAGGCATACAGCGGCATGCGGTTAACGAGGCCGCCATAGGCCGCGATCTCGCGGGTGTGCATGCGGTCGTAGATCACGCCGACGCAGAGGAACAGCGCGCCGGACACGATGCCGTGCGAAATCATCTGGAACACGCCGCCGGCGACGCCCTGCATGGTGCCTGCGAAAATGCCCATCGTGACGAAGCCCATATGCGCGACGGACGAATAAGCGATCAGCTTCTTCATGTCCTCCTGCATCAGCGCGACCAGCGAGGTGTAAACGATGGCGATGGCCGACAGCGTCCATACCAGCGGCGCGAAATCATGCGAAGCCAGCGGGAACATCGGCAGCGAGAACCGCAGGAAGCCGTAGCCGCCCATCTTCAACAGGATCGCGGCGAGCACCACGGAGCCCGCGGTCGGCGCTTCAACGTGCGCATCCGGCAACCATGTGTGGACCGGCCACATCGGCATCTTCACCGCGAAGGACGCGAAGAACGCCAGCCATGCCCACCGCTGGAGATTGTGCGGCAGGTTCGTCGTCATCAGCGTCGGAATATCGGTGGTGCCTGCCTTCGCATACAGCGCCATGATGGCGAGCAGCATCAGCACCGAGCCGAGCAGCGTGTAGAGGAAGAACTTGAAGCTCGCATAAACGCGGCGTGGGCCGCCCCAGACGCCGATGATGAGGAACATCGGGATCAGGCCGCCTTCGAAGAACAGATAGAACAGCACAAGGTCGAGTGAGGAGAACGTGCCAATCATCAGCGTCTCAAGGAACAGAAACGCCATCATGTATTCGCGAACACGGTTCTGGATCGATTTCCAGCTCGCAAGGATGCAGAACGGCATCAGCGCCGTGGTCAGGATCACGAACGGCAGCGAAATGCCATCCACGCCCATGTGGTAGTTGATTGCAGCACCCAGCCACTGGCCCTTCTCGACGAACTGGAAGCCAGGCTGCGATGGATCGAAATGCAGTAGCAGAACCAGCGACACCGCGAAGGTGATGAGGGTGGTCCACAGCGCGATCCAGCGCGCGTTGCGGGCGGCAATGGCATCGTTGCCCCGCGCCAGCAGATATAGCAACACCGCGCCAACAACCGGCAGGAAGGTGGTGACGGAAAGAACAGGCCAGGTGGTCATTATTGCTGGCCCCCGAGACCGAACATGAACCAGGTGATAAGCCCCGCCACGCCGATCAGCATGGCGAAGGCGTAGTGATAGAGATATCCGGTCTGCAGCTTGACGACGCCCCGCGTCACGTCCAGTACCCGCTTGGACACGCCGTCAGGCCCCAACCCATCGATCAGCATGCCATCGCCCTTCTTCCACAGCGTGTAGCCGATCCACTTGGCCGTGCGCACGAAGATCACGTCGTACAGCTCGTCGAAGTACCACTTGTTGAGCAGGAATTTGTAAAGCAGCGGCTGCTGGTGAGCGAGTTCGACCGGCAGATACGGCTTGGCGATATAGAACAGATACGCCATCGCAAGACCGATCAGCATCATCAGCGTCGGCAGGAAGCCGATCCAGTGCGGGATGTGGTGCATCCCTTCCATCACATGGCTGTCGACCTTCAGCGCCGAGCGGAAGAACTCTTCGACGCCATGACCCGCGAACAATTCCTTGAACGGGAAACCCGCGGCGAAGGAGCCGATCGCAAGTACCGCGAGCGGGATCAGCATCACCAGCGGGCTTTCATGCGCCGCCTCGTAATGATGCTCGTCATGCGGCTTGCCGTGGAAGGTCATGAAAATCAGGCGCCACGAGTAGAACGAGGTCAGGCCTGCCGCGACCACGGTGCAGAGGAAGCCGTAGAACGCGAACGGGTTGCTGCTGTCTGCGGCGAAGGCGGCTTCGATGATCGCATCCTTCGAGAAGTAGCCCGCGGTGAGCGGGAAGCCCGTCAGCGCCAGCGTGCCGATCACCATGGTGGCGTAGGTGAACGGAATTTTCCGCCACAGCCCGCCCATGTTGCGCATGTCCTGCTCGTGATGCATCGCGAGGATCACCGAGCCCGAACCCAGGAACAGCAGCGCCTTGAAGAAGGCGTGCGTGAACAGATGGAAGATGCCGACGGAATAAGCGCCCGCCCCCATCGCCACGAACATGTAGCCGAGCTGCGAACAGGTCGAATATGCGACGACGCGCTTGATGTCGTTCTGCACGAGACCGACGGTTGCGGCGAACAGCGCCGTGGTCGCGCCGATCAACATCACGAAGGCCTTGGCGTGGGGTGCCAGTTCGAACAGCGGCGACAGGCGCGCCACCATGAACACGCCGGCGGTCACCATGGTCGCGGCGTGGATCAGCGCGGAGACCGGCGTCGGGCCTTCCATCGCGTCCGGCAACCAGGTGTGCAGCAGGAACTGTGCGGACTTGCCCATCGCGCCCATGAACAGCAACAGGCAGGTCAGCGTCAGCGCATCGACGTCCCAGCGGAACAGATGGATGGTCTTGCCGACGAGGCCGGGGGCGCTCGCGAAGATCGTCTCGAAGTCGGTCGAGCCGACCAGTGCGAAGATCGCGAAGATGCCGAGGGCGAAGCCGAAATCGCCAACGCGGTTGACAACGAATGCCTTGATCGCGGCCGCGTTCGCCGAGGGCTTCTTGTACCAGAAGCCGATCAAGAGATAGCTCGCAAGGCCCACGCCTTCCCAGCCGAAGAACAGTTGCACGAGGTTGTCGGAGGTCACCAGCATCAGCATCGCGAAGGTGAACAGCGACAAGTACGCCATGAAGCGCGGACGGTTCGGGTCCTCGTTCATGTAGCCGACCGAATACAGATGGACGAGCGAGGACACGGTCGTGACCACGACCAGCATCACCGCCGTCAGCGTATCCACGCGCAGCGCCCAGTTGATCTTGAGAGTGCCGGAATCAATCCAACTCGTCAGCACCACGCGCAGGTCGTGATGCATCAGCGCGACATCGACGAACATCACCCAGGCGAGCGCCGCCGACGTCAGCAGCAGCGCTGTGGTGATGACTTCGGCCAGGCGAGAGCCTGCCGCCGCCGGTTCGACCGGACCGTGATCGTCGTGACCATGATCCGCATCGTGGTGGGCGTCATGAGCGTGCGCCGCGCCATGAGCATGATCGTCATGCCCGTGCGCGTGGTCCATCTCGTCGCCGCCGGGGCAACGCGCATGCGCGCCGAGGAGCGTGATGAGGCCCGCGATCAGCGCGCCGATCAGTGGCAGGAAAACAATCGCCTGAATCATAACCCTGTCAGCCCTTCATCAGGTTGATGTCTTCGACTGCGATGGAGCCGCGGTTGCGGAAGTAAACGACGAGGATCGCAAGGCCAATCGCCGCCTCGGCCGCTGCCACCGTAAGAACCAGCAGCGCGAACACCTGACCGACGATGTCATGGAGGAAGCTCGAGAACGACACGAGGTTGATGTTGACCGACAAAAGGATCAACTCGACCGACATCAGGATGATGATGACGTTCTTCCGGTTGAGGAAGATGCCGAGAATCCCGAGCGTGAACAGGATCGCGGCGACAGCCAGATAATGCCCAAGACCGATCGTCATTTCACCCACTCCCCGGCGTCGGCGTCCTGCAGCCCCTGCCCCGATGGCACCTGACGCACCGCCATCGCGGTCGCCTTGCCGCGCGCATTCTGGGCGCTGATGTTCTGCCGCTTGACGCTCGGCTTGTGACGCAGCGTCAGCACGATGGCGCCGATCATCGCCACCAGCAGCACGAGGCCCGCGAGCTGGAAGTAATGGATGTAGCGCGTGTAGAGCACGAGGCCGATGGCCTCGGTGTTGGTAACGGTCGTCGGGATCGGCGCAGTGATCGAATGCGCGACATTCGGGCTCAGCACCCAGCCGCCCGCGACCAGCAGCAGTTCGGCGAGGAAGATCGCGCCAATCAGCAGGCCCACCGGCAGATACTCGATAAAGCCCTGCCGCAGTTCGGCGAAGTCCACGTCCAGCATCATGATGACGAACAGGAACAGAACCGCGACCGCGCCGACATAGACCACGATCAGGATCATCGCGAGGAATTCGGCGTTCAGGAGCACGAACAGTCCCGCCGCGTTAACGAAGGTCAGGATCAGGAACAGCACCGAATGCACCGGGTTGCGCGCGGTCACGACCATCACGGCCGAGGCGACGCAGACGCCGGCAAAGAGATAAAAGAACAGCGCGGGAAGGATCATGAGGCGTTACCTGTACGGCGCGTCTTGTTCGATGTTCTTGGCAATCTCGCGTTCCCAGCGGTCGCCGTTCGCGAGCAATCGGGCCTTGTCGTAGTAGAGTTCTTCGCGCGTCTCGGTGGCGAACTCAAAGTTCGGTCCCTCGACAATGGCATCCACCGGGCAGGCTTCCTGGCACAGGCCGCAATAGATGCACTTCACCATGTCGATGTCATAGCGCACGGTGCGGCGCGTGCCGTCGTTGCGGCGCGGCCCCGCCTCGATGGTGATGGCCTGCGCCGGGCAGATTGCCTCGCACAGCTTGCAGGCGATGCATCGCTCCTCGCCGTTCGGATAACGGCGCAGCGCATGCTCGCCGCGGAAGCGCGGCGAGATCGGGTTCTTCTCGAACGGATAGTTCACGGTCGGCTTCGGCTTGAAGAAGTAGCGCATCGTCACCACGAAGGCGGCGGCGAATTCCTTGAGCAGAAGCGAGTTGACGGCTGATGCTATTCCCATGATGCCCTCACTTCGGCGCCCATTGGGCAAACTGCAGGACGCCTGCAACAATTACGACCATCGCCAGCGACAGCGGCAGGAACACCTTCCAGCCGAGCCGCATCAACTGATCGTAGCGGTAGCGCGGCACGATCGCCTTCGCCATCGCAATCATGAAGAAGAACGCGAACGCCTTGAGCGTAAACCAGATCACACCAGGCACCCAGTTGAACGGCGGCAGGTCGACCGGCGGCAGCCAGCCGCCCATGAACAGGATGGCGGCCATCGCGCACATGGTGCAGATCGCAACGTACTCGCCGAGCATAAACAGGAGATACGGTGTCGAGCCGTATTCGGTCATGAAGCCCGCGACGAGTTCGGATTCCGCTTCCACGAGATCGAACGGCGGGCGATTGGTTTCCGCAAGCGCCGAGACGTAGAATACCACGAACATCGGCAGCAGCGGCAACCAGTACCAGTTCAGGAAGCTGAGCCACGGCACGCCGAGCATGGTGGCGAGTCCGCGATGGTGCTGCGCCTCGACGATCGCAGTGAGATTCAGCGAACCGACGCACAGAAGCACAGTGATGATGACGAAGCCGATCGAGACTTCATAAGACACCATCTGCGCCGCCGAACGCAGCGCCGCCATGAACGGATATTTCGAGTTCGACGACCAGCCCGCCATGATGATGCCGTAGACCGACAGCGAGGAGATCGCGAGGATATAGAGGATGCCGACATTGATGTCGGCAATCACCCAATTGAGGTTGACCGGGATCACCGCCCAGGCCGCCAGCGCCAGCACGCAGGAGACGAGTGGCGCGAGCAGGAAGATGCCCTTGTTGGCGCCATCCGGAATCGTCGGCTCCTTCAGCACGAACTTCAGAAGATCGGCGAAGGATTGGAAAAGACCCCATGGGCCGACCACGTTCGGACCACGGCGAATCTGTACCGCCGCCCAGATCTTGCGGTCGGCGAGCAGGATGTAGGCGATCGCGACCAGCAGCACGACGAGCAGCAGCACGCTTTCCGCCAGCATCACGATCAGCGGCCAGAGGAAGTCCGTCCAGACAGAGCTTGCGAAGAATTCGGACATCAGCTCACTACTCCGCTGCGCTAAGGACTTGCCCGGAGGCAAGGCGCGAACATTCGGCCATCACCGCGGATGCACGGGCAATCGGATTGGTCAGATAGAAGTCGGCAACCGGGCTCTTGAAGGCAGCCTTGTCGGCAGCACCGCCCCGCGCAGCCAGCGCCTTCAGCGCGGCCGCTCCATCCGACGCCTCGATCTGGTCGAGACGCATCAGGTGCGGCACGGTCTTGAACATCGCCTGCCGCAACTGCTGCAAGGAGTCGTAAGGCAGCCGCTCGCCGAGCGTGTCCGACAGTGCACGCAGCACCGCCCAATCCTCGCGGGCATCGCCCGGCGGGAAGCCTGCGCGGTTGGCCATCTGCACGCGCCCTTCGGTGTTGACGTAGATGCCGCTCTTTTCGGTGTAGGCCGCGCCCGGCAGGATGACATCGGCGCGGTGTGCGCCACGGTCGCCATGGGTGCCGATATAGACGACGAACGTGCCCGCAGGCACTTCGACCTCGTCCGCACCGAGCAGAACCAGAACGTCCAGCGTGCCGGGAGCGAGCATCTTCTCGATATCAAGGCCGCCCTCGCCCGGCACGAAGCCGATGTCGAGCGCACCGGCCGATGAGGCCGCTGTGTGCAGCACGGCGAAACCGTTCCAGCCGTCCTTCACGGCAGCAATGCCTGAGGCCAATGAGGCGGCCTGTGCCAGCAGAGCCGCGCCGTCCTTGCGGCCAAAGGCGCCCGCCCCGACCAGCACGATCGGCTTCTTCGCGCCCTTGAGCACGTCGGCAAACGAATGCTTGCCCGCAACAATCTCCGCAACGGTGTCGGCGCCCGCGCCGAGGTGTTCGTAGCGATAGGTCAGATCGGGCTTCTCGCCGATCACGCCGACCTTCATCTGGCCAGTGCGCCAGCGCTTGCGGATACGCGCGTTGATGATCGGCGCTTCCTTGCGCGGATTTGCGCCGATGATGAGAAGCGCGTCGGCTTCCTCGATACCCGCAATGGTCGGGTTGAACAGATAGGACGCGCGGCCGAGCTTTGGATCGAACGCGCCGACATTCTGCGTCGCGATGTTGTTCGAACCGAGCCGCGACAGCAGATCCTTCAGCGCGAACATCTCTTCCACGGCCGCGAGATCGCCCGCAATGGCGCCGATGCGGCTGCCCCGCACCTTCTTCGCGGCGATGGCGGCAAACGCCTCGCTCCACGACGCAGCACGCAGTTTGCCGTTCTCACGAATGTAAGGACGATCAAGGCGCTGAGTGCGCAGACCGTCAACGATGTGACGGGTCTTGTCAGAAATCCATTCCTCGTTCACCGCCTCGTTGACGCGCGGCAGGATGCGCATCACTTCACGGCCACGGGTATCGACGCGGATCGCGGAGCCGACCGCATCCATCACGTCCACGGATTGCGTCTTGCCCAGCTCCCACGGGCGCGCGGCGAACGCATAAGGCTTCGAGGTCAGCGCGCCTACCGGGCAGATATCCACGAGGTTGCCCTGCAACTCGGAGGTCAGTGCGCTTTCGAGATAGGTGGTGATCTCGACATCTTCGCCGCGGCCAATCAGGCCCATTTCCGGCACGCCGCACACTTCATTGGCGAAGCGGACGCAGCGCGTGCACTGGATGCAGCGGGTCATCACCGTCTTGACCAGCACGCCGAGATATTTGTCCTCGACCGCGCGCTTGTTCTCGGCGAAGCGGCTAGTGTCAACACCATAGCCCATCGCCTGATCCTGCAGATCGCACTCGCCGCCCTGATCGCAGATCGGGCAATCGAGCGGATGGTTGATGAGCAGGAACTCCATCACGCCTTCGCGTGCCTTCTTCACCATCGGCGACTTGGTTTTCACCGAGGGCAATTCGCCGTTCGGGCCCGGCCGGCAGTCGCGCACGCCCCAGGCGCAGCTTGCGACCGGCTTCGGCGAGCCAGCGACCTCGACGAGGCACATACGGCAGTTGCCGGCGATGGAGAGCCGCTCGTGGTAGCAGAAGCGCGGAATCTCGGCGCCCGCCGCCTCGCACGCCTGCAACAGCGTGTACTCGGCCGGGACATCGATTTCTTTTCCGTCGACGAGGATCTTGGTCATCGCATTCACTCCGCCGCGACCATGTGATCGGGGTCAAGAATGCCCTGATCGTCGAGTGTAGATTTGCGCGTGAAGTCGTCGATGCGCCGTTCGATCTCCGGCCGGAAGGCGCGGATCAGGCCCTGGATCGGCCATGCCGCCGCGTCGCCGAGCGCGCAGATGGTGTGGCCTTCGACCTGCTTGGTGACTTCCAGCAGCATGTCGATCTCCCGCTTGTGGGCGCGGCCTTCGACCATGCGCGTCAGCACGCGCCACATCCAGCCGGTGCCTTCGCGGCACGGCGTGCACTGACCGCAGCTCTCGTGCTTGAAGAAGTAGGAAATGCGCGCGATCGCCGCGACCACGTCGGTGGACTTGTCCATGACGATGACACCGGCGGTGCCAAGGCTCGACTTCACCGCACGGGTGCCGTCGAAATCCATGATGAGCTCTTCGCAATCATGCGCCGGGATCAGTGGGCACGATGCGCCGCCGGGAATGATCGCCAACAGATTATCCCAGCCGCCGCGAATGCCGCCGCCGTGCTTCTCGATCAATTCCTTGAAGGTGATGCCGAGCGCATCTTCCACCACGCACGGCGTGTTCACATGACCGGAGATGCCGAACAGCTTGGTGCCGACATTGTTCGGACGACCAATGGCCGCGAACCACGCAGCACCACGCCGAAGGATGTCCGGCGCGACCGCGATCGACTCGACGTTGTTCACCGTGGTCGGGCAACCGTAGAGACCGACATTCGCTGGGAACGGCGGCTTCAGGCGCGGCTGGCCCTTCTTGCCCTCGAGGCTTTCCAGAAGTGCCGTCTCTTCGCCGCAGATATAGGCGCCCGCGCCGTGGGTTACGTAGAGATCGAACGGCCAGCCGTGGACGTTATCCTTGCCGATCAGGTTGGCCTCATAGGCCTGATCGACGGCGGCCTGCAGATGCTCGCGCTCGCGGATGAATTCGCCGCGGATATAAATGTAGGCAGCATGCGCGCCCATCGCGAAGCTCGCGAGCAGGCAGCCCTCCACGAGCAGATGCGGATCGTGCCGCATGATCTCGCGGTCCTTGCAAGTCCCAGGCTCGGACTCGTCGGCGTTGACGACAAGATAGCTCGGACGGCCGTCGGTGGATTCCTTTGGCATGAACGACCATTTCATGCCGGTCGGGAAACCCGCGCCACCACGGCCGCGCAGACCCGAAGCCTTCATTTCGCTGACGATCCAGTCGCGGCCCTTGTCGATGATAGCCTTGGTGCCATCCCATGCGCCGCGACGGCGCGCGCCTTCCAGCCCCCAATCATGAAGGCCGTACAGATTCTTGAAGATGCGATCCTTGTCGTCGAGCATCACTTCTTGCCCTTCTTGGTCGCGTCGTCACCGACTTCCTGCAGAACGCGCGGGCCACCGACGGGCGCCGCAAACTGGCGATCGATCTGCGGGCCGGGTTTCGGCGGATTGCCCGAGGCAAAACCGTCCAGCACCTTGTTCAGCGTCTCCGGCGTCAGATCCTCGTAGGTATCCTTCCAGATCATCACCATCGGCGCATTCACGCAGGCGCCAAGGCACTCGACCTCTTCCCACGAAAAGTCGCCATCGGCCGAGACGTGGAACGGATCGTGATGGATGCGGTGCTTGCAGACCTCGACCAGATCCTTCGCGCCGCGCAGCATGCACGGCGTGGTGCCGCAGACCTGGACATGCGCTTTCTTGCCGACCGGCGAAAGCTGGAACATCGTGTAGAAGGTCGCGATCTCCATGACACGGATATGCGCCATGCCGAGAAGGTCCGCGACCGCGCGGATTGCAGCTTCCGACACCCAGCCTTCGTTCTGCTCCTGCGCGCGCCACAGGATCGCGATCACGGCCGACTGCTGGCGCCCTTCCGGGTATTTCGCAATCTGCTGCTTCGCCCAAGCGAGATTCTCGTCCGTAAAGACGAAGCTCGCAGGCTGTAGCTCTTTCGGTGCCAAACGCCGAACGGACATTACATTCTCTCGATCGTCATGGAGCCGCAGCGCGCGAAGCTCCTGCCCAAATTGTAGATATGCATAGCCATCACCGGTCCACCTCGCCGAACACGATGTCGAGGGAGCCGAGAATGGCGGAAACGTCGGCCAGCAAATGGCCCTTGCAGATGAAGTCCATTGCCTGCAGGTGCGCAAAACCCGGCGCACGGATCTTGCACTTGTAAGGCTTGTTGGTGCCGTCGGCGACGAGATAGACGCCGAACTCGCCCTTCGGCGCTTCCACGGCGGCGTAGACCTCGCCCGCCGGAACGTGAACGCCTTCGGTGTAGAGCTTGAAATGATGGATCAGCGCTTCCATCGAGCGCTTCATCTCGCCCCGGCGCGGCGGCGTGATCTTGTTGTCCTCGATCACGACAGGCCCCTGCCCGTCCGGCGCGCGCAGCTTGGCGATGCACTGCTTCATGATACGGACCGACTGGTGCATCTCCTCGATGCGGATGCAGTAGCGATCGTAGCAGTCGCCGTTCTTGCCGATCGGGATGTCGAAATCCATTTCGGCGTAGCACTCGTATGGCTGCGCCTTGCGCAGATCCCACGCAGCGCCCGAGCCGCGCACCATCACGCCGGAGAAGCCCCACTCCCACGCCTGTTCGAGCGTCACCACGCCGATGTCGACGTTGCGCTGTTTGAAGATGCGGTTGTCGGTGAGCAGCACTTCGAGATCGTCGACCTTCTCGGGGAAGGCATCGCACCAGGCGTCGATATCGTCGATCAGCTTCGGCGGCAGGTCCTGATGCACGCCGCCGATGCGGAAGAACGCCGCATGCATGCGCGAACCGGATGCCCGCTCATAGAACATCATCAGCTTTTCGCGTTCCTCGAAGCCCCACAGCGGAGGCGTCAGGGCGCCGACGTCCATCGCCTGCGTGGTGACGTTAAGAAGATGCGAAAGGATGCGGCCGATTTCGCAATACAGCACGCGGATCAGTTGCCCGCGGCGCGGCACGGTGATGCCGAGCAGCTTTTCTGCCGCAAGGCAGAAGGCATGCTCCTGATTCATCGGCGCGACGTAATCGAGCCGATCGAAATACGGAATCGCCTGCAGATAGGTCTTCTGCTCGATCAGCTTCTCGGTGCCGCGATGCAGGAGGCCAATGTGCGGGTCCACACGCTCGACAACCTCGCCGTCGAGTTCGAGCACGAGGCGCAACACGCCATGCGCCGCCGGATGCTGCGGGCCGAAATTGATGGTGAAATTGCGCGTGCCGGGGGTGTCGCGCAGGGCGTCGGCTTCGGTGATGCTCATGCGGCTACTCCCGCTTTCGCGGCCTTCTCGGAAACCCGCGCCGTAAACTTGTCCCACATCACGGCATAGCGCTCATGACGGCCCTCGCCGATCACATCGACGCCGTCATGGGCCTTGACGTTGAAACGCAGCAGCTTGCCCTTCACGTCGGTGCATTCGACATCGACGTTGATGGTGAGGCCGGGCGGCGTGGCTGCTGTGTGATTGACGTTGATCAGGGTGCCGAGCGTGCCCTCGCCCTCCTCGAGATGAGGGCGGATCATGTCCATGCAGGCCCACTCCATCAGGCCGACCATGTAACCTGTGGCGAAGACGTGCGGCATGATCTGGAAATCGCGCGCTTCGGGAAACAGATGCGGCACGGTCTTGTTCTCCGGCACGCGGTAGGTGAAGCGATGGGTCGATCCGGCGGTGAGCGAAGGCTTCATGGCGTCGATGCCTTCTTTTCTTCGCCCGGCGGATTCGAAACGGCACTCGCCTTCTCGTCACCCGGCAGCAGATAGTCAGCGCCTTCCCATGGCGAGAGGAAGTCGAACTTGCGGAACTCCTGGTTCAGACGCACCGGGTCGTAAACCACGCGCTTTTCCTGGTCGTCATAGCGAACCTCGACGAAACCAGTGGTCGGGAAATCCTTGCGCAGCGGATGACCCTCGAAGCCGTAATCGGTCAGCAGCCGGCGCATGTCGGGATGGCCAGTGAAGATCACACCATAGAGGTCGTAGGTCTCACGCTCGAACCAGTCGCAGCCGGGAAACACGCTGATGATCGAGGGCACCTGCGTCGTCTCATTCGCCTGCCCGCGCAGCCGCAGCCGCGCATTCAGCGTCGGTGACATGAAGTGATAGACCACGTCGAAGCGATTCTCGCGGCCGGGATAGTCGACTGCGGTCACGTCGATGATGTTGACGAAACGGCAGCGCGGATCGGTCTTGAGAAAACGCGCGACCTCGATGATCCGGGAGAGATCGACCGAAATGTTGAGTTCGCCAACCTCGACCGCATGCCCGAGCGCCGCGCCTGGCAGCGCACCAACAATCGTCTCACCGAGAGCGTCGAGTCTGGCGTCGTCCATCATTCAACCTTAGCGTTCAATCGTTCCGGTACGGCGGATCTTCTTTTGCAGGAGCAAGACGCCGTAGAGCAGCGCCTCCGCGGTCGGCGGGCAGCCCGGCACATAGATGTCCACCGGGACGATGCGGTCGCAACCGCGAACCACCGAATAGGAATAGTGATAGTAGCCACCACCGTTCGCGCACGACCCCATCGAGATCACATAGCGCGGCTCCGGCATCTGGTCATAGACCTTACGCAAAGCCGGGGCCATTTTGTTGGTCAGCGTGCCGGCGACGATCATGACATCGGACTGGCGCGGCGAAGCGCGCGGCGCGAAGCCAAAGCGCTCGACGTCGTAGCGCGGCATCGACACCTGCATCATCTCGACCGCGCAGCAGGCCAAGCCAAACGTCATCCACATCAGCGAGCCGGTGCGCGTCCAAGTGATGAGATCGTCGGCTGCCGCGACGAAGAACCCCTTGTCGGACAGCTCATGATTGATCTCGAGGAAATAGCGGTCATCCGCACCAACCGGCTGGCCGGTACGCGGATCGAGCACGCCCGTCGCTGGCTGTGAAATTTGCGGCGAGCCGGATGACACCGGGGTCGGGTTCAATCCCATTCAAGAGCACCCTTCTTCCACTCATAGGCGAACCCGATGGTCAGGACGCCGAGGAACACCATCATCGACCAGAAACCGACCGCGCCAAGCTTGCCGAACGCCACCGCCCACGGGAACAGGAAGGCGACCTCCAGATCGAAGATGATGAAGAGAATCGCCACCAGATAAAAGCGGACGTCGAATTTCATGCGGGCGTCGTCGAAGGCGTTGAAGCCGCATTCGTAGGCCGACAGTTTTTCCGGATCGGGCTGCTGATAGGCAACCAGGAACGGCGCAACCAGCAGCGCCAGACCGATAATGGCCGCTACTCCGATAAACACCACAAGTGGCAGATAGTTCTGCAAGATTCCGCCCATCGGAGACCCTCAATTGTGGCGATCATGTCCGCGGATTCGCGAACCTTGGAATAATTCGAAGGGGGAATAGCGCAGCCCACCGGTAAGGGCAAGACAGGCATACCGCCTAGCCGCAACGCTGCGCACACCGAAGATTTGCCTCAAAGAAGAAGCCGAATTCATGTTTCCCCCGAGGCATCCGCGGCCTAGCCGAGCGTGGCTGCAACGGCCTTGCCACAGGCCTGCGTGTTCGCGCTGCCACCAAGGTCGCGGGTCCGCAGCTTATCCTCCGAAAGCACCCGCTCGATCGCCGCAATCACGGCCTTGGAGGCCTCCGCTTCACCCAAATGGTCCAGCATCAGGGCCGCCGACCAGATCTGTGCAATCGGGTTGGCCACGCCCTGCCCCGCGATGTCGGGTGCCGAGCCATGGACCGGCTCGAACAGGGACGGAAAGCGGCGCTCCGGATTGAGACTTCCCGAGGGTGCGATTCCGATGGTGCCGGTACAGGCCGGGCCGAGGTCGGAGAGGATGTCTCCAAACAGATTCGAGGCCACCACCACGTTGAAGCGGTCCGGGTTCAGCACGAAATGGGCCGCCAGAATATCGATGTGATATTGGTCCCATTTCACGTCGGGATAGGATTTGGCCATCGCCTTCACCCGCTCGTCCCAGTACGGCATCGTGATCGAGATACCATTGGACTTGGTCGCGGAGGTCAGATGCTTCTTCGGGCTCTTCCGGGCGAGTTCGAAGGCATATTTCAAAATGCGGTCGACCCCGGTGCGAGACATCACCGTTTGCTGGGTGACGATCTCCCGATCGGTGCCAGGATACATCCGTCCACCAACGGACGAGTACTCGCCCTCCGTATTCTCGCGCACCACGAAGAAATCGATGTCACCTGGCTTGCGGCCCGTCAGCGGCGATTTCACCCCCGGCATCAGCCGTACCGGGCGGACGTTGGCATATTGGTCGAATTCGCGGCGGAATTTGATGAGCGAGCCCCACAGCGACACGTGGTCGGGCACAATGGCGGGCATGCCGACTGCGCCGAAGAAGATCGCGTCATGGTGGATGACCTGCTCCTTCCAATCTTCCGGCATCATCCGGCCGTGCTTCTGGTAGTAGTCGCAGGAGGCGAAATCGAAATCATCGAGTTGCAGCTCAAAACCGAATTTCTTCGCCGCCGCCTCCAGCACCCGCACGCCTTCCGGCACGACCTCCTTGCCGATCCCGTCGCCGGGAATGATAGCGAGGCGGTATTTGCGATTGGTACCGGAGCGAGGCTGGGTCATCTGGAATTCCTGAAATCAGAGGGCGGATCGCAAGGGGTGGTCGGCGGGGTATAGCGCCGAACCCTGCTCCTTCGCGATAACAATAAGGTGCTAGGGGGTATGCACCTCCGCCCTCTTCCGATGTCTGGCACGAATCTGCCCCCGAAATCGAAAGCCCCGGCACGAGGCCGGGGCTTTCTTTTTTTGCAATCCGCTTATGGGCAGAACCAGACTGGCCCCACCATCACACAGCGCCGGGCGCGCCAGTCATGCGGACGTGCACCATAACGGCGATAGCCGCGCGGAGCCGACGAATAGCGGCCGCCGGGCCGGTAGATCGGACCGCGCGCGCCATGGTGGTGTCCATGGCCGTGATACTGCACCTGAACGATGGATGAGACATCCGCCCTGTCCAGTCCCGTCGTTGAGGAGGTTGGCATAGCCGACGCCGGGGCAATGGCGACAAACGACGCAAAGATCGCGGGGGCGAGATACTTCATCATCTTCATGCTGTTTCCTGATTTTGGCTTCGATGGCGATCCCGTGAGGGAATCAACAACAAAAATATCACACCCCCTAACGTGGCACGGCCGCGTCAGTTCCCGACGCATGCGCGCCGAGCTGCCGATCAGGTCATCATGCAAAGTCGGATGTATCAAAAAATCCCAGAACCATCTGGGATCATGCCCCTTTTCAGACTTTTGCTAAGTCCTTGAAAAGGTGGCGCGAGAGACGGGGCTCGAACCCGCGACCTCCGGCGTGACAGGCCGGCACTCTAACCAACTGAGCTACTCCCGCAGCGGGCCGATGTGATCGATCCGCGAGACGCTGGGACTTAAAGGAGGCTACAATCCAAGTCAAGGACATTACAGATGTCCCTATCCGCCGGACCTTTTTCCACCATTGATGCAAAAAAGACCCTGTTTATGGGCAAAACATCATGGTCAGATCCATGGCGAATCAACTAACCCTTGCGGGATAGTCAGTTCCTTAAAGCCAAGTACCACGAGGAGGGTCATCATGGCGAAGAAAGCAGCTACCCCAGCGACTGTTACGCTCAAGCACCTTGCCGCCGCTCTCGCGGAAGAACACGAGCTGTCGAAGAAGACCGCTGAAGCAATCCTGACCGATATGGTCACCAAGATCACCAAGCACCTCAAGAAGGGTGAGCGCATCCGCATCGTCGGCCTCGGCATCCTCCAGGTCCGCAAGCGCGCTGCCCGCATGGGCCGCAACCCGGCCACCGGCGAAGCCATCCACATCAAGGCCAGCAAGAAGGTCGCCTTCCGCGCCGCCAAGGAGCTGAAGGAAGCCGTCTAAGCGACTTTTCGCTTTTTCGCCAAACGCCATCCCGAAGCCGCATACGCGGTTTTGGGGTGGCGTTTTTCTTTATACGCGTGTCATGGAAACACGGAGCAAGGCTGCTGGTTTGAAAACATGTTGGTCGCGCCTTGACGCTGCCCCGCTTCTTCTCAAGATGGATTTCATCGACACGCGCGGATCGAATGCCGTGCCCTGAGTATGAGGTCCGGCTGCATGACGTCCGCTATGAAATTCAATCACACCGTTCTCGACCGCTTTCTGCGTTACGTACGCATCGACACGCAGTCCGATCCGGAATCGCCGGCCACGCCCTCCACCGAAAAGCAGAAAGACCTCGGCCGCCTGCTCGCGCAGGAATTGCGTGACCTCGGTCTCGCCGACGCCCATCTCGATGAGCACGGCTATGTCTACGCCACACTGCCGGCCAACACCGACAAGAAGGTGCCCGTGGTGTGCTTCTGCTCGCACATGGACACCTCGCCCGATTGCAGTGGCAAGGACGTGAAGCCGCAGATCGTGAAGAACTACCAGGGCAGCGACATTGTGCTGCCGGCGGATTCTTCGCAGATCATCCGCTTCGCTGAGCACCCCGCCCTCGCCGCCCAGATCGGCCACGACATAGTCACCACCGACGGCACCACGCTGCTCGGCGCGGACAACAAATCAGGTGTCGCCGAAATCATGGACGCGGTGCAGGTTCTTCTCGCCAATCCGCAGATCAAGCACGGCACGGTCAAGATCCTGTTCACGCCCGACGAGGAGATCGGCCGCGGCGTCGACAAGGTGGATTTGAAGAAACTCGGGGCGGATGTCGCCTACACGATCGACGGCGAAAGCGCGGGCTCAATCGAGGACGAAAGCTTTTCTGCCGACGCGGCCACGATCCGCATTCAGGGCGTCAGCGCCCACCCCGGCATGGCCAAGGGTAAAATGGAGCACGCGATCAAGATCGCCGCACGCATTGTCGAGAAGCTGCCACAGGACACCCTGACGCCGGAGACGACCGAGGGCCGCGAGGGTTTTCTCCACCCGGTTGGCATCACCGGCGCGCTGGAAGAGACGACGCTGCACTACATCGTGCGCGACTTCACCGTAGCCGGACTGAAGGAGAAGGAGGCGTTGCTGGAGCGCACCGTCGCCGAGGTGATGAAGGATTTTCCGCGCTCGACCTATCGTATCGATATCCGCGAGCAGTATCGCAACATGAAAGAGATCGTGGATCGGCAGCCGGAGATCGTGGATTACGCCATGGAAGCGATTCGCCGCGCAGGACTTAAGCCCGAACGCGGCAGCATCCGCGGCGGCACCGACGGTTCGCGGCTGTCATTCATGGGGCTGCCCTGCCCCAACATCTTCGCGGGCGAACACGCCTTCCACTCGCGCCTCGAATGGGTCAGCGTACAGGACATGGAAGCCGCGGTACGCACCATCGTGCATCTCGCTGCGATCTGGGAAGAGCGGGCATAGACCGCGCGCTCGTCGTCAGGCCCTAAGAAAATCGTTCCGACACGTCAGCGTGAATCGAACGTTAAATTCACCATCGCAATTGCGAACTCGCCCCTCTTCATCCGGTTAGTTTGACGAACGGACTTTGTTGCGCCGTCGCAAATCGCGGCTAAATCTTGGCGCAAATAAGAAGGAATGAAGAGGATGAAACCGTCTCTCCAGACTGTACTGGCGGCCACAGCGATCACCGCAATCGGCATCCCGCTGGCGATGGCGACGATCATCGCCGCCTCGATCATCAGCCTGTAATCGATCACGTCATCAATCCATCGCGGGGTTTCACATTTTCAGATCGGCGGATCCGATTCGACAAGCTTCTGGCGGTCGATGCGAAACGTCCGCTTGGCGATGGAATTCCAGTGCTTACTGAACGTCGTCGCCAAGCGGATAGAGCGATAGAACCGCTGCTGCCGCTCAATGCGGACCGATGTCTTGGCGTGAAGAAGTGCGAAGTCCTTGGTGTGGGGAAATTTATAGGCGCGGTCGATACCCGCCAGCACCTCATGGACCCGCCTGACAAACTTCAGCTTCGGCAGGTTGCGTAGAATCCGGACCTGATCTTCCCAGTTTGAATAGAGCGTGGCGTCATCCAGCGCGCGGGCAGGATCAATAAGATCATTGCCGGGCACGACGACATTCAGGCGTGGAAGGTAACACGCATCGATCTCGTGGCTTTCCATCCATGCGAGCAGCTTTGGCAATCCCATCAAGGTTCGCTTGCTGGGAAGTTCATCGGCATCCGGAAACAGGATCAGCCGCCCGCGGCATTGCGCGATGGCAAAATTGCGCTGCGCGGCAAAATCGTTGTTCAGGCGGCGCTGGAAAAATCGGATCGGCCAATCCTTCTCGAATGATTTTATCGCTTCGACAAAATCATCGTCGGAAAAATCATCGACGACCACGATTTCATCAATGATCGCCCGTGCCGGCTCAAGCGCGGCCATCAGCCACTTGAATTCCTGCATCTCATTATGAGTCATCACCGCGACTGAAATCGAAGCGGGTCGACTGCTGGACCGGAAATCGCTCTGCACGCCTGAACCTCGATCAAGACCAACTGGCCGGTTTATCGTCCCGGCCGTTTCGGCGTGTCAGGAGCACGATATTTGGCGCGATGCAAAGAACCGACTCAATAAAGCACAGAAATCGAATGGTAGGCGGCGAGAGATTCGAACTCCCGACCCTCTCGGTGTAAACGAGATGCTCTAACCAGCTGAGCTAGCCGCCCGTCGCCTTTCCTTTATTCGATTACGCAGTGCTTGACTATCCCGGGCGCGGGGTCGCCGCCGAAGTACTGGTTGATGCAAGGAATAGAGCCGTGGACCCGGCGCACGATGTACCGGCCACGCGCGCCATAACGCACATTCGCGACGCCGCCAACGTCACACACCTCATTTTCGTTGGCGCAAAACTGGCCACGGCCAGGACCACGGCGATAGTCAGGACCTGGGCCATATCCCGGCCCCGGCCCGTAGCCCGGTCTCCCGTAATATTGGGCCGAGGCCGGCTGAGCAAAAAGACCGGCCGACAATGCGAGCGCCAAACCCAGCAAGCAGTTGCGGATCATTTGTTTCCCTCAATCCTTAAAGCTTGATTCTAGCGAACTCGCGGGGCGAGGTCATCCATATCCATGAATATCCAACCATCTGATCCAACAAAAAACGGCGCCCCGGAGGGGCGCCGCTGGTCTCATTGGTCGTTGTCGGCGTTCAGTGAGCCGTCAGGCCAGCTTCGTCAGCCCCATCCTGTGGAGGCGGCACCGCGGTGTCCTCCTCCCAGACGATGGGCGTCGGAGCCCGTACCAGCGCCTTGGCCAGCACTTCATCCATCCGGCTCACCGGAATGATCTCCATGCCGCCCTTGATGGCGTCGGAAATCTCGGTGAGGTCCTTGGCGTTGTCTTCGGGAATGAAGACCGTCTTGATGCCGCCACGGCCCGCCGCGAGCAGCTTCTCCTTCAGGCCGCCAATCGGGAGCACCCGGCCGCGCAGCGTGATCTCGCCGGTCATGGCGACATCGTGCCGGATCGGAATGCCGGTCAGCACCGAGACGATGGTGGTTGCCATCGCCACGCCTGCCGACGGGCCATCCTTCGGCGTCGCGCCTTCCGGAACGTGAACGTGGATGTCCCGCTTCTCGAACAGAGGCGGCTCGATGCCGTAATTGATCGCCCGCGAGCGGACATAGGATGCCGCCGCCGAGATCGATTCCTTCATCACGTCGCGCAAATTGCCCGTCACCGTCATGCGGCCCTTGCCGGGCATCATGACACTTTCGATGGTGAGCAACTCGCCGCCAACATCGGTCCATGCAAGGCCCGTGACGACGCCAACCTGATCCTCGTTCTCGATCTCGCCGTAGCGGAATTTCGGCACGCCGAGCATTTCCTCGACCACGGCTTCCGTCACCTTGATCGATTTCTTGCTCGAGAGCATCAATTCCTTGACCGCCTTGCGCGCCAGCGTGGACAGCTCGCGCTCAAGGTTACGCACGCCCGCCTCGCGGGTGTAACGCCGGATCATCAGAAGCAACGCCGCATCGTCGATCGAGAACTCCTTCGACGATAAGCCGTGCTTGGAGATCGCGGTCGGGATCAGATGCTTGCGCGCGATCTCGACCTTCTCGTTCTCGGTGTAGCCGGCGATGCGGATCACCTCCATGCGGTCCATCAGCGGGCCGGGAATATTCAGCGTATTCGCGGTCGTGATGAACATCACGTTGGACAGATCGTAATCGACCTCGAGATAGTGGTCGTTGAACGTGCCGTTCTGCTCGGGGTCGAGCACCTCCAGCAGCGCCGAAGACGGATCGCCACGGAAGTCCGCACCCATCTTGTCGATCTCGTCGAGCAGGAACAGCGGATTCGAAGTCTTCGCCTTCCGCATCGACTGGATGATCTTGCCGGGCATCGAGCCGATATAGGTGCGGCGGTGACCGCGGATTTCCGCTTCGTCCCGCACGCCGCCGAGCGACACGCGCACGAACTCACGGCCGGTCGCCTTCGCGATCGACTTGCCGAGCGAGGTCTTGCCGACGCCCGGAGGGCCGACGAGACACAGGATCGGGCCGGTCAGCTTGTTAGCGCGCGACTGCACGGCGAGATACTCGACGATGCGGTCCTTGACCTTCTCAAGCCCGTAGTGATCGGCATCGAGGATTTCCTGCGCGGCACCGAGGTCCTTCTTGACCTTGGACTTCTTGCCCCACGGAATCGACAGCAGCCAATCGAGATAGTTGCGCACGACGGTGGCTTCGGCGGACATCGGAGACATCTGCCGCAGCTTCTTCAGTTCATGCTGCGCCTTCTCGCGAGCTTCCTTCGAGAGCTTGGTCTTGGCGATCTTCTCTTCCAGATCCGCCAACTCGTCGCGACCTTCGTCGTCGCCGAGTTCCTTCTGGATCGCCTTCATCTGCTCGTTGAGGTAGTACTCGCGCTGGGTCTTCTCCATCTGGCGCTTGACGCGCGAGCGGATCTTCTTCTCGACCTGCAACACGGAAATCTCGCTCTCCATCAGGCCGAGCACCTTTTCCAGGCGCTGGGAGACGGACAGCGTTTCCAGAATGTCCTGCCGGTCCGCGATCTTGACCGCAAGATGCGAGGCAACCGTGTCGGCGAGCTTGGCGAAATCGGTGATCTGCTGAACGACGCCCACCACTTCGGCGGAGATCTTCTTGTTCAGCTTCACATAGCTCTCGAAGTCGGACACGACCGAGCGGCCGAGCGCTTCCGCCTCGACGCTGGTGGCGTCGGTGTCGGCGAGCGCGACAGCTTCCGCTTCATAGTAATCGGTGCGATCGGAATATTTGGTGACGCGCGCACGCTCCAGGCCCTCGACCAGCACCTTCACGGTGCCATCGGGCAGCTTGAGGAGTTGCAGCACACTTGCGAGCGTGCCGATCTCATAGATCGAATCCGCCGCAGGATCGTCGTCGGAAGCATTCTTCTGCGTCGCCAGCAAAATCAGCGCGTCGTTCTTCATCACGTCTTCAAGCGCGCGAATGGATTTCTCGCGGCCGACGAAGAGCGGCACGATCATGTGCGGGAAGACAACGATGTCGCGCAGCGGCAGGACCGGATATTGATGGCTTTCACCGGCGACGATGGTGGGACGAGGCTTGGTCGAGGCAGTCATGCCTTTACTTCCTTTTCATTGCGCCCCCTTGCACGCAGTCCATCGCGCGATGCAACCGCAACAAGGTGCAGAGGTGCCGGAAAACAAAGGGCTCGAATGAGCCATCCGCACATGGCGGCCTTTCCCTCCGGGCAGTATTTGCGGCGAATCTGCCTTCAAGCAGGCTTCGCTGCAGCCCATTAGGTGGCTATCCCCCACGGGGGTGTCAAGCGGCTGGCAAACCCCAGCCACAACGGGCTTTTTTACGTTTGACACGAATCAAAAACGGCCGCCGGAAACCAGCGGCCGCTTGAATATGTCGGGTTCCGGAAGCGAAACTTAAGCGCTTGCGCTGGTCTCGCCTGCCCGGTCGGTACGATCCGCGTAGATGTAGAGCGGCCGCGCGGTCGCCTCCACCACTTCGCGGGAGATCACGACCTCCTCGACGCCTTCCAGACCCGGAAGATCGAACATCGTCTCGAGCAGGATGCTTTCCAGAATGGACCGCAACCCGCGCGCGCCGGTTTTGCGCTCGATGGCCTTGCGCGCGACCGCGCCCAAAGCCTCGTCGGCGAAGGTCAGTTCGATGTTCTCCATCTCGAAAAGGCGCTGGTACTGCTTCACCAGCGCGTTCTTCGGCTCAACCAGGATCTTCTTCAGCGAAGCCTCGTCGAGGTCTTCCAGCGTCGCCACCACGGGCAGACGGCCGACGAACTCGGGAATGAGGCCGTACTTCAACAGATCTTCCGGCTCGACCTCGCGGAAGATTTCGCCAGTGCGGCGATCTTCCGGCGCGAGCACGCTGGCCGCGAAGCCAATCGAGGTGGTGCGCCCGCGCGAGGAGATGATCTTCTCGAGCCCTGAGAACGCGCCACCACAGATGAACAGGATATTGGTCGTATCCACCTGCAGGAACTCCTGCTGCGGATGCTTGCGTCCGCCCTGCGGCGGAACGGAAGCGACCGTGCCTTCCATGATCTTCAGAAGCGCCTGCTGCACGCCCTCGCCCGAGACATCGCGGGTGATCGAGGGATTGTCCGACTTGCGCGAAATCTTGTCGATTTCGTCGATGTAGACGATGCCGCGCTGCGCGCGCTCAACGTTATAGTCAGCGGCCTGCAGCAGCTTCAGGATGATATTCTCGACATCCTCACCGACGTAACCGGCTTCGGTCAGCGTCGTCGCGTCGGCCATCGTGAACGGCACGTCGAGGATACGAGCGAGCGTCTGCGCGAGCAGCGTCTTGCCCGAACCGGTGGGACCGATCAGCAGAATGTTCGACTTCGCGAGTTCGACGTCGTTGTGCTTGGTCTGGTGGTTCAGCCGCTTGTAGTGGTTGTGCACCGCGACCGAGAGCACCTTCTTCGCATGGTTCTGCCCGATGACGTAATCGTCGAGCACCTTGCAGATTTCCTTCGGCGTCGGGATTCCGTCACGCGACTTCACGAGCGAGGACTTGTTCTCCTCGCGGATGATGTCCATGCACAGTTCGACGCACTCATCGCAGATAAACACGGTCGGGCCCGCGATCAGCTTGCGGACCTCGTGCTGGCTCTTTCCGCAGAATGAGCAATAGAGAGTGTTCTTCGAGTCGCCCGTACCGACCTTGCTCATTCCTGTCTCCGTCTTCCGCTTTCCGTCCGGCTGTCCCGTTCTCTGCTGGAGATAGGAACAAAACGCGTACTGAAAAGACGTTGCATTCGAGATATGCCCGAATCGTGACCCTACCCGAATCCCGATTCAAACCTGGCTCACTCTGCCAGCGAACCATGCTGGCACCCGAGGATCAAGAATTCACTAATCCCCGGAAGGGTGATTTGCCGAGTCTAGCCCGATTTGTCGCGATTTCACGACCGCCAAACCGTGATTTCACCCCGGCGTTGCGGGAATGACACGAGAAACCGGGACCGTTGGGGGCCACTGGTCCCCAACTGCTATGGCAGGCAGAATCGCCCAAACCAGCCTTGAGAAACCACCTTAAGAGGCAACCCTATCAGGCAGCTTTCGCTACCGGATCTTCCGGCCGCTTGTCGATCACCTTGTCGACGATGCCGAAGTCCTTGGCCTTGTCGGCGGTGAGGAAGTTGTCGCGCTCCAGCGCATCCTCGATCGTCTTGTAATCCTGCCCGGTGTGCTTGACGTAGATCTCGTTCAACCGCTTCTTCAGATTCAGGATTTCCTGCGCGTGAAGCATGATGTCCGTCGCCTGACCCTGGAAACCGCCCGACGGCTGGTGAACCATGATGCGCGAGTTCGGCAGCGAGAAGCGCATGTCCTTCTCGCCGGCGGCGAGCAGCAGCGAGCCCATCGAAGCGGCCTGCCCCGTGCATAGCGTGGAAACCGGCGGACGGATGAACTGCATGGTGTCGTAGATCGCTAGGCCCGACGTCACCACGCCGCCCGGCGAATTGATGTACATCGAGATTTCCTTTTTCGGATTCTCGGCTTCGAGGAACAGCAGCTGCGCGACGACCAGCGTCGACATGCCGTCTTCCACCGGCCCGGTGAGGAAGATGATGCGCTCTTTAAGCAGGCGGGAGAAAATGTCGTAGGCCCGCTCGCCGCGGTTGGTCTGCTCGACCACCATCGGCACAAGGTTCATGTAGGTTTCAACCGGATCGCGCATTGGTCACCTGGGGTTTTCGGAAAATTCGTTAAATGGCCGGCACGCCGGTACCCGCCAAGATAAGCGAGGATTGCTCCCCGGCAAGAGATGTTCAAGCCGATTCGGCGGGCGAAACGAAGCACTCACCGAGGGTGAGGTTAACAAAAGAACCCCACCGGGCGTTAATAAAAGAGGATCGCCCCCGTCTGCGCGGGGGCGATCCGGAATGACCGTTCAGATGCGCGATCAGGCCGCGGTCTTGTCGTCTTCTTCCTTGAGCAGTTCCTCGCGGGAAACCTTCTTCTCGGTGACCTGCGCAAGCTCAAGAATGAAATCGACCACCTTGTCCTCGAAGATCGGCGCGCGGAGCTGCGCGACGGCGCCCGGATTGCTGCGATAATAGTCCCAGACTTCCTTCTCGCGGCCCGGCATCTGGCGGGCGCGCTCGATCACGGCGCGGCTCACCTCGTCGTCGGTAACGGTGATCTTGTTCTTGTCGCCGATCTCCGAGAGCACGAGGCCGAGGCGCACGCGGCGGTCCGCGATCTTGCGATACTCTTCCTTCGCCTTCTCCTCGGTGGTGTCCTCGTCGGCGAACGTCTTGCCGGAGGAGTCCATTTCCGCCTTGATCGAGTTCCACATCAGGTCGAACTCGTCGTTGACGAGCGACTCCGGCGGATCGAACTTGTGGGTCTCGTCGAGACGGTCGAGCAGTTTGCGCTTTAGCCGCTGGCGCGTCGCACCGGCGAACTCCTGCGTCAGACGCTCGCGCATCGCTTCCTTGAGCTTGTCGAGCGACTCGAGGCCAAGGGTCTTGGCGAACTCGTCGTCGATCTTGGCGTCCTGCGGCGCTTCGATGAGCGACGCCGTGGTCTCGAACTCGGCATCCTTGCCGGCGAGATTGGCCGCGCCGTAGTTCTTCGGGAACTGCACCTTCAGGGTGCGGGTCTCGCCCGCGCCGATGCCGATGAGCTGATCCTCGAAGCCCGGAATGAAGGAGTTCGAGCCGAGCACGACCGGAATGTCGCTGCCAGTGCCGCCATCGAATGCCACCCCGTCGATGGTGCCCTTGAAGGACACCGTGACGCGGTCGTCCTTCTCGGCCTTCGCGCCTTCGGCCTTGGCCGCATAGGGACGGCTCTGATCGGCGACGCGCTTGAGCGCATCGTTGAGATCAGCGTCGGTGACTTCGGCAACTTGCTTCTCGACCTTGAAGGTCTTGAAATCGGCCAGCGCGATCGGCGGCACGACTTCGATGGCGACCGAATAATTCAGGTCCTTCTTGCCATCGAGAATGCCCTCGATCTCGGCCTGATCGGTCGGCATCGTCACCTTGGCCTCGTTGGCCAGGCGGAAGCCGCGATCAGTGAAGATCTTCTGGTTGGTCTCGCGGATGGTCTCCTCGAGGGTCTCGGCCGCAACCGACTTGCCGTAGACCTTCTTGAGGTGCGCGACCGGCACCTTGCCGGGGCGGAAGCCGTTGATACGGACCTTGTCCTTCATGCCGGCGAGGCGTTCATTCACCTTGGCATCGATTTCCGCGGCCGGAATGCTGATCTGGAATTCGTGCTTAAGTCCCTCGGAGAGGGTTTCATTCACCTGCATAGCGTCAATCTTCTTCCGGCTTGCCGATCCAATATCGGCTGTTGTCGTTGTTGGGATGCCGCGCAAGGCCGCATCATGAAAAGTCCAAATACTTCAGTACCACGTCTCTCAGTTGCCAAGGCCGCCAAGTCCGGCTCAAGTCCAGTCATGGCGGGCATGAACACGTCTTGCCTGGCGGCGCGAATGGCGGTTGGTGCGCTCGGAGGGACTCGAACCCCCACATCTTTCGACACTGGAACCTAAACCCAGCGCGTCTACCAGTTCCGCCACGAGCGCGCAGCACACAATAGTTTAGTGTCCCGGCACAGCCGCGAGCGGCGGGCTTATAACATGGTGCCGGCCAATCGCGGCAAGAAAAAAAGCGCTATCCGCCGCAGCCCCTGCGGGTTTACTCCCGCCTCTGAAAATGGTCCCCATCGGCCATGAAATTCTTATCGTTTTCGCGTCCGCGCCGCCGCTTTCTGGGAGCCCTTGCAGGGGCTGCGATAAGCCCTGCCCTGATGACATCCGGGCGGGCTCAGACCCTCCCTGCGCGCAAGCCTGGAAGCCCGGCCCTTTTGCGGTTCGGGCAGCAATCGCTGTACCTGCACACCGAGGGAATGGCCACGCCGGTCTGGCAGTTGGGCGACGGTCTCCCCTACACACGTTTTTCGGGGAACACCCCGCCCCAGATCGTTTTCACCAACGACACTGCCCAGCCGGTGGCCATGGCTTTTCACGGCCTCGACGGGCCCGCTAGCCTCGAGCCGCTGCTGGAACATGCCCCCCTCGCCCCGCGCGGCGGCACCGCCACATGCGAACTGCCGTCCAAACCCGGAACTTTCCTGATCGACCCGAGACTCCTGTCCGGCGACGACGACCGCCCGGCCCTGCCGCGCGTGCTGGTTGTCGAAGGCGATGAGACCTTCGGCGCCGACCGCGACGAAGTGTTGCTGATCGAGGACTGGAAGATCGGCACGGACGGCGTGGCGCAGGTTGCGGGCCGCGACAGCGGAAGCGTTGCCTCGCTGTATACGATCAACCGCAGGGTCATCCACGACATCACCGTGCGCCCCAACGAGCGCGTTCGCCTGCGGCTGGTCAATGGCTGCCAGCGCAGCGTCATCGCCCTGAAATTTGTCGACTGCGTCATTACCGTCGTCTCCGTCGACAGTCAGCCGGCTGAATCATTCGTCGCACGCGATGGCCAGATCGTGCTCGCACCCGGAAGCCGGGTCGATGCCCTGCTCGATGCGACGCAGCCGGTCGGCACGCGCAACGAAATCCTGCTGCACGACGGCACCAAGCCGATACCGATCAGCCATGTCGTCACATCGTTCTCGTCGCCCCCGCGCGCGGCCCCTCTGCCTCCGCCGGCGACACCTTCACCTCCGCCGTCGCAAATCGACCTGAAGAATGCCCAGCGTATCGATCTGGCGCTCGAACGGGGACAGTGGCTTCCCGCGATCGCGTTCGACCCGGCGCTGCCTCCCGTTTTCCACACCACCGTTAACCGCACCGTGGTGCTTACGATCACCAATCCGCCCGGCGGATCCGCCGCGACGTTCCGCCTGCACGGCCATCATTTCAGGGTGCTCGACCGCCTCGACGACGGCTGGAAGCCGTACTGGCTGGATACGCTCGCATTCAACCCCGGCCAGACGCAAAGCATCGCGTTCAACGCCGCGCATCCCGGCAAGTGGCTGATGCAATGCATGGGAACCAAGTGGAATTCGCCGCGACGGTTGCGCTGGTATGAGGTCGGCTAAAGGTTGACGTCAAACCGCCGATAGAGATCGCGAAACACATTCGGCAGTACGTCCGCGAGATCTTCCGCGATCAGGCCGGGGCCGAACATGCGCGCGGCTTCGCCGTGCATCCACACCGCGATGGATGCCGCCTCGAACGCGCTCACACGCTGCGCCAGCATCCCGCCAATCATTCCCGAGAGCACGTCGCCCGCACCTGCGGTCGCGAGCCATGGCGGCGCATTCTCCGCAATCGACGCCCGCCCGTCGGGCGCAGCCACCACCGTGTCCGCGCCCTTGATCAGCACCACCGCATTCGATTCGCGCGCCGCGAGGCGCGCACGCTCCAGTTTCGAAAGCGGATGATCCTTGTTCGCGAGCGATGCAAACAGCCGCGCGAACTCGCCTTCATGCGGCGTCAGCACGGCCTGCACGCCGGGCTGCGCCGCGATGGCGTCGAACAGCGTCTGCGGCATGTCGGCAAAACTCGTCAGCGCATCGGCATCGAGTACCACGGCGCGCGGCCCTGACAGCGCCGTAAGCACCATGTCGCGCGTGCGCAAGCCGATGCCCGCACCGGGACCGATCACGCAAGCATTGAGCCGGGCATCCTCGAGGTAGCTTGCGAAGTCGACCGCCGTGCCGATCTCGCGCACCATCACGGAGGTGAGCGCAGCCGCGTTCACCGCCAACGCATCGCGCGGTGAGGCGACCGTGACGAGTCCCGCGCCCGCGCGCAACGCCGCGCGCGCCGCAAGCCGCGCGGCACCCGTTTCCGCCATGCCGCCCGACATCACCACCGCATGACCGCGTCCGTATTTGTGACCGGCGATGCCTGGGACGGGAAAATGGCCTCGCCACCACGCGGGATCGTTCTCGAAGGTTTTCGGATGAATGACATCGAGCACGCGCGGCGGAATGCCGATGTCGGCGACACTCACCTTCCCGCAATGCAGACGGCCGGGCAGCAGGAGATGGCCAGGCTTTTTACGGAAGAACGTCACCGTGCGGGTGGCCTGGACCGCAACGCCCATCGCCTCGCCGCTGTTGCCGTTAACGCCGCTCGGCAGATCGACCGCAAGCACCAATGCGCCGCTGGCGTTGATCGCCTCAATCATCGCGCGCGGCTCGTCTTTGACTTCACGGTCGAGTCCCGCGCCGAACAGCGCGTCGATAACGAGCGCGGGCTTGCCGAGCGATCGGGGTACGAACGGCAGCAGTGGACCATGCCACTCTTTCGCAGCACGAGCCGCGTCGCCCGTCAGTGTCTCCGGGTTGCAAAGCAAAGCCACGGCGACGTTGCGGCCGCGCGCGGCGAGATCGGCGGCGGCAATGAAACCGTCGCCGCCATTGTTACCGCGTCCAGCCACTACCACGATGTCTCCGGAAGGTGCGAGCACCTGCGCGGCAGCGGCCACGGCCTGCCCCGCCCGCTGCATCAGCGCGAAGCTGTCCCCGCCGTCCTTTACCGCAAGCGCATCAGCACAAGTCATTTCGGCCACGCTCAGGAGTTCCATGACCAGCCCTCGCCCAATACCGCCTGTCTTGAAGGCATGTCCGCCCAAAGCGGCGGCAGATTGCCTGCCTTAAAATTGTGCAGTTGCATATTTTGACGCCACAGACTTAGCCAAAAGCTCCAACGACGCTCGCAGAGAAGAGATTAACAGTTTGATAATCCAATACAATCGACAGCCGCGCCAGTTGGCACGGAGTCTGCTTTTAAGGGGCCAACGAACGAGGCCGCCAAACGGCCCCGAACGATCCGCGCCGCATCAGCGGCGCCAGTCTGAAATGCCGGAGGCGTGCAGGTGAAAAAAATCGAGGCGATCATCAAGCCGTTCAAGCTCGATGAGGTGAAGGAAGCCCTTCAGGAAGTCGGCCTTCAAGGCATCACCGTGACCGAGGCCAAGGGCTTCGGCCGCCAGAAAGGCCACGCCGAA
>NZ_JBXAOZ010000004.1:0-182009 GCF_058803465.1 Afipia sp. GW821-FHT14H12 | reverse complement strand
CCACGAGCGCGATAGACGATCAACGACGATTCTGAAAGCGGATCGGTTCCCTCCCTGCACAAAAAGGCCCCAATGAAGTCACGACTGGTGCAGGAACACCTGCATCGTCTGCGGATTGTCAGGCATCGGCCGCATCATGCGGCCTTCGCTTTGACAGGAGACAGACCATGCGAAAGTCAGCACTCGTTCTTGCCGTCCTTGCCGGTGCGATGGCGGTACCGGCCGCTGCGCAGGCGCAAGGCATCATCGTGCGCGACGGCGCGACGACCGGCATGGTCGTGGATGAGGGTGGTATCGCCCCCGATCTGCAACCTCGCTTCCGTGAATATGTCGTGCAGGAGAATGTGCCGAACTACACCGTGCCGGGTCAGGTAATGGTCGGCGTGACGCTGCCCGAAATGGGCGTGACCTATTACGACGTGCCGCAGCAGTACGGCGCGCACCGTTACCGCTACAGCCGCGTCAACGACAACTATGTGCTTGTCGATCCGCAAACCCGCAAGGTCATTCAGGTGATCGAGTAAGTAACGGACGCTCCGAAATGGTGAAGCTGTCCAGCAACCGCTGGACGGCTTTGTTAATGGGCAATCCGGAAACTCAATCCTGAATCTTCGAGAAATCCGCAACCGCGCGCGTCGCCTCGCGGATTTCGTTCAGGAGCTTGAGGCGGTTTTCGCGCACCGCCTTGTCGTCGTCGTTGACTTTCACCTTGTCGAAGAAGGCATCGACCACCGGACGCAGCTTCGCCAGCGCGCCCATGGCACCCGCAAAATCTTCCTTCGCCACGGCAGCGCCTGCCTCGGCTTTCACCTGTTCGATGGCGGCTGCGAGATTCTTTTCTTCATCGAGCTTATAGAGCGAAGCCTCCGGCGCGCCGGTGAAGTTGCGCTTGTCCTTCTTCTCCTCGATGGCGAGGATGTTCGAGGCGCGCTTGGTGCCTGCCAACAGGTTCTTGCCGTCATCGGTATCGAGGAATTTGCCCAGCGCCTCGACGCGGCGCACGACCATCAACAGATCGTCCTGACCTCCGAGCGCGAACACGGCGTCCACGAGGTCATGCCGCGCGCCTTGCTCGCGCAACTGCACCTTCAGGCGGTCGGCGAAGAAGGAGAGCAAATCGACGCTACTTGCATCTACCTGACGGTCACCAAATGTCCGCGTTACAGATAGAGTAGCATTCATACCGATGAAGGCACCAACACCCGCGTTTTGAGCAGCCTGAATCTTTTTCTTGTTTTGAGCTTCGGTTACATCTTTGCGAAGCGTAACGAAGTGATCGGATGTTACTGAAGCCAATGGCAAACGTAGGCCATTCTCGGTAAGTAGCCTGATCACACCCAGCGCCGCGCGCCTAAGTGCAAACGGGTCTTTCGATCCCGTCGGCTTTTCATCGATCGCCCAGAAGCCGGTAAGAATGTCGATCTTGTCGGCCAGCGCCACCGCGATCGCAACCGGATCGTTCGGCACGCGGTCGTTCGGACCCTGCGGCTTGTAATGATCCTCGATCGCAGCAGCGACAGAAGCGTCCTCGCCCTGCGCCAGCGCGTAGTACTTGCCCATCAGGCCCTGTACCTCGGGGAATTCGCCGACGACTTCGGTGAGCAAGTCCGCCTTGGCAAGGCGCGCGGCGCGCTTCGTCTTCTCGACATCGGCGCCGACCAATAGCGCGATTTCTGCGGCCAGCCGTTCGATGCGCGCGATGCGCTCGGCCTGCGTGCCGAGTTTTTCGTGGAACACGATGTTCTCGAACTTCGGCAGCCGGGCTTCGAGTTTCGTCTTCAGATCGGTCTCGTAGAAGAACTTCGCGTCGCTCAACCGCGCGCGGATCACGCGCTCGTTGCCCGCGACGATGGCTTTGCCACCATCGATTGCTTCGATATTGGATACGAGAATGAACTTCGGCGCGAGCTTCCCGGTCTTCGGGTCGCGCACCACAAAGCATTTCTGGTTGGTGCGGATGGTGGCGCGGATCACTTCGCCGGGGATCGACAGGAAGTCCCGATCGAACGAGCCCATCAACGCGACCGGCCATTCAACAAGGCCCGCCACCTCCTCCAGCAAGGCTTCGTCTTCGACCAGTTCATAGCCCTGCGCGAACGCCAACTGCTTGGCATCGGCCAGAATAATGTCCCTGCGGCGCTGCGGATCGAGCACCACTTTTGCTGCTTCCAGCTTCGCGACGTAATCCTCAAAGCGGCGCACGGAAAATTCGGCGGGCGCCATGAATCTGTGGCCGCGCGTCGTCTGCCCGGCTTCGATGCCGCCGACATCGAACTTCACCACATCCGGGTCTTCGGTTTCGAGACCGAACGTCGCAATGATCGAATGCAGCGGCCGCACCCAGGTCAGTGCGCCGCGCGTAGCTGAGCCCGCGCCCCAGCGCATCTGCTTCGGCCACGGGAAGGTGCGGACGATCACCGGCAGGATTTCCGCGATGACATCGATGGCAGGACGGCCCGGCTTCTCGATCAGCGCGATATAAAAGTCGCCTTTCTTCGGGTCTTTCTGGATTTTCGCTTCGTCGAGCGATTTCAGGCCGGTCGCCTTGAGGAAGCCCTGCACGGCGGCATCCGGAGCGCCGACCTTCGGTCCCTTGCGCTCTTCCTTCAGATCGGGCTGGCGTCCCGGAAGGCCGTGCACGGTGAGCGCGAGACGGCGCGGCGTCGCGAATGCCTTCGCGCCTTCGTAGACGAGGCCCTCGGCGACGAGCTTGTCCGTCACCATGCGGCGCAAATCGTCCGCCGCCTTCGCCTGCATACGCGCGGGAATTTCTTCGGAGAACAATTCAAACAGAAGATCGGGCATCGCTTACACTCCGCCCGCTTCGGTGGCGATCCATGCCTCGCCGCAGGCTTTCGCCAGTTCGCGCACGCGCAGGATGTAGCTCTGCCGCTCGGTCACAGAAATCACGCCGCGCGCGTCCAGCAGGTTGAAGACGTGGCTGGCCTTGATGCACTGGTCATAAGCCGGAAGCGCCATCAGATGGCGCTCCTTCTTGCCATCGGCCCAGCCGGCTTCGAGATATTTCTTGCACGCGCCTTCGGCCATCTTGAATTGCTCGAACAACATCCCGGTGTCGGAGTGCTCGAAATTATGCCGCGAATATTCCTGCTCGGCCTGCAGGAACACATCGCCATAAGTCACCTTCTCGGCGCCCTCGCGTCCGTTGAAGTTGAGATCGTAGACGCGATCGACGCCCTGCACATACATCGCAAGCCGCTCGAGGCCGTAAGTCAGTTCGCCCGCGACCGGCGCGCATTCGACGCCCGCGACCTGCTGGAAATAAGTGAACTGCGAGACTTCCATGCCGTCGCACCAGCATTCCCAGCCGAGACCCCACGCGCCGAGCGTCGGGCTTTCCCAGTCGTCCTCGACGAAACGGATGTCGTGAAGCGCGGCATCGACGCCGATGGCCTTGAGCGATTTCAGATACAAATCCTGAATGTCGGACGGCGACGGCTTCAGGATGACCTGAAACTGGTAGTAATGCTGCAGCCGGTTCGGGTTCTCGCCGTAGCGGCCATCCTTGGGGCGGCGCGAGGGCTGCACGTAAGCGGCATTCCAGGTCTTCGGACCGAGCGCGCGCAGCGTCGTTGCCGGATGGAAGGTGCCCGCGCCCACTTCCATGTCGTAGGGCTGCAGAATCACGCAGCCATGGTCAGCCCAATAGCGCTGCAATGTCAGGATCAGGCCCTGAAACGATTTTTCGGGGCGCATGTGCGGCGGAAGCGTTTCCATCGGATATTCTGCAATCAGTTCAAGGGCGGCAAAGCCGGGCTGGCGCGGCGGACCGTATCGGCGCGGGGGTCAGGAATCAAGGAGAGGCCGCCGAAAACGGCCCTTATCACGCCATCGAAGGCGACTCGCGCCCATCATGCCTAATGGGGGCGGTATGTGCCCGTCTGCGGGTCGCGCCGGAGCCGGACCGCGCCGTTAGAATCAGAGGCCTCCTGCTCGCGAATCTCATCGAGTTCGCGATTGACCCGGCGGCCTTCCTTCGTCGCGAGCCGCAGCAGGGCGGCCCCGCCCAATACACCCAAAGCAATCAGAACCAGCGGCGGCATATGTCCCTCACACTCACAGTCCGTAGCGCGCCCATAATGCGCGCGTCTCCAGGGCGGAAATCAGGTCGTCGGCGAAGCCCGCGCCGATCATGGCCTCGGCGCCCGGCTTCCGGCCCGCGAGAGTCGAGAGCAATCCGCTCTTGGGCGCAATCACCGGCATGCGGACACGCTCGCCGTAACGCGCACGGAGCACGCTGCGCAGATCGCCGATCCCGTCCGCGAGCCCGAGCTTCACCGAGCGCTCGCCGGCCCAGTACTCGCCGGAGAACAGATAGCTCGCCTCACCCTGCAGCCGCACACCACGGCTGCGTTTCACCAGATCGATGAAGCTGTCATGGATCTCGCGCTGGATCGCCTTCAGCCGCGCAACGTCGTCCGGGCTTTCCGGCAGGAATGGATCGAGGCTGCTCTTGTGCTCGCCCGAAGTGTAGATCCTGCGCTCGATGCCGATCTTCTTGATGAGATCCTGAAAACCGAACGTGCCGCCGATGACGCCAATCGATCCGAGAATCGAGGACGAGTCGCAGAAAATCTCGTCGCCCGCGCAAGCGATCATGTAGCCGCCCGAGGCTGCGACATCTTCGACGAACGCCAGCACCGGAATTTTCTTCGTCTCCGCGAGTTGACGGATGCGCGCGTAGATTTGATGCGACTGGACCGGCGAGCCGCCCGGCGAATTGATGACCAGCGCGACTGCCTTGGCCCGCTTGGTCTCGAATGCTTTCTCGAGCAGCTTGCTGACGCCGGACAGCGACAGCCCCGGTCGCAGCGGGGTGACCGCACCGATGGTGCCGCTGAGGCGAACCACAGGGACCACCGCCCCGCGGAAATACTCCGGCAGGAAACGGGTCCAGCCGTCATTCAGCGCATTGTGATCGCGATCCTCAACTGTCATGCAACGTCCTTCGCATTAACGCCTTATTATCCGTCAAATGGCACTTAGGCGCCGTCCGGTACGCCACTTGCATTGCATACCGCGATAACGCCTCTGCCTGAGCTTCCGGCAAGGCCAGCCGAAAGGTGCTTCGATGAAAATCTATCTGATGGTGTTGATGATAAGCGCACTTTTCACGGCTATTCGCTTCACCTCTGTCCAAGATAAGCGCCCGAACTCGCTTCCGCAGTAAGCAGGACGCCTATTTTTCGCGCACCCCCAGCGCCGTTTCGCCGCAAGGCTCGGAACCGAGCGCTCCCCCTCGCAGCACATGCTCTGCCGCCGCTGTGGGGTGTCGCTGCCGATCGTTCAGAACCAGCCCTGGCAAAATCTGTAACGGACCCCGGCTTCCCTTGATCGCCCGCACCAGAACGCGGATCGCAACCGCATCCGGCTTCGGATAGACCGGGATCACCTCGACCGCGCCGAAGCCGCGTTCAAGCACATCCAGCACACGATCCAGTTCATCCGCCCGCCAGATCAGCGTGAGGCAACCGCCCGGCTTGAGAACGCGCCGCGCGGCCTTGCTCCAGACATCGAGCGTCTCGCCCGTATCGAGATGCGCCGTGCGCCTGCCTTCATCGGGCGAGGCACGATGGCGATCCGCCGCATGAAACGGCGGGTTCATCATCACATGATCGGCATGGTCCGGCGGCAAGCCCATGTCCGCGAACTGCGACGCCGACGCGCCGACATCGAGCAAGATGGCCCGTGCCGTGATGCCGTTCGCCGCCGCATTGGTTTGCGCAAGATCAACGAGCGCGGAATCGATATCCACCAGAGTGAGGTTTATGCCGTCGACTCGCCGCGCCAGTGCAAGACCCGCAGCCCCCGTGCCCGCCCCGAATTCGACGGCGCGCTCGCCCGCGCGTGCCGGGACGGCAGCGGCCAGCATGATCGCATCGTGGCCCGCGCGGTGGCCCCGCCTGAACTGGCGCAGGCGAAGCCTCCCTGCAAGAAAGGCATCCTCGGTCAGATCGTCAGAGTGGACCGGATCAGTTCCCATCGCGCAATTCGTGTCCCAGGCCGGCCTCGGTCAGCAGGCGGCGCGCAGCGGCATCATCGTTTTCGTGCACCAGAATACGGCGTGGAATCGCCCCGGCCGAGCCTTCCAGAATGCTCATATTGGCATCCAGCAGGAGATGCTTGATGTTCGCCCCATCGAGCAACGCCCCCACCGCCGACACCATGACTATATCGTTCGTCCTCAATAACTCGCGCAATCCTGCTTCCTCCTCACCGCCGGCCGGGGACGCTCTTGCCGTGGGACGCGGCAGTTTCTATTGTCCGGCCAGCCAGAACCGGGAGACCCTGCGTGGCAGTTATCGTACCTTTTGAGGGCCATTCCACCCCATCGATCGACCGGCTTGTCGCGCTTGTTGCCGACGACATGGCGGGGGTCAACACGACCATTCTGTCGCGAACCGGCTCCGAAGTCACGATGATCCCGGAGGTCGCCAACCACCTGATCTCCTCGGGCGGCAAGCGGCTGCGTCCGATGCTGACGCTCGCGATGGCGCAGCTCGCGGGCTACACCGGCGACGGCCATATCAAGCTCGCTGCCGCCGTCGAATTCATGCACACCGCGACACTCCTGCACGACGACGTGGTGGACGAGAGCGAACTGCGCCGGGGCAAGCTCTCGGCGCGGATGCTATGGGGCAACGAGGCGAGCGTTCTGGTCGGCGACTTCCTGCTCGGCCAGGCCTTCCGCATGATGGTCGAGGTCGGCTCGCTGCGCGCGCTCGACATTCTTTCTTCCGCCGCCGCCACCATCGCCGAGGGCGAGGTGATGCAGCTTGCGGCCGCGAAGAACACCGCCACCACCGAGGACGAATATCTCGCGGTGATCCGTGGCAAGACCGCCGAACTGTTCGCCGCAGCGAGCGAGGTCGGACCCGTGATCGCCAACCGGCCGAAAGCGGAGCAGACCGCGTCGCGTTCGTTTGGCATGAATCTGGGCATCGCCTTCCAGCTTATCGACGACGTACTCGATTACGGCGGCAAGGCCGCCAAGCTCGGCAAGAACGTCGGCGACGATTTCCGCGAAGGCAAGATCACCCTGCCCGTGGTGCTGGCCTTCCGCCGTGGCAACGATGTCGAACGCGATTTCTGGATCAGGACGCTGGAGCGCGGCGAGGTGGCCGACGCCGATCTCGATCACGCCATCGGCCTGATGACAAAGCACCGCGCTCTGGACGACACCATGCAGCGCGCGCAGCATTACGGCGCGATGGCCGTCGATGCGCTGGCGCTGTTTCCGTCATCCCCAATGAAGAGCGCGCTCGAACAGGTCGTCGCGTTCTGCCTCGCACGGTCGAACTGATTTAGCTGATTAGCTGAGCGTTCCCGCGTGGACCCACCATTGCGGATGGGTCAGTGCGATGGCTTGCGCGGCCCGATCGGCGGAAACGGCATCGTCATACAGCGCAAAACAGGTCGCGCCCGACCCCGACATCCGCGCCAATTGCACGCCTTGCGTCTTGCGCAAGGCCGCCAGCACTTCACCGATCACCGGTTGAACCCGCAGCGCAGGCGCTTCGAGATCGTTGACGCCACCCGATAGCTGGATGATCCATTCCCCGGCCGATGCACCCGCCCCCGGCAGCGTCACCGCTTCGAGAATTTCATCAACACCGACACGCAACTGACCCGCACGCAGGCCGAGCGCGGTGAAAACATCCTTGGTTGCGACAGCAACGCGCGGGTTGACCATTACGCAGGACAACGGTGGCAAATCGAGCATGGTCAGATTCTCGCCGACGCCGCCCATCACGCACGCATGCGAGGCGATGCAAACCGGCACGTCCGCGCCCGCAAGACGCGCCGCCTCGAACAGGCGCGCATCGTCGAGAGCGATCCCGTTCGCTTTCGCCAGTAGCCGCAACGCCGCCGCGGCATCCGCCGAGCCCCCGCCGATTCCGGCCGCCACCGGCAAATGCTTGTCGAGCGTGAAATGACCAAGCTTCAGGCCCGGCACCCGTTCGGCCAACAACCGGGCCGCGCGGATCACCAGATTGTCGTTGGCATCGCCGCACGCAGCGCTTCCCGGCCCGGTGATGGTGAGGCCAAGATCGCCCGGCTCCAGCGTCAGGCTGTCGGCGCAATCTGCGAAAGCAGCGATGCTGTCGAGATCATGGTAGCCGTCCGGGCGGCGGCCCAGAACGCGCAGCGTCAGGTTGACCTTGGCGCGTGCGATTTCGGTGAATGAGGCCATGCCCGTCTCTGGTTGCTGCCCGCGCCCGCCGCCGGCTTTCACATTCGCAAATCCATACCAAGACGCAGATGGCCGGGACAAGCCCGGCCATCCATGTTCAAAATCCGATTTTGCGGCGTGCTAGCCGCCTTTATCCTCTTTCTTCTTCTCATTCGCATTCGATGCCGCTGCAGGACCAGCCGGCAGGTCCGGCAGACCGTTGGCGATCTTCGCCTCGATCTTCGGCAGTTCTTCGGCCTCCGGCTTGAGGTCGCGCGCATGCGCCCACTGATACTTCGCCTCCAGCGTCCGGCCGACGCGCCAATAAGCATCGCCGAGATGATCGTTGATGGTCGGATCTTCCGGCTTCAGATCGATGGCGCGCTCCAGCGTCTTCACCGCATTGGCGTAGTCGCCGATACGGAAATACGCCCAGCCGAGCGAGTCGACGATGTAGCCATCATCGGGACGCTGATCGACGGCATGACGGATCATCGCCATGCCCTCGGGCAGGTTGATGCCCTGATCGACCCACGAATAGCCGAGGTAGTTCAGCACGTGCGCCTGCTCGGGCTGCAATTCCAGCGCCTTCTTCAGATCGGCTTCCGCCTTCGGCCACTGCTTGGAGCGCTCCTCGCAGATGCCGCGGAAGTAATACAGCACCCAGTTCGGCTTGGCCGCATCCGAGGCATCGATCGCCTTGGTATAGGTGCCGCTGCAATCGGCAAACTTCTTGCGCGCGCGCTCAATATTGCCGAGCGCCATCAACGCCTCGGTATCCTTCGAATCTTCCGCGGTGACCGACTTGAGGATCGTCAGTGCCTCGTCGGTGCGATCCACAGAATCGAGGTCCGTTGCCATCTGAATCTGCGCATTGCGCTTCAGCGGCGAATTTTCGGGCATGCGCTCGTAAATCCTGATCGCGAGCTGCGGCTTCTTCACCGATTCATAGAGATCGGCGAGAGACAGCAGCGCGAGCGGATGGTTCGGGTGCAGATACAGCGCAAGCTGCAGGTACACCAGCGCGAGGTCTTCGCCGCCGCGACGCGTCAGCGACGAGCCGATGCCGTACAGCGCCTCGGCCGCGCCGGACTGCGGCGTATCGATCTGCGCCGGCAGCTTCTTGCCGGCTTTCAGATCCTTCAGCGCGTCGACGATCAGGGGATGACGCGGCACCTTCTTGTCGAAGGTTTCGAACAACTGCGCCGCCTCGGCTTCCTTCTTGTTGCGCGACATCCAGCGGCCATAGGCGTCGACGATCCGCAATGCGGTGTCATCGAGCTTGTAGGCCGCCTCGAAACGAACGCCCGCATCCTTCTGCCGGTTGGCAAGTTCGTCGATCAGGCCGGCGTGGAGATTCTTGAAGATCGGATACCATTCCGGCCCGGTGAGTTTGTCGATATTGGCAAGCGCGGCGGAGGTGTTGCCCGCGCCCTGCATCGCGTAGCTCGACAGCAGCGTCGCGACGAGATCGGTGATCGGGCCGCGCACCGACTGATTGAAGTTCTGCTGCGCCGCCGAGTAGCGTTTCAGCTTGAGGGCGTGAACGCCCTCGACCAGCCGCGCCACGCGATTGGTCTTGTCGGTCGCGAGAATCTTGCCTGCGAGCTTGACGGCCTCATCCATCTCGCCGTCGGCGACGGAGGAGATGAAGGCGCGATCCAGCAGATCGGCGTTCTTCGGATCGGACCGAAGTGCCGCACGGTAGAATGACGCGGCGACGCCCGCATCGCGGTCCGCACTGGCATGGCGGGCGGCGAGATAGCTGCCTGCGGGACTGAGGCCCTGCAGATCGCGCGCGGTCGGATAAGCGGACAATCCGTTATCGATCGTGGGTGTGGTTTCGGCGAAGGCGGATGATGCAACCGGCGCGACGATCATCGCCGCCGCCATCGCGGCAGCAAGCGCCACGCGAGAAGAACGAGTTGAGAAATTCACGCGCACCGTCTCCGTCAGGATGGATTGAAAACGCAAGGCCGCCCGGGCGGCTCAGGGCAGCGCACAATGGCCCGTTTAGATGCCGTCCGCAAGGATTCGGAAAGTCCCTCGGGAACGTTCCAGCAAAGATGGCTGCATCGTGGCGGCGCCTAAAATGGCAAAACTATGCCGGCTCCGCTCCTGCCTCCTGCAACCGGGGCCACTGCCGTCAGAAGTTCTTCACCAGGAGGGTCACCCCGGACACCACCAGCGTCAGGTAGACGAGGATCAGCAGGCTCTCGCTCTTCAATCTGTCGTGAAGATAATGGCCGAGTTTCACCCCGGCGAAGCAGAACGGCAGCGCCATGAGCCACCACAGCCAGATATGGGCGTTGTTGTACAATCCGCCGATGCCGAAAACGCCGAGCCGGACAATGGCCGTCAGAACCAGCAGCCCGAGAATGGTCGCGCGCAACTGGCTCTTGTCGAAGATGCGGCCCGAAAGATAGGCGACGTAAATCGGACCGCCGGTTCCGAAGGTCGCGGACAGCGCCCCTGCCAGCAGGCCGAGCGGCACCGCGACGAACTTGTTCAGCTTCCCCGTCTGCTGCTTCGCCACGAGGCGATAAAGGCCGTAAGCGGTAATGAGCACGCCAAGCGTGAGCAGTAGAATCCGTTCGGGAAGGAACACCAGCATGGTCGCGCCGCCGATCATGCCGATGATCGTGGTCGGCAGCAGCGCGATCAGTTCCCGGTAGTCCGCGTCCTTGCGGAACTTGGTCATGTTCCACAGCACGAACACGGTATCGAGCAGCGCCACCAGCGGCACGAAAAACCGCAACGAGGCGATCATCGCCAGAAACGGCATCGCAATCATGCTCTGGCCGAACCCGGTGATACCGAACAACGTATAGGCGCCGAACAGGATGAAGGCGGTGAGCCCGAAGGACGTCACGTCATGCATTTCAAGCATCACCGCTGCTCACATGCCCTGATAATTCGGCCCGCCGCCGCCTTCCGGCGGCACCCAGACGATGTTTGCGTTCGGATCCTTGATGTCGCAGGTTTTGCAGTGGACGCAGTTCTGCGCGTTGATCTGAAAGCGCGGGCCGTCCGGCCCATCAAGCCATTCGTAGACTCCTGCGGGGCAATAGCGGTTCGAGGGTCCGGCGAAGACATCGTGCTCTGACGATTTCTGCAGCGCCATGTTCAGCACCTTGAGATGGACCGGCTGGTCCTCCTCGTGGTTGGTGTTGGACAGAAACACCGAGGACAGCCTGTCGAACGTCACCTGCCCGTCGGGCTTCGATGCTGCGCGCGGCTTGTAGTCGCGCGCGGGATGCAGGCTCGCGGCATCGGTCTTGCCGTGGCTCAGCGTGCCGAACAGCGAGAGGCCGAGCAGCGTCTGCGTCCACATGTCGAGGCCGCCGAGCACGACGCCGAGCACGGTGCCGAACTTCGACCACAGCGGCTTGACGTTGCGCACGCGATTGAGATCGCGCCCGACCGATGACAGCCGCCAGCCGCTCTCATATTGCACAAGCTCGTCGTTCGCCCGACCCTCCGCCAGCGCATCCGTGACATGCCGCGCGGCGATCATGCCGCTGCGCATCGCGTTGTGGACGCCCTTGATGCGCGGCACGTTGACGAAGCCTGCGGCACAGCCGATCAGTGCCCCGCCGGCAAAGGTCAGCCGGGGCACGGACTGAAAGCCGCCCTCGGTGATCGCGCGCGCGCCATAGGACAACCGCTTGCCGCCTTCGAGCGTCGGGCGGATCGAAGGATGGGTCTTGAAGCGCTGGAATTCCTCGAACGGCGACAGATACGGATCATCGTAATTGAGATGGACGACGAAACCGATGGCGACGAGATTCTCGCCATAGTGATAAAGAAACGAGCCCCCGCCGGTCTTGTTGTCGAGCGGCCAGCCGAACGAATGGCGCACCAGACCCGGTTGATGCTTCGCCTTGTCGATCTGCCAGACTTCCTTGAGCCCGATGCCGAATTTCGGCGGCTCGCTGCCACTGTCCAGCGCGTAGCGGGCGATCAGCTGTTTGGTCAGGCTGCCGCGCGCGCCTTCCGCAAACAATGTGTACTTGCCGAGCAGCTCCATACCGCGCGTGAACGAGGCCTTGTGCGAACCATCGCGCGCCACGCCCATGTCGCCGGTGGCAACGCCGCGCACTTCGTTATGCTCGCCATAGACGATCTCGGTCGCGGCAAACCCGGGATATATTTCCACGCCGAGCGCTTCGGCGCGCGCGCCGAGCCAGCGGCACAGGTCGCCGAGCGAACCGATATAACAATGATGATTGTTCATCAGCGGCGGCATCAGGACATTCGGCAGCCTGATCTCGCCGTTCGCCGTCATCCAGGCGAAGCGGTCTTCGCTGACGCGTGTTTTCAGCGGACAGTCGTCTTCATCGCGCCATTCGGGAATGAGGTCGTCGAGCCCCACCGGGTCGATCACCGCGCCGGACAGGATGTGCGCGCCGACCTCGGAGCCTTTTTCGATCACCACCACGCTGAGCGCGGGCTCGATCTGCTTGAGACGGATCGCGGCGCTGAGCCCTGCGGGGCCCGCGCCGACGATGACGACATCGAACTCCATGGAGTCGCGGGGCTGCGGCTCATCGCTCATGTGGGGCTCGGCTGGTCCTGCGGGCAAGCGGGGATGGAATGTCTCTAAGAAGTGTTGTTGACGATTTTCGCAGGGAGAACAACCCTGTCGAAAATCATGGTACCTGTGCGCGCTCCAGAGTCCGTTATGTGGAACGGCAAATCGGGACTCTCATTCCCCGCCCGGACGCTTTAACATTGGCCCCATGATTTCCGAGCGCCCCCCAACCCCGCACGAGTTGCTGGCCTTCTATCTGGAAGCCGGGGTCGATTGCGCATTGGCCGAAGAGCCCTTCGACCGCCTGTCCGAGATCGAGGCGGAACCGGCACCCGCGCCGCGGCGTATCGTGCCGCTGACGCCCGCGCCGGCCCTCACCGCCACGCCGCAGACCGACCTCGCGCCTGCGCCCGATGCCGCCATCGAATCGGCCCGCGAACTCGCGCCGAAGGCCAAGACCCTTGAGGAATTACGCGGCCTCCTTGAGGCATTCGATGGCTGCGCACTGAAGGCAACCGCAACCAAGCTGGTGTTCGGCGACGGCAACCCGCAGGCCCGCGTCATGTTCGTCGGCGAAGCACCCGGCCGCGACGAGGATCTTCAGGGCATTCCCTTCATCGGCCGTTCGGGCAAGCTGCTCGACCTGATGCTGGCCTCTATCGGACTCGACCGCACCAAGGCCTACATCGCCAACGTCATTCCATGGCGGCCGCCGGGCAACCGCGACCCCTCCCCGCACGAAACGCAAATGTGCCTGCCCTTCATCAAGCGGCAGATCGAGTTGGTCGACCCGGACATCGTGGTGTGTCTCGGCAAGCCGTCGTCGCAAGCGGTGCTCGACTTGAAAGACGGCATCATGAGGACGCGCGGCCGCTGGTTCGACTACAACACCGGCACGCGCACCATCCGCGCGATGGCGACCTTCCACCCCGCTTACCTGCTGCGTCAGCCGATCTACAAGCGGATGACGTGGAAAGACCTGCGCACAATCCAGTCTGCACTCGCGGCGAACGCGAAAACTTAAGTGCGCCTCAGGCGATCGTCCGCATCACCGCCACATCGCGGCGCGGCGGCGCGCCGAACATGCGGGAATATTCGCGGCTGAACTGCGAGGGGCTTTCATAGCCGACCCGATAGGCGGCGGTTGTCGCCGTCACCGCATCGGCGAGCATCAGCCGCCGCGCTTCCAGCAGACGCAACTGCTTCTGGTATTGCAGCGGCGTCAGCGAGGTCAGGGCCTTGAAATGCTGGTGGAACGAGGACGGGCTCATCTTTGCGGCGGCGGCCAGTTCCTCAACAGAGATCGCGCGCGCGAGATCGTCACGCAGCAGATGGATCGCCCTGCTCAGACGCTCGGTGTGGCCATCGGGCGAAGCCAGCCGGCTGATGCTCGCGCCATGCGGCCCGCTCAGCAGCCAGAAATAAATCTCGCGCATCACGGATTTGGCCAGCACCGGAATCGCCGCAGGCATATCGAGCAGATTGACGAGCCGCAGCACGCTGTCGGCAAGCGAGCCTCCGATATCGTGAACGAGCAACGCCGGACCCTCCCTCGCTGGTTTCGGCGGATCGTCGAATTTCTCGAGCACCTCGCGCAGCAGCCGCAGATCGAATTCGAGGATGAGCCCCAGATAGGGCGTGGCCTTGCTGGCGCGGGTCACGCCGCCGCGTACCGGCATCTCCACCGTCACCACCAGCGCCTGCATCTCCGCGTAGGCGATGGCGTCCTCGTCCAGCAGGCTGCGCTTGGCGCCCTGCGCGACGATGCACAGCGCGGGCTTGTAGAGAATGGGATGCGGCAGCGTCTCGGTGGACGAACGCGTCAGGGTCAGCCCCCCAATCGCGGTGTCGAAAAAGCCGTCCTCGCGGCTGATCGCATCAATGTGGCGGGCGATACTTTGCTTCAACGACATCTGCACGGCGGCCTCCGGACCGGGCCGCCAAGATAGGCGGTCCGCTGCGACGGGGAAAGCGGATTTGGAGGATCAGGCAATAAACTCGGAGACACCGGCATTCCTGCGGGTCACCCGTGGGATTACACAAGGGCCCATCAGATGATGCTTCAGGAGGCCTCCATGGCTACGGAAAATACAAATAATTCAATGGCAAAGATCGCCCTGATCACCGGCGGCAGCCGCGGGCTTGGCCACAACACCGCGTTGAGCCTCGCCCGCAAGGGCGTGGACGTCGCCATCACCTATCACTCAAATCAGGCAGAGGCCGACGCCACCGTTGCCGCCATCAAGGCACTCGGCCGCAACGCCGCAGCACTTCAGCTCGACACCGGCGCGATCAAGACCTTCCCGGATTTCGCCGCGCGGCTGAAAACCAGCCTCAAGGACAATTGGGGCGCGGCGCAGTTTGATTACCTCGTGAACAACGCCGGCATCGGCATCAACAAGCCGTTCGCGGACACCACCGAGGCCGATTTCGACCGGCTGATGAACATCAACCTGAAGGGCGTCTATTTCCTGACCCAGACGCTGCTGCCGCTGATCGCCGATGGCGGACGCATTATCAATCTCTCCAGCGGCCTTGCCCGCTTCAGCCTGCCCGGCTTTTCCGCCTATGGCGCGACCAAGGGCGCAATCGAAGTGCTGACGCACTACCTCGCCAAGGAACTCGGTCCGCGCCGCATTACCGCCAATACGGTTGCGCCCGGCGCCATCGAAACCGATTTCGGCGGCGGTCATGTGCGAGACAACGCCGAAGCCAACCGCCAAGTCGCGAGCGCGACGCCCCTCGGCCGCGCAGGCCTGCCCGACGATATCGGCCCGATGATCGCTGCGCTGCTGTCAGACGATAATCGCTGGATCAACGGCCAGCGTATCGAAGTCTCCGGCGGCATCTTCGTCTGATCGCGAGCGGCGGGCGCTCGGCAAAAATGCATAGGGGGTCTTCCGGGCGCTATGCCTGTTCTGTTCCGGCCGAACATGCGAGAAAATTGTTCTCCATGTCACGCCGGAACAGCCATGACAGCGATCACTAGCGAAGCTCACGACGACCATAGAGTCCGCTCCAATGTGGCGCGGCTGGCCGTCGCCCAGGCGCTGACCGGTGCGAACACTGCCGTGATCTTCGCCACCGGCTCGATCGTCGGGGCCGCGATCGCACCCAATATGTCGCTGGCGACACTACCGCTGTCGATCTACGTGGTTGGCATGGCGGTGGGCACGCTGCCGACCGGATGGATATCGCGCACCTATGGCCGCCGCATCGCCTTTCTGATTGGCGCAGGTTTCGGCGCGCTCTGCGGTGCGCTGGCGGCGATCGCCATCATTCTGAAATCATTCCCGCTGTTCTGCATCGCCACTTTCTGCGGCGGTCTTTATGCCTCCGTTGCGCTTTCCTATCGCTTCGCGGCCGCCGACGGCGCGCGCGAAGCTTTCCGTCCGAAGGCGATCTCATGGGTGCTCGCGGGCGGCATCTTCGCGGGCGTGCTCGGCCCGCAGCTTGTGCAATGGACGATGGATTTCTGGGCACCGCATCTGTTCGCGGCGAGTTTCGTGGTGCAGGCCGTCGTCGCGCTGGTGGCAATGGCAGTGCTCTCCACCGTGCATGCGCCGCGCCCGCACGCTGCCGATCTTCATCGCGGGCGGCCGCTGTCTGCCATCATCGGCCAGCGCGACTTCATCGCCGCGGCGCTGTGCGGCACCGTCGCCTACACCATGATGAATCTGGTGATGACCTCGGCGCCACTGGCGATGCGGCTGTGCGGATTGCCGATCAGCGATTCAAACTTCGGCATTCAGTGGCACATCGTGGCGATGTACGGGCCGAGCTTCTTCACAGGTTCCCTGATCGCGCGTTTCGGCGCGCCAGTGATCGTGGCGATTGGACTCGCACTTGAGGCGACAGCGGCCGCCATCGGCATGTCAGGCATTACGCCGATGCATTTCTGGGCGATGCTGATCGTGCTCGGGCTGGGGTGGAATTTCGGCTTCATCGGTGCATCCGCGCTGGTGGTGCAGACCCACCGGCCCGAGGAACGCAACAAGGTGCAGGCGTTCAACGACTTTCTGGTGTTCGGGATGATGGCGATCGGCTCGTTCGCCTCGGGCCAACTGCTTGCCGATTTCGGCTGGACCGTCGTCAATGCAGTGGTGTTTCCGCCAGTCGCGGTGGCGCTGATCTGCCTCGCCGTTGCTCATTTCATGCGCCGCCGCACGCCTGCGCTTTAAGCAGACTTAGCCCATCCCGAAGAACATCAGCGTCTTGCGGGTGTATTCCTCGGCGTAATCCACGATCTTGTCGGAGCCCTCGCGCGCGCCGGCTTCGTCATTCTCCGCGATCCGGCGCGCCACGAAGGCATGCAGCGTGCAGACGCGCTGCAAATCGCCGAACTGCTTGAAATGCACGTACCAGAACCGCCGGGTCTGCGCCTCGATCGGCGTGATCGCCTGGGCTGCATATTTATTGCGCGCGGTCGCCACGACCAGCGAATTGAATTCGCGGTCGGCCTCCACAAAGATGTGGCCGTCATTGGTGGCGGCTGATTTCTCGAACATCAAAGCCAGCTCACGGAACCGCTTGCGCTCGGCATCGCCCGCGAAACGCGCCGCACGGCCCGCCAGCACGTTCTCGATGCCCTTGCGGACCTCGATCATCGCAAGCTGATCGACCAGATCGATCTCCGACACAAACGCACCGGAGCGCGGCACGATCTTCACCGTGCCCTCGAACGACAGCCGCTGCAGCGCCTCGCGGATCGGCGTGCGGCCGATGCCGAGCTTGGCGCTCAACGATGCCTCGGAAATGCGTGAACCGGGCGGCAGTTCGTGCGTGACGATCATCGCCTCGATCAGGCGATAGGCGATACGCGACTGCGGCTCGTCGTCGTTGTCGGAGACATCGGGAAGACTGCTGGGACGATTCATGGGCTGCATCATAAGTGCGCACGCTCACCGCTGGTGAAAAAGATCGACGGGACATCGCGGGCGCGAATCCCGCCGGGCGAACTATATCGGCCCCGGCAGGAATCGCGGCCGCCGGTTTCAGCCCGTCTCCGGGTGCACGATTAGGACTTCTCCGACCAACGTTCAACGCCGCGTCACGCCGCACTGGCCTGCTTCCTGCTTGAAAGCCTGTGGACGTCTGCCGGGTCTCCCCAAGACCCGGCCCAAAGGAGCCTTGTTTGCTGTTGCGGATGTCGGTTAAGATCGTATACAACTGACATACCAGAAACATAACAACAAACAAGACGCCGGCGGAAACGACCTATTCACAACAAAGGGAGCGGTAAAATGACGACTACGAATGCATCGGCTGCAACGTCACCATCCTCGCGATGGTATCAGTTGATCCTCGGCCTGATCGCGATGATGGCGATCTCCAGCCCTCAATATGTCTGGGCGCTGTTCACAGGCCCGCTTCGGGAAAAATTCAACGCGCCGCTGGCGGAAATCCAGGTCACGTTTTCGCTGCTCATCATGCTGCAGACCTTCCTGTCGCCTGCACAGGGTTACCTCGTCGACCGCTTCGGCCCGCGCGTGCTGCTGTCGCTCGGCGCCGCCCTCACCGGCCTGAGCTGGGTTCTCGCCGCCAATGCCACCAGCGTGTTCGCGCTTTACATCACCTATGGCGTACTCGGCGGCATCGGCACCGGCATCATCTATGTCGGCGTCGTCGGCATGATGGTGCAGTGGTTTCCTGACAAGCGCGGCCTGGCTGCGGGCCTCGTCGCGGCGGGCTACGGCTTCGGCGCGATCCTGACCACCTTCCCGATCTCCAACAGCCTCAACGCGAGCGGCCTGTCGCACACGCTGACCCTGTACGGCATCATCTTCGGCATCGTCGGCATTCTTGCCGCACTCGGCATGCGCCGTCCCGACAAGAACATGCCGCACGTCGCCGCCGATGCGACAGCGCACGGGCTCGTGCAGGAAACCCGCGACTATGAGCCGCGCGAAATGCTGCGGACTCCGATCTTCTGGCTGATGTTCGTCATGATGACGATGATGTCCACCTCGGGCCTCATGGTGATCTCGCAGATGGGCGCCTTCGCCAAGGATTTCGGCGTCAAGGACGCACTGGTGTTCGGCCTCGCGGCGCTGCCGCTGGCGCTGACGATCGACCGTTTCACCAACGGCCTGACCCGTCCGTTCTTCGGCTGGGTGTCGGACAAGATCGGCCGCGAGAACACCATGCTGATCGCGTTCGGCATCGAAGGTATCGCGATGACGATCTGGCTGCTCTTTGCCCATCATCCGCTGACCTTCGTGCTGTTGTCGGGCGTGGTGTTCTTCGGCTGGGGCGAAATCTTCTCGCTGTTCCCCTCGACCCTCACCGACACGTTCGGCACCAAGAACGCCACCACCAATTACGGCTTCCTGTACATCGCGCAGGGTGTCGGTTCGGTGCTCGGCGGCCCGCTGGCGGCCGAACTGCACGAGATCACCGCATCGTGGAATGTGGTGTTCGGCGTCGTAATCGCGATGAACTTCCTCACCGCGTTCCTGGCCATCGCCGTTCTCAAGCCGATGCGCGCCAACCATCGCAAGCAGAATGCGACAAATGCCGCACTGGCGGCGCGGGGTAGCGCGGCCTAACAAGTATCCGCCGGGGCGCTCAATGCGCCCCGGCCCTTCTTTCACCCGAAGAATATCGAGTTCAAAGATGCTCCAGACTGTTCGCTCCACCCGCGGCATGGCCGTGGCTCCTCACGCACTGGCAGCGCAGGCCGCCGTCGATATCCTGCGCGCAGGCGGCAACGCCATCGAGGCGATGATCGCGGCAGCCTCCACCATCGCGGTGGTCTATCCCCACATGAACAGCATCGGCGGCGACGGTTTCTGGACGATTTCGTGCCCCGGCAAGCCCGTGGTTGCCATTGAGGCCTGCGGCGCGGCGGCTGGCAGCATTTCCAGCGACTACTACACCGCGAAAGGCTTCGCGAAGATTCCATCGCGCGGACCTGACTCAGCCAACACGGTCGCCGGCACCATCGGCGGCTGGCAGGCTGCACTCGACATCAGCAAGGAATGGGGTGGCCGCCTGCCGCTCGGGCGCCTCCTGGAAAACGCGATCTTCTACGCCGAGGACGGCATCGCCGTGACGCGCTCGCAAAGCGTCACCACCACCAAGAAGCTCGGCGAGTTGCAGGCCATTCCAGGTTTCGCCGAAACCTTTCTCGTCAATGGCAAGGTCCCGCAGGCCGGCGATCGGATGCGGCTGGCCCAGCTCGGCAAGACGCTGCGCGCACTGGCCGATGACGGCCTCGACAGCTTCTATCGTGGCCGCCTTGCCGCGAGCATCGCCAAGGAACTGAAAGCACTCGGCAGCCCGGTGTCGGCAGAGGATCTCGCAAAGTATCGTGCGACCGTCCGCAAGCCGCTCGAACTCCAACACAGCCTCGGCCAGATCTACAACATGACGCCGCCGACGCAGGGCCTCGTCTCGCTCATCATCCTCGGCCTGCTCGACCGCCTCGACATCAACCGGTTCGGGCCGGAAAGCGCGGAATACATCCATTGCGTGGTGGAGGCGACCAAGCAGGCCTTCATGATCCGCGATAGCCACATCACCGACCTCGACTTCATGGACGCCGATCCGCAGTCGTTCCTCGCGCCGGATCATCTCGACAAGCTGACCACCGCGATCCGGATGGACAAGGCGCTGCCGTGGGGTCAGGGTAAGGGCCCCGCCGACACCGTATGGATGGGCGTGATCGATGGCGAAGGCCGCGCGGTCTCCTTCATCCAGAGCATCTATCACGAATACGGCAGCGGCATCGTGCTGTCGGAGACCGGCCTCAACTGGCAGAACCGCGGCTGCTCGTTCTCGCTCGATCCGCAGCACATCAACGCGCTCGCCCCGAACAAGAAGCCGTTCCACACGCTCAACCCCGCGCTCGCGCGTCTGAACGATGGCCGCGTCATGGTCTACGGCACGATGGGCGGCGACGGCCAGCCGCAGACCCAGGCTGCCGTGTTCACACGCTACGCCGTCTACAATCAGACCATGCAGGCCGCGATCACCGCGCCGCGCTGGCTGCTCGGTCGCACATGGGGCGACGACACCGACAGCCTGAAGCTGGAGGGCCGCTTTCCGGAAGAAACCCGCCGCAAGCTCGAAGCGCTCGGCCACGAGGTCGAGATGGTCGAGGACTTCGACGAGATCGTCGGCCATGCCGGCGGCATCGCGCGTTTCGCCAATGGCGTGCTCGAAGGCGGCAGCGATCCGCGCAGCAACGGCGGCGTCGCAGGCTTCTGACAAGGCTCATTCGCAGGGCGCAGCGCGCGGCTGTGCCCTGCGAACGCGCGGCGAAGCAATCCGGGTGTCTCCTACCCCATCCGGATTGCTTCGCCCGCAACGACAATTTGCTATTTCGTGTCCCGCGGACGCACCACGCCCCAGCCAATCCGCAAGGGCTCCAGCCGCCCCTCGATCAGACGATCGAACGTTCGCGGCACTTCAGCGACAAGACCGGGAAACGTTTTCGCGATCGCCTCCGGCGGCGCGCCGACCGTGTCGTGTGCGCGCCAGACGACAAGACCGCCGCCGGTGTTGATGGTGGCTGCGTCAACCCACGGCGTCTTGCCGTAAAGGCCCGAGAACAACACCTGCGGCCGCGAGGTCGCGCCGAGTCCGATCAGCGATGCGATCTCCGGATCTCCGGCGACAGCGGAGAGCGGGCGATTGGTCCGCAGCTTGTAATTGTCGGCGAAGAATTTCCCCATTGCGCGCGCGGGCAGCGAGGTCTGCGTCTCTGTTGCGTCGGTCCATGGCTGCACGAACACCGCCACCAGAACCACAATCACGGGCACGGCCATGGCCAACAGCCAGATCGTGCGCAGCACCTGCTGGCGGCGCAGATAAATCAGGTCGCCTCCCAGGATGACGGCGAGAAGGCCGATCAGCATCAGGGCCACGCCATCGCCCCCCGCGACATGATCGAGGCCGAACACCGGCGACGCGAGTACGAACAGCAGGGGCGGCAGAGCGCCGAAGAACACGATGAACTGACGCGCCAATGGCTCGACCGGCGGACGGAAAATCGCGGGCGCATTCTCGCCTTTCGGCTCGAAGATGCGCGCGTTCGCGACGATCAGCGCGACAACACCGAGCGCCGATAGCAGCAGCGCGCCGAACAGTTCACCCGACTGGCGCGCATAGACTTCGATCGACGTGAATTTGGGATGCGGCAAGGGAGCGCCACTGCGCGCCCGCCAGATCATGTAGGGCAGCGCGATGACGGCAATCACCAGTGCGCCGAACAATGGATCGATCGAGCGCAACGCCGCGCGGCCGCGCGCCGTGGCGAGCGCAAAGACCACGAGCAGAGCCAACAGCACCGGAGCCATCGCGGTGGTGAGGAACAACAACCCGATCTCGATCGACAGTGCAAACCACGCGCCGCGTTGCCGCTCTCCGATCACCCGCCAAGCATGCAGGAGCGTCAGTGCCCAGAGCGGCCGCGCCAAAACATCGGGGCCGAATTCCAGCCCCGGAAAACTGAAGGCCGCAATAGCCAGCGTCAGCAGCGCCGCAAGCACGCCCTGCTGCGCGCCGACCAGCGCACGTGCGAGCGCGAACACCGCCCCCATCATCACCACGAAGCAAATCTGCGCCAGCAGATACACGCCGAAAGCGTAACCGCCGACGGCACGGAATGCGATGTCCGCGAGCCAGAATGACAACGGCGGGCCGAGCGTGGTGCCGACCTGATATTCGCGGCCGAACGCCAGCACGGTGGGCACATCGGCGGGGGGACTGAGATAGAGAGCCGTTGGCACGATCAGCCACAACAGCGCGAGCGCGAGCACGGCGCTCCAGAAAATCCATCGCGGCTTGGCGCGGACGAGTTCGACGATCAGGGAGGTAAAGCGCATCGCGCGGACGAACCGGGGCGGGAGGGCAAAAAGACCGTTCAGCGCTTGATAAAGGCCGGCGTCCGATCAGGCAACCTGAACGGCCGCCTCCTCCGCCACGATCACGACTTCCGTCGCTTCAAGCTGGGACAGGTCGGGCGGAACGGCCGCGCCATTGAGCCTGGCATGCGCCGCCGCCACGGGCGCGAAATACCGCCGGTGGTGCGGCGTCGGACCATGCAGCTCCAGCGCGGCCAGATGCTGGGGCACGCCGTAGCCCATGTGCGAATCGAAGCCGTATTCGGGATGCACCCGAGCCAACCGGCACATCAGGCGGTCGCGCGTCACCTTCGCCACGATCGAGGCCGCACCGATCGACAGCAGCAGTCCATCGCCGCCGATTACCGGCTCACAGCCGCACGGTACATCGATCCTGTCGCGGCCATCGACGAACACATGACGCGGCGCTTGCGGCAGCCCCTGCACCGCGCGCGCCAGCGCCCACAGCGAGGCGCGCAGGATATTGTCGCGGTCGATCCGCCATGGCGGCGCGGCGGCGACCGATACCATCGCGGTCGCGCAGATTTCCTCGAACAGCGCCTCGCGCGCTTCCACGGTGAGGCGCTTGGAATCGTCGATGCCCTTCGGGATGCGGTCGGGATCGAGGATCACGGCGGCGGCGACCACCGGCCCCGCGAGCGGCCCCCGCCCGACCTCGTCGCAACCCGCCACCGGCCAGATGCCCTGCTTCAGGAGCGCGCGCTCGCGGCGGAAGCTCGGACGCGTTGCGGCCGTGACCTTCGCAGGCTTCGCGGCGGCTTTCTCATTTGCTGGGGGGTTGGTCCGACTCATGGCCGGACACTGAAACGAACGGGCGACTCCGGCAAGCCGGAACCTTCCGGATGTGCCCGTTATTCAACGCCAGGCTGCCCGTTCAAAACAGATCGAGTTGCTCTCCGCCTTTCGGCGGCTGCACGAAATGCGAGGTGGAGAGTTTCACCCGCTTGCGGTTGAGCCCCAGCCGTTCGCAGGCGATCTCGAAGCGGCGGCCGATCATCCATGCCATCGGCCCGGTGCCCTTCATCCGCGTGCCCCATTGCGAATCATAATCCTTGCCGCCGCGCATGTCGCGGATCAGCGTGAAGACGTGACGGTAACGGTCCGGGTAATTCGCAATCAGCCACTCGCGGAACAGGTCGCGCACCTCGAGCGGCAGGCGCAGCAGCGTGTAGTTCGCCTCCTTCACGCCGGCATGGGCGGCGGCATCGAGAATGCGCTCCATTTCGGAATCGTTGAGCGCGGGAATAAGCGGCGCGGTCATCACCACGGTCGGAATGCCCGCGGCGGAGAGTTGCCGCAACGCTTCCAGTCGCTTCGGCGGCGTCGAGGCCCGCGGCTCCATGGTGCGCGCGAGTTTCGGATCGAGCGAGGTCACCGAGATCGCCACCTTGGCGAGATTGCGCTCCGCCATCCGCGAAAGAATGTCGATATCGCGCGTCACCAGCGCCGATTTGGTGACGATGCCGACCGGATGACCGGTTCTTTCCAGCACCTCAAGAATACCGCGCATGATTTTGTGTTCACGCTCGATCGGCTGGTAGGGATCGGTGTTGGTGCCGATCGCCATGGTGCGCGGCTCGTAGCCCGAGGCCGTCAGCTCCTTTTCCAGAAGCGCGGGGGCATCCGGCTTCATGAACAGTTTGCTTTCGAAATCGAGGCCCGGCGACAGGCCGAGATAGGCATGGGTCGGCCGCGCGAAGCAGTACACGCAGCCGTGCTCGCAGCCGCGATAGGGATTGATCGAACGGTCGAAGCCGATGTCAGGCGAGTCGTTGCGCGAGATCACCTTGCGGGCGGTGTCGATCCCGACGCTGGTCTTGAACGGCGGCAGTTCGTCGAGGCTCTGCCAGCCGTCGTCGAATGCGGCGCGCGCCTCGGTTTCATATCGTCCGCTGGCGTTGGTCTGCGCGCCCCGGCCGCGGCGGCGCGCGGCGTCGATGGCAACGCCGATCTCGGCGAAGTCGGAGACAGCCCCTGCCGGGACGGGTGACGGGGAAGGAATCTGCGCAGCTTGCGAGGTTCTGGTCATGCCCCGAAGATAAGCTGCCTTCAGAACAAAACAAGAACATTTTTATGGCATCCCCAGCGGACCTCGCGCACCCACCCAGCGTTGTCGGCCCAGCGGGACATTGATTAAGGAGGATTCGATGAAGACATATTTCTTGGCGGCGGCGGCAATCGGCCTGGCGGCAGCGGGCCTCACCTCGGCAGGCGTCACGCCCGCGAAGGCCGGCACGGTCTGCCTGACCGATCAGGACAGCCCCAGCACCTATCGTTCGTGCGAGTTTTACAGCTTCCGCGCCTGCCGGGCGTCGTCTCGCGGTGTCGGCGGCTCGTGCGTGCGCAACCCGCGCGGCGATGACGGCGAGTATGGCTACATCGAAGGCCCATCGGTGGAGTTCGGTTCGGCCTATAATCGCTACGATGGTCCGATCTATCATCGCGGCTATTACGGACCCGGCTATCGCTGGTGAATTTTCAGCCGGCTGATCTTTTTGAAGGGGCGGAGCGATATATCGTTCCGCCCCTTTTTCGTGTGCTGCCACCCCTCACGCCTGCATATCGATCGTGGCGTTTATCTCCGCGAAATCGGTAGCCCCACCTATTGACGCAAGAGAAGCCAGGCATCCGCACGGGTTGTGTAACCCGTTTTGGGTATTCTCCCAGCGGAGCTTTCACAGAGCGGCCGCGTTACAGGCGGGGTATTTTTCACGAGGAGGATTCGATGAAGACGTATCTTCTGACAGCAGCAGCCCTCGGCTTGGCGGCAGCGAGCGTCACCACATTGGGCAGTACGCCTGCCAAGGCTGGCACGGTTTGTGTGACAGACAGCGACAGCCCGGTGGCCTCATGCGACTTCTATTCCTACGCCGCCTGCCAGGCGTACGCGCTCGGGGCTGGCGGCTCCTGTATGAACAACCCGTACGGCGATGATGGCCGCTACGGCTATATCGCAGGCCCGGCGTCCGAGCTCGGCATGGCCTATAATCGCTACAACGGTCCGATCTATCGCCGCGGCTACACACCCGGCCGCTGGTAGGCCTTGAGATATTAGAAGCAGACGAAGCAGAATATCTGCTTCGCCTGTCTCATATGATCTATCCCGCGATGAGCCCTGCATGGGACGGGGTTCTTTAGCTGTACACAAAATGCTAAATGCATCGCCGTTCCTTTTGACGGTGGAGCCGCGCCCCGATGATCAGCATCGTGATCCCGACACAGGGCAATGAGTCCGAGACGGTCGCCACGCTCTCGGCGCTGGTGCCGGGCTCGGCCGCGGGCATGGTGCGCGACGTCGTGCTGGTCGACCGCGGAGGCGCTGGCGACATCGCGCGCGTCGCCGATGTCGCGGGCTGCCGCTTTCTCACGTTCGATGGCTCGCGCGCCGATGCAATCGCGGCGGGCGTCAAACTCACACGCGGCTCCTGGCTGATGTTCCTGCATGCGGGCGCGGTGCTCGAATCCGGCTGGATCGACGAGACCGCGCAGTTCATCGAAAACGTCGGCGTCAGCGGTCGCCGCCGTGCCGGTGTTTTCCGCTACGCACGCTCGCCCTATGCCGAAGGCGGTGTCACGCATGCCATGCGGCAGATCGCCCGCGCAGTCACAGGCCCTTCCGCCAATCAGGGATTGTTGATCGCGCGTGACCATTACGACCAGCTCGGCGGTTACGCGCCGGGCGCACGCAGCGCGGAATCGAAACTGCTGTCGAAGATCGGCCGCTCGGGCCGCGCGATCTTGCGCACGCGGATTTTCGTGCCCGCTTGAGTTACTTCGCCTGCGCCTTGCCGCGCTTCAGATGCTCGTCGAGACGCGGCATGATCTCCACAAAGTTGCATGGCCGCGTGCGGTAATCGAGCTGATGCGCGAGGATGCCATCCCAGCCGTCGCGGCAGGCGCCCGGTGATCCTGGCAACGCGAAGATGAATGTCGTGCCCGCAACACCGGCGGTCGCACGGCTCTGGATCGTGGACGTTCCGATCTTGGCATGACTGAGCATATGAAAGGCGATGGAGAATCCATCCATCCGCTTGTCGAACAGTGGTTCGACCGCCTCCGGCGTCACGTCGCGCCCGGTGAAGCCGGTGCCGCCCGTCGTCACCACCACATCGACGCCATCGTCCGCGATCCAGCGTTTCAACTGCGCCTGAATCTTTTCAACGTCGTCGGTAACGATCTCGCGCGCGGCGAGATGATGCCCCGCAGCCTGGATCCGGTCCGCCAGCGTCGTGCCTGACTTGTCGTCGGCAAGCGAACGCGAATCCGAAATCGTCAGCACCGCGATGTTGAGCGGAATGAATGGCTTCGACTGATCAAGGCTCGTCATCTCAAAGCGAGCCCGCGCCGAAAGTATTGCACGCCGCCACGCTGCCTTGCTGGTAGCCGGTCATGAACCAGCGCTTGCGCTGTTCGGCCGAGCCATGCGTGAACGAATCCGGCACCACGCGGCCCTGCATCTTCCGTTGCAGCGTATCGTCGCCGATCGCCGACGCCGTGCGCAGCGCGCCGTCGATGTCGCCCGGCTCGATGAAGCCCGGCCGCTTCTTCTCCTCGCGATTGACCCAGACGCCGGAAAGGCAATCCGCCTGCAACTCGACCTTGACCTGGATCGCATTGGCCTCCGCCTTGCTGCCCGCCTGCTGTTGCAGCGCGTGCGCCTTGTCGAGGATGCCGAGCAGGTTCTGGATGTGATGGCCCGCCTCATGCGCGATGATGTAGGCAGCGGTGAACTTGCAGGCGCTCCCCTGACAGCCACCGAATTTCGTCTCGATCTCGCGGAAGAAGCCGGTATCGAGGAAAATCTGCCGGTCGGGCGGACAATAGAACGGCCCCATCGCCGATTGCGCCATGCCGCAGCGGCCGCCATTGGTGGCGTTGCGGAACAGGACGATGCGCGGACCCTTGTAGGTTCGGCCACTGGCCGAGAAGATTTCGTCCCAGCGATCGTCGACCTCGCCGAGCACGCCGGCGATCATGCTGCCCATCTCGTCGGTCGGTGCACCACGCTTGGCTTGCGAGGACGGCCGGTCGCTCTGATAGCTTGGCGCCCCTCCGCCGCCAGTGAGGATTTCCGCGCCGCCGATCAGAATGCGCGGGTCGATGCCGACCGCCCAGCCGATCAGGCCGAGAACAACCACCGTGCCGATGCCAAGGCGGCCGCCTCCGCCCATCGGGAACCCGAAGCCCCCGCCTCCGCCGCCAAAACCGCCACCGCTGTCATCGCGCCGGTCGTCGATATCGTCGCTGCGGCGGAAATCGTCATAACGCATCGGTTTCTCCTCGGGGCCTTACATCTTCATAACGGCCGGCGGCGGGAATCGCCTGCTGCATGATGCAACAGGGACTGCGCTCGGGCGCGGATTTTAACGCCCCCGGCAATTCTTGCCTAGTCAAACGAAACAGGTCAGTCGTGCACTGGCCTACTGGAATACACCGCTCGCGCGCGATCATCCCGCACAGCGTGGCGTCGTTCATTCTCTTTCGTTCGCGGCACACGATGGAATCGATTTCGATCCCACGACAATGAAATGATTTTTGCGGCAACGAAAGATGTTCGCAGTTAAGTCGATTTTTACCTTGGACATTCATGGTGATGACAAGTCGGATTTGTTGGTCCCGCGTCGCCGACTGCGTCGCCTGAGTCAGGTTTTGAGTCATGGTTGTGTCGCGTCGCGGGGCGTCTGCAAAGGCGCCCCGCACTAATTTTGAAACCTCGCCATCCTCGCGCATCGTCATCGGCGATTGCGTCGCGGAGATGACGAAACTGCCTGCGAGCTCCGTTGATTTGGTGTTCGCCGATCCTCCTTACAATCTGCAGCTCAAGGGCGAATTGAAGCGCCCTGACGAGTCGCATGTAGATGCCGTGAACAACGACTGGGACAAGTTCTCGTCGTTCGCAGCCTATGACGATTTCACGCGCGCATGGCTGCTGGCCGCGCGCCGCGCCATGAAGCCGTCTGCAACAATCTGGGTGATCGGCTCCTATCACAACATCTTCCGCGTCGGCGCGATCATGCAGGATCTGGGCTTCTGGATTCTCAACGACATCGTGTGGCGCAAGACCAACCCGATGCCGAACTTCCGCGGCCGCCGTTTCACCAACGCGCACGAGACCATGATCTGGGCGGCGCGCGATGAATCGACGAAATACACCTTCAACTACGATGCACTGAAGGCCGCCAACGAGGACGTGCAGGCACGTTCCGACTGGCTGATCCCGCTGTGCACCGGTGACGAGCGCCTCAAGGGCAAGGATGGCAAGAAAGTGCATCCGACGCAGAAGCCGGAAGGCCTGCTCGCGCGCGTGCTGCTGTCGTCATCAAAACCCGGCGACCTCGTGATCGATCCGTTCAACGGCACCGGCACCACCGGCGCGGTCGCAAAACGCCTTGGCCGCAGCTATATCGGCTTCGAGCGCGACAAGACCTACGCTGCGGCGGCCGAAAAACGCATCGCCGCCGTCGAGCCGCTACCGGAAGCGACGCTTGCCCCGTTCCTGACCGCGCGCGATGCCCCGCGCGTGGCCTTCTCCGAATTGATCGAGCGCGGCATGATCTCGCCGGGCGCCAAGCTCGTGGACTCGAAGAAGAAACATGCCGCTCTGGTGCGCGCCGACGGCGCCATCATGCTCGGCGACAAGGTCGGCTCGATCCATCGCATGGGCGCGGTGGCGCAGGGCTCGGAAGCCTGCAACGGCTGGTCGTTCTGGCACGTCGAGACCAAGAAGGGCCTGCGCCTGATCGATGAACTGCGCGCCGAAATCCGCCGCGAGATGCAGACGGCCTAAGCCGCAAACAATCGTGAAAACGAAAAACGGACGCCTCGCGGCGTCCGTTTTCATTTGGCCTTCGTGGACAGAGGCCTCAGGCCTTCTGCTCGGCCAGCACCTTCTGCACCGCCGGACGCTCCTTCATGCGCTCGCGATGCGCCGTGATCTTCGGAAATTCCGCAAGATCGACGCCATCATTCTTCGCCCAGCTTGAGACCGTGAACAGGTACGGGTCGCAGACGGTGTAGCTCTCGCCCATCACCCACGGCCCGCGCAGCATCTTGCTCTCGATCATGGCCATGCCGGCGCGCATGTTCTCCGGCACCTTGCGTCTCATGTCCTCGAACGACGTCTCCTCGCTCGCCCAGCGCGCGCCGCGCATCTTGTGTGAGTGGGAAATGTGCACGCCCGAGCACAGATAGCTGTTAAATGCCTGCACCTGCGCGAAAGCGAACGCATCGCTCAGGGGTGCAAGATTCGCCTTGGGAAAGCTCTGCGCGATGAAAGCGAGAATGGCGGGCGTCTCGGTCAGCACGCCCTGATCCGTCACCAGCGCGGGCACCCGGCCCTTGGGATTGATCGCAAGATAGTCCGGTGAGTTCTGCTGGTTGGCCTTCATGTCGATACGGTCGGTCGTGTAATCCGCACCAGCTTCTTCAAGGGCGATGTGAGAGGCCAGCGCGCACGTTCCAACCCCGTAGTAAAGTTTGAGCATCTTCATTTCTCTCCCAGTCCGTGCGCAATCACCTTGCGCATCACGTTCGGCAACGCCTCGTCTTTGAGCGTCGCGATTTTCACCCAGCGCATTCCATGCGGCGCTTTGGTTCGCGACGCTACTTTGCCCACATAAACGGACAACTCCAATGGAAAGTGCGTGAACACATGCGTCACAGTCCCGGTCTTGCGGTGCCAGCGCGCAAGACCTTTCACGGCGGGGGCCTGAGCACGCGCAATCGTCTCATCATGTGCGACAAGCCAGTCCGAACCCGGCACTTCGGTCATGCCGCCGAGCAGACCTTTTTCGGGCCGCGTGCGCACCAGCACCTCATCGCCACGCATGACGATAAACGCAGCACCTCGCCGCAACGCGCCGGTCTTCTTCGGCGCCTTGCGCGGAAATGTCTCCTGCTCGCCGCGAATGCGCGCGAGACAATTATCGTTCAGCGGACATAGCGCGCAGGCTGGCTTCTTCGGCGTGCAGATCGTGGCGCCGAGATCCATCAGCGCCTGCGCGGAATCGCCCGCGCGCGAGGTGCCGAGCAGCGTCGTCGCCAGCCGCTGAATCTCGGGCTTAGCTTTTGGCAGTTCATCTTCCACTGCATAAAGTCGCGACACCACGCGCTCGATGTTGCCGTCGACCGGCATGGTCTGCCGCCCGAACGCGATCGCCGCAATCGCTGCCGCCGTATAGGGGCCGATGCCGGGCAGTTCGCGCAGCCCTTCTTCGCTGTCGGGAAATGCGCCGCCATGCTCGCGCGCCACCGCCACAGCACAGGCGTAAAGATTGCGTGCCCGCGAATAGTAGCCGAGCCCCGCCCACATCCGCAGCACATCATCAAGGGACGCCGCCGCCATGTGGGTGACGTTTGGCCAGCGGTCGATGAATTTCAGAAAGTATGGGCCGACCGCCTTCACGGTGGTCTGCTGCAACATGATCTCCGACAGCCACACCCGGTAGGGATCGGGTGTCTCTCCCGGCAGCGCACGCCATGGCAGCACCCGGCGATGACGATCGTACCAACGCAGCAGCAGTTCCGCGCGCGGCACGGATTTCTCCGGACCGGATGCCGTGACTTTGTTTCGCCGCGCCGCACCTGATAAGGTCATCAGACTTCTTAGGCACCCTAGGCAATCATGAGCAAGCCCGGCCCGCTCACCTCCAAGCCGTTATCCGCGCTTCTCGCGGGCATCTTCAACGATGCCTTCAAGCGGCAGGGCTTTGCCTCGCGCGAGTTGGTGACGCGCTGGAGCGAGATCGTCGGCCGCGACATCGCCGCCTATGCCGAGCCTTTGAAAATCCAGTGGCAGCGTCCCATCGAAGGCCAGCCGGAAATCCCGGCCACGCTGATCCTGCGCGTGGAAGGGCCGCGCGCGCTGGAAATCCAGCATTCCTCGACCGTCATTCTGGAACGGGTGAATCGCTTCTTCGGCTGGAATGCGGTCGGCAAGATCGCGCTCCGGCAGGCGCCGCTCGTCCACCGGGAAAAGCGAAAGACCAAAAAGCCGCCCAGCGAGGCAGCCGTGGCCGAGGAGGCCCGCGATCTGGAGGCCGTGGACGACGACGATCTGCGCACCGCGATCGCGCGGCTCGGCGCCTCGATCAAGCGAAATTGACGCCTTCCAAGCGGGCGTGATGCCCCCGGCATTGCCACAATTGCGGTTTCAAGCTAGCAGACAACCCTCATCCGCGCGGCTGCCGCGCAACGCCAATCCGGAGTTTCCAGCGATGATTACGCGCCGTACCTTCAATACCGCTCTGGCTTTCGCAGGCACTGCGGCCGCGATCGGCGTATCGCCCTGGAAACTGATCTCGATGGCCGTCGCACAGGAGCCGGCGCAGATCGCCAAGCCGAGCACGCTCGGCGACATGGCGCTCGGCTCCAAGGACGCACCGGTGACGATCATCGAATACGCCTCGATGACCTGCCCGCATTGCGCGGCGTTCGAGAAGGAAGTCTTCCCGCAGCTCAAGTCGGCCTATATCGACACCGGCAAAGTAAAGTTCATCTTCCGCGAATTCCCGCTCGATCAGGTCGCGCTCGCCGCCTCCGCGCTGGCGCGCTGCGTCGCCAAGGACGATTCGAACAAGTACTTCGCCATTATCAGCATCCTGTTCAACCAGCAGGCCGACCTGCAGACCCAGGCATTCGAGACCATCAACCGCGTCGGCAAGCAGGCCGGTTTCAGCGAGGCGATGATCAAGGCCTGCGTGCAGGACGACCTCACGGTGCAGAAGGGTATCCTCGCCGACCGCGAATACGCCAACAAGACGCTGAAGATCGACTCCACGCCGAGCTTCTTCATCAACGGCAAGCTGGTGAAGGGCGAAACCTCCTTCGACAGCTTCAAGGGCATGATCGACCCGCTGCTCAAGAGCTGAGGTCTTTCCACCCCGGCTCTGGAACCCGCGTCCCCGTGACAGGCGGTATTGAGCCCTTTTGTTCGCTTTTCCTTCTCATGGAACCCGGAAAAGCGCCGTAAAACCGTTGGAAAATCGGCCAGAATCCCCCGGAAACGGGCGCGCAGGCGTTGCCCTGCCCCCGCCCACTGGCCATTGTCCGGCCTGAACGGCGGGTTTGGGCGATTCGCTCCTGCTCCCGGTCGCCGGATGGGAATGACATCCGCAATGGATTTGGTACGGCAGGCCGTTTGTGCGGCCGCCAACAGAGTAAGTCTCGCATGAAACTGACGCGCCTTCGCCTGCATGGATTCAAATCGTTCGTCGAGGCGACCGATTTCCTGATCGAGCCCGGCTTGACCGGCGTTGTCGGCCCGAACGGCTGCGGCAAATCCAATCTGGTCGAAGCGCTGCGCTGGGCGATGGGCGAGACGTCCTACAAGTCGTTGCGCGCCGCCGACATGGACGCGGTGATCTTCTCCGGCTCCGGCAACCGCCCCGCGCGCAACCATGCCGAAGTGGTCATGACGATCGACAATTCGGATCGTTCCGCGCCTTCGTCGATGAACGATTCCGAACTGCTGGAAGTGTCGCGCCGCATCGAGCGTGAAGCAGGCTCGGTCTACCGGATCAACGGCAAGGACGTTCGTGCGCGCGACGTGCAGATTCTGTTCGCCGATGCCGCGACCGGCGCGCGTTCGCCTGCCCTCGTCCATCAGGGCAAGATCGGCGAGATCATTCAGGCCCGTCCCGACCAGCGCCGCCGCGTGCTGGAGGACGCCGCCGGTGTCGCCGGACTTCACGCGCGCCGCCACGAGGCGGAGCTGAGGCTGAAGGCTGCCGAAACCAACCTCACCCGCGTCGAGGACGTGATCGGCCAGCTCGCGAGCCAGATCGACGGCCTGAAGCGGCAGGCGCGGCAGGCGATCCGCTATCGCGAAGTGCAGGCCAAGGTCCGCAAGGCCGAGGCGCTGCTGTTTCATCTGCGCTGGCTGCAAGCCAACGAGGACGTCGCCGAATCCGGCCGCACCCATGATCTTGCCGTGCGCGAGCAGGCCGAGCGTGTTCAGCACCAGGCCGAAGCTGCGCGCATCCAGGCGATCCGCGCCTCCGAACTACCCGCGCTGCGCGAGAACGAAGCCCGCGCCGCCGCCGGTCTGCAACGCCTCACCAACGCGCGCGACATGCTCGACCGCGAGGAGGAGCGCGCCAAGGAGCGCGCCGCCGAGCTTGACCGCCGCCTGACGCAGTTTACCGCCGACATCGAGCGCGAACAGCGCCAGCTCTCCGATGCCGACGTCGCCATGCAACGACTCGATTCCGAGGAAGCAATCCTCAAGGAAGAAATCAAGTCGCGCGTCGAGAAGCGCAGCGGCGCAGACGCCAAGGTGTCGGAAGCCGATGAAGCGCTGGCTGCCGCCGAGCGCACCTTCTCCGAACTCACCACCGCGCTGGCCGATCTCACCGCGCGCCGCCGCCAGTTCGAAAACAATGTCCGCACCCACGCGGAACGCCTCGCGCGCATCGATCAGGAAATCGCCAGCGTCAACCGCGATGTCGAGAAGCTCGATGCCGAGACCGGCAGTCTCGCCAATCTCGAAACGCTTGCGCAGGCGATGAGCGCCGCACAGGAAACCCTCGCGCAGTCTGCCAGCACGGTGCAGACGAGCGAAGCCGCGCAGGTCGCGGCGCGCGCCAAGCTCGATGGCTCGCGCGCACCCGTGGTGGAAGCCGACAAGCGCGTGCAGCGCCTTGAGACCGAAGCCAAGACCATCGCCAAGCTCGTGACCAGCGAAACCAAGAATTTGTGGCCGTCGATCATTGACGGCGTCAGCGTCGCCAAGGGCTACGAGAAGGCGCTGGGTGCCGCGCTCGGTGACGATCTCGATGCGCCGACCGATGCCTCCGCGCCGCTGCGCTGGTCGAACCTCGGCGTGATGGCGGACGATCCTGCGTTGCCGGATGGCGTCGAGGCGCTCGCCACCCACGTCAACGCGCCGCCGGAACTGGCGCGGCGTCTCGCGCAAATCGGCGTCGTCAGCCGCGAGCGTGGAGCGGAGCTTGTCAGCCGGCTGAAGACCGGCCAGCGGCTTGTCTCCACCGAAGGCGATCTGTGGCGCTGGGACGGTTTCATCGCGGGTGCACATGCGCCGACCGGCGCGGCGCGGCGTCTCGCCGAACGCGCGCGTCTTGCCGACATTGAACACGAACTGGAGCAGGCCCGCGCCGACGCCACCGCCAAGCGGCAGGCGCTGGAAGCCGCCGAATCCGAACTAAAGTTTGCCGCCGCCGCCGAATCGGCCGCGCGTGAATCCGCCCGTGCCGCGCAACGCGACGCCGATGCCGCGCGCGAACGTCACGCGAGCGCCGAGCGCGAACTCAATCGCCACGCCGCGCGCCGCTCCGCGCTCGCGGAAGCGCAGACACGTCTTGCCGCCGACCGCACCGAGGCGGACAGCGCCCATAGCGTGGCGACGCAGGCCGTCGCCGAACTGCCAGCAAGCGACGAGACCGAAGCTCAGTTGGCCACCGCGCGCGCCGGGATGGACGAGAAGCGCCAGAGTGCCGCGCAGGTGCGCGCCGAGGCGCAGGCTCTCGCCCGCGAAGCTGAACTGGCCGACCGCCGTGTGCAGGCTATCGCCTCCGAGCGCAACGAGTGGCAGTCCCGCAAGACCAACGCCACTACGCAGATCGCCACCATCGAGGAGCGCACCGCAGAGGTGAAGACCGAGCGCGCGCAGCTCGAGGACGCGCCGGCGCAGTTCGCCGAGAAGCGCCGCGGCATTATCAGCGAAATCGAGACCGCCGAAGCCGCCCGCCGCGAAGCCGCCGATGCGCTTGCAGCCGCCGAAAGCCTGATGGCGGAAACCGACAAGGCCGCCCGCGCCACGCTCGAAGCGTTGTCCGCCGCGCGCGAAGCCACCGCCCGCGCCGAGGAGCGCATGGAGGCGACCCGCCGCCGCCTCGAAGACATCGAGCGCGAAATCCACGACACTCTTGAGGTCGAGCCGCACGCTGTTGCCGCGATGGCCGAAGTGACGCCCGAGACCGAATTGCCGGACATTGCTTCCGCCGAGACCGATGTCGAAAAGCTGCGCCGCGACCGCGACCGGCTCGGCAACGTCAACCTGCTTGCCGAGCAGGAACTGCGCGAGATCGAAACGCAGCACACCGGCCTCACCACCGAGCGCGACGACCTCGTGGAAGCCATCAAGAAGCTGCGCACCGGCATCCAGAGCCTCAACAAGGAAGCCCGCGAGCGCCTGCTGACCTCGTTCGAAACAGTGAACAATCACTTCAAGCGGCTGTTCACCGAACTGTTCGGCGGCGGCCAGGCCGAGCTCCAACTGATCGAGAGCGACGACCCGCTGGAAGCGGGCCTCGAAATCATCGCCAAGCCGCCCGGCAAGAAGCCGCAATCGCTGTCGCTCCTGTCCGGCGGCGAGCAGGCGCTGACGGCGCTGGCGCTGATCTTCGCGGTGTTCCTGACCAACCCGTCGCCGATCTGCGTGCTGGACGAAGTCGACGCACCACTCGACGACCACAATGTCGAGCGGTTCTGCAACCTGCTGCATGAGATGACCGGCTCGACCGAGACGCGCTTCATCATCATCACGCACAACCCGATCACGATGGCGCGCATGAACCGGCTGTTCGGCGTCACCATGGCCGAGCGCGGCGTGTCGCAGCTCGTGTCGGTCGATCTTGACGGCGCGATGAAGGTGCTCGACCAGAACGTGGCATAGCGCGCGGGCGCGGGGATCTAGGATGCAATGCCCGCCTTCGATCTCCCTCCCGACCTGAAAGCCGCACTCGCTGCCAAGGCCGAGGGCTTGTCGCGCGCGGATGCAGCAAGGCGCGCAAGCGCGATCTCGGAGAATTATCGCGGCGGCGGCACCTCCGCGCCGATCCGCACCGAGCGGGATGCACTTGCCTACGCGCTCGCACGGATGCCCGCCACCTACGCCGCGATTTCCGCGAGCCTCCACGCGTTGTGTGAGCAATATCCAGACTTCGCACCCGCAACGCTGCTCGATATCGGCGCGGGGCCCGCAACAGCAAGCTGGGCGGCGGCACAGGCATTCGATTCCCTCACAGGCTTTGCTGCCATCGACGCCAACGCGGCATTGCGCGCGCTGGCCTGCGACATCGTCGCGAACAGCCGCCTCGCATCGATACGCTACGTCGAAAGCGACGTTCTCGCCGGACTCGCGGCGATGGACGCCGCCGATCTCGTGATCGCAAGCTATGTCATCAACGAACTCGGCGACGCAGACCGCGATGCGCTCGCCGATCTGATGTGGCAGAAGACGCGCGACACGCTGCTGGTGGTCGAGCCCGGCACGCCCAAAGGCTATGAACGCATCCTCGCGCTTCGCGCGCGGCTCATCGCGCAAGGCGCGCATATCATCGCGCCCTGCCCGCACAATCGCGCCTGTCCGCTGACGCCGCCTGACTGGTGCCATTTCTCGCAGCGGTTGTCGCGCTCCCGCGCACACAAGCAACTCAAGGGCGCGGAGGTGCCGTTCGAGGACGAGCGATTCATCTATGTGGCGCTGTCGCGTTCACCGCACATGGTAAACACCGCACGCGTGCTGGCGCAGCCGACGCTCAATAAGGTTGCGGTCAACGCCAAGCTCTGCACGAAAGCGGGGCTTTCGTTCATGTCCGTGCCCCGCCGCGACAAATTGGCCTATGCCGCCGCACGGCGGTGGGACTGGGGCGACGCGGTGCCGGACAAGGCAGCGGAATAAACCGGGAGGGGCCGGAGTTTGTCCCTGTGAAGCGCCTGCGTTTCGGATTTCACAGGGAGTACACGTATGAAGACCTCACTCAAGTTCGCCGCCGCCATTGTCATGACCACCGCCTTCGGCTCGCTCGCTTTTGCGCAGACCATGGCTCCGGCCCCGGCCAAGACTGCCGAAAGCTCGAAGGGCAAGATTCTGGTCGATGCCAAGGGCATGACGCTCTACACCTTCGCCAAGGATTCCGCAGGCAAATCAGCCTGCAACGGCCCCTGCGCCGCCAACTGGCCGATCCTCGCCGCTTCCGCGGATGCCAAGGCCTCTGGCGACTGGACCGTCGTGACCCGCGACGACGGCAGCAAGATGTGGGCCTACAAGGGCAAGCCGCTCTACACCTTCAAGCAGGACATGGCCGCTGGCGATGTGAAGGGCGATGGCTTCCTCAATGGTGCCTGGCACGTCGCCAAGCCTTGATCCATTCAAGCCGTAATCCATTCAAGCCATAAACGATTTCGGCCTCTACTCCGCGAGCACAGCGCGGTCTCCCGCTCTCTTCCCCAGGGGGCGGGAGCCTTTTTATCAAGCGCCAGAAGGTGTTGCGGCAGCCTGCCAACAGGCAGCCGCAACCGGCCGTCCATTAAGGAAACCGTGTGAATACGGTTAAGAACGCCTGTAAAGAATTGAATTCTCCGCATTTTCTGCCATGGTCCAAAAAAATGGCTGGGTAGCTGTCACATCGGCGGTCTATCTTGCGCGATAAAGGGACGTGATGGCGAAGCCGGCAGTTATTGTGGTGGGCGCGGACAAGGGCGGGGTCGGCAAGACCACGGTATCGCGCACCGTTCTGGACTATTTCACCGCCAACAACATTCCGACGCGAGCGTTCGACACCGAATCGCCGCGCGGCACGCTGAAGCGTTTTCACCCCCAGGTGACCGAGATCGTCGACGTCACGACGACCTCCGACCAGATGAAGATCTTCGATACGCTCAACACGGCGACCGCGAACGTCACCGTGATCGACGTCCGCGCAGGTCTGATGTCGCCCACCCTCGCCGCCTTGCGCGATATCGGCTTTCTCGATGCCGCCCGCTCCGGCCAGATCACCTTCGCCGTGTTCCATATCCTCGGCCCGTCGATCGCCTCGCTGGACGAGATCGCGGAAACCGCGAGCTTCATGGACGGTGCGAAGTACTTCCTCGTGAAGAACTTCATCAACAACACGAGCTTCTTCGAGTGGGATCAGGCTACCTACAACTCCTACTTCAAGCGCATCAAGAACGCGACCGAGATCACGATTCCGAAGCTCAACGAAATGGCCTATGAGCAGGTCGAAGTCTCCTCGGTTCCCTTCCTGAAATTCGTGGCCAACAAAGGCCCCGCCGACGAAACCGCGAACTATTCCTTCGTGCTGCGCGGCTATGTGCGGCACTGGCTCGGCAACGTCTGGGGCGAGTTCGACCGCATCAAGCTCACCGATATCGTCGGCAGCAAGGACAAGGGCTTTACCCGCCCCTCCGCCGACGAATAAGAACGACAGCCGCGCCAGACCCACGGCTTTCGGCTGGTTTCAACAATGCCGCGCACGCCCGTCTACATCGTCTGCTCGCCGCGTCCCGATGTCGGCAAGACGCTGCTCTCGCGCGTCCTGAGCGAGTTCCTGATCCTGCAGAACGGCAGCGTGCTCGCCTTCGACATCAATCTGCGCGAACCCTCGCTGCTGGATTTCCTGCCGCGCACCACCGAGACCGCCTCGATCAGCGACACCCACGCGCAGATGGCGCTGATGGATCGCCTGATCGTCAATGACGGCGTCGCTAAGGTGATCGACCTCGGGCTGCATGCGTTCGACGATTTCTTTAGGCTCGCCGATGAGATCGGCTTCATGAAGGAAGCGATCCGGCGTGGCGTCGAGCCGATCGTGCTGTTCATTCCGGATGCCACCCGCGCCTCGTCGAACGCCTGGGCCATGCTGCGCAAGACTTTCCCCGGCTCGCCGCTGATTGCAATCGACAATGAGCACGTCCTGCACGGAGAGACACCGAAGGACTTTGCCGGTGTGCGGCCGCTTCACATCGCGGCGTTGCCCGCGTTCCTGCGCTCCATCGTGCAGCGGACGAATTTCTCGTTCACGCACTACTTGCGCACGGCGCAGGATTCATCGTCCGAACTGCATCAATGGACGCGCGCGAACTACACCAAGTTCAGGAATCTGGAGAAGCGGCTGAAGCTGCACACCTGACCGCCCGGCGGTCAGTGCCCGTCGAACTCCATCAGCGTGCGCACCGGCACGTTCATCGCGCGCAGTTTCGCAGCACCGCCCAGCTCGGGCAAATCGACGACAAAGCAAGCCGCCACCACCTCGGCGCCGATCTGGCGCAAGAGTTTCACCGCGCCTTCCGCCGTACCGCCAGTCGCGATCAGATCGTCGATCAAGATGACGCGCTCGCCGGGCTTCACCGCATCAACGTGCATCTCCATCTCGTCGATGCCGTATTCAAGTGAGTAAGCGATGCGCACGGTGGTGTGCGGCAGCTTGCCCTTCTTGCGGATCGGCACGAAGCCAGCCGAAACCTGATGCGCGACCGCGCCGCCGAGGATGAAGCCGCGTGCTTCCATGCCCGCGACCTTGTCGATCTTGGAGCCTGCCCACGGCTGCACCAGTTCGTCCACCGCGCGGCGGAACGCCCATGCATTGCCGAGCAGCGTGGTGATGTCGCGGAAGATGATGCCGGGCTTCGGATAATCCGGGATCGCGCGAACCGAGGCTTTCAAATCGTCTGCGACGCTCATGGATGCTTCTGCCATTTCATTTCTGCCCCAGCCGGAAAGCGTTTTCCACGATCTTCAGCCCGACATCGCCTTCCAGCGACATCAGCGATTCAGGATGGAATTGCACGCCGCCGACCGGCAGCTCCTTGTGTTCGATGGCCATCGGAATGCCGTCCTCGGTGGTTGCGGTAACGACGAGCACGTCCGGCATGGTGGCGGGGCCGACGAACAGCGAATGATAGCGGCCGATGGTGAGTTCATTCGGCAGGTTGCGCATCAACGTGCCGCCGCGATTTTGAATCCGCGAGGGCCGTCCGTGCGCGGGCTGCGCGAGCTGGCCAAGTTCGCCGCCGAAATATTCGCCGATCGCCTGCACGCCGAGGCAGACGCCGAAGATCGGCATCTTCTTGGCAAGCGCCTCATCGATGAATTTCGAGACGCCGAAATCCTCCGGCCGCCCCGGCCCCGGCGACAGCACCAGCAGGTCGAACTTTTCGTTCTTGAGCCGCTGCATCGCGTGCAGGTGCCGCGTCACACTGACATTGGCGCCGACCTGCCGGAAATAATCCGCCAGCATGTGCACGAAAGAGTCATCGCAATCGACCAGCAGAACGCGCTTGCCCGAACCGGTGGCATCCGGCGCGAAGCTCGAGAGAGCTTTCGGCGCGTCGCCACGCAACGCCTGGAACAGCGCCGCCGCCTTGGTCTGGCATTCCTTTTCTTCCGCGACAGGATCGGAATCGAACAGCAGCGTCGCGCCGACGCGCACTTCGGCCAGGCCGTCCTTCATGCGGATGGTACGGATGGTGAGGCCGGTGTTGATGCCGCCATCGAAGCCGAGGAAGCCGAGTGCGCCCGCATACCAGCGGCGCGAGGAGCGTTCGTTGTCCTCGACAAACTGCATCGCCCACAGCTTCGGCGCGCCGGTGACCGTCACCGCCCAGCAATGGGTGAGGAAGCCGTCGATGGCGTCGAAACCGGGACGCAGCATGCCTTCGACGTGATCGACGGTATGAAACAGCTTTGAATAGGTTTCAATTTGGCGGCGCGCCAAAACCTTGATCGAGCCCGGCACACAGACGCGAGCCTTGTCGTTACGGTCGACATCGGTGCACATGTTGAGCTCGAACTCGTCCTTCTGCGAGTTCAGCAATTCCTGAATCTGCTTGGCGTCGCCGATGGCGTCCGCGCCGCGCGCGATGGTGCCGGAAATCGGACAGGTCTCGACACGCTTGCCGTCGGAGCGCACGAACATCTCCGGCGATGCGGAGACGAGAAACTCGCCATCGCCGAGATTGAGCAGCGCGCCGTAAGGCGACGGGTTGATGATGCACAGCCGCTTGAACACGTCGGCCGGCGTGCGATCGCACGGCTCTGCGAACAACTGCCCCGGCACCGCCTCGAACAGATCACCGCGGGCGAACGCCGCGCGGGCGCGTTCCACCGTCGCCTGATAGACGCCGGGCGCATGGTCGGCAAAGCCTTCACGCTTGGTCTTGGTGTAGACACTGTCGGGCGTGTCGCGATCCTGGCCGCGCGTGCTGACGCCACCATAGCTGAATTCGTAATCGATCACGACGCCGCGCCCGGTGGCGCGGTCGTAGGCCAAGAGTTCGTCGGGAATATAGAGCACGATGTCGCGCTGGTCGGCGTCGCGCTTGCGCTTCTGCTTCAGATCTTCGATCTGGAACACGAGGTCGTAGGCGAACGCGCCGAACAGGCCAAGCAGCGGATCGCCCGCGTAGCTCATCGAGGCGATGATCTCGCGCACCAGCGACATGATGGAAGCGCGCCGCGTGCGCTGCTCCTCCTCGACCGGCGCATCGCCACGTACGATGTGGCCTTCGATGCGATCGGCGGTCTTGGACGTGATCGCGACGGCGGGGTTGTTCAGCGTGGCTGCGAGAAAGGCGATCAGCACCTTGCCGCGCGCATTCAGCGCCTCGATGAAGAATTTTTCGCCGACCGATTCCAGCCGCAGCGGCGGATTGGCGAAACCGAGATCGAAACTCTCATAGCGCCCCGGCACCGTGGTGCCGGACGACAGCACGACGCCACGGCGGCGATCCAGAAGGTCGATCAGCGCATCGAGCTTCTGTCCGCCGGAAAACGACGTGACCCGCCGCGAGACCTCGAGGCCCCGCGCCGTGGTGTAGTCCGCCGTGGCGGGAAGGGAAAAAACCGTCCTGTTCATGGGTTCCTCTTAAGAGACTTCGCCGAGGAACGCCACACAGGACAAATAAAAAGACCGCCCATGCGTGGCGGCCTCAACGTGATTTCAAGCAAAATCGCACCGGCCACCTTTTACAAGGTGCGCCACCAGATACGGGTCGTGCGGGTTGCTGCGATCATGGGCGGCAAATCATCACCCGGACGGGCGGATGTCAAGGGGAGCCATGCCCTCGCCATGCCACCCCTGCCCGCTGCACATCACCCCAAATGCTTCTTGAGGAAGTCGATCGCCCGGCCCCACGCCAGCTCCGCAGCCTGCCGGTCATGGACCGAGGCGCGCTGCTCGTTGGCGAAGGCATGGTCGGCGTCGTAGCGGAAAAACTCGCAGGGCTTGCGCGCCTTTTTCAGCCCGTCCTCGAAGGCGCTCACCGCCTGCGGCGTGAAGAAATCGTCCTTGTTGGCAAAATGGCCCTGCAACGGCACCCTGACGTCGGCGGGCTTCACCGCTTCCGGCGACGGCACGCCGTAGAACGACACCGCAGCCGTCAGTTCCGGAATTTTGGCGGCACCGATAATCGTGATCGCACCGCCCATGCAGAAGCCGCTGATGCCGACCTTGGCGCCATTGCGCTTGAGATACTGCACCGCGCCGCGCACGTTCTGCTCGGTCGCCTCGATGAAGTTCAGCGAGTTCATCTCCTTCGCGGCGGCGTCCGCATCGTGATACGGCACCACCACGCCCTCGAACAGGTCCGGCGCCAGCGCATCGAACCCCGCCAAAGCGAAGCGATCGGTCATCGACTTGATCTGCTCGGATAGGCCCCACCATTCCTGAATGACGACGACGCCCGGCGCATTGCCGCGCGCGGCGTTGGCGAGATAGCCCTTGGCCTCTTTGCCGTCGGGACGCGAAAAGCTGATGCTGGTGCCCATGAAAACCTCGGGAAATGGCAATGGAAATGCAGCAGACAATGCCGCCTGCGGCGCGAGAGTGCAACGAGGCAAAGCCGCACTGGTTCAGTCCCGCCAACGAAAAAGGGCTCCCGAAGGAGCCCTCAATCTTGTGAGACTGTCGGGATGCGTCAGTGCGCGTCCGCCCAGATCTTCCGCTTGGTGAAGTACAGAAGACCCGACAGCACGATCAGGAACAGCATCACCTGCATGCCGAGGCGCTTACGGTCCTCGAGGTGCGGCTCCGCCGTCCACATCAGGAAGGCCGCGACGTCCCTCGAGTACTGCTCGACGGTCGCCGGCGAGCCGTCGTCATAGGTGATCTGACCGTCAGACAGCGGCGGTGGCATCTTGATCGAATGACCGGGGAAGTACGTGTTGTAGTACGAGCCCTCGGGCAGCGCGAAGTCCGCCGGCTTTTCCTTGTAGCCGTTCAGGATGGCGTGGATGTAGTTCGGCCCCTTCTCCTGGAACTGGGTGAAGGCGTCGAACACGAACTGCGGGAAGCCGCGCTCGTAGCCACGAGCCTTCGCGATCAGCGACAGATCCGGCGGAGCCGCACCACCGTTGGAAGCACGGGCAGCCTGCTCGTTCGGGAACGGCGCGGGGAAGTAATCCGCCGGGCGGCCCGGACGCTCGAACATGTCGCCCGCATCGTTCGGGCCGTCCTTGATCTTGTACTCGGACGCAAAGGCTGCCGCCTGCGCCGCCGAATAACCCGGACCACCCGGATCGGCGAGGTTGCGGAACGCCACGAGGTTCAGCGAATGGCAGTTCGAGCAGACTTCCTTGTAGACCTTGAGGCCGCGCTGCAACTGGGCCTGATCGAACTTGCCGAACGGACCGGCGAACGACCAGCTCTCCGAATGCGGCGTGGCGCCATGATCGGCGGCCTTGGCGCTGTCCATGCCGCCCATCATCAGCGAACCGGCAACCGCCAGCGCAATCGCGGCGGACACCATCGGCTGCTTGCCGGATTTGGCGAGCACATCGTCGGCGATCGAGTTTGGCAGCGGCCGCGTGGTCTCGATCCGCGACAGCACCGGCAGCACGATCAGGAAGTAGGCGAAATAAACCACCGTCAGCACGCGGCCTGCGATGACATAGATGCCTTCCGGCGGCTGCGCGCCGAGATAGCCGAGACCGATGCAGGTCGCGACGAAGATCCAGAAGAACTGCTTGGCGAGCGGGCGATACTTCGACGAGCGCACCTTGCAGCTATCGAGCCACGGCAGGAACGCCAGCACGACGATCGCGCCGAACATCGCGATGACGCCGCCGAGCTTGCTCGGGATCGAACGCAGGATCGCGTAGAACGGCAGGTAGTACCATTCCGGCACGATGTGCGCGGGCGTCACGGCCGGGTTGGCCTGAATGTAGTTGTCGGGATCGCCGAGGTAGTTCGGGATGTAGAAGATGAACCAGGCGAAGAACAGCAGGAAGCACGCCATGCCGAACGAGTCCTTGATGGTCGCGTACGGCGTAAACGGCACGGTGTCCTTTTCGGTCTTCGCTTCGACGCCGGCCGGGTTGTTCTGGCCTGCGACGTGCAGCGCCCAGACGTGCAGGACGACGACGCCCGCGATCACGAACGGCAGCAGGTAGTGCAGCGAGAAGAAGCGGTTCAGCGTCGGGTTGCCGACCGAGTAGCCGCCCCACAGCAGCGTCACGATGCTGTCGCCGACGTAAGGGATCGCCGAGAACAGGTTGGTGATGACGGTGGCGCCCCAGAAGCTCATCTGGCCCCACGGCAGCACGTAGCCCATGAAGCCCGTGGCCATCATCAACAGGTAGATGATGACGCCGAGAATCCAGAGGATTTCGCGCGGTGCCTTGTACGACCCGTAATACAGGCCGCGGAACATGTGGATGTAGACGGCGATGAAGAACATCGACGCGCCGTTGGAGTGGATATAGCGCAGGAGCCAGCCGTAATTGACGTCGCGGACGATCAGTTCGACCGACTTGAAGGCGAGATCGACATGCGGCGTGTAGTGCATCGCGAGGATGACGCCGGTGATGATCTGCACCGCGAGCATCATCGAAAGGATGGCGCCGAACGTCCACCAGTAGTTCAGGTTGCGCGGCGTCGGATAGGCAATGAAAGACGAATGAATCAGTCCGCCGATCGGCAGGCGTTGCTCAATCCACTTCAAGGCTGGATTTTGCGGGTTATAGGTAGAGGGTCCGCTCATGAGTTGCGATCCTGGAAAGTGGAGGCGACTGACGTCAGCCGATTTTGATCTTGGTGTCGGAAACGAAATTGTACGGCGGGACGTACAGATTGAGCGGCGCCGGCCCCTGGCGGATGCGGCCCGAGGAATCGTACTGCGAACCGTGGCACGGGCAGAAGAAGCCGTCGTAATTGCCTTCATGCGCGATCGGGATGCAGCCGAGATGGGTGCAGATGCCGATCACGACCAGCCAATTGTCGTGGCCTTCCTTGACGCGGGACTGGTCGGTCTGCGGATCGGGCAGGCTCGACACGTTCACCGAGCGCGCCTCCTCGATCTGCTTCTTGGTGCGGTTCATGATGTAGATCGGCTTGCCGCGCCAGAACACCTTGATGTCCTGCCCTTCGGCGATCGGCGACAGATCGACCTCGATCGGAGCGCCGGCCGCGATGGTCGAGGCATCGGGATTCATCTGGGAGATCAGCGGCCAGGCCACAGCGGCCGCGCCGACGACCGCAACCGAACCGGTGGCGACGTAAAGGAAATCACGGCGCGTCGCCGGATGTGCCGAAGAAGAAGCAGTCACGTTTGCAAACCCTTTCCGAACTGCAGCCGTCCGACGAACCCATGGATTGCGCGGACGAACGCGCCGGAAACGTCAGTCGGTGCCCGCGGGCCTCGCGGGGGCAGAACTCACTTGTTCTACTCAGCCGGGCAGAACAGGTGATCTAGAATCGATCTATTGGCACCCTTGCCGATTGAGCGCAAGCCCGGTATCGGCTCCCGCTCGTGCGATGCGCAAATTCGGCGCATGGCAGCGGTTTTTACCCCCGTTTTCCGAGCCCGATCACCCCATGCGGATCGCCCTGTATCAACCGGACATTCCCCAAAATACCGGGACGATTCTCCGACTCTGCGCATGTCTTGCGGTCGAGGCGCATATTATAGAGCCCGCGGGCTTTCCGGTGAGCGACCGCCATTTTCGCCGCGCGGGAATGGATTATCTCGATCAGGTTTCCATATCACGGCATGTGTCATGGACGGCCTTCCGGGCCTGGCAGCAGGCGGATGGCGGGCGGCTGTTGCTGTTGACCACCAAGGGCGCCACCTCCTATCTGGCGCATCGCTATGAAGATACTGATATTCTTCTGCTGGGGCGGGAAAGCGCGGGCGTGCCGGACGAAGTTGCCGCAAGCGCGGACGAGAGACTGGTGATCCCGATCGCGGAAGGCATGCGTTCGCTCAATGTCGCCGTCACCGCCGCAATGGCGCTCGGCGAGGCGCTGCGGCAGACGCGACATGCTGTCACAAATGGAGACAATGCGCCGTGAGTTACGCGGTGAAGGAAATTTTCCTGACTTTGCAAGGCGAAGGCATGCAGGCCGGACGTCCGGCCGTGTTCTGCCGTTTCGGGGGCTGCAATCTGTGGAGCGGCCGCGAGCAGGATCGTGCGGATGCCGTGTGTCAGTTCTGCGATACCGATTTCGTCGGCACCGACGGCACGCTCGGTGGACGCTATGCCACCGCCGACGACCTCGCGGAGCGAATCGCCGCGACCTGGGGGCCTGACAGCCGTCATCGTTTCGTGGTGCTGACCGGCGGCGAACCGATGCTGCAGATCGATGACGCACTGATCGCAGCGCTTCATGCACGCGGCTTCATGATCGCTGTGGAGACGAACGGCACGCTCCCTGCCCCGCCCGGCCTCGACTGGATCTGCGTCAGCCCCAAGGCCGACACCGAGCTTGCGATCCGGCAAGGCCACGAATTGAAGCTGGTCTATCCGCAGCGACAGAACGCGCCGGAGGATTACACCGCGCTCGCCTTCCAGCATTTCCTGCTGCAACCGATGGACGGGCCTGATCTGGAGCAAAATACCGCACGCGCAATCGACTATTGTCTGCGCCATCCACAATGGCGGCTGAGCGTGCAGACCCACAAGACCATCGGTATCAGGTAATAGAACAGACGAGTTGGAGTAATCGTTCGTAATGTGGGAACTGACCAAATCCTTTCACTTCGAGGCCGCGCACTCGCTCAAGGGCACGACGCTCGGCGAGAACAGCGAGGAGATTCACGGCCATTCGTTTCGCGCCGAGGTGACGATTCGCGGCACGCCCGATCCCGCGACCGGCATGGTGATGGACCTCGGCCTTCTGGAGCGGAAGATCGCCGACGTGCGCAAGGCGCTCGACCACAAATTCCTCAACAAGATCGAGGCGATCGGCCTGCCGACGCTGGAGAACCTGTCGCGCTATATCTGGGACAGTGTGCAGGGCGCGGGCGACGTCACGCGCGTCAGTGTCCATCGCGACAGCTGCGGCGAGAGCTGCACCTATTTCGGGCCCCAATCAAAATGACGGATTGAACATGGACGCTTCCCTGCTCGACAGCCGCAAGACTTCCGCCCGCGCATGGTTCGAAAAGCTGCGCGACGACATCTGCGCCTCATTCGAGCAGTTGGAGGACGAGGTCCCCGCCTCGCTCTACGGCGATCAGGCAGGACGCTTCGTGCGCAAGCCGTGGGAGCGCACCGACCACACCGGCGCGCCGGGCGGCGGCGGCGTGATGTCGATGATGCGCGGACGGCTGTTCGAGAAGGTCGGCGTGCACTGCTCGACTGTGTTCGGCGAATTCGCTCCCGAATTCCGCGCCCAGATTCCCGGCGCTTCCGACGATCCGCGGTTCTGGGCCTCGGGCATCTCGCTGATCGCCCATCCGTGGAATCCGAACGTGCCTGCGGTGCACATGAACACCCGCTTCGTCGTCACCACCAAGCGCTGGTTCGGCGGCGGCGCGGACCTGACCCCCGTGCTCGACCGGCGGCGGACTCAGGAAGACCCTGATACCGTTTCTTTCCACGAGGCTTTCCGCAAGGCCTGCCATGCCCATACGGCGGTCGCGCCTTACGACAAGTTCAAGAAATGGTGCGACGACTACTTCTTCCTGGCCCACCGCAAGGAGCCGCGAGGAATCGGTGGCATCTTCTACGACTGGCTGGAATCCGGCGACTGGAATGCCGACTTCGCCTTTACCCAGGATGTCGGCCGCGCTTTTGCTGCGATCTACCCCGAACTGGTGCGGCGCAATTTTGAGACCCCATGGCAGGACGCCGACCGCGAGGAGCAGCTGATCCGCCGCGGGCGCTATGTCGAGTTCAACCTGCTCTACGACCGCGGCACCATCTTCGGGCTGAAGACCGGGGGCAATGTAGAGTCGATCCTGTCCTCCATGCCACCCGAGGTTAAGTGGCCATAAACCACGGTTCCGCAGGGCTTTACTGTCCACTGTGGCTGCCGGGTTACATCGCGTTTGCACAAAATCCTTTAGCTTTTGGACAGAATCCAATTCTGGACCGGGTTTGGGGATTTTCATGAAAAAGTTTCTGTTGGGTACCGTCGCCCTGATCGCTCTGGGCAGCGCCGCCAACGCGGCCGATCTTGCGGCCCGCTACACCAAGGCGCCGGTTGTGGCGCCGGTGTCGAACTGGACCGGCTTCTACGTGACCGGCGGTTTCGGCTACGGTCTGATTTCATCCGACCAGCATTCCACGACCGGTGGCGCTGCCACCTCGGTCGACACCCGCACGGGCGGCCGCGGCTACTTCGGCACCGTCGGTCTCGGCTATGACTACCAGCTCACCCCGGCCTGGGTGGTCGGCGTGTTCGGCGATGCGCAGTGGGGCGACATTCGCGGCGATCTCATCGACCTCAACAACGGCATTTCGGGCCGCCTGAAGAACGACGCCGCCTACTCCGCCGGCGCGCGCCTCGGCTATCTGGTTGCGCCGAACGTGCTGTCCTACGTCAATGCCGGTTACAGCTACGGCCAGTTCAAGGGCTCGACTTTCTCTGACGGCGTTACCGCCATCGACAAGTCGCATCGCGACGGCTGGTTCATCGGCGGCGGCGTCGAGAACGACCTGAACTTCTTCGGCATCAAGGCGCCGGGCTGGTTCATGAAGACCGAATACCGCGTCACCGAGTATGACCGGAAGAACAGCCTGTATAACGATGGCAGCGGCAACGGCATCGCCTTCAAGCCTTATGTGCAGACGGTGTCGACCTCGCTGGTCTATCGCTTCAACTCGCATGTGACGCCGGGCGCCGACGCCGGCACGCCGTTCTACACCAAGGCAGCCCGCACGGCCGCTTACAACTGGACCGGCTTCTATCTCGCGGGCGGCGGCGGCTACGGCCTGATGTCCTCCGATCAGCACACCGTCGACCTTGCGACCGGCGCCAACGGCCTCGACACCCGCGCAGGTGGCCGTGGTTACTTCGGCACGGTGGGCGGCGGTTACGACTGGCAGATCAACCCGACCTGGGTCGTCGGCGTCTTCGGCGACGCCCAGTTCGGCGACATCCGCGGTTCGCTGGCGGATGCAACGGGTGGCGGCCTTGGCGCCGGAGTTACTGGCCGTCTGAAGAACGACACCAACTACGCAGCCGGTGCACGCCTCGGCTACCTGATCTCGCCGAACGCGCTGTCCTACGTCAACGTTGGCTACAGCCACGCCGACTTCAAGGGCGTCGCTCTGACCAATGCGACCGGCGCAGCGGTTGGCAGCACGGGCAAGAGCCATCGTGATGGCTGGTTCCTGGGTGGCGGCGTCGAGAACTCGCTCAACATCTTCGGCATTTCTTCGCCGGGCTGGTTCATGAAGACCGAGTACCGCGTGGCCGAATACAATCGCAAGACCAGCGATATTCTCGACCCGACGACCGGTTTGAGCACCGGCACGGGCATCGCCTTCAAGCCTTACGTGCAGACGATCCAGACCTCGCTGGTCTATCGCTTCAACTGGGGCAGCCCGGTCGTCGCGAAGTACTAAGACCAATCCGGTTCACCTGAACCGCAAAACCCCGGAGCATCGCTCCGGGGTTTTTTGTTGGCTCAACCAAAACCTCAAAGCCGGTGATCGTGCCGGAAGCGTTCCAGCGTCTGCTCGGCGATCGCGGCGACGCTTGCGGCGTCGAGAGGAAAATTCGCCGCCAGCCACGCATCTTCCGCGAGCGTCAGGACATGGCCAAGCGCCGGGCCTTCCTTCAATCCACGCGCGATGAAATCCGCCGCCTTCAGCGGGAATACCGGCGCACTCCAGCGCCGCGTCAGCGTCGCAAGCTCGCGCCAGCGCGGAGCTGCGAAATCCTGTCCCGCGCGCGCCCACGCGAGCATCACGCGCTCGGTGTAGCGATCCGGACCGAGACGATAGACGCGGCGGCGCGCGATCTCCTCATCCATCTCCCGCATCCGCCACCAGCGATGCCCCATGGAGTCCAGCCGCTTGGTCTCGGCGTTGGAGAGGCGCAGCCGCACCGACAACCGCTTGGCGTCTTCCGGCGTCGCGACCGTCAGCGCGCCGAGGCGGCGGATAGCGTCGGCGGTGAAGCCGAGCATCCGCTCCGCCTCGACCATGTTCGCGAACGGGCCATGATAACTCACGCCCGCGGTGATGCGGCCAAGCAGGCCGCCATCTTCCATTTCGATCAGAGCGTCGGCGGCGCCCTTCGCCACCACGAGCTTGAGCATTTCCATCCGCAACCGCTCCGCCGACAGCGAAGCGAGCCCGTCGCGCGCCGCGATGCAGGCCTCCATCGCGGCGCGGTCAGGCTCGCCCTGCCCGTAAGCCGCGTGGATGCGGAAGAAGCGCAGGATGCGCAGGAAATCCTCGCTGATGCGGCGCGCGGGGTCGCCGATGAACCGCACGCGGCGCTCTTCGATGTCGGCGAGACCGCCGACATGATCATGCACGATGCCATCGGCGGACAGCGACAGGCCGTTGATGGTGAAATCGCGCCGCTCGGCATCCCTCACCCAGTCGCGGCCGAACGCGACCTTGGCCTTGCGGCCGAAGGTCTCGATATCCTCGCGCAGCGTCGTGACTTCAATCGGCGTGCCTTCGATCACCAGCGTGACGGTGCCATGCTCTAGTCCGGTCGGCACGCATTTGATGCGCGCCGCGCGCGCGCGACGGACGACTTCTTCGGGCAGCGCCGTGGTGGCCACATCGATCTCGCCGACGGGCAGATTGAGAAGCGCGTTGCGCACCGCGCCACCGACGATGCGCGCTTCTTCTCCATTGGCATTCAGAAGCGAGAGCGCCCGCGCCGCAGGGCCGGATGTCAGCCACGCTGCAATGATCGTCGCGGTCGGAGTGGCGGCGTGCCCGGTCATTTATCGGACCCCGGAATGAACTTGCCGTTCTCGACGCGCGCCGGCGTATAGGTGGCGCCCGGCGGCGCGCCGGAAAAATTCGCCAGCAGAACGAGGCTGAGAATGACCAGCATGCATGCGCCCATTCCCAATCCCAGAACCGTGCGCACCGGCCAGGATGCGCGGCTCAGCACCTCGCGGCGGCTTGCTAAAACAAACAGCGCATAAGCCACAAACGGAATCAGGAAAATCCCGATTTCGGTCAGCAGCGGTCGGATCATGGCGTGTAGATCCGCTCATACAGCACACGCAGCATGCCAGCCGTCGCGCCCCAGATATAGCGCTGCTCATAGGGCATCTCGTAGAAATAGCGGAGCTTGCCGCGATATTCCTTGGTGCCCTGCTTGTGGTTTGCCGGGTCCATCAGGAATGCGAGCGGCACCTCGAACGCATCGTCGACCTCGCTGGTGTTGAGCGTGAGGTCAAAGCCGGGGCGAATCCGCGCCAGCGTCGGCAGAATGCGAAAGCCGAAGCTCGTGGAATAGACATCAAGATAGCCGACCGGCTCGATGAAATCGCGCGTCAATCCGACTTCTTCCCTCGCCTCGCGAAGGGCTGCTTCCATCGGAGACACATCCTGCGGATCGATCTTGCCGCCGGGAAACGAGATTTGCCCCGGATGATCGGAAAGATGCCCCGCGCGCGTGGTGAGCAGGACGGACGGCTGCTCGCGCTCGACAATGCCGATCAACACCGCCGCCTGCCGGATCGGCTTTTCGCGCGCGACGATTTCCAGCATCCAGTCGGTGCCGCGATCGCCGGTCTTGGCGACGATGCTGGGGTCGGCAAGCGCCGCTGGCACGTCGAAATTCAGCCGCGCGCGGGCGCGCTCGAAAAATTCCGCCGATCCCATATCAATCGAAGCGCGGTGCGGAACCGGAAGCGCGTCGGCACCCGCTTTGTCTTTCAGAAAACTGTCGTTCAAACTAAGCCCTTCAACTGCGCGGCATCGGCGATGGCGAAGAACGCTCCGCCCGAAGCTACGCCAAAAATCTCCTCGCCGCCGATCTGGCGAATCTCGCCGAGATCGACCAGTTCATAATATAGCGGCCGCGACAGCTTTGCCCACAGGCCTGCACGAACATGCAGGTAGGGCGCAAGGCCCCCTCTCGGCGCATCCTCGAAGCGCAGCCCGTGGGCGGCATCGCAATCGACCCACTCACCCACATTGGTGCGAAACGACAAAAAGGCCAATCCGTCCTGTTCCCTTGTCCTCATTTCAACGGCGAGAAACGGCGCATCGTCCACGACGATGCCGACTTTTTCCACCGGGGTGACCAGAAAATAGCGGTCGCCCTCGCGTTTCAGCACGCTGGAAAAGAGTCGCACCAATTCGGGACGCCCGATCGGGCTGCCGAGATAGAACCAGGTGCCATCGGAAGCGATACGGATGTCGAGATCGCCGCAAAACGGCGGATTCCACCGTTCCACCGGCGGCAAACCGGACGCATTGACACGCTGCGCCGCCGACGCCAGCGTATCAAGGCGCTGACCAATGTCCTCTGCTGCTATCGGCTGCCCTTGCTTCGCCATGGTTTTCCTTGACCGTGAGCAGTCTGGCACGATTTAGGCACGATTTTCCATATCCAAGCGGCGTTCACGCCCAATCGACGCAACGTGATGGATGTCGCCCCATTGGACCGTTAAAATGGGGGATCGCGCCGTGCGGACAGACTATTTCCCGCAGGTCCGGGCTAACATCGTCCAATCCGCGACTGACGCGGCAAGGAGCAGGAATGAACAGCGCAGATGTCGAAAAACTGGAAGACGTGATCGTTCGCTCCGCCGAGCAACTGGCGGGCAGCATCCGCGCCGCGCGTCAGGCCGTCTCGACCGTGATCTTCGGCCAGGAGCGCGTGGTGGACAACGCGCTGGTGACAATTCTCGCGGGCGGCCATGCGCTGCTGATCGGCGTGCCGGGCCTCGCCAAAACCAGACTCGTCGAAACGCTCGGCATCACGCTCGGGCTCGACGCCAAGCGCGTGCAATTCACGCCCGACTTGATGCCGTCCGATATTCTCGGCGCGGAAGTGCTCGACGAGAGCACGGCAGGCAAGCGCTCGTTCCGTTTCATCGCCGGTCCGGTATTCGCCCAACTCCTGATGGCCGACGAAATCAACCGCGCCTCGCCGCGCACGCAATCGGCGCTGTTGCAGGCGATGCAGGAGCAGCACATCACCGTCGCGGGCGCACGGCACGATCTGCCGGTGCCGTTCCATGTGCTCGCGACGCAAAACCCGCTGGAGCAGGAAGGCACCTATCCGCTGCCCGAAGCGCAGCTCGACCGCTTCCTGATGGAAATCGATGTCGGCTATCCCGACCGTGATGCCGAACGCAAGATCCTGTTCGACACCACCGGTGCCGAGCAGACGACGGCGAAAGCGGCGATGACCGCTGATACGCTCATCACCGCGCAGCGGCTGGTGCGCCGTTTGCCGGTCGGCGATTCCGTGGTGGAAGCGATCCTCACGCTGGTGCGTTCCGCGCGTCCCGGTGAGGACGGCGGCGAGGATGCAAAATCCATCGCATGGGGACCAGGCCCACGCGCGAGCCAGGCCCTGATGCTCGCGGTGCGCGCCCGCGCGCTGCTCGACGGCCGCCTCGCGCCCTCCATCGATGACGTGCTCGAACTTGCCGAGCCGGTGCTGAAGCATCGCATGGCACTGACCTTCTCCGCCCGCGCCGAAGGCGAAACCGTCACGGGCGTGATCGGGCGGTTGAAGGCACGGATAGGTTGATGGCCGCGGCCCTCAAACCGGCACTCACCGAAATCGAAGCGATCCGGCGTGCCGATGGCGAAAGCCGTTCGCTCGCCGCGTCGATGCCGCGCCTCGTACTGGAAGCGCGGCGCATCGCCGCGACCGTGATCCACGGCCTGCATGGGCGGCGGCGCGCCGGCACCGGCGAGAATTTCTGGCAGTACCGCCGCTTCGTCTCCGGCGAAGCCGCGCAGCGCGTCGACTGGCGGCGCTCGGCGCGTGACGATCTTTTGTACGTGCGCGAGCAGGAATGGGAAGCGGCGCACACCGTCTGGCTGTGGCCTGACCGCTCCAGATCGATGGCCTTCGCTTCCAAGGAGGCACGCGACAGCAAGCTCGAACGCGCCATCGTGTTGGGCTTCGCACTGGCCGAGCTTCTGGTTGCGGGCGGCGAGCGCGTCGGCATTCCCGGCCTGATGCGTCCGAGCGCGAGCCGCGGCATCATCGACCGGATGGCGCAGGCGCTGCTGCACGATGTGACCACGCGCGACAGCCTGCCCCCCGGTTTCGTGCCCGCCTCGCTCGCCGAAATCGTGGTGTTGTCCGATTTCTGGTCGCCGCTCGACGAGATCGCGGCGATGATTGCAGGACTCTCGGCGTCGGGCGCGCGCGGCGTATTGCTGCAGATCGTCGATCCCGCTGAGGAAACCTTCCCCTATTCCGGCCGCATCGAATTCAACGAACCAGAAGGCGCGGGCGCCATCGTCGCCGGGCGCGCGCAGAACTGGAAGGACGATTACACCGCGAAGCTCGCGCAGCACCGCGACGGCATTCGCGCGGAAACCGCGCGGCGCGGCTGGCTGTTTTCCACCCATCGCACCGACCGCTCCGCCGCAGAGCTGCTGTTGTATCTGCATCAGGCGCTCGCCGCGTCGCGCGAAGGCAATGCCAGATCGGGATGGCCGGCATGAACGGATTGCCGCTCTCCTTCACCGAACCATGGCTGCTCGCGGGGCTGATCGCCTTGCCGGCGCTGTGGTGGCTGTTGCGCGTGATCCCGCCGCGCCCGGTGAAGGTGGACTTTCCGCCGACGCGGCTCTTACTCGACATCAAGCCCCGCGAGGAGACGCCGTCGCGCACGCCGTGGTGGCTGACGGCGTTACGGCTGCTCGCCGCCGCGCTCGTGATCTTCGCCGCCGCAGGCCCGGTGTGGAATCCGAAAGGCGGCGCGGGCGCATCCACCGGTCCTCTCGTGATCCTGCTCGATGACGGCTGGAGCGCGGCCGCAAGCTGGGACGTTCGCATCCGTTCCGCCGACGAACTGATTTCGCAGGCCGACGCCTCGCGCCGCGCGGTGGCGCTGGTGCCTCTGTCCGAACCCGCGCGCGACATCAGCCTGATGCCGGCGGGCACGGCCCGCGTCGCCTTGCGCCAATTTGCGCCGAAACCCTACGGCATCGACCGCAGCGCCACGCTGCCGCTCATCAAACGCTTTCTCGGCGAGATCGGTGACGCCAGCATCGTCTGGCTCAATGACGGCATCGACAGCGGGCGCGGCGCGGACTTCGTGAGCGGCCTGCACGAAGCCATCGGCAACCGCGCGCTGACGGTCTATGAGGGCGGCACGCCGCCAACCCATGCGCTTGCAGCCGCCGAGAATGCCGCCGCGAAAATGACCGTGAAAGTGCTGCGCGCCACCGGCGGCATCGAGTCCGGCATCGTGCGCGCGCTCGACCAGAAGGGCGCGCCGATCGGTGAGACGCGCTTCGCGTTCGACGCCACCGCGCACGAGACGGAAGCGGCATTCGATCTTCCCGTCGAACTGCGCAACGACATCGCGCGGCTTGAGATCACGGGCGAGCGTTCCGCGGGCGCCGTGCAGTTGCTCGACAAGCGCTGGCGGCGGCGCGCCATCGGCATCGTGTCCGGTGCAAGCTCCGATATCTCACAGCCCCTTCTCGCCACCACCTTTTACCTGACGAAGGCGCTCGCACCGTTCGCCGACGTGCGCAACGCCGAGCGCAGCGCACCTGACGATGCGATCAAGCAACTGCTTGACCAGAAATTGCCGATGCTGATCCTCGCCGATGTCGGAACGCTGTCGCCTGAACTGCGCGAGCGGCTGGACGACTGGATCGCGCAGGGCGGCGTACTGGTGCGCTTCGCAGGGCCACGTCTCGCCGCAGGCGACGACGATCTGGTGCCGGTGAAACTGCGGCGCGGCAACCGCAGCCTCGGCGGCACGCTGACATGGGAAAAGCCGCAACACCTCGCAGCCTTCGCAGCCGATGGGCCATTCGCCGGTCTGCCGGTGCCCGACGATGTCACCGTGACGCGGCAGGTGCTGGCCGATCCCGATCCCGCGCTCGCTTCGAAAACATGGGCCTCGCTGGCCGACGGCACGCCGCTCGTCACCGGCGAACGGCGCGGCAAGGGCGTGCTCGTACTGTTTCATGTCAGCGGCGATACGCGCTGGTCCGACCTGCCGCTCTCCGGCACGTTCGTCGAGATGCTGCGCCGGATCGTCGACATGGCGGGTTATGCCGATGCCGCCGGAAGCAACCTGACACCCGACACCAAGGTTGAGACGGTCGCGCCGACCCGCGTGCTCGACGGCTTCGGCGCCTTCACCGCGCCGCCGTCTACCGCCAAGCCGGTGAAGGCCGATTATCGCGGCCGCGCCAGCCTCGATCACCCGCCGGGATTCTACGGCCCGGTCGATGGCCCCGTCGCCGTCAACACGCTCGCCGCAACCGACCGCCTGACCGCACTCGACACGTCATCACTCAACGCGACACGCGCCAGCTACACCAACGCCGAGCCGCGCGACCTGCGCGGCACCCTGCTCTCGCTGGCACTTCTGCTGTTCGTCATTGACGCAATCATCATCGCCATCCTCGGCGGCACGTTGGCCGGATTGCTGCGGCGGCGCTCCGTCGCCACAGCACTCGCTCTGGCTGTCGTGTTGAGCGCGTTCAGCCCGCACGCTCTGGACGCACAAACCCCGTCCGCCAAATCAGCGCAGGCAACGAACACCGCCAAGGACGACTTCGCCATCAAGGCCGTGTCGCAGACGCACCTCGCTTATGTCATCACTGGCAATGCGGAGGTGGACAACATCGTCAAGGCCGGGCTCAGCGGCCTGTCGCTGTTCCTCGCCCAGCGCACCGCGCTTGAAGCCGGCGATCCGATCGGCGTCGATCCCGCCAAGGACGAGTTGTCCTTCTTCCCGCTGATCTACTGGCCGGTGATCGCGGACGCGCCGAAGCCCTCGCAGGAGGCGATCAACAAGCTCGACGCCTACATGAAGAATGGCGGCACGGTGCTGTTCGACACCCGCGACGCCATCGATGCGCCGCCGACCTCGAACGGGGAATCTCAGACCCCCGGTATGCTGGCGCTGCGGCAGATCCTGTCCTCGCTCGACATTCCCGAGCTGGAGCCAGTGCCGCGCGAGCATGTGCTGACGAAGACCTTCTATCTACTGCGCGACTTTCCGGGCCGCTTCACCTCGGGCCAGACCTGGGTCGAGGCGCTGCCGCGCGAGGGTGACAATGACGGCGTGGAGCGTCCGGCGCGAGGCGGTGACGGCGTCTCCCCGATCATCATCACCTCGAACGATCTCGCAGGCGCATGGGCGCTGCGGCCCGACGGCCAGCCGATGCTGCCGCTGACGCCGGGCGAGCCGCGCCAGCGCGAATTCGCCTTCCGCGCCGGCGCCAACATCGTGATGTACACGCTGACCGGCAACTACAAGGCCGACCAGGTTCATGCCCCTGCTCTGATTGAAAGGCTCGGGCAATGACGCAATACGGCATCGCCTTCACCCCGCTTGTTCCCTCGGTCGTGCTGTGGCTCGGGCTTGCGGCCACGCTCCTGATCGCGGCCATCTCGCTGCTGCGGCGTGCGCGCGGTGCGTTGTGGCGTGCGGCCGCGCTGGCCATGGTTCTGCTGGCGCTCGCCAATCCCTCCTTCACCCGTGAATCCCGTGAGCCGCTGCCCTCGGTCGCCGCCGTCATCGTCGACAAGAGCCCGAGCCAGAGTTTCGGCGAGCGCGCGAAGCAGACCGACGAGGCGCGGGACGCGCTGCTTGAGAAGCTGCGCGCCATCAAAGGCCTCGACGTTCGCGTGGCCGACGCCGGACAGGCGGATGGCGAGACCGACGGCACCAAATTGTTCTCCGCGCTCTCGGCCACCCTCTCCGATGTTCCCACCGACCGCATCGCGGGAGCGTTCTTCATCACCGACGGGCGCGTGCACGACATCCCGGCCAGCGCCGCGACGCTCGGGTTTCAGGCTCCGGTCCATGCGCTCATCACCGGACACTCCGGCGAGCGCGACCGCCGTATCGCCATCGTCTCGGCCCCGCGCTTCGGCATCGTCGGACAGACACAGACCATCACATTCAAGCTCGACGATCAGGGCGTGGCCAACCAGCGCGCCGAAGTCACCATCCGGCGCGACGGCGAAGTCCTGAGCCGCCGCATGCTGACGAGCGGCGAGACCGGACGCATCCGGCTCGAGATTCCGCACGCCGGGCAGAACATCGTCGAGATCGAGGCTTCCCCGCTCGACGGTGAACTGACGCCGGTGAACAACCGCGCCGTGGTCTCCATCGACGGCGTGCGCGACAAGCTGCGCGTGCTGCTGGTCTCGGGCGAACCGCATGCGGGCGAGCGCACCTGGCGCAACCTCCTGAAGTCCGACGCCAGCGTCGATCTGGTGCACTTCACCATTCTGCGCCCGCCGGAGAAGCAGGACGGGACGCCGATCAACGAATTGTCGCTGATCGCATTCCCCACGCGCGAACTCTTCCAGCAGAAGATCAACGAGTTTCAGCTCATCATTTTCGATCGCTATGCCCGGCAAGGTGTTCTGCCGACTGCCTATTTCGACAATATCACCCGTTACGTGAAGAACGGCGGCGCGGTCCTCGTGGCGGCCGGACCGGACTATGCCAGCCAGACCTCGATCTGGCGCACCCCGCTCGACGCAGTGCTGCCCGCCGAGCCTGTCGACGTCACCGAGAAGGCGTTTCACGCCCGCCTGACCGAGACCGGCAAGCGTCACCCCGTCACTCGCGGACTGGAAGGTTCGGCGAGCAACCCGCCGCATTGGGGCCGGTTCTTCCGGATCGTCGATACACGCAATCCCACCGTGCCGCCCGTGATGGAAGGCGCGAACGGCGAACCGCTCTTGCTGCTGTCGCGGCAGGGCGAGGGCCGCGTCGCGTTGCTGCTCTCCGACCAGATCTGGTTGTGGGCGCGCGGCTATGAAGGCGGCGGCCCGCATCTCGATCTGCTGCGGCGGCTGTCGCACTGGCTGATGAAGCAACCCGAACTCGATGAGGAAGCTTTGCGGCTGAAGACGCAAGGGCGCGATCTCGTCGTCACGCGCCAAACCATGGCGGACACGGTGAAGCCCGTGACCGTCACTTCGCCCTCGGGCAAGACCCGCGAAGTCACGCTTGCGCAGAGTGAGCCCGGCCTGTGGCGTGCAACCCTGGGCGCCGACGAACTCGGCCTGTGGCAGGCGACCGATGGCGACCTCAAGGCGCTCATCAGCGTCGGCCCCGCCAACCCGAAGGAATTCTCGGAAGTCACTTCAACGACGCAAACACTCGCGCCGCTGACGAAAGCAACCGGCGGCGACACGCGGCGGATTTCGGAATCCGGCACCGTCGAACTGCCGCGCATCCTGCCGATCCATGGCTCGACCGTGTTCGAGGGTTCGGGCTGGCTCGGCCTCAAGATGCGGGACGCCAGCGTGGTGCGCGGCATCGGCGCCTTCCCGGTGTTCGCGGGCCTGATCGGGCTCCTGCTGCTGCTCGGCGCTTTCGCGGCGACCTGGGTGCGCGAGGGTCGGTGACGGCAAAACCACACTCCGCCGCGCTCTGACGACAGTATTCCCGGGGTGGATTGACATCCCCGGAGCTTCCAATGTTACATTGTAACATCCGGTGGCCTCAGCCCCGGCATGGGGAATTGACGTCCAATGGAGTGGTTGCGGTCGAAAGCCAAACGGCTGTCGTTGCTGGCGCTATTCGCGCTGGCGATGCAGATCGGGCTGTCGTTCGGCCACACCCACGTCGCTGCCTGGTCGGCGGACCGTACCCAGATCACCACCAATTCTTCCGCCGACGGCACCCCGGGCCATCATGATGCCGATGCGATCTGTTCGATCTGCGTCACCACGGCGATGGCGGCAAACGGCCTGCATGCGGTCGCGCCCGTGCTGCCGCTGCCCGTCCGCTTCGCGGCAATCGATTTCGCAAGCTCTCTCTCCACGGATGCCCCACGCCTCCGCACGGCTGCATTTCATTCGCGCGGGCCGCCCCTCCTCCTGATCTGAACCGTCCGTCTCGGCCATTCGCTCCAATGGCCGGCTCTCCGTTCAATCCGCGGCTGCTCACCCTGAGCAACCTGCGGCGTCAGGATCAAACGTACAATGTCCCGTTCCCTTCTCCGCGCTTCGCTCGCCAGCGCTTCGGCAATTGCGCTTGCCGTGTTCAGTCCGTCCGTCCACGCGCAGCAGGCCACGCCGCCTGCAGCCACCCCGGCTCCGGTGCCCGCGCCTGCTTCCACGCCCGCTCCTGCTTCCGGCAGCACGGTCCTCCCGGAAATCATGGTGCATGCGCCAAGCCCCATCGATCATCACAGGCATCGCCCCGTCATCGCGGCAAGACATGGCAGCGGTCCAGCGCGCAATCACAGCAAGCCGAAAGAAAAACCGGACGCGCCTGCCGTCGCACAGACCACACCGGCGCCCGCACCGTCACAGGGTACGCTGCCGATCGTCACCGACCAGTTCGCGACCGTCACCGTGGTGCCGAACGAGGAAATCCGCCACAGCGGCGCGCAGACTTTCGGCGATCTTCTGAACGACAAGCCCGGCATCACCGGCTCGTCGTTCGCGCCGGGCGCATCGAGCCGCCCGATCATTCGCGGCCTCGACATGAACCGCGTCGGCATTGTCGAGAACGGCATCGGCAGCAACGGCGCATCCGATCTCGGCGAAGATCATTTCGTGCCGATCGATCCGCTCACCACCAACCAGATCGAGGTGATCCGCGGACCCGCGACGCTGCGCTACGGCTCGACCGCCATCGGCGGCGTCGTCAGCGCCACCAACAACCGCATTCCCGATGCGCTGCCGTGCAATCCGGTGACCCCCGCGCAGACCTGGGGCTACGACGTGAAAGCGCCCTCAAGCTCCGGCTATTGCAGCAATTTCGAAACCCGCACCGGCTATTCCAGCATCGATAATGGCCGCGAAGGCGCGGTGCTGATGGATGCTGCGAGCAACAATTTTGCGATCCATGCCGACGGCTTCGATCGCAAAACCGATAGCTACGGCATTCCGAATTCGCCGTACCGGTTCGATCCGGCGCGGCCCTTCAACGGCACACAGGCGAATTCCGGCACGCATTCCTACGGCGGATCGGTCGGCGGCACCTACTTCTTCACCGGCGGCTACATCGGCGCTGCGATCCAGCAGAACAATTCGCTCTATCATATCCCTGGCATCGACGGCGAGGAGCACAACACCCGCATCGACGCCAAGCAGACCAAGTTCACCGCCAAGGGCGAGTATCGCCCCGACGCGGCTGCCATCGAGGCAATCCGCTTCTGGGTCGGCGCGACCGACTACAAACACAACGAGTTGGGCCTCAACGACGACAATGGCACCGACGGCGTGCGCCAGACCTTCACCAACAAGGAGCAGGAAGGCCGCATGGAGGTGCAGTTCGCGCCGGTGGACGTGAAATTCGCGGCGATGACGTCGGCACTCGGCATACAGGCTTCGCATCAAGAGCTGACCGCGCCGAGCCCGGACGACATCGGTAGTCCGTTCAACGGACTGTGGGACCCGAACAGTAACACCCGCGTCGCGGGCTATTCGTTCAACGAATTCGCCTTCAGCAACACCACCAAGGCACAGATCGCGGGACGCATCGAGCACGTCAACCTGTCCGGCTCGTCGCCCTCCTTCATACCTGAATTGTTCAACGACACGTCGGCGATCGGCCCCGCGGTTTCGCGCAATCTCAACTTCAACCCCGCGAGCGGCAGCGTCGGGTTGATTCAAAACCTGCCTTATGGCCTCGTCGCCAGCCTCACCGGGCAATACACCGAGCGCGCGCCGAAGCCCGCCGAACTGTTCTCGCGCGGCGGACATGATGCCACCGTGACGTTCGACATCGGCAATCCAAATTTGAAGATCGAAACCGCGAAATCGGTCGAGATCGGCCTGCGCAAGAACACCGGCCCGTTCCGTTTTGAACTGACCGGCTACGACACGCACTTCGACGGCTTCATCTACCGCAACCTCACCGGCAACACTTGCGACGGCACTGCGTGCGTTGCCAACAACAGCCTCGAACTCAATCAGGCGATCTACTCGCAGCGCGACGCCCACTTCCGAGGCGCGGAATTCCAGTTCCAGTACGACGTGATGCCGCTGTGGTTCGGCCAGTTCGGCGTCGAGGGACAATACGACATTGTCCGCGCGACCTTCGACGACGGCAGCAACGTGCCGCGCATTCCGCCGCAACGGCTCGGCGGTGGCGTTTATTATCGTGATGCCAACTGGCTCGCGCGCGTCAATCTCCTCCACGCCTTCGCGCAGAACGACATCGGCGGCATCGAGACATCGACGCCGGGTTACAACCGCCTGAAGGCGGAACTGAGCTACACCACCAAGCTCGCCAAGACGGACTGGTGGGGCGCGCAGGAAATTCGCGTCGGCATCGTCGGCGACAATCTGCTGAACGAGGACATCCGCAACGCGGTGTCCTACACCAAGGATGAGGTGCTACTGCCCGGCCTTGGCGTGCGGTTGTTCGCGAACATCAAATATTGATCTGTCCTTCCCTCTCCCCGCTTGCGGGGAGAGGGAAAAAATAATCATCGCGAAGATCAGGCCCGGACGTAATTCCAATCCGGGCGGATCGCGCCGGATACGCCGTCAAAAGCGCCGTCCGCCAGCTCGCGCACGAGAAGCCGCGCCGGGTCTACCGGCCCGGGCATGGCGGTGACGCCGTTCGGAATCCGCTTGAAGCCCATGCGGCCGTAATAGGGTTCATCCCCGACCAGCACCACGAGACGATGGCCCTTCGCCTTCGCCTGGTTCAGCGCATGATCCATCAGCGCGCGCCCGATGCCGCGCCCCCGGAATGGCGGCTCCACGGTCAAAGGCCCGAGCAGCAGCGCGGGCGTCTCGCCGACGCAGATCGGTAATTGCCGCACCGAGCCGACCAGCAGCGTGCCAATGCGCGCGGTGAACGACAGATCGAGCAGATGGTCAACATGCTCACGCAGCCGATAGGCGCTGAGGACGAAGCGGCCGGGGCCGAAGGTGCGCTGGTGCAGCCGCTCGATCGCCTGGGCGTCGTTCGGTGTCTCGGACAGGATGGTCAGGGAGAGATCGGTCATCGCCCGCGCGAATAGCATTTGCCGCGCCGCCGGTCCATCGGACAGTTTTCTATCGGAGGCAGCTTGACCTTCTCCGGTTAACTCCAATCCGCTGGAATCGGCCGTTGTTCGAGCACCTCGGCAATCCTTGACCGCGTGCCCCGGGTCGTATCGGGCGGCAGATCGGCCGGATCGAAGAAACCGCAGGCGACGATCTCATGGTTCGGCGCCGGCATCCGCTCCTGGCGGAAATCGCGCACGACATAGACTGCGACATGATCGCGGCGCGAGACATGACGGTTGAAAAAAATGCCATGCAGGCGCGGCTCGCCGGTCAGCTCAATGCCGCCCTCCTCGTGAAGTTCGCGCCGCAGCGAGTCGGGAATTGTCTCCCCCGTCTCGACACCGCCACCCGGCAGATGCCACCCGGCGACATAGCTGTGCTTGACCAGAAAGACGTGCCCCTTGCCATCGAGCACCACAGCGCGGGTGCCGAGAGTCATGCCGCGCGCGAACCGCGCATAGACATGAAACACGCGGCGGATGACCGGCTCGCATGTCAGCCGCAGCGACTGGAGGTTCATCGGGCGGCCCCGAGACTGGAGATCATCTGGCAACCTTTACGTCTTGCGGCTTGCGCCCCGGCAGCCTGCTTGTCACAACGGTTCCCATTGTCCGGCTCAGGGATGCCCTTGCGATGAAGAAATTTGCGGATCTGACGGAGCGCGAGATGCTGGCGCTCGCCATCTCCAATGAAGAGGACGATAGCCGTATCTACCACGGATTCGCCGACGCCCTCGCCGAACAGTTTCCCGCCTCCGCGGCGATCTTTTCGGACATGGCCAAGGAAGAAACCGGCCACCGGGATCGCCTGTTTCAACTCTATCGGGAGAAGTTCGGGGAGCATCTGCCGCTGGTGCGGCGGGAGGACGTCTCCGGCTTCATCAGGCGCAAGCCATTGTGGCTGATGCGCCCGCTCGGCCTCGGCGTGGTGCGCAACTATGCCGCCCAGATGGAGACCGAAGCGGCGGAATTCTACCGCAAGGCAGCCGCCGTCGCGCGCGATGAATCCATCCGCGCGCTGCTGCTTAGTCTCGCCCAGGAGGAAGACCGCCACGAGGCACGCGCCGAGGAACTGGCCGAGCAGCATCTCACCCCCGAAGCGATTGCCACCGAGGCGGAGACCCAACGACGCGCCTTCCTGCTGCAATATGTCCAGCCGGGTCTGGTCGGACTAATGGACGGTTCGGTCTCGACGCTGGCGCCTCTGTTCGCCGCCGCCTTCGCCACCCACCAGCCGTTCGCGACGTTTCTGGTCGGCCTCGCAGCCTCGGTCGGTGCCGGCATCTCGATGGGCTTCGCCGAGGCGCTGTCGGACGACGGAGCATTGACCGGGCGCGGCTCGCCGTGGATTCGCGGCACGGTCTGCGGCCTGATGACCACGCTCGGCGGCCTCGGCCACACGCTGCCCTACCTCATTCCCGACTTCACCATTGCGACCACGCTTGCGGTGATCGTCGTGGTGATCGAGCTGGCGCTGATTTCGTGGGTCCGCCATCGCTTCATGGACACGCCATGGCTACAGGCTACATTCCAGATCGCAGTCGGCGGCACACTTGTGTTCCTCGCCGGCATCCTGATCGGAAGCGCCTGACGTGAACAGTTTCACCCTCGCCCATCTCTCTGATCCGCATCTCGGGCCGATGCCACCGGCGCGGCTCACCGAGCTGCTCGGCAAGCGCGCGATCGGTTACGCGAACTGGAAGCGCCGCCGCCACATGATTCATCGACGCGATGTGCTGGCGCAGCTCGTGGCCGATCTTCACGCGCAGAATCCTGACCACATCGCGGTGACGGGCGATCTCGTCAATGTCGCGCTGCCTGCCGAATTCACGCAGGCACGCGCATGGCTGGAGAGTATCGGCTCGGTGCATGATGTCTCGCTGGTACCGGGCAATCACGATGCCTATGCGCGTGTGGCACGCGGCCAGTTTGCCCTGTCATGGGCGGACTACATGCGCGGCGACGATGCGACGGAAGTTGGCTTTCCGTATCTGCGCCGCCGCGGTCCGCTCGCGCTGATCGGCCTGACCACGGCGGTGCCGAGCGCGCCGTTCATGGCGACGGGACGGATCGGCCGCGCGCAGCTCGCGGCGCTGGATTCATTGCTGATAAAACTGAAAAACGAGCCGCTGTGCCGCGTCGTTCTCGTCCATCACCCGCTGCGTTCAGCGCGCGGACGATGGAGCGCGCGCCTCACCGACGCGCCCGCGCTGATCGATATCCTCACACGCCACGGCGTTGATCTTGTGCTGCACGGCCACGACCATCGCCATGCTACCGTCTGGCTTCAAGGCCAGCGCGGCCGCTTCGCCTCGATCGGCGTGCCGTCCGCGTCGGCTTCATTCGGCGGGCACCATCAGCCGGCAGCCTATCAGTTGATTTCGATTACGCGCAAAGACGACGGCACATGGAATATCAGCCGCCGCGTGCGGGGCTTCGGCGGCACGACCGATGGCGTTGTGGAATTGAAAAACGAACGGCTCGCCTGACTCACATGCTCCGCAGCGCCGCGATCAGCGCGATGCCGAACAGCCCCGCCATGCCGATGACGACGCCGAGCACGAACGGCCAGAACCTGCTGGCAGGTTTCGCCACGACAACCGTGCTTCGGACCGGTGCCACGATCTCTGCGGGCAGGGCCGACACCAGCGCGCGGTCGCGTTCGATGATCCGGCGCGCGATGTAATCGGTGATGGCATCGACCATCACCGGCACGTCATGCGATTCGGCGAGCACGGTGCGGCCGAATCGGGTGTCCTGCACGAAACGGTAAATCCGCTTGTCACGCCCCATCGCGACATGGGCGATGGAATCGATCCATAGGCGCGGGGTGTCGCCCTGGCTGATGCCGCGATCGAACAGATCGACGCCTGGCGGGATCTCAGTAAAGAGCTGATCGAGCGCCTCGTTGAGGATTTCGAGCCTTGCGGCCTCGGCATCGCGCAGATCGACCACGACGCCGGTGCGGTCCGCCGCCTCGATTCGTGCCTTGTGCAGCGCAGCGCGCAGGCTCCCGACCCCGGGATTCCTTGCCGCTCCGTCGAGACCCTGATCCGCCATGCGGTCACCCTCTTATACCCGAGGGATTAACCTAGCAGTAACCAAAACCGCCCGCTACAGCCTTGGAAAGCCGTCCTGGGATGAAAGGCTCTCCGGGCTTCCGTCCCCCCACTCCCAAGAAAAAAACCCCGCCTTTTAAGGGGCGGGGCCAGTACGAGTTCGACGCAGAATTGCGCCTCACCCTGGGAAAGAAGGTTACGCGCTCTCGCGCAGCGGCTCCTCGACGATGGAAAAGCGCACGCTGCCGCGATGCCGATTTTCTTCCGAAACCACGCGCCAGGCATCTTCGGCTTCCTTGCGGGTCTTGAACGGGCCCTGCACCTGAGCCGAGCCCTGGACGAGCTTGTGGAAGTTCATCGAACCGAACTCGCCGCCGATCACCCAAAAATTGCTGCCACTCATCTGAGCCTCCGTTGGTTAGCTTGAAGTCGATTCAATCATGAGAACTGGTTCATGGTGTTGTGAACGCCGCCCGCCTTGAGGGCCGCTTCACCGGCGAAGTATCCCTTGTGGTCGTCGCCGATATCGGAGCCGGCCATGTTCTGGTGCTTGACGCATGCGACGCCCTGGCGGATTTCCGCGCGCTGAACGTTTTTCACGTAGCCGAGCATGCCCTGATCGCCGAAATAATCCTTGGCGAGATTGTTCATCATCAGAGCCTCCGTGTGATAGGTCGGCAGCGTGATGAGGTGGTGGAAGACACCGGCCCGCTTCGCCGAATCCATCTGGAAGGTGCGGATCAACTGATCGGCTTCGATCGCCAGCGGCGTATCGTCGTATTCCGCCTTCATCAACTCGGCGCGGTTGTACTTGCTGACGTCCTTGCCCGCTTCCTTCCACTCGTCGAACACCTGCCAGCGGAAGTTCAGCGTCCAGTTGAACGACGGCGAGTTATTGTAGGCGAGCTTCGCGTTCGGGATCACCTCGCGGATACGATCCACCATGCTCGCGACCTGCGCGATATTCGGCCTCTCGGTTTCGATCCACAAAAGATCGGCGCCGTTCTGCAGCGAGGTGATGCAATCCAGCACGCAGCGGTCCGCGCCCGTGCCCGGACGGAACTGATACAGGTTGCTCGCCAGCCGCTTCGGGCGCATCAGCTTGCCGTTGCGGCTGATGATGACGTCGCCATTACCGATCTTGGTGGCATCGACTTCCTCGCAATCGAGGAAGCTGTTGTACTGATCACCGAGATCGCCCGGCTTGTGGCTGACCGCGATCTGCTGGGTGAGACCGGCGCCAAGCGAGTCGGTGCGGGTGACGATGATGCCGTCCTCCACGCCGAGTTCGAGGAACGCGTGGCGGCAGGCACGGATCTTGGCGAGGAACACCTCGTGCGGCACCGTCACCTTGCCGTCCTGATGGCCGCACTGCTTCTCGTCCGAGACCTGATTCTCGATCTGCAATGCGCAGGCGCCTGCCTCGATCATCTTCTTGGCGAGCAGGTAGGTCGCCTCCGCGTTGCCGAAGCCGGCGTCGATGTCGGCAATAACCGGCACGACATGGGTCTGGAAGTCGTCGATCTTCGCGATCGCCGCCGTCTCCCGACTCTTGTCGCCGGCCTTACGCGCGGCATCGAGTTCACGGAAGATGTCATTGAGTTCGCGCGAGTCGGCCTGACGCAGGAAGGTGTAGAGCTCTTCGATCAGCGCGGGCACCGAGGTCTTCTCGTGCATCGACTGATCCGGCAGCGGGCCGAATTCCGAACGCAATGCCGCGATCATCCAGCCCGACAGGTACAGATAGCGACGGTCGGTCCTCCCGCCGAAATGCTTCTTGATCGAGATCAGCTTCTGCTGCGCGACGAAGCCATGCCAGCAGCCGAGCGACTGGGTGTATTTGGTGGGGTCCGCGTCGTACGCGGCCATGTCCGCGCGCATCAGGGCCGCCGTGTAGCGCGCGACATCGAGACCCGTCTTGAACCGGTTCTGCAGACGCATGCGGGCAATGGCTTCCGCCGTGACGCCGTTCCAGGTGGGCTTGTCCTTCAGCAAGGCCTCAGCCGCCTTGATCTCGCTTTGATAAGACGACGGGCCCGGGATTGCGTAATCGGTGATATTGCGCGTCTGATAGTTCATTTGATTACCTACAATTGTTACATCGCATTGCCAAAGAGAGCCCTTGCATCCAACGCGATAGATCGAATATCGTCTAGATATACAGAAACTCGTTCGTGATGGGTTGTGCGAGTTTTACAAGTTCTTACCGGTTAACTTGTAAATCTTGTAACAATTGGGACGAGTGCAGAGGAGCCGGACATGCGCACCCCGACCGAAACGGGCAGGAAACTTTTCGTCGGGCCGCGCTTCCGCCGCCTGCGCAAACAGCTCAACCTGTCGCAAACCCAGATCGCAGAAGGCCTTGGCCTCTCCCCGAGCTACATCAACCTGATCGAGCGCAACCAGCGCCCGGTGACCGCGCAGATGCTGCTGCGCCTCGCCGAAACCTACGACCTCGACCTGCGCGACCTCGCGACCTCCGACGAGGACCGCTTCTTCGCCGAACTGAACGAAATCTTTTCCGATCCCCTGTTCCGCCAGATCGACCTGCCGAAACAGGAACTGCGCGACCTCGCCGAGCTTTGCCCCGGCGTCACCCACGCGCTGCAACGCGTCTACGCCGCATATACCGAAGCGCGGCGCGGCGAGACGCTGGTCGCGGCGCAGTTCGCCGACCGCGACAAGGGGGGTGGCCATGATTACGAGGCCAACCCGATCGAGCGCGTGCGCGACCTGATCGAGGCCAACCGCAACTATTTCCCCGAACTTGAAACCGCTGCCGAGACGCTGCGCGACGAGATCGACACCGATCCGCAGGGCCTGCGCACGGCACTCATCAACCGGCTGCGCGAAAAGCATTCGACCACGGTGCGGATCATGCCGGTGGACGTGATGCGCGAGACGTTGCGGCGCTGGGACCGCCACCGCCGCCAGGTGCTGATCTCCGAGCTCGTCGACAGCGCCGGGCGCACCTTCCAGCTCGCGATGCAGTTGAGCCTCTCCGAGGCGAACGCACAGTTCGAATCCATCATCAACCGCGCCGGGCCGCTCGACGACACCACGCGCAAGCTCTACCGCATCACGCTCGCGAATTATTACGCGGCGGCGGTGATGATGCCCTACCAGCCGTTCCTGAGCGCGGCCGAAACACTGGGTTACGACCTGCACGTTCTGACGCGGCGCTTCAACGCGGGCTTCGAGCAGGTCTGCCATCGCCTGACCACGCTGCAACGGCCGAACGCGCGCGGCGTGCCGTTCTTCCTGCTGCGGGTAGACAATGCGGGCAACGTCTCGAAGCGGTTCTCCTCCGGCACGTTTCCGTTTTCGAAATTCGGCGGCACCTGCCCGCTCTGGAACGTGCATTCCACCTTCGACACGCCGGACCGCCTCTTACAGCAGATCATCGAACTGCCGGACGGCAGCCGCTATTTCTCGATCGCGCAGACGCTGCGCCGCCCCGCCGTGCCGTGGCCGCATGTGCAGCCACGCTTCGCCATCGGGCTCGGCTGCGAAATCCGCCACGCCTCGAAGCTCGTCTACACAGCAGGCCTCGACCTCGACCGCGCCGAGGGCACGCCGATCGGCGTCAACTGCCGGCTGTGCGAGCGGGAAAATTGCAGCCAGCGCGCCGAGCCGCCGCTGACGCGGACGCTCATCCTCGACGAGACCACGCGGCGCGTGTCGTCGTTCGCGTTCTCCAGCGCGAGAGACATGTGAGCCGGGAGAATCATCGCGGGCTCTATGGCTGGAAATTGCGTCTCGCAATCACGTGAGCGTGCCTTGTGTGCGCCTGCGGGCGCACTACATCCGGCCCACTGTTTCACCGCACGATTTTCTGAAAGGCTTCCCATGTCGTTTTACGATGGTACCGCCCCGCTGTTCACCCATTCGCTGATCGCCCTCTCGAAAGTGCTCGCCAAGGGCGAGGCCTATGCAAAGGAGCAAGGCATCGCGCCCGAGGTGCTGCTCAATGCGCGGCTCTACCCGAACATGTATCCGCTGACGCGCCAGATCCAGTTGGCCTGTGATTTTTCCGGCAAGGCCTGCGCCCGGCTCGCCGGCACGGAAGTACCTTCCACGCCCGACACCGAAACCACGTTCGAGCAATTGCAGCAGCGCATCGCCAGGACCATCGAAGGGATCAAGTCCATCCCGGCGGCGAAATACGAAGGCGGCGACGTGCGCGACGTGACGTTCGCGACCGGCAAGGACACCACCAAGACGCTGCCGGGGCAGAAATTCTTCAACCACGTCGCGCTGCCGAACTTCCTGTTTCATTGCACGACCGCCTACAACATCCTGCGCCACAACGGCGTTGCGTTGGGCAAGCTGGATTTCCTCGGCGCGAACTGAATACCGCCCGCTACAAACAGGAATCAAAAGACCGGCGTATTCCGCCGGTCTTTTTCATTCCGCACGCCGGATGATTTCCTCAGGCACGCAGGCCTTCAGGCGATCGCGGTGGCAGCTTCGGGCTTGGTCTTGCCGCTCAACAATTCCCGTGCCACGCGTTCGGCTTCGCGCGCGCTGCGAAACAGACGGCCTTCCAGTGGATTGAAGCGATGGTTGGCTGCGAAGAAACGGAATCCCGCTTTGTCCCTCACCACGATCCCCGCCGGCTCGGAACTCACTTCGATAATATAAGTGTCTGACATTTCGTCTCTGTCCGGATCACTCCGGCCCCCTGATGGCGCACTAACGCAAGATGACTGAAAAGGTTTCAGAGAAATGTGCGTTGACACGCAGCCGTCATCGCACAGCCCGCATCACGAACTTGGCGCGGCGATACAGCGCTCCGAGACGAGCAACCATTCGCAGAGGGGTGTTTGGCATTCGAAGTCATCGTTATCAGGATCAGCATGATGAAAGGCTGCCTTTCGGTTGCTTCGTGCCATGAGCATATAACGATTTCACGACATCGCGAACAACGAAGTGACGCACCATCAAAATTAGCACTGCATATGCTGCGTTGCAGCCGCGCGTGAGAATAAACGCTGCGCCGCGACAGAAATTGCGGAACCAGACTTTCATAAATGGAATAACTTCAACGCCGCGAGTCAGTTTTCGTTGCTGCTGCGCTGCGCACATGCATCACGGCGCGACCATCGGCATAAATTCATATTCAACCAAAAGATGATCTGGCAGCCGCACCGCTGGCGTATTGGATGTCAGCCACGCCGCATCGACATCGTTTTTCTTGTTCAAGACGGATCGACCGCTTCAGCGCAAACATGTTCGGCGTGTCGGCCACGAATCGTTCGTCATGCAATCGGCAAGGCACCGACGCAGACCTGCACGATGATTCAAAAATCCGAAATGGTAAAATTCGCGAGCGGCCATTCCAGATCGATCCATCCGAAATCCGGAATCTTGCTGGCGCGAAATGCAATTGCGGATATGCGACATCGGATTCGGGAATGCTGACGCAAAACCACCACGCGCGAAAGGCGGTTCCACAACCTCAACGATAGCCAACAGTGCGGGTAAATTCCGCAGATAGATTACATCTAAAGTATTGACCCTCCAGGGCACGGGGCCTATCGTTAGTACTGTTCCGAGGGGGGCTCCGTCACAGGAGCTGAGATACCGCGATGGTGCGGTGACCCTTTGAACCTGATCCGGGTCATGCCGGCGAAGGGACAGGGATGTTTCAGAACTCAGCGTCGTCGGACGCAACTCATCACATTAAAGACGCGGCCAATACGCAGGGCGCAGGCCGCCGCATCACCATCGTTGGCGCAGGCGTCGCCGGTGCATGGCAGGCGCTGTCGTTCGCCAAGGCGGGCTATAGCGTCAAAGTAATTGAGCGCGATAACGCGGCGATGACGCACGCCACCAGCCATTTCGCCGGCGGCATGCTGGCACCGTGGTGCGAACAGGAAACGTCCGAACCCGTCATCACCCGGCTCGGCACCCGCTCGCTCGACCTGTGGCGCACCGAACTGCCCGACACGCCGTTCAACGGCTCGCTGGTCGTGGCGCATCCGCGCGACCGCGCCGATTTCGATCATTTCGCGCGCATCACCAGCGACTATGAACGGCTCGATGCTGCCGCCATCGACAAGCTCGAGCCTTCGCTCGAAGGCCGCTTCCGCGAGGCGCTGTTCTTTCCGCATGAAGGCCACGTTGAGCCGCGCCGTGTGCTGCCTCAACTGCACGAGAAAATCGCCAAGGCCGGCGGCGAAATCCGCTTCAACAGCGAATGCGAGCCCGACAAACTCGCGAGCGACGGCGGCCTTGTGATCGACTGCCGCGGCATCTTCGCGCGCGACGCCGTCAAGGACGTGCGCGGCGTTAAGGGCGAGATGATTATTGTCGAAACCGATGAGGTGTCGCTATCGCGCCCCGTGCGCGTGATGCATCCGCGTTGGCCGCTTTACGTCATCCCGCGCGAAGATCATCGCTTCATGATCGGCGCGACGTCGATCGAGAGCGAGGACAATCGCGTCAGCGTGCGCTCCGCACTCGAACTGCTGTCGGCCGCTTATGCGCTGCACCCGGCTTTCGGCGAAGCGCGCATTATCGAAATGGGTGCGGGCCTGCGCCCGGCCCTGCCTGACAATCTTCCGCGCATCGCCATCTACGGCAATCGGATCAACGTCAACGGGCTGTACCGCCACGGCTTCCTGCTGGCGCCCGCGCTTGCGGAGCTGACGGTGAATTACGTCACACGCGGCCTGATCGACAACGAGGTGATGCAATGTTCGTGACCGTCAACGGCGAGCGCCGCGAGATCAAGGCGACCCGTGTCGCCGATCTGCTGAGCGAGCTTGAATATGAAGGCACGCATGTCGCGGTCGCGCTGAACTACGACGTGGTGCCCCGCGCGCGCTGGGGCGAGACGCCACTGAACGACAACGATCTGGTTGAAATCCTCACGCCACGGCAGGGGGGGTAATGGTGAAAAGCACTGTCAAATTCTACGACAAGGAATTCTCTTCGCGGCTTCTGATCGGTACGGCGCTGTATCCGTCGCCGAAGATCATGCAGGATGCGATCCGCGCCTCGAAAAGCCAGATCGTCACCGTCTCAATCCGTCGCGAGATGGCGGGCGGCAAGACCGGCGATGCGTTCTGGTCGCTGATCCGCGAACTCGGCGTCACCGTACTGCCGAACACCGCGGGCTGCAAAAGCGTGCGCGAAGCCGTCACCACCGCGAAGCTTGCACGCGAACTGTTCAACACCTCATGGATCAAGCTCGAGGTGATCGCCGACAACGAAACGCTGCAGCCCGACGTGGTCGGCCTTGTCGAGGCGGCGGAGATTCTCGTCAAGGACGGCTTCCAGGTGTTCCCTTATTGCACCGAGGATCTCTCGGTGGCGCAGCGCCTCGTCGATGCCGGTTGCCGCGTGGTGATGCCATGGGCGGCGCCGATCGGCAGCGCGCGCGGCATCACCAATCGCGATTCCCTCAAACTGCTGCGCGCCCGCCTGCCGGACATTACGCTCGTGGTCGATGCCGGCATCGGCGCGCCGAGCCACGCCGCGCAGGCGCTTGAACTCGGCTTCGACGCCGTATTGCTCAACACCGCGGTCGCGAAAGCAGAGCGTCCTGTCGAGATGGCGAACGCTTTCCGTCTGGCGATCGAAGCGGGCCGCGCCGGTTACGAAGCTGGCCTGATGGAAGCCCGCGACCTCGCCTCACCTTCCACCCCTGTCGTTGGGACACCGTTCTGGCATGCCGTATCCTGATCGCTTCTATCCTGTCGTCGACACGGTCGCATGGGTTGCGCGGCTGGCGAAGCTTGGCGTCGGCACCGTGCAACTGCGCGCCAAGGATCTCGACGATACCAAGGCGAACGCGCTGGTGCGCGACGCGCTCGCTTCCGTTCGCGGCACCGCGACCAAGCTCGTGGTCAACGACTACTGGCGCGCGGCCATCGACAACGGCGCGCAGCATCTGCATCTCGGCCAGGAAGATCTCGTGGATGCCGATCTCGCGGCGATCCGCAAGGCGGGGCTGACGCTCGGCGTTTCCACTCATGACGAGGAAGAACTCGCCAACGCGCTTGCCGCCGATCCGGATTATGTCGCGCTCGGCCCGATCTTCTTCACCACACTGAAGTCGATGCGCTTTAAGCCGCAGGGCATCGAGCGCATCACCCGCTGGAAACAGATGATCGGCGGCCTGCCGCTGGTCGCGATCGGTGGCATCAAGCTCGAACACGCCGCCGAGATTTTTGCGGCCGGCGCGGATTCCATCGCTGTCGTCAGCGATGTCACCCAGAACGCCGATCCGGATGCGCGCGTGCGCGCCTGGCTCGATACCGCGATGGAGGTGGCGTGATGGAAATTTCGTTATTCCGGAGCGCGAGCAAAGCGAGCAAACCCGGAATCCCGCTCAACAGTTTTCCACTTCTAGATTCCGGATCGGTTCGCTTCGCGAACCGCCCGGAATGACACCGACAAAACCCTCAAGGAGGATGCCATGAACAAGCCTATCACCGATATCAAAGCTGCCGTCACCACCGGTCCCCTGCCGTCGTCGCGCAAGATTTTCTCGACGCCCGACGCGGCGCCCGACCTGCGCGTGCCGCTGCGCGAGATCATTCTCTCCGAAGGCGCGGGCGAGCCGAACCTGCCGGTGTACGATACCTCCGGCCCCTACACCGACCCGAACGTGCTGATCGACGTCAACGCCGGTTTGCCCCGCACCCGCATGGCCTGGGTGAAGGAGCGCGGCGGCATCGAGGAATATCAAGGCCGCGAGATCAAGCCGGAAGACAACGGCAATGTCGGCGCCAAGCACGCCGCGGCTGCCTTCAAGGCGCACCACAAGCCGGTGCGCGGTGTCGGCGATGCGCCGATCACCCAGCTCGAATTCGCGCGCGCCGGCATCATCACCAAGGAGATGATCTACGTCGCCGAGCGCGAGAACCTCGGCCGCAAGCAGCAGCTTGAGCGCGCGGAAGCCGCCCGCGCCGACGGTGAATCGTTCGGCGCCGAAGTGCCGCTGTTCATCACCCCGGAATTCGTGCGCAGCGAGATCGCGCGCGGCCGCGCCATCATCCCCTGCAACATCAACCACGCCGAACTCGAGCCGATGATCATCGGCCGCAACTTCCTCACCAAGATCAACGCCAACATCGGCAACTCCGCCGTCACCTCGTCTGTCGAGGAGGAAGTGGACAAGATGGTGTGGGCGATCCGCTGGGGCGCCGACACCGTGATGGATCTGTCCACCGGCCGCAACATTCACACCACCCGCGAATGGATCCTGCGCAACGCGCCGATTCCGATCGGCACCGTGCCGATCTATCAGGCGCTGGAAAAGTGTGACGGCGATCCGGTCAAGCTGACCTGGGAGCTTTACCGCGACACGCTGGTGGAGCAGTGCGAACAGGGCGTCGATTACTTCACCATCCACGCCGGCGTGCGCCTGCCCTACATCCACCTCACCGCCAACCGCGTCACCGGCATCGTCTCGCGCGGCGGCTCGATCATGGCGAAGTGGTGCCTCGCGCACCACAAGGAGAGCTTCCTCTACACCCACTTCGAGGAAATCTGCGACCTGATGCGCAAGTACGACGTGTCGTTCTCGCTCGGCGACGGACTGCGTCCGGGCTCGATCGCCGACGCCAACGACCGCGCGCAGTTCGCCGAACTCGAGACGCTCGGCGAACTCACGCAGATCGCGTGGAAGAAGGGCTGCCAGGTCATGATCGAAGGCCCCGGTCACGTGCCGCTGCACAAGATCAAGATCAATATGGACAAACAGCTCAAGGAGTGCGGCGAAGCGCCGTTCTACACGCTTGGGCCGCTGACCACGGACATCGCACCGGGTTACGATCATATCACCTCCGGCATCGGTGCGGCGATGATCGGCTGGTTCGGTTGCGCGATGCTCTGTTACGTGACGCCGAAGGAGCATCTCGGCCTGCCGAACCGCGACGACGTGAAGGTGGGTGTCATCACCTACAAGATCTCGGCGCATGCCTCCGACCTCGCCAAGGGCCACCCGGCGGCGCAACTGCGCGACGACGCCCTGTCGCGCGCGCGCTTCGACTTCCGCTGGGAGGATCAGTTCAACCTCGGCCTCGATCCTGAAACGGCGGTCGCCTATCACGATGAGACGCTGCCGAAGGAAGCACACAAGGTCGCCCACTTCTGCTCGATGTGCGGCCCGAAGTTCTGCTCGATGAAGATCACGCAGGACGTGCGCGACTATGCCGCCACCTTGGGCGACAACGAGAAGGCCGCGCTCTATCCCGAGGGCAAGGCGCTTCCCGGCGTCGGCCTGTCGATGTCAGGCGTGATCGAGGACGGCATGGCGCAGATGAGCGAGAAGTTCAAAGCCATGGGCAATCAGGTCTATGTCGAGGCCGAAGCCGTCAAGGAGAGCAACAAGGCTCTGTAAGCGGCTTTCTTATCCATCACCAAGCCTTTGACGGCGCCGGAATTTCCGGCGCCGTTTTTATATCTGATGAAGAAAGTGGCATTAAAACACGGCCGGGATTGAACCTTTCCAAAGCTTTCTGCAACGAACACGGTACGATGCCAGCAGTCCTTTCCTTTGCTGACACCGTGCTGGTATATTGTTGTTTCCTTGCATTGCGGATCATTTGAACATGAACGGCTCCAAAGATTCGGATCATTCCGGCACTTATCTTAAGCCGGACGATTTCAAAGACGACGCTCCTCTGCAATTGACGCCTGCGCATTCTGAAATCGCCGATGACCTGATCGAGGGCGTGACGATCACGCCTCTTGCACGCCGCACGGATAACCGCGGAAGCTTGATCGAACTTTTGACGACTCGCGACAACATCATCGAGCCCATCGTCCATGTTTATCTTGTCGAGGCAAAAGCCGGGTCGGTGCGCGCATGGGTCTATCACCGCCGTCAGCATGACCGGCTTGCTTATACCCAGGGCTGCTTTCAGGTCGCCCTGTACGACATCCGGGAGAAGAGTCCGACCTTCAAAAAACTCTCGGTTCTGACGTTCGGCAAGGACCGCCCGGCTATGCTCCGGATTCCGCCTTACGTCGTTCACGGCGTGAAGAATATCGGCGACGAAGATTCGACATTCGTCAATCTGCCGACCAACATCTATGATCCTAAAAATCCGGACAAGTCACGGATCTCCGCAAGCGACCCGCGCATTCCGTTCAGTTTCAATGACTGACAAACCGGCTTTCTCGATCGTTCTGGCGACGTATGGCCGCGGCCTGCATATCGCTCCGACGGTCGAGGCCGTGCTGCGCCAGGACTTTGATGACTTCGAACTCCTTGTCGTCGGTGACGGCTGCAAGGACGAAACTGAATCCGTCGTGCGGTCATTTTCCGACAGGCGGATCACCTGGCACAATCTGCCGCAGAATATGGGGAGCCAGAGCTTTCCCAATAACGAGGGAATTCGCATCGCCCGTGGCGAATGGATCGCCTATCTCGGCCACGACGACATCTGGACGCGGGATCACCTGTCCAGAATTCGCGCAGCCAGTCTTCACGACAAGAGCGCCGACTTTGCCGTCTCCGGCTGCGTGTATCATACGCCGCCCGGAACTGGCATCTATTATGTCCATGGCTTGTTCAAAGAGTCCGATAACATAGCCGGATATTTTTTCCCGCCCAGCTCTATCGCCCATCGGCGCGACGTGACGGAGCGAATTGGCCCGTGGCAGGATCCGCGTTCGATTGCAAAATCGGTTGATTACGATTTCATGCAGCGAGCTCTCAAGGCCGGAATGAGATTCATCTCCACCGGCGTCATCACCGTACACAAGTTCGCCGCAGGCCACCGCTATCTGTCTTACCTGCGGGTCAGCAGCGACGAGCAGCGCGATATGCTGGCCGCGCTCATCAACGGGACAGCGCCGGAGCCTGCGGAAATCGTGAAAACAGCAATGGAGGCCAATACGTTCATGCTGACGGACTCAACGGACTACGAAAAAACATACAAGCCCGGGGTCGTGTTCGAGACAAACCGGCAGAACAAGGGCCTCTCGAGGCCACCATTGTCGCCATTGAACAAACGCACCATCATCCGGCAAACACACGAAGCTCGCGCCCTCGACTGGCAGGGTTTCGCGCATAAACGCCCCGAATTTCGTTGGTCCGGCCCAAATCCAAGACCGAAGATTCTGATCCCCTACACCGGTCAGCGCGCGCACATTACACTTGAAGCGCTTACAAAGAATTTGTCCGAATTGACGATGTATGTCGAAGATCGTCGCGTCGAATCCCGCATCAGGAAAGGCTTGTTCGGCAAATCGCGCATCAGGGCAGAGATTCCCCTGAAGGCTGATGATTACACAGTGTTGACTCTGGATAAACCGACAGTTCCTCTTTCCTCGCTCCACAAAGGCAAGGACGATCGCCCGGTTGGGATCGCCATAGCGAACATTGTACTGGACCCCATTTTCTGAACAGCGGCCCGTTCGGAGCTCCAGGTGACTGCCGGCGCAAAGAGTGCTGTAATTCAAGACATGTCACAGAACCCAGACCTCGATCATTGGGAGGCCCGTTTTGCCTCGCCGGACTATCGCTTCGGCAAGGAGCCGAACGAGTTTCTGGTGCACTGCAAACCGTTGCTCCCGCGCACGGGAAGGGCCCTCGCGGTTGCCGACGGCGAAGGACGGAACGGCGTCTGGCTCGCAATGCAGGGCCTCGACGTGACCTCGACCGACTTCTCGCCGTCAGCGCAAGCCAAGGGACGCAAGCTCGCGGCCGAGAATAATGTCACCGTCAACTTCGTCGAGGCCGATGCGCACGAGTGGCCCTACCCCGATGAAGCGTTCGACGTCGTCGCGGAAATCTTCACCCAGTTCAGCACGCCCGAGAAGCGCCCGAAGAAATGGGCCGGCATGCGGCGCGCACTCAAGCGCGGCGGGCTCCTGATTCTGCAGGGCTATACGCCGAAGCAACTTGATTACGCCACCGGCGGGCCGAAGAATGTCGCGCAGCTTTATACGCGCGACCTGCTGGAGCGCGCGTTCGGCGATTACGATGACGTCCGCATCGTTGAGGAAGAACGCGAACTGCAGGAAGGCCCCGGCCATTCCGGCATGTCGGCCGTGATCGGACTGACCGCCCGGAAACCATGAAGCGAGGATAGCGCCATGAGCAACAATCCGCTGTCACTTCAGGAAATCGATGAGCGCATCGCCATCGCACGCGACAACATCCGCGAGATCACCGAACAGGCCGCCGCGGAGTCCGGCGCCGCCGACGAAGCACGCAATGCCGACCGGATCGCCGAACAGAACGAAGAACTCGACCGGTTGATGAAACTGCGCGAACAGCTTTTGCAAAAGAAATAGCGGCACATACGGTTGCACACAATCACAGCGCGAACGTCTTCGCCGAATCGCGTTCGCAGCCAAGCAGAATGAAACTTGAAATTATATCGTGTGCGCGATCGCAGCAGCGCGACGTAACAACTCGTGAATGATAACTCTCGCACAAACACCAGCTTGAAAAAGTCGAGAGCTATCAAGACGATGGCAGCAATGCAGCGAATTCGGCGAAGTCAAAATCATCAGTTCCATGAAGGGATTAGCCGGGAATTAGGAATTCGTTAACCATACGCGCCGACCCTTCGCATCACTGGGGGGCTATCCGTTCAAATGTTCTCTCAACCCGAGAGGATTGGTATCGATCGGGAGATGCTGATGGCCCAAGATTCACAAAACTCATCTGTCCACGCGCTGGAACTTCCGCCGTTGAATCCGGCAACGACCCCGAATGAGGTCGTTCCGTTTCTGATTGGATCGACAGTCGGAGAGATCGAGCGGGAGCTTGTCTTGCAGACCCTCGTCCGCTGTGGCGGCAACCGCACGCGCGCGGCGCGTGTTCTCGGCGTCTCGGTGCGAACGCTGCGCAACAAAATAAGACAATATTCGTCAGACGGGATTGAGGTGCCGGCTCATAGCTAAAGCTGACGAACGCTGATGCGATCCGTTGGCGTTCGCGCTTCATCAAAATGTTCGGATCATCGGGTCTGATCCGGGGATCAGAACTGCTCCGCGGCTTTATGTTTTCTTTTTAGCGCTCTTCGCAGCCTTCGGCGCTTTCTTCCTTTTAGTCTGATTGAACTCAATCGCCGCGCGCACAAGCGCCTTCAGCGCACGTGAGTTGACCTTATCGCCTTCGAAAAAATCGATCGCCCGCCTCTGGTTGCCTTCGAGGCCTGCGTTGAACAATTTGTCCGGGTCGGGAAGCCTCGCACCGTAATCGAAGGTCAGCTTCACTTTGCCTTTGTGAGCGTTGGCAACCGCGATGATCCCGTCGCGCGACCACACCGGGCTACCCATCCACTTCCATTCCTCGACGATCTCCTTGTCAGCCGCGAGAATGGTCTTGCGAACAGCGGCAAAAGTCTCACCGCGCCAGTCCGTGATGCTCGCGATCAACCCGTCGATTTTCTCCGATGGAGTCATGCAACCCTCATGCTTCGCAGTCTCGAATTCCCAATACCACAACCATCTGCAACACGCGGCCATCTGGCAGATCATCTTAGCAAGCCGGCGATTTTATTCCCTTGCTTCTCACAAAAATCTCACCTCATGCGATTTTGGTGTCATGTTAGCTTTCTCGCCGAGCGGCCCGTCAAGCGGCCGCCCTGGGGAGAAAACAACATGAAATTAGTCCATGCCTGTGTCGCGATGACCTTAGCTTCCTTTTCACTCGGCGCAGCCGAGGCCGCCGATTATCCCACGCCGAAGCAAGGCGACTTCATCGCCCGGAATTTCAAATTCCACACCGGCGAGACCATGCCGGAGCTAAAGCTGCATTATGCGACCGTGGGCGAGCCTACCGGCCAGCCGGTGCTGGTGCTGCACGGCTCCGGCGGCAGCACGGCGACCATGCTGACGCCGACCTTTGCAGGCCAGTTGTTCGGCCCCGGCCAACCGCTCGACGCCACCAAATATTTCATCATCATTCCGGACGGCATCGGTCATGGCAAATCGTCGAAGCCGTCCGACGGCATGAAGACCGCATTCCCGAAATACGACTATGACGACATGGTGGAGGCGCAATACCAGCTCGTCACGCAAGGACTCGGCGTGAAGCACCTGCGCCTCATCATCGGAAATTCGATGGGCGGCATGCAGACCTGGCTGTGGGGCGAGAAATACCCGACCTTCGCAGATGCGCTGGTGCCGATGGCCTCGCAGCCGACCGAAATGGCGGCGCGCAACTGGCTCCTGCGCCGCGCGATGCTGGAGACGATCCGCAACGATCCCGGCTACATGAACGGCAACTACACGACGCAGCCGCCGATGATCAAATACGCGGTGGCGGCATTTGGCCTCGCCTCGGCTGGCGGCACGCTCGGCTACCAGACGCTCGCGCCCACCGGCGAGAAGGCCGACAAGATGTACGACGCCCGCATCAACGGGCCGTTTCACGCCGACGCCAACGACTTCGTTTATCAGTGGGATGCGTCGCACGACTTCAATCCGTCCGCGGCACTCGACAAGATCGTGGCGCCGGTGCTGCTCATCAACGCGGCCGACGACGAGCGCAACCCGCCGGAGACCGGCGTGACGGAAGCCGCGATGAAGCGCGTGAAGAATGGAAAGATCTATCTCATCCCGGCCAGCACCGAGACACGTGGCCATTCGACCACGGCGAATGCGAAATTCTACAGCCAGCAGCTGGCCGACTTCATCGCCGCGACGGCGAAGTAGAGCGGTATCGATTCCGGTACCACGAACTTTTTCAAAGTCCCGCTCAAAGCCCCGGTCCTTGCCGGGGCTTTTTGCCGTCCGGAGCCGAAAACAAAGCCGCTCCTTGTGCCTGGCACCTTGCCGGAATCATTCCGCCCGGCATAGTTCGGAGTGATTGATTCCCCAGCAGGTGCCGCATGAAATATCTGACCCACCCGCTCACCATCGCGATCCTGCTGGCCTTCAATGGCGGCGTCGTCGATACCGCAGGCTTTCTCGGCCTGCACGGGCTGTTCGTCGCCCATGTCACCGGCAACTTCGTGACCATGGGAGCTGCGATCATCGGCGGCGGTCACGGCTTTATCGGCAAACTGCTGGCGCTGCCGGAATTCGTTGTCATCGTGGCGCTCGCCCGTCTCGCAGGCACCGCCATGCGCCGGCGAAATTGGCCGGCCATGCCGATTCTGTTCGTCACCAAGATCCTGCTTCTTATCACCTTTACAGTCATGGCGATCTGGCACGGACCGTTTTCCGACGGCGACTCCTCAATCGCGCTCTGGACCAGCGCTGCCGGCGTTGCTGCAATGGCGATGCAGACGGCCGTGCAGCGCGTCCACCTCGCGGACATGCCGCCCTCCACCATGATGACCGGCTCTACCGTGCAGGCGACGCTGGATGCCGTCGACCTCCTCACCCGTGCCCACCCCGAGCAGCGGGCCGCAACCCGCGCGCGGCTTGGCCGGCTGTGCTGCACCATCTTAGCCTTCGCCTGCGGCTGCGCGATTTCGGCACTGCTGTTTTCCTATGTCGGCTTCTGGTGCCTGCTGCTGGCCGTGATCGTGGCCATGTGCGCCACCGATCTGCAATCGTCCCGCTAGTGTGGTGGTTTAGAAGTTCGCTCCTGAAGGTGCGGCATGGTGAGGCGAACTTTTGATTCAGGACACTAGAGTTGAAACGCGAGCGGCGCGGGAAATCCTTGCGTCCCGCCATTTCCGATTGCAGACTGGCGTCTCTCGTGGGGGCGCGAGTGTGTACAAGACAATCAAGAACGTAGTGTCCGGCATCGCGATAGCGGGACTGGCCGCCGTAACGGGGGCGTGCAGCACGCGCGATCCATCCGTATTCCAGAACGAGGCCAATACGATCGCCGCCGGCAACTGGCGGATCGAGCGGACACCGGACCGCATCACCGGAGTCCCGGTGCCAAGCGCACAGCTCGCGACCCAGCACTCCTCCAACAGCGCGGTGCCTCACACCAAGCCCGCGGTCATCCAGCTCACCTGCTTCGAGAACAGACCAATTATCCGTTTCTCGTTCGAGTTCAGGATCGGCAGCGATCTTAATTCGGAGCTCGGCTACCGGTTTGACGACAAGCCGGGCCACGACAACGTGCCCTCACGCGTGCTGCTCGGCTACAAGGTCATCGTGATCGAGGATGGTGCGACGGTCGCGCAATTCACGCAGGAATTGGCGTCGTCGAAATCGCTAGTGGTGAGGATCAGGTCGCTGAACGCAGGCCGCACCGTGGCGGATTTCGAGACCGACGGCGGCAAGACGGCAATCGATGCCGTCCTCGCAAATTGTCCCGCAACGTCTGGGCCGATGCGGGACAAAAGGGCAAAATCCTAAAACGTTATCGCGAACGCGATCAGGCTTCTTCCGGCGGATTGTCGTCGCCGATGTGGCCCATGTGACGCTGTTCGTAGAGCTGCAGGCCAACCCGCGCGATAAGATCGAGCTGGGTTTCGAGGAAGTCGATGTGACCTTCCTCATCCTTCATCAGCGACTCGAACAGGTCGCGCGAGACGTAATCCTTCACGCTGTGGCAGTAGGTGGCGGCCTCCTGGTAGAGATCGCGCGCGCCATGTTCGGCGGCGAGGTCACACTCCATGACTTCCTTGACGTTCTGGCCGATACGCAACGGGTCGAGCACCTGCATGTTCGGAAACCCGTCGAGGAACAGGATGCGATCAGTGAAGCGATCGGCGTGATGCATCTCCTCGATCGATTCCTTGCGCCACTGCTTGGCCAGTTCCTTCAGGCCCCAGTGGTTCAGAAGGCGGAAATGAACCCAGTACTGGTTGATGGCCGTGAGTTCGCTCCGCAGACCCTTGTTCAGATAGTCGACAACCTTCGGATCACCCTTCATGGCCACTCCTTTTATCTCCTGAAACGAGCCGAAACCTAGTTTAGAACGCTTCTAAATGAGATTTGGAGCCGGGGCAAGCCGACACATCCGCACATGAAATTGTAGGGAGACTCGCGAAAGCCGAGGATCAGGCCGCTTCGTTCAGCGGAGCTTTTTCAGCAGAATCAGTATTATCTGCCACCGCAGCGGTGTGCGGGCATCCTGCACAGCAGGATTTGGCGCAAGCGCCGAGAGCTTCATCCATGATCTTGCGGATGGTGCGGGCGCAACGGCCACACTGAGCGCTGCAGCCGAGGCAGCCATAGACCTGTCCTGCCGTCCGGGGAGGCTGCTGTGTGTCGGTCACGACACCGCGAACATCGTGGTCGCTCAACACATTGCAGGAACAGACGATCATCAGCACCAACATTGGCGGTAAGAAAGGTCCCCTTTGATATGTCATCCTCCCTGACCGGATGCAAAAGCAAAACGGCCAGTTTCAAGCTATTCCAAACTGGCCGTTATCCAGGCCCCGCCTGCCCGCTTCCGCCTCCCCGGCGACGCCGTTCCCGGAAAACCGGTGTTCCCCGATCAACAATCATGGACGAGTGTTACGGCAAAACTGCATGACATCTTGAAAGGCAAACAATTCCAATAATTTAAACTATCCCCAGCATTAACGCGTTGGCGTTTTCTTAACTGCTTGATCGCATTTTGGTCACATAAGGCACGTACTTCGCACGTGCACAAACCCCGACAATACGAAGTGAGGATCATGCGGATACTTCCGATTGCTATCGCTGTTGCCCTGATGTCGATGAGCGCACCCGTCGTCGCACAGGAAGCATCGGTCAAGCCCGCCAAGGCCTCCGTCCTCCACATCGCGATGAGCGAAGTGGCGATCATGCGCTGCCACGCCGCGCTCAAGCTCAAGGCCGAGCAGGAAAAACACTGGCCGGCGGTCGTCGCCGCGCTGCGCGCGCTGTCGCGCGGACCGGTGACCGAGGAAGCCGTTCGCCGCGCCGCTCCGGCCGTGACGCCGCTTCTGGAAACGCTGGACGACCGGCAGCGCCAGGTGGCGATGAACTTCGCCCAGCGCGCAGGCCTCACCCAGTACGCCTCGCTGTTCTGATTTCCGCATCGCCTTGTGCGATGCCTGTCGATCCGGGCTCCGGCGCTGTGCGATGCAATCGGCACAGCTTCGGAGCCTTCTTCGTTTCGGGATATGAAACAGCGTGCCCAAAATATCGCCTGATCGGCACCAACGGCATGGCGCTTTTGGCACGCACGATGCATTAGGACCATCGTAGGACCCTTGCCGTATTTCTTTCGGCTGCCAGTGCCCCTCAGCATCGACGCACCGCCAACATGACACCGTATCAAAGAAACCGTTACGTCCGGCACGCTCGCGTGTTTTCCGCCCGCTGGCAGCGGCGCGCCATCTTCCTGCTGGGCGGCGTCGCGGTGGGTGGTGCGGCAGTCGGGCTGGCGTTGCTCTCCGATCAGGCCCAGATCGCATTCGCATGGCTGATCGCGAAAGAACGTTACGCATCGCTGATCGTCACGCCGCTCGGCTTCATGCTGTCGGTCTATCTGACCAACAAATATTTCCAGAACGCGCAGGGCAGCGGCATTCCGCAGGCCATCGCCGCGCGCCACCTCACCGACCCGACCGCGCGCAACACGCTGGTGTCGATCCGCATCGCCATCGGCAAGGTGCTGCTGACGCTGCTCGGCCTCATCTGCGGCGCATCGGTGGGACGCGAAGGCCCGACGGTTCAGGTTGGCGCATCGATCATGTTCGCACTCGGCCGGTTTTCTCCGCGCCGTCAGCCCGGCCTGATCCTCGCGGGCTCCGCTGCCGGCGTCGCGGCGGCGTTCAACACCCCGCTCGCGGGCATCGTGTTCGGCATCGAGGAAATGAGCCGCGCCTTCGAGACACGCACCAGCAGCCTCATCATCGCGGCTGTGATCGCCGCCGGTCTGACGTCGCTCTCGCTGATGGGCAACTACTCCTATTTCGGCAGCACACCCGCGACCCTTCGCATGGGCATGGACTGGCTTGCCGTACCGGTGTGCGGCGTCGTCGGCGGCCTCGCGGGCGGCGTCTTCAGCCGCATCCTCATCCTGATGGCGCGCGGCATCCGCCACCCTGCAGGCTACGCTATCAAGAACTATCCGTTGCTGTTCGCGCTGGCCTGCGGCTTCGCCGTCGCGATCTGCGGGATCGTGTCAGGCGATACGATTTACGGCACCGGCTATACGCAGGTGAAGGCAGCGCTCGAGGGCGGACATCCCCTGCCGGAAAGCTTCGGCATCCTGAAATTCCTGGCAACGACCTTTGCCGCGATCGGCGGCATTCCGGGCGGCATCTTCTCGCCCTCGCTGGCCATTGGCGCAGGCCTTGGCGCCAACGTCGCGGCGCTGTTTCACGACACCGCCCTGAGCGCCCTGATGCTGCTCGGGATGGTGTCGTATTTCGCAGGCGTCGTGCAGGCGCCCATCACCGCCTTCGTGATCGTCACCGAGATGACCGACAATCACGCGATGGTCGTGCCGCTGATGGCGGCGGCGCTGATCGGCCATGCAACCTCGCGCCTGATCTGCACGGAAGGCGTGTATCACGCACTGGCGAAAGGCTTTGCCGCCGAGGCGGAGCAGCCTCATCCCGCGCCGGCCGCATCAAAAATATAATCGGCCCGATTCCTCGATAGATTCGCTTCCGCCCTCATTCGAGGCCAGAATTTCTGTCCACCGGGATGCCGCCCCAGTTTGGCCAGGCCAATTTAATTATCTGGAATTTCTCCTGAATTTTGCGGCTTTACGCAGAATCCAAGGCCACATGCCCGGATTTTTGCTGCGCGGCCTAAAAGTTCATGGCAGAAAGCAGGCGCGCCCGTTCAGCCCCCATTCAAAGCGTCCGGTGCAACCTTCAGGCGCGGTGACCGTTGTCCGGGCCGTTCATAATTCGAAAGGTGAAGCCATGAAGAAGATGATCCTGGCAGCCGCAGCGGCCGCCGCCCTTGCAGCAGCAAGCCTCGCGCCCGCGCCGGCAAGTGCGCGCGACGGAGGAGCCGTTGCTGCGGGCGTCCTCGGTGGTCTCGCCGCAGGCGCCATCATTGGCGGCGCTGCCGCGTCCGCCCCTCCGCCGGCCTATTACGGCCCCGGCCCGGCCTATGTCGCGGGTCCGCCCTGCTACTGGCGCCGTGAGCGCTTCTGGGATGGCTACGGCTGGCGCGTCCGTCGCGTTCAGATCTGCGACTAAGCAGGCTCTGACCGTTTAAGAGTTTGAATACCAACACCCCGGCCTCACCAGCCGGGGTGTTTTGATTCCAGTCTCCTTAAACATTTCAGGTTTCGATGGCAGCACCGCGGGAAGCCCGAGGAGTGATGCCCATGAAAACCCTGTGCGCCTTGTTCGTCCTTGCAACGGTCTCGGGCTTGCTCGCCGATGCGATGCCTGCCCTCGCCGCCGACCTTCCTGACAACCGCGCGCCGGTCTATGTGCCGCCGCCGCGGGTTTATGTCGTTCCGGGATGCCGCCTCGGCACCGAGCGCTGGTGGGATGGTTACGGCTGGCACATCCGAAGCATTCAGGTCTGCAACTGATCGCGCAACAGCGCGAGGATCAGCGCCCTGCCTGCATCGCTCGCAGCACACTTTCGCTCGGCCAACAATCGACCTTCAATCCCGCGCGCTTCTGATACGCGCCGAGGGCTGCGCGCGTCAGCATGCCTGCCTTGCCGTCGATCTTGTCGGCGTAAAGCCCGATCTCGGTGAGCTTCTTCTGCATCGCCTCGACGTCAGTGGTCCGCAATTGCGATGACGCGGACCACGGCGTTGCGAAGGGTTGACCGTCGTTCATCCGGTCACTGAGGTGGCCGACGAACAGCACATAGAGATCGGAGAAATTGTATTCCTTGATGACGAAGTAGTTCTTCGTCACCAGGAAAGACGGGCCGTAAATTCCTTCGACCTGCAACAATGAGGCCGGCGTCGCTTTTTCCGCCGCGCTCAACTGACGTCCGCGAACCGGCACGAAGCCCTCGCGCAGCCATTCGCCGAGCGGCTTCGTCACTTCAGGCACGCCCTCGGTGCAATCGGCGCGCGGCGGCGCCTTCACCTCATAGGCCCAGCGGATGCCGCGCTGCCAGCCCTTGTTGACGAGTTGCTGCGCGGCGGACGCCAGGGCATCCGGCACCGAGGTCCAGATGTTGATGTGTCCGTCCTTGTCGAAGTCCACGCCGTGCTTGGCAAGCTCGGATGGCAGGAATTGCGTCAGCCCCGTCGCGCCGCCCCATGACGTCCGCAAGCCTTTGCGCGTGACGTCGCCGTGCTGGATCAGCTTCAGCGCTTCGATAAACTCATTGCGATACTGATCCTTGCGGCGGCCGACATAGGCCTGCGTCGCAAGCACGGTCAGCCCGTCATAGGGCAACTGGTAGCGGCCGTAATCTGTTTCGCGCCCCCAGATCGCGAGGATAATCGTGCCCGGCACACCGAAGCGGCGCTCGATAGCAGCGAGCGTGTCGTGATATTTCGATGCAAGCTGCTGGCCATCGACAGCGAGCCGTGCGATCCGCGCTTCCTTCACATAATCCGCTGGCACCTGAACGAACTCGGCCTGCGACGGCGCGCCGGTCTTGGGGCGGCCCGGAAGTATCAGGTCCGGCAATTTGTAATCGGGTTTGAGGTCGCGCGTCTGCGTCTCGAACGTCGCGCGCGTGACTCCGGCCTTCTCGGCATCCGGCCAGAGCGAGGCGACGAAGCGCGTGAAGCCGTCATCGGCGGCACGGGCCGGTCCCAGCCTGCCGAAACAAAAAGCAAGACCCAGACAAAGGCCGAGTACAAGGCCGCGACGGTTGATGGTCCTTGCAGCCAAGCCCGGTCCCCTCAGTGCGCCGCGTGGCCGGCTTCCTCGCCGGTGCCCTCGAGTCCAGCCGAAATGCGATCGACCCACGCGATGCCCAGCGCGGAGAGCACGAACACGACATGAATGATGGTCTGCCACATCACGCCTTCGGTCGTGTAGTTGGTGGTCCGCCCGACACCGCCGAGGTTGCCCGCCTCGATGAAGGTGCGCAACAGATGAATCGAGGAAATGCCGATGATCGCCATCGCGAGCTTGATCTTGAGCACGCTGGCGTTGACATGGCTCAACCACTCCGGTTCATCCGGATGGCCCTGAAGGTTGAGGCGCGACACGAACGTCTCGTAGCCGCCGACGATCACCATCACCAAGAGGTTCGAGATCATCACCACGTCGATCAACCCGAGCACCACCAGCATGATCTGCTGCTCGGTAAAATCGAACGAGTGGCTCATCAAATGCCAAAGCTCTTTCAAAAAGAGAATGGCATAGACGCACTGGGCAACGATCAACCCGATATAGAGCGGCAATTGCAGCCAGCGCGAACTGAAGATCAGCATCGGGATCGGACGCAGGCCCACCCCCTTGGGTGGCAGCGGCGTCTCTGGGGTCAGCGACATGATGGGACTGGCTCCGGCAGGTTCAGGACGAATCTCAGGAGGGAATCATGCCAGATTCGCCATCCCCGCGCTTCGCCAGCCCTCCGCCGCGACGGCTTTTTCCGCCGCCGGAACGCTTCAGCGCACCGCGACCAGAAACAGACGCGGGAAATGCAGCAGCACCTTGCCGTCCTGCTGCGGCAAATAGCTTGCCGCCACGCGCGCGGTATATTGCGCGAGGAACTCCTTGCGCTGAGGCACTTCAAGCGGATCGAGGAACGGCCGCAGCCCAGTTCCCTTGACCCATTCGACGATCTCGGCCGCATCGTTGAGGACGTGATTGTAACCCGTGTGCCAAAGCTCGAACCGCGAGCACAGTGGCTGCAAGGCATCGTAATAGACGCGCGGTGACGGGAGTATGTCGCGCAGCCGGGTGACATCCGAAAGAGCGTCACGCCAAGGCCCATCCAGGGCCACCTCGCGCATCAGCACATGCGTCGGCTCGGCGAGATTGTCCGGCATCTGCACCGCGAGCACGCCGCCCTGCGGCAGGCCCGAGAGCAGCCTTTTCAGTTGCCCAAGATGATCCGGCACCCACTGGAAGATTGCGTTGGCGAACAGCACGTCGGCGTCCGCTGGTGGTTTCCAGTGCGAAACATTGGTCTCGATGAACTCGACGTTCGGCAGACGCTCGCGCGCCTGCCGCAGCATATCGGCGGAGGTGTCGATGCCGGTGACCGTCGCGTTGGGCCAGCGCTGCACCAGAAGCTCGGTGGAATTTCCCGGCCCGCAGCCGATGTCGACCACATGCCGCGGCGCGGTCAATGGAATCTGCGCGAGCAGATCGCGCGACGGGCGCGTGCGTTCATCCTCGAATTTGAGATATTGGCGCGCGTCCCAGTCAGCCATGATCGAACCTACCGCGTCAGCTTCTTGTACTTCACCCGATGCGGGATCGCGGCATCCTGGCCGAGACGGCGCAGCTTGTCCTTCTCGTAATCCTGGAAATTGCCTTCGAACCATTCGACATGGCTGTCGCCCTCGAACGCCAGCATGTGGGTGGCGATGCGGTCGAGGAACCAGCGGTCATGGCTGATGATGACGGCGCAGCCCGCGAAATCCTCGAGCGCCTCTTCCAGCGCGCGCAGCGTATCGACGTCGAGATCGTTGGTCGGTTCGTCGAGCAGCAGCACGTTGGCGCCGGACTTCAGCATCTTGGCAAGATGCACGCGGTTGCGCTCACCACCTGACAGCGCGCCGACCTTCTTCTGCTGGTCGGCGCCCTTGAAGTTGAACGCCGAGCAATAGCCGCGCGAGTTCACTTCCTTCTTGCCGAGCAGAACCTGGTCGTTACCGCCGGAGATTTCCTCCCACACGGTTTTCTTGCCGTCGAGCGCATCGCGCGACTGATCGACATAACCGAGATGCACCGATTCACCCGTGGTGATGGTGCCGGCATCCGGCTTTTCCTGCCCCGTGATCATCTTGAACAGCGTGGACTTGCCCGCGCCGTTGGCGCCGATCACGCCGACGATGCCGCCCGGCGGCAGCTTGAAGGTGAGGTTGTCGATCAGGAGGCGGTCACCAAACCCCTTGGTGAGGCCCTCGAAATCGATGACGTTGTTGCCGAGACGCTCCGCCACCGGAATGATGATCTGTGCAGTCTGGCTCTGCTTCTCGTTTGCCTGCTTGAGCAGGTCTTCGTAGCGCTGATAACGCGCCTTGGACTTGGCCTGACGCGCCTTCGGCGAGGACGCGATCCATTCCTGCTCGCGCGCGAGCGTCTTCTGGTGCGCGGCGTCCTCGCGGCCCTCCTGCTCGAGGCGCTTTTGCTTTTGAACAAGCCACGACGAATAATTGCCCTCGTAGGGAATACCTTTGCCGCGGTCGAGTTCGAGAATCCAGCTGGTCACGTTGTCGAGGAAGTAGCGATCGTGGGTCACGATCAGGATCGCGCCCGGATAGTTGCGCAAATGACCTTCGAGCCACGACACGCTTTCGGCGTCGAGGTGGTTGGTCGGTTCGTCGAGCAGCAACAGATCCGGCGCATCGAGCAGCAGCTTGCACAATGCGACGCGGCGGCGCTCGCCGCCCGAGAGCTTGGTCACATCGGCATCGTCCGGCGGACAACGCAGCGCGTCCATCGCCTGATCGACCTTGCTGTCGAGATCCCACAGGCCCTGCGCCTCGATCTCGTCCTGCAGCTTCGTCATCTCGTCGGCGGTCTCGTCCGAGTAGTTCACCGCAAGGTCGTTGTAACGGTCGAGGATCGCCTTCTGCTTGGCGACGCCTTCCATCACGTTCTCGCGGACCGACTTGTTCGGATCGAGCTGCGGCTCCTGTTCGAGATAACCGACGCGCGCGCCTTCGGCGACCCAGGCCTCGCCGTTATAATCCTTGTCGATGCCGGCCATGATCTTGAGCAGCGTCGATTTACCCGCGCCGTTGACGCCGAGCACGCCGATCTTGGCGTCCGGGTAAAACGACAGATGAACGTTATCGAGCACCTTGCGAGTGGGATAAGCCTTGGTCAGGCCCTGCATGAAATAGACGAACTGGCGCGCCATCGTGATCCTTCAAAGCCTCTCGGGAAGCCAACCTATGCGGGAATTTTTACTTGCTGCTGATGTAATGGGACGGGCCGAAAAGGGCAACCATCGGCTGCCTTCGATCGCTCTCGCAAGGGTTCGAACGTTAGGTTTTTCAGTACTTTCCCACCGCAAATCGCGTTTCAGGCAATCCCGCGGCATTGCTTTGGCGCATGCCATCGCGCGCACGCGAATGGCGAAGTTCCGTCCCCGTTCCAGATCGGCTCGAACGGGCGCGGACCGGGAGTGAAGTTTCCGGTCGCCTCGCCGCTCCGGACGGAGCGATGAGCGTCAAGCGCGCAGAATGTCGCACGCGCTTTTCAGCGATTGACGCTGCTTCCCGCGCCACCTACCACGATTTTGCGCGCCGGGCGCAAACGACATCATCCAACACTCGCGAGGTCCGCCTTCGAGAGCGGCTGCATGCTGTCGTTTCTGAGAACTCACAGGTGAAGGATTAAATGCTCGACGAAAAACTCCAGCCAATTTTTACCGATGTCCTGCGCCGCAATCCCGGCGAAGAAGAATTCCATCAGGCGGTCCGCGAGGTGCTCGACAGTCTGGGCGCCGTCATCGCCAAACATCCGCATTACGCCGAAGACGCCCTGATCGAGCGCATCTGCGAGCCCGAGCGGCAGATCATTTTCCGCGTGCCGTGGACCGACGACAAAGGCAAGATTCACATCAATCGCGGCTTCCGCGTTCAGTTCAATTCGGCGCTCGGCCCGTTCAAGGGCGGCATCCGTTTTCATCCGACGGTCTATCTCGGCACGATCAAGTTTCTTGGCTTCGAGCAGACATTCAAGAACGCGCTCACCGGCATGCCGATCGGCGGCGGCAAGGGCGGCTCCGATTTCGATCCGAAGGGACGCTCGGATCGCGAGATCATGCGCTTCTGCCAGTCCTTCGTCACGGAATTGTATCGTCACCTCGGTGAATATACCGACGTGCCCGCCGGCGACATCGGCGTCGGCCAGCGCGAGATCGGCTACATGTTCGGTCATTACAAGCGCATCACCAACCGTTACGAATCCGGCGTGTTCACCGGCAAGGGCATGACCTGGGGCGGCTCGCAAGTCCGCACCGAGGCGACCGGCTACGGCGCGACCTATTTCGTCGAACGCATGCTGCGCACGCGCAAGCAGAGCTTCGACGGCAAGAAGGTGATCGTCTCGGGCGCGGGCAACGTCGCCATCTACACGATCGAGAAAGTGACCGAGCTTGGCGGCCGCGTGATCGCGTGTTCGGATTCCGGCGGCTATGTCGTCGATGAAGCCGGTATCGATCTGGCGCTCCTCAAGGAAATCAAGGAAACCAAGCGCGGCCGCGTCTCCGACTATGCGAAGGCGCGCGGACGCGGCGCAACCTTCCTGCCCGAGGGGCGAATCTGGGACGTGCCCGCGGATGTCGCGATGCCGTCGGCGACGCAGAACGAACTCAACGGGCAGGATGCCCGCACGCTCCTGAAGAACGGGCTGATCGCGGTCGGCGAAGGCGCCAACATGCCTTCCACGCCGGAAGCGGTGCGGGCGTTCCTCGACGCCGGAATCCTGTTCGCGCCGGGCAAGGCCGCAAACGCCGGCGGCGTTGCGACCAGCGCGCTCGAAATGCAGCAGAACGCATCGCGCGATTCATGGACCTTCGAGGCCACCGAGAAGCGCCTCGAAACCATCATGCACAACATCCACGACCGTTGTGCCGAGATGGCCGACACCTATGGCGCGCCCGGTAATTACGTGCTCGGCGCCAATGTCGCGGGCTTCATCCGCGTGGCGGAGGCCATGCGCGCGCTCGGCATCGTCTGACGCCGCGAAACATTCCGCGAAAAGAAAAAGGGCTGGCTCGATGTCGAGCCAGCCCTTTTTGATTCAGAAGATCGCGCTCAGCGCACCGTCACCGGGCTTGGCAGTGGCGGCACCACCGCCGGACCCTGATTGGGGACGCCGTAATTGGCGTTCGCCTGGCCACCGGCCGCACCGTTGCCGACCGAGCCTTGCGGCGCGGCGCTGGCGGACGGGCCATAACCGGCCGTATCGGCGGCGGGCTGAGCCGTCGCAACCGCCGGTGGCGGACCGCCCGGCAACACCACGACGCGGGTGCCGACCTTGACGCGATCGAACAGATCCTCGACGTCCTCGTTCAGCATGCCGATGCAGCCCGAGGAGACGAACTTGCCGATCGTCGACGGCTGGTTGGTGCCGTGAATGCGGTACACCGTATTGCCGAGATACATAGCGCGCGCGCCGAGCGGGTTGCCGTCGCCGCCGGCCATGAAGCGCGGCAGATAGGGCTGGCGCTCGATCATCTCTGGCGGCGGATGCCAATCGGGCCACTCGGCCTTGCGGGTGATCTTCTGCACGCCGGTCCAGGTGAAGCCGTCACGTCCCACGCGCACACCGTAGCGGATCGCCCGGCCATGGCCGAGGATGTAATAAAGCTGCGTGTTCGCGGTATCGACGATGATCGTGCCCGCGGGCTCCTTGGTCTGATAGTTGACCTCCTGACGGCGCAGGCGCGGCGACAATTCCTGACGGGGGCCGGTTTCCGGCTGGTCCTCGGCCGGCAAGACGGCGACCGTCATCGGACGGCCTTGCGAATCGACTGCCGGGCGCTGCGCGCCGGATGCATCGACGCTGCCGGGCGGACGCGGATTATCGTAACCCGAGGCGTTCTGCGGCTGCGGCGCCCCCTGCTGGCCGTTGTTGGAGTAATTCAGCGGCGGCGCCCCCGGCGGACGGCCGTAGCGCGGATCGTCCGGCGACAGGATCGGCCCCTGCGGGTAGGCAGGCTGCTGCGCGGAGGATGACTGATAGCCGGGCTGCGGCGGACCGGGCTGCTGGAAACCGGGCGGCGAGAGCGAGCCGTCGCCGCGATCGCCGACGCGGTCGAAATCCGGCGCGCGGTTCTGCTGGTAGGGATCGGGCTGCTGCTGCCCATAATAGCCGGGCTGCTGATAGGTCTGAGCCTGCGTGGCTGGAACTCCGGCCATGCTTGCGGCCAGCACCAGAAGGCTCGTCGAAAGGCGATTGGACATCATGCCCCTATGATAGTGCGAAGCGAACACCGTATCGTTAATGCAATCGCTCACGATAGCGGCACATTCAAGACATGAACCAAAAAAGCCTGTCTGTGCTGACTTTTTTGCGACACTCGGGAACACAAAATCGCTATCCACCGTGAATTCGGGCCCTGCGGGGGTTTTCGGCGGCGCGCCTGCCGATCCGGGGCTATCCTTGGATCATCCTGATTCGACGGTAGTTTTTGGGCCACAGGCCGCATGGCCCATCACCCATCGCTCAGGCAAGGACTTTGGTTCTCGATTTCGCGCTCTGCTGGCAGGACACGATTGCACCATGCTTCCCGGGTTCCGGCTTTTGGCGATCATAGTGGCCCTTGCGGCATCCGTGCTGGTTTTCGGTCTGGGTGCGGCGGCATTTCTGCGCGCGACTCATGAGGAATTTGCCGCTGCCCCGCTGCGGAATCTGCAGACCCCCGTCTCCAGCTTCGTCGTCGAGACGCCGACACTTGCGGTGTTGCAGGTCGAGCCACCACCCGCTGAACCACCACTTGCCGAGCCGCCAGCCTCACAGCCGGTAGACCCGGTTCTGGCCCCAGCTCCGACCCCTGCGCCCACTCCTCTTATTACGGAAGCCGAAACGGCCACGCCTGAAGACGAAGCGGGCATTCCGCGCATCGTCATTCCGGACCCGCCATCAATTCCTTTGACCGATGCCATCACCACGGCCAGCATCGAGGCCCAGCCACAACCCGCAGCCAAGCCTGCGGCGGCACCGGTATCAGCCATCAAGACCAGAGCCGTCGCACGGAAGCGCGCCGCGATCCGCGCCAAGGCGCGTGCGCGCGCCCGTGCGCATCATCATTACCGCCGCCGCATTGTTCGCCCGGCCCCGCCGCCACCCGTGGAGCAAAGCTTTTTCCCGCTGTTCGCCCCGGCGGCTACAACCGCGGCAGCACCTGCGCCGACCGTTGCCAGCACCCTTCCGCCGCGCCGATAGAGTCATCACCGCGCGAAGCAACCGCTCAGTCGATCATTGCTTGAATTATCAAGGCTTGCCGGTTGCGACCGGCGGCCCGTCGGGTAATCCCCACTCCGCCCATGAGCCGTCATAAAGCGCGCTGTCCACGCCAAGGCGCGCCAGCGCGAGCGACAGCACACCGGCTGTCACGCCCGATCCGCATGAGGTGACGATGGGGCGCGCGAGATCGGCATGGGCCGCACTGAAAATCTTTTGCAACTCACTCACGCGACGCATCTCGCCTGTCGCCGGATCGATCAGATCGGTGAACGGCACGTTGAGGCTGCCGGGAATCCGGCCCGAGCGGCGCCCCGGCCAGGGCTCGGGCGCGGCGCCTTCATAGCGCTCGCGCGAGCGTGCATCGATCACCTGCTCGGCGCGCGCTTCGACATTCTTCTGCACATCTTCAAGGCTACGCACGCGCTTGTCATTGAGCCGTGCCTGAAAGGTTTTCGGCGCAGGCGTCACCGAAGCGCTCTCGACCGCGCCGCTTTCGGCGATCCATTTCTTCAATCCGCCGTCCAGCACCTTGACGCGATCATGACCGAACACGCCGAACATCCACCACGCGCGCGGCGCGCCCATGTAGTCGCCGCGATCGTAGATCACCACGAGATCGTCATTGCCGATGCCGAGCCCGCCGACATCGCGCGCGAACTGATCGGCCTTCGGCAACATGTGTGGCAACGAACTGGTGCGATCCGCGATCACATCGACATCGAAGAACACCGCGCCCGGAATATGCCGCGCGGCATATTCCTCGGCTGCCGTCGGCGGCCGCATCGCCGGCATCCGGTAGGCCGCGTCGACGATCCTGACATCGGGATCGATGAGATGTTCACGCAGCCATGATGTCGAGACCAGCGGATCGCTCATGATTAATCCTCATGCTTTGGGCTTGTGCGGCTCGACGCGCTCGATCGGTCCGCCCGCCTCGCGCCAGGCCGTGAAGCCGCCGTCGAGATGCGCGACGGGTTTCAATCCCATGTCCTGCGCGGTCTTGGCCGCCAGCGCCGAGCGCCAGCCCGACGCGCAGTGGAAGATGAACTTCCTGTCCTGCTGAAAGGCAGGCTTCGCATAGGGACTCGCCGGATCGAGCCAGAATTCAAGCATGCCGCGCGGACAATGAAACGCGCCGGGGATGCGGCCCTCGCGCTCAATCTCACGCGGATCGCGCAGGTCGACAATGAGAATGCTCTCATCCTTCGCCGACACAATCAGGTCCGGCGCCTTGATCGCCTCGACCTCGCGGTTGGCTTCGTCGAGCAGCGCCTTGATGCCGCGGTGAATTGTCTGAGCCATAAGACCTCCCTGATCATTCCATAATTATCGCACCAGCTCGCGAATGGCCTGCTCAAGGCCTTCGAGCGTCAGCGCATACATCCGGTTTTCGAACAGCTTGCGGATCATCGCCGTGGATTCCGAATAGTCCCAATATCGCCGCTGCTCGGGATTGAGCCAGACGACATTCGGATAGGTCTGGATCACCCGTTGCAGCCACACCGCGCCCGGCTCGGCATTGACGTGCTCGACAGAGCCGCCCGGCACCGCGATCTCGTAGGGGCTCATCGCCGCATCGCCGACAAAGATCACTTTATAGTCGGACGGATATTTATGCAGAACGTCCCATGTCGGAATTCGTTCGTTGAAACGGCGGTGATTGTTCTTCCAGACGCTCTCATAGAGGCAGTTGTGGAAGTAGAAATATTCCATGTGCTTGAATTCGGTGCGCGCCGCCGAGAACAACTCCTCGACCTGCGCGACGTGCATATCCATCGACCCGCCGATGTCGAAAAAGATCAGCACCTTGACCGCGTTGTGCCGTTCGGGCCGCAGATGCACGTCGAGATAACCACGATTGGCCGATTGCCTGATGGTGGTGTCGAGATCGAGTTCGTCGGCAGCCCCGGTGCGGGCGAATTTCCGCAAGCGGCGCAACGCGATCTTGATGTTGCGCACGCCGAGTTCGACATTGCCGTCGAGATCCTTGAACTCGCGGCGGTCCCAGACCTTCACGGCACGAAAATTCCGGTTTCCGTCCTGCCCGATGCGGATGCCCGCGGGGTTGTAGCCATAAGCGCCGAACGGCGAGGTGCCGCCCGTGCCGATCCGTTTGGTGCCGCCCTGATGGCGCTTCTTCTGCTCCTCCATCCGCTTGCGCAGCGTGTCCATCAGCTTGTTCCAGTCGAGCGCCTCGAGCTTGGCTTTCTCCTCCTCGGTCAGATATTTTTCGGTGAGCTTCTTCAGCCATTCCGCCGGGATCGCGGCTTCCTCGACCGCCTCCGACAGGGACTCCAGCCCCTTGAAAGTCTCGCCGAACACGCGATCAAACTTGTCGAGATTGCGCTCGTCCTTCACCAGCGCCGCGCGTGCCAGATAGTAGAAATTCTCCACATTATGCTCGGGCAGGCCCGCGTCGAGCGCCTCCATCAAGGTGAGGTACTCGCGTAACGTGACCGGCACATTGGCCTGCCGCAGCGATGTGAAGAATTGCAGAAACATCGTGTGACGTTCGCGCACGGGTGGCTGCCCGTCAAGCACACCACCATGCAGGTTTGCGCTTTACCGGGGCGGCTTTTTGCCTACATTGGGAGCGCCTCGCGAGGCTTTTCCGGAAGACATCTTCATATGCATCCGTGAATGCCCGCGCCTCCTCTCGATCCAAGTATGGTTTCATGAAATTCACCGGCACCGAGAATTACGTCGCAACCGACGACCTCAAGATCGCGGTCAACGCGGCGATCTACCTGCAACGTCCGCTGCTGGTGAAAGGCGAGCCCGGCACCGGCAAGACCGTGCTCGCGGAGGAAATCGCGCAAGGGCTCAAGGCTTCGCTGCTGACATGGCACGTCAAGTCCACCACCAAGGCGCAACAGGGTCTTTATGAATACGATGCGGTGTCGCGCCTGCGCGACAGCCAGCTCGGCGACCCGCGCGTGTCGGACATCGCCAATTACATCAAGCGCGGCAAATTGTGGGAGGCGTTCACTCACGACACGCGTCCGGTGCTGCTGATCGACGAGATCGACAAGGCCGACATCGAATTCCCGAACGATTTGCTGCTCGAACTCGACCGCATGGAATTCCACGTTTACGAGACGGGCGAGACCATCAAGGCCGCGCAACGGCCGATCATCGTCATCACCTCCAACAACGAGAAGGAATTGCCCGACGCGTTCCTGCGCCGCTGCTTCTTCCACTATATCAAGTTTCCGGATGTCGAGACGATGAAGGCGATCGTCGAGGTGCATTTCCCCGGCATCAAGCAGCGGCTGGTGGACGAGGCGCTGCGGCTGTTCTTCGACCTGCGCGACATGCCCGGCCTGAAGAAGAAGCCCTCGACCTCCGAACTGCTGGACTGGCTGAAGCTCTTGCTCAACGAGGACGTTACGCCAGACGTGCTGCGCGAGAGCGATCCGCGCAAGATGATCCCGCCCCTGCACGGCGCGCTGTTGAAGAACGAGCAGGACGTGCACCTGTTCGAGCGCGTCGCCTTCCTGAATCGGCGGGAGAAGTAGCCCGCCTCACCCGGACGCTATCTTTTGCGTCAGCCGCTTGCGGAACGCGCGGTCGCGCTTGAGATGCCATTCGCGGCTCATCGCCTCGTTGCGGGTCGCGAACGTCTCCACATGCAGAAGCGCCCATGTGCGCCCGCGCGTCGAGCGCGCGCCGGTGCCGGAATTATGCTGCGCCAGCCGCCGCTCGACATCGTTGGTCCAGCCGACATAGGTGGTGGTGCGGCCCTTGTGCACGCAGCCGAGCACATAGACGAAACAGGGATCACGCTGCGCGTCGCTCATTATTTCGCGGCCGGTTCTTTCGGCTTATCATTCGGTTTGGCCGGATGCGGCGCGGCCTTCGCGGCGTTCGCCGCCTGCAATTCACCGACCTTCGCCTGAAGGCTGACGACGGATGCCTTCAGCGCATCGATCTGACGGTTGGCGGCGTCGAGCTTCTGCTGGTGATCCTGCGTCAGCTTCGCGATGCTGCGCATCAGAAAATTGACATTACTCTGCAGGCAACTCGTCCGCCGCTCCATGCTTTTCTCGGCGGTGCAGATCTCGATGCCGGGCACGTCCTGCGCGACGGCCTGCCCGATCAATGTCAGCGTCATCGCGAACACAGCGGCCCATTTCCACATGCGACTCTCCCGGCTCGATTTCCCGGCGCGCGATGCCCCATTTTGCGACGGACATCTCAACGCGCCTTAACCTTTGGAACACGCGCGGAACGAAACGCGCCCGAATCAGCGATTCATAGCATGACCGGTTTCGTTCGCGACAAGATGTGGTGTCGCGCGCTCGCTGCTCGTCTATTTCGGCCCCTGCATCACGCTGTTTTTCCACCTGCAAGGCGTGAAAGTCTTAACGCCACACCCATTGAGGACCGCCGGCGGCCTCCCATGTGTTCTGTCAGGCCGGTCCGGCGCGAACCGGGAACCGGAGCTGTGCGTTGAGTGCCAAGAAAGCATCAAGAAACGACACAACGACAAGACAAGAGGCGAACATGACCAAGGTCGTCTACCAGATCGTCGAACATGACGGAGGCTGGGCTTACAAATCCAACGGCGTGTTTTCCGAGACATTCCCGAGCCGCAAGGCGGCCTACGATGCCGCCCAGGCTGCCGCCACGGAACAGCGGGTGCCGGGACGCACCGAGGTCATCCAATACGAGGATTCCGAGGGCAAGTGGCACGAGGAAACGGCCCGAGGCAGCGACCGTCCCTCGACTGAAGTTGCCGACGAATAAACCGGCTTACGCCGGTTTTGCCTGCCCGGCTTCCAGCGACGCCATCGCATCGGCCAGAATGGACTTCACCCGCTCGGCATCCGCCGGGGCCACGGCGCCCGGATTGAAATAAAGATCGAGCCCGGCCATCCGTTCCACCACGATGTCGCGCTTGCCGCTGCCCTCGTCCAGCACACGGTCCACCGCATAGGGCACGACCTGACGCGAAATCCCCTTCATCGTGATCGGCGTCAACTCATGGGCGACGACATCGCCCCGCACCAGCGCATAGGTTTCATAGCTGATGACGATCTGTCCGGGCGCTGCAATAGACTGTAGTCGCGCCGCAAGGTTCGCCTCCGCCCCGATGATGGTGTAGTCCATCCGGTCGTTGCTGCCGAAATTTCCGACATTGCAGAAGCCCGAATTGATGCCCATGCGAACCTGAAACGGCTCCTCGATTCCGGCATGACGCCATTTCGCGTTCAGCTCCGTGAGGCGGCGCTGCATCTCCCACGCCATCTTCAGGCAGGCCTGCGCATCCGCCACATCACCTTTGGTTTCGGGATCGCCGAAGAAGATCAGCATCGCATCGCCGATGAACTTGTCGATGGTGCCGCCATAGGACATCGCGATGGCGGACATCTCGGTGAAATATTCGTTCAACAGCTCCGTGATCAGTTCGGGTTGCAGCCGCTCCGTCGTCGCCGTGAAATTCTGGATATCGGAAAAGAAGATCGTCAGCTTCTTGCGCTCGGTATGAATGGTGACATCCTTCCGGCCACTGAAAATGCTGGTGTAGATCTGCGGCGAGATATAGCGCGAAATCTTCATCGATAGCGTCGCGAGGAAATCGTTCGCCGATTCAAGCTCCGTGTTCATGTGGCGGATCGTCCGGCTCTGCTTGAGTTGCAGGGTCAGGAACGAAATGCCGCTGACAGCCGCCAGAACGAAGTAGCCCAGCAGCCATTTGAACGAAAACATGTTCGCCGCGATTGGCTGGGAAATATCGATCTCCTGAATCGCGCGCACGTCGCCCACCTTCCAGTCGCGCTTCGGGCTTTCCGGATGCGTATTGTGGCAACTGACACAGGCCGGACCCATCGTCACTGGAACAATGTAGCGGACGCGATCATGAAACGGGCTCCATTCCGAATGCACCAGCGCCTGCTTGGGGTTTTCTCGCAGGCTCGCGAGCGACGCCTTCTCAAATTCATCGAGCTTGTGCGGGGCCCGATTGGTGAAGGGATAGTCCGACACGAAGCGGTAATGGATATTCTTCTGCTGGTCGCTGATGACCGCACCGAGTTCGAGCGACAAGGTCGCGGGAATCGGAATCGCGCCCGGGATCTCTTCGTAATTGTGCACCACCTGCGTCGTGCCGGGTGAGGCGAGCACCCGCGCAACGATATTGCGAGCGTAATATCCCCGCACGCCGGTGATGACGGAATTCAGATCGCTCGCCTGCCGCCGCAGCGAACTTTCCGTCAGATTGGTGAGGTCCATCCAGACCGCGAGCGGCAGCGCCGCCAGCAACCCCGCAATGACAAGTCCCGCGACAATGCCGCGGGACTTCGCCCTCTTTGCAGCCTCTTCCATTGTGCCCCCCGACAGCAAACCGTTTGCGGCTTGCACTCACCATTGTTGGCCATGTCCGGGCGGCACGGCAAGCCGGAGATCAGGTCAGAACCTTGTATTTCCTGAACCAGGCCTGCATCTCGCCCCACGCCTGCTCGGCCTGCTCCTTGCGGTAGCTCGGCCGGTAATCGGCATGGAAGCCGTGCGGCGCGCCGGGGAAGATGTGGAATTCCGCAGTCTTTCCAGCGGCCGCCAGCGCAGCCTTCATCTGCTCGACCTGAGCGGGCGGAATGCCTTGATCCTCCGCGCCATAGAGGCCAAGCACAGGGGCCTTCATGTCGCCCGCCAACTGCATCGGGCTTTTTGGCCAGAGCGGGTTCGGCGGGTCGATCAGCGAACCGTAGAAAGCGACACCGGCCTTGAGCTGGCTGCTGTGGGCGGCGTATTCCCACACGCTGCGCCCGCCCCGGCAGAAGCCGACGATGCCGAGCCGGCCCGTATCGCCACCTTGCGATTTCGCCCACGCCGCCGTGGCGTCGAGGTCGGAGAGCAATTCGCTGTCCGGCTTGGCGTTGACGATCGGCATCAGCTTCGGAATTTCCGTGATCTTGGTGAGATCGACGCCCGCACGATAGTAATAATCCGGCGCCACCGCGAAGGCGCCGAGCTTGGCGAGGCGGCGCACCACATCCTTGATGTATTCGTGCAGCCCGAACACCTCCATCGCCACCAGAATGACGGGTGGGTTTTTCACACCGGCAGGCCGCGCGAAATAGCCGGGCATCTCCCCGCCCGCAACCTTGATGGCGGCAGGCCCGGTTTCGAGCCCGGTGGTGTCGGTCTTGATGACATCCGCCCGCACTGGGCCTGCAGCCAGCGTATAGCCCGCCGCCGCTGCGGCAGAGGCCGTCATGAATCCCCGCCGCGTCAAAGGCGCGACCCTGGTCAGGCCGATTTCATCCGAAGCCAATGCCGAATTCGATGTCATCTTGTACTCCCTCTGGGGCTATAGCCGAGCCGATCTTATGCCGCCTGCATCGGCGCGGTAAATCAACCACCTGAAATCGCCTCGGCCAAATCAACTGCCGGAGAGCAGCGGAAGATGCGGCATTATGCGCCCAGCAAAAAGCCCGCCTGAACAGGCGGGCTTTTCAAATCCGATGGACGTCAGATGCGCCCCATCAATAGCAGGATTACAAGAATAATAATGACGAGACCAAGCCCGCCGCCGCCGTAATAGCCGGTGCCGTAGAACGGGCCGCCGCCAATGCCGCTGAAACCGCCAAGCAGAGCAATAATCAGAATAATCAGAATAATCGTGCCGAGTGACATATGGATCTCCTCAATCCCGTGACGTCACTCCAACAGGCCACGAAAAATTTCGTTCCCGAAAACGCAACCTCGGTTACGTATTTCAATCCAATCAATGCGATACAATCCGCGACCGCAACGCTTCCGTGAGTCCGTTAACATCGATGTGAGCGTCCCACGCCTCAAGCGGCCATGGCAGCTTGCGCCGCCAGTTCGGGTGTTCATTGGTCGTGCCCGGCACATTCGGCTGATCCAGCACGCCGAACAGATCTTCGATCGCAACGCCGAGGAGACGCGACGGGGTTTGGGCGAGATAGGACAATATCGACTCAAATCCCCTCGTCTGGCCACTCTTTATATCCAGCGCACGCTCAAGCAGACCGACGGCATTATCGCGGTCGCCAGGGCTTTCGCCCGGATCGATGTGCAGCGATTGCTTGAGCGCGATGTCGTGCCCACTCCGCCAGCCCGCGAATGTCGCAAGATCATGCGTGCCGAACGTGACCAGCGCGCGTGCGGGGTAGCTGTCAGGCCCGTTGAACGCGCCGCCTTCGCCACGCTCGAAAACCAGCACACGGTAGGACCAGACCGCCCAATCGGCCAGCCTTTCGCGAAAGCCATCCGGCACCGTGCCGAGATCTTCCCCGATCATGATGCAGCGATGCGCGACGCTTTCGATCGCCACGCTCGCCAGCATGGCCTCGAACGGCATGCGGATGTAGACGCCGCGATTGGGCGGAAAGCCTGACGGCACCACGTAGATGCGGTTGAGCCCCAACACATGATCCAGCCGCACCGCGCCGGCATAGCGCATCGAAGCCGCCAGCATGTCGCGAAACGGCGCGAAGCTGCGCGCCTCCAACCCGGAAGTATTGAAGCCTGCGAGGCCCCAATCCTGCCCGGCGGTGTTGAGCTGGTCCGGCGGCGCGCCAACCGACAGCCGTCGTGAAATCGCGGCCTGCTCATTCCACGCATCGAACCCGCCGGACTTCACGCCGACCGCAATGTCGAGATAAAGCCCGACCGGGAGACCAAGCTCTTCGCCCAGCGCGGTGCAGGCCTGTAACTGCTCGTGCGCGCACCACTGCACGAATTCTGTAAAGACGATGTCGTCCGCATCATCGCCCCGGCGAAATTCCGCGAGCGTATTGTCATCCGGCTGCCGCCATGGCTCCGGCCACTCCCACCACGCGGCCCGGTATTTCCGGCGCAGCGCCTCAAAACAGGCGAAGCGTGACAACGTCCGTCCGCGCTGTTTGCGAAATGCATCAAAAGATGATTTGCGCTTGAGCGTGGTGCGCGCCTTGAATTGCGCGAAGGCTCGTCTCAATGCGCGCTGCTTCAAGGCGGCGACACCCGCATAATCCACCAGTTCGGAATTTTGCAGCCGCTCGATCTCCGCTCGGTTCTCTGCCGTGAAATATTCCGGTAATTCCGGCAGCGCCGCGACATCGATGTAGATGCAATTCAGAAACAGGCGGCTGTTCGGCGAATACGGGCTGCAATCCTCCGCCTCGTCATCGAACAACGCGTGTAACGGATTGAGGCCGACGCCTGCCGCGCCCAGGCTTGCCGCCCATCGCATCAAGGTCTGCAGGTCGGAGAAGTCACCGATTCCCCAATTCCGGTGCGAGCGGATGCCATAGAGCTGCACCGCCAGAAGCCATCGACGATCGAACTCGCCTTCATAGGCTCGCTCCGGTGCGACGATGAGAGATGTTTCCACCGCCTCGCTGTGCCGCCCGCGCAGACGATAGACCCCGAAAGGAAGCCGCGCCTCTGACGCCGCGCCGGATGATAAGATCAGGTGAGCATCGGAATCGAAGATCTGCCAGTCATGCAGATGCGACAGCCGCGTGACGAGATGATCGATATCCACGCCATCCACGCAGCGGATGACAATCGGCGCGGACAACGACGGCGCCTGCCCCAACGCTTCCGCGACCTGATGGAAAGTCTGTTCGTCGATCGTATGGGTCTGTCCGGTGCCGTCGATAAAGCTCGCTTCGATCCCGTATCGGGACACTTTTTCAGACAAATCCATTCTGTCGCACCGGGGATGAAGGCAGGTCTCATGCATAGTTCGAGCTTACGGCTAACCTGCCACACTTAAATCCGTTCCAGGGGAACCATTCGTGATCTGCGCCATTGGTAAGGGACACCCACCCAATTCGCGACAAGGCGCCCCGGATGTCCGTGCTTCCGCCCATCAAAAAAGTTGAACAACAATCGGGCATCTTTCCGGCAACGTCCCCCGATAACGGTGTTTTTCATATCGAGGATGTTTTCCCCTGCGTTGACGACGGACGCTTCCCGGTGAAGCGCATCGCAGGCGAGCCGGTCGAGGTCTGGGCCGATATTTTCCGCGGCGGACACGACATCGCGGCCGCAGCCCTCTGCTGGCGGCTGGAAACGGACAACGAATGGCAGCGCGCGCCGATGCAACTGCACGGCAACGACCGCTGGACCGGCACGTTCACCCCACAAACCGTGGGCCGTCATCTCTATGTCATCGAGGCATGGACCGACGCCTTCGCGACATGGCGGCACGGCGTGATGGCGAAGATGGATGCCGGTCAGGACGTCTCACTCGACGCGCTGGAAGGTGCTGCGATGATGACGCGCGCCGATCCGCACGACAAGGCGAGCGCGCTGACGATTACGACGGCTTGCGAAGCCTTCCTGCAAAATGGAGACATCGCGTCTCTTTTGACAGACGAGGTCGAACAGGCGATGGCCGAAAGCCAGATTCGCACCGACCTGACGCAATCCAAGCCTTTCCCGCTGATGGTTGATCGTGCCCGCGCCGTGGAAGGCGCGTGGTACGAAATGATCCCGCGCAGCCAGGGCACGGTGCCGGGGCGGCACGGTACCTTCCGCGACTGCATCGCCCGCCTGCCCGATATCGCTGCGATGGGATTCGACGTGCTGTATTTCACGCCGATCCACCCGATCGGCCACACCAACCGCAAGGGCCGAAACAACGCGCTGAAGGCCGGACCGAACGACCCCGGCTCACCCTATGCGATCGGCGACGAGAGCGGCGGACACGATGCCATTCATCCCGAACTCGGAACGCTCGACGATTTCCGCGATCTCGTGCGCGAAGCCAAAAACCACGGGCTCGAGATCGCGCTCGACTTCGCCATCCAGTGCTCGCCCGATCACCCGTGGCTGAAGAGCCATCCGAACTGGTTCAAGCGCCGCCCCGACGGCTCGATGCGCTATGCGGAAAACCCGCCGAAAAAATACGAAGACATCCACAACCCGGATTTCGAATCCGACGATGCGCAGGCGTTGTGGCACGCGCTGCGCAACGTGATCCGGTTCTGGATCGATCAGGGCGTCGCCATTTTCCGCGTCGACAATCCACACACCAAGCCGTTCCCATTCTGGGAATGGCTGATCAAGGATATCCAGCTTCAGCATCCGAACGTGATTTTTCTCGCCGAGGCTTTCACCCGCCCGAAGCTGATGAAGGGCCTCGCCAAGCTCGGCTTCTCGCAGTCCTACACCTACTTCACCTGGCGCACGTCGAAATGGGAAATGCAGGAATATTTACGCGAACTCACCGGCTATCCCGAGCGCGAATATTACCGGCCGAACTTCTTCGTCAACACGCCGGATATCCTGCCTTATCATTTGCAGGGCGGCGAGCCGTGGATGTTCAAGTCGCGTGTCGCGCTCGCGGCGATGCTGTCGGCGAGTTACGGCATCTACAACGGCTTCGAGCTTCTTGAGCACGAGCCTATTCCGGGCAAGGAAGAATACCTCAACTCGGAAAAATACGAGATCAAGGTGCGGGACTGGAACGCACCCGGCAACATCAAGGACTACATCACAGCCATCAACATGGCGCGCCGCGCGAACCCTGCGCTGCGCCAGACCGCCCGTTTGAATTTTCTCGATATCCAGGATGGCAACGTTATCGCTTTTTCCAAATCGACAGCCGACGACAGCAATGTCGTTGTCGGCGCCATCGCCATGTCACACGGTCCGCACAATATCTGGCTGCCGCTGGGGAGCATCAACGTGCGCCACGATACGCAATTGCTACCGGTCGCAGCACTTGAAAACATCATCACCGGCGAACGCCACGGCGTGGAATGGGGCGGCGTTCATCTGCGTCTCGATCCCGCGCGCGACCCGGCCGCCCTCTTCCGTTGTCTGGCGTGAGGCCACGCCATGAACATTATGCCAGCCATTGCCGAGATGCCGCAAAGCGAAGCCGACGAGCTTTGGTACAAGGACGCCGTCATCTACCAGTTGCACGTCAAGGCGTTCGCCGACAGCAACAATGACGGCATCGGTGATTTTCCCGGACTGACCGAGAAGCTCGATTATTTGCAGGAGTTGGGCGTCACCTGCCTGTGGCTGCTGCCGTTCTACCCTTCGCCGGGCCGTGATGACGGCTACGACATCGCGGACTATGGCGCGATCAATCCCGACTTCGGCACCATGAAGGAATTCCGCCGCTTCATCACCGAGGCCAAGCGGCGCGGGCTGCGCGTCATCACCGAACTCGTCATCAACCACACCTCCGACCAGCACGTCTGGTTCAAGCGCGCGCGCCGCTCGCCTCCGGGATCGAGCGCCCGCAACTGGTATGTGTGGAGCGACACCGACCAGAAATATCTCGAGACCCGGATCATCTTCACCGACACCGAGAAGTCGAACTGGGCATGGGACGCGGAAGCCGGCGCCTATTACTGGCATCGCTTCTTTTCGCATCAGCCGGACCTCAATTTCGACAACCCGCGCGTGGTCAGTGCCGTCGTGCAGGTGATGAAGCGCTGGCTCGATGCCGGCGTTGACGGCTTCCGGCTCGACGCCATTCCCTATCTCTGCGAGCGCGAAGGCACCAACAACGAAAACCTTCCCGAGACGCATGCCGTCATCAAGCGGCTGCGCGCCGAACTCGACGCCTACGCCAAGGGCAAGGTGCTGCTCGCCGAGGCCAACCAGTGGCCGGAAGACGTGCAGCAATATTTCGGCGATGGCGACGAGTGCCACATGGCCTACCACTTCCCACTGATGCCACGCTTCTACATGGCGATCGCGCAGGAAGATCGCTTTCCCGTCACCGACATCCTGCGGCAGACGCCGGAAATCCACGATAACTGCCAGTGGGCGCTGTTCCTGCGCAATCACGACGAACTGACGCTCGAAATGGTGACGGACGTCGAGCGCGACTATCTGTGGTCGACCTACGCCAACGATCCGCGCGCGCGCATCAATGTGGGCATTCGCCGCCGCCTCGCGCCGCTGATGGACAACGACCGGCGCAAGATCGAACTGATGAACTCACTTCTGATGTCGTTCCCCGGCACGCCGATCATCTATTACGGCGACGAGATCGGCATGGGCGACAATATCTATCTCGGTGACCGTAACGGCGTCCGCACGCCGATGCAGTGGACACCGGATCGCAACGGCGGCTTCTCGCGCTCCGATCCCGCGCGGCTTTATGCGCCGCCGATCATGGACCCGGTCTACGGCTACGAATCCGTCAACGTCGAGGCGCAGTCGCGCAGCCTGTCGTCGCTGTTGAGCTGGACCAAGCGGCTGATCTCGGTGCGCAAGACCAGCAAGGCGTTCGGGCGCGGCAGCATCACCTTCATCCGCCCGACCAATCGGGCCACCGTCGCTTACGTCCGCCAGTATGAGGACGAGACCATCCTCTGCATCGCCAACCTGTCGCGCTCGGCACAGGCGACCGAACTCAATCTCGCGCCATGGAAGGATCGCGTTCCGCTGGAAATGCTCGGCCGCACCACTTTCCCGGCCATCGGCGAACTGCCTTATCTCATCACGCTCGCGCCCTACGGCTTCTACTGGTTCAAGCTGGAAGAAAAGCAGCCCGAGCCGTCGAAGCACGAACCTTTCCCTGAATTCGAGACGCTGGTGGTGCCGGCGGGCTCCACATGGGTCACGCTGGAGCGGACCCGCCGCATCTTCGAGCGTGACGTACTGCCCGTGCATCTGGCGCGCACCCGCTGGTTCCCCCAGCGCTCCGCCTATGCGATCAGCACCAAGGTCACCTCCGCCATCCCCGTGACGGAGGATGGCGCATCCCGTTCATGGCTTGCGATTTTCGAATCCATGCAGCACGGCAAGATGCAACGCTACACGCTGCCGATCCGCGTCGACTGGGTGAGATTCGACCGCGAACGCTACAACCCCAATGCGCTTGCCGCCGTCCGCCAGGCCGCGCGCGAAGGCACGCTGTTCGATGTCGCGACCGACAAGGAATTCATCGAACTGGTGCTCGACAATGTGCGTCACAATCGCACCACCACGAACGGCGTCGACAAACTGCTGTTCGAGCCGACCGCGAAACTCCTCCAGGAGCCAGAAGTCAAAATCGAAAACGTCCACGCGGTCGAGACCGAGCAATCCAACAGCACGAGTCTTGTCGACGAATCTTTCGTCGTGAAGCTCTATCGGCGGATCGAAGCCGGTATCAATCCCGAGATCGAGATGGGCCGCTTCCTCACTGATGTCGTGGGTTTCGCCAACACGCCCGATTTGCTCGGCAGCGTCGAGCTTGTGGAGGGAGACAGGCATTCGGCCGTGGCCATCATCCACCGTCTCATTCCCAACCAGGGCGATGCCTGGTCGGTGGCGGCCAGCTATCTCGACCGCTTCGTGGAAGAACGCCGCCTGCTCAGCGCCGAGGAAAAGAAATCCGAAAGCTCCGAGCAGATCAATTCGCTGCGCTACATGACCCAGATCGGCCGGCGCGTCGCGGAAATGCAGATGGCGCTAGCGAGTCGCCCCGACATCCCGGATTTCGCTCCGGAGCCCGCGACCGCGGATGACCTGAAATTGTGGCGCGAGCATTTCAACGCCAGCGTCACGCGCGTTTTCGAGGGCCTTCAGCAACATCGCGCGACCGCCAAGGAACACGACCGCAAGCTGATCGACGCTTTGCTGCATTATCGAGACGACCTGCCCGATCTCACCGCGTCGTTCCTGACCGAACCGCAGCAGATCCTGAAAGCGCGTCATCATGGTGACCTGCACCTGGGCCAATTGCTGATCGCCAAGGATGACATTCTGATCATCGATTTCGAGGGCGAGCCACGCCGCTCGCTCGCGGAACGCCGCCGCAAGGCTCCCGCCGCGCGCGATGTCGCCGGACTCCTGCGATCGATCGACTATGCCGCAGGCGCCGCCATGATGCGCGCGCGTGCCGCAGTCCCCGACGATGGCATCAACACGCTGTCCGCCGATCTCGAAACCTGGCGCGACATCGCGGCGGAGACGTTCCTGTTCGCCTATCGCGAGAGTGTGACCGACGCCCGGCTGTGGCCGCAGAATTCGCTGGCAGCGGAGCGGCTGTTGAAATTCTTTCTGCTGGAAAAAGTGTTCTACGAGATCGGATACGAACTCGCACATCGCCCCGACTGGCTGAGCGTTCCGCTTGACGGCGCGCTCCGCATTCTTGCGAGCGAAACGGAAGTTGACACATGACTCTCCCCGCCGAAGCCTATGCCATCCTTGAAGGTCGCCATTCCGACCCGTTTCGCTATCTGGGCCTGCACCCGGAGGACGGGCATAATGTCGTGCGCGCTTTCCTGCCTCACGCCTCGCAGGTCGAAGCCATCGACGAACAGGGGCATCGTGCCGAGCTGTCGCGGCTGCACGACGCAGGCCTGTTCGAAGGAGCGCTGCCGAAAGACGTCGGCACCTACCGCTTGCGCGCCAATTACGGCGACAACGTCGTGGAGCTGCACGATCCCTATCGCTTTCCGCCGGTGCTGAGCGACTTCGATCTCTACCTCCTCGGTGAAGGCCGCCACCAGCAGCTTTACGACAAACTCGGCGCTCACCCTATGACGCTGGAAAGCGTGCGCGGCGTTGCCTTCGTCGTGTTCGCACCGAACGCCAAGCGCGTCAGCGTGGTCGGTGACTTCAATTACTGGGACAACCGCCCGCACGCCATGCGTGTGCGCGGCAACGGCTATTGGGAAATCTTCATCCCCGGCATCACCACGGGCAACCGTTACAAGTTCGACCTGGCTGGTCCGCATGGCGAGCAGTTGCCGCTGAAAGCCGATCCGCTCGCATTTCAGGCAGAGCTTCGTCCCAACACCGCTTCCATCATTTTCGACGAGAGCAAACTCGCGCCCCAAATAGCCCCGCCTGCGAAGGCCAACGCTCTCGCCTCGCCGATGTCGATCTACGAGGTCCACCTCGGCTCATGGCGACGGAGGGACGGCAATGAGTGGCTGACCTACCGCGAGCTGGCCGAGACGCTGCCGAAATACGCGCGCGACATGGGCTTCACTCATATCGAACTGCTGCCGGTCAGCGAGCATCCGTTTGACGGCTCATGGGGCTACCAGCCGACCGGCCTGTTCGCGCCGACAAGCCGGTTCGGCACGCCGGAAGACTTCGCCGCGTTCGTCGAGGCCTGCCACGCGGAAGGGCTCGCGCTGCTACTTGACTGGGTGCCGGGCCACTTCCCCGACGACCGCCACGGCCTCGGCTATTTCGATGGCACCGCGCTTTACGAACACGCCAACCCGCTACAGGGCCGCCATCTCGACTGGGGCACGCTGATCTACAATTACGGGCGCACGGAAGTGACCAATTTCCTGGTGTCGAATGCGCTGTTCTGGCTGGAACGTTACGGCGTCGACGGCCTGCGCGTCGATGCCGTCGCCTCCATGCTCTATCTCGATTACAGCCGCCCGCCCGGCGGATGGATTCCGAACAAATATGGCGGCCGCGAAAACATCGAAGCCATCGAATTCCTGCGTCGCTTCAACACCGAAGTATTCGCGAAATTTCCGCACGCGACGACCGCCGCCGAAGAGTCCACCGCATGGCCGCAGGTGTCGCGCCCTGTCGAGTTCGGCGGGCTCGGCTTCGGCTACAAATGGAACATGGGCTGGATGCACGACACGCTGGACTACATCAGCAAGGACCCGATCCACCGCAAATATCATCACGACCAAATCCTGTTCGGCCTGCATTACGCGTTCTCGGAAAACTTCATCCTGCCGCTGTCGCATGACGAAGTCGTCCATGGCAAACGCTCGATTCTCGGTCGCATGCCCGGTGACGACTGGCAGCGTTTCGCCAATCTGCGCGCCTACTACGCTTTCATGTTCGCCCATCCCGGCAAGAAGCTGATATTCATGGGCTCGGAATTCGGGCAGGAGCGCGAATGGGATCACGATCACTCGCTCGACTGGCATCTGCTCGATCAGGATCGTCATCGCGGCATTCAGGCTCTGGTGCGCGACCTCAATAACCTCTACCGCCAGTTGCCTGCGCTGCACGAACTGGACTGTGATCCCGCTGGATTTGAATGGATCATCACCAACGATGCCGACCACAACGTGTTCGCCTGGATGCGCAAGGGCAATGCTCCGCGCCAGCGCTGCCTCGTCGTGGTGAATTTCTCGCCCAATCTCTATGAGGATTATCGCGTCCGGGTGCCCTTCCCCGGCCGATGGCGTGAGGTGTTCAACTCCGACTCCGCGCATTACGGCGGCAGTAATAAAGGCAATGTCGGAGGCCGCGAGACGCTGGAAGGTCTTGTGCCGCACCTCGATCTTACCATTCCGCCGCTCGCCGCCATCTATCTCGTGCCGGACGGCGAATGATGCGCCTGTCCGCCGGCACGCATACCCGTCTTGGTTCGACCTGGGACGGCCGGGGCACCAATTTCGCATTGTTCTCAGCGAACGCGCAGAGCGTCGAACTATGTCTGTTCGACAATCAGGGCCGCCGCGAAATCGAGCGCATCGCGCTGCCCGAACGCACCGAAGACGTCTGGCACGGCTATCTCAACGACGTGTCGCCGGGCCAGCTCTATGGCTATCGCGTTCATGGCCCATACGCCCCGGACCACGGCCATCGCTTCAACTGCCACAAGCTATTGATCGATCCTTACGCCAAGCGCCTCGCCGGGCGCCTTGTCTGGAGCGACGCGCATTTCGGCTATCGCACCGGCAGTTCGCGCGAGGATCTGTCGTTCGACCGCCGCGACAATGCCCGCGGCATGCCGAAGGCTGTCGTGATCGACGAAACCTTCAACTGGGGGCGCCGCGAGAACCGGCCGAACGTGGCTTGGGCCGACACCATTATCTATGAGGCACACGTCAAGGGATTGACCCAGACCCGCGACGGCGTGCCGCCACATCTGCGCGGCACATTCGGCGCGCTGTCGTGCCCCGCCGTGGTCGATCACCTCAAACGCCTTGGCGTCACCACCATCGAGCTTCTGCCGATCCACGGTTTCGTCGACGACCGACATCTCGTGGAGAAAAAGCTCTCCAACTACTGGGGCTATAACTCCATCGCCTTCTTTGCGCCCGAAGCGCGTTATGCCAACAACAGCGCGCTGGATTCCTTCCGCACCGCCGTGGCGCGGCTGCACGACGCCGGAATCGAGGTGATGCTCGACGTGGTCTATAACCACACCGCCGAAGGCAACCACCTCGGCCCGACGCTGTCATTCCGTGGCATCGACAACCTGTCTTATTACTGGCTGATGCCGGACAAGCCGCGATTCTATGACGACTTCACCGGCACCGGCAATTCGCTCAACCTCTCCCATCCGCGTGTGTTGCAGATGGTGATGGATTCGCTGCGCTACTGGGTCGACGTCTGCCATGTCGACGGCTTCCGCTTCGATCTCGCCAGCACGCTGGCACGCGGACCGAACGGCTTCGACCGTGGCGGCGCATTCCTCACCGCCGTGCGGCAAGACCCGGTGCTGGCCACCGTGAAGCTGGTGGCCGAGCCGTGGGACGTCGGCCTCGGCGGTTATCAGGTCGGCGCGTATCCCTCGCAATGGTCGGAGTGGAACGACCGCTATCGCTCCACGCTGCGTCGCTATTGGGCGGGCGAAGGCAGCCTGCTCGGCGACCTCGGCCGCCGCATGACGGGCTCGTCCGACCTGTTCAATCATGACGGCCGCACGCCGCAGGCGAGCATCAACCACATCACGGTGCATGACGGCTTCACCCTGATGGACCTGTTCAGCTACAACGAGAAACACAACGAAGCCAACGGCGAAGACAACCGTGACGGCTCCAACGACAATCACAGCAACAATTGCGGCCATGAAGGCCCGACTGACGACGAAGCCATCGTCGCGCTGCGGCGACAATTGCGGAAAAACCAGCTCGCCTGCCTGTTCCTCGCGCAAGGCGTACCGCTGCTGCTGGCCGGCGATGAGGCCGGCAACAGCCAGCAGGGCAACAACAACGCCTATTGTCAGGACAACGAGATCGGCTGGGTGAACTGGAACGGCGTCGGGCAGGACGGCGACGATCTCACCGATTTCATCGGCAAGCTGACCGCGCTGCGCGCGCACTTTCCGCAACTGCGCTCTCGCCAATGGGTTGACGGATTGAAGGCGGACGGAACCTACGGCGTGTTGTGGCTGACGCCGCAGGCCAACGAGATGGAGGAAGCCGACTGGAATTTTCCGGAAGGGCGATTTCTCTCTTACGTGCTCGGTCCCAAGGAACAAGGCGAGCCGCCATTGTTTATCGTGCTGAACGCCGCACCCGAGCCGATCGAGTTCACTTTGCCGAAGCTGCCCGAATATACAAAATGGTCTTGCGTGCTTGATACCACCACGCTGGAAGCGAACGGCAGCGTTGCATCCGGCACCACGGCAAACGCGCCTCCGCGATCGGTGCTGGCATTCTCGGGGGCTGCATGAATGGCTCCTCCTTCGGCCCACGGCTAACTTCCGACGGCGTTACGTTCCGGCTCTGGGCGCCCGCCGCGAAACGGGTCGATGTCCTGCTCGATGGCGCGACGCATGAGATGCAGCGTGAAAGCGAAGGGTGGTTTACACGAGAGGTTGCGGAGATTGGCGCGGGCACGCGCTATCGCTTCCTGATCGACGGCGAAACGGAAGTGCCAGATCCCGCCTCGTCCTTCCAGCCGGAAGATATCGCCGGCCCCAGCGAAGTGATCGATCATCACAGCTACAACTGGCGCGCCACGAACTGGCGCGGGCGGCCGTGGGAAGACGCCGTCTTTCTCGAGACTCATATCGGCACGTTCACGCCGGAAGGCACCTGTCGCGCGATGATCGGCAAGCTCGACCATCTGGTCGAAACCGGCATCACCGCGCTGGAATTGATGCCGGTGGCGGATTTTCCCGGCCGCTGGAACTGGGGCTATGACGGCGCGCTGTGGTACGCGCCGGATTCCAGCTATGGCCACCCCGACGATCTCAAGGCGCTGATCGACGAAGCGCACCTGCGCGGACTGATGGTGTTTCTCGATGTCGTCTACAACCACTTCGGGCCAGAGGGGAATTATCTTGGCCTCTACGCGCCACCCTTCTTCTCACCAGCGCAGACTCCGTGGGGCAACGCGATCGATTATCGCGTGCCACAAGTGCGCCAATTCGCGGTCGAGAACGCGCTGCACTGGCTGCGTACCTACCGCTTCGACGGACTGCGGCTGGATGCCGTGCACGCAATCGAGACGGCAGAGGATCTGCTGCTGCGCGATATCAGCGTGGCCGCCGGTGCGCTCGCGCGCAGCAGCGGCCGGCACATCCATCTCGTACTGGAGAACGACGATAATCGTGCCAGCCTGCTCGACCCATTCGCTGACCCGCCTGCGGGAAAATATCGCGCGCAGTGGAATGACGACTACCACCACGCCTGGCATGTTTTACTGACCGGCGAAAAATTCGGCTACTATCAGGACTATCAGCCGCCGCTGCCTTATCTCGTTCGCGCGCTTGAGTCCGGCTTCGCCTATCAGGGCGAGCCGTCAACGCATCGTGACAACGCCCTGCGCGGCGAGCCGAGCGGCAATCTCTCGCCCGCCGCCTTCGTGAACTTTATTCAGAACCACGACCAGATCGGCAACCGCGCACTTGGCGACCGGCTTGCCGCTCACCCCGCGGCCATCGAGGCCGCGCTGGCGATCACCCTGCTCGCGCCGATGCCGCCGATGATATTCATGGGCGAGGAGTGGGGCGCGACGACCCCCTTTCCGTTTTTCTGCGATTTCCAAGGCGATCTCGCGCAAGCCGTGCGCGACGGGCGGCGTCGTGAATTCAAAAAGGCTTACGAGGCGTTCGGAGACGAAATCCCCGATCCACTCGCTCAAGCCAGCTTCATCTCCGCGAAATTGAACTGGCAGGACTTGCAAAAGCCTGATGGGCAGCGCCGGCACGATCTCATGCGCAGGCTGCTCGCCGTTCGGCGGCAACATATCGTTCCACATTTGCGCGCGGCGTCTTTCGAAGAAGCCTCTTTCGAGCCGGACGGCGTTCTGTTTGCATCATGGACTCTGGGTGATCGGCTTCTGACGCTGACGGCCAACCTTTCATCCGAACCGAGCGCAAAAGAAACACCGCGCGGCGGGCACATGATCTGGGGCGAACCCGGCATCTTCGCACCATGGGGGGTCTGCTGGACAATGGAGCCCATATGAGGAAGCCCATGTGATGCCATCTGCGATTCCACGCGCCACCTACCGGCTGCAACTCAACGAAAATTTCACGTTCGACGATGCCGCCGCTGTCGTCCCTTATCTGAAGGCGCTCGGCATCAGCCATGTCTATGCTTCTCCTTTCCTGAAAGCGCGCGCGCACAGCCAGCACGGCTACGACATTGTCGATCACAATGTCCTCAACCCCGAACTGGGAGGCGAAGCCGCCTTCGAGCGATTCAGCAGCACACTGAAACAGAACGATCTCGGCTTGATCCTCGATTTCGTGCCCAATCATATGGGCGTGCATTTCGCCGATAACCCATGGTGGCTCGACGTGCTGGAATGGGGCGAGACGTCGCCCTATGCGGATTTTTTCGATATCGATTGGGATCTCTTACCCTATCGCGCCAAGGGTGGCGTGCTGCTGCCGATCCTCGGCACCTCTTACGGCAAGGCGCTGGATGGCGGCGAGATCGAACTGCGCTACGACCCTAAAGAAGGCAGCTTCTCCGCCTGGTACTACGAACACCGGCTTCCCATCGCACCTGAACGTTACAGCGAGATCCTGCGCGTCATCGTCGGCGAAGCGCAAGCCGAACACGATGTTGCCGGACGCGCCATTCTCGATCTGGCCACGCGCTATACCGGTTTGCGCCGCCCCAACCGCCTGGAAGCGCCCGCCTTCAAGGCTGCGTTGCGCGCCATCGATGGCGCGGACGCGGTCATCACGCGCGGCCTCGGCGCCTACCGTGCGGGCAAAGGGCGCGAAGCGCAAACAAAAGCATTGCACTATCTCCTCGAACGGCAGCACTACAGGCTCGGCCACTGGCGGCTTGCGACCAGCGAGATCAACTATCGCCGCTTCTTCGACATCAATACGCTCGCCGGATTGCGAGTTGAAAATCTCCAGACATTCAAGGCTATTCACGCTCTTGTCCGGCGGCTGGTGGCCGAAGGCAAATTGCAAGGCATTCGCCTCGATCACATCGATGGGCTTCGCGACCCCGCGCAATATTGCCAGCGCCTGCTGCGGTTGATCCGGGAAGCGCAGGGAGAAAACCGCGAGTCGTTCTATCTGGTGATGGAAAAGATCCTCGGCGAAGGCGAGGCCCTGCCGGCATTCGCGGGCATGCAGGGCACCACCGGATATGAATGGCTCAACCTGATCTCTCGCGTCCTGCTGGGGGATAAAGGTCTCGACACGCTCGATGAGACATGGCGGCAGGCGAGCAACATCGCGCCGAGTTTCGATCCCGTGCTGCGGGCCGCCAAGCAGCGCGTGATGGAAACGCTACTCGCGAGCGAATTCACCGTGCTGGCGCGGCTTCTGGCGCGCATCGCCGGCGGCCACTACGCGACCCGCGATTTTTCCGCAGACAGCCTGCGGCAGGCGCTGGAATTGTATGTGCTGCATTTTCCGGTCTATCGCACCTACATCACGGCGGGCGGCCCTGCACCGAACGACCGCGCGCTGATCGCGGACACCATTGAGAAGGCGAGAGCCGACTGGTTCGGGGCCAATGAGGGCATTTTCGATTTCCTGCAAGATGTCCTTACGCTCGACCTTGTCGCGCCGGAGCGCGCGACCCGTCGAGCCACCCATGGCCGAAACCGCGTCCGGCGCTTTACGTTGAAGGTGCAGCAGTTCACCGGGCCGATGATGGCGAAGTCGCTGGAGGACACCGCCTTCTACCGCTACCACCGGTTGCTCGCGCTGAACGAGGTCGGCGGCGATGCCGCCGCGACCTCGCTTCCCGTGAAAACGTTTCACGACGCCATGCAGGCGCGTGCCAAGGATTCACCTCACGGCATGACGGCAACGGCCACGCACGATACCAAGCGCGGCGAGGATGCCCGTGCCCGCCTCCTTGTGCTGTCGGAGCTGGCTGGCGAATGGGCAAGCCTTGTCGGGCGCTGGAAATCGTTCAACGCCCGCCACATCGTGACTGAGGGCAACATGCGCGCGCCCTCGCCCGCCTTCGAATACATGCTTTACCAGGCTCTGATCGGCGCATGGCCGCAAACCATCGATGCCGACTTTCTCGCCCGCATGAAAGCCTACGCGATCAAAGCGGCGCGCGAGGCGAAGGCCGAAACAAGCTGGCTCAATCCGCAACCCGCCTACGAACGCGGCGTGGAGATTTTTCTGGAGCGGATTCTCGATGCGGGCCAATCACCCGAATTCCTGTCGTCGATCGATGCCTTTGCCCGGCGCGTATCGCTGATCGGCATTCTCAACTCGCTGTCACAACTCGCGCTCAAGGCGATGATGCCGGGTGTGCCGGACTTCTATCAGGGCACGGAATTTTGGGATTACTCTCTCGTCGATCCCGACAACCGCCGCCCCGTCGATTTCAAGGCGCGCGAGATGGCGCTTGCGGACGTCGCAACGGAGCCGCGCTGGGACGATTTGATCGCCAACGCCACCGATGGCCGCATCAAACTCGCATGGACGCATCATCTGCTGGCGCTGCGCAAGGCCCATTCCGGCGTGTTCGAAAGCGGCAGTTATCTGCCGCTGGAAATCACCGGCCCGCATCGCGATCACGTCATCGCGTTCGCGCGTGTTCACCGCAAGGAAGCAGTGATCGTCGCGGCGAGGCGATGGTTTGCGCCATTCACCGATGGAGGCCGTACATGGCCGAACGGCGCCATCGAAGGCGCTGTCAGAATCGACGGATTTCATGTGAACGGCGCAACCCGCGCCGGGCTGCCTCTCAGCGAGCTGTTCGCTACCCTTCCGGTCGCGGCGCGCGAAGCCACGGTCAAACGCACACATAAAAAGGCCGCCCGGGATCATGGCCGGGCGGCCTAGCGGACGTTGTGCCGACTCAAAGGTCTGGTTCCCTTCCCCCGCGGATCGCGATTATTTGCTGACCCTTGCGGAATTCAATCACTCCAAAGGCCAATATCGCGCCCTCTTCACAGCTTTCCGGCGGGCAAAGCGTTGCTTCGCACAAAAGCATCCGCTTGCGGTTTCAAATATCGGGAATATCTCAGGAGAGAATCAGGAGATCGCAGAGTGTCGAAGCCGCTTGTCGTTTCAATTCCCCACAACCTCGGCCGCGAGGAAGCCGTCCGCCGCATGAAAAGCGGCCTCGCCGGTGCCCGCACGCAATACGGCCATTTGCTCACCGTGAACGAGGAAACCTGGAACGACAACCAGTTGACCTTCCGCGTCACCGCGCTGGCGCAGGCCGTCAGCGGCAACATCGATGTCACGGACGATCACGTGCGGCTTGAGGTGATGCTGCCCTGGCTGCTGGCGAAACTCGCCGAGCGCGCGCAGGCCGTGATCGGCGATAAGGGCCGCCTGATGCTGGAGAAGAAATAAAGCGCACAAAAAAAAAGCCGGCTGCACGTATGCAGCCGGCTTTTCGCCTTTCACTGATAGGCCGTCGCCAGATAGTCCACGATCTTCGGAATATCGTTCGCCTCGATCGGCGCCCCGTAGACCTTGATCATCTTGTTGACTTCGGCGGTCCAGAAGTCCTTGCCGAACTTCGGGCCACGCGGCTGGGTCTGGACGTAGTCGGCCGAATGGCAACCAGTGCAATTGGCCTGGACTACATCGAGATTCGGTCCCGGCTTGAACTGCGCGGTTTCCTGGGGGAGCTTGATGCTGACCGGTTTGGCTTGCAGGCCGCTCACAGCCATCACAAATCCCGCAGCCGCACCCAGCGCGGCTAGACGGGTGACAATCCTGAACATGCTCATGATGCCCTCCCTCAAGCCACTGTCACGGACGTGGTTTCGATGACGTTGCGCATGTAGCCCGCCGGATTGAACACCGCCTTCTCGGGCTGCACCTTGCCGCCATTGCTGGTGGCCCGCACTTTCAACTCGTGCACGCCCGCCGACAGCTTCACAGGCAAGGTCCACTCCCGGAAGGAATAGTTGCCGAGATCCTTGCCGAGCTTCGCCGCCTTCCAAGTTTTGCCGCCATCGGTGGACACATCGACCTGCTTGATGCCGGTGCCGCCGTCGAAAGCAATGCCCCTGAGGGTGATATTGCCGGATTTCAGCTTCGCGCCGCTCTGCACGCTGGTGATGAACGAACGGACGGTGAAGCGGTTGATCGGCACGGTCGCCTTCGGCGCGGTGCCGGGCTCGACGCAGGCGCACTCGTTGTCGGGAATGCGGTACGCCGTCTTCATCCAGAAATTATCGTACACCTTGTCGATGACGGTGATCTCGTTGAGATGCTTGACCCAGTACGTGCCGTAATAACCGGGCACCACGAGGCGCAACGGAAAACCGTTGAGCATCGGCAGATCTTCGCCGTTCATCGAATAGGCCAGCATCACCTCGCCATTGGTCGCGACGTCCAGATCCAGCGCCTTGGCGAAGTCCGGCGTGGTGTCCATCACCGGGCCGTCGAGGCCACCAAACACCACCTGTTTGGCGCCGGCCTGCACGCCGGCCTTTTCCAGCACCGCCTTGAGCGGCACGCCCTTCCAGCGCGCGTTGCCCATCGCGCCATTGCCGGACTGGCCGCCAGCAACCCGCGGATCGGAGAAGGCACGGCTGTTGCCGGAGCATTGCGTCACGGCGACGATGGTTTTCGAAGGCATCTTCTTGAGGTCGGCCAGCGACAGCTTCAGCGGCTTGTCGACCTTGCCTTTGACGTCCACCGTGAACTTGGCGGGATCGATCTCCAGCGGAATTCCGGCGAGATGATACCGGACGAAGAAAGCATCGTTCGGCGTGATCACGCTTTCATTGAACACCGAGAACGGCGTCTCCAGTTGCGGAGGCCGGCTCGTCTGCACGATCATGGTTCGTTTTTGAGGGAACTTGCCGAGCGGCCTGGTGCCATTTCCGAATGGCAGCGTGACGGTTTCCTCGGCGAAGGCGAGCGTCGACTTACCCAGCAGGCTCGTGCCTGCCAGCAATGCAACGCCGCCCTGGAGCACAGAGCGTCGGTCGATCATTATCTTCCTCCCAAGGGACATATTCCCTTGGGAGAATTGAGCCACGAGATTTCAAAGTGTTCCAGACATTAATTCCGCAAACCGGAATTCTCGCCTTACGACATTTGTCGTACAAGAACCCCGACGGATTTTGCAGGAACTTATATCGCCTGCGTCACCAGTTTGGTGTTCAGATAGGCCTCGACAGCCTCGATGCCGCCTTCGGAACCATAGCCGGAATCCTTGATGCCGCCGAACGGCAGTTCCGGCAGCGCGATGCCATGATGGTTGATGCTGACCATGCCGCTTTCGATGTCGCGGCCGAGACCTGCCATGGTTTTCGCCGAGGTCGTGTAGGCATAGGCCGCCAGACCGTACGGCAGGCGGTTGGCCTCGGTGACCACCTCATCATAATCGGAGAAGCGGTTGATCATGGCGACGGGGCCGAACGGCTCCTCGGTCATCATGCGCGCCGAAAGCGGTACGTCCGTCAGCACCGTCGGCTTGAAGAAATAGCCGCGATTGCCGATCCGCTCGCCGCCGGTCGCCACCTTGGCGCCACGCGAAGTGGCATCCGCAACCAGCGTTTCCATCGCCTCGATCCGGCGATTGTTGGCGAGCGGCCCCATCCGCACGCCCTTCTCCATGCCGTTGCCGACCTTGAGGTCCTCGGCGGCCTCCACGAAGCCATCGAGGAATTGCTGATAGACCTTTTCCTGCACCAGGAAGCGCGTCGGCGCGACGCAGACCTGACCGGCATTGCGGAACTTATTGGCGGACAAAATCTTCACCGCCTGCGCCACGTCGGCATCGTTGAACACCAGCGCGGGCGCATGTCCGCCCAATTCCATCGTCACGCGCTTCATGTGGCTGCCAGCCATGGCCGCCAGTTGCTTGCCGACGGCGGTGGAGCCCGTGAACGAGATTTTCTTGATGACAGGATGCGGGATCAAATAGGAGGAGATTTCGGCCGGAATGCCGAACACGATATTGACGACGCCCGCCGGAATACCGGCATCGGCAAACACGCCGATCAAGGCGGCGCAGCTTGCCGGGGTTTCCTCCGGCCCCTTCAGGATGACCGAACAACCCGCCGCCAATGCCGCCGAGACCTTGCGGACGGCCTGATTGAGCGGAAAATTCCAGGGCGTGAACGCGGCTGCAACGCCGACCGGCTCCTTCACCACCATCTGGGTCACGTTCGTCGCCCGCGCCGGAACGAGGCGTCCATAGGTGCGGCGCGCTTCCTCCGCGAACCATTCGATGGTGTCGGCGGCACCCGCCGTCTCGGCCCGGGATTCCACCAGCGGCTTGCCCTGCTCCAGAGTCATCAGGGTGGCGATGGTATCGGCCCGCTCGCGCAGCAGCTCGGCAGCGCGGCGGATCAGCTTCGAACGATCAAGTGCTCCGACCTTGCGCCATACCTCGAACCCGCGCTGCGCCGCGGCCAGCGCCTCGTCGAGATCCGCCTGTCCGGCATGCGCAAGCGTGCCGATTGTCTCCTCCGTGGCCGGGTTCAGCACCGGCAGGCGCGGTTTGCTTCCGTCGCGCCAGCGTCCGTCGATGAAAAGCTGGGTGTCAGAGTATGAGGTCATCGGCAAAGTCCTTGTACGGAAGGAAACGGAGCGTGCCGTAGCACGGAAAGGATGCAGACGCATAAACTAAGGCCGCTTCCGCAACAAACCACTCCCGAAATGGCAGACGGGCCATGCACCGCCCTCTTTCCAAATACCTGATATCCCTGCCGGTATCCTGACGTGCCTGGATGCGGGGATTCCGCGCAGATTTGATAATCGCCTTGCGGCGCAGGCGGAAAAGCGGCAGGTTGAGGTACTAAAGAACCTCCGATTCTCTCAAGGCTATCAAGGGGTACGATCTCTGGTTCGATATAAAACAGGCCACCGAGACAGGCCTGTATTTCTCTGTTGCGCAGCATCCTGAGGGATGCAAGTGGGGGCGCGCTTTCTAGGGATTCGGTCTTGGTTATCCTAGGCTACATCTATCGCTTCGCCTCGAACTTCGCGTTCCTGGCGCTAGTTTATCTTACCCTGAATTTTTTGAGCAAATACAGCGAGCGATCGATCATTGCCTTTCTGGTGCTGGTTTATTCCTCAATGAGGATCGTCTCCACGATCCGGCAATTCATGTTCTTTCAGAAAATCGAACGTCTCGAAAACGACGCGAAGGCCGGCAGCGCCGAGGGATCGACACGCCGGCAATCCGCGCGGGAAGTCGGGCGCCTGCGCCACGAGGGCGAGCTCAAGTCCTATATAGACTTGCTGTTCCTGACCCTGATTGTCCTGCTATGCGCCTCGAAGATCCTGACCAGCTAGCAGCCGTAAAGCGTCAGCTCGTGAGCGAGGCGGGTGCCCGCTCGCGCCAGCGATTGAGGAACAGAATTTCGGCCTCCGCTTCCGCGCGCGACAGGCCCGTGCCGAACGGCAGGAATGACTGCTTGGCCCTGTAAAGCGGATCGTCGTCCGGCGGCGGCAGATAAGCCTTGATGGCATAATAACCGGCCGCAATGATCAGCGCGCCAGCCATCATGCCGCCCAGCAACCCGAGCCAGAATGTCCGATTGTCCATTTTCGTCCCCGCCAGCGGACGATAATCCAGCCGCCCGCGCGATGTAAATCACGGGTCAGGCGATATATTTTAGCGGATCATATCCTGTGTTAATTGCAGCCGGGCTCGAACTGTTGCAGCGAGAGGGGCAACGCCCCTACTCGACCGCCTTCGGCACCACGCTTTCGACGATGGACGCATCGAGCGCCTCATAGTCATGCAGGCGGATCGTGGCGTAAAGCTCGGCGCGGGTCTGCATGTCGGGGACCATCGCCTTGGTCGTGCCGTCACGTTTCAGGGTTGCGTAAAGCTTCTCCTGCGCTTTGTTGGCCACCCGCAGCGACGACACCGGCCAGATCACCATCTTGTAACCCATCGCCTCGAACTCGGCCGCCGTGAAGAACGGCGTGCGGCCGAACTCAGTCATGTTGGCGAGAAGCGGCACGCCCGGCATCCGCTTGGCGAATTCCGTAAACATCTCGCGCGAATTCAGCGCCTCCGGGAAGATCGCATCCGCACCGGCTTCCATATAAAGTTTCGCCCGCGCCACCGCGCCATCCATGCCCTCGCTCGCCGCCGCATCGGTGCGCGCGATCAGGTAAAGATGACGGCGCGCCTTGGCGGCGGAAGCCACCTTCGCGGCCATGTCGCGCGCGTCGGCAAGCTTCTTATCGTTGAGATGGCCGCACTTCTTGGGCAGCAACTGATCCTCGATGTGGACCGCGCCCGCGCCCGCATCCTCGAACGTCCGCACCATGTGCATGACGTTGAGCGCTTCGCCATAACCCGTGTCGCCATCGACCAGCACCGGCAGACCGGACGCGCGCGCCACCTGACGCACGAAGAACGACACCTCATCGACGGTGATCATGCCGAGATCGGGCAAGCCCATCGAGGCCGTCATCGCAGCACCGGAGAGATAAAGCGCCTCGAAACCGGCATCTTTCGCCTGCAATGCAGCCTGACCGTTATGAGAACCCGGAATTCCCAAAATCTGCGGGCGATTGACCAGCGCGCGGAAACGTTCGCCCGCGGGGCGATCAGACAGTTCAGCGCCGACAAGATAGGTCATGGTCTCTCCTTACGCTGCCTTGGTCTTGGCGGCTTTCTTGCCGCGCTGGCCGATCGGCACGAATTTCAGATTTTCCGGGCCGACATAATTTGCCGACGGACGGATGATCTTGTTGTCGATGCGCTGTTCGATGATATGCGCCGACCAGCCCGAGGTGCGCGCGATCACGAACAACGGCGTGAACATCGCCGTTGGAACGCCCATCGCGTAATAGGACGCCGCGCTGAACCAGTCGAGGTTGGCGAACATCTTCTTGGTCTCGGCCATCACCGCCTCGATGCGGTCGGCGATCTCGAACATCCGCAAGTCGCCACGCTCGGCGGAGAGCTTATGCGCGACGTCCTTGATGACCTTGTTGCGCGGATCGGCGACCGTATAGACCGGATGACCGAAACCGATCACCACTTCCTTTGCCTCAACCCGGCGACGGATATCCGCCTCCGCTTCATCGGCGTCGGCATAACGCTGCTGGATCTCAAACGCAACTTCGTTGGCGCCGCCGTGCTTGGGGCCACGCAGCGCGCCGATCGCACCGGTGATCGCCGAATACATGTCGGAACCCGTGCCCGCGATGACACGCGCAGTGAAGGTGGAAGCGTTGAATTCATGTTCGGCATAAAGAATGAGCGAGGTGTGCATCGCGCGCTCATGCGACGCCGATGGCTTCTTGCCATGCAGAAGATGCAGGAAGTGCGCACCGATGGAGTCGTCGTCGGTCTCGACGTCGATCCGTTTGCCGTTGTGCGAGAAGTGATACCAGTACAGCAGCATCGACCCCAGCGAGGCCATCAGCCGGTCGGCGATATCTTTCGCGCCGGGCTGATTGTGATCGTGCGCCTCCGGCAGCACGCAGCCGAGCGCCGAGACGCCGGAGCGCATCACGTCCATCGGATGCGCCGCCGCCGGGATCTGCTCAAGCGTGTTCTTCACCGCCGCAGGCAATCCGCGCATCGCCTTGAGCTTCGCCTTGTAGGACGCAAGCTCCGCCACGGTCGGAAGCACGCCATGAACCAGAAGATAGGCGATTTCCTCGAATTCGCAGGTCTCCGCCACGTCAAGAATATCGTAACCGCGATAATGCAGATCGTTGCCGGTGCGGCCGACGGTGCACAGCGCGGTGTTGCCGGCCTGCACGCCGGACAGTGCCACCGACTTCTTCGGCTTCGGTGCGGAATTCGTTTCCATCGTATTTCCTTCCTTTTTGTTTCTGGCGCCCGCGACAGGCCGCAATGCGGTCCGGGGGCGCCATTATTTTGAATTCGTCTCGGGCGGGCGAGCGCCTGCGCGTTACTTCGCGCGCCAGTCGAAAATGCCGTGATGCGACGGCTTGCCGAGCCGCGCCGCATCGACCGTGAACGACAGTTGCGCGAGATCGCCAGCCTTCAGCGAGGTCAACTGCTCGACAGCGGCGATGAAGCGGTCCTGCTCCTTCGCAGCTACGATGCCTTCCGCCAGCGTGCGGAACTTCTTGATGTAGTCAGGCCGCGTGAACGGGCGCGCGCCGAGCGGATTGGCATCCGCGATGGCGAGTTCGTCCTCGATCACCTTGCCGTCGTTGAGCGTGACCACGACCTTGCCGCCGAACGCCTTCTCCTTCGGGTCCTGGCTGTGGTAGCGGCGCGTCCACTCCTTGTCCTCGACGGTCGAGATCTTGTGCCACAGCGCCACGGTGTCCTTGCGCTGCGCGCGCTCCGGCGCATAGGAGCGCTCGTGGTGCCAGCCGCCGTCCTCGAGCGCCACGGCGAAGATATACATAATGGAGTGGTCGAGCGTTTCACGGCTCGCCTTCGGGTCCATCTTCTGCGGATCGTTGGCGCCGGTGCCAATCACATAATGGGTGTGATGGCTCGTATGAATGACGATGCTCTTCACCTTCGACAGATCGCCGATCTTCGGACCCATGCGGCGCGCGAGGTCGATGAGCGCCTGGCTCTGATATTCCGCCGAGTGTTCCTTGGTGTAGGTCTCGAGAATGGCGCGCTTCGGCTCGCCCTTCTCCGGCAGCGGCACGACATACTCCGCTTTCGGACCGGACAGCAGCCAGGCGATGAATCCATCCTCGCCCTCCCATGCGGGCGATGGTGCGCCTTCGCCGCGCATCACGCGGTCGACGGCCTCGATCGCCATCTTGCCCGCGAACGCCGGGGCATAGGCCTTCCAGCTCGAAATCTCGCCCTTGCGCGACTGCCGCGTGGTGGTGGTGACATGCAGCGCCTGCTGCACGGCCTGATAGATCGTCTCGGTCGGCAGCTTCAACAGCGTGCCGATGCCCGCAGCAACAGATGGACCGAGATGGGCGATGTGGTCGATCTTGTGCTCGTGCAGGCAGATGCCCTTCACGAGGTTGACCTGAATTTCATAGCCGGTAGCAAGGCCACGCACGAGGTCGGCGCCTGACAGGTTGGTGTGCTGCGCCACCGCGAGGATCGGCGGAATGTTGTCGCCGGGATGCGAGTAGTCGGCGGCAAGGAAAGTATCGTGGAAGTCGAGCTCACGCACCGCGACGCCGTTCGCCCACGCCGCCCATTCCGGCGACACCCGCTTGTCGGTCGCAAGACCGAAGATCGTGGCACCGGGCGAGAACGGATGGGCCTGCGCCTGCTCACGCGCGCTCACCACCGGATGGCGCGACAGCGAAGCCGCCGCGACCGAAGCATTGTCGATGATGCGGTTGCCGATCATCTCGACGACGGCGGGCTCAACAGCAACTGGATCGGCAGCGACTTCGGCGATCTTCCAGGCCAACTGGTCGGCACGCTGGAGATGTTCGGCGGACTTGTAGGTACGGACGGAGTGGCTCTTCACGTGTCGCTATCCTTGGTTGCGTTATTCTGATTCGTCGGGATCGATCCGGACCGGACGCCCCTGCTCGTTGACCGCGACCATCTCGAACTGCCCGCGCACCGCTGTCCGGTGCTGCTTGGTTGCGAGATCCTCACGGATGATTTCGACCGAGACCGTCATTGAACTTGTACCCGCACGCGCAATACGCGCTACGATCTCGATCAATTCACCGACCTTGACCGGCTGGAGAAAGTCGACTTTTTCGGCCGTCGCCATCACCACATTGCGGCCGGCGCGGCGCGCGCCCGCGACGAAAGCCGCTTTCGCCATCAGGCTGAGCGCGCTGCCCGCGAACAAAGTGCCGTAATGATTGGAATGCTCGGGAAAGACCACTTCAAGCAGTCGCGTCTCGCCCGAGGCGGAAGCGTCGGCTGGCGGCTGGTGACTGGAACCCCGGTTGCTCATTGTGCGGGGACACTAGCCACACCTGCCGCCATTTGAAAACGACGAAGAAAGTCTAGGCCCGATCCGCGCCGGGCCTAATCTGCCTGTATTTTCAATAAAACAGGCGAGGTCTCCGACTTTTTCAGCACACCCATGCCGAGCCGGGGAGCGAGAATCCTTCCGATCCCGGCCGCTTCCGCTCGATGTTTCAGACTACGAGACATTTACGCATACAAAGGGCCGGAGGATCATTCCTCCCGTTCTCCGATTCTCGCGCAGATCAGCGGTCGATTTATACCGGCGTCAGGCCATCGTGTTCAAACGCGCGGGGCCGGCAGAGTGCCCGCGATATGCCGGGCCATATCGAGCAAGGCCCCGGTGAGAGGACTCATCGGGTCCCGGTGGACCGTCACGAGACCGATCGAATGCACATTCTCCGGCTCCACGATCGGAATCGCGCGAACCCGATCGGTGAGGCCAAGTGTCTCAGCCAGAAGCGCCGGCATAATGCTCGCCCAGCGTCCGGAACGGACATGGGCGTAGAGCACGATCATCGAATTGGATTCCAGGGTGGTGGACACCGTTACGCCGGCCTTGAACAGCATCTGGTCGATGATCCGTCGGTTCTGCATATCGGGCGTCAGCAGGCACAGCGGAATCTTGCCGACCTCCGCCCAGGTGACCGTCTTCCGGTCACCCAGCTCGCTGTCCGGCGAGGTCAAGAGCCGATACTGCTCCAGATATAGAGGTTCGCGATCGAGCTTTCCGAGCGGCTCGTTGTCGAGGTAGGTCAGCCCGGCATCGATCTCCAGATTCTCCAGCATCCGCAGAATGTCGATCGAGGTGCGCGACAGGATGGTGAATTTCACGCCCGGATGGCGGGCGCGGAATGGCGTGGTCAGCGCCGCCGTCATCGCAAGCGCGGTCGGGATCGCGGCCAGCCGCACATGGCCGCTCAAACCGTGCTTGACGGTCTCGATGTCTTCGCGCATCGCGCGCGCATCGCCGACGATCCGGCGCGCCCACGCCAGTACCCGCTCGCCCTCCGGGGTAAAACCCTGAAAACGCGAGCCGCGGTTGACGAGCAGCGTGCCGAAGGAATCCTCAAGTTGCTTGATCGCCGCCGATAGAGTCGGCTGGCTGACATTGCTGATCTCGGCGGCACGGCCAAAGTGCCGCTCGCTCGCGAGCGCAATCAGGAATTCGAGCTTGTCGATCATCCGGTCGGCCGCCCCGCTCCACCATCAGCCATTGAAATAGCTAATATATTTGAGAAAATTGCGATGACCGGTGGGCAGTACGCCGCACGATCACTTTTTCAAATTATGCGATTGGAGTTGGCATAGTCTCAATATGAATTATTGAACCTAACTCCTGAAAACTGCACAGGATTTACGAATATTCCTGACAATCTGCAGGGGCCGCCCCCCTGGCGCCGCGTCGTCTTTCAGAACAAGACGCTCGCTTTAGCCCGAATACGGAATGCCTAGCCATGAATACCATCATCAAGGAACTCGGCCCCTCCCGCTTTCTCGACGGCTTTCGCGACATCGACGCCGACCTTGGCGATGGGGTCACTATTCACGCGGCCATCGCCGGAAACGGCCCTCCTCTCCTGTTGCTGCACGGCCATCCTCATACGCACATCACCTGGCGGAAGATCGCCCCGCTGCTCGCCCATCGCTTCAGCGTGGTTGCCGCCGATCTTCGCGGCTACGGCGACAGCAGCAAGCCTGCGAGCAGCCCCAGCCACATCGAATATTCAAAACGGGTGATGGCTCAGGACCAGATCGACCTGATGCGGGCGCTGGGACATTCGCAGTTTTCCGTTGCCGGCCACGACCGCGGCGGCCGGGTCGCGCACCGCATGGCGCTCGACCATCCCGACACGGTGACACGCATTGCCGTGATGGACATCGCGCCGACCGCCACGATGTACGCCCTGACCGACATGGAATTCGCCAGACGATATTTCTGGTGGTTCTTCCTGATCCAGCCCGAGCCGCTGCCGGAACGGCTGATCGCTGCCGATCCGGAATACTTCCTGCGCACCCATCTCGACGGACAAACAAAGCTCCCGGGTGCAACCGAGCCTGAAGCCTTTGCCGAATATCTGCGCTGCTATAGCGATCCGGAGTCGCGCCACGCCATCTGCGAGGATTATCGCGCGGCCGCGACCATCGACCTGCAGCACGATGCGGCGGATGCCGACAAACGCATCACCGTGCCGCTGCTGGCACTCTGGGGCGGACGCGGCACCGTCGGCGCGCTCTACGACGTGCTTGCGACATGGCGCGACAAGGCAACCCATATCGAAGGGCGCGCGCTCGATTGCGGTCACACCTTGCAGGAAGAACTGCCCGACGAAACCTTCGTCGAACTCAACCGCTTCTTCGCGGGCTAGATCGCAATCGCGATATAAACCGACACCGTCACGATCGACAGGATCGTCGAGATCAGAATGGTGGTGGACGTGATACCGGCTTCCCGCCGGTACAACTCCGCGAGCATGAAAGGGCCGGTTCCGGTCGGCAACGCCGCCAGCAGCACCGCTGCATGGGTGAGGAAAGGCGACAGCTTGAACACCTGCGTCGCCAGCACCCAGGCGATCACCGGGTGAACCAGCAATTTGAGACCGACAAACAATGTCGCCGTGCGCGCATCGGCCCCCGCGCCCTCACGCTTTTCCGCCAGAAACAAACCGAGCGTCACCAGCGCGCAAGGCGCGGCAGTCGCGGCAAGCAGCTTGACGAAATGATCGAGCGGCTCCGCGATCGTCACGCCGGTCATCGGAACCAGCGCCCCGAGCGCTGGCGCAACCAGCAGCGGATTGCAGATCAGCGAGCGAGCGACCTTCAGCGCCACCAGATGCGGCCTGCCTTGCGGCTGCAACCCGATCTCGATCAGAACAATGGCGACGGCAAACACCACGCAGACGGTGATAATGCAGGCGATCGTGGTCGGCGCCATCGCCTCCTGCCCGAGCACGAGAAGCGCCAGCGGGAATCCCATGAAGCCCGTATTGGCATAGCCCGCATTGAGACCGTCGATGGCGGCATCGGCCAGATGACGCGGCTTGCGATAGCGCAGCGCCACCGCCAGCGCGAACACGATCAGGCTGCTCAATCCGAATACGCCGATGAAGCCGGGCTTCCAGATATCGCTCCAGCCCGCATGCGCGATCACATCGAACAGCAGCGCGGGCAGCGCGAGATAGACCACGAAGCGATTAAGCTCCGAAGTCGATTGCGGACCCAGCACGCCAAGGCGGCGCACCAGCCACCCCGTGAAGATCAGCGCAAAGACAGGAAAGACGACGACAAGTGCGGACAGCATGCTCGACCGGTCAACAGCACCGCACCCAATCTGCGGCGGGCGATAAGACCATATTTCCCGTGCCTTTCAACACAGCCGCCTGCATTCCCCATAAGACTTTCGTGAACTTTAGCCTGCCATCCGGGTAATCCTTCCCGCAGCTATGCAGATCAACCGTTGGCACCTTCCGTCCCTGCATAGGAAACCATCGTCCGCGTTGTTGAAAGCCACATGATATGCTTGAGCTAATGTCTTGATGGACAAATCGACGCCCAGTTCGACAACCGATACCGACCCGGCCATGACACCTGCGACGGCCCCTGCGATGACATGGACCGAGCGCGGTACCAGCACGTATCGCCGAACCTCGATCGCGCTGTTCCTGGCGGGCTTCGTTACCTTCACGCTCGTCTATGATGTGCAGCCGCTGCTGCCGGAATTCGCCACCGATTTTCAGGTCAGCGCCGCCACAAGCTCGCTGGCCTTATCGGTTACGACGGCCGCGCTCGCCATCGCGATCCTGTGCGCGGGCGCGGGTTCCGAGATGTTCGGACGGCGCGGCCTGATGTTCGCCTCGATGTGCGTCGCTTCCCTCTTGAATATCGCCCAGGCGATCGTGCCGGACTGGCAGAGCCTGCTCGTGATTCGCGCCCTGGAAGGAATCGTACTCGGCGGCGTCCCTGCGGTGGCGATGGCCTATCTCGCCGAGGAGATCCATCCCAAGGGACTTGGGCTCACGATGGGGCTTTATGTCGGCGGCACGGCTTTCGGCGGCATGGCGGGGCGCGTACTCAGCGGTATCATCGCGGAATACACATCCTGGCGCTGGTCGCTCGGCATCATCGGCGCCATCGATCTTCTGATGACCTTCGCGTTCATCGTCCTGCTGCCGCCGTCACGCAACTTCGAGCGCCAGTTGAAGTTCGACGCCGGCTATCATCTGCAAGCGTGGGCCGGCCATCTGAAACACTCCGGCCTGCCCTACGTGTTCATGATCGGCGGCCTCTCCATGGGCGCTTTCGTCACGGTCTACAATTACGCGGCCTTCCGGCTGGTCGGCCCGCCATATGAGCTCAACCAGACTCAACTCGGCGCGATTTTCGCGGTGTATCTGTTCGGCATTGTGGCCTCCTCGACCGCCGGCGCGATGGTGGATCGCGTGGGGCGCGGCCCTGTCCTCATCACAGGCCTCGCCATCATGCTGGCCGGGATCGCCGCCACGCTCCTGCATCCCCTGTTCTGGGTGATTACAGGCATCGCGCTCGTCACCATCGGATTTTTCGTGTCCCATTCCGTGGCGAGCGGCTGGGTCGGGCGCATGGCCGCCAACACCAAGGGACACGCCGCATCGCTGTATCTTCTTGCGTACTACACGGGCTCGAGCATCGCCGGATGGGTGGGCGGATGGTTCTGGGCCGTCGAGGGCTGGCTTGCCGTTGCGGCATTTACAGGGCTGCTGATCGCGGGCGCGCTCGCGGCAGGACTCCATCTGGCGCGGACACATCCGGGCTAGTGCCGTTTGCGCCAAGCGTTATTGGCGCAGCTTGATGACGCTCTCGGGCTTCGGGGCAATCACCCTGTCAGACGGCGCAAGGCTGGTATCCTCGAAATAAAGCAGCACACGGTTACGGCCAGAGCGTTTCGCATCGTAGAGAGCCGTATCGGCCTGCCGCAACAAAGCGATGATATCGGTCTCGCTGTCGCCACCGGCGATGCCGGCGCTCACGGTGACTGCGAAACTTCCGGATGACGAGATGAACTGCTGGCCGGCAAAGCTTTCGCGCACCCGCTCGGCGATCTGCGTTGCCTGATCCATCGTGGTCTCCGACAGGATGATCACGAACTCCTCGCCGCCGAGGCGTGCAGCCAGATCCCCGTCCCGGACATTGGCGGCAAGCAGGCTCGCAAACGTCTGCAACACCGTGTCGCCGACCTGATGGCCATGGCGATCGTTGACCTGCTTGAAATGGTCGATATCGAACACCGCGACGGCGACCGAGCCACGCAGGCGGAGGGAGCGCTCAAACAGCGCGCGGCGGTTGAACAATCCCGTCAGTGCATCGGTTTCGGCTTCGCGTTGATGGTGGCGGGCGATCCGGACCTGATTCAACGCCAGCGACAGAGCGCCCAGCCCGCCGATGCTGGTGATCGACATCACGAGATTGATGTTTTCCGCCCAGCCGGACGGCGCGCGATGCATGATCCATTCGCCGTGATGGAGCAGCACCACCGCGCACAACACGAAGGACAAGCCCGTCAGGGCATACAACACCGAGAGAAGCAGGATCAGCAGCGGCGCCTCTGCCCGCCAGCGCCAGTACTCCCATGCCGTGAGCAACATCATCGCGGCCGCGCAGAGGTTCAACACGATGTATGAGATGCCGTCATATCCCTCAAGCATCGGAAGAGACATGAGCCCGATCGACACGCCCGCCGTGGCGGCAACCAGCCGTACCGGCAATTGGCCCGTCTGGAATTGATAGGCCGATCCCAGAAACAGAGCCAATCCGATCAGCAACGCCGAAAAGGCGATCACGCCGACGACCGGCGAAAATTCCAGCACGAAATTCCGGTAAAAAAACAGGCTGACCGCAAGACAGGACACGCCGATGCCCCACGTCATCAATTCGCGATCGGCACGCGACACGACCCAGCTCACGAAAAACGTGAAAGCAAGCCCGGTGCTGCAAAAGATCAGCGCGACAAGAAGGGAATTGTAATCGAGCACAACCGTTCCGCGTCCAGAGAAGGTCCCCGGAAACAGTCATGGCGATTCGTGATTAAGAGAACACTTAATGCAGTGCAACACCCGCGCGCAGGCCTAACGGAAGCTGAATCCGGCCATTAAAATGGTAACCAATGCCGCGCGGCGGTCTTCTCGCCCGCACTGCAGCCTATACGCCTCTCGCGCCGCGCGCGGGCCTGCGGCGCTCATGGAACCACGGACGATATTTCGTCATCTTGGCGCGCTGCGCTTCCGGCGCGTGCTTCTTGCAGGTCGACGCCTCCTCGCTGTTCGCCGGAGCGCCCCATCGCAATTCGACGCAATCGTTCAGATTGTAGGCCATTTCCAGTTCGGGAGCGCGATCGACGACTTCCTTCACCGTCAGCGTCCATGGCGAACCATCGCTGCGCGTATAGGTGAACTTGCGCGATGCAAGCTCGGTCGCCAGCGCGCTCTGCAACTCGGCCTTCACCTGAGCGACGGTTTTGTCTTTCGGCATCGCGTATCGCTCGGGCCGCCGTGCGACATGATCCGGGAATCCGCGCGCCACGTCGATGGCGATCAGCATCCGCAGATCGCGCGACGGCGTGGCGAAGTCTTCCCATGCGCCGGACGTCTCGAAGATCGACGCGCCATCCGGCATCGCCCCGACGCCTTTGCCACTGTCCAGGAACTTGCGGCCGTTCTCCACCGAGGTCACGCGCGCCTGCGCTTGTTCGTCGAGTGCCGTGACGACTTCCTTCATCGCGCGCAGGGGATCGAGCGGCGCGGGCGACATCACGTCATCCATGCGATCGTAGAACGCATCGACCGATAATTTCGACGGCTCGGAAGAATAATTGCCGTATTGCGGGTTGCTCGCGATCTCGCTGTTTGTGAGGCGATGCAGATTGCCGTTGCGCTCGCGCACAATGGGACGAAACCGCTTGAAGCCCGGCCCCGCAGTGTGATCCTGCGCATACAGGAAATTGCCGCGCCAGAACCGCTTGATCGCAACGGTCCCGTCCGGCTGGGCATCGGCTGCGAGCAGCACGCCCGCCGCGTCGTTGGTCTGCGCAACCCGCTTGGTCAGCATCAGGATATGCCCGAAAGGATCGGCGTAGATCGTACCCGGACGCAATGCATCCTGCGTCAGCGGCACAGGATAATAGTCGGTGTTGTTGTCGGTCGCTGCGGTCCGGCTCGATCCCGAATGCACGGCATCGCCGATCACCGTGATGTACTTGCCGAATGATGCCGCGAGGCCAAGCCGCTTCGGCGGTTCGGCCACAGATGCGCCAGCCGCCGGTTCACCGGCTGCGGCCTGCTGGCCGGCATTCGGCTGCTTGGCCGCTTCAAGATTCTGGATGTTGAACCATTGCGTACAGGTCGGCGCCTTGGTCGCGGTGCCGCGCGAGCAGCGCGAATAGCCGAACGGCAATCCCAGCTTGAACGCGAAATAAGCCCGCAGGAAATACGGCATGTCGGCGCAATCGGGATGGAACACCATCCCCATCTCGTCCTCTCCGAGGTCGAGATAGTTGAACAGCACGTTGCGCGAGCGATCGCGCAACACCTCATGCAGCGCCTTCCATGACGGCGGCGAATCCAGCGGCGCATCGAACAGTTTTTCGATCCAGGCCGAGTACAGGTTTTCCGTTCCGCGATTCCATACGTCATGAATCGGCCAGATGCTTCCCGCCGCCGCGCTCGGCCGTGGTGGCCGCTCGGACCGGACCGTGATCTCGCGCGTCACCGTTTCGCAGCCGGGTGACGCGTGATCGCGGACAAGTTTCGCGTGCCACGTTCCCGCAACCGGCGTCGCAACTTCCGCAATCCAGAAATAAGGCGGGCCGCCCTGTTGCTGCCCGGATTTAGCCGCGACGCTTCCGTCGGGCGCGATCAGCGACAACTCGCCCCTGGTTTGCTTCTCGGCGGTGAACATCACCCGCAGCGGCATGCCCTTCCACGGCATGGCAGGCGCCGCCAGCACAGCAAGATTTGTACCCTCCGCGCACGCAGCGGCTGTTTGAGCCTGCGCTGGCGAAGACGAGCCAGAGAAGAAGGAGACGCCCGCAATCAGCAGGGACGCGGTCGCGGCAATAGCAATCCGGCGTTGCGCAAACATCGAGCCTCCCCGCACGCTGTCAGCATGGTGGCCAGATATTGCGAAAAGCCGGGTGGCAAATCCATCTTTATGTTCGACGGAACGCCATATTCACAGCGGCGGAAGGAACTTGGAGCTTCCACCGCTCGAACCTAATTGCCGTTTCGGATCAAGCTCATGTCGATCGGGGCGGCAAATCCGCCCTAGTTGGGCCGCCACTTCAGGAGCCGGTTCTCGATCGCCGTCACCACCGCATCCAGAATAAGGGCGGAGATGGTCAGGATCGCGATGCCCGCGAACACCGTGTTGACGTCGAACACGCCCTCCGCCTGAAGGATCAGGTAGCCGACGCCGGCTGACGAGCCGAGATATTCGCCCACCACCGCGCCAACGAATGCCATGCCGACCGAGGTATGCAGGCTGGAAAATACCCAGCTTGTCGCGGACGGCAGATAGACCGTTCGCAGAAGCTGCTTGCGCGTCGCACCCAGCATCCGTGCATTGGCCAGCACTACAGGACTCACCTCCTTGATGCCCTGATAGACGTTGAAGAACACGACGAAGAAAACCAGCGTCACGCCTAGCGCGACCTTCGACCAGATGCCGAGACCGAACCACAACGCAAAAATCGGCGCGAGGATTACGCGCGGCATCGCATTCATCGCCTTGATATAGGGATCGGACAATGCCGAAGCCGTCGGGCTCAACGCGAACCACAGACCGCAGATCAGTGCGAGAACGGCGCCGATGAAGAAGCCAAGCACCGTTTCAGTCAGAGTGATGCCCAGATGATAGAAGATATCGCCCGAGACGATCCAATCCACCATGGTGCTGAACACGACAATCGGCTCGCCGAAGAAAAATTTCGGCATAATGCCGGTTTCGGTCAGCGCATACCAAAGGCACAACAGGCCCACGAACAGGAGCGCCTGAAAGATTCGAAGCATGCCGGGTGAGCGCGCCGCGAAGCTTGCAGATGGCGCGGCCTGGTTGTCAGCGTTTGCTTTGGGCATAGCCTTTAAGAACCTCTTCTTTCATCACATCCCAGATCTCGCGATGCAGATCGACGAAGTGCTTGGTGTGACGGATCTCGGACACATCGCGCGGGCGTGGAAGATCGATGGTGAACTCCGCGATGGGGTGCGTGCCGGGGCCTGCGGACAGCACCACGACACGATCCGACATCGAGATCGCCTCTTCCAGATCGTGTGTGATGAACAGCACCGACTTCCGATTCGCCGCCCACAATGTGAGCAGCTCGTTTTCCATCAGCACGCGCGTCTGCGCGTCGAGCGCGGAGAACGGTTCATCCAGCAGCACGATCTTTGGATCGAGAACCAGCATCTGGGCCAGCGAAACACGCTTGCGCATGCCGCCGGACAATTGATGCGGATAACGATCCTCAAAGCCTGCGAGGCCGACCGTCTTCAGCCAGCCCATGGCGCGTTCATGCGCTTCCTTTTTCGGAACGCCGCGATATTCGAGACCGACCATGACGTTCTGCAACGCCGAGCGCCACGCCATCAGAGACTCGGCCTGAAACATGTATCCGGCGTCTCTATTGATGCCTTGCAACGAGGTCCCGAAAATCTCGATCGCGCCGCTCGTCGGCTTGAGCAAGCCTGCAGCGACGTTCAGCAAGGTGGATTTCCCGCACCCCGTCGGCCCCACGACCGAGACGAATTCGCCGTCGAGGATGTCGAGAGACACATCCTTCACGGCTGTGTACGGCTCGGCCGAACGCTTGCCGGCGTTGCTTGCGAAACAGCATGTCACGTTTCGGAACGTGACTGCCGGGGCGGCGTTCACCGCCCTGGCGCTGGTCATCGTTTTCATCTGTACGACACCCATTGTCATCCTGTTCGGATTCTAACGGAATCAATCAGTTTGTCTTGGCGGAAGCAGCCTTCACGAACTTATTCGTAAACGTCTGATCCAGTTCGCCTTTGGCCGCCTCGATGTTCTTTACATACGGGCCAAGAGCGGAGAACGCCATCTGCGCGCTGTTATCGGGGAATACGCCGTCGGAGGAATAGGTGTCCTTCAGATTCGCCAGAATCTTCTTGGTGACTTCCGGGTCCGGCTGGGAGAACTGCTTGGGCATCACCGCGATGATCTGTTCGGGGGTAGCCTTGCTCATCCACTTTAGTGTCCGCACCATCGCGTTGGTCAGCGCCTGCACGGTGTTCGGGTTCTTCTTGACGAACTCCTGATAGCTCACCAACGCGGCGCAGGGGTACGGCCCGCCGTAAACTTCGGTGGAGCCTTTCTCGTGGCGCGCATCGGCGATGATAACGATATCGCCGGCCTGCTCCAGAATTCCCACCACCGGATCATTGTTGGCAATCACGTCCAACTGCCCTGCGCGGACGGCCGCCACCGCTGTCGGACCCAATCCGACGCTGACGGTCGACACGTCGCTTGCCTTCACGCCTTCCTTGGCAAGCCACAGCTTGAGGAACATGTCGCTGCCCGAGCCGGGCGAGGAAACGCCGACACGCATGCCCTTGAGATCCTGCGCACCTTTATAGGAAGCAGCTTTGGATTTGCTGATGCCAACGGCGTAGTCCGGCAGACGGCCCTGCAACACGAAGGCCTGCAACGCCACTTTCTTGGCGCGAAGCTGGACAACATGATCGTAAGCGCCGCTGATGACATCGACGCTGCCGCCGACGAGCGCTTCCAGCGCCTTGCCGCCCGAGCCGAGATCGACGACATCGACATCGAGACCTTCCTGCTTGTAGTAGCCAAGACCTTCGGCAACCATCGTTGGCAGGAAGAAGAAGCCATTCTTGCTGCCCACACCAATGCGGACATGCGTGGTCTCAAGATTCTTCACGGGCTCCGCAGCCGCCGTCTGCGACAGCGAGAACCCACCCGCGATGATCGTGGCGCAAGCCAAGCCCATTTTCAGATAGTTTTTCATCGTCCGTTTCCTCACCCTGTTTACGCCCGGTTTCTTCTTTTTATGACGCGCTTACTCTTGGAATTGTCCGCGTCACGCCGCGGACTGCGTCTCTCCCACATCGATGCCAGCCTCAGCGAGGGTTTGCTGAAGCAGCCTGGTATCCAGCTTCGACGGTGAAACATCGTTCTTCGCGGCCAGTGCCGCAGCAGCGCCCGCCACTTGACCGGTGACGAGGCAGCAATATTGCGCGCGCGACCACATATCGGCGTCGTGCGTCGCGGACAGCGCACGTCCACCAATGGTCATCCCTTCGACGCCGTTCGGCACCAGCACCCCAAACGGAATCTCGAACCATGTGAGATGCGTTGTGCCGGTCCGATACACAGCATCGGTCGCAGCGCCCTCGCCACCATCGGCCTTGTGCCAATCGCGGCCTTCCGCCATGTGTCGCCAGATGCGCGCAACGCTGTCCGGATAGGTCGACAGCGCCATCATGTCCTCCTGCTTGAGCAGATGCGGCCCGCGCACCCGGCGCGTTTCGCGCACGCCAACCGTCGGCGACGAATCGAGCACGTAGGAATCCTCGAATCCCGGAATGTTCTTCTTGATGACCGCGAACAGCTTACGGTTCTGCGCACGCGCTTCCATGTCGGCGCGCGTCAGGTCCCAGGCACTCGTTCCGTCCACATTATAGACGCGGGAATTGTTGACGGTGACGACGCCACGGTCGACGCTGACGCCTTCGAAACGGATGTAATGGATTTCATCCGGCAATTCACCATTAGCGCGCGCACGATCGACGATGTCGAAGAAGCCGGACATCCGAACCAGACCCTTGTCGAGGTCGAGGATGTGAAAATTTGGATCGGCGGTGAAATTCTTCGGGTCCTTGCGGCAGAATTCCACCGCGCGCTTCACATCGACGCCGCCGAGCCGGAACAGCACACTCATCGGCCGCATTTTCTCGTCCTTCTCGCGGCCTTTGACGAATTCGGCGCCGGACGCCGCGGCGATATCGGCATCGCCCGTGCAATCGACCACGGTCTTGGCGAGAATGGCCTGTCGGCCCGACTTGTTCTGGATGATGACGCCGCGAATGCGATTGCCATCCATGATCGGTTCGACGACCCAACTATAGGTGAGGATCTCGACGGATGCTTCGCGAAGCAGATCCATCGCGACTTCCTTGAAGGCTTCCGGATCGAACGGAAAGGTCGGCCCGCTGGTGACGCCGGCTCCGCGATCGGTCAGCGTACCGGCGATTTCCCTGGCGACACCGGTCATCTTCGCAAACGGCACGTTCCAGGTATTCATGATGACCGCGGTCGCCGCCCCGCCGAGAAAGGCGTTCCGCTCGATAACCATCGTCTTCGCGCCGGTGCGCGCCGCGCCAAGCGCCGCGCCAACACCGGACACGCCACCGCCGCAAATCAGAACATCGACTTCACGAACGACCGGCGTGGCGCGCGCAGGCTCCATCACCTCATTGGCTCCCGCCCGCATCGCAATGGTTCTTTGCATTTTACTCTCCCTTACAACGGGGCCTATGCCCTCTTGCTTGTTGAAACGCTATGACCCCAACCGAAATGCGAGCAGCGTGCTTTCATATGAGGATCGGATGTGATGGCGCGCGTTGCGCTCGGCGAGATCGGAATCCCGGGCGACGATCGCGTCCAGAATGGCGCGATGCTCGCTCGTCGATTCATCGCGGCGTCCCTTGATGTCGCGCAACTGGCTGACGCGCGTCATGCTGATCTGGGCCTTGAGCGAATCCAGAATTTTGGTGAGCCGCTTGTTGCGGCCGACCTCGACGATCCGGTTATGGAATTGATCACCCAACTGGACCAGTTCTTCCCAGTCCGACGTTTCCGTATAGGCTGCGTGGATACCTTCCAGTTCCCCGATTTCAGCCGCCGTCGCGTTCTTCGCCGCACAGGCTGTTGCGAAACCTTCAAGACTTTCGCGCAACTCATAAAGTTCGCGCACGTCCTGCAGCGACCAGCGCGGAATGAGAAAGCCGCGACCGGGCATCGAGTCGATAAAACCTTCGCGGGCGAGCACCTGAAGCGCCTCGCGCACCGGCGTGCGGCTCATGCCGAGCCGTTCAGCCAGATGCACCTCATAAAGCGCCTCTCCCGGCGGGTGTTTGCCGCTCAGGATCGCCTCGCGCATCTTCCGGTAGGCTTTCGTGGCCAAACCATTTGACTTTTGCATCGCGCCCGACTTTATGCATACCTTGTGTATACACACAGTCTACACAACGGCGGCTGATGTCAAGCGGTCGTTGGGATCTCAAGTGCGGCGAAGTGCCGGGGAATGAAACAGAGAGGGTATGAGATGCGGCAGATCGAAGAACCGGCACGGCAAATTCCAGTTCTGATGAACGCGGATATCGTCGTGGTCGGCGGCGGCACGACCGGCCCGCTCGCCGCCATTGCGGCCGCCCGTCAGGGAAAAAGCGTTGTCCTGATCGAGCGCTTCGGCTCTCTCGGCGGCAATCTGACTCTGGGATTGAACACAAAGCCATCCGGCTCGCTGCTTGGCGGCTTGCCGCTGGAAATCTGGAATCTCGCCCGCTCGACGGGCGCGGCCGGCGACGATTACATCGCCAAGACCAAAACCGGCGGCGTTACCATCGCTTCTCCCTGCGATCCCGAAATCATGAAGATGTTGCTGACGCGGCTCTGCGCCGATGCAGGTGTGCAAATTCTGTTCGAGACGCTCGTCTCCCGGCCTGTGATGGAAGGTAACACCATCATTGGCGTCGTGGTCGAGAACAAGGCTGGCCGCTCCTTCATCGGCGGAAAAGTCGTGGTCGATTGCTCCGCCGACGGCGACGTGGCGGCCGCCGCAGGCGCGCCTTTCACAATGGGTTCGGGCGAGGACGGTCGCGATCTGAAAATGCAGCCGGTCGGCATGTACTTCACCATGGCGGATGTTGATCTTCACGCGCTGGCCCGATGGGCTCGAACCACCGATGACGTTCCCGCGCAGGCCATTCCCGAGACCGACGACAAACTCGATTACGGGCTCTGGCTCACCGGCTTCAACAAAACCGTCAAAGCCTACAAAGACAGGACCGGCATCGACCTGCCACGTGAGAACATCACGCTGAAAACCGCGAACGGTCTGATGTACGTGAACGCCACCCGCGTTCTGGATGTCGACGTGTTTTCGCCGCTCGAGTTCAGCGCCGCCATCATCGATTGCTACCGGCAGATCGAGGAATATGCGCGCTTTCTGGTCGCATGCGTGCCCGGCTTCGAGAAGGCGCGTATCTCGCAGATATCGCCCGTGCTTGGCGTACGCGAAACCCGCCACATCCAGGGCGAATATATCCTGACAGCCGACGACGTGCTGAAGGGCACGCCGTTCGACGATACCATCGCGGTCGATGTCTCTGCCTTCGACGTTCACGCACCAAAAGGCGAGGATGTCGATTTCCAGGGACTGAAGCCTTATGAAATCCCCTATCGCTGCATGGTCCCGATGGGAGTCGAGCAATTGCTGGTGGCGGGCCGCTGCATCTCGGCGGATCACGTTGCGCATGGCCGCTCGCGCAATATGCCCGCCTGCATGGCCACGGGTCAGGCCGCGGGTTTCGCCGCAAGCATCGCCGTCAGCTCAAACACGACGGTACGCAACGTTTCGATGGACAGCCTTCAGGCCCTGTTGCGAAAAGCCGGAATGCCGCTGCACGCCAGCGACCTTCCGCAATAAACGAAGGGGCGGCTCTTTCGAGCCGCCCCTTTTTTAAAGCCCTCGATGGCGATATTCAGTACGTGTCGACTTCTAGAACCTTCTCCTCGGGGAATGTCGGGTAGATGCCCTTCACCCGCCCCATCTGCTTGGCAAGCGCCAGCACCGCATTGATGTGCGGCGTCGGCACTTCGGTGAGACGGCCCAGCTCCTGAACCGAGGTCAGCAGCGCGTCGAGTTCGATAGGCCGGTTCTTGTCGACATCCTGCAACATCGAGGTGCGGTGAGCGCCGACACGCGCCGCGCCATTGATGCGCCGTTCGATATCGACCCGGAAATGCACCCCGATGCGGCGCGCGATGCGCTCGGCCTCCTCCATCATGTTGCGGGAGAGTTCGCGCGTGCCGGGATCGGTCGCAACCACGTCCAGCGTCGCATGGGTCAATGCCGAGATCGGATTGAAACACAGGTTGCCCCACAGTTTCAGCCAGATGTCGTTTCGGATCTCAGGCAGAATCGGCGCCTTCAGTCCCGCGCTCTCGAACAGTTGCGACAGTTTCTGCGCGCGCTCAGTCACGTTCCGCTTGGGCTCGCCGAGCCCGAACTTGTCACCAGAGATGTGATGGATCACGCCCGGCGCCTCGACTTCCGCCGCAGGATACACCGTGCAACCGATAACCCGCTCCGGCCCGATCGCATTCCATTGCCGCGACCCTGGATCGACGCTCTCAATGCGCCGGTCAGCATACTGACCCTCGAAACCATGGAAGTACCACCACGGCAGGCCGTTCTGCGCGGTGACGACCGCGGTGTTCGGCCCCAGCAGCGGTTTCATCTGCTCGGCCACTTCCCAGGCCTGATGCGCCTTCAAGGCGATGATGACGTAATCCTGATGGCCAAGCTCGGCAGGGTCCGCCGTCGCGGTCATTCGCGCGTGCTTTTCCTCGCCGCCGATGTGGAGCTTGAGGCCATTGTCCTTGATCGCTTTCAAATGAGCGCCGCGCGCAACCAGCGATACGTCCGCGCCGGCGAGCTTCATCAAGACGCCAACATAGCCACCAATCGCTCCCGCGCCGTAGATACAAACCTTCATGGAAATGCCTTGCTGTTGCGGACGGCGCGACTTGCGCCTCCATGAACGGCATTTACAGATTTGGTATTCGATGCGCCACGAATGCGGTGTCGGGTGTCAAAGTCAGTCAATTTACAAATTGACTAACAAGACACACGAACTGTGACTAACGAGACTCTGGCAGGATGCGATCCAACGAGCGCGCCTTGCCCACTCCATACCGGCCCCTTTGGAGCCGGGAGAGATAGTCTTGCAACCCCTTCAAATCACTCAAATAACGGCTTGTAAAAACCTCAAACCTCGCCACAATCGCGAAAAGTTGCCTCCTATCTTTAAATTGCAAGCCGTCTCAACCTGTCCCAATAATCTAGATACAGAACCTTGGCTCGATGAAATGAAGGCCTATTTCATCCCATTCTGGTTGCGGCTCACCATTGTCATTAGCGTCGTCTGCGTCGTGATCGGCGGCGTGCTGGCTGCATACCGAGTCTATATGCGCCCAACCGTCCTGACCGTCGCCGTCGGCTCTCTGGACGGGGAAACGAACAAGATCGCCTCGCTCCTCGCGGGCCATATCGCAGCCAGCAGTACAGCCTCGGTCCATCTCAAGATTATCAACGAGCCGGATATTCTCGCGGCCGCGAATGGGTTTCGCGAAGGCAAAGCTGACCTTGCCGTTGTCCGGGCCGACACCGAAAACCTCCCGAAGGCCAGAACAGTCGCGCAGGTTGCCCGCGCCGCCGCCGTGATCGTAACCCCGGCAGGATCGAATTATACAAAATTCAGAGAACTCTCCGGCAAAACCATCGGTGTGGTGGGCGCTGAGATCAATAGCGGCCTCGTGACGGCATTATCGAACGAATACGACACCGCCCGTTTGAAAATCGCATTCAAGAATATTTCGATCAACGACGCTCGGCAGGCCGTCACCTCGAACGAAGTCGCGGCGCTTCTGATGGTACTTCCGATTGCGCGGCGCTACATCGCTTACATTGACAAGATATTCCAGAACAACTCCGACCTCGCGCCCAACATCCTCTCGATCGATGGAGCCGAGGCCATCGCAAACACCGAGCGCGCCTACAACGTCTTCGTCGTGCCGCAAGGCTCGCTTCAGGGTTCGCCGCAAATTCCTCCCGATAACCGGATCACACTGGCCACCAACGTCTATCTCGTTGCACGGGACGACCTCGATCCGGATCTCGTCGCCAACCTCACTCGCGAAATCATGATCGCGAAGCGCGATCTCGGCATCGAACAGCCCGCTCTCGCCCAGATCATCGCCCCCGAACTGGATTCGGCCGCCTACATTCCCGTCCATCCTGGCGCAGCGGAATATTACAACAACACCCAAAGAGACTGGCTCGATAAATACGCGAACTGGATCTTCCTGCTGCCTATTATTTTCGGCATCGGCGCCACGACATTTGCCGCGACCTGGAAATTTCTCGAATTCGAGAACGATCGCTTTCAGGAAACCCTGATGGCCACGAATTATCATTTACCCAGGAAGATTCGCAGCGCGACCTCGGAAATAGAGCTGCAACAGATCGAAGAGGAAATCGATTCTCTGCTTCATGCGCATTTGACACATGCGCGCCCGGGTCGCGAATCCGACTCCAACATGCTCCTTCTGCATTCGGCCGCGCAGCGGCTGGATAATCTGATCCATCACCAGCGCAGCCGCATTGTAATGGGCGGCTCGATGTGATGGCGGCTTAGGCCGAGCGCTGCTTCGCGCCGAACAGCCATTCGATGCCGACCAGCCGATCGCAGATAAAGACCGCCCCGCACGCCAGCAGAACTAGCAAGGATGCCGCCGCGGCCCCTAGCGAGTCCGCGTTCTGCTCGATATAGCTGAACAATTGCACCGGCAGCGGCGTGGTATGAACATCGGAGAGGAACAGCGCGATGTTCACGTCGTCCAACGAGACGATGAAGCTGAACAGCAGGCCTGCCAGCACTCCGTGACGAATCAATGGAAACGTCACATGCCAGAACACGCGGATGGGATTAGCGCCCAGGATCGACGCCGCCCTCTCCAGCCGCGGATCGATGCCGTTGAAGCTCGCGAGAACGAGGCGGATCACATAGGGGCATGCAATCAGAAGCTGGCCGAGAGTAACGGTCAGGACCGAAGCCCGGATGCCAAGCGACTGGTAAAGCTGCATCAGCGACAATCCGATCAGCACCGTCGGCAGCATCAATGGCGACAGGAAGAAAGTTTGCAGCGCGCCGGACCACGCACTGTTCACCACACGCAGGCCAAGCGCCGCCGCGACACCGAGCGCAGTCGACAGCAACGAGACTGCGATGCCGATCTTCAGCGTCAGCCATAGCGAACCGCTCCAAGTGGGGTCGGTTAGCACCTCCTTGTACCAGATGATGCTGAAACCGGCAGGCGGGAACGAGAGATAGGCGGCTGAGTTGATCGACGCCGCGATCACAATCGCGATCGGAAAAATCATCAAAGCCGATATGAACGCCACATAGGCGGTAAGAATGCGATTCATCATCGCACGACGCTCCTTTTGCTGGCTGCGTCACGAATCGCGAAGGTGTAGATCGCCGTGGCAAGCGCTGTTGCCGCCAGCAGGATCAGCGCGACCGCCGATGCAAACGGCCAGTTCAACACCAGCAGGCCCTCCTTGTAGACGAGATACGGCATCACCGGCACCGCAGCCCCGCCGACAAGCGCCGGCGTCACGAAACCGCTCGCCGCAAGGCAAAACACGATGACCGACCCCGCAGAGATGCCCGGCAAGGTCAATGGCAGAATGACTCGCACGAACACGCTGAATCCGTTGGCGCCGAGAATCTGCGCGGCGCGCGCCAGCGAGGGATCGATCTGCTGCAACGAGCCTGCAAGCGCGATCACCATGAAGGGCAGGAAAACATGCGTCAGGGCAATGATCACGCCGGCTTCACTATACAGAAGATGTCCCATCGGCAGGCCAATGGCTTTTGTGAATGAGCTCAGGAGTCCGTTCGGGCCCAGGATGATAATCCAGCCATAGGAACGGACCACCGCGCTCACAAACATCGGCGCGATGACAAGAAACACCACTAGCGAACGGCCCTTGCGCCAGCTTTGCGACAGATAGACTGCGATCGGATAGCCGATAATCAGCGTCATCAGAGTGGTGATCGCGCTGATGCGGAGCGAACGCCACAACACCGAACGATAGAACTCATCCGCGAAAAACAGCGTATAGGTTTGAAGGGAGAATTTTCCCGTGGGCGTGAAACTTCCCCATGTCGAGATAATGAGGGGCCAAACAAACAGCACCGCATAGAATAGAATCGCAGGCACCAGTAGAAGGCCGGCATGCAGCCTCATCGATGTTCGTCCTGCCGACGGTAGCCCTCCTTTCTCGACAAGCGTGCTCATTGCAGCAAATCCTCGAGATTCTTGCCGTCGGGCACGGCATGCCCCTGACCCGGCAGCAGCCGTGTATCATCGGCAGGCCATGAGACGGACAGCCTGTCTCCGACCTTGCTTAGGCAGCGCTTCACTGGAATGTCGGCAATCAACCGGGCGCCATTGGCCTCGATTTCCACCCGCCGCACCGGCCCGTGATAGCTGCTGGAAATCACCTCGCCGGTGACACAGTTCTCCCCGGCCTCCTCCCCCTTGGCGATGTTCTCCGGACGTACCGCTACCGTGACCTTGGACCCCACCGTGCAGCTATCGACCTCCGCCCGCAGCTTGCCAAAAGCCGTATCGATCACCGCATGGCCCTGCTCATGGCCAATCACAGTGCCATCGAGGAAATTGGTGACGTCCATGAAACGGGCGCTGAAGATGGTGCTGGGCCGCTCGTAAAGCTCGTTCGGTGTCGAGCGCTGTTCGACCCGTCCCGACGCCAGCAGAACGATGCTGTCGGCAGAGACCAGCGCCTCCTCCTGATCGTGCGTCACCACGACTGTCGTGATGTTCGCCGTCTTGAGAATCTGCCGCATCTCCTCGCGCATCCGCTTGCGTAGAAGCGCATCGAGATTCGACAACGGCTCGTCCAGCAGAAGAACGGACGGGCGAACCACCAACGCGCGTGCGAGCGCGACGCGTTGCTGTTGCCCGCCCGAAAGCTCCTTCGGATAACGCTTACCGAGATCGCCGAGCTGCACGAGATTGAGCGCCTCCTGCACGCGCTTGGATACCTCGCCAGATGCGACGCTCCGCATCTTGAGGCCGAACGCGACGTTGCGTTCGACGCTCATGTGCGGAAACAGCGCGTAATTCTGGAACACCATCGCCATGTCGCGCTTGTGCGGGGCCACGTTGACGATGTCACGTCCACCAACGATGACGGAGCCTGCATCGGGGGTCAGAAACCCCGCGATGAGGTTGAGGAGCGTCGTCTTGCCGCAGCCGGACGGGCCGAGCAAAGCCACGATCTCTCCGGGTGCCGCCGTAAACGACACGTCATCAAGTGCCGTGAAAGTCCCGTAGGACTTTCGCAAATGGCGGACGTCGAGATGCGCGTGCATTAGTGGCCTCCCACCATCGCGGTCCAGCGCGCCGTCAGCGCTTGCAGATTGTGGTTGACCGGACCGATATCGAGGTTGAGCAGCGAGTTCACTTCCTTCTCGCCGTAAGGCACCTTGGCGGCCGCCTTGTCGTCGAGCTTGACAGTCTTGTTCACCGGACCAAGCAGAAGATGCTCCGCGATCATCTTCTGCGCCTCGGCACTAATGGTGAAATCAATGAACTTCTGCGCAAGATCGGGATGCGGCGCGCCCGCAACGATATCGAACTGCTGCGGATACAGGATGCCGCCTTCCTTCGGCAGCACCATCGCCACCGGTGCACCCGTTCCGGCGAAATCATGAACGCGCGCACTGCCGTTGTAGCCGATCCAGGCACTGCCCGTTCCGAACAGCGCATCGACCTGTGCCGGCGGATCGATGAAGGCCAGCACGTTCGGCTTCAGCTCCTTCATCTTGTTCCAAGCCGGTTCGAGATTGGTGACGGAGCCACCATTCAGATCAGCGATCTTAGCGAACAGCAGGTTCGCGTAGCCGATCGGCATATTATAGAAAACGACATGGCCCTTATATTTCGGGTCCCAGAAGTCCATCCACGAACTCGGCGGCGCCCAGCCCTTCTCCTTGAAGACCTGGGTATTGTACTCGATGCCGAGCGCCTGAATGCCCATCACGATGCCGATGCCATCGCGGTCCTTCGCGAAGTCGTAAACCTGAGACAGGTTCGGCACCTTCGCCGGATCGAGCTTGGCGTACAGCTTCTCCATCTTGCCTTGGTAGTGCGTGGTGTCGTTCGCCCAGATCACGTCGATCTGCGGGCTGTTCTTCTGCGCCTTCACCTTGGCAAGAATCTGGTTCGACGTGCCGGTGACGTAGACGACCTTGACGCCGTACTTTTTCTCGAAGGCCGGAATCACCGTGGCCTGAAGCGATTTCTGAAGCGAACCGCCGAAACCGGCGAAGACCAGCTCTTTCTCATCCGCAGCTTGAGCGGAGCTTCCGATGCCGGACAGCACAGCCAGAAATCCACCGGCGGCAAGAACGAGTCCACATGCCTTCCGAGCGTGACGTAATGTTGCAGTAAGTCTCATAGTCATCCTCCCTGAAATATGCGTCCCGTTCTTTTTGCAGGCTTCGCAAATTGGTTTATTGCAAACCAAACTCCACTCTTCTCACGTTATCGGGGTCGATCTCGCGAATGATCGCAAGCTCCTCGGCGGTCGGCTCCGGCGTTACCGGCGCATCGTCGAGATTTGGAATCCGGAAACCGGTTTTCTCCGCGAGCTCCGCGCGCGTCACACCCGGATGAATGCTGTCCAGCACGAGACGCCCGTTTTCCTTGCGGAAGATGCACAGCGGCGTCACGATCCGATCAAGATTGCCGTCGGAGGTCGTGAACTTCACCTCCTCGACAAAAATCTTTGGCGAATGTCCCGCGCGCCACAGCACCGCGCGCTTCGACATCGGCAGGATCGCCGGTCCGCCGCCTCCGCCGGGAAATCGCACCTTGGGCTTCTCGTGGTCACCGATGAAGCTGGAATTCACCCGGCCCCTTGCATCCACCTGCGCCATGCCGAGGAAGGTCAGGTCGAACCCGCCGCGGCCGTTCATCCCGTAGATTTCCTGATTGTCGAAGATCGAAGCAGAGCCGCGACCGAGATCGGCCGTGCTTGTCGCGGCCATGATCTTGTCGACTGTGGGATTGATCCCGCCGCCAACGCTAATGAACGTACAATTCGGCGCATTCAGGCGGCGTGCCAGCGTCGCTGCAGCAAGCGGCAGCGGCGAATTGACGCCGACGAAAACCACCTCGCCGTCCCGAATCAGCCGCGCCATCGACACGGCCATCATGTCGGCCGGACTGTAAGACAAACTCATGCCGCCACTCCCAATGCGCGGCGATCATGCGAGGCCGTTTCTTCAAGATATTTGCGGAAACCTTCCGGCGTCCGGCTGAGCTCCAGATAGTGGCGCATCGCCGGCTCGTCGATGTCGTAACGGTCGAATACGGCGGTCGGCCATGCTCCGCTCGGCGCATGCACTACGGCTTCGACGAAAATCTCAGGAACGACCGTCATTTCCGGCTGCGCCACGAAATGCGAGGTATCGACGATCTTCTCCGCCGTGAGGATCACACGCTTGGCCGCACGACTCATCAGGCGATCCCACACCGGCGTGCCGTAGATGCGCGCATTGCCGCGAACGTCCGCCTCATGGACATGAAGAATGGCCCAGTCAGGCCGGATCGCCGGCACCACCAGCGTATCGTTTCCCGTGAAGGGGTCCCTCACGGTCGCGAACGGCGCGATGCTCGGCACGTCGCTACCCGCAAAGCCCGCGACCGCCTGAAAGGGCAGACCAAATGCGGCAGCCTGCAGGCTCGCCATCACCGCCGGGCAGGCGTTCTCGATCACTTCCAGTTCGCCGCGCTCGGCCGCCTTGCGAAAATTCGGCGCCATACCGAACGGTTGTTCGAGCGTCACCATGCCCGCACGGACGCTGGCGAGACATCCGCCCGCCGCAAGCACATCGGCATCGAAGCCGGGCGACGCCTTGACGAGATGCAAGCCCTTGACGCCCTGCCGTGCCAGCTCACGCACCATAGCGGCGGGAATCCGCTGGGATAGCGTGCCGCCGATGGTGACGATCTGATCGTTGCCCACGAGTCGTGCGGCCTGTTCGAGCGTGGTCTGTTTCATGACGCCATCTCCTTCGCTTCAGGCTGAAAGAATTGCGCAAGATTGCGCCGGAGAATTTTTCCGGTGGCATTGCGCGGCAATTCATCGACGATTGCGATCTTAACCGGGACCTTGAAGTCCGCGAGGTTCTCGCGGCAGTAAGCGATCAGCTCCTGCTCGGATACCGATCCGTTCGGGACCACACAGGCGACGACAACCTCACCCCAGATCCTGTCGGGAAGGCCGCCGACCGCGACATCGCGCACCGACGGGTGGCGACAGAGCACTTCCTCGATCTCGAGCGGCGAGACGTTCTCACCACCGCGAATGATGATTTCTTTCTTCCGGCCGACCAGGAAAACATAGCCTTCCCGGTCCATCCGGCCGAGATCGCCGGTATGAAGCCAGCCATCAACGATGGTCTTCCGCGTCGCTTCCTCGTCGCGAAAGTAGCCGAGCATCATTGTCGGCGAACGGATGACCAGTTCGCCCGTGCTTTCCGGCGGCAGGAAGTTGCCCTGCTCATCGACCACGGCAATCTCCTGCCCGGCCAGAGCTTGTCCGACCGAACCGACCTTGCGGCGGCCACCGGCATAAAGCGGATTGAGCGTGCTCGTCGCCGTGCATTCCGTCAGGCCCCATCCCTCAATCAGGATGTCCTTGCCGAATCTGTTTTCGAAGCGCGTGGCAAGTTCGACCGTCAGCGGCGCGGAGCCGGTTTTGACGAAATCGAGCTTGATGCGCGCATCGCGCGCTTCCGCCTCCCGCTCCAGAAGAATCGCGAGCACCGTGGGGGGCGCGCTGAAACTCGAGACATTATAATCGGCCACAAGACGCCAGTGCTCGCGGGCGCTAAATTTACGGCACAGCACGATGGTGCCGTGACCGATGAACGCGCTGATGTGGCTCACGATTAGCGCGTTGCAATGGAACAGCGGCATGAAGCACAGCGCGATGTGATCCGGCCCCATGCGGAAGCCCTGCGACAAAGCGAGGCCGTCAGCCCAGACATTCGCATGACTGAGCAGAACACCTTTCGGCCGGCCCGTAGTACCGGATGTGTAGATCAACAGGATCGGCGTTTGCTCCGTCACGCCGTCGACAGGGCGTGGCGTGCGCCTTTGCCGGTACAGGTCGCGCTCGGAAAATACATCCACCGGCAGAGCAACGCTCGCATCCGCGCCAAGCAGAATGAGACGAGGCTTATGCGTCAGCCCTGCGATGGCTTCCTGCGCCAACGACAGATACTCCGGCGTGGTGATCAGCGCGCGCGCCTGTGAATGATCCAGAACGAAGGTCACCTCATGCGCGGTCAGGCGATTGTTGATAGGGTTCGCGATCAATCCTGTCTTGAACAGGCCGAAATAGGCAGCCACCACCAGCGGCTCGTTGCCGATCAGCAGGCTGACACGATCCCCCATATCGAGCCGCAGTTCACCGAATAGGTGGGCGAACTGGTTCGCAAGGTCGTCGAGCTCCGCATAAGAGAGCGGCTTGCCCTCGAAAATGATCGCAGGCCTTGAATCCCTGGCGTCCTGCAGAAGTTGATGGATCAGCATGCCTGACTGTCCCGAACACGACGTTTTTGAAGAAAATGCTGACCGAACTCGCGCGATACAGCTTCGGATGCCTCGATGACTGCAGGCGCAAGCGCAACCGCACGCTTCACCGTGAAGCGATATTCCGGCCCCGAGACACTGAGAGCCGCAATCACATTGCCCTGATGGTCGCGAATTGGCGCGGCGATGCCGACGATTTCGCCGCGATATTCGCCATGGTTGATCGCATAACCACGCTGGCGCACGAGATCGAGTTCACGGCGCAATTTGGCGGACTTCACGATGGTCTTCTTGGTGAAACTTTGCAGAGGCCCATCGCACACCCTGTCGATTTCGCTCTTGGGCTGAAACGCAAGGAGTGCGCGACCCGTCGCCACGCAATAAGCAGGCGCGCGACGGCCGACATGGATGTTGGCGCGCACCGGATTCGGACTGTCGACGCGATCGAGATAAACCACTTCGCCCGGTGCGCAATACTCGGCAAGCTGTGAGCTTTCCGAACTCAACTCGACCAGGCGCTCGAGATAGCGATGGGCGACTTTCGGCAGTTCGATCGACTCGGATGCCACCAGACCCAGTTCCCATAACCGGTGACCGAGCCGATAGCCCTGACGATCCGGCGTCCGCTCCACATAGCGTCGCGCCTCGAGGTTCGACAGCACGCCATGCACCGCAGCCTTGCTCAACTCGAGTTTCGCCGCGATGTCGCCAAGCGACAACGGAACATGGGACGACGCCAGCAACTCCACCACGTCGAGCGACATGTTGAGCGAATGCAGGTGGCGCCGGGGCCCAAGAGGTTCAATATTACTATTCACGAGCGGTGAATACCATTTCCGTTACGTGAATTGAAGCTAGGCCTCCTCATTTTACGAGTCAAATGAAAGACCCTCGAAACATCGAAAATGATGTCTCAATTACTGCGACAGATTGAACTTTGAATGGGAATGATGAAGCGACGCGAAGCTCACAAAGCAGCACGCGTTTGTCCTCGCATCATGGCAGCGGGCACACGCCGCACAGGCACAGATGCACATTCAATATTGCCATCCGCATGGTCATGCGGATGGTGGAGCACACTTTCGCGCCTCAATGTCCGGCGCGATATTGGGCGATCCGCTCGTGAAGGCCGGGAGAACTGACGGAGCGCACCAGCTCGGCCATGTCGCCATCATCGCTCTGCGGCATTGTCAGATGCGAAATCCGGTTACGCGCCTTGAGGCCAAGCGAACCGATCTGACCGATCAGTTCGTCTGCCTTCTGGCGCAGGCCGTCAGGCGTCGTGAGATGCGTCAGCAGACCGATGTCGAACGCCGCCGTCGCATCGAGCGTCGCGTTTGTCAGTAGAATATCGCGCGCGCGCTGCATGCCGACCAGTTGCGCCAGATGTCGCGTGCCGAGTGCCACGCCGAAGCGGAATCCCGGAAAACGGAATTTTGAAGCTTCCGTTCCGATGCGGTAGGTGCATGACGCGGCAATATCCGCGCCTGCACCCATCGCAGCGCCATGAACCAGCGCGATGCTGACAAATGACGAACGCCGCAGCCGCTGCAACAATTCCTCGATACGGACGAAACGCAGAAGCAGGTCGCCCGGCGTCATGTCCTCATAGCCGCCGAAATCGAAGCCGCCACAAAACGCCTTGCCGTTTGCGGATATAATCAGCACACGGCAACCCTCCTCCTCGGCCTGGGTGACGCAGGCGAGAAGCTCATCGACGATTGCGGCATTCAAGGCGTTCGCCTTGGCGGAACGATCCAGGGTGAGAATCCGAACGCCGTCAGCGAGCGGCGAGAAGCTCACGAATTCCTTGTGCCCTTGGTCCATTCTGCAAATACCTCATCATTATGCGCGCCGAGTTGCGGCGGGGCCCGTTCAATGTCGAACGTAAAACCGGATACGTTGATCGGAAAACCAACCGTCTTCGTGGTCGCGCCATTGGACAGCTTCATATCGCGCACGAGCCCCATATGCGCGACCTGCTCGTTTGACAGGATCTCGCTGTAATCCAGCACGATGGCGCAGGGAATTCCCTTGGCATCGAGTGCCGCGATCCACTCCGCGGCATTTTTGGTCAGGAAAATCGGCTTCACGATCGCGGCCAGCTCTTTCTGGTTACGCGCACGATCGAACTGCGTCGTGAAGCGCGGATCGTTCGGCAGGTCCGGCAGATTAACGACGGCGCAGAAATCGCGCCACAGCTTGTCGTTGCCCGCGGCCACGGTGAAAGGGCGATCCTTGGCATCGAACCCCTGATAGGGCGCGTTTCGCGGATGCTCCGAGCCGAGGCGCTTCGGCGGCTTGTTTGTGCCGAAGAATTCGCTCGTTTGCAGCGCAGCCATTCCAAGCAGGCTGCCAAGCATCGAACAATCGATGTAAGCGCCCTGCCCGGTCTTGCGTGCATTCATGATGGCCGCAAGCGAGGTGAACGCGCCATAAAGGCCTGCGCCGAAATCGCCGACCGGCACGCCGCACTTCACCGGCGGCCCCGATTCCTCGCCCGTGACACTCATCACGCCGCTGATCGCCTGCACCGTGACGTCGAATGCGCCCTTCTCGGAGTAAGGGCCAGTCTGGCCGTAACCGGAGATCGAACAATAAACCAGACGAGGATTGTGCTTGCGCAAGTCGTCGTAGCCAAGACCGAGTCGTTTCGGCACGCCGGGCCGATAATTCTCGATGAACAGATCAGCCTCGGCGACAAGCGCAAAGAACCGCTTCATCTCGTCCGGGTTTTTGACATCGACAGTGATGCTGCGCTTGTTGCGATTGACCGAGGCGAAGTTGCCGCTCTCCACGGGCCCGTCGGCGCCCTGAATAGCGGGCGGCCAGGTACGCATGCCATCGCCGCCATCAGGCCGTTCGACCTTCACGACATCCGCGCCGAGGTCGGCAAACAAACTTCCCGCGAAAGGCCCTGCTGCGATCTGTGCGAATTCAAGAACCTTGATGCCGTTAAGAGGGCCCTTCATCATTCCATCCATATGTATTTTCAAAATGAGCGATCAGGCAGTCTTGCGATAGGCGACCGCCCCGCCGGGATAACCGAGCGCCTTTGAAATTAGGTCTGCCGTCTGAATGACGATTGGCGCCTGTTCGCGCATGAACGTCGATTTCATCCGGCTTTCAGGCCCCGAGATGCCCACAGCCGCGACCACCTGCCCCGAAACATCACGGATCGGCGCGCCAACACCGCAGACGCCCTCACGCCACTCGCCGCGATTGATCGCGTAACCAAGCTGACGCACCCGCGCCATTTCGCGCTTGAATTCTTCAGGATCGGTAATCGTTCGCGAGGTGTGGACCTCCAGCTTTTCACTGACACGCGCGATCGCGTCCTCGCCTTGAAATGCCAGCAACGCCTTTCCAGTCGCGACACAATAGGCCGGCGCGCCCTTTCCGATCTGGCTATAGGCACGCACAGGCTGGGCACTATCGATCTTGTCGATGTAGACGACGGCATTTTCCACCAGCAACGAAAGATGGACCGACTCCCCGGTCTTGTCCGCCAGCGGCTGCAAGTAAGCACTCGCAGCACTCTTCACATCCACCTTCGACAGGACGTGAGAGCCGAGCTCCCACACTTTCAATGTGGCGCTGTATTTCGCCGTCTCGGAATTGTTCTGCGCGTAGCCGGCATGCACCAGCGTTTTCAGAAGCCGATGCGAGTTGCTTTTGGTCAGGCCGAGTTCGCGCGCGAGTTCGGTCACGCCACGCGGCCTGTCCGACAGCGACAATGCCTGAAGCATCCTCAGGCCTTTCAAAAATGTCGTATCCATGATTGTTCCATATGTTGATACGGCGTACTAAATTTTGAATTGGATGAGCAGGAGAGTCAACCGCAACCCCGCGATGCAGCGAGAAATGCGTTTCAAATTTCAAACCGAAGGAGAGGCCTTTCCTGCGACAAGCGGCGTTACGTCTTAAGCGCCCGGAGATATCTCACAGCCCATCGCGTTCGATGCAGCCTCGCCGCATGAACGATCGCGTTCGTATCGCAGAAGCTGTTGTGGAGAGAGAGCCGAGCCGCACCTGCGGCGATGGCTCATTACATCAAAGACTTTGCAGAACGAATCCTGCAACTGTCCAGCACAGCATCCGGGTTAAGTCCCTGATGCCGTGCTGACGTTGTCATCCAGCGTAGTCGTTTGGCTCAGGACTGCATGCCCCAGCGATCGACTGTATTGGCCTCGATCGCCCGGAAGATGACGTTCTCAACCACAAGACCGATGATGATGACGGTCAACAGACCGGCGAACACCGTCGGGATATCGAGACTGTTCTTGTTCTCGAAGATGAACCAACCAAGCCCACCGGAACCTGACGACACGCCGAACACCAATTCAGCCGCGATCAGGGTACGCCAAGCGAACGCCCAGCCGATCTTCAGACCGGTGAGGATGCTCGGGAACGCCGCCGGAATAAGGATTTTCCGGATGTAGCCGAGCCCACCGAGACCATAATTACGCCCGACCATCTTGAGCGTGCGGCTGACGGACAAGAACCCGGAGTGGGTGTTCAGCGCGATCGCCCAGGTCACCGAGTGCACCAGCACGAACACCAGCGAGCCATTGCCGAGGCCGAACCAGATCAGCGCTAGGGGCAACAGCGCGATGGCGGGCAGCGGGTTGAACATCGACGTCAGGGTCTCGAGGAAGTCCGTGCCGATCCGTGTCGTGATCGCCAGCCCCGTCAGAATCGCGGCCAGCGTAATGCCGCAGGCGTAGCCCATCAGCAGCACCTTGACCGATGACCATGCGCGCGCAGGCAGCACGCCGTTGCCGATATTGGCGAAGAATGCACTCATGGTCTCGCTGAAAGTCGGGAACAACAAATTGTTGTTCAGGTAGCGGCCATAGGCTTCCCAGATCAACGCGAGGATGATGAGGATCAGAATCTTGCGCAACCACGTCTGGTTGTAGAGCCGCACAAACAGCGACAACGGCTTTTCCACCACCGTCGGTGCGCGCTCGGCAGCCGCCGCATCACGCACGAATTCCGGGCGGATCGGTGCCGTGAGCGTTCTCATCGTCAGCGATACGTCAGACATTTTCCGCCTCCTCGATGGTGTCAGCGAACAGCATGGTCTGAATGCGCGATTCCAGCTCGGTGGCTTCCTCGCCGTGCACGCCGCCGTTCAGCTCGGCCTTCACCTGACCCGGATGCGGCGACAGCAACAGAATGCGGTTGCCGATCTTGATCGCTTCGGGAATCGAATGCGTGACGAACAGCACCGTGAAGCGCGTCTCGTCCCATAGCATCAGCAGTTCGTCCTGCATCTTGCGGCGCGTCAGCGCGTCGAGTGCGGCGAACGGCTCGTCCATCAACAAGATGTCCGGCTCCATCGCCATGCCGCGCGCGATCGCGACCCGCTGTTTCATGCCACCGGACAACATATGCGGGTGGCTGTCGGCGAACTTCTCCAGATTGACCTTGCGAATGTAGTGCATCGCCTTGTCTTCGGCTTCGCGGGCGCCGAGCTTGTTGGTGCACTGCAAAGGGAACATCACGTTCTCCTTCACCGTCTTCCAAGGGAGGAGCTGGTCGAACTCCTGAAACACCATCATCCGGTCCGGTCCGGGACGCGTGATGGTCTTGCCTTTGAGGGTCATCTCCCCTTCGGTCGGAGGCATGTAGCCGCCGACAGCTTTCAAAAGAGTCGATTTGCCGCAACCCGAAGGCCCAAGCAGGATAAACCTGTCCCCCTGAAAGACATTGAAATCAACCCGATAGGTCGCGGTGATGAGATAGCTCGGCGTCCTGTACTGCAACGTGACGCCCTTGACCTCCAGCAGTGGTGCTGTCGTCATCGGTCCCTCCTCCCGTCCTTGTGTCCGCTGATTGCAGATCTGTTTTTAGCAGCCTGAACTCTACTGAACCGCCTTGCGACGGTCTAATATAAAGACTGGTTGAATCGATGCCCGTTTTGGATCGATACTCACCGGCCTTCGAAACTGGGCTTACGTTTCTCGATAAACGCCCGCATTCCTTCTTCCTGGTCGCGGGACGCAAACAGTATCTCGAAGGCCTTGCGTTCCAGCATCAGGCCGGCATCGAGCGAACTGTCCATTCCCGCCAGAACGACTTCCTTGATCTGCTCCACGGCAAGCGGCGGCATCGAGGCGATGGTCTTCGCAATGCCAACCGCAGTCTCGACCACTTTGTCATCCGGCACGACGTCATTGACGAAGCCGAGCCTGCGGGCTTCTTCCGCCGTTACATGCTCGCCGGTCAGCAGCATCTTCATGGCGCGATACTTGCCAATGGCGCGCGTGAGTCGCTGCGTCGCTCCGCCGCCCGGCATGATGCCGACGCTCACCTCGGACTGACCGAACTTCGCGCCCTCTCCGGCCACGATGATGTCCGCCTGCAAAGCCAGCTCACAGCCGCCGCCCAGCGCGAAGCCGTTGACCGCTGCGATCAGTGGCTTGCGGCAACCGGCAATCACTTTCCAGAAATAAAGAACACGCCGTGCCATCATGTCGATCGGGCTGGACTCGACGGCTTCTTTCAAATCCGCACCGGCCGCGAACACGCGGTCATTGCCGGTGATGACGATGCAGCGCGTGTTGCGATCCGCCGCCAGCTTCTCGAACTGACTCGCCAGCTCCGCACGCAGGGGGTCGTTGAGCGCATTGCGCGCCTCGGGACGATTGAGCTTCAGCAACGCCACATGCTCATGCGGCTGCTCCAGCAGGGTCAAAGACATTCCGATCTCCCTTAAACTTACCTTACACGCTGCACCGTGGCTGCGCGCATAGCTTATGCCTCATCCAGCATCATCAGCCAGTCGACGGCGGTCGCAGATGTCTCACCCAGCATGATGGGATTGAGGTCGAGCGTCGAAAGCCGGGGACCAAGCGCCGCACCGAGGCGCGACACCGCACAGATCATCTCGATGAGACCCTTCCGGTCGACTGGAGGGCGGCCTCTGACGCCAGCGAGCACCGCCTTGCCATGCAGCGCATCCAGCATATCCGCCGCTTCGCCTTCGCACAGCGGCACCTTGCGGAATACCACGTCGCGCAGCACCTCGATCAGAACGCCGCCCAGACCGGCCATGATGACCGGACCGAACACCGGGTCATTTTGCAGGCCGATGACAAATTCGGTGTCACCACTCGCCATGGCCTGCACGACCACGCCATGCAGCCTGGCATTCGGCTTGTATTCTTTTGCGTTCGCCATGATCGCATCAAAAGCCTGCCTGACCTTTGCTTCATCCGTGAGGCGCAGCATGACGCCGCCAGCCTCCGTCTTGTGCAGGATGTCCGGCGACTCGATTTTCAGCACAACGGGGTAACCGAGCTTGTTTGCAGCCTTTGCCGCTTCGTCGGCGGATGTCGTCAGCACCGTCGGGATATGTGCGATGCCGCATTGATCGAGCAGCTTCACGCCGTCCATCGTCGAGACAACTCCCTTGGAGGGGAGATCGAGTTTCGGCAGCTTGATCGCTTTCCTGTGCTCGCGGCGCGCCAGCCATTTGCGCCGCATCTCCGCATACTGCACAAGTGCTGCAGCGGCATCCACCGCGGGCTCGGCGCCACGCAGCACCGCGATTCCTTCCTTGCGGAGCGCGAGAACACCCGCTTCCGGTGCGGCGACCCAGCACACGACAAACGGTTTCGTCACCTGATCGCGGATTTCGACAAGAACCTTCACGAGCTTGTCGACATGCGCCTCCATCAATTGGAACCAGACGATGCCGACATCCACATTCGGATCGGCCAGCATCAGCTTGACGCTTTCGAGCAGCAAATTCGGATCGGCGACGAATTGCCCGGTAACATCGACCGGATTTCCAACCGCGCCGAAACCCGGAATGACCTTCTGCAATGCCGCCTGCGTTTCAGGCTGCAGCACCGGCACCGACAGCCCGACCTCCTGGGCGCGATCCGCCATCAGCACGCCGGCGCCGCCAGATTGGGTCAACAGGCCAATGCGGTTGCCTTCAGGCAGCTTGCAGCAGGACATCACCTCGGCGATGTCGAGCATGTGTTCCTCGTTGCGCGCGCGGATGATGCCGTGCTGGCGCACCACACCGTCGAACACCACATCGTCACCCGCAAGCGATCCCGTGTGCGAGGCAGCCGCGCGTGCCCCCGCGCCCAGTCGCCCGACCTTCGTCATCACCAGCGGCTTGCCCGCAACCATCGCCTGTTCCGCCAGCGCGACAAAATCCTCGCCGCCTTTCAAGCCCTCGATGTAGCCCGCACCCATTTTGATGCGCGGGTCGCGAATGACCTCGCCCATGATCTCCGAGAAAGTCAGGTCGGCTTCATTGCCGGTGTTGACGAAATAGCCGAGCCCGAGACCACGACGGCGTGCGAGCGCGGCGATGGCAGTCCCGAACGCGCCCGATTGCGTGACAAAACCGATGGGGCCTGACGGCGTATCGCTGTCGGCATACTGGCTGAACGTCGCCAGCACGCTTTCGAAGGAGTTGATAAGGCCAAGGCAATTCGGCCCGCACAGCCTTACGCCACCTTCACGGGCCGCCGCGACGACATCCTGCTCATATTTGCGGCCCGCATCGCCAAGCTCGGAAAAACCTGAGCTGAAGATCACCGCGACCGGAACACCTTTCGCGCCCAGCTCGCGCACGCAATTCAGGACTTCGCTCGCGGGCAACACGATGATCGCCAGATCAATGTCGTCGTCGATTGCCGCAACATTCGGATAGGCTTTCAGCGGACCGATCATCTCCGCGCGCGGATTAACCGGATAGATCCGCCCTTTGTAGCCTTTATCGAGCAGATGCTTGACCGGACGACCGCTAACCTTGCGAAAATCCGACGACGCGCCAAGGATTGCGATGGAGCGTGGAGCCAACAGCGCCTTCAGCGCATCTTTCGCTTCACCTTTTAGCGGCCTCGTCTGCGTCATTGCCGTCACATCAGTCTCCCTGCGGATTCGCTTTATGTTTCTTGTCAGTTGAACGCCGAGATACCGGTCTGCGCTCGGCCTAGTACCAGTGCATGGATATCATGCGTGCCTTCCAGCGTATTGACGGTCTCGAGATTCATCAGGTGGCGGATGACGTGATATTCGTCCGAAATGCCATTGCCGCCGTGGATATCCCGTGCCGCGCGCGCGATATCGAGCGCCTTGCCCGCGCAATTACGTTTCAGGAGTGAGAGCATTTCCGGCGTCGCTTTACCCGCATCGCGGAGGCGGCTGACATGCAGGCAGGCGAGAAGGCCGATCGAGATTTCGGTCTGCATGTCTGCGAGCTTTTTCTGGATCAATTGATTGGCTGCCAGTGGCCGACCGAACTGCTTGCGATCCATGGAATACTGCCGTGCGGCGTGCCAGCAGAACTCGGCCGCGCCCATCGCCCCCCAGATAATGCCGAAGCGCGCATTGTTGAGGCAGCCGAACGGCCCCTTCAATCCTTGCACACCTGGCAACAGATTTTCCTCGGGAACGAAAACATCCTCCATGAAAATCTGCCCAGTCGGCGACGCCCGCACCGAGAACTTGTTCTCGATCTTGGCGGTCGAAAGGCCGGCCATGCCTCGCTCCAGAATGAAGCCGCGAATGACATCCTGATCGTCCTTCGCCCACACCACCATGATATCGGCGATCGGCGCATGCGTGATCCAGGTCTTGCCGCCGGTGAGCCGGTAACCACCGGGCACTTTCTTGGCGCGCGTCTTCATGCTGCCGGGATCAGAACCGTGATCCGGCTCCGTCAGCCCGAAGCAACCGAGAATCTCGCCCTTCGCCATCGCGGGCAGATATTTGTCCCGCTGTGCTTCCGAGCCATAGGCGTAGATCGGCACCATCGACAGCGTGGTCTGCACGCCGAGCGCGGAACGAAAACTCGTGTCCACACGCTCGAACTCGCGCATAATCAGCCCGTACGACACATAGCTGATGCCCGCGCAGCCATAGCCGTCGATGGTTGCTCCGAGAAAACCGAGATCGGCCATTTCCTTCATGACCGTTCTGTCGAACGATTCATTCCGGTTGGCTTCGAGAATCCGCGGCATCAGGTGCGACTGCGCATAGTCGCGCGCCGTGTCGCGGATCAGTTTTTCGTCCTCGTTCAGCAGGTCTTCAAGCAGAAGCGGGTCGTCCCAGTGGAACGTTCCGCCCGTCAGCGTCACGGTGCTGGAATCGACCGGCTTGCTTGCAACTGCTGAATCCATAGGATCACCCTTCTTTACAATACGACGTGCGCGTATGGCCGTCGCTGCTCAGCTTCCCGGCAACGCATGGACTTCGGGGAAAAACAGATCCTTCCACACCGCAGGCGTCTTGTTGATAAGGCCAACCTGCTTGAGGAACGCCGCATACTTCATCATGTTCTTCGGCGTCGTGGTGTATTCGGTGTGCGGGTGATTGATGATCTCCAGCGTGTCCTTCAGAGATTCCTTGTTGTCGGTGCTCTTGACGTAAATCTCGGCAGCTTGCTGTTTGTTGGCATTGATGAAGTCAATCGACTCCTGGAATGCATCGAGAAACGCCTTGTAGATTTTCGGATTCTCTTTGTGGAACTTGCTGGTGGTCCAGACCACTTCGCAGGTTGCAGGGCCAAGCACGTCGTACGAATCCAGCACTTTGTGAATGCCCGGCTTTGTCAGCTCCTGGAAGTTGTAAGGCGGCGAAGCGAAATGACTGTCGATGGCGCCCATGTTGGACAGCATTTGCGACATCGCTTCGGGATGCGCCAATGTTACGCCGTTCTTGTCGAGGCGGCGTGCCTGATCCGGTCCCCATTCCTTTGCAGCGGCCATCTGCAGCATGATCGCCTGGATCGAAATGCCGGCCGCAGGCATCGCGATGCGGTTCTTGTCGGTGATGTCCTTGATCGTCTTTACCGAAGGATCGCGCGTATTCAGATAAATTGGCAAGGAGTCCATCGCCGCGACGCCTTTGACGTCCAGATTGCCCTGAGTCTTGCTCCACAGGATCAGGAATGGTGGCACCCCACCCGAGGCAAAATCGAGATTACCCGAGATCAGCGCTTCGTTCATGACGTTGCCGCCCGTCATGCGCTGCCATTTGACGGTCAGGTTGGGAATGCCGACCTTGGCGGCATGCTTCTCCATCAGATGGTTCTGCTCCATGATAATCAGGGGCAGAAACAGCAGCCCATACTGCTTCGCGATGGTAATCTGACTCACCTCGGCGCGCGCCGGCGTCTGATGGACCGTGACGCTGGCGAGAGCGACGGAAGCGAGCAAAGCGGTCTTGGCAACAAAACCTTTCAACCAAAGAGACGTTTTCATCCTAATCTCCCGATAAATGTACGTTTATTGCGCGCGCGGTTCAGCTACCCGGCAGCGAGTGAATTTCCGGAAAGAACAGATCCTTCCAGCTCTTCGGTTTTTCCTTGATGGACCCCATGCGATACATGAAGTCCGAGTACTTCGTGACGTTGTGCGGAACGATCGTAAACTCCATCGACGATTTGTCCGTCAGCATCATCACCAGTTCGTCGATCGAGTAGGCCTTGTTGCGATCCGCATCCTGGAAAATCTGAGCACCCTTCTTCGGGTCCTTGTTGATCAGATTGATCGCGTCCTTGTAGGCGGCGAAGAACGCCGCATACAGCTTCGGATTTTCGTCGTGGAATTTCTTCGTGGTCCAGAGCAGATTATTCGTGCTGGGACCGCCAAGGACATCATATGACTTCAGCACGGTATGAATGCCGGGCGTCGCGATCTCTTTATAATAGTAAGGCGGCGCAGACGCGGCGCTGTTAATTTCGCCCGCGCCGGACAGCAGAGCTGCACTACCTTCGGCATAAGACCGCGAGACCGTAAGTGGTTCGAGTTTGTAGGCATTGCCGGGGCCGAACGCCTTCTCGGCAGCCATCTGCAGCACGATCGCGTTGACCGACACCTTCACCGCAGGCAACGCGATGCGGTCCTTGTCGGTGAAATCCTTGATCGTTTTCACGTCTGGATTTCGGGTATTGATATAGATTTGCGATGTCGTCTGCGCCGCGATACCGCGAACCTGCCCATTGCTCTTGGCCCAGAGCGTAATCAGCGGCGCGACGCCGCCCGAAGCAATATCGAGACTGCCTGACAGCAATGCATCATTCATGACGTTGCCGGCGGCAAACTTCGACCATTCCACCTTGATATCTTTAAGGCCTGCCGCAGCCGCGTGCTTTTCGATGAGCTTCTCACGCTCCATCACAGCCAGCGGCAGGTAGGATAGGCCTGGCTGTCTGGCCAGTCTGATTTCGGATACTTCCGCTGCCGCCGGTTGCAAGGAAAACGCAACCGCCGTCAACGATAGGCACGCCAACGCAATTCGCCGTACGTTCATGGTACCCTCCCTGTGTGGTGATCGCGCCCCATTTTTGTGTGCTTGTCTGCACCGGGGTCACGGTCTGTCGATCAAGTCATCAAGATCTCTCCAGAACCATTGCAATTCCCTGCCCGACGCCGACGCACATACTGACGACGGCGCGCTTGGCGTTGCGTCGTTGCAGTTCGCGCGCAGCTGTCAGCACAAGACGCGGACCGGATGCACCGAGCGGGTGTCCGACTGCGATCGCGCCGCCATTGGGGTTGACGCGGCCATCTTTCGCATCGACTCCGAGTTGCTTGAGGCAAGCCAGAACCTGCGCGGAGAACGCTTCATTGATCTCGATCACATCCATCTGATCGAGCGACATATTCGCGCGCTTCAGCGCCTTGTGGATCGCAGGTACCGGGCCGATGCCCATCACGCGCGGCTCGACACCCACGCTTGCCGCCGAAAGAATGCGGACGATCGGCTCGCTGCCGGCGCGCTCGCCTGCCGCGCGCGAACCGACCGTCAGAGCGACCGCGCCATCATTGATACCCGACGAATTGCCAGCGGTGGTCACGCCGCCTTCATGGATCGCCCGCAGACCCGACAGCGCTTCGAGAGACGAATCCGCGCGCGGAAATTCGTCGGCAGCGACCGTGGTCTGGGTTCCCTTTTTCGGACCCGCAACCTGGATCGCGGCAATCTCGCCATCGAAGAAACCCGCCGTCTTGGCGGCTGCATAGCGCTGTTGCGAACGCAGCGCGAACTGATCGACTTCGTCGCGGCTCAATTGATGTTCACGCGCGAGATTGTCCGCAGTCTGCGGCATGGTATCAGCGCCAAACTTCTTTTCGATTTCCCGATTTGGAAAGCGCGAGCCGACAGCGGAATCGAAGATCTTCATGTCGCGGGAGAAAGCCGCTTCCGCCTTCCCCATCACGAACGGTGCGCGGCTCATGCTCTCGACGCCGCCAGCGAGAAACAGATCGCCCTCGCCCGCGGTAACCGCGTGCGCTGCACTCACCACCGCGCCGAGGCCGCTGCCGCAATTGCGCTGGATCACGGTGCCACCAAGATCGACAGGAAAACCCGCCATCAGCGACGCATGGCGCGCGACGCAGCGGCTGTCTTCGCCCGCCTGATTGGCGCAGCCGACAATGACATCCTCGAACTGCTCGGCCTTGAACTTGCTGCGCCCCATCAGCGCCTGCATCACCTGCGCCAGAAGGTCGTCAGGACGGATCCGCGCCAGTCCTCCCGCCTGCCGGCCGAAAGGCGAGCGCACTCCGTCATAGATATAAGCGTCCAACATTCACCTCTCCTTTGGCGCGATGCGCCTCAATCCTGCAGCGTCAACGAAACACCAAGCTCCGCGCGGCGCGTGAGCCAGAGGTTCGAGCGGTAGCGCGGGTCGCCATACCGCCGCTGCATGTTGTTCAAGATTTTGAGCAGGGTTCCGGCACCCAGCGCATCGCCAAAGCCGAGCGGGCCATGTGGATAGCCAAGACCGAGCTTGACCGCCTTGTCGATGTCACTCGCCGACGCGGTGCGGTTCTGGGCGATCGATGCGCCGATGTTGGCAATCATTGCAACGATCCGCTGGGCAATGAACCCGGGGCTGTCGCGCGTCACGGTGACGGCAACGCCGTCGCTACCAATCAATGCTCTCGCCGCATCGACGTAGGAAGACTCAGTCACCGGCGTCGACATGATACTGCGGCGCTTGCCGAGATCGAACAGCGTATCCACCGCGACAACGCGCTTGGCATCCAGCCCCTGCTCTACCGCGCTGTGGGTCGCATCGTCACCAAGAGGTGTCACCAGACAGAGCGCCACAGAAGACGGCTTTGCGCCGTCCTCGATCTTGACGTTCAGCATCTTCAACAGCGCGATCAGCTTTTCCGCCTGTTCCGGCTCGAACCTGCTGACCCAGACCGGATAGGACGACGAAGAACCGCTCTTGATCCCGGCGACCGGGGCCGCATCCTTCTGCTCACTGTAATCATAGAAGCCACGCTTGGTCTTGCGCCCAAGCATCCCGGCATCGAGACGGCTCTGCATGAGAACCGAGGGCCGATAGCGTGGTTCATGATAGAACTGGCGATAGATCGCATCCGTTGCCGGATGATTCACATCGAGCCCGACCAGATCGAGCAGTTCGAACGGTCCCATGCGGAAACCGGCCGTCTCGCGCATCACGGCATCCACATCCGCGAAGGTTGCAATGCCTTCCGACACCAGATGCGCGGCCTCGAGCGTGTAGGCGCGGCCGACCTGATTGACGAGAAAGCCCGGCGCATCCTTGATCCTGACCGGTTCGCGGTCCATGCGCTTACCGACATCCATCAGCGCGTCGCCAACTGCGGGTAGAGTTTGCAGCCCGTCGATGACCTCGACGAGCTTCATCACCGGCACCGGATTGAAGAAGTGGAATCCGGCGACCCGCTCGGGGTGGCGGCATTTCGACGCAATCGTCGTAATCGAAAGCGAGGAGGTGTTGCTGGCGATAATGCAATCGTCCGAAACGATATTTTCGAGTTGGGCGAGGAGCGCCTGCTTGATGTCGAGGTTTTCAATCACCGCCTCGATCACGAGGCGGCATTCGGCGAGTTGTTCTACGCTCTGGACCGGCTTGATGTGGCCGAGCGCTCGATCCATCGCGCCCTGATCTATCGTGCCCTTCTCTTTCAGGCGGGCGAGCGCCTTTTCGATGGATTTCACGGCATCCGCGACAGCTTCAGGCCGGCTATCCGTCAGCAGCACGGTCATTCCGCCCGTTGCCGCAACCTGGGCAATGCCCCGCCCCATGGCACCGGCGCCAATGACACCGATCACCAGATTTTCTTTTGGCAGGATGCTTTCCACCCGTATCTCCCTGTTCCGCTTGCGTGGCGGTTTCTTGGTTCGCCCGTTTGATCGAGCGCCATTTTCGAAAGGGAGACTAGGAAGCGGCCGAACACATATCCAATTTATATTTGATATGCCCTTCATTCACGGCAATGATAAGTTGGAATGCCAGACGTGATACTGGGTTGGCCCATTATTCAGAACGCTGCGCACCCGGGACAGACTGATGAATCTCAGGAACATCGATCTCAATCTGCTGACGGTGTTCGATGCCATCTTAAGTGAACGCAGCCTCACCCGCGCGTCCGCCAAGCTGAACATGACCCAGCCCGCGCTGAGCAATGCATTGGCGCGGCTGCGCACCACGCTTGACGATCAACTGTTCATCCGCACCGCACAGGGGATGATGCCAACCGCGCGCGCCAAGCAACTCGCGGCTCCGATCCGTCAGGCACTCGATCTCATCCAGAATGGGCTGCGGAAACAGGAAGCATTCGAATTCGAAACCGCGACAAGGAAATTCGTGATCGCCATCAGCGATTATGGCGAAGCCGTCATCATGCCGCGCTTCGTCGATTGGCTCGCCACCGTGGCCCCTCACATTCAGGTGCAGATCAGGCCAGAGCTTGGACGCCATATCAAGGAAGAGCTCCGTGACGGTTCGATTGATCTCGCCACCGACTATTTCAAGATCGAGGGTGATGAATTCCGCAACATCCATGTCATGGACGAACATCTCGTCTCGATGGTGCGGCAGGACCACCCGACGATCGGTGATCACCTGAGTATTGAGGACTATCTCTCGATCCCGCATGTCGTGCTGAAGCAGGACAAGCCGATCGTCGACGTCGTTCTTAAAAAGCACGGGCTGACGCGCGACATCGCGTTACAGGTGCCGCACTTTCTCTCGATGCCGCTGATCGTGCAGAAAACCGACTTCATCTGCACACTGCCGAAGCGCATGGCGCTGGTTTATGCCGACTTCTTCCGCACCAAGGTGATGAAGACGCCTTTGGAGTTTCCCAACATCCCGATCTATTTCATGTGGCACCAGTCGGTCGATGACGATCTCGGCCACCGCTGGCTGCGCAACGCACTCGCCGAACTCTGCCACCGCTTGTGAGGCCTTATTTGGCCGGAGGCCGAATATGCTGCCCTCTCGCAATCGGGAGGCTCAGTAACAAGCCGTAGATATATTTGAGAGAATATTTCTCCCCACAATGCGGCCATAGTGATATGTACCTCTGTGGTTCGTTCTTTGGCTTGTTTCATTCCATTTTATGAAACAATTGTGGACGACTGCGACAAGCAAGCTGCTGCAGCAATCCATTGCAGCCCGTAAGGTACTGAAATGAATTTGCATTCTCGTGCTTTTGAGACTCCGGTCGAGTCGAGCAAAAAGAAAGGCCTGAAATGGTGGGAGACCGGGACACGCCCGGACTACCGTTTTTCGCTCGCCAATGAGCGCACCTTCCTCGCCTGGATCAGGACATCCCTCGCCATCGTCGCCGGCGCGATCGGGATCGATCAGTTCGCGTCCCATCTCGGCTCCGCACAGTTGAGGCTTATTCTCTCCATCATCCTGCTGCTGGTCGGCGGGATGCTCGGAGGTGTCGCCTACACGCGATGGGCGCGCGCGGAACGTGCCATGCGCCAAGAGGCCGATCTGCCGCTCAGTTTCCTGCTTCCTTTCCTGGCCTTGTTTACGGCACTCCTGTCTGTCGGACTCGCCTGGCTCATCATCGCTTTCGGTTGATGTAGAGGAATGTGATGGACAGCAGAGACCCCGGTCTTCAACCGGAGAGAACTGGTCTCGCTTGGTCGCGCACCGGTTTGCTGGCTCTCATTGCCGCGTCCCTCTCGATCCGCATCGGACTTTCCGCCTCGGCGGCCATCCATCTGCTCGTCGCATTGCTTCTGGCCGCTCTGGGTTGTGCGAGCCTGCATCGCGGCCATCAACGGTCGCGCTATACGGCAGGCGAACAAGTCGTCACCGACACAAGCCGGAAGTATCTTCTGGGGGTGGCCATCATCGTGGTTCTAGCCTCCACGATCCACGCTGCCCTGCTCCTCACGCGGCTCATGAAATAAACGAAGACAATCCGGCCGGGATCTCCGGCCACCGTTCGCAGTCAAGCAGCAACAGACCGGACAAGGCGGACGACTGTCAGAATGACCATTTTCGTATTCAGCGTCGTTCTTTTCGCCGCCGCACTTCATGCCATCTGGAACGCCGTCGTCAAAGGCGGCAGCGACAAGCTGCTCACCACCGTGCTGGTCACGACATGGGCGACGCTGATCGCAGCGGTGTGCCTGCCGTTTCTTCCCGTTCCGAGCCGGGAAAGCTGGCCTTTCATCGGCGCTTCCACGCTGCTTCAGATCGGCTACTACGTGTTGGTCGCTAGGACCTATCACCTTGCGGATATGAGTCAGACTTATCCCTTGATGCGGGGCACCGCGCCGCTATTGGTCGCCATCACGAGCGTCGCCTTTCTCGGAAGCCATCTCAGCCCATCTGCCTGGGCCGGCATTGCGATCATCTGCGCCGGGATTCTTGCGATGGCAGCCTCCGGGCACGCGAACAACAAGGCAGGGCTGATGCTCGCCCTCCTGAATGCTGGGGTGATCGCAAGCTATACGCTGATCGACGGATATGGCGTGCGTCTGTCAGGCACGCCCGCCAGCTATACATTGTGGATCTTCCTGCTGACCGGCATTCCGCTGATCGCCTGGGCGTTCGTTGCGCGGCGCGTGGAGTTCAAGAACTACATCGCCGCCAACTGGCATCTTGGGCTGATCGGCGGCGCAGGAACGATCATCTCCTACGGCCTGGCGCTCTGGGCGATGACACTTGCACCTGTTGCCGTGATCGCAGCCCTGCGCGAGACATCCATCCTGTTCGGAACGGCGATTTCGATGTTCGTATTGAAAGAACAGGTCAGCAAGGTGCGCATGATCGCCGTGTGCATCATCGCCATGGGTGCAGGAATCCTGCGCTTCGCCTAGGCATCTGCAAGTTCATCAATCCTTGCGGAGCAGGCCATCGCACAAAGTTAAATTCGCCGGTTCTGTTCGTCGACGAGGACGACCGAGGGCTTAAATCCGCGAGCCTCGTCGTTATCGAAGCTGGCATAGGCAACGATGATGACCTTGTCTCCGGTCATCGCCAGACGCGCGGCAGCTCCGTTAAGACCGATGGTGCCCGAGCCGGCCGGAGCCTCAATGACGTAGGTCGAAAATCTGGCGCCGGTATCGATATTGAAAATATCGACCTTCTCGTTGATGAGAAAACCCGCGGCATCGATAAGATTGCGATCAATCGAAATCGATCCTTCATAATGCAAGTCCGCTTCGGTGACCCGCGCGCGGTGAATCTTGCCTTTCATCAAAGTCACTTGCATTGAACGTCTCCTAAAGATCGCGGGCAGCCCGTCATAGACCCATGCAACGGGGCATACCCATGACCAGCCATCAAACTGCTGATGCGCTATATAGCGATGAACCCCTCCGGAAAAGGCGCGGGATCGAACGGACCCACGCCCGCATCGGGGCTATCGGGAAGGATTCGCAGGCTGCCGCCGGCTGCTTTGACATAAGCCTTTTTGCGCGTCCAGCACAGAAAAATCCGCCTATCCGCTGGCTCTGCCGGACACGAATTTCATCGTGTCATTAGCCGCCGCGCACGCGCCTTGCGGCCTCCACGATCCGCGCGAGCTTGGTCTCGGCAGGGACCGCGGCGCAGATCGGATTGTCGGCGAAGGTCGCGAAGCCGCAATCGGGATGCAACAAGACACGGTCCGCGCCAAACAGGTCGATCGCGCGCCTGATCCGCGCCTCCACATCCTCACAGCCTTCGACATGGGCGCATTTCTGATTGACGACACCGACGCCGATGCGGGCCTCCGCAGGCAGCGCACGCAACAACTCCATCTCACCCGCGCGCGGCGTACACATCTCCAGAAGATATGCGCCGACCTTCATCGCGCCGAGCGTATCGAGAAGCGGCTCATAGCTTCCGGCCAATGCCACCGATTCATCCGGCGTCCAGTTGCCACGGCAAACATGAACCGCCGTGCGCGCACGCGGCACGCCATCGACGACGGCGTTCATCAGATCGCGGGCGAAGCCCAGCTCGTGCTCAGGACTGCGCGTCTCCGACAGCGCACCGCACATGAAGCTCGGCCGGCTCTTCGGGCCACTGAACACCACCTCCGACAAAACAGGCTCATCGAACTGCACCAGTGCAACACCCGCCGCAATCAGATCGGCCAACTCCGCACGCAGCGCCGTGACGATATCTTCCGCAAGCTCTTCGCGCGATTGATAGGCGCGCTCTTGCAGGCACTCCATCCACATTGTCCGCGTCAGGAGATACGGCCCCGGCAGCGCCACCTTGATCGGCTTATCGGTGATGGTGCTGAGAAAATCGAATTCATGCAGCGCTAGCGGGCGGCTGCGGCTGATGCGGCCGAAAATGGCCGGATGGCGAACGTCTGCTGCCGGTACATCGAGCGCGCGCAGTTCGCGCTCGAATTCCTCCGGGTCTTCGACCAACGGCAGGAGATCGGTCAGCGGAATCAACTGGCAATTGTCGAGCCGGGTGGCGACAAAGCTGGCGTAGCTGTCGCGGCGCTGCTCCCCATCGGTGACGATATCGACGCCCGCGCGTTCCTGCGCCGCCGCCGCAAGACGCACAGCGTCATCGGCGGTCTGATGGAAGGCCGCCTCCTCGAGCCGGCCTTCGACATAGGCGTGCATCGCATCGACCATCCAGCGCGGGCGCGGCCAGCTTCCGATACCCGTCACCGCGAGTGGCGGAATAGCGGGCGCAGGCCTGCGCACTGGGGCAGCCGCTGCAGCAGTTGGCGCTGCGGGCGCGGACACCTTCGCCGCCGGATTTTCATCGGCCTTGCCACGCTCGTCGAACTTGCCCTTGCAGATCAGAAAACTGCGCTGCTTGCCGGTCTTGGTGAACGACACCAGATCGTTCGAGGTCAACCGGCACCATGCGGGCAGATCCTCATCGACCGAAATCTCGGTGGAGAGAATTTCCAGGAGCTGGCCCTTCGCCATCGGATCGATGTGTTTGCGGATCAGCAGCAAAAGCCCGTTGCCGCAATCCAGATCGCCGCCATCGAAGCTGACGTCGGAAGGAAAAGGATGGACTTGCGGAGTCGCGGCGTCGGTCATGATGATTGTCTCACACGGATGTTGGATCGGCGGAGGCCGGGTTCTGGGAACCATACAAAGTTTCGTACGCCGCCTGATCGAATTTCGCACTCGGCACGTCGATGATGATGCGGCCGTGCGACAGGCCGATGATGCGGTCGGCATAGGCGCGCGCGAAATGCACCTGATGCAGGCTGCATATCACGCCGACGCCGTCCGTGCGCGCGATGCCGCGCAGCAGTTCGAGCACACCGGCGCTGGCGTTCGGATCAAGGCTCGCGACCGGCTCGTCGGCGACAATCAGGCTCGGCTGCTGCGCTAGTGCCCGCGCGACCGCAACGCGCTGCTGCTGGCCGCCCGACAACGTGTCCGCGCGCTGCCCGGCCTGCGCGAGTAGGCCGACACGGTCGAGGCATTCCATCGCCAATAGCCGGTCGGCGCGGGTGAAGCGTCGCAGCCAACCGCGCCAAGCCGGAACGTAACCGAGCCGACCGGCGAGAACATTCTCGAGTGCGGTCAGCCGGTTCACCAGATTGAATTGCTGAAACACCACCGCAAGCCGGCGGCGCGAGCGATCGCGCATCGCGGCGATGTCGTCATTGTCGATCCATACACTGCCGTCATCAGACGCAAGCAGGCCGGCCATGCAACGAAACAGCGTCGTCTTCCCGGCCCCGCTCGGACCAAGCACCGCGACGAACTCGCCGTCATGCACGTCAAAACTGACATCCTCGATGGCGACATGCCCGTCGAACGCCTTGCTGAGGCCATCCACCCGCATCCGGCAAGCACCATGATGGCGTTCCAGTATGGTAGAGGCGATCGGCATGTTCATGACTTGCATCGTTTCCGCCATGGTCACACCAGCCGCTTGCGCAACCAGCCAGACAACTGATCGAGCGCGGTGACGGCAACGAGGATGACGGCAATGATCGTGAACAGGCGCGGGAAATCGAGCAGGTCCATGCTGTTCTTCAGTTCCTGCCCGATGCCGCCCGCTCCGACCACGCCCAGCACTGTCGAAGCGCGGACGTTGAACTCCCACCAGAACAATGTCGTCGACAGCATCACCGGCAACACATCCGGCACCAGCGCATAAGCGATGGCCGTGAAACGTCCAGCACCTGTCGTGCGTACCGCTTCCAACGGCCCGAGATTCACATTCTCGATATGGTCGGCAAAGAATTTGGCGGCGCTGCCCCAGGTGTGCAACGCGATGCCAAGTACGCCCGCAAATGGACCTAGCCCCACCGCAGCGACAAACAACAATGCAAACACGAAGGAATCGATGCCGCGCAACGCGTTCAGAAACCAGCGTGCCGGATAATACAGGCGCGGCCACGGTGTGATGTTGCGGCTGGCGAGAATCGACATCGGAATTGCGAGAATGGTCGCCACCGTGGTGCCAATGGCGGCCATCGCGACGGTTTCTGCCGTGCGCAGCGCGAACAGCGGCAGTTCGTCGAATTTCGGCGGCCACGCCGTCATGATCCAATGGCCAAGCCGTGGCAGTCCGGTCGAGAGTTTCGCGAGATCGACCCCAGCCAGATTCCACGACACTGCGTAGAAGCCCGCGACGATCGCGACCATCACCCAAAACCGCACGCGCGTTCCCGTCGAGCCGCGTTGCATCACTTCAAGATCGGCGAGTGCGCGCTCGGCTCTACTCATCATCGTCGTCTCAGGTCGCAACCGTGACGAGCCGCGGCACTGCCGCAGCCCGCCATCAGCATCGTGCTCATGCCTTCGGCTTGATCTTGCCGACCGCGATACCTGCCTTTTCGATCATCGCGTAGGAGGCGTGGTCGGCAGGGACGAACCCGGTGTAACGCGGCGGCAGCAGCGTCTTGGCCTGCTCGACCGTGATCGCGGCCAGGATCTTTTGTACCTGAGCACCAAGCTCCTTCGGCGCATTGGCTGGCAACGCAATCGCATCGTTCGGCAGCGGGTCGGAGGTCCAGATGATCTTGTTGGCGCCTTCTTTGATCTTGCCGCTGGCGATCATCGCGTTGCGGTTGCGGTCGAAGTCAGTCGCCATATCGACCTGACCCGAACTCACCGCGATCTCGTTCGCGCCATGGGTCGCACCATCGGTGTATTTCCAGTAGGTTTTTGGGTCGATCTTCCAGACCTCCTTGGCGTAGTAGCTCGGGATCAGCCAGCCCGAGGTGGAGCCCACATCGGCGAAGGAAATCGATTTGCCCTTGGTATCGTCTGGGAATTTCGAAACCTGCAGATCGGGCCGCGCGATGATAATCGCATAATAGACCGGCTTGTCGTCGTACTTCACGGTCGCAACCGCCTGACAGCCCGTCTGGGCATTGGCGATGATGTAGCCCCACGGTCCCATCCACGCGACATCGAGTTGGTTGGAGCCCATCGCCACTGCCATGCCTGCCCAATCGGTCGTCGCGACGAGATCGAAATCGACGCCGAGCTCTTTCGCCAGATGCGCGAACACCGGCGTGTAGGCCTTCCTGGTGTCGTCAGCATTTGGCAGCAGCGGGCCGACACCGAAATGCAGCTTCTTCTTGCCCTGCGCGATCGCCGGCGTGAATAGCGTCGTCGCCGCAAGGCCCGCCGTCGTGACGATGAAATTCCTTCGCCCTTTATTCATATCCATAATGTCGTTTCCCCATGTTGAATGCTTGACGTTGAACTTTGAATCATGCGCGGCGGCGGCCGATTTCGTAACCGACGCCGATGCAGCCCAACAGCAGGATTCCGAAACCGGCGAGCATGCCCGGCGAAAGCCCGGCCACCACTGCGGACTGTGCAGCTTCATGCGTCGCCGGCTTGGCGCCAGTATTCGCGGCCACCGTCTGTCCGCTCGCCTCGACGATCGACTGATAAGTCCGCGCCAGCATGGCACGACCGACATCCTTGAGGATGGCTTGTCCTGTCACGCGGCCCTGACCGAGGACGAGATCGACATTGGCGACATCCGCGCCGCCGAGATTGACCGAGCGGTTGCCCTTCTTGTCCTCTACATGCCAGGCGGTGACCTTGTCGCCGTCGATGCGGTCGACCGCGACTTTGAAGTAGCCTTCCGGCCCGCTGAACGCCGCCCCCGGCTTCAGCCGGATCTCTTCCTTGTTGACCAGCATGAACCCGAAATTGTGTCCGGTCGGGCAGCCGACCGGATAAACGGCGAAGCGCGCGTCGGGCGCGTAGTCCTGCCCGTAATTGAGACTGAAGGTCTTGCCGTAGATTTTCAGGTTGGCCTTGCCGTCCTTGAACGGCTCCGGCCATGGCGACAGAAATCCGGCGACATCACCGTGCTCGAACACCAGCGCCTTGCGGGCGTCGTGATCTTCGATCAGCAATTCGTTTTTCACCGGACCGAGCGTGCGATTGAGAACGACCTTGCCGTCCTCGATCACTTCGATGCGTGCCGTGCCGGCCTCGGCATTCACTTCGGCGAGACGAATGGTGCGCGCGCCCGATGTCCATTGATCGCTCGCGCTGGCAAGACCGGAGAACACCTTCTCATCGGCCAGCAGCAGGCGGTCCATCCGAACGCCGGAAATCCAGTCAAACACCATCTTCTGCGGTGTGACTTCGCGGGCCTGCCCCTGATTGTAGAGTTGGGTGAAGCGCGTGCCCCACCAGGACGGCTCTGTCTGCGACAACACCGGAGAGCCGAACGCCCATTCCCAATCGGTGCCCGCGATGGTCTTCACATGCAGCGCATGGTTGGCGAGCTTCTCGTGCCCGACAGTTGCGTAATACTGATAAACCGTACCACCGACCACGACGCTCTTGCCCGCTGGAATCGTGACGTTCTCCTTCACGACGATGCTCATGTCGTAATCGACATAAGTCGGCATCCGACCGAGCACCGGCATCGGTTCGCCGCGCAACGCCACCTCGCCTCCCCAGGTATCTTCCAGATAGAACAAGCCACCCGGCGGAATCACCACTTCACCGTTCTCGACGCGGCTCTTGCGGATCACCACGCCGTCATATTTCGGCGGCCGCGGCACGCCGAAATCATCCTTCACCGCGACGCCTTGCGGCAACCCCGGCAGGCCCGGCACATAAGCGGGCTTCACCGGCCGGTCGGCGATCTCCGAGAATGGCGGCGGCGCGATGTCAGTCTTGGCGATGGGATGCGCGAGCGGCAACCCTGGCTTTGCGGGCTGCAGCACGGTCGCATAGTCGGTTGCCATTGCGGCAGGCAGCGGCAACAGCAGCAGGGCAGCAAGAGCCGTTCCGAGTTTACAGGTTCTGGCAAGCATCACGGCCTCCCTCAGACGGCTTTCGGATTTGACGAGATCGATGTTTTGGAGCGCGGCACCGGGCATGAACTGCCTCGCCGCGACAGATAGAGTGCGCCCCACCCCGTCAACATCAGGGTGTTGAGTGCGATCAACCATTTCGGCAGGCCGGCGAACAGCGAGCCGGCGAGACCGAGCCCGACCACCGACAGCACCGGCGCAAGACAACTCACGCATATGGCCGACAGCGCCAGCACGCCGCCGCCCATCGCGGCGCCGGTGGCAACGCCGCCGCCGACGCGGCGCCCGATCGACAGGGCAAATCCGATAAAGGTTGCCGCCATTCCGACCGACACCGCGATCCAGATTTCGTCCTTGCGCTGAAAGCTGATCAACCACGCCTGCGAACGCTCGTACGTGAGTTGACCTGCGGCAACGAATTCACCGGGCAGGAAGCCACAATTCTCGGCGTCCGCCATCGTGTCCGGCATCTGGAACATGGCAAAGCTCAGTGCCATGTAACCCAGCGTCACCACCACAAATAAAGCAAGCAGCCACCGATAACGAAACATCAATGCCACCCCTTGAATGGACCATGCGCGAGCGTTCACACCACGCAAACGCTCGCGGAATTTGTCAGTAGCTGACGCTGGGGCAGCCATCGCCGAGGAATTCGACGAGCTTCGCGCCGCCGACGATCACCGCACCCGGCACCAGATTGTTCTCGTCGAGCCCGCGCTTCTTGAAGCAGGGCGAGCAGACGAACATCTGGCCGCCTGCTTCGGCAAAGCTCTTCATCAAATCCTTCAAAGGCGCGAAGCCCTCTTCGTGGATGTCGTCTGCATAGCCCTTTTGCGACAGCCGCGTGCCCTCGATCGATAGGAACACCATGACCTTCTTTTCGGACGCGATCGCCGCATTGGCGATGACGAAAGCGACGGTCGCCTTGTCGGTATCGTTCTTGGCGTGGGTCAGGCTGACGACGAAATTTCCGGCCATTTGAATCTCCTTTTAGATCGGCGTGTGAACTTTTCGAATCGGGAATCAGATTTCTCTCGGGCGCCGCGTCACTCCCAGTCGAGACGCGAGCGAATCCAGTAGCTCTTTGTTTTCGGATCGTGATGCAGCAGTTCGTTGCGACTGAGCCGGCACCAGACCGGCAGATCCTCCGGCGAGCCTGGATCGACGGAGATCAGCTTGAACACCTGCCCCGGCATGGTGCGCAACCGATTGCGCAATTCGAGCAGCAGCGGGCCGCAGCCAAGATCGCCCGCATCCCATTCGACATCGGCGATAAGAGGCTCGTTCATAACGAACCAGCCCAACAGCGATGCTCTCGCCGGCCACGGCGCGCAATGCAACCCGCGCGACATATGAAAAGCTGAACACAAACCAACAGACAAAATCCTCCCGCCCGGCTCTCACGCCAATGCGCGTCGAGCCGATTGCAAATTCTACGAGTCAAGATCCGTCGTGCGCTCAGACAAGCGCACTCACATCAGTGACATTTTGGGAAAACAGCGATTGTTTTATCGAATAACGCCCCGTCAGAGACTGACGATGAATGCGGCTCACACGGAGCACTGCGGTTCGATACGTATCGCTGGTAAAACTCTAGGTGACGGGTGTGGTGTGGTCAAGAACAACGGTAGGCCAGCCGTGACCTAATGACATTCCGCCGCAGTAAAGCCGTTGGCGCGTTCTTTCGCTATTGCGTCGCACCAATGCAGAGTTTCGGAAATGGCGTTCAAATTTACAGATCGAAGTCTTGCTCACCGGGGCAACGACTCTGGAGTGAAGTCTGTCGTCTCCACCGCCATTTCACTAGTTTGAGAAACTGGCCACTCGTCTCACGATCCTTGTCATCATGCGGCAATCGAGAGCCGCTCTGCGGATATTAAAGTGCCTGGCGTGCCTCTTCGATGAAAGAACAGCGAACGCTTCAATAATCCCAGATGGGATCAACCAGCCTTTCCGCGAACTCTACGATCGCGGCACGGTCTTGATCGCAAACGGCAACAAAGGCCTCCAGCAATCTCAACCGCAAATTCTCATCGCGTGAAGGGGAAACAACCCTCAAATTTCTGACGGGCTGCGGCTCAAGATTCTTGATAAGGCTAAGGCGTTTCATTGGCTTTTTCGCGCTTCCGATGCCTGATGTTTGCCTAACACCGGCCGCTTCGCTCTCGCGAAGCGCGCCGGTGAGATACGATTAAGCAGCAAGCTTTTTGCGATTATCCGCAAGCCTCTTATCGACAAGAGCGACGATGGCGTCGAGGACGGGATGACTCATGCCGATCTGGCGAGCCGTCAACTGCACCAGCTTGTCGGCCCGTTCGATGTTCGGAGCGCCGTTGTTGAGCGCCCGTGCGGCGGAGGCCGGGCGCGAGAGGCTTTCCGCCGCCGCCGCGTATTTCTCGAACGGGACCATGTCGTCGCGCGAAGCGCCGAGCTTCACGCAGACATCCACCACGAAATTGTAGATCGAGCGCGATTCCTCGAGGTTGGAATGCACGGCCTCCTGTGCGGTACGCATGCCGTCCGGCGTGATGCAGCGATAATTGCCTGCCATCAGCATCGCCCATTTCGCGAGCGGTACAAACAGCGAGTCATGGAAGCGCAGCTTCACCGGCAACTCGATCTTGCCCTCAGGCGCATCAAAGCGAACGTTCTGGATGTCTTGCTCGAGGTTGCGGAGCATCTCGTTGCTTTTCTCGTCGTCGAAGCGCGCAACCTTGAAGTTGGTCGGCAGCGTCACCTGCAGGACGTTGACCTTTTCCTCCGGCGGGCGCACCGCCTGCGGATCGGGGCTGCACAGCGTCAATTTGCCGGGATCGAAATTAGCCCAGACTTCGGGTGCGGTGTAGGCCGGCTTCAACGGCCCGGCGTCGAGGTTTGGGATGCGCTGCATGTAGGGCAGCGGCGGCATGTTCATGATCGACATACACGGCACCCGTGACTTCGCGACGGCATCGAGCAGTTCGCGCACGCCCGGCGAGCCATATTGCGGCTCCTGCATCGCAAGCCCGATCAGATCGTAATCTTTCGGGTTCGCGTCGGCGGGTCCGGCGGCCTTCACCTTGCCGGGCAGCTTGCGGGAATCGATCTCGATCTGGTCCTTGCGGCCACGGATCGGCATCCGCACGCGGAAGCCTTCCTTGTTAATGAGATCCGCCTCCGCAGGGAGGCAGACGAGTGTCACGTCGTGGCCGCCGAACATCAATTTCGAGGCCAGAAGCGAGCCATAGGAGGCTCCGAGGATGAGGATGTTATAGTGAGGCATGGCTCTAATCCCAGGGTTCAACTCCGCCATCTGATGGGCGGATTCATTGAGTTCAGTCTTGGTCGTCGTCAGTCGTCAGTTTTTGATCACCTTCAGATGGTTTGCGAGATTGGCGTTGGTGCGGTCTTCGAGGAGCTTCATGGCGGCAGCGACGCCACCGGCGCGATGCGGCACGCCCGCGATCGACAGGCCCAGCTCCACGCCCGACAGCGCGCCGAGCAGCGTCAGCTCGTTGCATTCGCCGAGATGACCGATGCGGAATACCTTGCCCGCGAGCTTGGTCAGGCC
>NZ_JBXAOZ010000003.1:0-248778 GCF_058803465.1 Afipia sp. GW821-FHT14H12 | reverse complement strand
GAACCCTGGAAAGCGCCGCCAACCTGGGCACCGATGTAGAAACCGGTCCAGTTGTAGATCGGAGCAACGTAAGCCGGCGCCTTCGTATAGTGGCGGGCTGCGAGGTCAGCAGCGAACACCGAGGTCGAGCTCAGAGCCGCGACGGTGGCTGCAAGAAGAAGCTTCTTCATAGTGGTAGTCTCCCAAACGTCCGTAGAAGTCGAATGAACGCTATTGATCACGATGCGGCGCAAAATGCTGTAGCGAAAACACCACAGTGAACTTTCAAAAACCGTAGCGTAAACAAGGCAATAACGTGGCAAATCCACACCCTAACCAAGGCAGAACAAATCGGGAATGATCGGTATCCCAGAACCTTTTTGCCACTCGCGGTAGTTCGTTTTTCTCCTTCGGAGACATATCCAGGAACGAATCCTTCCTCGCTCCATTGAGTCGGCTGGTCTGCGTAACCCGGAGTTAACGATGGCGCCCCGCGCGAACTGGAAGGGCTTCCTGCGTCTGTCCCTCGTCACCTGCCCTGTCGCGCTGTTTCCCGCGACATCCGAGTCGGACAAGATTCGATTCAACCAGATCAACAAGAACACCGGCCACCGGATCAAATACGCCAAGGTCGATGCCGAGACCGGCGAGGAAGTCGAGCGCGAGGACATCGTCAAGGGCTACAAAGTCGACACCGATACCTACGTGCAGATCAGTGACGACGAACTCGACAACATTGCGCTGGAATCGGCTCACACCATCGACATCGACGAATTCGTGCCCAGGGACGAAATCGACAACCGCTTCCTGATCCGTCCCTACTACATCGTTCCGGACGGTAAGGTCGGCCACGATGCTTACACCGTGATCCGCGAAACGATCCGCTCCATGAACATGATGGCACTGGGCCGCATCGTGCTGACCAATCGCGAGCACGTCATCGCGCTGGAGCCGCTGGAAAAGGGATTAGTGGGCACGCTGTTGCGCTTCCCTTACGAGGTCCGCGACGAGGCCGACTATTTCGGCGACATCAAGGATGTCAAAGTCACCAAGGAAATGCTCGACCTCGCCAAGCATATCGTCGAGGGCAAGACCGGCGAATTCGACCCCGAGCGTTTCGAGGATCACTACGAGAGCGCACTGGCCGATCTCATCAGCCGCAAACGCGCCGGAGAAAAAATCAAGGCGCCGAGCACGCCGCGCGGGAACGGCAACGTCATCAACCTGATGGACGCGTTGCGCAAGAGCCTGAAGGGCAATGCCAAGTCCGAGCGCCGGCCGGCGCGAGCAGCCCCTCGCGCGACCAAGAAGCAGACCCGCTCAAAGGCACGGGCGCGCAAGGCCGGATGAGGCGGATTTAAGAGGAAACCCTACTTCTTCTGCCCATGGGCACGGAAGACGACCGGCAGCGTGAAGGTCAGGCCTTCGTCCGCAACCAGCGGCGGCGGCGCGGGCACGGGATCGGAGCGCTTCAGCATGGCAAGGGCCGCCTGATCGAATTCGGGATAACCCGACCCCTGAACGATCGTGCTCGAAATGATGTGGCCGGTCCGGTCGATCTCGAAGCTGACCATAATCTTGACGCTGACATCGGAGCGATCGGCCGGATAGCGCTTGTGATGGTCGAGGTGAGCGACCAATTCCTTCTGCCATGTCGTCTTGATACGCTGCTTGCTGGCACCGGTGCCCTGGGCGAGCGTCACCGAACGGTCGGACTGCTGGGCCGATTCCGAGGTCGGCATCGCGGTGGCCTCCGCGGCCACCGATTCCTGTGATGGCGCCTGCTGCCTGGCCGCGACGTTCGGATCGTCCTCCTTCGGGTCCGTGGACTTGTCGGGAGACACGACGCGATCCGGATTCTCGGATTCGATCGGCTTGTCTTGCGGCAGATCGGTCTTCTTCACCTCTGCCTTCTGTTCGACCACCTGAGGCGAAGCTGCGGACGCTTCCGTGTCAGGCCCCGGCGGCAGATCGGTCGCCTCGCCGCGCGGCGCGAGGAATTCGAGGCCTACCTCGATGCCGGCGGCCCCCAGTTCATCGTCATCGGCCGTGTCCGTCAGGCTGGTCACCGCGATGGCCGCGACCGCGCCGTGCAGGATCAGGGCCGCGATGGCGGCGAGCAGCCATACGCGCCTCGACGGGTCGGTCCAGAGCCGGTTCAGGAACATCGCGCTTCCGGTTACTGCGGCTTCGCTGCCGACGGGATGGCAGTGCCAGTGCTGTCAGGCATCCCTTCGAGCGCCACCAGCGCCACCTTCAGATATCCGCCGGCGCGCAGAATTTCGAGGACGTCCATCATGTTGCCGTAAGACACCGCGCGGTCGGCGCGCAGGAAGATACGGCGGTCTTTGTTACCCTCTCCGGCCGCATCGAGCACGTTGACAAGATCGACCCGTTTCACGGGCGTCTCGCCAACCGCGACGGCAAGGTCGGACTTGATGGTCACGTAAGTCGGCTTGTCCGGCTTTTTGGTTGGCGTCGCCGTCGAGGACGGCAGATCCACCGGCAGGTCGACGGTGGAGAGCGGTGCTGCGACCATGAAGATGATCAGAAGAACCAGAATGACGTCGATGAACGGCGTGACGTTGATCTCATGCGTCTCGCCGAGATCGTCACCGTCATCGACATCGTTGAACGTAACACCCACGAGCCGTCTCCGTTATTCGGCTGCGTGCGAGACCGCGCCATGACCGCGGTCGAGATCGCGCGACAGCAGGCGGCCCGCCGCACCGGACGCCTGGCTGACAAGCTCCAGATAGCGTTTCGTCACGCGGGAGAAGTGATTGTAGATGATGACGGCCGGGATCGCCGCGACGAGACCCATGGCAGTCGCGAGCAGCGCTTCCGCGATGCCCGGCGCGACCACGGCGAGATTGGTGGTCTGCATCTTCGAAATGCCGATGAAGGAATTCATGATGCCCCAGACGGTACCGAAGAGGCCGACGAACGGCGCGGTCGCGCCGATGGTCGCGAGCATGCCCATGCCGAGGCGCATCCGGCGGGCCTCGCTGCGGGTCAATTCCGCGAACAGCGACGCCGCGCGCTCCTTGATGCCCGTGTCGCCGACAATGCCGGACGACAGCCGGACTTCATGAACGGCCATTGCAAGGAAAGATGAGAGCACCGTTTTGCCGGTGCCAAGCGCCATGCGGGCTTCGGCCAGCGTGCGCGAATTCGACACCGTGCGAAGGGCCGCCTTGAGCCGCTGCTGCGCCACGAACTGCTCGCGCATTTTCGCAAAGCAGATCGTCCACGTCATCAGCGAGGCAAAAGCGAGGCCGATCATCACCAGCTTCACGACGATATCGGCCGACATGAACATCGACCACGGCGACAGGTCGTGTGGCACCGCCAGAGCCTTTGCAGCCTCGGCGGCAGGCAATGCGGTCGGAGCCGGTGCGGCGGCTGGCGCAACGGCCGCAGGCGCCGGAGCAGCCGGGGTTACCGCCGAAGGCGTGGCAGGCGCAGGAGAACTGGCCGCAGGAGTGGCGGGCCGCGCTGGAGCCGCCTGCTGGGCGAACGCCGGGGCGCCTGCCAAGCAAGCAACAATCGAAAGGCACGTCATCAAGCGAATGGTTTTCATACGTCGGCCCAGTAGCGAATGAGGTTGTGATAAATGCCGGTCAATTTGACCGTTTCAGGGTCGTCCCGACCCAACCGTTCGACCAAGGCCTGAACGGCCATATCAAGATCGAAAATCATACTGCGTGCGTGAGCGTCGCGTACCATGCTCTGCAGCCAGAAGAAAGACGCCACCCTGGTTCCGCGGGTCACAGGCGTGACCAGATGCAAACTAGACGCAGGATAAAGTACCAGATGCCCTGCGGGCAGCTTGACCTCATGGGAGCCGTAATAATCCTCGACCGTGAGGACACCGCCCTCATAGTCCTCCGGTTCGGAGAGAAACAGCGTCACCGAGAGGTCGGTGCGGATGCGCAGGCCGGTCAGGCGATCACCGCGCACGGCGTTGTCGACATGGACTCCGAAATGGTGGCCATCCGAGGCCGCGTAGCGGTTGAACAGCGGCGGGAAGATATGCAGCGGAATGGCTGCGGAAATGAACAGCGGGTTTTTGGTCAGCGCGCTCAGGACGCGCTGCCCGAGCACGCGAGCGGTCTCGCTGTCGGGCGGCAACTGCTCGTTGCGCTTCACCATCGCGGACTGCGCCCCGGCCGTCGAGCGGCCGTCTTCCCACTCCGTCGCATCCATGATGCGGCGGAAGTCGGCAACCTCGGCCTTGCTCAGAATATCGGGAATGCAGATTAACATGCCGGACTCGTGTCTATACCGGGTCCTGTACACCCAGGACCCGGTATAAGTCATGCTTGGCGGCCCGTTTTAGGGGCCTGTAACCGTAGAATAGGTCTAGAACTTCGCCTGCGCGGTGATATAGGCGGCCCGGCCCGGCGCCACCGCCACGAACGGCGCAGCACTTTGATACAGCGTGTCGTAATACAGCTTGTTGAAGATGTTGTTCACGGCAAGCTTCATCGTCAGGTTCTTGGTGACCTTGTGCTCCAGGAACGCATCGAAGCGCCAGTAACTCGGCAGTGAGGTACCCTGGTTTGCCGCGAGTAGCGTGCCGCCATAGATCTTCGAACGATACGTCGCCTGCCCGCCGACTTCCCAATCCGGCATGAACTTGTACTTGGTCAGCACGTTGAACGACTGGTGCGCGACATTGGCGAGTTTCAGACCGACGTTGCTCGTGTAGCCAGCCGTCGTGGGAGGCGCGACATTGGACTTCGTGATCTTGGAGTCCATTAAAACAAGACCGCCGAAAATGCTCCACTTGTCGGTGATCTTGCCAGCAGCCTCAAGATCGATGCCCTGGATGCGATAAGCCGCACCAGCAACAATCGTGTTCGGAACACCGCCAACCGTACCGACTTCACGCGCATTGTCTTTTTCGGTCTGGAACAATGCGGCGGTCAGCAGCAAGCGGCGATTGAACAATTCCCACTTGGTGCCCACTTCGGCAGCTTTGTTGCGCTCGGGACCGAAAGCAGCGCCAAGGTTGGTAAAATCCGGACCGCCGTAGGATGCACTGCTGGCATCCAGCTCCGCGCCAATCGGGTTGGATGATGTCGCATAGGCCGCATAGAGGCTGGCATATGGCAGCGGCTTGATGACCGCGCCCGCGTTCCAGTTGACGAGGCCGCTGTCGAGCGCGCTGTGCGACAGGTTCGCGTAGTTGGTGGCGGAGTAATTGTAATTGTCGTAACGAATGCCGCCGTTGAGAATAAGGAAATCATTATAGTTCGCGGTGTCGATGGCATACACGCTCTTGGTATCGACAGTCGCAACCAGCGGCGTCCCAAGCAGCGATGCGCCGCCGAACGGCAGATACGTGACGCTGGAAGGATCGAAATACGACACGATCGGCGCGCTGGCGCTGGGCATGCCGCTGCCGTTCGCCTCCGAATAGAGGCCGCTATACTTGTCGATAGAGACTTTCTCACGGGAAAATTCCGTGCCCGCGACCAGCGTGTGCTTGAATGCGCCTGTATCGAACTTCGCAGTAAAATCGCTCTGATTGGCCAGCACGTCCGCGACTTGGTAACGGCTCTGCGCGTTGAGCTGGGTGCAGTAAGGCTGATTGCTCACAATCTGACAGAACGGCGTTACGTTCGACGTGAAACTCCTGGGCGCTTCCGCAATCGTGCCGATGTAATTCAGCAGCGAGCGCTCCGCGCGGAACTTGCTGTTAAAGGTGACGTCGGGCGTCAGTTTCACTTCGAGCTGCGTCGTGCCGATATCCTGACGGACCTTCTGGAAGTCGCGGTTGACTTCGCCGTACCAGATATCGCGTGGCACGCCGCTCTCGGTGACCGGACGGTTGTTGATACGATCCCACGGCACGCCGAAATCGGGAGTGCCGCGCAGATCGGTATGAATGTAGTTGGCGAGAACTTTGACACTGTCGGTCGGGGTCCACTTCACCGCAGCAAAGCCGCCGTAACGTTCGTCGGTCGCGAAATTACGGCCCGCGATGCCGGCATCCTGCGCCACGCCGCCCGCACGGATCGACAACGTCGGGCTGATGACCTGATTGACGTCGAGCGTGAAGCGCTTGGTGCGGTCGGTGCCAAACTCGCTGCCTGCGTTGTAGAAGTTCTTGTCGCCAGCCTGCTTGGTGACAATGTTGATCGCACCGCCCGCCGTGCCACGACCTGCGTAAGAAGATGCCGGGCCACGCAAAATTTCGACCTGCTCGGTGAAGAAGTTTTCGCGAATGCTGACGGCGGGATCGCGGATGCCATCGAGGAAGATATCGTTACGCGCGTCGAAGCCACGGATGAAGAAACGGTCGCCAAAGGCGTTGCCGCCCTCGCCCGAACCGAGCGTCACGCCCGCTGTGCTGCGGCCAATCTCGCGCAGCGAAGTCGCGTTCTTGTCCTCAAGGACGTCCTTGGTGAGGACCGTGATGGTCTTCGGCGTGTTGGCGATCGGCTCGCTGAACTTGTTCGACTGAACCCGCACTGCTTGATAGGGCGCGGCCGCGTTCGCGTAAGGGTCAGCATCCGGCGGCGTAAGCTGGCCGGCATTCGGATACGGCACCGGCTTGGCTGCCTGCTGCCGCTTGGCCGCACGGCGCAAAGCGGCGGTGGCGCGCTTCTGGTCGCGAGAGGGCTTCGTCGTCGCGCGGTGGTAGGCCGGAGCATCGACCGTCACCGCCGGCAACTGCGACTGGGGTTGCTGAGCTTCCGCGCCAGAAACCGAAGCGACGGCGATCAAGCCTGCGATTGAAGTGACTTTTCGTGCGGAGACGCCTTCGTTGTTATTGGTATCGCTCTTCGCAACACTCCATGTCCGCAAAGAGCGCGGCGCCTTCAATGCCTGCATGTTCCCCAAGCCCCAGTATCAAAATAGTCAGCTATTTTTTTGCCTGATCGGCAAACTGTCTTGGGCGGCTCATAGGACTCAGGAACTGCACAATCAATTTTATTCGCCTTGAATACTTTTGAATCTCTCAAATATGTACTGAGGGTATATAATTTATAATCGTTCTAAAGTTCGGACCCGCGTTATGCCTCCTCGTCATGAGTCTCTGCCGTACTCGGCGGCTTCATCAGTGAAAACATTTCATCGACCGTCTTCTCCGCCACCAGGCGCACCGAGTCCGCATTCGGTGTTCCCGCGATATTGATGCCGCGCACGACGGCACGAATCTCGTCGCGAAAATCAGTGAGAAAACGCAGCGGATCGCGCTGGTCGTTGGCGACGCGCGCAATCAGTCCAGTAATCAAAATCTGGCAGGCGATCATCCGGCCATTGAGCTCTTCCATGGGGCGCCCCTGTCGTTTTGTTGCAAAACAGGCGTGATCTAGACAAAACCGAAAGTGATGTCCCGCGGAATCTGCACCGCTGACGCCTCTCCTCCGGCATGTTAAAGACATCTGGAATTGCTCCAATGTCCGGTGATTTTTGACTCCCCTGCCCTTGAATGCAGAATCCGCCGACGACCGCTATGCAGGCGCACTGGTTGCGCTGGCGCGAGACGGGCGTCTGCGCAGTCTGCGGCCGCGTCAGGGCATCGATTTCGTCTCCAACGACTATCTGGCGCTCGCGGAATCACCGCGCCTGCGTAAGGCCGTGATTGCCGCAATCGAATCCGGCACGCCGATCGGCGCGGGCGGCTCGCGCCTGCTGCGCGGCAACTGCGCCGAGCACGAGCAGCTTGAAGCCGAGGCTGCGAATTTCTTCGGCGCAGAGAGCGCGCTGTATTTCGGAGCAGGCTACAGCGCGAACTTCGCCGCGCTGAGCACCCTGCCCCAGCGCGGTGACCTGATCGTGATGGATGAGCTCTCTCACGCCAGTATGCGCGAGGGCGCGAAGACCAGCCGCGCGGAGATCGTCGAGACTCCGCATAACGACAGCGATGCCGTGGCGGATGCGATCCGCGCATGGCGAGCCAAGGGCGGCAAGGGCCGACCGTGGATCGCGGTCGAAAGCATCTACTCGATGGATGGCGACACCGCGCCGCTCGCCGAGCTGATGCAGATCGCCGATCGCGATGATGGCTTCCTCTATATCGACGAAGCGCACGCCACCGGCGTGTTCGGACCTGACGGGCGCGGCCTGTCCGCCGTCTATGAGGGTCGCGCCAACGTCGTCGCCGTCCACACCTGCGGCAAGGCGCTCGGCTCGTCCGGCGCATTGGTGATGACGACGAAGTTGCTGCGCGATTTTCTCGTCAACCGCAGCCGCCCTTTCATTTTCGCCACCGCGCCCTCGCCGCTGATGGCGGTCGCGGTCGGAGAGGCGTTGAGGATTTTGCGCGATGAGCCCGAACGGCGGCATCGGCTGCACGATCTCATCGCGTTCGCCAGCGATAAAATCCGCGCACAGGGCTGGACGCCCTCCGGCTCGCAGATCATTCCCTACATCGTCGGGCATAATGAGCACACCATGACGCTCGCGGCAGCCTTACAACGGCGCGGATTCGATATTCGCGGCATCCGTCCGCCGACCGTGCCTGCGGGCACCGCGCGGCTGCGTATCTCACTCACGCTGAATGTGACCAGCGGGGATGTCGAATCCATGCTTGCCGCGCTCAACGAAGAAGCGCAAACACTGACGGCATGAATACGCGCCTCATCGTCAGCGGCACCGATACCGATATCGGCAAAACGGTTTTTTCTGCAGCCCTCGCGGATGCGCTTGGCGCCGATTATTGGAAACCTATCCAGGCAGGCCACGAGGACGGCACCGACTCCGGCCGCGTGGCCGAACTGGCTGCTCTCGCACCCGGGCGCATCCTTCCCGAACGGCACGTTCTCAATACCCCTGCCTCACCCCATTACGCGGCGCGGATCGATGGTCTGACGATTGACGACCGCGCGCTGCTTCCACCGCCGCCCGGCGAACGGCCGCTTGTGATCGAAGGCGCCGGCGGCCTGATGGTGCCGGTCAACGACGACATACTTTTCATCGATATCTTCGCGCGCTGGAAGCTGCCGCTGGTGCTGTGCGCACGCACCGCACTCGGCACCATCAACCATTCATTATTGTCGATCGAAGCCGTGAAGCGCCGGAACATTCCCCTGATCGGCATCGCCTTCATCGGCGACGAGCAGGCCGAGAGCGAACGCATCATCTGTAAGCTCGGCGGCGTCCGCCGTCTGGGCCGCCTGCCACGTCTCGCGCCGCTGACCCATGAGAGCCTGCGCAGCGCATTCGCCACCTCCTTCAACCTCGCCGACTTCGCCCCATGACTTCACCGACGAAATCCCCCGTCTGGCATCCGTTCACGCAGCACGCGCTGTACGAGGATTTCCCGACGATCGTGCGGGCCGAGGGCGCGTATCTGCACACCGACGATGGCCGCCGCATTCTGGATGCGATCGCCTCATGGTGGGTGGTCACGCACGGTCACTGTCACCCGGACATCGTGCGCGCGATTCAGGATGAGGCCGCGCAACTCAACCAGATCATCTTCGCCGCGCAAACCCATCCACCCGCCGAACAGGTTGCGGAGCGGCTGATCAACCTCGCTCCCAAAGGGCTGTCGCACGTCTTTTATTCCGACAGCGGCTCGACCAGCGTCGAGGTCGCGCTGAAGATGGCGCTCGGCTACTGGCGCAACATCGGCGCACCGCGCGAACGCATCGTGGTGATGGAACACTCGTATCACGGCGACACTGTCGGCACGATGTCGGTCGGCGCGCGCGGCGTGTTCAACGTGGCCTATGAACCTCTGCTGTTCGCTGTCGACTGCATCCCGTTTCCGACGGCAGGCAAGGAACAGGATACGCTCGACGCGCTAGAGCGCGCCTGCCGGGCCAAGCCTGCGGCCTTCATCATCGAGCCGCTGATCCTCGGCGCGGGCGGCATGCTGATGTACTCGCCGGAAACCCTGAAAGAGATGCGGCGCATCTGCACGGAGAACGATGTGCTGTTCATCGCCGACGAGGTGATGACCGGTTGGGGCCGCACCGGCACGCTGTTCGCCTGCGAACAGGCGGACGTGTCACCCGACATCGTCTGCTATTCCAAGGGCATCACCGGCGGCGCGCTGCCGCTCGCGGTGACATTGTGCACGCCGGCAATCTTCGAGGCACACTACTCGACGGATCGCACCAAAACGTTCTTCCACTCCAGCTCCTACACCGCGAACCCGATCGCCTGCGCGGCCGCGCTCGCCAATCTGAAACTGTGGGACGATCCACAAACCCGCGCGCGGATCGCGTCGCTTTGCGCCATGCAGGAGCGCGCGCTCGCGCCGTTCCGCAGCGATTCCCGTTTCGAAAATATCCGCCGCTGCGGCACCATCACGGCCATGGATCTGAAAGTCGGAGATGCCGGTTATCTCGCCGGGATCGGGCCCAAGCTGCTAGCCCACTTCAACCGGCACGACATCCTCCTGCGCCCGCTCGGCAACACCATCTATGTGATGCCGCCTTATTGCGTGACGCCGCAGGATATCGAGCGGATTTATGGCGCGATCGTTGAGGCTGCAGCCATCCGGCCGTGATCGTCCGGACCGGACCGCCTTTAAGCGGCCCGCACCGTTTCCAGGAATTTGGCGACTTCGGTCTTCAGCCGCCGGTTCTCATTCGACAGCAACTGCGCCGCCGAGAGTACCTGAGAAGAGGCCGAGCCGGTATCGCCCGCGCCGCGATGGACATCGGCGATGCTGGTGGCGACACGCGAGGTGCCGGCCGCTGCCTGCTGGACGTTCAGCGCGATTTCCTGCGTCGCCGCGCCCTGCTCTTCGATGGACGCCGCGATGATAGACGCGATTTCCGACAGGCGGCTGATCGTGCCGCCGATCTCCTTGATCGCAACCACCGACTCTTCCGTGGCCGACTGCATGGCCGCGATCTGGGTGCTGATCTCGTGCGTGGCCTTGGTCGTTTGCGCCGCCAATGCCTTCACTTCCTGCGCGACCACCGCAAAGCCCTTGCCCGCCTCGCCCGCGCGCGCCGCCTCGATGGTGGCGTTGAGCGCCAGCAGGTTGGTCTGGCTCGCGATCGTCGTAATCAGCATGGTGACGTCGCCGATACGGTTCGCCGCTTCTGACAATTCGCTGATCCGCGCATCGGTGCGCTGCGCCTGCTCGACGGCTTCCGCCGCGATCTGGTTGGAATCGGACACCTGACGGCCGATCTCGGAGACGGACGCCGCCATCTCCTCGGTCGCGGACGCAACCGACTGGACGTTGCTGGACGTTTCTTCCGAGGCGCTGGCAACGACGGCGCTAAGCTCCTGTGTCGCCACGCTGCTCTTGGTCAGCACCATCGCTGACGATTCAAGATCGCTCGAGGCCGAACTGACGTGCTCGATGATCTTGCCGACGGCGCTCTCGAAACTCTCCGCGAGCGCATAAAGCTCGGCCTTGCGCGTCGCCGCCAACTCGCGATTCTTCGCATCGCGCTCGACAGCCTCCTGCTCGGCCTTGGCCACCGCCTGAACCTTGAATTCCTCCACTGCGCGGGCCATCTGGCCGACTTCATCCCGGCGATCGAGGCCCGGCAGTTGGACCGACAAATCTCCGGCGGCCAGTTCGTGCATCGCCTTGGTCATCACCACCACAGGCTTCGAAATACTGCGCCCGATCAGGAACGAGAACAGCAGGCCAAACGCGGCAATGACGCCGAGCACGATCTTGAGAGTGAACTGCTGCTCTTCGAGGCGCACCTGAGAAATGCCGACTTCCATGCTTTTGCGCGTGCTGCTCGCGCTCATCATGTCCGAGACAAGCTGCGACACCACCGCAAACTGCTTTTCCGCATCCTTGATGAATCTCGTATCGGCGCCGGAGGCACCCGTCTTTTCGATGACGGTCTTCGCCTTCGCTGCATAGACAGCGACCGCATCCTTCAGCTTGGCATAATCGTCCCTCGTCACCACCGAGCTTGGCTCATACAGGCTGACCTCAAGAGCCGACAGCGCGTCATCGACACGCCCGAGCGACGTAGTGGTGTCGAATGCATAACCCTCGATCGCCTTGGTATCCGTCTCGGTCGCCGCCGTTGTCGTGAGACGATACAGATTGGCATGAGCCGACCAGATCGTGGAAGTGAGATCGCTCATCAGTTCGGCCTGACGAACCGGCCCGGACATCAGGCCTTCCTCGGCCGACTGATTGAAGTGAAGTGTCCGCAGGGAATACATCCCCAGCGCGACAAGAGAGATGACCAGGAAGACCGGTGCGATCTGGACCTTCCAGGACAAACCGATGTGCCTGACGAAGGAAAACACATTAAATCTCGAGGCCCAGCCGAAATATTTGGTCCAGCCGAAAACATTCAACTTCTTGATCCCGCCGAGCATGTCAGCCCTTTCAAACACGAGTCATCAAATTTATCGGACAGAGAGCCAGTTGCCTGCAGGTGCCCCTCGCACAGCGCTGCTATTGATGCTCTTGCCCCCGAATTCCATGCATCCCCAATGCTGGCAAACGGCCAGCAAAATTCGCAAAGAAAGAAATGGCACAAAATGTAGAACGGTACGTTAAAATGCTACCGCATTCCCGGTCCGCCTGAATCTCCGGATATGCCCGAAATCACTGGGTTTCTTCGCGGTCGGTCATTGAACGAGGCCGATCGCTGCGCTGTATGTCGCGCTGCAAAATCCACCTCCGGAATCGAAATTTGCGCATGGACAATCATCACCGATTTCTCGGTGTCCGCCTGAAGCGCATCATGCCGAGTCCGGCGCGCTAGACGAAACGTGGCGCTGCCGCGACCTTGATGATCCCATGACAATAGCGAGAGCTGCCTTGCGTGGATCGCGCGATATTTTGAGCACTCCACCGCTATCGGTATGCTTTAATGTCTGCGCGGCTCCGGTGTGGCGACTTAAAGGTTCGCTTCATTTGCTCCGCGAGGCTCTTTCAAGCGAGCGTTTCAACCAAACCACCCGACGCTTTCTCATATTCTGGAACGACGATACACGAGGCTATCCATGGAATACGTCAAGTTCGGCAAAACCGGTCTGAAGGTATCGCGCCTGTGGCTCGGCTGCATGACCTACGGCACGCCGGACCGCGGCAAGCATCCGTGGACCATGCCGGAGGACATTAGCCGCCCGCTCATCAGGCAGGCGCTCGAACTCGGCATCAATGTCCTCGACACCGCCAATTCCTATTCGGACGGCACGTCCGAAGAAATCGTCGGCCGCGCCGTCAAGGACTTCGCGCGCCGCGACGAAGTCGTGATCGCCACCAAGGTCTGCCTGCATATGCGCGACGAGCCGAATGGCGCGGGCCTGTCCCGCAAGGCGGTCTTCAACGAAATCGACAACAGCCTGCGCCGCCTCGGCACCGATTATGTCGACATCTACCAGATCCACCGCTGGGACTACGACACGCCGATCGAGGAAACGCTGGAGGCGCTGAACGATCTCGTCCGCATGGGCAAGGTCCGTTATATCGGCGCCTCGTCGATGCACGCCTGGCAGTTCGCCAAGGCGGTCTACACCTCGCGTCTGCATGGCTGGAGCGAGTTCGTCAGCATGCAGGATCACATCAACCTTCTGCACCGGGAGGAAGAACGCGAAATGCTGCCGCTGTGCATCGACCAGGGCATCGCGGTGGTGCCGTGGAGCCCGCTCGCGCGCGGCCGCCTGACCCGCGACTGGGACGACATCAGCGAACGCAGCAAGACCGACGCCTTCGGCAGCACGCTGTATACCCAGGCCGTCGATGCCGACAGAAAGATCGTGGAGGAAGTCGCGCGCATTGCCAAGGCGCGCGGCGTGCCGCGCGCGCAGGTCGCGCTGGCATGGGTTGCGCAGAAACGCGGCGTCACCGCGCCGATCATCGGCGCCTCAAAACCGCAGCATCTGACGGATGCGGTTGCCGCGCTGTCGCTGCGCCTGACCGAAGACGAGATCAAGGCGCTGGAAGCGCCTTACGTGCCGCACCGCATCGCCGGTTATCAATAAGGCATGGCATCACAACGGCCGAACACGATTGCCATCGTCGGCGGCGGTTTTTCCGGCGCGGCACTGGCATGGCATCTGCGCCGGAAAAACGTTGCCGCCGATATCGTCGTGATCGAACCTCGCGCCGATCTCGGGCGTGGGCTTGCATATGCGACGCCCGACCCCGCACACCGGATCAACGTACCCGCGACGCGGATGATCCTCGACGCGGACGACGCGGAGCATTTCCACCGCTGGCTGATCGACACCGGCTACCTCGCAACCGACCCGCAAGCCAGCCTGCCCGATGGCCGGCTGTTTCCGACGCGCGCAATCTTCGGCCGCTATGTCGCCGAACAGGTGCGCCATCTCAAGCCTGCCATCAGGCATCTGCAGGCCAAGGCCGTGAGCGCTGCCGCCACGAAAAGCGGCTTCCACATCATCTGCGACAATGGCGAAACCGTCGATGCCACCACCATGGTGCTGGCGATCTGCCACGCGCCTCCCGCCGTGCCCGCCTCGCTCCGATCGCTGCACTCTCACCCCCGCTTCTTCCCCGATCCCTGGAGCGGAAACGCCCTGTCGTCGCTTGCACCCGGCGACCGCATACTGATCGTCGGCACCGGTCTGACAATGGCCGATATTGTGGCTTCGCTGGAACGCACCGGCCATCGTGGCGAAATCGTCGCCGTCTCCCGGCGCGGACTTCGGCCGCAGTCGCATACGGACAATCTCTCGGTCTTCGAGGGCGACTTCACGACACCTCCCGTCACGCAAGCGGCTGCCCTGTCCCGGAGCGTCCGCAGAACCGTCATTGACGCCGCGCGGGATGGATTGCCCTGGCAGATCGTACTCAACCGCGTGCACGAGCAAGGACAGCCGATCTGGCAAAACCTGTCGGCATCGAGCCGCCGCCAGTTTCTGCGTCATCTGCGCCCCTATTGGGACACGCACCGCTTTCGCATCGCTCCGCAGATTCATGAAACGATCGAACGCCGCATCGCTAACGGCACGCTCGATATCAGGGCCGCATCCGTGCGAGCCAACTCGACCACACCACACGCGGTCACCGTGGATTTGCGCGCACGCCATGACAGGGAATGGAAACCGGAAACATTCGACGCGGTCATGCTGGCGACAGGCCCGGCCCATGCCGTTGCAGCCGATCCGCTGCTGTCATCCATGAACGCCGATGGATTGCTGCAGGGCGATGCGCTTGGCCTTGGCGTCGCAGTCGACCGTTCGGGCTATGCCATCAGCCACCAAGACGAGCCGAATCCACATTTATTCGTCGCAGGTCCGCTCGCGCGCGGTACGTTCGGCGAATTGATGGGCATATCGGATCTTTCGGCCTATGCAGGAAAGATCGCCGAAAGCATCGCCGCCACATTGTCCGCCGTGGATGATCGTGCAACGTATGCGTGAGCGCGCCTGCTAGCTGGCGAAAGCCTTCTTGTTAGACACCACTGACGGCCGGCCTATGATCGGATTGTAGGCAGAGATCGGCTGCGGGCGGCCAAGCAGGTAGCCCTGCATCTCGGTGCATCCGGCATCTGCGAGGAAGTCACGCTGCGCTTCCGTCTCCACGCCTTCGGCGATGACGCCGAGATTGAGCGCCTCTCCGAGGCTGATGATCGCGCGGATGATGGCCGACGACTGCACGTTCTTGTGGATCTGCGCGACGAAGGTCTGGTCGATCTTGATCTTGTCGAACGGGAAAGACTGCAGATACGACAGCGACGAATAGCCGGTGCCGAAATCGTCCATCGCGATGCGCACGCCAAGATTCTTGATGCGGCGCAGGATCGAGCAGGCGCGCGAGAAATCCTGCATCAGCACGCCTTCTGTGATCTCGATCTCGAGCCGCTTGGGGTTGAGGCCCGTTTCCAGCAGAATCGAATGAATCAGACCAGGCAAGTCGTTTTGCTGGAAACTCATCGGCGACACGTTGATCGCGATCTGCAGCGGGTTCGGCCAGCTTGCCGCTTCGCGGCAGGCTTCGCGCAAAATCCACGCATCGATGGCAACAATCGAGCCGGTTTCCTCCGCCAGCGGAATAAAGGCGCCGGGAGCGATCAGTCCCTTGGCCGGATGGCGCCAGCGCACCAGCGTCTCGAAGCCGAACGGATTTCCATCCGGGCCGCCCTGAGGCTGATAATGCAGCTCAAGCTGACCATTCTCAATGGCAACACCGAGATCGTGCAGCAGCGCGCGTTTCTCGCGAAGCTGCTTGTCCATCGCCGGCTCGAAGAAGCGGACAGATCCCCGCTCCTCCTTCTTGGCGCGATAGAGCGCAACGTCGGCGTTGGTTATGAGTGTTTCCACATCCGCTCCATCCTGCGGGAAGATGGACACGCCAACGGTGCAGCCGCTGTGAATGGGATGGCCCTCGATGTGGAACGTCATCTCGAAGGCGGTCAGGACACGCGTGCAGATATCGCCTGCGCGGGCCGGCTGTTCGCCTTCGGATGAGACGATCATGAATTCGTCACCGCCGAGGCGCGCGATGAACGCGCTGCCGCACGCGGCCTGCAAACGGCGCGCAGCCTCATCCAGGAAGGTATCGCCCGCACTGTGGCCGTAGGTGTCATTGATCTCGCTGAAGCGATCGATATCGAGGCTGAGAATGGTGAAGGAGCGCTGCTCCCGCATCGCCTCTTCCCAAACCTTGTGGACATGCTCGTTGAAGGCGGCCCGGTTGAACAATCCGGTCAGGGAATCGTGCTGGGCGAGGTACTGAATTTGAGCCTCGCTCTTGCGCTGCTCGGTAATGTCCTCATGCGTTCCGACCCAGCCGCCATTTTCCATCGACTGGTACGACACGCTGATAGTGCGGCCATCCACCAGTTCGAGAATCCATCGGGTGAACTCGCGGTTCTCCACCGAATTCCACAGATGTGACGAATAGGAGTCCAGATCCTTGACGATCGTTCCGGCTTTTTTCCTCGCCGCGAACATATCATCGACCGTCATGCCGACACGAATGTCCTCCGGAGCGATCTTGTACATCCCGACGTATTTTTCATTCCACAATTGCAGGCAGTTGTCGGGCCCGAACATGCACAGGCCCTGCCGCATATTGTCGATAGCCGCGTTGAGCTGGATGTTACGCTCGTTGATGTCGCGGCGGCTGCGGCGATCGGAAATCGCGCTAATCAGGCAGGCGACCACGAAAGCTGCCATTACCGACGCCACGCCCACAGAAAGGGCGATCGGCGACAACCCGACATTTTCGGAGGTTGCCGTGACGTCCGAAATCAATCCCATCGCGCTCATGGCGATGAAATGATCGGTCAGGATCGCCACCATCAGCAATCCCGCGCCGATTGCGCCAAACCACACCGTCTCGCCGCGCCGCACGACAGAGAGAGAAAGCGCGCCAAAGCCCACACCGCACGCGATCGAAACCGCCAACAGGTCCGGCATCCATACGATATCGGCGGGCATCCGTAGCGAGGCAATTCCGAGATAATGCATCAGGGAAATGGCGGCGCCGAGGATTCCACCACCGATCAATGGCGCCCAGGTCCGGTCGCCATAGGTCGCGGTGATAAATCCGACGACCATCATGACAATCGCAACGCCCAACGATGCAACCGTCATCAGAAAATCGAAAGAGATCGAAACTCCCGGCGTGTAAGCGAGCATTCCGATGAAGTGCGTCGCCCAAACGCCGCAACCGCCCACAAGACCGGCCGTGAGCGCCCAGAACAGGCGAGACGTGGCCTTGTCATCGGCAGTCGCGCGCTGATACATGTTGATGGCAGAAATGCTGGTCAGCAGGCAAACGCCCGCAGCCAGAAGAACTAGCCTCCAGTCATGTTGGGTTTGCAGGCAGGTTATAATTCTCAGCATTTCTGCGGTTGTGGTGGTCTCTGGAGCAAAAACCGTAGCAACCGGAGGTATGTCGCCGCTTAACACCTCGCGCCAATGCGGTTGTTGGTAAACACACCGTAAATGACCGACGCTCGGCGTTCGACGATAACGCCTGTTTCTGAAGTGCTTTTGGAATTTTCGGCGAAATCTTTCTCGCGCGAGCCGCCTGCGGCAAACTCGCTCACCATTGATTTAACCCGCGATCGATAGGGATTCTCTATTCAACTGGCTACGCTTGCAGGCTCATCCTTGCGGAAATGCAGGTAATCGGCGGAGAAATCGCCGAGACTCGCCAAGCCGTCCCAGTTACGAATCTGGATAAGTCGGGAATCCCACTCCAGCAATTCAAGCCGCCGCAATTCCTGAATCACGCGATTGGCGTGCACCGTGGAAATGCCCGAGGCATCGGCCACGTCGGACTGCGTCCAAGGAATCGTAAACGCCATATCCTTTGCGAGCCCGACCGCCTGCAGACGCATGACCAGTTCGCAAATCAGGTGGGCGACGCGGCCGATGGCGTCGCGCTGCCCGAGAGTAATGACCCATTCGCGGAAGATGGCCGCATCGACAAGCGATTCGCGCCAGAACACATGCGTCAATGACGGGGAGGCCTGAAGCAATTCCTTGAACGAGGCATGCGGGATGAAAGCGACCACCGCGGCCCCCAGCGCCGTGACTGTGTGGTCGAGCTTGGGCAGATGGAGCGTCTGCAAATCAGGAATGTCGCCCGCCACATGAAACGACATGATCTGGCGCTGCGAGCCATTGGCAAGCTTATGACGAAACAGGTAGCCGTCGAGCACGAGAATGCATTGTGTGCTGATGTCACCCTCACGGATGAGATCCTGCCCATTGGCGAAATTCTTGACCGTCATGGGCAGCTTGGTAATTCCAAGCCGGTCGCTCTCCGATAACCTCACCACGCTGTCCAGCCGGCGCAGCAATCTGGTGTAAGGACGTCCGGCTTCCATGCCTGCCTCTGCTGTGAGAATCCAAATTGACCCCCAAAGGCCAACGGCTCCCCCGGAATGCCAGTTCCCCACAGCTTGGTTCCATAACCCATGTTAATGGTTACGCATGTTGTTCTCTCAAATGAGGTTTTGCCCTGACTTTCCCGCAGCTTTCGTCCATGCGAGGCGCCATTTACGGCGATCCGGAGCCGGGAACGGGCAGCAGCCATGCCTGAGCCGGGCCGCTCCGCCATCTTGAGGCCACAGGTGCGCCACGGTCGCGATACGATCCGAATGACGCGGATCAGCGGCCAAGCTTGCCTTCGATTGCGCCAAAACGGAATCGTTCCACGCGAGATGAAAAACTTCGCGCGTTATTCACGCCGATCATGCAACTCAAGTTAAGGACAATCGTTGGTGATTTTTTACGATGACGCGCGAATCCCACGACGCGCGAATCGTACATCCCACAAGGAAACCGTTGCATGACTCGACAGAACTCCAAGACGTGGTCTGAGCACGACCTGAAGAAGCTGAAGGATTATGCGGATGCCGGCGCCTCGCATTATCGCACGGCTGCAGCACTCAACCGCACCGTTTCCGGTGTGCGCAGCATGGCGCAACGGCACGGCATCCGGTTCGTCTCACCGAAAGCGGCGCGTCACGCTGCCAGAGAGACAACGCCCGCGCCGCTTTCCTGAATCCCGATCGGCCTTGAGAGGCGGGCTTCTCAGCCCGCCGCCGTCATTTTCTTCGCGACATTCGTCTGCTTGAGAATGGCGACAACCTCGGCCGGCGTATCGGCCACCTGAATTCCCGCCTTCTCCAGCGCGGCACGCTTGGAGGCATAACCGCCACGCCCGCCGGTCACGATGGCGCCGGCATGGCCCATCTTCTTGTCCGGCGGCGACGAGCGGCCCGCAATGAAGGAGACAATCGGCTTCTTCATGGTGCGCGCGTATTCCGCCGCTTCCTCTTCCATCGCGCCGCCGATTTCACCGACCAGCACGACGGCGTCGGTCTTGGCGTCGCGATCCAGCTCCATCAGCGCATCGCGCGTCGTGGTGCCGATGATCGGATCGCCGCCGATGCCGATGAACGCCGATTGGCCGAGATTGGCGCGCGTCAGGTTCAGGCACATCAGGGTGCCGAGGCTGCCGCTGCGTGAAATCACGCCGACGCGACCCGGCTTGAAGATGTTGGGGTTGTGCCCCGGCATGATGCCGACAAACCCTTCGCCCGGCGTGACGATGCCTGCGGTGTTGGGGCCGATGATCCGGCTTTTCGACACACGCTGGCGCGCGAAGATCTCGAGAACGTCGTGCGCCGGAATGTGCTCGGTGAGCGTGACGATGGTCCCGATGCCCGCATCGATCGCATCGATGATGGCAGCCTTCGCCATCGACGGCGGAATGAAAATCACCGAGACATCGCACGGCGTATGCTTGGTCGCCTCGACCGCCGATCCGTAGATCGGCGTATCGAGGAACGTCTCGCCTGCACGCTTGGGATTGACGCCGGCGGCAACGTCGGTGCCCATCTCCCGCATCCGCTCCGACCAGAAAGCACCCTGCTTTCCGGTCATGCCCTGAACCAGAACTTTTTGTCCGCGACGATAAATCATTGCGCTGCCTCGACCGCCGCTTTCACGGCATCTTCCATGAAGTCATAGGGTTCAATGCCAAGCCGCTCACGCACGAGCTTGACTGCTTCGTCCTCACCGGTGCCGTGGATCGAGAAGAACACCGGCACCTTCGGCTTCAGCGTCTCCCATGCCTTAACGACACCTTCCGCCATCACATCCGTGCGTGCGAACGCGCCGCAGAAGTTGATGACGAGGCTTTTGACACCCGGATTGGACAGCACCAGATCGAGCGCGATTTCCGACTTGGTGTAGGCTTCGCCGCCGATCTCCAGAAAGTTGGCGGGCTTGCCGCCGAAGTGATCGATGACATCCATGGTCGTCATGGTGAGGCCCGCGCCGTTCGCCAGCACGCCGACATTGCCGTCGAGCTGGATGAACTTCAGGCCGTTCTCGGCGCCGCGTTCTTCCAATGCCGTCATCTTCGGCGGTGAAGCCACCTTGGCGAGGTCAGGCTGGCGCAGCCCCGAGGAATCGTCGAGCACGAACTTGCAATCGAGCGCCACCACGCGACCGTCCTTCAGAAGGGCCAGCGGATTGATCTCGACCAGTTCGGCGTCCTTGGCATCAAAGATCGCATAGAGCTTCGCCAGAACTTCGCCGACCGCTCCTGCCGCCGAACCGAGCGGAAGGCCCTTCAGCATCACCGCCGCATCGGCAGCGCTGAAACCCTTATGGATGTCGACGATGTGCTTGCGAATGGCATCCGGATGGGTCTCTGCCACTTCCTCGATGTCCATGCCGCCTTCGGTCGAAAATAGCACCAAAGGCGCGCGGCTTGCCACGTCGATCAGAACCGCGGCGTAAAGCTCGCGCTCGATCGGGCACAACTGCTCGACCAGCACCTGCGAGACGCGATGCCCGCCGATGCTCATCGACAGAATGTCGCGCGCTGCACTTGCCGCTTCATCGGCGGTCTTGGCGATCTTGATGCCGCCCGACTTGCCGCGCTTGCCGGTCGGCACCTGCGCCTTGATGACCGAAGGGCCGATGGCCGTGACGGCGGCCGCGGCCTCCTCCGGCGTCTTGCACACCCGGCCTTCCGGCGTGGGAACGCCGGCCGGCACGAGCACGTGATGCTTCGCTGCATACTCCTCGAGATTCATATCTTGCCCCTTACTTGCCGTAACGTGCCCAGTGCGGCCCGAACATCTCTTCTTCAGTCGGCTTGTCCTCCGGAATCGGCGTGACAAGGTGTGTGATGTTGATGAAGTGCTTGTAGTTCAGGTTCTCGGAGATGCTGTTCTTCTGCCAGGAACCGCAGCCCATGGTGAGCGTGAACTCAAGGCCGCTGTCGAAACCGCCGCCATTGCCGAAGGTGTGTGCAAAGTTGACCAGCACGCGCACCACCGGGAGGTCTTCCGCCAACTCGCGCGCGCGCTCGAGCTTCGTGGTGTGCAGGCCCATCGAGTGGCCCTTGCCCTGGTGATTGAGGATCTTGCGGACGGTCTCCTTCGCCGCCTCAAAGTCCTTCGCGCGGTAGACTGTCAGCACTAGCGACAGCTTTTCGCCCGAGAGCGGATAGTCGCGGCCGATGCCGGTTTCCTCGACGAGAAGGAATTTTGACTTCGATGCCTCAGCCGGAAGACCGAACGCTTCCGCCAGGATCGGCATGTCACGCGCAATCAGGTGACGGTTCAGCTTGCCGTTCTTCCACAGCTCGCTGACAACCTTGTCCTTGGAGGATGGATCGACGAGGAAAGCGCCTGCCTTCTTCAACGCGGCAATCGCCTTGTCGTAGCAAGCGTCGACGATCACCACCGCGTTCTCCGACGAACACGAGGTCGCATTGTCGAATGTCTTGGAGGCGCAGATCTTCTGCGCGGCGGAATCGAAATCGGCGGTCTCGTCGATGATGACCGGCACGTTGCCCGCGCCGACACCGATCGCCGGCGTTCCGCTCGAATAGCCGCGGCGCACGTTGTCCTGCGAACCGGTGATGACGACGAGGTCCACCGCCTCCATCAGCGCCTGAGTCGTGTCCTTGGTAACCGGCGACGGCAGGATCTGCACCAGATCCTTCGGCAGGCCGATCTGCTCCAGCGCATCGCGCATGAAGTTCACGACCATCTCGGTGGTACGGAAGCCGAGCGGCGACGGCGCGATGATAATCGCGTTGCGGCCCTTGATCGCCATCAGCGCCTTGTTGACCGGCGTGGCGCCGGGATTGGTCGACGGCGTGATCGCACCGACGACACCGATCGGCTTGGCGAACTTCACGATGCCGCGCTTCACGTCACGCTCGATTTCGCCGACCGTCTTGGCGCGCAGCATATCGCGCAGCGTGCCGAACGTCTTGCGCTGCTTCTTGATGATCTTGTCCGGGACGTTTCCGAGGCCGGTGTCCTCCACCGCCAACTCGGCCAGGGCCTTGGCGTGCTCCAGCTTGTAAAGCGACCATGCTACCGCGCGCACCGCTTCATCGGTCCGCGCCTGATCGGCCTGCGCAAAGATTTCCTGCGCCGCGCGGGCTCTCTTCATCAGATCGGCCGCAATCTGCTGCGCATCCGAATTCCGGTTTTGCATTTCGACGACAACACTCATGACTTTCTCCATTCATCAAAATTCGCGGGTCGTATCCTTCATCGGAAAGCCACGACCATTCGGGTTGTTTAGGCCGGCGTGGGGCGCGGCACCGTAGGCTCGCTGCGTACATCGACGAAGCGTTCACCCGGCTTGCATGTGAACGCCAGCATCGCACCAATCAGAAGGAACGCGAGCGATCCAATGAACGGCACGTCCCAGCGTCCCGTCAGATCGATCGCATATCCGAACACCACCGGAGATATAATCCCGGCCATGCCGAAACCAAAGTTCATAAAGCCGGACGCGGAGCCGGAAAATTCAGGCGCGATATCCATGGGAATTGCCCAGATCGGGGCAACGATCAATTCCACGAAGAAGAACGCGAGACTGAGGCAGGTCGCCACGATGTTGAGATCGTGGAAGAACACGATCGGCAGCATGAAGCAGAACGATCCGAGGAAGCCGACAACAATGACGCTGACGCGCGCCTTGTTCACATCGCCGGTCTTCTTCAGGATGCGATCGCTGAGGAAACCGCCAACCGTGTCGCCGACCACACCGGCCAGGAACACGCCCGCCGCGAACAGCGCTGACTTCTTGATGTTCAGATTGAACTCGTGAAGGAAGAAGGATGGCAGCCAGTTCAGGTACAGCCACAGGATCCAGCCGTAGCAGAAGTCGGTCAGCGTCACCGGCATGATGCGCTTGAGGAGCGGTCCCCACGGCACCGATTTCCGCGTGGCCACCACGGTGGCGGGAGGCAGGCCCGTCAATTCCTCAGGCGTGATCTGCGAATGCGTGCGCGGATCGTCGCGGAAGTAGGTGAACCACACGGCGGCCCAGATCAGCGCCGCTACGCCGAGGAAGATAAACGAATCGCGCCATGAGAACGACACGACGATCAGCGCAATCAGCGGCGGCGTCAGCGCGTTTCCTGCGCGCGAGAAAGCATGGGTGATGCCCTGCGCGAAGGCGCGCTGATCGGGCCGCAGCCAGTTCGCAAGCGCTCGCGTGGCGGTCGGGAACGCAGGCCCCTCGCCGATGCCGAGCGCAAGACGCGACAGAAACAGTGCAGCCAGCCCGCCGACAAAACCGGTCCAGATCGTCGCGAGGCCGACCAGAGCCGCACACAGCGCGAGCGTCACGCGCGGTCCGAGCCGGTCGCCCAGCCAGCCGCCTGCGATTTGAAAGAAAGCGTAGGGATATGCGAAGGCGGAAAATGCGAGCCCGAGCTGGGTCGCGGTTAATCCAAGATCCTTCTGCATGAAGGGCGCCGCGGTCGAGATATTCACGCGGTCGACGTAGAAGATGAGATACATCAGGCAAGTGATGAGCAGAACGAAGCGGCTCGCCTTGTTGCGCATAGCCATTAAGACCTCCCGGTATTTTTCTTTTCCGCGGTCTGCCGGGTTCGGTGCCCAGCTTCAAAGTGACGCGGCTTTATCGGGACATGCTACAGGAGACCAAATCCCATAAGGAAATTGATAATTTGCATCGCAGCCATTCGCGGGATTTATCAGCAAAAAGGCCGGCGCAACCTCATCGCGCCGGCCTCATTTTTCTCGGTAGCTGATTTTAGGCGCTCGGCGCCTGCCCTTCCGTTGCTGGAACTGCTTTCCGGCTCGACAAAGCGCGCTGGAGGAACGGCAGCGCCAGGATAAGCGCTGTACACACCATAACGAAGCCAGAGATTGGGCGCGTAAAAAATACGGTCCAGTCATTGCCGAAACTGATCATGGAGTTCATGAAGGCAGCCTCCGTCAAAGGCCCAAGGATCACGCCAAGAACCAGTGGAGCGACCGGGAATTTGAACCGTTCGAACAGATAGCCGATGACGCCGAACGCAATCATGAGCCACAGGTCCGTGACGCTGTTGCGGATCGACAGCGCGCCGACGAAACAGAGTGTCATCACATAGGCAGAGACCACGGCTTCCGGCAGATCGAGAATCTTTACCAGCGGGCGGATTGCGAAGTAGCCGACGACGCACATCAGCGCGAGGCCGAGGAAAACCGATGCAAACACGGTGTAGATGATCGGCGCCGAGGTCACCATGACCTGCGGTCCCGGCTGGATGCCATGCAGCATGAACGCGCCAAGAATGATGGCGGTCGCGCCCGAGCCTGGAATGCCGAGTGCAAGAAGCGGCACCAGCGCGCCACCCACGGAAGCTGTGGCCGCCGCCTGGGGCGCGACGATGCCTTCGGCGATGCCGGTGCCCATCTCTGCCCGGCGCTTGCCGAACTGGGATTCCATGCCATAGCTCACGAACGATGCGATGGTCGCGCCTGCTCCGGGAATCAGGCCGATGACGTTGCCGAGCACACTCGCGCGCGCGAACATCCATTTCAGCGCACTGATTTCGCGCCAGCTCGGCAGCTCCGTCCGGGCGTTGCTGATTTTCTCGATTGGCCTCGTCGAAAATCCGGTCTCGAGCCGCGACAGCACTTCGCCGATGCCATAGGCGCCGACCATCACCACGAGAAACTCGATGCCGTCGGCGAGGATTGGCGAGCCGAAGGTGAAACGATAGGCGCCGTAGGTTTCATCGGTGCCGACGGATGCGATCAGGATGCCGACGCAGAGACTGATAAGGGCATTGGCGAGCGATCCGCTGCCGAGCGCGACGACGCTGGACAGACCGAACACCAGAACCGCGAAATATTCGGGCGTCGAGAAACGCAGCGCGAAATGTGCAAGCGGCTGCGTCAGGAACACCATAATGACTGCCGACAGCAGGCCACCGCCCAGCGCCGCCACCAGCGTCCAGCCAAGCGCCTTCGCCGGCTTGCCCTTGCGACCCATCGTATAGCCGTCCCACAGCATCGGAACGTCGATCGGCTCTCCCGGTATCTTGAACAGAATCGCGGTAAATGCGCCACCATAGGTGCCCGAGACATACATCGCCGTCAGCAGCACGATCGAGGCGGTGACATCCATGTGATACGTGAAAGGCAGCGTCAACGCGACGCCCATCACCAGAGTAAGGCCCGGCAACACGCCCACCAGAAGTCCGACCACGATGCCCAGCAGAAGCATCAGCATGTGGCTCACGGTGAAGCAATTCAGGAAGCCGTGACCTAACAGAATCAAAACATCGCTCATGACTGTGTCCCTGCCTCAGGCGCCAATGATGAGGCGAATGAAATCGGTGAAAGCGTCGAACGGCGGCTCGCCGCGCGGAAGTGAGACGTAGGCAAAGCGCATGAAAAGCAGCGCGGCTCCCAGCGTAATGCCTGTCGCGGTCAGCCAGATCGCAAGATGGTTGCGATAACGGCCGAGATACATGAACGACACGAGGAACATGAAAGTCGAAAGCAGGAAGCCCAGCGTCGTCACGACGACTGCATAGACCAGAACCAGAGCGATGCCGCCGACCAGCATCCAGGGATGCTTCGCAGCCACCTCCTCCTCTTCTTCTTCCTTCTCGAAAGTCTCGGCGATGCCGTGGGTTTCCTGTCCCACGCCCATCAGCCGGCGGGCGATCTCGATCAGGCAGACCAACGCCATCATACCGATCGTGACTTTCGGCCAGAAATCCGGACCGAGGTCACCTGGACGCGGCGAGTAATCGATCTGCTGCGCGTAATGATAGAGAATGCCGGATATGATCAGGCCGGCGACATACGGAAGAGTCTGACGGAGTGCGGTTTTTCCCATAACGTCGCCGGCCTGTCCTGTTAGGTGATGATCTTCAGCGATTGACGGTTATTTTCCCGCCGTCGCCTTCTTCATGTCTTCGAGCTGGTCCGCGACGAATGTGCCAGCCTTCGTCGAAGGCTCGAAGCTCGTCGGTTCGGCGAACTGATCGGCCAGAAACTTCTTGTATTCCGGCGATTCAGCCACCTTGGCGAGCGCGTCCGACAGCTTCTTGACGATCTCCGGCGGCGTACCGGAACGGACGACGATCGAACGGAACTGCGGCAGCGCAATCTTGTAGCCAAGCTCATAGGATGCCGGCACATCCTTGAAAGCATCGAGACGCTTTTCGCCGAACAACAGAATCGGCCGCATCTGTTTGCTGGTCAGGAATTGTGCAACGTCGCCAGCCTGCTCGTAGAGAGCATCCGCGTGGCCGCCGAGGATCGAGACGTAGCGCTCGCTCGGTTTGGAAAACGGCACCTGCACGACCTTGATGCCGGCCCGATCGAGGACACTCAGAGAGAAGTCATCGACGCTGCCGAAACCAAGCGTCGCCACTTTAAGCTTGCCCGGATTGGCCTTGGCATCCTTCTCGAAATCAGCCCAGTTCTTGTACTTGCTGTCTTCCTTCACGAAGATGAAAGACGGACCCTTCATCATCACCGCGACGGGCGTGATGTCCTTCATGGTCCAGCGCGGCGTCTTGCCTGCCAGAAGCGCGTGGCTGTCGGCGATGTAAATCGCCATCGAATAGCCGTCGGCCGGTGTCGACATCAGCTTGGCCATGCCGGTCGCACCCGTGCCGCCCGGCACGTTCACCACCGGAATGCTCTGCCCGATGATCGGTTCCATGAGCTTGCTGATGAGACGTGCAAGCTGGTCGGCACCACCACCCGGTCCCCACGGAACAACCAATTCAATTGGACGTTCAGGATAGCCCGCAGCCGCAGCGCTGCCACTCAATGGCATGCTGCAGAGAAAAGCCGCGGATAGAACAGCAAAAGCCTTCGCAGCCCAGCGGGCTGGATATCGTATCGCCTCCATAGTCACCTCCCAGCGACGGTTTTATCGACCTTATTGGCGGGCTTGTTTGCCCACTTCACATGAAGTCACTTTTTCGTATGGTGCACGAGGCAGCACTCGTGACAAAATTGATTAGCTGCATGAGCATCATTCGCGGAATTTATCAGTGAATCAAGACCTCGACATCTCGCTACTGCGAACGTTCGTTGCCATTGTCGACACCGGCGGCCTGACATCCGCAGGAAAGAAGGTTGGCCGCACGCAACCTGCGATCACGCATCAGATCAAACGCCTCGAAGGCGTCGTCGGCCGGACGCTGTTCGGAGAAAACCGGCGGCAACTTGTGCTGACACCCGACGGGGAAGTGCTGCTCGAATTTGCACGCTCGATGTTGCGTCTCAATGACGAAGCGCGCGGGCGATTCTCGATGCCGGGCATCGCAGGCCACGTCACGCTCGGTACGCCGGACCTGTATGCGGCCTACCTGCTGCCCGAAGTTCTCGACAACTTTTCGCGCTCGCATCCGAATGTGGAAATCCATCTGCGCTGCACCCGCAGCGTCTATCTCAGCGCGGCGCTGGAGCGCGAGGAAATCGATATCGCACTGATGACCAATCAGCCGGGCTTCCGGCGCGGCGAATTGATTCGCCACGAGCCCGTGGTGTGGGCGGCAAGCCCGAACGGAACACAGGAATTGCGGCGCCCCTTGCCCCTCGCGCTGCTGCCGCAGGGCAGCGTCTATCGGCAGATTGCCATCGACGCGCTCAACACCGCCGAACTGCCTTGGACGCTGCGTTCCATCTGCGACAGCTTCGCCGGGCTGCAGGCCGCCGTACTCTCAGGGATCGCGGTGTCGGTGTTTCCACGCTGCACAATCACGCCGAACATTCGCATTCTGAGTAAAGGTGACGGATTGCCGGAATTGCCGTCCATCGAGATGGTCCTGCACCGCAAGGAGCAAGGCATCTCGGAAGCCGCCGAACAATTGGCCCGCTATATTGCACGCGAGCTTGGCAACCTGCCGGCCTCCGGCGAGGGATAGACTCGAATACGTCTAACAAAAAACCCGGCCGCGAGGCCGGGTTTTCATTTCAAGTCGAATTGCCTTGAAGGTTAGGCAACCTGCTGCGGACGCATGTCTTCACGGTTGATACCCGCAACCTTGACAGGCTTCTTCATCGCGTCGCGGCGGAACGGCTCGCCCAGTTCCTGATTGAGCAGCACCTCGATGAAGGTGGTGATGCCCTTCTTCTGGTCCTCGCAGGACTGACGCAGCGCGTTGGTCAGTTCTTCCTGGGTCTTGACCTGAACCCCCTTCAGCCCGCACGCGACCGCAACCTTGGCGTAGCTCAGGTGCCGGTCGAGTTCGGTGCCGACGAAGTTGTTGTCGTACCACAGCGTCGTGTTGCGCTTCTCCGCGCCCCACTGGTAGTTGCGGAAGATCACCATGGTGATGCCCGGCCATTCCTCGCGGCCGACCGAGCTCATTTCGTTCATGGAGATGCCGAACGCGCCGTCACCGGCGAAGCCGACGCACGGCGTATCGGGGTTGCCGATCTTGGCGCCGATGATCGCCGGGAAGCCGTAGCCGCACGGACCGAACAGGCCCGGCGCCAGATACTTCCGGCCTTCGTCGAACATCGGATAGGCGTTGCCGATCGCACAGTTGTTGCCGATGTCGCTGGAGATGATGGCATCGCGCGGCAGGCCGGCCTGAATGGCGCGCCATGCCTGACGCGGCGACATCAAATCCTTGTCGCGCACGCGGGCGTCCTTGTTCCAGCTGGTGCCCGGATCGTCGTCTTCGTGGTCCATGCTCGACAGCGTCTGCAGCCACTTCGACTTGGTGGTGTGGATCAGCGCCTTGCGCTCCTCACGTCCGGCATTGCCGGCGCTCGGCGAAAGCTGCGCGAGGATGCCGCGCGCCACCTGCTTGGCATCACCGCAGATGCCGACGGCGACAGGCTTGGTCAGGCCGATGCGGTCGGGGTTGATGTCGACCTGGATGATCTTCGCATCCTTCGGCCAGTAGTCGATGCCATAACCCGGCAACGTCGAGAACGGATTGAGACGAGTGCCGAGCGCCAGCACGACGTCGGCCTTTGCAACCAGTTCCATCGCGGCCTTCGAGCCGTTGTAACCGAGCGGGCCGACCGCCAGACGATGACTGCCGGGGAAGGAATCGTTGTGCTGATAGTTGTTGCACACCGGAGCGTCGAGCTTTTCAGCCAGCGCGACGCAATCGGGGATCGCACCGCCGATCACCACACCCGCGCCGGAGAGGATAACGGGGAACTTGGCGTTCGACAGAAGTTTTGCTGCTTCGGCAATCGCATGTTCGCCGCCCGCCGGGCGCTCGAAATCGACGATCGCAGGCAGGTTGACATCGATCACCTGCGTCCAGAAGTCGCGCGGAATGTTGAGTTGGGCCGGCGCGGAGAGGCGCTTCGCCTTCATGATCACGCGGTTCAGCGTCTCGGCGACGCGCGACGGATCGCGCACTTCTTCCTGATAGCAGACCATGTCGCGGAACATCGCCATCTGCTCGACTTCCTGGAAGCCGCCCTGCCCGATGGTCTTGTTCGCCGCCTGCGGCGTCACCAGCAGCATCGGCGTGTGGTTCCAGTACGCGGTCTTGATCGGCGTCACGAAGCCGGTGATGCCCGGACCGTTCTGCGCGATCGCCATCGCCATCTTGCCGGTCGAACGGGTGTAACCGTCGCAGATCAGGCCGCCATTGGTTTCATGGGCGACGTCCCAGAAGGTGATGCCCGCCTTCGGAAACAGGTCCGAAATCGGCATGAAAGCCGAGCCGATAATGCCGAAGGCATGCTCGATGCCGTGCATCTGGAGCACTTTCACAAAGGCTTCTTCCGTTGTCATTTTCATAGGCGAACCCTCTCTTTTTCACAGTGTCTGGTGGAAAAGTCGCTGTCCTGAGTTTCAGGATTTCCAGCCGTATGTGCCATGCGGCTTGACGAGACGCAACGAATATCTCAATTTCAATTTTAAGACGTTTCATTTACCGGAATTATGGTGTATAGCATGGGTATGAACGAGCTTTTTGGTGCCCTCAAACCGTTGGCCCTGCTGGAGGCCATCGCCGGGCTGCAACATCCAGCAAGCCTTGCCGAACTCGCCGTGAACGTCGGCGTGCCGAAACCAACGATGCACCGCTGGCTCGGTTCACTTGAGCAGGCGGGTCTCATCCAGCGCACGCCGGACGGGCGGCGCTATGAACTCGCCATGCGCGCGACCCAGCTTGCGTTCTCAATTCTGTCGAACCGCCCCGGCGGCGCGCTCCGCCACGAAATCTTGCGGCGCGTGGTGCAGGAGGTCGGTGAATCCTGCAATCTCACGGTACTCGACGGCACGCAGGTCACCTATCTCGACCGCGTCGAATCCAAATGGCCGCTGCGCATCACCTTCCAGCAGGGCTCGAAGGTCCCCGCCTATTGCTCCGCCAGCGGCAAACTGTTTCTCGCCCTGATGCAACCGGCGAAACGCGACCTCGTTATTTCCGAGATGAATTTCGAGCGCATGACGGAGCATACCGTCGTTGAAAAATCCGCCCTGCTGAATGAACTGTCAGACATTCGTCGTGACGGCTACGCACTCGACCGCGAAGAATTCCTCGCGGGCCTCGTCTGTCTCGCCGTCCCGATCATTCACCAGAAGGGCCGCAATCGCGTCTGCGCCGCGGCGCTGGCGATCCAGGCCCCGGTGACACGCATGTCGCAGGCCGAAATGCTCAAGAAAATCCCAATTCTGCAAAATGCCGCCAAGGCCATGAGCGCAACGATCAGCGCCGACGTCGGAGCCGCCTGATGCCATCCACTTCCTCGCACCCGAAACTCGACGCTCTCGAACAGGCCGCGCGCGGCAAGGGCCGCCTGAGCGTCGCCGTTGCCTACCCCTGCTCGACCGACGCACTCGCCGCCGCGCTGGCCGCCTACGAGGAAGGCATCATCGATCCTATTCTCGTCGGCCCGCGCCGCCGCATCGAAGCCTGCGCGGCAGAATTGAAAGCCAGCCTCGACGGCCTGCGCCTTGTCGATGCCGAAGACGATCCGGTTCTCTCCTCCAGGGCTGCGGTGGCGCTGGTCAGCGCGGGCGAAGCCAAGTCGCTGATGAAAGGCTCTCAGCACACCGACGAACTTCTCGGCGCGGTGGTCTCGCGCGAAGCCAACCTGCGCACCTCGCGCCGCATGAGCCATGTGTTCTGGTTCGATTGCCCCGCCTATCACAAGCCGCTCATGATCACTGATGCGGTAGTCAATATCCAGCCGGGCCTGAAGGAAAAAGTTGACATCCTCGCCAACGCGGTCGATTTTGCGCACCGCATCGGCTTTGAGACACCGAAGGTCGCGATCCTGTCGTCGGTCGAAACCGTCAATCCGGATCTGCCGTCCAGCCTGGATGCCGCCGCGCTGACCAAGATGGCCGATCGCGGCCAGATCGCGGGCGCGATTGTTGACGGCCCCCTCGCCTTCGACAACGCCATCTCCGCGCAGTCCGCCAAGACCAAGAAGATCAACTCCGCGGTCGCGGGCGACCCCGACCTTCTGATGGTGCCGAACCTCGATGTCGGCAACATTCTCTACAAGTCGTTCATCTACATGGGCGGCGGCGAATGCGCGGGCGTAGTGCTCGGCGCCAAGGTGCCGGTGATCCTGACGAGCCGCGCAGATTCCCGCCGTGCGCGCATCGCATCCTGCGCACTGGCGCGGCTGAGCATGGCCTAGCAGAACTGCCTTCCACGCTCGTTCGAGCTATCCCGAAAACAAAAACGGCCCGGTGTGAACCGGGCCGTTTTCATTTTCATGCGGCTCTTGTTAGGCAACGAGCGCCGCAGGAGCCGTGCCGCCCGCCTCAATGCGCTGGCGCGCCAGACGGTTGATCCATACGGCGCCCAATGCGCTGACGATACCAGCGAAGACGCAATACCCCGCGACTGCCCAACCGCCGTTCGGTGCGAATTCCCTCACGAGGATTGTCGCAATGATCGGCGTCAGGCCGCTCGAGAAGATGCCGGAAAACTGGTAGACGAACGAAATTCCGGTGTAGCGCACTTCCGGCTTAAAGAGATCACAGAACAACGCGGCTTCCGGCCCGTAGATCGACGCATAGAAGATGCCGAACGGGACGACAAGCGCGGCCCAGACCAGAATCGTCTGCTCGGGAAAATGCAGCCAGATCCAAAATGCCGGTATCGCCGAAAAGCCGGTGACGAGCGAGCCCCAGAAATACGTCCTGGTCCGGCCAACCCGATCGGACACACCGCCGAAATACGGGATGAACAGGCACATCACCAGCGCCGCTGCGCACACACCGAGCAAGGCCTCGGTCCGCGGGATTTTCAGTTGCTGCGTCAGGAAGGAGATCGAATAAACGGCGAACACGTTGAAGAACACGCCGTCGATGAAACGGGCGCACATGCCCGCCGTCACCTCTTTCGGATACTCCTTGATCATCGACATGAAGGGGATCTTCACCTCGGCGCCCTTCTGCTTGACCTTGGCGAATTCCGGCGTCTCCATGATGTTCAGGCGGATATAGAGTCCGACCAGAACGAGGATGAAGCTCAACCCGAACGCAATGCGCCAGCCCCAGGCGAGGAACTGAGCATCCGTGAGCGAAAAGGAAAGTAATGCGACGATGCCGGAGGCAAGACACAGACCGATGGACAAACCGATCTGCGGCAGGCTCGCATAAAGGCCGCGTTTGTGCGGCTCGGCATACTCATAGGTCATGAGAACCGCACCGCCCCATTCGCCGCCAAGACCGAGGCCCTGCAGAACGCGCAGGATCAGCAATGCAATCGGCGCCCAGACGCCAATCTGGTCATAGGTCGGCACCAACCCGATCAGGAGGGTCGCAATACCCATGATCATCAGGGTCATGATGAGCATACTCTTGCGGCCGATGCGGTCACCGAAGTGGCCGAAGATCACGCCGCCCAGCGGACGCGCGATGAACCCGACAGCGAATGTCGTGTAGGCGAGCATCGTCGAAATGAACACGTCGCCCGTCGGAAAATAAAGTTTGCTGAACACGATGCCAGCCACCGTGCCGTAGAGAAAGAAGTCGTACCACTCCACGGTCGCTCCGATCAGAGATGCGAAGACGACACGTTTTAAAAGCGCCTTGTCTTGTATCTTATCTGCCATATTGGCCTCCCCAGTTAACAGAACCATTCCTTAAGCTGCGATCGAACTTTCTTTTGAGTCCGCTAAAATCATATCGGATGCCTTTTCCGCGATCATCACGGCCGGCGCATGCGTATTGCCGGAAACGAGGGTCGGCATGATCGAACAATCGACCACGCGCAGACCGCCGATGCCGTGCACGCGAAGCCGCGCGTCCGTCACCGCCATCGGATCGGAGCCCATCTTGCAGGTGCCGGTCGGATGGAAAATCGTCGCGCCATATTCGCGCGCGAAATCGAGAATCTCGTCGTCGGTGCTCACGTCCGCGCCGGGCTTGTATTCCTCGACGAGATAAGGCTTCAGCGCACTCGTGGACGCGAGACGGCGCGCGTACTTGATCGACTCCACCGCGCAGATGCGATCCGTTTCGGCATCGAGATAATTCGGCCGCATCGACGGCGGTTCCATGGGATCGGTCGACTTGATCTCGACGCTGCCGCGCGACTCCGGCCGCAGCTGACAGACCGAGAACGTGCAGCCCGACCATGGATGCGGCTTGCCGCCCGCCATATCGGCCGACAGCGTGCCGAAATGGAATTGAATGTCCGGGGTCTCCGACCCAGGCAGGATTTTCGTGAACAGGCCGCCCTGGTTGATGCCGATGCCGAGCGGCCCGGTGCGCGTCAGCAGCCACTGCAATCCGATCTTGGCTTGGCTGAACAGCGTGCGCAGATCGTCATTGGTGGTGATCGGCTTCGAGACCTTATACATCAGCCGCAGTTGCAGATGATCCTGCAGGTTCTGGCCGACGCCGGGTAGATCGTGCACCACCTTGACGCCGCGCCGCTGCAAGAGCGATGCGGGCCCGATGCCCGACAGTTGCAAAATCTGCGGCGATTGCAGCGAACCTGCGGAGAGGATGACCTCGCGCGCCGCGCGCGCTTCCCGCACAACGCCGTTCTGAATGTAACGCACGCCGACCGCGCGGCGGCCTTCGAGAATGACGCCAGTCGTATGCGCATCCGTTTCGATGCGCAGGTTGGCACGATCACGCGCGGGCTTTAGATAGGCGACCGCGGATGAAATCCGCCAGCCATTATGCGTGAACAATTGATAGTAGCCGACGCCTTCCTGGTCGCCGCTGTTGAAGTCGTCGTTGCGCGGCACGCCTATTTCATTGGCGCCGCGAATGATGGCTTCCATCAGCTCGTGCTTGCCGCCGATGTCGGATGACCACAGCGGGCCCTTGTCGCTGTGCGTCGCGCTCGCGCCGCGGCTGTTGTGCTCGGACTTCATGAAATAAGGAAGAACGCTCTTCCAGTCCCAGCCCGTATTCCCGAGCTGCGCCCAGTGGTCGTAATCCTGCCGCTGGCCGCGAACGAAGATCAGTCCGTTGATCGAACTCGAACCGCCGAGACCGCGACCGCGCGGCCAGTAGATACGGCGGTCTTTCATGTTGGGTTCGGGATCGGTGTAGAAGCCCCAATTGTAGGCTTTGTGGAACATCGTCTTCCCGTAACCGATGGGAATATGGATCCACAGGTAGTTGTCCTTCGGGCCTGCCTCGAGCAGCAAAACCTTATGACGCCCATCGGCGCTCAACCGGTTTGCCAGCACGCATCCGGCGGAGCCTGCCCCCACCACAATGTAGTCGAATTGATCGGACGCTTCCGTCATCGCTCTTATTCCATTTATTGAGACGATTTATCTTGAAGATTGAACTTTGCGTGAAATGTTGTCAACGTAGTTGAATGCCTTGTGGCTCACTGAATGGAATAAGGTTGAAAAATGTCCACGCAGACGACGACCTCGGTTTCGGAACGCGCGCTGCTCCTTCTCGAAACCATCGCCAAAGCGGAAGAGCCGCCGACGCTCAACGAGCTGATGGCTGCGATCGGATTGCCGAAAGCGACGACACATCGCTTCGTTGCGCTGCTCGAGCGGTTGGGATTCGTTCAACGCGCCACGGACGGACGGCACTATGAAGTCGGCCATCGCCTTCTTGCACTGTCGCTCGAAGGCATGCGGCGCTCGTTTGATCTCGCGCCGCGCCGTGTCATTCTCTCCGCGCTGGTGAAAGAGACCGGCGAGACCTGCAACATCACCATGCTCGACGGCGAGCGCCTGATTTATCTCGACCGCGTCGAATCCGATTGGCCGCTGCAATTCCGCCTGACCGTGGGCTCGCGCGTGCCTCTGCATTGCACGGCAAGCGGCAAACTGTTTCTCAGCCTTGCACCATCGTCATTGCGCAAAGCGTTGTTCCGCACGCAGCCTTTCCAGCGCTACACCGCGCGAACTCTGACCAGCACGGAACAGCTTGAGGCGGAGCTCACGCGGATCCGCCAGACCGGCGTGGGCACCGACAATGAGGAATTCATGGAAGGCATGGCCGCGACCGCCGTTCCGATCCGCGATTCACGCGGGCGAATCTGCGCGACCGTTGCGGTGCATGGACCCATCACGCGATTGCCGCTGACGCGGGCGCTTGCATTGGTGCCTGCCTTGAAGAAAGCTGCAAAGGCACTCGAACAGACGCTCCTGTTCGACACGTCCTCTCCTGCTCCCGCCGTTGCAGGCGGCGCGGGCACAGAGACCGCGCCTTCCGCCGCGCACAACCCCTTGCGCCCCGCGGAATAACGGCACGCAGAATCGGGATTGCATCGGCGAAATCCGTGGGTGCGAAAGACTATGCTTTTCGCACCGCCGAAGAAGGAGGTTTGTTCCTTTCCGGCCTTGAAAAATGCCGGTTTGTTTTCTTGAAAGCAGCAACGTCGCGGGAGAAGATCGCCCTCACACAGGGGCTCTCTCAATGGCGCATCATCCGTCTGCCGATCCGGCCAAACAATATGCGTGGGGCGAGCATGGCGCGGTCGCGACTCGCCGCTATTCCCCGGTGGTGCGCCTTGGCACCCTCGCCTTCTGGACATTGATCGCCGGACTGCTGGTGGCGCGGCTTCTCATCCCCGATCCCAACAAGACCGAAGCAACCGCTTCCGCGCCACAAGCCCAGACCTCCGCTTCGCTTCGCTGACATCGAAACGGAAAGCTACCGCCATCGATCAGATGGCGACGGTCTTCCTTTCGCATCAGGCCTGCGCGCGCAGTTCACGCGCGGCCGCAACCATGTTGACGAGCGCAGGCCGCACCTCATCCCACTTGCGGGTTTTCAATCCACAATCCGGATTGATCCAGAGTTGCGCATCGCTCAGGCGCTGGCGGGCCAGCACCAGCAGATGCTTCATCTCGCCGACCTCCGGCACGCGCGGCGAGTGAATGTCATAGACACCCGGCCCGATCTCGTTCGGATAACGATAGGTCTTGAACGCATCGAGCAACTCCATCTTCGAGCGCGAGGTCTCGATGGAAATCACGTCGGCATCCATCGCGCCAATCGCATCGATAATGTCGTTGAACTCCGAATAACACATATGGGTGTGGATCTGCGTCTCGTCGGCAACGCCTGAAGCACACAGCCGGAAGCCTTCCACCGCCCAGTCGAGATAGTGCTGCCATTGCGAACGCCGCAGCGGCAAGCCTTCGCGCAACGCCGCTTCGTCGATCTGGATCATCCGCGCCCCCTCCTTCTCCAGGTCCACGACCTCATCGCGGATCGCCAGCGCGATCTGCCGGCAAGCTTCGCTGCGCGGGATATCGTCGCGCACGAACGACCAGTTCAGGATCGTCACCGGGCCGGTCAGCATCGCCTTCATCGGCCGCTTGGTGAGCGACTGCGCATAGCGCCACCAGTCGACCGTCATCGGCTTGGGCCGAGAGACATCGCCGAACAGGATCGGTGGGCGCACATAGCGCGAGCCGTAGCTCTGCACCCAGCCATGCTTGGTGAAAGCAAAGCCGGACAATTGTTCGCCGAAATATTGCACCATGTCGTTGCGCTCGAATTCGCCGTGCACCAGCACGTCGAGTCCGATTTCCTCCTGCCAGCGCACGGCGCGCGCGGTTTCCTCTTTCAGGAACTGATCGTAATCCGCGTCCTTCAGCGTGCCCTTGGCATGCGCTGCACGTGCCTTGCGCACGTCCGCCGTCTGCGGGAACGAACCGATCGTCGTGGTCGGGAACAATGGCAGACCGAACTGCTTATGCTGGACTCCCCCACGCACATCGAACGGGCTGTGACGGCGGCGCATCTGATCGGTGATGCCGCTCATCCGCTCTGTCACGGCGCGATTGTGAATTTTTGACGATTCCTTGCGCTTGGCCGCCGCTGTTTTTGAGGCTGCGATCCTGTCCGCGACCTCATCGCGTTGACCGGCAAGCGCGCGGCCGAGAATCGAAAGCTCATCCATCTTCTGCAGGGAAAATGCGAGCCACTCCTTCACATCGACATCGAGGCCCGTTTCCGTATCGAGATCGATCGGCACATGCAGCATCGAGCAGGACGGCGCGATCTGCACTCTCTCGTGCCCAAGCGCGGCAACGACGGGATCGAGCTTGTTCAGCAAAGTGGACAAATTGGCCCGCCAAATGTTGCGGCCGTCGATGACGCCGAGTGACAGCGTGAGGTTTTTCGGAGCCTTCGCGAGGACAACGGCAAACTGATCCGCGCCGCGCACCAGATCGATATGCAATCCCGCCACCGGCAACGACACAGCGGTGTCGCGGTTGTCGCCGAGATCGCCGAAGTAGGTCGCCAGCATGATCTTGATCTGCGGCACAGCCTTTGCGAACACATCATAGGTGTGGCGCAGAGCCTGGCGCGCGGCATCGTCGAGATCGAGCACGAGGCACGGCTCATCGATCTGCACCCATTCCGCGCCTTCGGCAGCGAGGCGCTTCAGCACCTCGATGTAAACCGGCAGCAGACCATCCAGCAGAGACAGCGCGTCAAGTGAGGCATCCTTGCTCTTGCCGAGCTTGAGGAACGTCACCGGACCAAGCAGCACCGGGCGCGTCTGATAACCGAGCGCCTTGGCTTCCTTGTACTCGTCAATCGGCTTGGTCGAGGACAGCGCGAAAGTTTGCCCCTTTTTGAATTCCGGCACCATGTAGTGATAGTTGGTGTCGAACCACTTCGTCATCTCCTGCGCGGACACGCCGTGGTGATGATGCACATGGCCATGCGCGCAGGCCTCGCCCTCGCCTTCCGAGCCGCGCGCCATCGCAAAGTATGTCGCGAGCGGCACGCTGCCGCCTGTCCAGCCGTAGATTTCAGGAATTGCACCAACCATCACGCTGGTGTCGAGCACATGGTCGTAGAGTGAGAAATCGTTGGATGGGATGACGCTGATGCCGCGCGCTTTCTGCCGCGCCCAGTTCGCGGCGCGCAGTTCAGCGGCGGTTGCGAGCAACGCGGTTTCATCGATCTTGCCCGCCCAGAAACTTTCCAGTGCGGTTTTCAGTTCGCGGCGCGGGCCGATCCGCGGCGTACCGAGCGTTGCGACGGCGAGAGGGACGGACGTTGATACATTCGACATGGCTTTGACCCCGAAATACGAGAAACGGCGGGGATGAAAGTGCGCGCACGCCAACCGAGGCGCGCAGGCACCTCAAGGACTACGCCCACCGGACACCCCGCCCGTGGAAACATCTCGTCGCGGCAGGTCTCCTGGCTTACGGGTCGCGGCCCACATCCGTCTTCCCAAAGCGAGACGCCTCAGTGACACGAATGGATGCAGGCTCGCCGCTCACAGTTGCGGGGGCAGCGCCGGATTAAGCGCATCAATGCTTCACCGGCTTCCCTCTTAGCTTCGCATCAACGCGATGACGAAGACCTCGACGGGTTGAAATATGGCGTGGAGAAAAAATCAGTCAACGCACGGAGGGTGGGATTATCGCTCGCCCTCGGTGGAATTCTGCCCATAGAACTTGACGCCAAGCTCGATCGGCTCCCGCCCGCAGGCCCGGCGGTGGGCATTGGTATCGCGCAGCGAATACACGCAGCCGCAATATTCCTGCTGGTAGAATTCCTCGCGTTTGCTGATCTCGATCATGCGCGCTGAACCGCCGCCCTTGCGCCAGTTGAAATCCCAGTATTGCAGGCCGTCATATTTCGACGCGGCGCGTTTTCCGCAATCGTTGATCTGCGCCATGTTCTTCCAGCGCGAGATGCCGAGCGAACTGGTGATGACTGGAAAGCCATGTTCATGCGCATACAACGCGGTGCGCTCGAATCGCATGTCGAAACACATGGTGCAGCGGGCACCGCGCTCCGGCTCCCACTCCATGCCCTTGGCGCGCGCGAACCAGTTGTCCTTGTCGTAGTCGGCATCGATGAAGCCGACGCCGTGCTTCTCGGCAAAACGCACGTTCTCATCCTTGCGCAACAGATATTCGCGCTCGGGATGAATGTTCGGGTTGTAGAAGAAGATGGTGTAATCGACGCCGGAAGCGAGCATCGCCTCCATCACCTCGCCCGAGCACGGCGCGCAGCACGAATGCAGCAGAACCTTCTTCTGCCCACCCGGTGGATTGAGGATCGGTCGAACGAAATCATTCATCGCGTGGCTCGCCTGTCGAAGGCTCTATCTAATGAGAGTGTCCGCATCCGTAAAGCGCAGGCCGATTCGGCCATCTGGATGGAACAGCTATCGTTGCCGAATGGCCTTGGCCGCAGAACCAGAATCGCAGCAGTCTGCCAACCGCTGAAAGGCTTGAGGTTTTCACCGCGCCACGGCGGCTTCCGGGGATAGCGGGGAGCATTTTAAAGTTTTCTTGACTCTTACGGTCAAAGATCACCACATGTAGATGTCACGGTCCTGCTAGACATCAAAATCTAGTGGGCTAAGAGGGAAGCCGGTGAACCGCACGTTTCGCGGAAATCCGGCGCTGCCCCCGCAACTGTCAGCAGCGAGCTGCTTCGCCATTACGTCACTGGCCTCGGCCGGGAAGACAAGAAGCCGCTACGACCTGCAAGCCAGGAGACCTGCCGCGACACCGAAAAAACGTCCACGGACGGGGAGTCCGGCGGTCGCCAGCAATCGGCTGTCCGCCGAGCGCTCAAGCGCCTTCGACCCCCGCCTTCTGAAATCCGCATCACGGGGCTTGTCGATGTCGTTGAACCTGCAGACCGCCAAAACTGAAAAAGCACCGCTCATCCAGTTGAGCCTCGATTCCCTCGCGCCCTCGCCAAGCGAGCCGGCGATGCAGATCATCCGCCGCAACGGCACGGTGTCGCGCTTCGATCCCTCCAAGATTTCGATTGCGATGACGAAGGCGTTTCTCGCGGTCGAAGGACACACCGCAGCCGCCTCCCGCCGCGTGCATGAGGTGGTGGAGCAACTCACACAGGAGGTCGTCGGCACCCTCACCCGCCGTCTCGGCGAAGGCCGCACCTTCCATATCGAGGACGTGCAGGATCAGGTCGAGCTCGCATTGATGCGCAGCGAGCACCACAAGGTCGCGCGAGCCTATGTGCTTTATCGCGAGGAGCGCGCCCGCGAGCGTGCGGCGGACAGGGCCAGCACAACCGTTTCATCGAACGAGCCGACGCTGCAGATGACGCTTGCGAACGGCGCTCGCGTGCCGCTCGACCTCAAGCGGTTCGAGCTCATCATCCGCGAAGCTTGCGAAGGGCTCGATGCCGTCGATCCTGCGCCGGTGCTCGCCGAGGCCCGCAGGAATCTTTACGATGGCATCAGCCAGGATGAACTCGCGCTCGCCTCCATCATGGCGGCGCGCACGCTGGTCGAACAGGAGCCGAACTACGCCTATGTCAGCGCGCGCCTGCTGCTCGACAAGTTGCGCAGCGAGGTTCTGAGCTTCGTCCACGGCACACCGACCAGCGCATCTCAATCCGACATGGCGACGCGCTATGCCGAATATTTCCCGGCCTACATCAAGACCGGCATCGAATCCGAACTGCTCGATCCCGAATTGGGCCGCTACGATCTTGCCCGCCTCGCAACGGCAATGAAGCCCGAACGCGACATGCTGTTCCAGTTCCTTGGCCTGCAAACTCTTTATGATCGCTATTTCCTGCACGTTCATGGCGCGCGCATCGAGCTGCCGCAAGCGTTCTTCATGCGCGTGGCGATGGGGCTTGCTATGCGCGAAATCGACCGCGAGGGACGCGCCATCGAATTCTACAATCTGTTGTCGTCGTTCGATTTTATGGCCTCGACACCAACGCTGTTCAATTCCGGCACGCTGCGGCCGCAACTCTCAAGCTGCTTCCTTACCACCGTCGCCGACGATCTCGACGACATCTTCAAGGCGGTGAAGGACAACGCGCTGCTGGCGAAATATTCCGGCGGACTCGGCAACGACTGGACACCGGTGCGGGGTCTTGGTGCCCACATCAAGGGCACCAATGGCGAAAGCCAGGGCGTGGTGCCGTTCCTGAAAGTCGCCAACGACACCGCGATCGCCGTCAACCAGGGCGGCAAGCGCAAGGGCGCGGTCTGCGCCTATCTGGAAACATGGCACATCGACATCGAGGAATTCCTCGACCTGCGCAAAAACACCGGCGACGACCGCCGCCGCACTCACGACATGAACACCGCGAACTGGGTACCCGACCTGTTCATGCAACGCGTCGAGCAGGATGGTGAGTGGACACTGTTCTCGCCGGATGAAACGCCGGATCTGCACGACCTTTACGGCCCTCGCTTCAAGGCGGCTTATGAAGCCTACGAGGCGAAGGCCGCGCGCGGCGAAATGCGCGTGTTCAAGCAAGTGCGCGCCACCGATTTGTGGCGGCGCATGCTGACCATGCTGTTCGAAACCGGGCATCCGTGGATCACGTTCAAGGATCCATGCAACCTGCGTTCGCCGCAGCAGCATGTCGGCGTCGTACACTCCTCGAACCTGTGCACCGAGATCACGCTCAACACCTCGGCCGATGAAGTCGCCGTGTGCAACCTTGGCTCGATCAACCTCCTCAACCACACCACGCGCGAAGGACTCGATCAGGACAAGCTGAAGCGCACGATCACGACCGCCGTGCGGATGCTCGACAACGTCATCGACATCAACTTCTACACCATCCCCGAGGCACGGCGCTCCAATTTGAAGCATCGCCCGGTCGGGCTCGGCCTGATGGGCTTCCAGGATGCGCTGCATGTCCAGCGAATTCCGATTGCTTCCGACGCCGCCGTCACTTTCGCCGACGAGAGCATGGAAATCATCAGCTATCATGCGATCTCGGCGTCCGCGGATCTCGCCGCTGAGCGCGGCCGGTATCCTTCGTTCGACGGCTCGCTGTGGTCGCAGGGTATCCTGCCGATCGATTCCATAGCCCTTCTCTCGAAGGCACGCGACGGCTCGGCGCTCAATGCGTCTATGACGCTCGACTGGGCGGGCCTGCGCGAGCGCGTGCGCAAGGACGGCATGCGCAATTCCAACGTGATGGCGATTGCGCCGACGGCGACGATCTCCAACATCTGCGGCGTGGCGCAGTCGATCGAGCCGTCCTACCAGAACCTGTTCGTCAAATCGAACATGTCGGGCGACTTCACCGTGGTGAACGAGCACCTCGTGCGTGACCTCAAGTCGCGCGGCCTGTGGGATGAGGTGATGGTGTCGGACCTGAAATATTTCGATGGTAGCGTTGGTCAGATCGACCGGGTGCCGGACGATCTCAAGGCGCTGTACGCCACCGCGTTCGAGATCGACACCTCATGGCTGATCGAATCCGCCGCGCGGCGGCAGAAATGGATCGACCAGGCACAGTCGCTCAATCTCTACATCGCCAATCCGTCGGGCAAGAAGCTCGACCAGCTTTATCGCCTCGCGTGGCAGCTCGGCCTGAAGACCACCTATTACCTGCGTTCGCGCAGCGCCACACATGTCGAAAAATCGACGTTGAAGGGCACCGACGGCAAGCTCAACGCGGTCTCCGCGTCGGGGATGCTCGCCCATGCGCCGATTGTCGTTCCGAATGCCACGGTGCCCGACCTTGATGGCGTCAAAGCCTGCTCGATCGATAATCCCGACTGCGAAGCCTGCCAATAAGAACAAGAAAGGACACCACCATGCTCGACTGGTCAGATTCCACAACCGCACCTTCGCCCGCCGTCATGTTCAGCGCCGAACAGCCTTTAGAACAAACCGGCCTCGGCGCGATCGACCGCTCAGGCGGCCGCGTCTCGGTTGACGAAAAGCGGATGATCAACTGCCGTGCCGACGTCAATCAGCTGTTGCCGCTGAAATACAAATGGGCGTGGGAGAAATATCTCGCGGGCTGCAACAACCACTGGATGCCGACCGAAGTCTCGATGCAGGCCGACATCGCGCTCTGGAAGTCCCGCGACGGCCTCACCGACGACGAGCGCCGCGCCATCAAGCGCAACCTCGGGTTCTTCGCAGCGTCCGAGAGCCTCGTCGCCAACAACATCGTGCTGGCGATCTATCGGCACCTCACAAACCCCGAATGCCGGCAATATCTGTTACGTCAGGCGTTCGAGGAAGCCGTGCACACCCACACCTTCCAGTACATCGTCGAAAGTCTCGGCCTCGACGAGGGCGAGCTGTTCAACATGTACCGCGAGGTACCGTCGATCACCGACAAGGCAGCATGGGCGCTCAAGCACACCCAAAATCTCGACAATCCGGATTTCTCCACCGGCACGCAGGAGGCCGATCAATCATTCCTGCGCGATCTCGTCGCCTTTTATGTCGTGTTCGAGGGCATGTGGTTCTACACCGGCTTCGCGCAAATCCTGTCGCTCGGACGTCGCAACAAGATGGTCGGCATCGCCGAGCAGTACCAGTACATCCTGCGCGACGAGAGCATTCACCTGAACTTCGGCATCGACGTCATCAACCAGATCAAGCTCGAAAACCCGCATCTGTGGACCAAGGCGTTCCAGGAAGAAGTGCGCAGCATGATCCGCGATGCCGCCGAACTGGAAGCTGCCTATGGCCGGGACACCATGCCGCGCGGCTTCCTCGGGCTGAACGCTGCGTTGTGCGAGCAATACATGCACTTCATCGCCAACCGGCGTTGCGCGCAGATCGGCCTCACGCCGGTATTCCCTGAAACGGAGAATCCTTTTCCGTGGATGTCGGAAGCGATGGACCTCAAGAAGGAAAAGAACTTCTTTGAGACGCGCGTGATCGAGTATCAGAACGGCGGCGCGCTGAGCTGGGAATGAAGTACCTGCAAGTGGGTTCACTTGCGCAAACAAAAAGGATTGCGTGGCTCGGCCATTGCATCGCCGCGCTGGCCCGCCACTCTCCTGCTACCGCGCTTGTATCCAGCGCAACCGCTTCGCCAAAGCCGTTGCGCTGGATGGCGACTTTCTGTCCTGGCCTATCATTTGCGCGCCGACCTCCGATTCTTATCTGGGCTTAGGCCGACAGATGGCGGCTCAAATGGGTTTAGCTTTTTGAGCAGCGGGATCATGATTTGACTCGCACGGCGTCGATGTTCGGCAGCATTCTCGGACGCGGCACGCGCGTGGCCAGTGCGGATCGCTTCAATGATGGCGCGGTGCTCGGTCGCCGCATTTAATGGCTTCGGCCTGAGGCGCAACGTGAGTAGTCTTGTCCGATGGGTCTGGTCACGAATTGTGCCCGCCATCCGCGCCAGGCGGCTATTGCCGCATTCTCCTGTCAAGATTCTATGGAATTGATCATCGGCGGCAGCCCACCGGTCAAGGTCGTCCGTCTTGAGCGCCGTTTCCATGGAGCTCGTTTCCGCGCTCAGCCGGCCAAGGATTTTGTTCTTGGTTGCAGAAGGGGTTTGCAATGCCAGAACCTCGGCCGCCATCCCCTCCAGCGCGATGGTGAGTTCATAGATTTCTCGAATATCGGAAGCGGAGATTGCGCAAACAAGAATTCCCTTTCGCGGTTGAACCGCCACAAGCCCCTCGGCCTGCAAACGGATTGCGGCTTCGTGCACAGGAGTGCGACTCATCCCGAGTTGAGACGCGACGTCGCTCTCCGCGGCCTGATAGCCCGGCGGGAATGTATTACTCAAGATCGCGGCCTTAAGCGCGACATAGGCGCTTTCCACCAAGGAAGCCTTGGGGGCCGTGCCGGGTGCCGGGTGGCTTTTCAAAATCAAGGCGGTCAACGGCACTACCTTTCCTCTAACTTGGGAGATGTCCCCTGCATTATGCCGCCAGTTGACAATCGAACAACTCGCCGTCAGGCTTGTATGCAAGCTTGCATACAATAAAAGCAAGAGCAAAGAAGACGGGCACTGCTCCACAGGGAACCAGGAGGGAATGATCATGATGAAATTCAAGGTCTTATTGGCAGGCTGCCTTCTCGCACTGTCACTCATGCCTGCCGCGGCTGAAACCAACCAGATCCGCGCCTCTAAGCAATATGGTTTGAGCTACTTGCCGCTGATGATCATGGAAGATCAAAAGCTCGTCGAAAAACACGCAGCCGCTCTCGGTCTTAATGATATCCAGGTCTCATGGGTCACGCTCGGCGGATCGAACGCCATGAATGATGCGCTTTTGTCCGGCGGTTTGGACTTTGGCGCAGGCGGTGTCCCGAACCTCGTAACGCTCTGGGCAAAAACGCGCAACACGCCAACAGCCATTCACGGCGTGGCCGCGCTTAACGACATGCCGGTCGATCTTGTTTCCTCAAATCCGAATGTAAAAAAGCTGTCCGATTTTTCAGAGAAGGACAAGATCGCAGTCACGTCGGTGAAAATATCGACCCAAGCACTGCTGTTGCAGATGGCGTGCGCCAAACAATTCGGTGAAGCTAATTTTGCCAAGTACGACTCGCTGACCGTCTCGATGCCGCATCCCGAGGCGATGACCGCCCTCATGTCTGGCGGCATCGGCATTAACGCCCACTTCTCCTCGCCGCCGTTCCAGTACACAGAACTTGCCGACCCCAAAATTCACAAGGTTCTGAACAATTACGAGATCCTGGGCGGTCCGGCGACATTCAATGTCATATGGGCCACCAGCAAATTCAGGAATGAGAACCCGAAGGCGTATCAGGCCTTCTTTGAAGCATTGAAAGAGTCGATCGACATTATCAACAAAGACAAGAAGAAGGCCGCCGAGACATACAAGCGAATGGCTCATACACAGGAAACGGTCGAGTTTCTTCTGGGCATTTTGAACGACCCGCTGGTGACGAACACGATCGAGCCGCACAAGACTCTGCCGATTGCGCAATTCCTCGCCAAAGTGAAGCGCATTCCAGTTGCGCCGACGAAGTGGCAGGACATCTGGTTTCCCGAAATTCACAGCCTCAAGGGCAGCTGATGTTGCCCTGATCATGATCGCCGGCGCGAAAGCCTCGCGTCAGTTTGGTCAGAGCTAAATGCACGAAAAATACCAATCGAATGAAAGAACAATAATATGAAGACGTACACTATTGCCGCCATCCCCGGTGACGGCATTGGCACCGAAGTCATCTCCGCAGGTGTCGAAGTTCTGAACGCCGTCGCAAAGTGGGATGGTAAGTTCAAGTTCGCGTTCGACCATTTCGATTGGGGTGGAGAATATTACAAGAAGCATGGCCGGATGATGCCGGAGAATGGCCGGGATCTCATTCGAAATCACGATGCCATATTGTTCGGCTCGGCCGGGCATCCGGAAATTCCAGATCACATCACGTTGTGGGGACTTCGCATCGCGATCTGCCAGCCGTTCGATCAGTACGCCAATGTGAGACCGACCCGAATTTTGCCGGGCATTACATCTCCGCTGCGTAAGGTCACCGGAAAAGAACTTAATTGGGTTATCATTCGTGAGAATTCGGAAGGCGAGTATGCCGGCGTCGGCGGGCGTGTCCATCAGGGACTGCCAATCGAAGCCGCCACTGACGTTTCGATGTTCACGCGCATCGGCGTCGAGCGCATCATACGTTTCGCATTTCGTCTCGCGCAATCTCGTCCGCGCAAGCTTCTGACAGTCGTAACCAAGTCGAATGCGCAACGCCATGCCATGGTGATGTGGGATGAAATCGCTCTACAGGTTTCGAAAGAATTTCCTGATGTAACCTGGGATCGCATGCTGGTTGATGCCATGACAGTTCGCATGGTGATGCAACCAGAATCGCTGGACACGATCGTCGCAACAAATCTTCACGCCGATATTCTGTCCGATCTCGCTGCAGCGTTGGCTGGATCACTTGGCATCGCGCCCACAGCAAATCTTAACCCTGAACGCACTTTCCCATCCATGTTCGAACCCATCCACGGCTCCGCGTTCGACATCACCGGCAAAGGCGTTGCCAATCCTCTCGGGACTATATGGTGCTCCGCGATGATGCTTGAACATCTCGGTCAAATACCCGCTGCGGACGCTATCATGAAGGCGATCGAGCGCGTCACAGCCAACCCACATCTGCACACGCCCGACCTGGGCGGCAAAGCGACCACGGCAGATGTTACATCCGGCGTCATAGAGGCTGTCCGTGGCTTGAACGGTTAAGTCATTCACTGCGACATCAAGGCGAAGCAGTAATCAGTTGACGCTGGTTTCAACTAAAGCGCCCTACTCGCAATGCTCCACAACGCTTTTCAAATCTTCAAGTTCGGTCTCATTGAGTTGCTGCTGGGGAGCAATTGCCGTTCCCACCTCATAACCCTTGAATTCCAGCGCAGCCTTCATACACGCGGCAAGATTATATTTTTCAAAAGCCTCATTGAGCGACCACAATCGCCTCTGCAGGGCCACAGCTTCAGACCACCGCCCGGAGATGCACGCGTCGTACAATTCGATCGATTGTTTTGGAGCCACGCAGGCCGGGCCTGCCATCCACCCCTTCCCGCCCATCATCATCACCGCCGCTGGGATGTGAGAAGACGCAGAGAAAATATCGAGCCGCCCTTCGATCCGATTTAGGAGCGACAGCAACCTACCGGTATTGCTTGATGCATCCTTGAGCGCGACGATATTTTCCAAATCCGACAGCTCATTCAGAACCTCTATCGACAAGGTCGCCTTTTGGTAATTCGGATTCGTATAGATAACGATGGGAAGCTCGACGGCTTTGGCGACTGACGTGAAATAGTCGACAACCCCGCGATGATTTATCGGGAAATAGGCGTCGATAGCCACAACCAGCCCATCGACGCCAGCTTTCTCGCAGGCCTTCGCCTGACGGACCGCATCTGCAATGGTCGTGGCGGAGACACCTGCCAGGACAGGGACCCGCCGCTTCGCCGCAGCAACAACGGATTCAACCATCGCAATTTTTTGAGATGCCGTCAGGTAAGCGAATTCTCCCGTCGATCCCAAGGCGGCCAACCCGTGTACGCCAGCGGCAATCAGATCGTCACAGAGCTTAAAAACAATAGCACTGTTGACGTTCTGCTTGTTATCCAATGGCGTCACCAGGTATGGGAACACGCCCCGGAATCTCTCGGTCTTCATGATCGCTCTTTCTTTTTTGACGTTAGAGTTGCCGGTCTTCAGCGAGTGCACGCTCATAGGCTTGCCTGTCGAAACCGCCTTCCCAAACTGAAATCGCGACCGTCGCCAGCGCATTCCCGATCGTATTGGTGACGGCACGCGCCTCATTCATGAACCGGTCAACACCGAGCAACAGGGCCAATCCTGCAACCGGTATCGCATTGGTCGTGGAAAGCGTTGCCGCCAAGGCGATGAAGGCGGCGCCAGCAACGCCAGCGGATCCTTTGCTCGTCAGAAGCAGCACGGCGAGCAAGCCTAACTGCTGGATTAAATCGAGCGGGGTATTCGTCGCTTGAGCGATGAATATCACAGCCAGGCTGAGATAGATCGCACTACCATCAGGATTGAAGGTAATACCGGCCGGCATCACCAGACCGACAATCGGCTTCGGGCATCCACACCGCTCGAGCTTTTCGATCAATTGTGGAAGCACACTCTCTGACGAACAAGTACCCAGTACGACCGCAATCTCGGCACGGATAAATCTCAAGAATGGCAGAATCTGAATCTTGCAAAGCTTCGCAATTCCACCGAGCACAACAAGAACGAACAGGACGGATGTGCCATAGACGCAGGCAACGAGCTTGGCCAACGACAGAAGCGAGCCGAGGCCATACTTTCCAACTGTGAACGCCATCGCGCCAAACGCGCCGATCGGCGCAAGCCACATCACCATGGCCATGACGCCGAACAGTGCGCTCAGAACGCCGTCAAGCGCATCCACGGCGTGCTGTGTTGCCTTTCGGTGAAGCGAAAGGCCAATTCCGAAAAGAACAGCGAAAACAAGAACCGGAAGAATATCGCCATTCGAGAACGCCCTCACGATGTTGTCGGGCACTAGGTGGAAGATGGAATCGAATATCGATGTCGCCGGCTTGCTAAACCCCGCGATTGCTTTCGTGTCGATCGTGGCCGGATCAACATTCAGACCCGCACCGGGCGCAAAAACATTGCCAACGATCATCCCAATGATCAGCGCAGCCGTCGACGCAAGTTCAAAGTAGAGAATCGTCTTAATACCGACTCTTCCCAATTCCTTGATGTCCGTCATACGGGCGATGCCGACAGCGATTGTCGCAAAGACGATCGGCACAAGCAGCATCTTGACGCAGCGAATGAAAAAGTCGCCTAAGCTCTTTAAAGGAACGGCGACCGATGGAAATAGCCATCCGACCAAGATTCCAGCCGTTACGCCGATCAAGACCTGGAAATATAAAGACCCAAACAAACTTCCTTTGCGAGCCTGTTTTATTTCGCCCGCACTCTCAGAAATCACCGTCATTGTTTCCCCCTCCCTGTTTAATTAGGCACTTAGTGGTTGAGCGCCTATCTCCTGCCGTGAAGACACCTTCCCAAACAAAGTTCGCAAATCGAAATCGGCTGATCCGACCATCTCCGGATCGGGGCTGATGCCCTGCTCCAGAATCTTGCGCGCGAGTGCGTGGTCGCCAGGACGATTGATCGACTCGACGCTGACCAGCTGCCCCTCGCGGTACCCGAAGATTGAGAATTTTCCCGCTATGTCGGACCTTCGGGTGACGAACGAATTCGCATCACCTGACAGACCGGCGATCTGCAATTTATTCGGGCCCTGATCGCTCCAGAACCACGGAATTTTCCTGTAAGGATTGCCTTCCCGGCCTAGCAGGCGATGGGCGAGATATCGCCCTTGGTCCGAGGCATTTTGAACCGATGTGATCCGACTGTGCGATTTTCCATCAACGGCCGGAAAGGCTGCGCAATCCCCGATTGCGAAAATGTTCGGATCGCTCGTGGCAAGGAATTCATTCACGACAACCCCATTTGAGCAAAACAGCCCCGCCTGTAGCGCCAACTCAACATTCGGTTTCGTGCCGACGCCCGAAAGAACGAGATCCGCAGGCATCTCGCCCCCGTCCTGCAACCCGACAGATTCGATTTTGCCGTTACGCTTGCAGAGCGAGATCGCAGAATTTCGAAAATGAAATGCCACGCCCGCCTTCGCCAACTCATCCCGAAAGTACATGGACGTACTTTGCGATACACTCCGTTCCATCGGCCTTGACGCGTTGTCGACGACAGAAACGGAAATCGATTTTGAGATCGCGCCTGCCGCGAACTCCATGCCGATAAATCCCGCACCGATAACTGCAACGCGTCGCGCTTCGCTCAAGCGACGCCTCAAACTGATGGCGGCGTCCAGATTATCGAGATACGCAACGTCCCCGTCGTCATCCGGAAGCGAGATGCGGATCGCCGACGTGCCCGTGGCTAGAACGAGCGCGTCATAAGGAATTCGCTCCCCCGATTTTGTAAGGACGACTTGCGAATTCCGGTCGATCGCACCGACCGAATCCGGAACAAGCACAACATTTCCGTTCTCGAAAAATTCTTTTGGTTGGAAAAACAAGTCTTCATGTCTTCCATCACTCATATATTTCTTCGAAAGCGGCGGCCTTTGATAAGGCAGATGATCTTCACGGTTGACCAAGACAATCCGGCCATCGAAGCCGGCATCGGCCAATGCATTCGCCAGACTGAAGCCTGCGTGACCTGCCCCCACAATCACAACATCTCGTATGGCGTTCATGATGACGGCCTCTAGAATTGAGATTCGGGAATACGGACCACAATTCCCTCCAGAGAATCCGTAATTGCGATCTGGCACGCCAGGCGGCTTTCCGGCTTGCGCTCGGCTACCACCGCTTCAAGCATCTCATCTTCGGAGCTGGAGGCAGCCGGAATCATGCCATCGGCATTGTCGACGTAAACGTGACACGTCGCGCAAGACAGCGTACCGCCGCATTCCGCTTCGATACCCTTGATCCCGGCTCGCTTTGCGGCCGTCATCAGGGTCGCGCCGACCTCGCAATCGACCCGCGACTCAACTCCGAACTTATCGATGAAATTAACCGTCGGCATTCACTGCTCCATATCGGCCGGGACTGAACGAAGCATCCTCGAGGATCTTCCCCTGTAGCGGCTTCTTCGCGGCCTGCTCCTTGGTCAGGATCGCGAACGCTTCGGACGCGTCCAATCCATGCTCCGCAATAAGGTCGGAGCAGTATTCGAGGAGTTCATCTGCGCTGTTGTGGACTTTCAGCAGCTTGTAAATGTCATCGGCGTGAAGCCCCATGCTTTCACCGATAATCTCCATGACGTTTATGATCTCGAAGGAATACACACCGTCGAATTCGCAAATCTCCCGATGACAGGCATGGAAGACTGTTGCCAGTGTCGTCACCTTGGCCTCAGCGGCGGCATGAAATTCCGTATCTCGCAGATAAGTCTTGAAATTCGGCGTCACGCTCAGGTAGTTCGACATCAACCCGACCCTGGGAACGTCGAGTTCGACGACCTCTACGCCTGGAATGCTGGAAAGTATTTTCTTCACGGCCGTCATGACCCGCGGATAACCGGGGCGTTCGTTCAAGGCGACGCGTTTTTCCACCCGATACTTGAAGAGCGGGATCAACTGATCCAGCCGCCGCTCCAGCCAAACGAAAAACATCTCAAGCTGAAAATTATTCTCCGGCTCGATCTTATTGAGGTTCGGAATGATCACGTCCTCAAATTGCGACTGGCAACTCGGGCACCACGATATTTTTTCGCGCGAATCCTGTTTTTCGATTTTCTTCAAGGTCGAAAGCCCGGCCCGACCCGAGCTTTCGCCATCGCCGGCACGAAACTGATTTATGCCGCAACAGGCGGAAGGCCCGCCCACCAAACGGCAGGTCACATCCATATGCCGCAAGACTTCCAGCACCAGCACCAGAATGTGCGGTGACTTGTAGAGGTTGCATCCGGTGTAGAGTGTTATATCGGCTGGCTCGTTTGAGGCGAGCGGACCGGGGTCCTCCAATGCCGCAAGTTGCGCCGAGGTCAATTGCAACCGGCTGACCGTTCGAAGCGATTGTGCCATTCCCCGAAACGCGGCAATGGCATTTTTTCGGACCTGATCGCCCCCCTCTCTCACGACCCTGGCGTAGTTCGCCAGTTTTAACATCGAGCGGGGATTTACAGCATAATCGCAGGCGCTGATGCAGTAGCCGCTGCCGGAACAAGCAGCCGCCCATTTTTCGGATGCAGCCGAGCCTTCCCCGCCCCGCAATTGCTCGACAATTCCCGCCAGGACAAGCCTAGGGTCCTCATTGGCGAGTCCGATGGGATCAACCATCGGGCATGCCTCAAAGCATTTGCCGCACTGCGTGCATGCCGCCGCCATTTCGTCCATGCGTAATTGCAGCGCTTCGGTAAAGTCCATCAGATCCAACTTTGTCTTCAAGCGGTTTCCGCTCATGCACCTCCCATCTTCTACTGCTACAATTGATGGGCTTGGAATCTTCGAACTCCTAAGAGGGGCATAAGAAAAGATAATGTCTAAGGACCTCGAGACCATCAGCCGCCGGGCGATAGCCCGGCTTAAATTTCGCGACATGCAAGTGTTCTTATTGGTCGTTCGCTTCGGCAGCATGGCTAAAGCGGCCCAGTTTTTATCTTTGACTCAGTCCGCGATTTCTCAGTCAATTGCAGAAATCGAGCATGTACTCGGCTATCGGCTTCTGGAGCGCGGCCCTAAAGGCGTGACGCCGACAATCTATGGCAGCAAGCTGTTGGAACGAGTGTCCGAAATCTTCGACAGCTTGGATTCCGGCGTCCGCGACTTGGACTTCTTGTCCAAGCCGGGAACGGGACTGGTGCGCATCGGCGCCGATATGTCTTTCATAGCCAGCGGGCTGTTGTCAGAAATCATAAACGACGTGGAAAACAAATTTCCACAAATCAGACTTGATATCATCGAGACGACAACGAAAACGGCCAAGCCTGACTACAAGGAATTGCGGGATCGTTCAGTGGACTTAATTATCGGACGTATCTCAAACGAGACCCCCGACAATGAATTGAATGTCGAAACATTATTCGAAGAAAGTATGTTTGTTATTACGGGAAAAAATAGTTCATGGGCTAAATCCAGGGGGATTACTCTTCACTCACTGAAAGATGCGAAATGGATACTTGCATCGGTCGATAATATGGCCCGCTCGTTAGTTCAGAATGCATTTGAATCCCAAAAGATCCCGTTTCCAGAGCCTCAAATTACAACATATTCCATGCAGCTTCGGATGCAGTTACTCCAAGAGAGAGATTATGTCACCGTCATGAGCGAGACTGGTTTCCAGTACAGCAGAAAAAACTGGGCGCTTCACAAACTACCCGTAGATTTAAAGAAGAAACTGCCAGTTGCCGTCTTAACTTTAAGACAGAGATCGCTACCAATGGCTGCCGAGACCTTCATGAGAAGCGCTCGAGATATCGCAAAACGAAAGCGCTCGCATTCGTAACAGCCTTGTATGCTCCTTCAATCCGACCACGCCATTCTTCATGACATATCATTCCCGGATCGCGTCCATTAGCGACCTTCGGCAAAAGCGCGGGTAGCCTTCCACATCAAATTACCCTTCCCCATAGTCGGGATGCCGGGAAGTTGTGGCAGCTCCTTGCTTGCTGCAACTGCAATTCCCGTGATGCTCTTTCCAGCCCATGTCTTCATAAGCGGCACATGCCCCCTATCGCCAGAAACGGACCAGTGATCCAAAGGAACAGGATCGCATCCTCGGCAGCGACGCAATGTCGTCGATAGACACACCACCACAGTCACTGCGCTGGCGTCGAACCGTTCAAGCGCAATTTGAGATTGATGGCCTCACCGCCGGTATCGCGACTTTTCAGAAACGCCCCGCTAGCGTTAAGCGAACCGCCAGCGGTTCAACGGGATGAAGCACGCGATCCATCACACCGTTACTGCAAACTGCCGCTGGCGGCGCGCCTAACTTGCACATCGCGAACAGGTTGTCAGTCTTCAACATGGAGCCATAAGCATAGGTGATCTGGTCAGCTTTGGTATCAAACAGATTGAGGACATCTAGCTGAATGCGCCAGCCGCTCTCGAAACGATAGCCGATCCGGCCATTGAACAAACTTGTCGCTGGCGAGCGAAACACATTGTCTTCTGTCAGTGGCCGCTCACCCAGATAGCGCCAGCGCAATCCACCAAACCACCCGGTCGCTTCTCCTAATGTGATCCCTGCCGAAGCAATCAATGTCGGAGATCCCGGAACACGATCTCCCGGCATGTTGCCGATTTGCGCTTCGGGATAACCCGCAAGCGAGGCATAGAGATCTGCCTGTTCTTGGTCGAATCCAACAAAGCGGGCGTGCGATAACGCAACATCGCCGTCGAGTGTCAGCCAGTGGACCGGCTTGTACTTATTTGTCCATTCGATACCGTAGCGGCGGCTGGCGCGACTTGCTTCAGTATCGCCCCCATCGCCCACGAACACGATTTCCGATGCCTGATCTAGCATGAACACGCTGAAGGTCGAATCGAGGCCTGGAATAAGGCGCGTTCGGATTCCGACTTCCGCACCCTTGGTCCGCACCAGCAGCGGTGATGCGGAAATCGGCTCCGATGGCGCGTTCGGATCCTGAACGCGGTCAACCGGAACTTCGCGAATGGTGCTGCCACGCGCATCATTGCTGTGCATACCCATGCCTACACCGAAGAAAAACTCTGTCTTGTAGAACGGGCCGACCATCATGCTGAATTTTGGACTGCCCATGGCGGCGTTCGCCTTGCCAGAATTATTGGCGTCGAACAGAGAATTCACAGTTGCATTGTAGTAATCGCCGCGCCAGCCCAGCGTGGTACGGAACCAGTCCGTCCAATGCATCGTGTTCTGGATGTAAGCTGCGGCACTTGCTTCCTTCACCCGGTCGCTACGGATATTATCTAGAAAGCTGCGTTGATAGGTCGTCGTTAGCGCAAGGCTGATGTCGTCATAACGCGTCTGCAGACCGACCCTTGTTTCCGCCGGGATTCCGGCAAAACTTCCGACAATGGTGCGGGATACAGCGCCACCGGCAAGCATGCGATCATCGTGCTGATGGAATTGGTCGCCCAGCACCGGATTGCTGAGGTAATAGGTAAAATTATTGTAGAGATCGAGACCGCTCTTGATCACATAAGCATTGGCTTTCCACGAACCGAGGTCATCGGTCCGGGCTACGCGCGTGGAGAGCGAGAAGCGATTGGCACGACCGCCGTCACTGGGATCTTCGGAATCGAAGCGACCGAGCAAACCGCTTGTGATGGCACGCAACGGAACCTGGTCCGTTGAATTCCAGCGATTGCCGTAAGCCATCGCCGTCGTGGAAAAGCCATCTGTCGCGGTGCCTTGGGTATAGCGGATCATGGCATTGAGCTTTCGCACCTCGTCAGGACTGCTCCATGGTCCGTTGTAGGTGTTGGCCTCTCCGGCAAACAGCAGATCGCCCGCTCCAACCTTTGCCGAATTCATTCCGAACACACGCCGATAGCCGAAACTTCCGAAGGTCGCTTCCGCGAACCCCTTGCTGACCCGATCGATCAGATCCAGATGCAGAGCGCCAGCGGAACTGAAATCGCCCTCCTCCGCATAATAAGGTCCCTTACGAATACGCATGCCATTCACTGTTTCCGGCATCAGGAAGTTCAGGTCAGCGTAACCCTGGCCGTGTGCGTGACTACGCATATTGACCGGCATATCATCGACCGTGATTGCCATATCGGTTCCGTGATCGAGATTATAACCGCGCAGGAAGTACTGGTTGGCCTTGCCCTCGCCGCTGTGCTGGGTGACGATCAATCCCGGTACCACCTCCAGCACTTCACCGGGCCGCGTCACTGGGCGATCATTGATGTCCTTGCCAGAAGCGATCATTTCGCTGGCCATCGCTGGTATCGGCGGCGACCCGCCCGCAACATTCGGTGCTCCGGTCCACGCGGTATTGATCGGCGTCAGCTTTTGATTAGGCTGCACAAGCGCATTGCGCGGCGCGATAGCCTGTTTGGACCGCACATGTCTCTTTCGCTTCTGAGTTACAGAAGCGGGCATAATTTCGATTGGCGGCAAGACGGAGGTTTCTTCCTCAGCGACATCCTGAGCCGATACGGGTGATGCGTGAAAAAGCAGCAACGTGGCAAGTGAAAATTTGGCTATTGGCAGGATGCCAACGACGCAAGCCGATTTACCAGACGTCATCGGCTATACCGATCAGCGCCTTTTTGATCTTGCTACGCATGAGAAAACATCGTCGCATAAATTGTCGAGGCGCCTATACCGACCGTCACCATCCCCACAACTACCTGCAGGGTACGATTTGCCCAAGTCAACGACCGCGCAGAAATCGCCAATGGCACGGCGATAACCGCCGAAAGCACCCCCATGCCGATCATTGATCCGAGACCAAATAAAATCAGATAGAGGAGCCCATAAACCGGATTGCTCACCTGCGACATTGTGATAACGAGCAGCGCCGCTGAGCCGGCCATTCCGTGGATCAAACCAACAAGCAGTGTCCGCCAGCGGAACCCGTGTTCATGCTCATGCGCGCTCTGTTCATGAGGCATGAATTCCCCACGATGACTGTGAGCGTGAAAGTGCATAACTCCGCCATGAACGTGGCCATGGAAATGTATCCGATCACGCCAAAGCTGCCACAACACATACCCACCCATGACAACCAGCATGACGCCGACCGCAAATTCCAGCCGTTCAGCGAGATGATCCGAAATCATCTGCCCAAGCAGTAAAGCTGCCCCAGCGAATAAAGACAGCGTTATGGTATGGCCAATACCCCAGGTCAGACCGTGCTTCACGATGTCGCGGACACTGGAGCGGCGGGCGGCGATGCTCGACACGGCAGCTATATGATCGGCCTCGAGCGCATGATGCATACCAAGCAGAAAACCAAGCGTCAGGATTCCGAACATAAGTCCCCCAAAAGCCAGCGTTTCAATACTGTCAGCGCAGAAACGCGGACCCGCGACGATAGTCTCGCACACCCGCAAAGATACGTCCGTGAGCCGCACATAGCTTTGCGGCATCCTCTGCCAGAAAGTCACGTTGGGATTGTGGGAACGTCGTACCGACTTCGATGACGACGCCCGTGGCCGTGGTACGGCACCGAATATCGGCAGTAACAGGCGCGAACGAAGCAGCCCTGTCCTCCATCATTTCGATGAAAGCGAGATCATCTGGATTGATCGCTATGCCGGTTTCAACACGGCTGGCAAGGCATGGCTGCGCCGGAAGCTCGGCAAGATCGGTCAGCCCATGCCTTTCCGCCAAGCTATAGATGGCTGCTTTACCCAAACCGGCTTCAACATAAGGATGGACCACCGCGCGCTCTGATGCAGCTTTCAGTCCTGGACGAAAATCGCCGAGGTCGTCGGTGTTCGTTCCCGATGCGATTTGGAAGGATGTCGCATCGCGAATACGATCGTACAGATTGGATTTGCAGTAATAGCAACGGTTAATCGGATTAGCGCGATAATTTGGATCGTCGAATTCACCGGCATCGAGCCAGACGACATTCCAGTCCTCGCTGTCCGCGTAACGCCTGACACGAGCGGTTGCAGCCTGCGGCACGGCGGGTGAGATCGCATGCAGCATCACCGCTTTCGTGCACGAGAAGCGATGCGCGACGTAGGCCAGGACCATACTGTCAACGCCGCCGCTCACCGCAATCGCAATCTCGTTATATCTGTTCAGCACCGACACCAAGCCGGCTTCGTTTGCGGATGCCTTCATTCCTGATTTCGCTCCGCTTTGGCCTTGAGCGCCCGGCGCTTTTCAAGCCCAGAATGCAAGGCCACGTCGTCGCTCTCTATTTTTCGGCTCAAGGAGCCGTCAGGACGTTTCACCTCCTTGACACGCAAGATGCCCTCCTCCTGCGGCATAGAGTCGGATTTGCGGAACAGGCAGGCGCGCTGCTCAAGATGCCAACGCAGACCGATCGTCGAGGTTTCCGTGAAAATCTGCCGGTTGATCTCATCAAGCCTGTCAGGTTGCGCCAAAACACGGAACGATGTCGCGACCCGGCCCTTCTTTCCAGTCCGCTGCCCGGTTGTGACGTCGATCACTCCATCCACCTGACGAATCCTGTCGGCCGCGACCTGAATCTCCTCTCCTGTCATGTCGTCAATATCGAAATTGATTGTCGCGACCACCATGCTCTCTGCCTGCGTGCCAGCTTCAAAAACAAGTACGCGCAAGATGTTCGGCAGTTGCTCGAATTCGCGTGTTCCCGCGCCGATGCCGGTCGACATCAATCGCCCTTCCGGCAGCTGGGTCGCAGGCATGCTGATCAGGTGTTTCAGTATGGCCGCACCAGTCGGTGTAATGCGTTCGCCCGAAACGCCATCGTTGCGCCATTGGAAATCCTTGAGCAGCGCCGCAGTTGCAGGCGCGGGCACAGGCAACAGACCATGCTGAGTTTGAATCAGGCCGCCGCCCAAGGGAAGGCTTGAAACCGACCATCGCGCTCCATCGAGGGCCGCAATGATCGTTCCCGCGGCGACCACATCCATGATCGAATCCCAACCCGCGATTTCATGAAAATGCACGTGATCGATTTCGACCTGATGGATATGGGCCTCTGATTCAGCCAGGAGGCGCAAAATTCCCAGAGCTTGCACACGAACATTCGGAGCAAGATCGGCCGCCTCGATCAGGTTGACGATTTCCAGATAGGAGCCTCCACCATGGTGGTGATCGTGATGATCGGCCGTTGCATGATTAGGCTGAAGGGTTTTGACGTCGTGATTGTGGGAGTCCGTCGCGTGATGATGGTGATGCCCGTGATCATGGTGGTGATGAGTGTGAGTGTGAGTGGCCTTCTTATCAGAAGGCGCGAGCGCAAACCGTAGCGCCCGGATCGCGCCGCTCTTGCCCTCAGAAAAGATTGGCGTTCCACAATCCGCTGGGAGTACAGCCGATATGTTCCTGAGAACAGCGTCTCTTAGCTTCGGGAAAGCATCGATCATTCCCGCAGCGAAGATGTCGCCGGCGATACCGCCGACGACATCGAGGTGAATGTGAAGCCGTTCAGACACTCAGTTTGCACCCTTGATGTTATAGGCCGTCGGGAAGTAAAGGTCCTTCCATGATGTCGGCTTTTGCTTGACGATGCCTCGGTCGTACATGAAAGACACAAACTTCATGGTTCCTGACGGGACGTTGGAGAAAATGATCTCCGGATTCTTCAAAAGACCCAGCACCTCGTCGTAAGTCGAGCTCTTGTCGCCACTATTTTCAACATAGAATTTTGCCGCCCCTTCCTTATCATTATTGATAAAAGCAAGCGCATCGTTGAGTGCAGCCAGGACGGCTTTCACCGTTTTCGGATTCTGATCATAGAAATCCTGACGCGTTCCGATAACGACGATGGTCGCCGGGCCGCCCATAATATCGTAGGAACTAAAAACCCGGTGCACGCCCGGATGCTTCAATTCAGCCTCCTGATACGGCGAGAAGCCCAGATGACTGTTGACCGCCCCGGATTTCGACAACAACGCCGCCATCGCGTCGGGATGGTTCATCGTCACGGTCAGGGAATCAAGCTTGCTGGCGTCGCCCAGTTCCTTCTGGGCAGCCATGCCGAGCACGATTGCCTGCGGGGAAACGCGAACGGCCGGCAGGGCAATCTTATCCGCTGGTGTAAAATCCTTCAGCGACTTGATCTTCGGATTGATCGTGTTGAGGTACATCGGGAAAGCATTGACCGCCGAGAGCGCCTTCACACGCCCCTTTGAAGCTCCCCATAACGTGGCAATGCCTGTCAGGCCGCCACTGGTGAAATCGACGCTTCCCGACAACAGCGCGTCATTCATCGCTGCAGACCCAGCAAGCTGAAAATATTTGGTGGTGCTGGTGAGGCCTTCTTCCTTGAGGTGCTTCTCAACCAGCTTCTTGTCGCGCATCACCATGACCGGCAAATGCCCGAGGCCATATTGCATGGCGATCTTGACTTCACTGACCTCCGCTACTGCCGGTCTGATGGCTCCCCCCAGCATGAACGCGCTCGCGAATATCACTCCACTTAGCCCGGCGATAGTTTTCCCTCGAAGCATGTCCTGTCCTCCCTTGGTCGCTTTTGATTATTTCGACAAATTCACTCCCTGAGCTGCTTCAAACAGCATTCGATATTGCGGAGCCTTCGTATCGCGCAGCACGCGCAACGCAACACAGGCCGCTCCGAAGCCATTATCGATATTCACGACTGCTAGGCCTGCGGCGCAGCTCGCCAGGCACGCATTCATTGCCGTGCGCCCGCTGTCAGACGCGCCATAGCCAACCGAAGTCGGCACCGCGATCACGGTGCCCGGCACAAGACCACCGACAACGCTCGGCAATGCCCCGTCCATTCCAGCAGCCACGATGATGACTTTGCTCGCCCGGATGCCCTCGAGCCGCTCCATGAGCCGCCAAAGACCTGCAACACCGACATCTGAAATTTCGGACGCACCAATGCCGAAATACTGCAGCGTGCGGATCGCTTCATGTGCAACGGGAATATCCGAACTTCCCGCACTCACCACACTCACCTCAGCATGAGCGGGAATAAAGAGTTCCGCAGCAAAGAACCCGGTGCGGGAGACCGGATCATAATCGATATTCTTTCGCTGCATTTCTGGTAAGGCTGCAAGCTTGATATCTGTCAGCCGAGTCAGGAGCAGCGGATTTTTCGTCTCACTGGCCGTCTGCAGAATATAGGCGATCTGCTCTACGCTTTTCCATTCGCAAAGCACCGCCTCATCGAAGCCGATCCGCTCGCGCCGCTGAAAATCGAGTTTGACCTGATCTGACAGCATGGGATCTCTCCGTTAACGGATCACCTCGGCACATCAAACTTGATGCGGGGCTTGCTCCAGAAGGTCGGCGCAACCACCGTCCGGGGGTTTGCGCCGACGTATTTCTTCGCGATCTGCCAGGCCTCGTCGAAATTACGCGCGGGGGTGAGACCCAGCGCACGGAATGCACCTGGGTTTGGCGTGCCCGCCATAATGACCGCACCGGCTCGCTTCAGCAGATACTCGTTCTCGTAGAATAGCCAGAATGCGTGCAGCGGCGGATAGCCGTAGCCATGCGTATATTTGTGCCGGAAGTCAGGGCGATGATCGAATTCATCCTCGTGATCAACCATGTCCCGCGAAGAGAAATAGCGCGCGTAGAGATCGATGGCTGGCTGATATGACGGAAAGCGATCGGCATCGATATGGCCGTTGGCCGGCGAGCACGCGATCACGACCCCGCCCTCGCGCAGAACCGGCGCTTCCGGGCAATAGCGCGGAGGTACAGTCGCGCCGACGGTTGCGATCAGAGTATTGTTCGAACTGCCGTAGGAATAGCTCGCAGGCAGACCCACGATTAGAACATCCGCTTCCGGTGTCGGCCGGCGAACGTATTTCTCGGCCAATTCCCATGCCGGCGGCTTCACACCATCCGCATAGCCCGCAAAGACGCCCGCCATGCGCCCACCACTACCGTTGAAGGAATTAATATAGAAAACCTTCCGACCAAGAGCCTGATCGAGGTAATCCGTCATCTCTTCCTTGACGCTCGGAATGCGCTTGCGTGGCGCGGCGGCGGCCTTCTTCTCTGCGTTGACCTTGACGGCAGGCTCGGGAATCCCATGGAAACTATGATGAGACGCGATGCTGCGTGTCGATGCGAGGCCGACGGCAACGCCCGTCCCGGTATAACTGCGCCACGCACCGGCGGCGACGTTCCCCTGATAGATCATCAGATCCGCGTTGACGAAATGCTTGTTCATCTCGACGTAGCGACCGCCATCCGTGACGCCGAAATACTGTAACTGCTCCGGATCGGTACAATCGTGATTGAGAATCTGGCCTGTCCCCCAGAACGTGCCGAAAATCTCCGGGCCGAGATGATTGGCCAACTCTGCACGCGTATTCTTACGATGATTGCTGCAGGCATTAACAAACAGAATGTCGCGCTGTTTCACGCCTTTCGCGAGCAATTCCTCAACGATAATCGGCAAGATCGTTCGCGGGGGCATGTTGGGCCGGGTAATGTCGTCAAATCCGATCGCGACCCGCATGCCAGGTTTGATAAGTTCCGCCAGAGGTGGAGAACTGTATGGCTTCGCCAGCGTCTCGCGTATGGACGCTGCGGGATCCTGCAGGAACGGAGGATCCTCGAACTCGACGACCGACGCGTGATCCGGGACATCAATGTCGATCTTTTTATCACCGAAATCGACGGCTACTCTTTTTGTGTTCATGCGTTCCTCTTGCTGGCAATCGGCGCACTCTCGTCTTTGAAATATGGCAGCAAGGCCCGGCGGATAAACTTTCCGATCGGATTGCGCGGCAATTCGTCAACGAAAGCGATGCGAGCCGGCACTTTGAAAGAGGCAAGATACTCGCTGCAGTGCCGGATCAATTCGCTCTCCGTTACATCGTCGCGCTTGACGACGCAGGCCGCGACAACCTCACCATAAATGCGATCGGGAATTCCGACCGCCGCGGCTTCCCGCACCGCCGGATGTCGTGCGATGATTTGCTCGACTTCAAGCGGCGAAATGTTTTCACCACCGCGAATGATCGTTTCCTTTTTCCGACCGACGATGAAAATGTAGCCATCATCGTCAACCTTCGCCAGATCACCCGATCTCACCCAGCCGCCTCTGATCGTCGCAGCCGTCGCATCGGGGTCTTTGTAATAGCCCTTCATCACAGTCGGGCCGCGGATTTCGATCTCACCTGTTGCGCCTGCTGGCAGTTCCTTGCCCTGATCATCGACGATGCGAATCTCGCTCGGCGGCAACGGCCTTCCGATGGACCCAGGTTTGCGCGGACCGCGAAGCGGATTCATCACATTGATAGATGTGGTTTCCGTCAGACCGTAAGTTTCAATAAGTAAATCTTGTCCGAAACGGGCGTGAAATTGGTTCGCTAGATCAACCGAAGTAGGCGCGGACGCTACCTTCACAAACTCAAGCTTCGGGTAACCGGTCTTTCCGGTCGCGTCTTCCAGCAGAATGCTTAGGATGGTCGGCGAAGCACTGAAGCTGTTAACCTCGTAGTACTCGCAAAGATCCCATAGGTTCGAAGCGCTGAAGCGTTTGCACAGCGCAACCGACGCGCCGGACAACAGATATGGCAGTGTACTGAACATCAGCGCATTAGTATGCGACAGCGACATGATACATAGCGTCCGATCGGATGGCTTGAGATGAAAACCATCAGCTACAGCCGCGATACCGGACGAGACATTACCATGCGTCAGCATTACGCCTTTCGGCCGCCCCGTCGTTCCAGATGTATAGAGAAGCAGCGCGACATCGTTCGGGTTCACACCCGGGCTAATCGTCTCTGATGAAAAAGAATCCAGATCAGGAACGGCCACATTCTGCAAAACGCCCGGATTGCCAAAACAAACCACGCGAACGTTGCTGATGTTCTTCAATGCTTCCGCAAGTGTCGCCGCATAAGGTTCTCCAACCACCACGACCTTACTACCCGCATGGTTGACGATGTAGGCGATCTCATCCGCGGTCAGTCTGTCGTGAAGAGGATTGGTAACGATACCGGTTTTAAAACCGGCAATGTAGGCCGCTACCAGCAGGGGATCATTGCCCAACAAATAGGAAACAGCATCTCCAGCTTTGACGCCGACCGAGAGAAGCATTTGCGCGAAGCGATTTGAGAGAGATTCCAGCTCTCCGTAAGAGTGCGCCCGATCTTCAAACAGCACCGCCGTCGAAGCTGGATCATGTTTGCGAAGAATCTCACCAAGCTGCATCTTCACCATCCAACACACGTTCTCAAAAGCGACGCATTGTCTCCAACAATTTTAGATGAAGGATCACGCGGCAGTCCTTGAAGAGCTTTGGGTTTCAAAAGAACCTCATGCACGTTCTACATATTGAAACGTCGTATTAAATTCTGAGTACAACAAATGGGGAAGTCAATATCCGACGCAAGCTGCATGCCTCAGCGGCTTTTCTGGATGTTGAGACAGAAGATCGCAATTAAATCGGGATGAGGAGCCACGACTGATAATTCGATATTCGAACGGCTATGGGTAAAATTCAGATCAAACCCCGATGGCGCGTCGCTATGATACGAAGACGTGCTGCTCAAAATGCTGATTTGTAGTCGAGCGCATGTCTCAGCCTGGAAACGCGCGGCCCATTCGGGGCCGTGTCTCCTGCGCGATCCAAGCGATGGAAATACAGTGCATTCGCCTTCGTCACGATGCAGCACAAGGTTCAGCTCATGCGGAAGAATCTGAAGCTGCCCGAAGGAAATTTGCAGAGAAAACCCTTCTCCAAATCAGGGGATTTCTGCAACTTTTCGGGGACCATTTTGCGGGTTCAATGGAAGTCCCGGGAAGCAGGAAGAATCCGTACCTGGCGCGGGTGACGGGCTTTGGCTGAAGCCGAAGAAATCAACTTCTGCTCCCCTTCAGCAGAATTCTGCGCTTGCAGATATGGACGTAAAGCGTCGTTGGAGAGTCCGATCAGATCGGACGTACGGTCGAACAAACGATCTGCAATCAGATGAACCACCCGGTCCGGGCTACTCTGGATGAAGCCCTCAACCTCGATCAACCGCGCACCCATCACTTCCTTGCGGAATTTCTCCATCACTTTCGGCCAGACCACAATGTTGGCAATTCCGGTTTCATCCTCCAGCGTCATGAACACAACGCCTTTGGAACTGCCCGGCCGCTGACGCACCAGCACAACGCCCGCACAGCGCACGCGCCGTTTATCATTCTCATGGGCAATGGCCGCACAGGAAACAATCCCCTGCTTCGTGAATGTCGCGCGCAGGAATTCCATCGGATGCCCCTTCAAGGACAACCGTATGGTCTGATAATCGGCTACCACTTCTTCCGGCAGCGGCATCTGCGGCAACGGAGCGCTGTCTTCGTCAGGCTGTTCGCGAGCAGCCGTCGATTGAAAAAGCGGCAGCGACACATTGTCCGGCAGGCGGCGAATGGTCCACAGCGCCCTGCGGCGATCCAGTCCAAGCGAACGGAAGGCATCGGCATCAGCCAAGAGGATCAGCGCACGTTTCGGCAACTTAGTCTCCCGCGCGAAATCCTCCAGTGATGTGAATGACTGCCTCAACCGCGCCGCGACGATCGCCTCGCCCCAGTCCTCCGATTTTGTCTTGCCTTGTATCCGGCGCCACCTCTCCTCATCCGGATCGGCGCATTTGAATCCATCGATCTGCCGGAAGCCGAGGTGCAGCACGTGGTATTTGCCGCTTCGCTCTCCCAGAGTGTTCTGTGAAAAGCTGTGAGACACATCAATCTCACGGACCTCGACGCCGTTCTGGCGCGCATCCCCGACGATCTGTGCCGGCGCATAAAATCCCATCGGCTGCGAGTTCAAAAGACCGCAGGCAAAAGCATCGGGATGGAAACATTTCAGCCAAGCGGACACATAGACGAGCTGGGCGAAAGCCGCGGCGTGACTTTCAGGAAAGCCGTAGCTGCCGAAACCCTTGATCTGATCGAAGCAGCTTTGCGCAAATGCGGGATCGTAGCCGCGCTTAATCATGCGGCCGACCATGCGTTTCTCAAATTTCGGCATGGTGCCGACGTTGCGGAACGTCGCCATCGCACGCCGCAAACCATTGGCTTCCTCGGGCGTGAATTCCGCCGCCGCCATGGCGATGCGCATGGCCTGCTCTTGAAATAGCGGAACGCCGAGCGTCTTGCACAGCACGTCCTTCAGTTCATTCTTGTTGCCGCTCTTCGGATAAGGATATTCGATCTCTTCCGGCTTCATCTGCCGCCGCTTCAGATACGGATGCACCATATTGCCTTGGATCGGGCCGGGCCGGACGATCGCGACCTCGATAACAAGATCGTAGAAGGTTCGCGGCTTCAGGCGCGGCAGCATATTCATCTGCGCGCGGCTCTCGACCTGAAACACGCCGAGTGACTCGCCACGGCACAGCATTTCGAACACCGGGCCGCTATCATCCTTTTCCGCATTGATGTCCGAAAGCTGATAGCGCTTCCCTTTATGATCCGCGACCAGATCGAAGCACTTGCGGATGCAGGTCAACATGCCGAGCGCCAGCACATCGACCTTCATCATCTTCAACGTATCGATGTCGTCCTTATCCCACTCGATGAAGGTGCGGTCTTCCATCGCGGCATTACCGATCGGCACGTAGGTATTGAGACTATCCTGCGTCAGGACATAGCCGCCGACATGCTGGGACAGGTGGCGTGGAAATTCGATCAGCTCGGTGGCAAGCTCGACGGCGCGACGGATCATTCCGTTCTGCGGATCGAAGCCTGCCTGCCTGATCTGCATGTCGCTGACGCCCATGCCCCAGCTTCCCCACACCGTATCGGCCAACGCAGCGGTGACGTCTTCCGTCAGCCCGAGCGCCTTGCCGACATCCCGAATGGCGCTGCGCGGCCGGTAATGAATGACAGTCGCGACAATCGCCGCGCGATGGCGGCCATAACGCCGGTAGACATACTGCATCACCTCTTCGCGGCGGGAATGCTCGAAATCGACATCGATGTCGGGCGGCTCCAACCGCTTCTCGGAGATGAACCGCTCGAACAGCACATCGGTTTCGGCGGGATTCACCGAGGTGATGCCGAGCATGTAGCAGACGGCGGAATTCGCCGCCGACCCGCGCCCCTGGCACAGAATGTTCTGCGAGCGGGCATACTGAACGATGTCATGCACCGTCAGGAAGTAATGCGCATAACCGAGTTTCTCGATCAGGCGCAGTTCCTTCTCAATGGTTGCTTGCAATTTTTCGTCGATGCCGCTGGGAAAATAAGACTGGATTCCTGCGTTAACGAGATCCGTGAGATGTTCTTGTGCCGTCTTGCCAAGCGGCACGGGCTCATCGGGATATTGATATTTCAATTCGTCGAGAGCGAAAGTGATGCGATCCGCGAACCGCATGGTCTCCGCGACCGCCTCCGGCAGATCGCGGAAAAGCCGCACCATCTCGTAGCCGGGCTTCATATGTCGCTCGGCATTAGCCTGCAGCTTTTTGCCGATGGCGTGGATCGTGGTCTTTTCGAGGATGCAGGTCAGCACGTCCTGCAGCGGACGGCGCGCCGGGTGATGATACAGCACATCGTTGGTCGCGAGCAGCGGCACGCGTCCCGTCGCTGCGATCAGGTACAGACGGGAGAGGCGCCGCCTATCGTCGCCACGATACAGCAAGCTTGCAGCCAGCCAGACTCCATCGGCGCGGCTTTGCTTCAGCCGGCCGAGCACCTTCAACGCAACCGCCGTTTCAAACCGATGCGGCAACGTCAGAACCAGCAATTGCCCCTCGGAAAAATCCAGAAGATCATCGAGCGTGAGAAGGCACTCGCCCTTCTCCGCTTGCAGCTTCCCGTGCGACAGCAACTGGCAGAGGCGACCATAGGCGGCGCGGTCGCGCGGATAGACCAGAATGTCCGGCGTTCCGTCGGTGAAGACGAGGCGCGCACCGATCAGGAGTCTGGGCTTGTATTTGACCTCATGGTTTGCAAGCTCGCTATAGGCACGCACAACGCCAGCCAAGGTATTGCGGTCGGCGATGCCGATCACCGGCAGCCGGTGTTCGCTGGCCTGATGCACATATTCCTGTGGCTGAGACCCTCCGCGCAGAAACGAAAAATTGGTGGTGATGCCGATTTCCGCATAATCGGTGACCTTCATGCGAACACCCCATGGACGTACCATTTAGGGTCGATACGCTCGCCTTTGTCATCGACAGACTCGCTTCCGTAGAGACCATCGCGATAGATCCAGAAACGCAGGCCTTCCGTGTCCTCGACACGAAAATAATCGCGTGTGAGGACAGATGTCTCGTTCTTCCACCACTCCATCGCAATGCGTTCTGGCCCTTCCGCCCGCACGACCGCATGGGTCGCACGCCGCCATGTAAAACGAGGTGGCGGACCATCCGGAACGGACGCCGCTGTGACCTTGATTTCCTCGGGCCTTTCGAACATCCGCAATGGCCGCAACGGCGGTTCGCTCTCGCAGCGTCGCGGCCATTGCGCGGATAAGGCCTTCGGCAGATAAACCTGCGCCGGCATAGCCCGGGCAGCGCGTTCGGGAATGTGCGTATCCTGCGGCAGGTAGATCATGATCCGCTGTCCGCCGAGACGGGCCGCAAGGCGATCGATCAATGCCGCCATCTCGTCATTGTCCTGCGTCCGCGCATCGAGATCGCGCTGCTCCTGCACCACAGCCTCGACACGACTTGCGGACAGACGGATGAGATCGAATCCGAAACCTGGATCGAGCGGGTCGGCCAGCACATCAAACCGTTCCCAAAACAGGCGATCGATCAGGCCAGCACGCGTGACCGGCTGCCCTGCATCGACTGCGATGGTCCGCACCACGCCATCGACACGAAAGAAACTGGCCTCCAGCCGTCTGGCGCCCTTGCCTTGTTGCTCCATCGCAACCACGAGTTTTTGCGCCAAGCCCGATACGGTCGCGGAAATCGTATCTTCGGTCGCAACCGGCTCGGCAAAATGCCTCTCCACCATAAAATCAGGCGGAGGCCGGCGCGGACTGATCGGCGCATCGGATTGCCCGAGCACTTCCCGCAACACATCCGTGAACGCCTTGCCGAACCGCGCGGCGATCTCGCGGGGCTCACGAGAGGCAACGTCGCCAATAGTCTTCAGCCCGGCACGGCGCAATCCGCGTGTGATGGCATCCTCCGCGCCGAGCGCGAACACAGGCAAGTTCTCAACAGCTGCAGACTCTTGCCCTTCCGGCACGATCCGGCCGCGCACTGCGCGCGTCAGCGCCCGCGCGCAAGCCGACGTTCCGGCAATCGCCGCATTGACGACGAACCCTTGCCGCGTCAGTGAATCGCACACCAGCGCCAGCATCTTGGCTTCGCCGCCGAACAGATGCGCGCAACCGCTGATGTCGAGAAACAGCCCATAAGGCGGATCGAGCGCGACAAGCGGCGTGAAGCGATCGCACCAGTCCGCGATATGAGCGAGAGCCTGCGCATCCGCTCCTGCATCGGCATCGAACACCTCGATGTCGGGACAGATCGCCCGTGCATTGGCAGCCGGCATGCCGATCTCAAGCCCGATGGCCGCCGCCGCATCATTCATGGCGACGATCTGCAGCGCGTTATGCTGCCTGTCCGCAATGATCCAAGGTCTGCGGAAAAACGCGTCATCCAGTCCGTCGCAAGCGCGCGATCGATCCTCCTGCGCGAGCCGGCGTTTGATGCGGTCGGTCGGCAGGCGCGGCAACCAAAGGCTGAGAATACGTCGCCGGTTCACGGAAGATACGCTCGTCACAATTCCACTCCATGATCCATCGGCCTAGCTGCCCATGACGATTGCGGACAAGTTCTGCATCGAGCATCGGCTCGCCCCAGGCGTTCCATTCCGGTCCAGGAAGCGAGCGCGCGGCCCGCACCACCCATCGCGTCTCAGCCGTGCTGCTAACAGGCTGGCTCGATGTACAAAGCAGCACGCAGGATACGCCGGACGATTGGGCCGCCAGTGTCAGCCGCCGGCTGGCGGTGAGATCGAATGTTTTCGTTTCGCCCCACAGTTCACACACCACCGCACCGAGTGCGTCGCAGGCCAGCGCATCGGCGGTGACCTTCAGCGCGGTTTCCGCATTTAGCACCCGCACCAGCACCAAACGGCACGGATCAAGACCCAGTTCGGCAAACCCGTTCATCGACAAGGCACCGGCTTCGGCTTCCGCGAAATCCTGCTGCACCCAAAAAATCGGCCGATGGCTCGCCAGACACTGAACCAGACCTGCGGCAAAACCGGTCGCAGAAGCCGACTGCCGGGTCTCGGTCGCGAACACCTCATGCAGCGCGCCGCGCAGCAGGCCGCCCTGCAGCGTCGCATCCGCACTGGCATGGCCGAGTGCCACGCGCTCGACCTGCTGCGGCATGGTCTGCGCTTCAAGATGGCGGATCGCGTCCCGCAAGGACGCAAGCGTACGCGCGCCGGTCATGCGCCGCTCCCAGAGATCGAGGCAGCCCTTCGTTTTCCTCTAACGACGGACCAGCCGTTATGTTCACGTTATGTTCTAATATAATCCTGCCTAGCCCCAGCGAGTCAACCAGAGTCTCGGAGCCATATTTTCATCAACAGAACCAATGAGGTTCTGACTTTTGACGCGGAAACTTGCCGCGGCTCTCTTGATTGAACTTCAGAAGGCCGGAGAGAGAACCCATGCGCCACGCTGCCCGCGACCTCGACCCCGACCTTTTCGGAACAGAGAGCCTTGCGGATTTGCGCGAGGAAGCCGCCCATTGTCGGGCCTGCCCTCTTTACAAGGACGCCACGCAAACCGTGTTCGGCGAAGGCGCGGCTCATGCGCCCATCATGCTGGTCGGCGAGCAGCCGGGCGACAAGGAAGACCTGGCTGGCAAGCCGTTTGTCGGCCCCGCGGGTCAGGTTCTGGCTCGTGGTTTGGACGAAGCCAAAATTCCGCGCAACAAGGTCTACATCACCAATGCAGTGAAGCATTTCAAATTCGTCCTACGCGGAAAAGTCCGTCTGCATCAAAAACCGAACACATCCGAAATCAGAGCCTGCCGGCAATAGTACGAGCGCGAGCTTCTAGCGGTGAAGCCTGCTCTGGTGGTCGCGATGGGAGCCACAGCCGCGCAATGCGTCTTCGGCAAGGTCACACCGATCGGGAAAAACCGCGGCCACTTGCTGGACTTGACTGAAGATACCAAGGCGCTGGTGACGGTGCATCCGTCCTATCTGTTGCGGCTGCCCGATGCTGACGCCAAGGCTCGCGAATACGCGCATTTTGTCAGCGACCTTAAGCTGGCGTTTGAGTATATCCATCACAAGGAAAAAGCCACCTAAGGCTTATTTGGAATAAAGTGTCGTCAGCTCGATCACTGACACGACAATTCAAGGCGGGAATAAGCATGTCCGAACACGATCACTCCCATTCTCACGACCATGATCGCTGGAAGCACGACGGCGTGCGGGTCATTCCCGGCAATCAGCTCGACCCGAACGTTCCGTCCACTCCCGGAATGGACCGCAAGGCTGCAATTAATTTCGCGCGCGCCGGTGCACAAAAATTATGGGCTGGCACCGTCACCATCAAACCCGATGCCAAGACCGGAGCGCACCACCATGGCCATTTAGAGAGCATCATCTACGTGGTAAAAGGCAAGGCGCGGATGCGTTGGGGCGAACATCTTCAGTTTACGGCCGAAGCCAATTCGGGTGATTTTATTTTTGTGCCGCCTTACGTACCTCATCAAGAGATCAACGCCAGCACCGACGAAGTACTGGAATGCGTTTTGGTCCGAAGCGACGGTGAAGCTGTTGCGATCAATCTCGACATCGAACCCGTCGAGAAGCCAGAGACGGTATTATGGATCGACCCCATCCACCGGGATCCAAACGAATCGCGCTAGTTTCGTAACACGCATCAAACTCCAGCCGAAGCCGACACAGGTTTCAGCATCCGTTCAAGCGTCTCCAGCCTGTCAGCTTCGCCGGGCGGCTTGTCCCAGCGCAGCCGGTTGATGCGCGGGAAACGCATGGCCACGCCGGACTTGTGGCGCGGTGAGCGCGCCAGCCCTTCGAACGCCACTTCCAGCACGAGGCCTTTATCCTGCTCGTGCACCACGTGACGCACGGGGCCGAATTTTTCCGTGGTGTTACGGCGGACGAAACGGTCGATCTGGATCAGCTCCTCATCGGTGAAGCCGAAATAGGCCTTACCTACCGGCACGAGCTGCTCGCCCTCCTCACCTTCCGTCCAGACGCCGAACGTGTAATCCGAATAATAAGACGAACGCTTGCCATGGCCGCGCTGCGCATACATCAGCACGGCATCGATGATGTGCGGGTCGCGCTTCCATTTCCACCATTGGCCTTTGGGGCGGCCCGGCAGATAGAGCGCGTCGCGGCGCTTCAACATCACGCCCTCCACCGCATCTGCATCATCGCCCGCACCCGCGCTCGACGGATCGGCGCGGGCGGCCATCAGCTCGGGCCATGTCGAAAAGGAGACACACGGCGACAGATCGATTCGCGGGTCGTCCAGTCGCGCGATGAACGATTCCAGATGTTCGCGCCGCTCAGCAAATGACAATTCGCGAAGATCGTTTTCGTCGTCCGCCAACAGATCGTAGGCGCGCAGATGGATCGGATAATCCTTCATCAGCTTCGGCGTCACGCTTTTGCGGTTGAGCCTTTGCTGCAGCACGTTGAAACTCTGCACACGGCCCGCGCGCAGCACCAGCAATTCGCCGTCGATCGCGCCCGGCAGGCGCAGCGCAGGCAACAAATCCGGAAAACTCCTGGTGATGTCCTCCCCGCTGCGCGAATAAAGCCGCGTGACGATCTCGCCATCCTCATCGCGGCCACTCACCGCCTGCACCCGGATGCCGTCCCATTTCCATTCGGCGATGAAGTCGGCAGGATCAAGCGCGGCAAAATCGGCATCCTCCACCGCGTGCGCCAGCATCACCGGGCGAAACGGCGCGGGATCGCGATTGACCGGCTTGTCGGCGCGGCCCTCCAGCCAGGCGAACAGATCGAGATATGGCGGGACGAGGCCGGGCCAGATCAGTTCGATCTCATGCGGGTCCTTGTCGCCGAGCGCGGCCGCGGCGGTCTTGGCCAGACGCGCGGAGACGCCGATGCGCAAGCTCCCGGTGACGAGCTTCAAGAGCGCCCAGCGCCCGGTCTCGTCGAGTTGGTCGAGCCACCGGACGAGTTGAGCGGGGATCTCGGTCTTTCCGAGCGTATGAAAGGTCGTGACGACATCACTCAATGTCGGTGGTGGCTGGTTGTGACCGGCGCCGCCGCGTTCCGGCATCGGCCACATCAGCGCGACGGTTTCCGACAGGTCGCCAACATAATCGTAGGACAGATCGAACAGCACCGGATCGGTGCGCGCCGCAATCAGGTCGCGGATCAGTCCCGGCTTGGCATGTCGAAACGACAAGGCGCCGGTGAGCGCCGCAAGCGCATAGCCGCGATCGGGATCTTCGACCTCGCGGAAATAATTCACGATCAGTCGCAGCTTGTTATTGCGGCCGGGCTCATAGGCCAGCCGATTGAGCAGATGCGCGAAGCGGTTCATGGCCGTTCGCCTTCCCCCATCGTCGAAGATTCGTCCTCATCGCCGTAGCCGACGAGATCGAGCGGCCGCGCTTTCAAGCCTTTGGCCTTGCACCAATGCACCAGGGCATCTTCCTGCCCGTGGGTAACCCAGACTTCACCCGCGCCTGTCGCGGCAATCGTGGCGGTGAGGCCATTCCAGTCGGCATGATCGGAAATCACCAGCGGCAGTTCGATGCCCTTCTGCCGCGCACGGGCGCGCGTGCGCATCCAGCCCGAAGCGAAGGCCGCAACAGGATCCGGGAAGCGGCGCGTCCAAATGTCGGTAATGGCCGATGGCGGCGCCAGCGTAATGGTGCCGGCAAGATCGGCCTTCTTCACGCCCTTCACCGGCCGCAGGTCGCCAAGCGCGATGCCACGGCTCTCATAATAGCGCGTGATCTTTTCCATCGCACCGTGCAGATAGATCGGCGCGGTATGGCCGGCCTTGCGTAACAGCGCGATGATCCGTTGCGCCTTGCCGAGCGAATAAGCGCCGACCAGATGCGCGCGCTCCGGAAACAACGCGACTGAATCCAGCAGCTTGCGTATTTCGCCCTCTGCATCGCCATGGCGGAAGATAGGCAGGCCGAAGGTCGCCTCCGTGATGAAAATATCACAAGGCACGATCTCGAACGGCGCGCAGGTCGGGTCGGGTACGTCTTTATAATCGCCGGATGCGACAATGCGGGTTTGTCCATCCGTCACCATGATCTGGGCCGAGCCCAGGACATGCCCGGCGGGATGGAAGGCCACGGTCACGTCGTTGAGCCGGATTTCCTCGCCGTAGGAAATCGCCTGTGTCGAACCGGCGAAATCATCGCCATAGCGTAGCCGCATGATGTCGAGCGTTTCCTGCGTCGCCAGCACCGCGCGGTGTCCGGGGCGGGCATGGTCGGAATGGCCATGCGTAATCAGCGCGCGCTCCACCGCCCTGACCGGATCGATATGAAAGCCTCCGCCTTCGCAGCAGAGCCCGGCGGCAACCGGCTTCAAGAGGGAGGGTGAACGCATGCCCGGTATATAGGAGGCTATTCCTGCCAGGCGAGCCCGGCGGGGACCTCGCTCTCAACATAGATTAAGGTTCCAAGCCCGATCTGCCCCGCCAAAGCGGACTCGACCTTGGGCATGGCTGTGTTTAGCTAGAGCACGTGGCGGCACCCTTCCCCGACGATCGATCATTTCCCGGCTTGCCGGACGGTTTCGCGCGCTGGTTCGCCGCGCGCGGCTGGGCGCCACGGGTGCATCAGCTCGCGCTGTTGGAAAAAGCTTTCGAGGGCCGCTCCGCCCTACTGATCGCGCCGACCGGGGCCGGCAAGACGCTGGCGGGCTTTCTGCCGACGCTGGTGGAACTGGGCTCGCCCAAACCCTCACGCCCCAAGCTGGTTTCTACCGGACGCGACGTGCGGCAAGGTGAAGGCCTCCACACCCTCTACATCTCGCCTCTAAAGGCGCTCGCGGTGGACATCGCGCGCAACCTCGAGCGTCCGATTGTCGATATGAATCTGCCGATCCGGGTCGAGATCCGCACCGGCGACACGCCCGCCTCGCGCCGCCAGCGGCAACGCCGCTACCCGCCCGACATCATGCTGACGACGCCGGAGCAACTCGCGCTGCTGCTGTCGTCCGACGATGCGCCATATATGTTTTCCTCGCTCAAGCGCATCGTCCTCGACGAACTACATGCGCTGGTCACTTCAAAGCGCGGCGACCTGCTTGCTCTCGGTCTCACGCGGCTGTGGACGCTCGCGCCACAGGCGACGACCATCGGCCTCTCGGCCACGGTCGCTGATCCGCAATCGCTGTGCCGTTTTCTGGTCCCGCAAAAACAGAGCGAGGTTCGCGCCGCAGATCTCGTAATCGCCGATGCCGGAGCGGCGCCGATCGTCGAGATGCTCGACACACGCGAGCGCCTGCCTTGGGCCGGGCATTCGGCGCGCCATGCGCTGCACGAAATCTATGACCTCGTGAAAGCCAACAAGACGACGCTGATGTTCGTCAACACCCGCTCCCAGGCGGAGATGCTGTTTCAGGAGCTGTGGCGCATCAACGACGATAATCTCGCCATCGCCCTGCATCACGGATCGCTCGATGTCGCGCAGCGGCGCAAGGTCGAGGACGCGATGGCGGCTGGCAAACTGCGCGGTGTGGTCTGCACTTCCTCGCTCGATCTCGGCATCGACTGGGGCGACATCGACCTCGTCATCAACGTCGGCGCGCCGAAAGGCGCCTCGCGCCTGATGCAGCGGATCGGCCGTGCCAATCACAGGTTAGATGAGCCATCGCGCGCGGTGATGGTGCCGGCCAACCGCTTCGAAGTGCTGGAATGCCGCGCCGCCATCGATGCGGTGGCAGAGAATGCGCAAGACACCCCGCCGCTGCGCGCAGGCGCGCTCGACGTGCTGGCGCAGCATGTGCTTGGCCGCGCCTGCGGCGAGCCGTTTCTCGCGGACGAACTCTACGACGAGATTCGCGGCGCCGCGCCCTATGCGGACATCGCGCGTGCCGATTTCGACGATGTGATCGATTTCGTCGCCACCGGCGGCTACGCGCTGAAAAGCTACGAGCGTTTCGCGCGCATCAGGCAGGACAAGACCGGACGCTGGCGCGTCGCCAATCCGAAAGTGCGGCAGAGCTACCGGCTCAATGTCGGCACCATCGTCGAGGAGCCGATGCTGAAGGTGCGTCTCGTGCGTGCGCGGCGTGGTGGTAGCGGCGTGACCGGACCAATTGCGCGCGGTGGACGGCTGCTCGGCGAGATCGAGGAATATTTCATCGAGGGACTTGTGAGCGGCGACACCTTCGTGTTCGGTGGCGAGATCGTGCGTTACGAGGCGCTGATGGAAGATCAGGTCTATGTCTCTCGCGCCAATGACGCCGACGCCAAGGTGCCGTCCTATATGGGCGGCAAGTTTCCGCTCTCGACCTACCTTGCCGAGCGCGTGCGGCTGTTGCTGGCGGACCGCACAGCGTGGTCGCATCTGCCCGAGCAGGTGCGCGAGTGGCTGTCGCTGCAGGCGGCCTTCTCGCAAATCCCCGGACCGCGCGAGCTTGTGGTCGAGACCTTCCCGCGCGCCGACAAGCATTATCTCGTCTGCTATCCGTTCGAGGGCCGTCTGGCGCACCAGACGCTCGGCATGCTGCTGACGCGGCGGCTGGAGCGCGCGCGCATGCGGCCACTGGGATTTGTCGCCAACGAATATGCCCTGGCGGTGTGGATGCTGGGCGATGCCTCGGCCGCGATCCGCAACGGCAGGCTCGATCTCGATGAGCTGTTCGATCCCGACATGCTGGGTGACGATCTCGAAGCATGGCTCGCCGAATCCGCTCTGATGAAACGCACGTTCCGCACCTGCGCGGTGATCTCCGGCCTGATCCCGCGCCGTTTTGCCGGCGAGGAGAAGTCACGGCGGCAGGTACTGTTCTCGACCGATCTCGTTTACGACGTGTTGCGCAAGCACCAGCCCGATCATGTGCTGTTGCGCGCCGCCCGCGCCGATGCCGCTACCGGCCTTTTGGACATCCGCCGTCTCAGCGATATGCTGGCGCGCATCAAGTGGCGAATCACCCATCGGGAACTTGATCGGGTTTCGCCGCTGGCGGTGCCGGTGATGCTGGAAATCGGACGCGAGGCGGTCTATGGCGAAGCCTCCGACGTACTCTTGGCGGAAGCCGCCGAGGAACTCGTGAAAGAGGCGATGGCGCGGGATTCATGACGATTGCTTCAGCTACATCGGCTGCGCTGAATGTCGTGCGCATTGCCGGAATCGACATGATCGCCGATCTGTCTGGCGCGCTGTTCTGGGCCGAAGAGCGTCTGCTCGTCGTTTCCGATCTGCATCTGGAAAAGGGTTCGAGCTTCGCCACCCGCCGCGTGCTGCTGCCGCCTTACGATACGGCCGCGACACTGGCGAAGCTGTGTGCGGTAATCGCACGCCACGATCCGCGCAGAGTGATTTCACTCGGCGACAGCTTTCATGACCGCGACGCGCATCAACGCCTCGATATGGCTAATCGCGCAACGCTGACCAAATTGCAGACGGGACGCGACTGGATCTGGATCGCCGGTAATCACGATCCAGCCTTGCCGCGCGAGATCGGTGGTACGGTTGCCAAGGAAGTACGAATGGGGCCGCTGACCTTCCGTCATGAACCGACGGGGGCGCACGGCGAGATCGCCGGCCATCTTCATCCAAAGGCGCGGGTCAGCCAGCGCGGCCGTTCAGTTGAGCGCCGATGTTTTGCCAGCGACGGCTTGCGCGCGGTGATGCCCTCGTTTGGCGCCTATACCGGCGGGCTCAGTATCCGCGATGAAGCGTTCAAGGCGATCTTCCAGACCTCCGCTTTCATGGCCCATCTTCTCGGCGATCGCCAGGTCCATCGCATCACAGCCGCGCGGTGCTATTGAGCGGCCAACAAACTGCTCGGGCCAAGTCAAAAAAGCAATCAAACCGCACTTAATGCACGGCTCAACTGCAAGCCACCTTATACTCTCGGGACAGCAGGCTCGCGCGAACCTGCTGTCCCGAATAACTGCAGGGTCAAGCCGCAGAGGCCTTCTTGTTCACACCCTTCCGCATCGCGACGGTATTCAGCTTGGTGTTGGCGCCATGCTCTTCGTTGAGATTTGTCGTGAGAAGACGGACGATTTCATCATGGCCAGCGCTTTCGGCCCACGCAATGAGCGTGCCATATCGGCAAATCTCGTAATGCTCGACCGCCTGACAACTCGCAACGATCGCGGCATCGAGCACAGCCTTATCCTCTATCTCACCCGCGACCTCATCCGTCTCCTTGATGATCCCGTCGATTGCCGGGCAGGACGTTCCCTTGGGTTGCTGGCCGAGTTTTGCGAACACTTTGTCGAGGCGCTCGATCTGTTTGTAGGTTTCTTCCAGATGAGCCTTGAGGCCGGATACCAGATCGCGATTGGTCGCTTTTTCGATCACCTTCGGAAGTGCCTTGGTGATCTGATGCTCTGCGTAATAGATGTCCTGCAGTTGATGCAGGAGCAGGTCATCCATTGTTTTGATGTCTTTGCTGAAAATGCCCATGAGTCACTCCTTTATGATGGGCATTGAACACTTACATGTTCCGCAAGTTCCTTGTCGCCTCCACCCTACCCTTAGCCAGGCTGAATGCTTGATCCACGACCCAGAGCCAAAGGTTTTCCGGTCGCTATCCTGAATTAGCCGTGGTGTGGATCGTCATCGCTATCTTTGGGGCTTGAAGCTTGCTTCTCACCGGGAGGATCTCTACCCCGATCCTTCCTGCTCGCTTGTTGGGCACGAGCCTTATCCGTCGGTTACTCCTGAGCCTTTTCATCCAGCGCTATTCCTTGAGTGGCGAGCTTCTGCCCCGAACCATTTTGTTCATTTCCCATAACGACCTCCGACAATTTGTCGTCGGCTTAAACAATTGGGCTTCACTGAGGTTTCCGGGAGAGCAATAAAAAGCTGCAATAACCGACGATAATCCTATTCGTCGATGATGCTATGCCCCTGCGGGTCGATCAACCGGCTCATCCGCCCTGCGGCAGCCAGCCCGAAACGAATCATCATCGCCTTGCGTGTCGGAGCAGACAGGCGATGTTCGGGCGCTTCACAATGCTGATAGGCGCCGTATCCGTCGGCTACGATCAATCCAGTATCGGACGGGAAAAGATCGCAGGGCAATTCAGCTGGAAAAGCAAAAAACAGCCGGTCGCAATGTGCCCGGTAGATCTGCCATTTTCGGTCCGCGCGCAAATCCTCGCGAGAGGATTTGATTTCAACGATCCAGATATCGCCTTGCGCGTTCATCGACACTAGATCGGCACGGCCACCAGAAGGCAACGGCAATTCCTCAACGCAAAAAAAACCGAGCGAGGCGAGGAAGCGCGACGTACCCCGCGCCACCAGACGCGCAGTTTCGGATTGGCGGCCATCGACGAGAGGCACCACAGCATTGAAAGGGGGTTGGGACATTTCGCCATCATAAAGGCAGGCATCGCTGCGGCCCAGAGGGAACATCGGCGACATCACCACATTACTTTCCACCGCGAAGCACCTGCAAGCACAGCTTCGCGCTCGCTTGTTTGCCCAACCAACCTCCGGGACGCGAAAGCGGTTAGGTCAAACCGAGCCTGCCGTGGCTTCCTGATATCGCAAGCAGCATCGTCACCAGGGGCTCGCTGCAACGCGAAATTTAAACACAGTGGCAGACATTTCGCGCGGGACCGTGAGCGCCTTCTAAACTCCTTACGGAACCATCACACAGAAGAAAGGTTAACTCGCCGAAATCTACCAGCCTACTGCGAACAGTTTTACGGGAACGATCATGTCAATTTTAAAATGGGCACTGATTTTTTTAGTTGTATCTATTATAGCCGGATTGCTCGGCTTTACTGGAGTATCAGCTGCGAGCGCTGATATTGCGAGAATCCTGTTCTACGTTTTTGTGGTCATTTTCCTGGTATTGCTGATTTTAGGTCTTACGATATTTAAAGCGTGAGCCTTGCGAATCGAGACACCCGGACTCGGGATCGCTTTCCTGACAAGACCAATTTTCAAAAACAATCGTCGAGACTCCGGTCGCCGAATCTCATTCCTTGGCTTGATGATTGAGAGTCGACTTTCAGGGATAGATGATCAAGCGCCTCGCATCCGAGGGCTGATCGTTGTCATGCTTGCAACCGCTATTGCAACAAACACCCTTTGCTTGCTGGCTTACCTTTAACCCGTCAAGCAGGCATATCCGGATCAACGCTGAGCATCCTGAAAACAAAGATAGAAGAACAGACAGCCTAGCTGTGCTTGCCAAAGCAGAGCGATTTCCAGAGCCGATGGCTGGGGCCGCAGTGCTGATCAAACCGGGCTCCGCTGGAATTGCCTGCTAACAGGGAATTTTACAGGCAAATTCGCAAGTTTTGGCCCAAGCCAAAGGGGCCCTACCTATAGGAAAGCTCCATTGCATGGGTCTACTCGATGTTTCCCGAAGGAAGTTAACAGGGAAAATCTTTTCTAGATCAGGGATCTTCCGCAAGCTTTCAGAGGATCATTTTCCGCTTTCAGTGAAAATCCCGGGAAGCGGGAAGAACAGAAAATCCCTGCTCCCGACATAAGTAATGCCGATCTAGTCGCGTTACGCGTGCGGGTCATCGCGCTTGAGAATTTGTTGATTTCGTTACTCGCCACTGCATCGGACCAGCAACTTGATCTCGCGCGCGGAACGGCCGGTTACATATCGCCGAGGCCCGGCTTTACCAATCATCCGCTGACCGTACATGCCGCAGCCCACATGAGTGATCTCATCGAGCGATCTTCCCGTTTCCAATGATGCGAAAGCCCGGCGATCCAGTGTAACGGACGGTGTTGCACGCCGAACATAAAAGCTTTGACCACCGACAAAAGCGGTGCTCGCGATTCATGGCTAATTATCATTATCGACGCGGGCGTCTCGAAATTCTGTAGGCCCATCTATCAGTTGGCTCTTCCGGTCCTTGATAGCGGCACCGCTTGCGCCATGTTCACTCAGCTCGTCGATCACGTTTCTGGCCAACTCGCTCGCACGCTCGGTTTGTGTCGAGTATCCTTCGAGCCAATCTTGCTCACAGGCCAGGGAATTCCACGCCTTAGCCATACGCGTATATCGCGCTGCGGCTGGACCGGTGGTCGTTTCGGCGAGAACCAAACAGTTCTCTGCATTTTCACGGAAAGTTTCTGAAGTTTTTGCCATGTTGGACAACGAGCACCCCAGCAAGGCCGTTCCACTTTCGGCGCCCATAATTCGTCCGCCCACGAATGTTCCGACACGGAACAACATCGGGAGAGCTCATTAAGATCGTCGAATTAGTTCGCTTTAGTTTAGGAAGAAGCGCACTGTTCAACTACCATTCTCTTTTGGAGATTTAGTCATGGTTGAGCCAGAAAAGTTTCACCTTGGCGATTGGATTGTTCCTCCGGTGATTATTCCGGCTACGCTGGTCTTGATAATTACTGTATTCATGGCATTGCCGTGGCTGAGGTGAATGAGAACAGTCCACGTTGCGAAAGATTCTTCCAGATCACACTTGTGTGCAGCCGACTTTCCCAAGGCAAGTAACCCGTGTGCGCACCTGGCGATAGCGACAAAGGCAAGAGGACGGCTTCAGGAAAGAAATCCCCAGCGGACCGCTAAAGCCATCCCAACGAGGCAAAAGCCTACGCTTAGTCCAAAAATCACGCCGTGCAACCGTGCGCCAAACCCAGCGTCTTCCGACATACCGAGGACGGTACTCCCATGCTGCGGACAAAACCAACTTAAATGAGGAGAATTAATTCGAGCCGTTAGCCCTCACTTCGGCAATCAAGGCCATGCATGGCCACTGTTGGCGTCCTACGCCACCAACACCGAAGGACTGATGTCCATGCGCAATGTGAAAATGAAATGCGCTTGCTCGTTCAGGATCGCCAATTCCCACTCACGATCTTCTGAAATAGCCCGTCGATCATAGGCTGGGTTCCATTAAGATCGAAGGCATATGCCAAGATCACACTGGCGATGAAGATAGCCAGGCCTGTACTAACGCCAATCAGGAAGCCCTTCCCGAACCGGGCATTGTTGTTGATTGCATGTGAATAGACCTCCATTTTCATTTTAGGCCTCACAGGCATTCCGGAATCCTGTTGGGTCATGACCTGCTTCTAGCGTTTGGAGCGGGAGAATTTTGATTGTGCATTTCACCCGAACCATCCTGAACATATGAAACGGGTCAACCAGGATCGCGATTGTTGAAATAAAATCGTGCACGTCTGCACCGTGCCAACCTCTTATGCGACATGCAATTTGTCTGACGTCCGAAAATCAATGCTGCGCAGGATAATCCCTGGAGGCTTACCCTCGAACTCGGCATCGAGGATCTTCCGCGCGGCTCGCTCCTCGATGCGTGGACGCAATCGCATGAACTGAGCTTCGCGCTGGCTTTCGCTTACTTTTGTCGGCGAATCGAGATTGTCCATCGCCGAAGTGCTGATAGCGCAAGGCACCTCGGCGTCTCCATTCTTCATGGTGAACCGTACGACGTCTCGATCTGAATCGTAAGTTTTGAATTCGCCTTGAGCGAGTACCATGGCAACAATCCTCTTCTGCCGGCTCCCCTGCTCAGAGTCGATATCGGAGTGCCGTAACAGGGGCTCCGCAGGATTTAAGCTCACCTAATGGTGGCCGTGACTGCCACCACCGTGACCGCCGCCGCTATGACCTCCACCGCCACGAGCCCCGCCGCCACGTCCAACGGCACCGCGGTTCACACTTCCGCTACGCGATCCGCGTGTAACAGCACCGGCACCGACGCGCCCCGGAGACCCTCTATGCATGCTGGATGGATGTCGACCGCCGTGTCCGCCAATATGACCGCCTCCCCGATGGTGCCAGCCATGCCAACCTACGCCACCACCCCAACCTAGTCCCCGGCGGAATGCGTAGCCGCACCAATAGAACCCAGGGCCGTGCCAGCCATCGTCATACCAACAGTAATTTCTTCCACCGAAAAAGAACTGAATCTGCTGAGTATCGCTTGGCAGCGGCATCGACGCCGGACCGCTGGCAGGAATCGCCATCGCTGGACCCGAAAGGAGCGAAGCACCTAAAACAAGCGAGGCTGCGAATATGATCTTTCTCATGCAATCTCCATGCGAATTCTCGAAGCCAATGCGAGGCTTCACAAGAAGTTCCATCCGCGGCTTCAAATATCGAAATGATCCAGTATCGGGAGCGGCCTCTTCTGAAAAAGCCCTTCACCGAGCACGATCAGGCTGAGGTCCTTAAGGGCCTTCTGCCATACTGATTCACGAGCACTCAGGAAAACTTCGACCGAGTCTGCTTCTCGCCGTCATAGATTTCGATTAGCAGCATCGGGTATCGACCCAATAGCTCAGTTGCCGCGATTTTCGCCGCCGCTTCATCCGGGTACTCGTTTTTGTAATGGCCATCTACGACCAGGGAAAAACCACTGGCGGGTGCCCGATCGGCGCGCTGGGCTTTGCGCGGCTGCTCTTCAGGCAGCAGGAGAGGCTTTTTCATTTTGGGTTCCCTATGCCGGCGGAATCCGTATTCGCCGAAGATGCGGCCTAGAGGCCGATGTCGCGATGCTACTTTTGCGGGAGAGCAACCTCACGTCTTGTATATGGGTTCTTTTGTTGGAAAAGCTACTCAACGCCTTATCTCATTATGGATGTCCGGTGTGGCTTTTGGGCGCGGATTGCCGCTTATGGCAGTGTCGCTAAGTCGTGAAGGCGATGGTTCGGAACATTCAGGTCCATCGGGGAGTTGCTCCCGTTAACAACCGAAAGCACAAAATGAAAATCGCACAGATCGCGCCGCTTATGGAAAGCGTGCCGCCGCTCCTTTATGGAGGCACAGAGCGGATCGTGTCCTATCTGACCGAAGAGCTAGTGAATCTCGGTCATGATGTCACTTTATTCGCAAGCGGCGATTCGATCAGCGCGGCGAACTTGGTGCCCTGCGTACCGACGGCGCTCCGGTTGGATAGCAGGATACGTGACACTATTCCATATTACATGCTGATGCTGGATCGCGTCAGGCAGCTTGCGGACGATTTTGATATTCTACATTTCCATATCGATCAGTTTCAATTTCCGTTGTTCAGGTCGATTGCGGGACGAACAGTCACCACTCTGCACGGCCGTCAGGACTTGCCCGACCTGCTGCCACTTTATATCGGCTTCGACGATATGCCGCTGGTCTCGATATCCAATGACCAGCGCCGCCCGGTGCCGAAGGCTAATTTCGCGGCGACCATCTATCACGGATTGCCGATCAACGCGCATACACCGACCTTCCAGCCAAAAGGTGGATATTTGGCCTTCCTTGGTCGGATCTCACCTGAGAAACGCGTCGATCGCGCAATCCAGATTGCGCAGGCACTTGGTATTCCGCTCAAGATCGCAGCCAAAGTGGACCGTGTAGATGAAGTGTATTACCGGACAGAAATAGAGCCCCTCCTCAAAGAACCTGGTGTGGAATTCATCGGCGAGATTAATGAGCAGGAAAAGACTCGATTTCTTGGTGACGCGCTGGCGTTGCTGTTTCCCGTTGACTGGCCGGAGCCGTTCGGTCTTTCGATGATCGAGGCGATGGCTTGCGGGACGCCGGTTCTGGCATTTCGTTGCGGCTCGGTGCCGGAAATCATCGACGAAGGAGTAACCGGCATTGTTGTCGAGACGATGGAGGATGCAATTGCAGCGTTGCCTCGGGTCGTTGCACTTGACCGGCAAAAGGTGCGCCAGCGTTTCGAACGCCGCTTCTCCTCCACGCGGATGGCGGAAGATTATGTAGACCTCTACCGCACTCTGCTCCACAAGCCGAAATCGGCGAGTGAGTTCGGACGCCTCCTGCCGTTGCAGACCGATGACACTGTAGCGGAAAAGTTGGGACTTCACCTTGCATAGGCAAAAATCGGCTGAACCGCTCGTCGAGGAAGCCCAAGAGACGCCGTTTTATATTCCGGGGACGGACGCTTCCACGCGGCCTCGGCGCACTCTCAAGCACGGCGACTGTTTCGCGGTGCTGGATAGCCATGCCGACATCGGGACTGCCTTGGGAAGTCCCGATGGGATTTTCTATCGCGACACGCGTCACCTCTCGCGACTCGAGCTTTTGATAAACGATAGCCAGCCGTTGTTGCTTGGCTCCAGCGTTCGCGACGATAACTCCGTCCTCACTGTCGATCTCACCAATCCCGACATCGAGTTGAACGGACAGCTCGTGCAACCGAGGGACGTACTGCATGTGGTGCGCACATTCTTTCTCTGGGGCGGCAAGGCCTACCAGCGGCTGCGCATGCAAAACCATGACGACCGGCCTTTCGACGTGCGGCTCTCGCTCGCATTTGACAGCGATTTTGCCGACTTGTTCGAAGTTCGCGGGATGAAGCGGCCGCATCGCGGCATCGCTCGTGCGGTAGTCCATGGGATGACCGAGGTTTCATTGAACTATCTCGGCCTTGATGACCATCGTCGCCGTACTGTCCTGTTCTTCGAGCCCGCGCCGGAAAGTCTGTCCGGCAACAAAGCCTCTTATCGTTTCCAGCTTCTGCCTCAAGAATCCCGGTCGGTCTACCTGACGGTGAAATGCGATGACCCTATTGAAGCTGGGCCTCCCCTTCCCTTCCGGAAAGGTTTGCGCGCAGCGTTTCAGGAGCGGAAAAATGCGAGCCGCGGGGTGGCAACCATCACATCGTCGAATTCAATTTTCAACGAGATGATATGCCGGTCAATGTCGGATCTTGCGATGCTCACCACCGAGACGCCGCAGGGTTCCTATCCCTATGCCGGCATTCCCTGGTACTCGACCACGTTCGGACGTGACGGGGTTATCACCGCTTTGCAGATGTTGTGGTGCCATCCGAGTATCGCCAGAGGCGTATTGCAGCGGCTCGCCGCCTATCAAGCCAAAGATCACGATTTACTCGCGGATGCCCAGCCGGGGAAAATCCTGCATGAGATGCGTGGCGGTGAAATGGCCGCCTTGAACGAGGTGCCGTTCGGCCTCTATTACGGCAGCGCCGATTCCACGCCGCTGTTTGTGCTGCTGGCGGGACTCTACGTCGCGCACACCGGCGACATCGAAACCTTGCGTCATCTCTGGCCAAACGTGGAGGCCGCGCTCGGCTGGATTGATGGGCCGGGCGATCCCGACGGTGACGGCTTCGTTGAATACTATCGGACAAACGAAAACGGACTCGCGAACCAAGGCTGGAAAGATTCGCAGGATGCAATTTTTCATGCCGATGGATCGCTCGCCGAAGGGCCGATTGCACTGTGCGAAGTGCAGGGCTATGTCTACGCGGCAAAACGCTTGATAGCACAGGGCGCACGTCAGCTTGGCAAGCACGCCATCGCCGATACGCTCGATGCTCAGGCGACAGAGCTTGCCGAAAAATTTGATCAGGCGTTCTGGTGCGAGGAAATCGGCACCTATGCACTCGCCCTTGACGGCAACAAGCAGCCGTGCCGCGTGCGCACCTCGAATGCAGGCCAGGTATTGTTCAGTGGCATCGCGCCGCCGGAACGGGCCGAAAGGATCGTGGGCGGACTGATGAGCCCCTCATCCTTTTCGGGATGGGGCATTCGCACGGTCGCGCGCGAAGAGCACCGCTATAATCCGATGTCCTATCATAACGGTTCGATCTGGCCGCACGACAATTCTATCATCGCAGCCGGTTTTGCGCGTTACGGGCACAAGGGCGCGGTGGAGCGCATCTTCAAGAGTCTGTTTGACGCTGCGAGCTACATGGACTTGCGGCGGTTACCTGAATTGTATTGCGGTTTTCAGCGCGGCCGGCAGCGTGGCCCGACGCTTTATCCGGTTGCCTGTTCGCCCCAAGCCTGGGCGGCCGGCACACCACTTCTTCTTTTGCAGGCTTCGCTCGGACTCGAGTTCGACCCCGGGCGCAACGAAATCCTTCTCCAAAATCCCCGATTGCCGCACTTTCTCGAAGATGTGACCCTGCGCAATCTGCAGCTGGGACAGTCGTCGGTGGACCTGTTGGTGCGCCGTCACGGTACGGAGGTGTCGCTTCAGGTGTTGCGTAACGATGGCCAGATTAGGGTCGCAGCCGTGTACGCCTCATGCAGCACGCCAGGTTAAACAGTTCGGCTTTCTCATCCCTTTACTTGTTGATGCAAATAATGTCGTGATCGCCGGCATCCTGCTTCAATGACAAGCGCCCTCGTCTTGCATCTCTAGCCATTCGCCAATTCAAGAAGGCTATGATTATCCAATTTCTTATGACCGTTCGCCATCAGGTCGTCGACCAGCTTCATCGCACGCCATCTGAAACATCTCCTGAACATGTTAAGCGAGCCGAGGAATTCATCGAGGCGAACTGGGATCAGCCGATCACTATGGAAAGCCTGACCCAAGTAACCGGGGTCAGCGCCCGTACCTTATTCCGGACATTCGAGAAGCTTCGCGGTTATTCGCCAATGGCCTTCGCTAAGAAAGTCAGAATCGATCGCGCCCTCGCCATTCTCAGGAAACCGAATGCGTCTACCACGGTGACAGGCGTGGCTCTTGCGCATGGATTTCTTAACCCGGGACGTTTCGCGCACGATTACTGGACTATGTTCGGAGAGTTGCCATCGGAAACGCTCAATCGAATCTATCGGACCGATATCAAACTGGCGGTCCGAAAACCCTGACCGTGAGCTTCGCCCAAGTGCGGAGGGCACTAAATGAAAGTTAGATACGTAAACGATAAAGCGCTCCCTGATTGATATGGATCAATCAGTAGCCGAATCGACACGCTTTTATTTTCGGCGCGGAGAACTTGGCTATGAAATGCTCAAATTCAACTCGAGGACCGTTCGGGGTTGATGAGCTTAGGCGAGCGCTTGATGGTCTCGTCGATAGTCTCCCGCTCTCGCAACGAACTCCGTCCATAAAGGCTTGCCTAGCACAACAGCTTGCGTCACTGGCTATGGCCAACAAGATTCGTAGCATTGAAGATCTCTCGGAAGTGGCCCTTCGAGATATTGCTAATAAGTGCCAAGATTGCCACGGGTGCGATGGCATCAACGTCCAACGACCCGCTCCAGAAAATAGGAAAAAATAGATACGCTACGGGTAGAATGCGGAGCTTTTCACCTTCTAGGGGTAGAGAATTAACTTGAGAGGCCAGCTTCTTTCACGCAGTCGTTATTGGGGAGGTTTTTAAGTACCGATATCGTCCATCCTATCTCCTGAGCGGGTATGGGAGGTTTCGATGGATCAGTTCATTCACTTCGAGAACATCCGCCACTACCGAAAGCTGCTGGAAGAAGAGCGAAACGAGGAAAAGCGAAACATCCTCCATAAGCTTCTGGCAGAAGAAGAAGCCAAAGCTATTGCCGGTCATCCTGCGGACTCTGCCGATAAATCTGTGATGCCTTGATTGCGCGCAAGTAACGTAATCGCCCCATCGGCGCTGGCGCATAGTCTGGGTACGCGGTGTGACGCGTGCGTGTTTGAATATCAATACAGCGCAGATAAACGCGAGCATCGCGACAATCGCGCCTTTCATTAACATACCTCAATTTTGATGGTTGGAAGGTCGGTAACCTGGGCTCGCCGCTTGGGCATATGATGGCGGCTAGAGCCCGGCCGGGATTTAAAGGGTACCCCTGCTCGGCCGGGCTGACCTATCGCAGTTGCCGCGATTCGCATGGCTCCGACGGTGGCGATCCAATCCCGAAGCGCCTCGGCGACGAATTCAGGGCCATTGTCTGAACGTATGTGCGCAGGGATGCCCCGCGAGACGAACAACTCGCAGAATGCCTCGATGACGTCGGTGGCCTTGAGCTTCCGTGCCACACGGATGGCCAGGCTCTCACGACTGAACTTGTCGATGATGCACAACATCTGGAGCGCCTAACCATCGTCGGTGCGGTCAGCGACGAAGTCATAGGACTAGACATGGTTGGGCTGCAGATCCGACACCGCTCGTCGGAGACGATTGTTCTCAGTCTCCAGCTCTTTGAGTCGCTTCACCTGATCGCCCTTCAGGCCACCGTACTCGTTTCGTCATCGATAGTACGTGACTTCCGTCACGCCTATCGCTCAGACCGCGTCTGCGACCTGCCGGCCCTGTGCCATCAACACATCAACCTGCCGAAGCTTCGCAACGATCTCTTCAGCCGTATGCCTCTTTCTTGCCATCTATCTATCTTCCATCCGAAAATCATACTTCAGGGAGAACCACTTGATGATCCATGTCAGCTACGACTTCGATACCGCAACCTTACTTGGAATATCGACGCCTCACCTTTCATACCTCACTCGTTTCGAATAGAGCGCGGCGTCGACTATAGTTGCTTTCTCGTAACCCTAAGCTCAATCTGAGCTGCCAGCAGGTGCCTTGATTCTAGTCTACTATCGCCATCGAGGTTATTTCCGAGTTCGTTGCGCCAAGACCGTGCTCGTTCCAGTAAAAATAACGCAATAATGAGAATTCCCGCTAAGCTTAGCGCGCCTTGCCAGTAAGATAGGCCCGCGAGATCAGTAAAGATCAGCTTTGGTCCCGAACCGATCAGTTCGCGGTCAAGCCACGGTTGCATGTAGGAGAAAGCGACCGCGCCAAACAGTCCTCCCAGAAGCGTAAACAACGCGTCCTTGTAACCCGCACCTACTTGAGCGAGTGTTGTCCCAGGACAAGCACCTGACAGCGCAATTCCCGCACCGAGCAACAATCCTCCCACCAAATCTGCTGCATATAGCGTTGCTTTAGGTTGAAGCTTGACAAAGCCAAAACCATTGAGGACCGCGAGCACGACGGCTCCGGTGGCAACGGCGGAGAGGAATACCTTAAGCATGATGAAATTGCGGAGCTGCATTTGGCCGACAATCATCCCTGGTTCAAATACGCGCGATTTCTCCAAGGCAAATCCGAATACTATCCCCATTAAAATGCCAACCATGATAGCTGCTGTGATCGACATAATTGCCTCCTTTTTTCAAATGCGCCGAAGCGCGACCGATGCTGTCGCAATTCCGCCGACAAACATGGCAAACACTGCGATAGTTGATCCAACGGACAGCTGCGCAATTCCCGATAAGCCGTGGCCGCTAGTACAACCATCTGCTATGCGGGCGCCGAACAACATCAAAAATCCTCCCGAAAAGGCGACCGCGTAGCGCACGGCGCAAGACGACGAACCCAACGCACGTGTCCAAATTGGAGAAATTGGTTCTCGCTGTGCTCCTGACATCTTCATTGAAATAAAAGCACCGATCGCAATGCCGCCAACCATCGCAACTTGCCAAAGATTTTTGGCGGTAATGGCAACGTGCTTGGAAACGTAATCGTTCACCAGTAACGACGGATCGATCAGGCTGACAGCCGCTCCTCCCACTGTCACATAAGCCGACGAAGCGCCAAGCGCCGTTTCAATCAACAGAAATGCGGGGATTTGCAGCAGACCAATTATCAGTCCGGCTGCGTATGGCGACCAAGCCTTGGAAGTGAGCGCATACATATTTATGTCTCCCATTTGATCGATAAAAGCTAGGATGAATGCAGCGCCGCATGTTGACATAACTCAAATCAGAGCACCCCTAAACCTGTTGGTGTCCGGTGCCAAGTTTGCTGCAGGTTACGGCAGGCGCAATCGTATGGAATTTCAGTCCATCATGCTCTTGCAGAGCCTCGCGCGCGTCTCAGCCGTCAGCGAGCGAACTTTGGTGGCACGAAGCGGATATTGCTCTCTCCGCCATATATTAGGAGGCGACTGATCCAATTGAAGCAAGGTGGCGGGCCTACACTCCGAAGGGATAAGTATCTGGCAGGTCCTTGACGGCTTCTGTATCCAAAGCTGTTACAGCGTGCGTATTGTCGAACCAGACATATTCGTCGAACTGCAGCGGCAAATTTGCCCGGAAATAATGACTCTCCCGTTCTGTTTCAGGCCGATAGATTACGCCAATTGCACGCTCAAGGCGTTCCTTGCCAAGAGCTGTTGATCCACGCAAGTAACCCTCGTTACGCAGGCCCAGTGTAAACCGCGCTAGGCCGGTCGCATGACACAAGCGTTCGTAACTTTCAGGAATCGACGGTCGGATCGTTTTAATCTCCATCGGCCCATTCCAATCGGATGCCGCGGTCACCATCCCACTATGGGTACCGAATCCAATCAAGTAGGCCCGCGATCCAAACTTCTTGCGGCAGAGTTGCCCCAAATTATACTCGCCACGAGCGGCCATTTCAGTCGCTGCAGCATTGCCGATATGAGAGTTGTGCGCCCACACAACCACCTTGCTATCAGGGCCGTGAAATGAGAGTAAATTGGTTAGTGTTTCGAACATGTGGCTGTCGCGCAGATTCCAGGATGCCCGCGAGCCATAATACATAATGCGATAGTAGCGCTCCGCGTTTGCCACAAGGCGCGCATTCTGTTCAGCGTCGAGAAACCGCTCTCCATCATGTTCTGCGTATGCCCGGCGTTTTGCCAAAAGATCGGTAAGCGCGCGGACAACATGAGGTTCGCATAGCGGATAAGAGCCGGTTAGGGCTGCATGGCCATATGTTGCCGGATCATGCTGCCAAGGCGTCAAGCAACCATAGCGTTCGCGGGCAATCCGTGCCGAATCCGGATCGACCTCGTCGAGATAGTTCAGCACCGACCTAATCGAATCATAGAGGCTATAAAGATCTAGACCATGAAAAGCGATGCGCTTTTCATGGTCTAGCGTTCCGTTGTATTTCCGTAGCCAGCTGACGAAGTCGCGAACCTCAGTATTTCGCCACATCCAGGTGGGGAATCTGGCGAAAGCGGTCCATTCGGAAGGTGGGTACTGGAAGTGCCGCACATAATGATCGACGCGGGCGGCATCCGGCCAATCCGCCTCGACGGCGATAAAGCGAAATCCCTTCTTAATAATAAGATCGCGCGTGATTCTGTCGCGCATCCGATAAAATTCAGACGTGCCGTGAGTTGACTCGCCAAGCAGAACAATTCGCGCAGAACCAATTCTGCTCAGCATGGAGTTGAGATCGGCCGCCTCAATGGATGGAAATGATTCTGCTGCTTCCCCAATATGTCGGACCAGCATTTCGACTTCGGACGTTAGGGGCTTTGTTACGCCACCACGCAAACCTGCTGGTCTCTGTTCTTGCGCGCTTGTCCATCCTTCGTCACCGATCAATGGGACGAAACGGACATCCGCGATATCTTCGCTCAGGTATTCGTTTGCCGAAACGCGCGTAACCCGTACAAGCTCCTGGCCGGATCGGTCGCTGCCAACCGGCATCACAAGCCGGCCTCCTATTTTCAACTGATGTTTAAGCGATTCCGGAACTCTCGGCCCACCGGCAGCCACGACGATCGCATCAAAGGGAGCATGCTTTGGCCATCCTTTAGTTCCGTCCCCATGCAATACATGGACATTATGATAGCCTAACTCCGCGAGCAGTATGGCAGCCCTCTCAGCAAGCGGCCCAAGTCGCTCGACGGTGTAAACAGCCCCCGCGATCTCCGACAATACGGCTGCGGCATAGCCGGATCCAGCACCGATCTCGAGGACTCGCTCGCCGCCTTTGAGCAGCAATGCTTCTGCCATGAAGGCTACGATGTAAGGCTGCGAGATTGTCTGCTCTTCAGCAATCGGCAGCGGAGCATCTTCATAAGCAAATTCACGCAGCTTTTCTGGCAAAAACAGCTCACGCGGCACCCGCTCCATAGCTTCGAGCACCAATTTATCGCGAACGCCTCGAGCAGCAATATGGTGTTCGACCATCCATTTACGACGAGACTGAAATGAATCGCTGCCAGCATAAGCTTCAGTGGAGTCCGGGTGATTCATGGCGGTGCTCTTTGTGATTTGTGGAAGACTCAAAAAGTAATCCAGTAACCCCTGCCCTATTTCGTAGTGCGCCGCCAACGGCGGTACATTCGACATCCCGAATGAAGAATCAAAGAGCCAATCGGCATGAGACCAGTACTAGCTATAATTTCCCCATCAGCGGCCGAATGGCTTGATCGATATCAAGACAAGCCAGCCCGCGGTGCGCTTTATATTTATGTTGGATCGGAGACGACGATGGATATCAGCGAAGCCATTCGCGGCCGGCGAGCTGTTCGCGAATTCATGACTCAGCCCATGGACGACTCTACTCTACGCGAATTGGTCGACGCCGCGATTCAGGCTCCTAGTGCCATCAATCAACAACCGTGGTTGTTTACAATTATCCGCAACAAGGAATTGCTGGCGCGGATTTCCACTGAAGCAAAATCCTATATGCTTCAAAGATCTTCTACTGCGCTGGCTTCGCATCACTTCTTGAATATTCTCAATGACGAGACTTTCGATATCTTCTATGGCGCACCCACGCTGATCGTTATCTCTGCACCTAAAGGTCCATGGGCTGTCGAGGATTGTTCCTTGGCCGCAGAAAACTTGATGCTGGCGGCGCATGCGGCGGGGATGGGGACATGCTGGATCGGTTTTGCGCAGGGCTGGCTCGGAACTCGGAACGGAAATTCGGCAATAAAACTTCCGGACGGATATGCGCCTGTTGCTCCAATCATTGTGGGCCATCCGAAATCAGCCCCACCTGCAGTATTGAGAAAGACTCCGAGAATTGATTGGATATCATAACGAAACGCCACCATGCGCTTCGCCTGATCAATATATGGAGGGCTACTACCTTGCCCTATGCATCGGTCGACAAACTGCCCGCATCCATACAAGCGCATTTACCGTTCCATGCTCAGGAGATTTACCTGGCTGCCTTCAATAATGCCTGGGAGGAATACCAAGTGGGCAGTCTTAGGCAGCGCGAGCAAACAGCTCACCGGGTCGCGTGGGCGGCGGTAAAACACAAATATTTCAAGGACGATGACAACTGGGTTCCACGCGAATTCGGCTGAAGCGCACTTGAGGCAAGTGACAATGAACCGCACCAGCCGTCTTCCCCGCAATACTCAAAGGATCGAGCTCTCCGCCGCCCATCTCCTTTCGCCCGCGGCGAGCAACCGACTCATTGGGCAATGATCAAGCACTTCGAGTAAGACCGTGCGAATGATGCTTCGTCCAAATTCAGTTAGTGCACTAAAAATATGGAATACGAGCTTCCCGTCGGGCTCATCGTGCCGATGGCTTCCGTCAAAGAACGAAAACCGCATTCAGTGCGAATCTGCTCACTCTGTGCCATCAACGTGTATCGAGAGAGCGGATTGTTATTTTCCCCGCAGATCAACGAGCCAATGCAACCGATACTTGTCGAGACCACTTTCAACCCCGCCCCGCCTCCGATAATCTGATCAATTCATAAAGCGGGTGCAACCACACTACGGGAAATCGCTGAAGCCTTGAACACTCGCGATGTCCACACGGCCCGCGGGGGCCGGTGGTTCCCCACGACTGTCAAGAACGTCCTAGAGCGCTCAGTCTAGAGACGGAGGCATCTCGGCGTACTGATTGGGTGAAGTCGGTCGAGCGGAATTTGTCCTGTCTGCCCAGTACTCAGTGCTACCAACTTGTCTCCAGCCAAGTTTCGGCAAAACGGGAGTTTTTTGGGATCCGGCTGGAGATTTTCTAGAGATTTGGCGGCGAAAGTTGAGCATTGCAAGTGCGGAGACTTCACGACCTTCAGAAAGCCCGCCATTGGCGGGCCTTTCTCATTAAAAAAACAATATTCTCCAGAATCGATACTGTCTGGCTGGGGCCGCAGTGTCGTTCGAACCATTCTCCAGCTGAAATCGCCGATAACAGGGAATAAAAGCGAACTTTACGTAAGAATGCCCACTCGAGCGCATGTTGTCTGCGAAAAATGGGTGTTTATGGAGATATGCTAGAAAAATGGTCGACTGAAAACAGGGAACTACCTTTCACAAACAGCGATTTCCTCGCTCCCATTCAGGGATTTAGTTTGCGCCAAGCCTTTTTCTTCTCATCCCACACCATCATAGCCACTGCGCTGGCGTCGAACCGTTCAAGCGAAATTTGAGATTGATGGCCTCACCGCCGGTATCGCGACTTTTCAGAATCGTCCCGCTAGCGTTAAGCGAACCGCCAGCGGTTCAACGGGATGAAGCACGCGATCCATCACACCGTTACTGCAAACTGCCGCCGGCGGTGCACCTGACTTGCACATCGCGAACAGGTTGTCAGTCTTCAACATGGAGCCATAAGCATAGGTGATCTGGTCAGCTTTGGTATCAAACAGATTGAGGACATCTAACTGGATGCGCCAGCCATTCTCGAAACGATAACCGATCCGGCCATTGAACAAACTTGTCGCTGGCGAGCGAAACACATTGTCTTCTGTCAGTGGCCGCTCACCCAGATAGCGCCAGCGCAATCCACCAAACCACCCGGTCGCTTCTCCTAATGTGATCCCCGCCGAAGCAATCAATGTCGGAGATCCCGGAACACGATTTCCCGGCATGTTGCCGATTTGCGCTTCGGGATAACCCGCAAGTGAGATGTAAGGATGATGGCAAGTTTGCCTTACGTCGCGAGTGCCCGAAGATACCTCACCGTCCTTCCGTTCGATGCAGCTTGCGCCGCATGAACGATCGCATTCGTATCAATGCCGTAGTGATGATAGAGGTCGGAGATCGTCCCGGTCTGACCGAAATGCTCCACCCCGAGCGCCTTGACCCGATGCCCCTGCACGCTGCCCAACCATGATAGCGTCAGCGGATGCCCGTCGATGACGGTGATGATGCCGCAATTCCGGTCTAGTTTCGACAGCATGCGCTCGATGTGGCTCGCCGCACCGGCGTTCCCGCGCTGCCGCGCACGCTCCGCGGCCTGAGCGCCTGCATTAAGCCGGTCTGCGGACGTCACCGCGAGAATCGCCACGTCACGGCGGTCTTCCGCCAGCAGGCCTACCGCTGCGATGGCTTCCGGCGCGACGACGCCTTGATAGGCAATCATCACCGATGTATTCGGCGTCGGCGGCCGCATCCAGTACGCACCGCGAATAATGTCGTTCGCGAGCTCGTCTGTCATCTCCCGCACAGGCTGCTCCAATGGCCGGGTGGAGAGACGCAGATAGACCGAGCCGCCGGTCTGATCGCGCAGCCATGTCCTCTCGTCCGGATCGCCGTCGCCATTGCGCTGCATGTAGTCGAAGCCGAACCGCATGATGACCGCAAGTTCGTCGATGAACGCTGGCTCGAACGCACACAGGCCGTCCTGCGCCATGCCGATCAGCGGCGTGCCGATGGACTGGTGTGCGCCGCCTTCCGGCGCCAGCGCAATCCCCGACGGCGTTGCCACCAGCATGAAGCGCGCATCCTGATAACAGGCATAATTCAACTGGTCGGCCGAACGATAGATGAAAGGATCATAGACAGTGCCTATAGGCAGCAGCCGCACGCCATTAATGAAGTGCGACAGCCCGAGCGCCGACAGCATAATCATCAAATTCGATTCCGCAATTCCGAGTTCGAGATGCTGGCCGACGGGACCGAACTCCCAATTATAAGTCGATGGAATTCGCTCCGCCTTGAAGGTGTCGGCAAGCGCAGCACGCGCAAACAAGCCGCGACGGTTTACCCAGGGACCGAGGTTGGTCGAAACGGTAACGTCAGGCGACGTGGTGACAATATGCGACGCGAATTCACTATCCTCGCGCGCGATCTCGTTCAGGATCTGGCCGAAGCCCATTTGCGTCGAAACGACCTTCCCGGCATTGGCCGGGATCGCAAGCTTGTCCGGGACAGGAACATTGGGCGCAGAATGCCGTCGCCGCCCTTTGGCGAAGAATGGCGCGGCGCGCACGAAGGATTCCAGTTTCGCCGCATCCAGCGTCGCGCCTTCCCATTTGTCCCATTCATGGCCGAAGCGGACGCCCGCGCTTTGCTGGAAAGTCGCCAGCTGCGCAGGCGTCATCAATCCTGCATGGTTGTCCTTGTGGCCCGCGAGCGGCAGGCTGAAGCCTTTAATAGTATAGCAGATGAAGCATGTCGGCCGGTCATGCGATGATGCCTTCTCGAACGCGTCGAGAAGGCTAGGCATGTCGTGCCCGCCGAGATTGTTCATCAGCGCCGCCAGTTCGGCATCGCTGCGGCGCTCTATCAAGGCACTGACAGGCCCCTGATCGCCGATCTCGTCGAGCAATTTCTTCCGCCACGCCGCACCGCCCTGAAAGGTCAACGCCGAATAAAGCTGATTGGGACAACGGTCGATCCAGTTGCGCAGCACTTCGCCACCAGGCTCCGCAAACGCCTGCTGCTGCAGATCGCCATGCTTGAGAATGACGACATCCCAGCCGAAATTCGCGAACATCTGTTCAAATTTCTGCCACAACCCTTCGCGGATAACGGCATCGAGCGACTGGCGGTTGTAATCGACAACCCACCAGCAATTCCGCAGGCCATGCTTCCAGCCCTCGATCAGGGCCTCATAGATATTGCCCTCGTCCATTTCGGCATCGCCGACGAGCGCGACCATCCGCCCCTCGGGGCGATCCTTCATCCAGCCATGAGCCCGGACATAATCCTGCACAAGTGACGAGAACAACGTCTGCGCCACCCCAAGACCGACAGAGCCTGTGGAGAAGTCGACATCGTCGGTATCCTTGGTCCTCGATGGATAGCTTTGCGCGCCCTTGAAACCGCGAAAATTCTGCAGCTTCTCCAGCGACTGGTTGCCGGCGAGATACTGGATGGCATGAAAGATCGGCGAAGCGTGCGGCTTGACCGCAACGCGATCCTGCGGCCGCAACACATCGAAATAGAGTGCAGTCATGATGGTCGCGAGCGAGGCCGACGATGCCTGATGGCCCCCGACCTTCACCTCGCCAGGCTCCCGGACATGGTTGGCCTGATGAATAGTCCACGAAGCCAGCCACAGAACGCGTCGCTCAAGCTCGGCGAGAACTGCCAGTCGATCATCGTGGGCTGCCATCTGCCGCGTCCTATAATTTTACATCATGGCACTCAGCCTAATCCCATAGCGGGCTTCAAATATTTCAAAATATTACAATAAAACTCACAATATTGGGATATAATAATACTTTGACCATAAATATTATGGATATATTCCAATGTCGAAACTCGATGCGATCGACCGCAAAATCCTTTCAATTCTCCAAACAGACAGTCGGATTACAATGCAGGATCTCGCCGAGCGCGTGGGCCTATCGGTTTCGCCTTGCCATCGCCGCGTGAAGCTGCTCGAAGAAAACGGAATCATCACGCGCTATGGCGCGATGGTCGATCAGAAATCGCTCGGCCTGCACGTGAGCGTTTTCATCTCGATCAAGCTTGAGCGCCAGAAGGAGGAAGACCTCAATCGCTTCGCCAAGGCGATTTCGGGATGGAGCGAGGTGCTCGAGTGCTATCTGATGACCGGAAACCGCGATTATTTACTGCGCGTGGTTGCGGCCGATCTGGCCTCGTACGAGACATTCCTCAAAACCAAGCTGACACGGCTCGATGGAATTGCATCGATCGAATCGAGCTTTGCCCTCAGTCAGGTAAAATATTCGATCGCGCTACCGGTGTGAGATGAATCCCGCCTGAAAGAATTCGTCGACAGCATTCCAAAGCACGTGGCGATTTTTGCCGAGCGTGGCAACATGAGCGAGATGCGGTAGAACCGCAAACCTCTTATCGTTTGTCGACAAGCGATCGAAAAACGCCAGAAGATCGCTCATGGTGGCCAGACTGTCGTGCTCACCGCGCACGACGAAGGTAGGCGAGGAAATTTTCGCGGGATCGACCAGCGGCAGTTTGGTCGTCATGTCCAGATAGGTTCCTGTTGGAACGGAATTGTCGTACTTGAGTTGCGCAAGCGCACACGCCTCGGCGACGGCAGGATGGGTTGTCCCCGGCCCGTCACGCAGAAAAATTCCAACAAGATAATCCAGATCGATCGCGCGTCGGTTGGACGCCCTGAATTGCGCGACTCCCTCCTTGCGCTTCTCCAGCGTCGGCGAGCCCTCGCCCGTCCACACGAACGCATCCAGCACGATCCGCGCAGCGCGATCGGGCGCGGACTGTGCGAAGGCTGCAACCCGCAGCGAACCCGACGACAGACCGTACAAATTGAATGCCGTAGTACCTGTCTCGGCCGCAATCACGTTGCCCATCGCCTTGAGGTCTTCGACACTGGTCGCAATATCCGAATTGCCGGACGTAACGGTGGAACGGCCATATCCCTCATGGTCCATCGCCCAGACATCCCATCCGCGCAACGCCAGCCAGTCCATTAGCGAATAGTCAGGATGTCCGGGCACGGTGAGGTCGAACGTCGGCAGCGCCGAATTCGACGAACCATGCACCAGAATCACGGGGAGACGCTGTCTCTGATCCGCAGAGCGCTCGCGCAACCGCTTGCGCGCCACGAACAGCGACACATCCCCCTTCTGCGCCCAATGCTCTTCGCTGACGAGGTGCGGATCGGCGGTCATGTTGACCTACTTTGCAGGAAGGAAATCGTTGGTGAACGTCTTCTCGAACTCGATCTTCTTGTCGCCATTTGGCTGCAGGAAGTCGTAGACCTTTTTGCCGCCAGCAACGCTCATCCGTCCATCCTTGCTCCAGATCTGAGACAGAATTTCGTAAGACCGCTCATTGGTAGCAGCCTCCATCTGCGGAAATTCCTGAGCCATGATCTTCTTGCCCCGCGACGGATCAAGCAGGATCTGCTGGGCCTCGGCGAACACAGCCACCACTTTCTTCACGAGTGCCGGATTGCTCTTGATGAGATCGGGGCTTGTCGCCACGCCCATGAAATTCAGATCGCGGAACTGCTCGACGTCACCGCTCATCAGGTTGACGAGAATACCGCCGAGCTTCTTCTGTTCGAGCATGGCGCCCGCCGGTTCGAACGGCATCGCCGCGTCGATCATCTTGGCCTGAAACGCACCGACATAGCCGCCGGCATCCGCACCAAGATAGACAAGCTGGATGTCTCCCGGCAGATTCAATCCATACTTCTTGGCGAGAACGCCGAGCATCTTTTCTCCGGACCCGCCGGCCGAAGGCGTACCGACACGTTTGCCTTTCAAGGACAGAATCTTGTCCTTTAATGACATTTTGGCGTCAGACTTCAGCATATCGTTGTTGGCGATCACATTGTTGATCGGCCGCGTCGTAATATTGAAGACCTCCACGAGGTCCTTGCCCTGCGCTGCAGCCGTAATGACGTGCTCATAACTCAACACGCCGAAATCGGCATCCTTGCTGAGCAGCGACTGCAGCACGAGCGCACCACCCTTAACGAAGGTAACGTTGGCCTTCAACCCATGCTTCTCGAACAGCTTCTCGCGCATCGCCACGTAAAGCGGCCCTGCATAATAGCCGTGCCCGATATTGGTGATACGAACAGCTTCCTGGGCATTGGCACATGTCGCACCGATAACCGCAAACATGGCTAGGACCGCACACTTGATAATTCTCATCTTAGCGCCTCCTCCTGTTTCCACCCTTGAGGTGCTTTCTGTTTTATCGACTTACGATCTTCCAGCGTTCCAGCCGCGACTGCGCCGCCTGAACAAGTTCATTGAGAACAGCAGCGATCACCGCGATAATCGTCAGGGCGGCAAAAGCACCCGCCGTATCAAACTCGCTGCCCGCGCGTTGAACGAGGTATCCAAGCCCCTTGTTGGAAGCGATCATCTCTCCAATGATCACGCCAATCAGCGCGAAAGGCAGGGCCGACTTCAAACCAACAAAAATCCACGACATCGCCGAGGGCAGAATGACCTTCATCAGGATTTGCGAGCGGTTCGCCTTCATCAGCCGGACGCCGTCGATCAAATCTCGGTCGACCTCACGCACGCCGGAAAACGTGTTGACGAAAACCAAAAACACGACAAGTACCGCCGCGAGCGCGACCTTTGACTGGATGCCAAGGCCGAACCACAAGATCAGGAGCGGCGCCAGTGCCACCTTCGGAAGAGCGTTGAAGGCCCAGATATAAGGGTTTAGCAACCGACTGACGAACGGCGACATGCCGAGCCAGATTCCGCCGATCACACCGGCCACAGACCCAATGATGAAGCCGAGAAATGTCGCATACAGTGTCGCCCAGATATGAACGAAAATGCTGCCGTCGCGAGTCCAGGCCCATAGCCGTGCCAGCACCTCGGTCGGGCTGCTGATGAAGAACGGATCGATCAGCCAGGTGGATGCGGCTTGCCAGATCACCAGCAAAACAATGCCGAAGACAATCTGGCAGGCCGCCATCACCGGTGTACTGACAGCCGCGAGCCCGTCGCTCTGATCGGCATCAGTAGCCCCGGCTTGAACCTCGACGTTCTCAAGTGCGGCTTGCTCGCTCAAACCTTGTCCTCGTCATATTCCTCGCGAAGGCGATCCCAGATCGAATTGTGGATGTCGTGAAATGACTTGGTGAAACGAACCTCGCGAACATCGCGTGGGCGCGGCAGATCGACCGCCTGATCCATCGCCACCATCGCGGGCCGCTTGGTGAATACCACGACGCGATCCGCGAGCGTCACGGCTTCCACCAGATCGTGCGTAACGAGAATGATGGTCTGTTGCTGTTCCGACCACAGCTTGAGAAGAAGATCATGCATCGCGAGCCGGAGCTGCGCATCAAGCGCGGCGAAAGGCTCATCCAGCAGCAACGTCTTTGGCCGGTACAGCAGCATCCGTGCCAGAGAGACACGCTTGCGCATGCCGCCCGAAAGACTGCTGGGGAATTTGTCCTCGAAGCCTTCGAGGCCGACTTGGCGGATCAGTTCACTCGCCTGCTCGTACCGTGCCTCGCGTGCGGTGCCAATCAATTCAAGAGGTAGCGAAATGTTGTCGAGAACATTGCGCCAAGGCAGAAGGTTGTCTTTCTGCGTCATATACCCGACATCTGTGTTGACGTCGGATACGCTGCGGCCGTCGTATACAACCTGGCCGCTACTCGGCCTGTAAAGGCCCGCGACCATGTTGAGGAGCGTGGACTTGCCGCAACCGGACGGACCGATCAGAGCGACGATCGAACGCGGCTTGATCTTTAGGTTGACGTCGGCAACCGCCAGCGTCCTGCTTGCGCCGGCGCCGAACGTTTTCCCGATGCCCTGCAGTTCGATCATCTCACCGCTCGCCTCGCTTGATCAGGATAGACGGCCCGCTCACGGACCACCCACAAAAGCCTCTTACCAGAGCCCCTTCAACCGGCCTCCATCGACGTTGAGCGAAACGCCGGTGATGTAGCTTGCACGCTCCGAGCACAAAAACGCAATCGCGCTTGCAAGCTCTTCCGGCTTGCCGAAGCGTCCAAGCGCGTTTTTCTTCGCGGCCAAACGCCGCGCTTCTTCCTCGTCTTTGACGCCAAGCTCTCTCTGCAGGCCGTCCGCATGCTGCCGCCATAACGCGGTCGCCACCCAACCCGGACATACGGCGTTCACCATCACGTTGTCGGGACCGAATTCGGTGGAAAGCGACTTCGTCATGTTGAGCAACGCGCTGTTGGTAATAGCCGATCCGAACATGTACGGATCCGGCTCCTTGCCCGCCCCGCCGATCATGCTGATGATGCGGCCCCATTTCTTCTTCCGCATGATCGGGGCGACGGTGCGGATCATCCGCATGAAACCGAACAGCTTGGTGTCGAGCTGTTTCTGCAGGCCCTCATCGGTCATTTCCTCGAAACGGCCGGAATACATCGTGCCGGCGCAGTTGACGAGAATATCGATCGTCCCGAACGTCTTGACTGTTTCATCCACGACCCGCGCGATGTCGGCAGGCTTCGTGGTGTCCGCAACAATGCACTTGATCTCGCCGCCGGTCTGCTTGGCGAGTTCGTCACGGGTTTTCTCCAGCTCGTCCCTGGTGCGCGAGCAGATCATTACCTTGGCCCCGGCCTGCAGAAACTCGCGGGCACTTTCCCGGCCGATGCCGCGACTTCCGCCGGTGACGATGGCGACGCGATCCTTAATTCCTAAATCCATCGATGGCTCCTGATCTTTGACATTGCGTTCCGCCCGAGCGCTGGCCCAAGCGATCACGATCGGCTTTCGCTGGATCAGCAGCGCAAAACCGGCACGTGGATTCTCAAAGTGAATTGCGAGCAGTCAGAGGAGTTAGCCGCTGTCGGCGAGGCCATCCTTTCCTTGGTGTTTCGCTTCCCCGCGCAGGATCGAGCCTGCGTCTATTTTGTTCTACAAGATTGCCCTACACTATTTTCGGACCTTCCAGAGAGTCAAGCATTGGATATAGTCTTCACAACGCGACCCAAGGACCGGACCCATGCAGAGCGCGGATATCATCGTGAAGGAGGAACCCAATCAACGGCGCGGGCAAACCGTCGACGACATTATTGAGCGTGTCCGCAATGCCATTCTCGCGGGCCGCATCGTCCCCGGCCAACGGCTGGTCGCAAACGATCTGGTGGAGCAACTCGGTGTTAGCCGTGGCTCGATCCGCGAAGCGTTTCAACGCCTGTCAGCGGAAGGATTGGTCGACATCACACCCAACCGCGGCGCAATGGTGCGCCGGCTATCTCGCGAGCAGGTGCGCGACCTGTTTCAAATCCGCATCAATCTTGAAGGGCTCGGCGCAAGGCTCGCCGCGGAGCGCATCCATGATGCGGATCATCGCGAGCAGTTTCTCGCCGTCTGGGATGAAGTGAAGCCCGATGGATCTGCACGCGCCTGGCCGCTCTTCATGCGGCAGAACAGGCTCTATCATCGCACGATCGTAAGCCTCGGCGGCAATAAACAACTGACGCAGCTGATCGACAACCTGCAACTTCCCATCGTAATGTTTCAGGTGGGGCAATCGATGCAGCCGGAAAATTCCGCGCGTTCGCATCACGATCATGCTCAGATCGCGGAAGCTATTTTGGCCGGAGACGCCAAGGCCGCGCAAGCCGCTATGGAAAACCACCTCAAGGGTTCGGCGGACTGGATTCTTCAACTGCCCAACACGGCTTTTGGGTTGAACGCCTGACGCTGCATCCGCATTAAGAACGATAATCTGTTCGCTGACCCGGGGGCATTTAAACCAATTCGCCCGCTCTGGCCTTGGTAGAAACCCAGCCGCCATCGACCTTTAGTTCGGCGCCCGTGATGTAGCTCGATTCATCGAGTGCCAGAAAAACTGCGGCATTCGCGATATCTTCCGCTGTTCCCCAGCGGCCCATAGGCGTTTCCTTGCCCCAATCGTTCTCGGCGTCAGCTGCTTGACTGGCGTTCATTGGCGAGTTGATCGAACCAGGAGCAATGGCATTACAGGTAATGCCCATCGGGCCGAGATCAATCGCCATTGCTCGCGTCATGCCGAGAAGACCGGCCTTCGCCGAAACGTAGGCGACGCGGTTCGGTCGTCCGACGAAGCTCGCGATTGAAGCGGTATTGATGATCCGGCCCTTCCCCGCACGTTTCATGAACGGCACTACCGCGCGGGAGCAGAGAAATGGCCCGGTGAGATTGGTCTGGATCATCGTATTCCAGTCGGCATCGGTGTGATCCAGAAACGGCTTGGTAATGCGGACGCCAACATTATTAATGAGAATGTCGATACGTCCGAACTGACTCTCGACTTCTTCCGCCATCTTGTTCATGGAAGCGGAGCTGGTCACATCAGCCTGCAGACTGATGCTCTTTCCGCCGATTTCCTTCGCGGCCTCTTTACCCTTCTGTCCGTCAAGATCAACCACGACAACGTTCGCACCTTCTCCCCCGAGCGCCTTGCACATCGCTTTGCCAATTCCGCTGGCGCCACCGGTGACGATTGCTACCTTATCTTTTAGACGCATCTTCTATATCCTTCTTGTGTTGATTTTTATTGGTTGACTTGGAGTAAGAGCTTTCCGCGGGTCTTTCCGTCTTCGATGTAACGATGGGCAGCGGCCACATCGGCCAACGGGAAGACGGTATCGATCGCCATCGACAACCGCTTCTCTTTCACCATCCTGAAGAGATCTCCGGCCCGCCCACGGATTTCCTCGGCGGTCGCCATGTAGTCTGCTAGATGGGGGCGCGTAAAAAACACTGAGCCGGTTTCTGCAAGCGCAAGCGGTTCGATCGCATCCACAACACCCGAACTCGCTCCGAACAACACGCAAAGGCCTCTACGGCGGATACACCGGATACTATCGGTAATTGTCGTTTTGCCGACCGAGTCGTAGACCACATCGACACCCTTGCCGGATGTCAGCTTCATAATTTCTTCGCGGAAGTCCGTATCGCGGTAGAGAATGCAGTGGTCGGCGCCCCGGCTTCGGGCGATATCAGCCTTTTCCCGCGTGCTCACAGTTGTAAACACTGTGGCACCTAGATTTTTCGCGAGCTGGATTAGCAATTGTCCGACACCACCCGCTCCGGCGTGAACCAGACAGCTTTGCCCGTGCTGCAAAGGAAAGGCAGAGTGACTCAGATAATGCGCCGTACACCCTTGCAGCATGACAGCTGCGCCAAGCTCGAAGGAGATGTCATCAGGTAGCGGGACCAGTTTCCATGCGGGCACCGCGACATATTCAGCATACGAACCGCGCGACAAACAAAACGCGACGCGCTGCCCCACCTTCAAGTCGGCTACGCCCCTGCCAACCGCCTCGATGGTGCCGGACGCCTCCATACCGATGACCATCGGCAGAGGCGTTTTGTATGTATGAGATCGGGCATACGTCCCGTTCCGCATATAGATATCGATAAAGTTGACGCCGGCATAGGCCACGCGGACAAGCGCCTCGCCCTCGGCAGGTGTCGGAATGGCTATCTCCTGAATTTCACAAACCTCGGGACCGCCAAACTGATGGATATTGATTGCTCTCATTACTCCAAGCCTTCTCAAAAAAGCGACATCAGACCGCGCACGACGACCATGAACCCCGCTGCCGCAACACAAAACGTTGAAACACTCCGGTATCGTTTGCCATCAATGCGTACGAAGAGATGCGTACCGATCGCCTGGCCCAACAAAAGCCCGGGCACTGTAATGGTCGCGATCACCACACTCTCCCTGTTCACGATGCCGTGGATGGTTCCGAACGCCAGACTTGCCGTGCCAAGGAGAAGAAAAATAAAGGATAGCGTGGCGCGGCAACGCGCAGCATTCCATGATGATGACAGGATGAGCAGGATGATCGGCGGACCCGCCATTGCCACCGCACCCTGCATTAATCCGCTAAGGGCTCCTGCTCCTACCAGTTCATATGATTTTGGATCGCGTTCAAGTTTAGGAGCAAAGGCGAGCGCTACGGTCGAGAAAACAACTGCACCACCTACAATCAACCTCATAATGTCGGCCGGAACGACGCCGAGAAGAAAGACGCCCGGAATCAGAGCAGGCATGCCACCGATCCATGCGATCGTCGCCGCGCGAAAATTCGTGTCGCACCAGTCACGCAGAACGGTCGGCAAGCCGGAGGGAATTTGAAGCAGCGTGGCAACAGGGACTGCTACAACCGGCGGATAAACAAGTGCGAGCAGCGGCATCGCGACAATGGCAAAGCCAAACCCCGTCAGTCCGCGCACAAAGGATGCGACGGTGACCGCCAATACCGCCCCTGATACGGCCAGCCAGTCCATCTCGCTCGCCTTACGGCTTCCCGATCGCGACGTAAGTTTTGAACCCCAGCCGATCAGCCAACGCCCTGTGATAAGCTATCACCCGGTCGGCAAGTCCCGACGCCCCCAGCAACGAAACATAACGATGCAGCATGACCCCGACACAAACGTCGCCGGCCGTGACCTTGGAACCAGTAAGAAAGCCTTGATCAGGCAAGCTCTTTGCGAGAACTTCATTCAGTAACTTGTTTATCGTTGTCGTATTGTCCTCGACGACCTTTTCGTTTCGTTTGTCGCCGAGCTTGACGATCTGGGCGAACAGGACCTGCATGTGAGGATTGAGAGACGTCAGCTGCCAATCCATCCACTGCGAAATTTGCGCGGTGCTCGCGGCATCCCGACCGAAAAACCCGTCATTTGGCGTAACTGCTGCCAGATAGCGAATGATCGTATTGGATTCCCAGATCGCGGTTTCGCCATCGACGAGAGTTGGTACGAGTCCATTCGGATTCATTTTCAGATATTCCGGCGTATCGTTTTTTCCGAATGGGCCGCCGTAATCTTCCCGGTCAATACTCGTCCCAAGTTCGGATACAGCCCAGAGCACCTTGCGCACGTTCAGCGAGTCTGCCCGCCCCAATAACTTCATCGTCGTTTCCCTGTTCTTCCGCCCTTCTGATCAAGAGCGGTGTTATTTAAGCGCGAACGAACCACTCGCCGTTGTCATAGCGAATCTCGAAAATCTCCAGCGGAAGCTCTGCGAGGCCGATCTCCTCGCCCGTTCGGATATCCCACTGCCAAAAGTGCAGCGGACAGGTCAGGATCGTCCCATCGACGGAGCCTTCTGCGAGCGGCGTCTCTTGATGAGGGCAATCGGCGCAGACCGCATGGATTTTTCCTTCTGCCCTTATCAGTAGGATGATCTTTCCGGTCGGCAGCGTGACTTCTCGCCGTTCACCGTCCTCCATGTCATCGAGAGGCCCCAAGGGCAACCATATCTCAGCCGAAACGGTCATAACGAATCTCTGTTGGACTAATCTTGCACTCGGTGATCAACGCACGCATGGTTGCGTCCACCATTGGCGGCGGACCGCCCACGAAGAACAGAGGTTTCTGCACGTCGCTCGCCTTGACCACGCCTCGAACATAATCGCGCGCGACTTCATGAACCGGGCCAAAACTAAACCCGAGTGCCGGATATCGCGAAGTGACGGATTCGGCACTCAAAGCATCCGAAAACGCCACGGTAACCTGCAGTTTCCCGGACGATCTTTCGACAAACTCCGAAAGCTCATCGAGCAAATAGCTCGCATCGGGATGACGCAGACCAAAAAACAAATGCGAGGGATATCCATCAAAGTGACCGTCGGCGAGCGCATGTCGAATGATCGCCATCATCCCCGCGATGCCGGAACCTCCGGCTACCGCGATAAACGGCCGCTGTTCAGAGGTTGTAAAAGTCGCGCGGCCAAGCGGACCGAAAACCTCGACGTCCTCATCGCATTCGCCCTCGAATATTCGCGACGTAAACATGCCATCCGGGCTGCGTCGAATGAGCAGGCTCAAGCGCGCCTCATTCGGCTCATGGCTGATCATGGAGTAAGCGCGCGGCCCCTCAACGCCCGGAATAGACAGAAGAACGAATTGCCCCGGCTGGTATTTTATAGGGGACTCGTTAAGCGAGACATCGAACAAACCAACGTCAGGCGTCAGCATGCGCTTGAGTGTCAGGCGCCCGCTTCTGGTTGCGCAAGGTGGCTGACAGGGGGCGAGAAATGCCGAACTCAGCTTGACCTGCAGCGGACTGGTTGCCGCTGTCTGGCACAACAGAACCTCTCCCGAGCGGCGGCAAACCTTCGTGCCGGGCGCTTGCGGCCAGAGATTGCTGACCATACCAGTCACGACCGATGCCTTGCAGTTGCCGCAGGTCCCCGTTCCGCATTCATGCGGCAGACCGATCCCCTTCATCAGGCCGGCATGAAGTAGCCGTTGACCAGGTTCGGCTGTGAAGGCAGTTCGTTCGCCTTTCCCATCAACCACCTCAACCAACATCATGTGGTGACCACAACTTGATTGCCTTCGACGTGAACGTCGTAGATGCGCAGCTTCATCGGCAACTGGGTTGTGTCCCTCACTGTAGGTAGGCCATCGACGAGTGAGAACTCAAACCCATGCCACGGGCAGCGCAGCGTCTCGCCGTAGTTGCAGAATGTCATTTCATTCACAGCATCGCTTTCGGTCATCCCGGAGATGCAGCCGTGCTCTAGCTCGGCTCCCTGATGCGGGCAGCGCCCTCCGACAACCCGGATTTCTCCGGACGGCAGCTTGGAGACGATGATCGGCGAACGGCCAATTTTGGCTGGAACAATCTTTCCGATCTCGAGGTCCGATACCTCACAAACAACATGCTTAGCCATAAATCACTCTGCCGCCTGATTTGGAATTGCCGGCTCGCGGACGTCGAGACCATAAAAGTCTGCCGCATTTTTCCAAAGAATCTTGTCGCGCGTGCCAGTCGGCAGCGATTTCGGAATCGCCGCATTCGGATCGTCGAAATCGAAGTGTGGATAGTCGGTCGAGAACACCAGGATGTCATCGGTGCCCATCAGATCGATCAACTTCATCCAGTCCTCACCGTTTATGTCCTCGGTAGGCTGGGTTGAGAGCCGCAACCGCTCACGGCAATGCTGGCTCGGCAGCTTCTTGACCCACGGAATCTCGACGCGGCCCTGACGATATTCGCGATCCATGCGCCACATCACATGCGGCAGCCAGCTGAATCCGCCCTCCAAAATCATGAAGCGGAGATTCGGATAGGCATCGAACACGCCGTTAGCGATCAAGCTGATCACCTGCGGCATCAGCGAAATCGGAATCAGACAGTGCCGTTCCATGTAATGCAGGCCCATGCCGTAAGGCCCCTGAGCAAACGTCGTGTGATGGAAAGCGACCATCATCTTGTTGCGCTCCGCCGCGGCGAAGATCGGGCGATACATCGGATGGCCGTAAGCGATGTCATCCACCACCGGCAACATCACCTGCCGAATCTGCGGATGCGCGGCCATACGGTCGATCTCGCGCGCAGCCGCTTCGGGGTCACGCGCATTGATCTGTACACTGCCGAGAAAGCGTTTGTCCTTGGATATCCAGTGCTCAAGAACGTAGTCGTTGTAGGCGCTCGCCAATGCACTGGCGAGGCCATACTGCAGCTTCAGCCCGGTTGGGTAGAAGTAACCGGTCAGCACCGCATAGGTCAGCTTGTATGAATCGAGCAACTGATCGCGCATTAACCTGTAATCCGAGACAGAAGCAGATCCGTCGGCGCTCTTGACGTCAGCGCGATTGCCGTTGCCCGGCGATGTGTAGGCGAACGGTTGGCTAAAACCGCGCCACGCACCATTCGCAATCCAGCTTTTGTATGGCTCCGGAAGATACGGCACCAAGTCCTTTAAGCTGGCAAAGCTCTCGTGAACATCGGTATCAATGATGGGCATTATCGTCCTCGTTAGTTTATCGAATGCGCTTCAATCAGTTGGAATTCGCCGCTGCGGCCGCTTCAGCTATCTTCATGTCAGGACGCGTCTCTTTTGGAGAACGGAAAATCATCTTCTTCAGCGTCGGGAACACGAGCGATAGCAACGCCAGGAACATCAGCGTTGCGCTAATTGGCGACCGGAAGAACATCGTCCAGTCGTCGTGATAGGTGATCATGCTGCGCGTGAACGAGTCCTCGGCAATGGGTCCGAGAATGGCGCCGAGCACCATCGGAGCCACTGGCAGTTTGACCCGTTCCATGATCCAGGCGAGCACGCCGAAGATCACCACTACCCACAGATCTGACATGGCGTTGCGGTCGGCGAACGCACCAATCAGCGCGAACATAGCGATGATGGCGATCAGGATTCCCGGCGGGACCTTGAGCACCTTGATCACAAGCCGTATCCAGACAAAGCCGAGCAGGCACATGCCAATCACCGACACGAACATGGATGCCAGGATGGTGTAAACGGTGAGCGCCGATTCCGGATTCTTCAGCATGAACGGTCCGGGCTGCACGCCATGCAGCAGGAACGCCGCAAGGATCACCGCAGTCGCACCGCTACCCGGCAGGCCGAGCGTCAACAGCGGCACCATATGCCCGGCCACCGATGCAGTAGACGCGATTTGCGGAGCGACAATACCTTCCGGAATGCCGGTGCCAATCTGGCGGCCCCGCTTGCCGTACTGCCGTTCGACGCCGTAGGACACGAAAGAAGAGATCGTCGCGCCCGCCCCTGGAATGAGACCAAGCAACGTGCCGATGGTCGTGCTCCGCAGCAGGGTCGCACGCAGTCCCCACAATTCCTTCCACGACGGCAGGCTGGTCGCTGTGCTGCTGTTGCCCGGCAAAGAGACGGACTTCGAGCCTTGCCCGATCTTGTCGAGGATTTCGCCAAAACCGTACATGCCGACCAGCACCATCACGAACGGCACGCCATTGATGAGCACATCGGAGCCGAAGGTGAAGCGTTCCGAGCCGTAGGTGGCATCGATGCCGACCGTGGATACCAGCAGGCCAATGCACATGCTGATCAGCGCATTCGGCAAGGACTTTCCTGCCAGCGCGACCACGGTCGTCAATCCGAAGAAGACGGCCGCGAAATATTCCGGCGCACCGAAGCTCAAAGCAACTTTGCTGAGCGGGCCGGCGAGACTAACCATCACCGCCGAGGACACGAGGCCTCCGGTGAGAGCCGCGACCAGCGCCCAGCCGAGGGCCTTCGCGGCATCACCACGCATCGTCATAGCCCAACCGTCCCAAAGCAGTGGAACGTCCATCGGCTCGCCTGGAATCTTGTAGAGGATCGCCGTGTAACAGCCGGCATAGGTGCCGGACATGTAGATGGCAGTGAGCAGGATGATCGAGGTCTCGAGACTCATCGAATAGGTAAAGGGCAGCGCGAGCACGACACCCATGACAAGGCCAAGCCCCGGCAGCACGGACACGGCCATGCCGACGCACAAGCCAATCACCAGGGCAACCATATCCTGCCATTTGAAAACTTCGGCGAAGCCTGCGATCAGAAGGTGAAAGGTATCCATTCCGCTGCCCTCAGTTAGCGCCGACGAGTTTCATGACGATCAGGGAAATCCGGGCGAATGGCCCCTCCCCGAGCGGCAGGGCGACGTAGATCAGTTTCATGAAGAAGAATGAGAATGCGAAGCTGATCGCCAGCGACAACAAGCCGAGAAACACGGGCCTGCGAACCCCACCGATCCACATCACAGCGACGAGGTACAGGGCCGTCGCGACGAAGAACCCGACAAGGTCGAACAGCAGCAGATAGCCGACCGTGGCGGCAGTCGCAGCAGCGACCAGAAGCGGATGGGCTTCCATCTGTTGCGAGAAGCCTTCATCCGCCTCGCTCGCAGCATCCGAAACGGGACGCGGCCTGACCGACACGAAAATCCGACGCACAACCTCGAATGCGCAAACGGCGATCAGCAAAGCGATGATGATCTTGGGCCATCGCTCCGGTCCCATTTGGCCGGGAATCTCCGTATAGGAAATCTCGGACGCGACGCGATAGAAATAGATAGCGGCGCCGATAATGAGAATATAAGGCCCGAGTTCGCGGAGCCATTTCAGCGGAGACACAGGAGCGCCGGACTCGGCGCCCCCATGCATTGGTTTACTGGACATTGCGTCACCAGACATGGTTACAGACGCAATTACTTGGCAGCCGCGGTGGCGGCGTTGGACTGTGAGAGGGCATCCGCCTCGCTCAGCCATTCCTTCATGAACTTCACACTGTTCTCAGAACCGATGAAGCTGTCGGATTCGGCATACTGCAGCTTGAGATAGTCGCGGTATTCTTTGGCCTGCGCGACTTTGGCCAACGCATCCGACAAGGTCTTGACGATCGCCGGATCTGTGCCGGAGCGAACAATAACGACACGGAACTGCGGAAGCAGAACCTTGTGGCCGAGCTTGCCCGAGTAAGCGACGTCCTCGAAGCCCTCGACCGGTTTCTTGCTGAAGAACAGCACCGGCTTGATCTGTTTGCCGTCAATGAAACTGCGGACGTCACCAGCCTGTTCGTAAAGCAGATCGCTCTGCCCGCCGACCACCGATGCGTAACGCATGCCGGGCTCGGCAAAGCCAACGCTCTGGAATTTCATGCCCATGTTTTTGAAGAAGTTAACCGACATATCGTCCGGGCTGCCATAGCCCGTCACCGCCACGCGCATCTCCTTGTCCTTCACCGCCTTTTGCACATCGTCCCAGGTCTGCAATGGGCCGGTTGCGTTCGAGAAGAAGCCAGATGGCTGCTGAATCATCACCGCAAGCGGCGTGATCTGCTCAAGCTTGAAGCGAGAATTCTTCGCAGCGAACAATGCAAAGGTATCGCCGGTCATTACCTCGATGGTGTAGCCGTCCGCCGGCGAGGTCACGAGCTTGGTCAGGCCGGTTTGCCCGGTCGCGCCCGGCATGTTCACCACTGGCACGGAGGCCTTCAGCTCCGGCTCAATCAGTTTGCTGATGATCCGCGCCACCTGATCAGCGCCGCCGCCCGGCCCCCAAGGCACAATGAAGGTAATTGGACGAGACGGAAAATCGGCCGCCACAGATGCAACTGGCGAAGCGGCCACAATACCGGCCAAGCCTGCAGCGAAAGCCCACAGAAGACCCCTCATTAGCGTACTCCCTGATTTATTTAGGTTTTTTGGAAAGGCGTTTTGCCTCTTTTGATCTGGATCAAAACTTGACAGCAAATCTCCGGCGAGTCTACAAAAAAATGGTACGTTATATATTATAAAATGGAACGCTTAACTCATGTCCTCCGTCCTTTCCAATTCCAAAATCACCCTCGCCGCCGCCCGGTTGCGGCTTCCCCTCACGGTCCCCTATCGACTGGCATTCGGTGAGCAGACACATTTCGACGTTCTGCTCGTGGCAATACTCAGCAATGGCGCTGTGAGCTGGGGTGAAGCGACCATCCTTCCCGGCTATACCGACGAAACGATCGAACAAGGCTGGTCGCTGGCGAAAGATCTGACAGATCGCTGTAAAACGACCCACGAACTTATGTCGGCATGCGATAAAATGCTGGACAGCGCCCCTTTCACTGCGACGGCATTTCTAACCGCGCTCGATTGGTTGGCAGGAAATCCAATCCTGCAGCGTCGTGGCCGCTTCGAATTGCTCGGCACTGTCAACGGCAAGGCCGACTATCGCGACAAGCTCGAGCACGAAGTCGAGACGTTGCTCAACCGCGGCTACAAAACGCTGAAGGTTAAAATCGGATGGGAGCCCGAGACAGATCTCAGGCAGGTCAATGTGGTCCGGGATATCGTGAGTGGGCGTGCAAAATTACGCGTCGACGGGAATCAGGGCTACAATCGCGAACAAGCAATTCATTTTCTGAGCCGGCTCGAACCGGAAGATATCGAACTGGTCGAACAGCCTTGTGCCGCGGAAGACTGGGACTCGGCTGCCGCCATCGCAGGTGTCAGCAAAGTGCCGTTGATGCTCGACGAATCGATCTACACTCTGCGTGACATAGATCGAGCAGCCGGTCTAAAATGCGCCAATTACATCAAACTCAAACTCATGAAATTGGGTCGATTGAATACTTTGGAGAACGGGCTTCGGCAGATTTCCGACCATGGTATGACCGCAGTTCTCGGAAACGGCGTCGCAACAGACCTCGGCTGCTGGATGGAGCTTTGCGTAGCACTCGGCAACATCACAACTGCCGGTGAAATGAATGGGTTTCTCAAGACCCCTATCCAGCTTCTTAAGCCAGCCCTGAAATGCGAAGGTGCGTCCGTCGTTATCGATGGCAGCATGCCAGAGATTGATCTAGACGCTGTGAGGCACAATGCTGTTGAACGCGCCGGCGACTGGAAAGAATTGGGCTGAAGCAAAACTCTGATCCCGGCGTTAGGTGAACGATGGTGACAAAAGCGAACGACGACGCAGACAGCAAGATGACCGCGGTTCAAAAAGCCGCGCGTCTGCTTCAAGCCATTGCCTCCGCCGAAGAATCGAAATCACTCGCTGATCTCGCTGAGCAGGCGAAGATGCCGAAGCCATCGGTTCATCGCCTGCTCCTGCAACTTGAAGATGTCGGGTTCGTCCAGCGCGATCTCAGCGGCAAGGGCTACACAGTCGGAGCATCATGGCTCCGTCTCTCGGTCGATGCGCTCGTCGCTCAGGCTCGTCAGCCAATCGTTCGCGGTATCATGCAGAAGCTCGTCGACCGCGTGAAAGAATCCTGCAACCTTTCGGTTCTGCAAAATCACGAAGTGCTCTATCTCGAGCGCGTGGAATGCGATTGGCCGTTGCGCATGCAATTGCAATCCGGTTCCCGCGTTCCTGTCCACGCGACTGCATCAGGCAAGCTACTGATCGCCCAGATGTCGGAGAAAAACCGGCGGGCGCTCCTCAACAGCATTCACCGTGAAAAATTTACCGACTCCACTATCGTCGACCTGGATGAGATGGAAGAGGAATGCCGCACCATCCGAAAAAATGACCTGTCGATGAACAAGGAAGAATATCATCGCGGACTGATAGGCGTTTCCGTTCCATTACGACGTTCGGACAACACGGTCATCGCCACTCTTTCGATCCACGCGCCAAGTTTCAGAATGTCCGTTGAAACAGCGCTCAGCTATGCGCCGCTCCTGAAAGAATCGGCGAAAGAAATTGTTACCGAGCTTGGGCTGTAGCGATGTCGGTTCGAGCCCTGAAAACACTTCTGGCGATTCACGACGAGGGCTCATTCCAGGCAGCCGCTAGGCGACTGAATCTGACGCTGTCCGCCGCCAGCATGCAGATGAAGCAACTCAAAGAGACTTATGCGACGGCCTTTGACCTGCGCCCTTTGAAGTGGTCCTCCCTGAAGTATGGTTTTCGGATGGAGGATAAGATCGATGGCAAGGAAGAGGCATACGGCTGAAGAGATCGTAGCGAAGCTTCGGCAGGTTAATGTGCTGATGGCACAGGGCCGCAAGTAGCAGACGCAGTCCGAGCGATAGGCGTGACGGAAGTAACCTATTATCGGTGGCGCAATGAGTACGGTGGTCTGAAGGGCGATCAGGTCAAGCGCTTGAAAGAGCTGGAGACTGAGAACACCCGGCTTCGTCGTGTGGTATCGGATCTGACGCTGGACAAGCTGATCCTTGCGGAGGCCGCAAAGGGAAACTTCTAAGCCCCTCCTGAGGCCGCGCGTGCGTCGATCACGTGATCCAGTGCCACCTTGGGAAGAGCATTGAATGCCCAGATATAAGGATTCAGCAGCCGGCTGAAGAATGGCGATATACCGAGCCAGATGCCGCCGATCACGCCTCCCACAGAGCCGATCACGAACCCGAGGAATGTCGCGTAAAGTGACCGAATCCCCGAGACTCCGGTCGCCAAATCTCATTCTTTGGCTTGATGATTGAGAGTCGACTTTCAGGGATAGATGATCAAGCGCCTCGCATCCGAGGACTGATCGTGGTCATGCTTGCAACCGCTATTGCAACAAACACCCTTTGCTTGCTGGCTTACCTTTAACCCGTCAAGCAGGCATATCCGGATCAACGCTGAGCATCCTGAAACAAAGATAGAAGAACAGACAGCCTAGCTGTGCTTGCCAAAGCAGAGCGATTTCCAGAGCCGATGGCTGGGGCGGGAGGGATCGAACCTCCGAATGGGGGAATCAAAATCCCCTGCCTTACCGCTTGGCTACGCCCCAACAGACCCGGCAGAGCGCTGTCTATAGGCACCGCGCCGTGGTTTCAACCGGCAAAGCGGATTTTACGCGCGAAATTGCGCTGAAACATCAGGGAAATGAGCGGTTTAGGCGGCCAAACGGCAATCCTGCCAAGGCACCTGGCCACGGCGGAAGAGGTCAAAAACAATTGGGCCGCCCATGCATGATGGACGGCCCATAATGGTCTTGCGACCCGTAGATCGGGTGTCTTCAGACACCCTTTAAGGCTTGAGAAACTTGAAGTCGCATCCCTCGTCCGCGCCGAGAATTTCCTGCGCGTAGAGTTTTCCGTAGCCCCGCTCCGGCACCGGCGGCTTGAACGGGCCTGCGGCTGCCTTGCGCTTGGCGAATTCTTCGGGAGAGATCAGAAGATCGATCGCGCGGTTCTTCACCGAAAGCCGGATCCGATCTCCATTGCGAACGAAAGCCAGCGGACCGCCCGATGCGGTGTCGGGCGTGATGTGCAGAATGACGGTGCCGAATGCCGTGCCGCTCATGCGGGCATCGGACAGGCGAACCATATCCTTGACGCCCTTGGACGCAAGCTTCTTCGGAATTGGAATGTAACCTGCTTCGGGCATGCAGCTTGCCGAAAACGGCCCCGCGTTCTGCAGCACGAGATAGTCGTCGGGATTGACGTCGAGATTAGGATCATCAATCCGGTTCGCCATGTCTTCAAGCGAATCGAACACCACCGCCCGCCCCTCGCCTTCGAACAGCTTTTCGTCGGCCGCAGAGCGCTTCAGGATCGCACCCTTCGGGGCGAGGCTGCCGAACAGAGCAACCAATCCGCCGACCGGCTCGATCGGCTTGGCTGCGCTGGCGACCACCTCATGATCGACCCATCCGTCATCGGCTGCCAGACGCTCCCCGAGGGTTTCGCCGGTGATCGTCAGACAATCCAGATGAAGGCTATTCTTGATCTCACGCAGCACCGCACCGACCCCGCCGGCCGCGAAGAAATCTTCCATGTAATTGGCGCCGGTCGGCTTCAGATTGACCAGCACCGGCGTCGAGTCGGACAATTCGTTCAGCCGCTTCAGCGAAATCGGAATGCCCGCACGCCCCGCGATGGCGGTAAGGTGAATAATCGCATTGGTCGAACCGCCGACGGCGAGCAGCACGCGCAGCGCATTCTCGACCGACTTTGCGGTGATGATCTTGTCGGGCGTCCGTCCGCTGCCGATCAATCCCACGGCGGCGATGCCGGTCGCCTCCGCCGCGCGCAGGCGATCGGCATGCACGGCCGGGATCGCGGCCGTGCCCGGAATCATCATTCCGAGCGCTTCGGCGATACAGGCCATGGTCGAGGCCGTCCCCATCACCGCGCAGGTGCCGCTGGTGGTGGAAAGGCGGCCCTCGATCTGGTTGATCTCACGGTCGTCAACCGTGCCCGCGCGATACTGCGCCCAGAAGCGGCGGCAATCCGTGCAAGCACCAAGCCGCTCGCCCTTATGGCGGCCGGTCATCATCGGCCCGCCGACGAGCTGGATTGCGGGTCGGCCCGCCGACAGCGCACCCATCAACTGCGCGGGCACCGTCTTGTCGCAACCGCCCATCAGCACGACGGAGTCCATCGGCTGGGCACGGATCATTTCCTCGGTGTCCATCGACATCAGGTTGCGGAAGCGCAGGCTGGTCGGGTTGAGAAACACTTCGCCGAGCGAAACCGTGGGAAATTCGAGCGGCAGGCCGCCCGCCGCGATCACGCCCCGCTTCACGGCGTCGAGCATCTCGGGAAAATGCCGGTGGCAATTGTTGAAGCCGGATTGCGTGTAGGCGATGCCGACCGTCGGTCGCGCCAGCATCGCATCTGAATATCCCATCGATCGGGCAAACGACTTGCGGAGGTAAAGTGCAAAGTCCTTGTCGCCGTAATTCGTCAATCCGTTGGCCAGGCCACGGACGGTCTCGTCACTCATTGTCTTTTATATCCTAGATCAAGCGCGTCTTGATGAACTTGGCTTCGAGATAATCCTTGATGCCAATGCTGCCACCTTCACGCCCCATGCCACTTTCCTTGATGCCGCCGAACGGCGATTCCGCAGAAGCGATGCCGACCTCGTTCACACCCACCATGCCGACTTCCAGCGCTTCCGCAGCCAGAGTCGCCGTTCGCAGGTTTCGCGAGAAAACGTAGCCGGTCAGGCCGAAAGGTGTTGCATTGGCGCGTTCTATCACCTCTTCAAGAGTCTTGAAACGCGCAATTGGAGCGATCGGCGAGAACGGTTCGTCCTGCATGATCCGCGCTTCATCCGGCACTTCGCCGAGCACGGTCGGCTCATAGAAGTAGCCCCGCAGAAATCCCACAGGCACCCTGCCCCCGGTCAACAGCTTGGCGCCCTTCTCGACCGCATCCGCGACGAGCTTCTTGGCGTGATCCAGCCCGCGCGCATTCGCCATCGGGCCGAGCGTCACGCCGGCCTGATCGAAGCGGCCGATCTTAAGCTGCTTGGCGACATCGACGAACACCTTGGCAAAGCGATCATAGGCCGCATCCTGAACATAGAAGCGGCTCGGCGAAGCGCAGACCTGCCCGCAATTGCGGAATTTACCGCGCGCGCAGGCTTCGGCGGCGGCCTCGACGTCCGCATCCTCGAACACCAGAACCGGCGCGTGCCCGCCAAGCTCCATCGTCGCCTTCTTCACGCCGTCCGCGCACAGATGCAGCAACTGCTTGCCGACCGGAGTCGAGCCGGTGAGCGACACCTTCCGCACGATCGGCGACGCGATCAACTGCTGCGCGATCCGCGCCGAATTTCCGGTCACCATGTTGACCACGCCGGGCGGAATGCCTGCCTCGTGGCAGGCGCGCAGGATCGCCGCTGCACTCGCGGGCGTTTCACCGGCGGGCTTGAGGATCACCGAACATCCAGCCGCCAGCGCCGCTGCGATCTTGCGAGCGGGTAGAAGTGCCGGGAAATTCCAGGCCGAGAATGCCGCGACCACGCCGACCGGCTGGTAGATCACCGCCATGCGCGTGGCCGCATCGCGGCCATTGTAGGCCTGGCCGAAGATGCGCTTGGCTTCCTCGCCATACCATTCGAACTGTTCGGCACAGGCGAGCCATTCGCCCTTGGCTTCCGCGAGCGGCTTGCCCGCCTCGGTCGCCATCACGATGCAGAGTTCGTCGATCCGCTCGAGAAGCAGGTCCGAGACCTTGCGCAGCTTCACCGCGCGCTCCCATGGCGGGGTTTTCCGCCACGTCTCAAAACCTGCCTGTGCCGCCGCGAGCGCCTGATCGATGTCTTCCGGCGTTGCATCTGGAATGTGGCCGATGGTCTCGCCCGTTGCCGGATCGAGAACGCCCTTTTTCTGGGAGCCTGTTCCCCAGGTCCACCTGCCGCCGATGTAAAGTCCGTAATTGCGCTCGTGATACATGTTCGCTTCCGTCGAGTTATAAATCCTGCTGGAGCCACTGGTCCTGAACGTTCTCGCACCAGTTGCCGACATTCCATTCGCCCCACGCGCCAAGCTCGCCCAGCGGATCTTCACCCGCATAAACCGGCACATGCAGGACACTGAGACCCTGATGCGCGTGAGCCTTTTCGAGAGCTGCCTTGAGTTCATCCACCGTCCAGCCGCCGTGGATCGCCTTCACGCCCGTCACCGCCGATGCAAGCTGGACGTAATCGACCGCCACCGCATCGTTGGTGCGGAATTCCTTGCCGTACTGCGCGAGCTGCAAGCTGGTGATCGCCGCCATCCTGCGATTGTCGAAGATCACGACCATGCCGTGCACGCCATGCTCCACGGCATCGATCAGGATCTGCGGATTCATCATGAAGGAGCCGTCGCCCGTGAACGCAATTCCGTATCGCGGAGAGGACGCGCCGGCGGCGGCGAGCAGCGCGCTGGTCGCAAAGCCCATGTAGGACGCACCGCTTTCGGTGAAAGTGTCGCCGGTCCTGTCGTCCTCGACGATCTGGAAGCCGTTCGCCTGGACATTGCCCGCGTCGAAATACTTCGCAGCATTGATGCGCTTGGCGAAATCCGCGACCACCTTGATCGCAGCCGGCTGCGCCAGCGCAGGCCGCTGCCAGACGGCGTCCTTGATCGGCGCCGCCGCATAACGCTCTGCCTTGTAATCCGCCCATTCCTTCTTCTTGGCGGCGCACGCCTTCAGCCAGTTCTGCTTGGCGGCTGCATTGGCGGACGTGCGGCCTTCGAGGCGTTCGGACAGCGCATTGGAGATAACCGAGATGTCGCCGATCAGGGCCGTTGTGTGATTATAGTGCGTGGCGTCGGCGATATCGCCGTTGATGTTGATAACATGGCGCGCGGATTTGTAGCCAGTGCCCGAGCAATCGGCCTGGCACACCGCGCGTGACCCGATCACGATCACAAGGTCCGCATTCCGCATCGCGTGATTGCCGGAGATCGATCCCTTCGAGCCACCGACATGCATGTTCTTCGGATCATTGTCCGCCAGCACACCGGTCGAGCCCGGCGACACCACGACGACCGCACCCGCCGCCTCGGCAAGGCGACGGATCGCTGCATCGTGCCCGCGCGTGCCGCCGCCCGCCTTGATCATGACGCGGGCGTGCCCGTCAATAAGATCGCAAGCCTCGTCATAGGCGCGCGCATCCGTCGGCGCGACAAGCGGCAGCACCGGCCGTTCCGGCAACGAGGCAAGATTGACCTCCGTCTGCACAGGCTGCGTGTTGATCGGCAGCATCAGGTAGAACGGACCGGCCTTGTAAGGGTGGAACACGCGGTTCGCGCCCCGCCGCAAAGCCTCCCGCAACGCCTGCGGCGTATGCAGGGTGTAGGACTCACCCATATCCGCCGTCATGCGCCCGAACACGCCCTGCGCAGGCTTCGGCACCTGCTGCATGTTGTAGCCTTCGCCGTAAGTCGTCTCGTCACCATAGATGTGATAGACGCCCACGCCGTTCGACGCGGCGGCGAGCGATCCGGCCATCGCCTGCAACGCGCCCGGACCGATGGACGTGATGACGGCGGGCATCTCGCCATAGGTCCAGCGCAACGCGGTGGCCGCGTGCGCCATCTCGACCTCATTGCGGCAATTGATGGTGCGCGTGACGCCTTCCGCATCGTAGATCGCAAGGACGTTCGCGATATCGGTCGAACCATGACCGAAGATCGCGAAAAACGTCCGGACACCCTGCTTCAGAAGCCCCAGAACGAGGGCCTCGGACAGCGACAATACAGCCGACTTTTCGAGCGTGCCGTCAGCCAACGCATCGCTTAACGATCCGGCCTTCGCGATCGCGCGGGCGCGCATATGCGTGGCCGCTTCCTTCGACGATCCACCGCCGGTCTTCGCTGTTTCCGCGATACGTTCTGGCGTCACTACCGCAACGTTGCTCATGTTGCCGTCCTTTCACTTCCTGGCGCGCACTTATTCGGCCGCCTGCATCTCTGCATGAGGATTTTCCCAAGCACGCGTCTCGTCGGTCTCGACAAAGCCGGTGGCAAATTCGGCTTTCGCCACGTCCATATCGATGGCCCCAACCCAGCGGCCGACAACCAGCGTTGCGATGATGTTGGAGGTCAGGTTGGTCGCTGCGCGGATTTCGGCCATGAACCGATCGACACCCAGCAGCAGCGCGAGACCCGCTACAGGCACCGCGTTGACGACCGGCAGCGTCGCCGCCAGCGCAACAAAACCACCACCCGTCACGCCCGCTGCACCCTTTGAGGTGAAGAGCATCACGAAGAGTACGGCAAGCTGATGCCAGATGGTCAGTTCGACATTGAACGCATGAGCCAGGAAAAGAACGGACATTGTCATGTAGATAGCCGTACCATCCATATTGAACGAGAACCCGCCCGGCATCACCAGACCGACAACCTCGCGCGAGACGCCGAGCTTTTCCAGCTTCTGCATTGAACGTGGCATCATCGTTTCGGCGGACGTTGCCGCGAAGACGAACAGGATTTCATCCTTGAAATAGCTCAGTACGCGGAAAATGTTGAAACCGCATAACTTCAGAAAACCGCCGAGCACGATCGCCACGAACAGGATGCTGACGATATAGATCGAGACAACAAGCTCGCCGAGGTCGACAAGTGTTTTCGAGCCGTACTTGCCGATAGTGAATGCCATCGCGCAACCGGCTGCGATCGGTGCAAAGTACATGATGATCCGCACCATGCCGAACAGGGCGACGGACGCGGAATCGAGGAACGAGACGATCGGCTTGCCACGCTCACCTGCGAAGCTGAGAGCCACACCCAGCAGAATCGCAATGAACAGAACCGGAAGAATATCGCCGTGAACGAACGGATCGAGGAACGACTTCGGAATGATCGACATGAAGAAGTCGGTCAGCGTCAGGTTGTGGGCGACCTTGGCATAGGCCGCAACGGTACTCGGATCGAAAGATGAAGGATCGGCATTGATGCCCTGCCCGACCTTCCAGACGTTGCCGACGACCATGCCGATGATGAGCGCGATCGTCGAGGCAACCTCGAAATAGATCAATGCCTTCAGGCCAACATTCGCCACCTTGCGGATGTCGCCCATCTTGGCGATGCCGACGACGATGGTAGTAAAGATGATCGGCGCGACAACGACCTTGATGGCGCGAATGAATGCGTCGCCATATGGCTTCAGCGGCACCGCGAAAGACGGGTAGTAATGACCGAGCGCCGCGCCAAGAGCGACGGCGATCAGAACCTGAACATAGAGTTTGCGATAAAAAGGACGTTTTTCCGCCGCTTTCTTCGCAGCAAGCGCTTTTGTCATTGCGACGTTGTTATTTTCACTTTCAGCGAATGTTGCCGTCATCGACTTTCCTCCAATTCCCCAATCAGAGCGTTACGCACCGAACGGTGCTGCCTGGCGCTTCTTTGCGAGCGCTTCGAGTATTTTCTCCGGCGTTGCCGGGAGAGACGTGATCCGGACGCCGACAGCGTCGTAAATGGCGTTCATCACCGCTGGGATCGTCGGCACCATCGCGGGTTCACCGATGCCCTTGACCCCAAGCGGCCCGATCGGATCCGGGTCTTCGACGATGACGGACGTGACATGCGGCACATCGAGCGATGTCGGAAGGATGTATTTGGCGAAGCCGGGCGTCGTCGTGTGGCCCTGCGCCAGTTGGTAATGCTCCATCAGGCCCTGCCCGAGCGCCTGAACGATGCCGCCTTCGATCTGACCTTCGACGCCGCGCGGATTGACAGCGCGGCCGACATCGTGCGCGGCCCATATGCCGAGCACCTGGACTTCGCCGGTGAGCGTATCGACCTCGACCTCTGCGACCTGACAGCCGAACACATAAGACTGCCACGGCCTCCCGCTGCCATCGACTGGATCGAGGCCGGTGTGATGCGCGGTGAAATTGGCCGAGCCCACCACCACCACGCCGCGCTTCTTGATGTGCTCGACGGCTTCCGCCATCGTTTCGCGCAGGTTCGTCTCCGTCGCCCAGACGTAGCCATTGCCCGTCTCGATCGTCTCAGGCGGAACGTCCCACATCTCGGCCATCGCGCCGACGAAACGGCCTTTCGCCTCGCGGCACGCCATCGCCACCGAATTTCCGATCATGTAGGTCTGGCGGGTCGCACCCGCATGCGCCGCTTCCGGCGAGCGCGCGGTGTCGTTGTCACCGATCACTACGTTTTCGGGCTTGACGCCGATTTCTTCCGCCGCGATCTGCGCCAGTACGGTAAGGATACCTTCGCCGATTTCGGTGACGCCGGTCACGATTTTCACCGTGCCGCCGTCGTCGATCTCGACCCATGTCCCAGCCCGGTCAACCGCCGCGGTTCGCGCGATGCCATACCAGCCGCCGGCCATGCCGCGGCCGCGTTTCTTCACGCTCATGCTGCACCTCGCTGTTTCAGAGGCTCAGCTTCGGCAGGCACAGGTTCGCGTGGAGTCACGGTGCATGGACGGCGCGTTCCTTCGCCGCCGAGATCGGCGCGCTTGCCGCCGCGAACGGACGGCGTGCCCGCCTCCCAATGCGACGCATCACGCGCCGCCGTCAGCACGCGCTCCATACTGCAGGAGTTGAGAACCTGCTTGGTATGCGTGCGATCCCCCGCATGCATCGCATTCTTCAGGCGCAGCTCGAACGGGTCCATTCCCAGCCGCTCGGCGCAGATATCGAGATGCGTTTCGGTCGCGAACTGCGACTGCAACGAACCGAATGAGCGGAAGGCACCGGAGGGCGTGTTGTTGGTGTAGACGCCGTAACCATCGATCCGGAAATTCGGCACGTTGTACGGCCCGCCACCCAGGATCACACCCTTGCGGACCACACCTTCGGTCGACATGCCGTAAGCACCGCCGTCGTAGATGATGCTGATCTGAGACGCGAGAATCCTGCCGTCCTTCGTCAGGCCCATCTTGTAGGTGGTGCGGGACGGATGGCGCTTGGCGGTCGTCGCCATCGATTCTTCGCGCGTGAACACCAGTTTCACAGGACGGCGCGTCTTCATCGCGAGCAGCGCCAGCATGCCCTGATAGATCATGTCTTCCTTCCCGCCGAAACCGCCGCCGACCGGGCTCATGATCATGCGGACCTTGTTGATCGGCAGATTGAGAATGCGCGACAGCATGTGGCGGTGGTGCGTCACGTTCTGGCTCGGCGAATGCACCGTGACGACGCCGTCATGATCGACATAGGCGACGCCCGCCTCAGTCTCGAGGTAGGCATGCTCGACCTGCTGCGTCTCGTAGGTCTGCTCGACGATCAGGTCAGATTTGGCAAACCCCTCCTCGACGTTGCCGTTGCAGATCGGGATATGCTTGACCAGATTGTCGGGCGCGTAGTCGTGCAGCACCGGCGCACCGGAAACCAGCGCCTCCTCCGGATCGAACACCGCTGGAAGCAACTCGTATTCGATCTTGATCTTCTTGACCGCCTCACGGGCAGCAGCAAGCGTCTCCGCCGCGACGGCCGCGATCGCTTCGCCAACATAACGCACCTTGTCGCGCGCCATGATCGGCTGATCGGCGACGAACACGCCGAACCCATCCTGCCCCGGCACATCGGCGCAGGTGACGATCCCCTCCACACCCGGAACCGCCTCGGCGTCAGCCGTATCAATTGAAACTATCCGCGCATGAGGATGCGGGCTGCGCAAGACCTGCACATGCAGCATGCCCGGCAACACCATGTCGCCGGCATAGCGCAGCGCGCCGGTCACCTTGGACGGCGCATCGATGCGGCGAATATTGACGCCGATATACTTGCCGTCTTCCTTGTCCAGATCGTCGAACGCCGCCGCCGACAATTTTCCGTTGAGGAAGTCGCGCGCCATTTCCACGGCGTCGAAAATCTTCTGATAGCCGGTGCAGCGGCAGATATTGCCGCCGAGCCGTTCCCTGATCTCGTCGCGGTCGGCATCCGGGTTGAGGCGCAGCGCCGCGGTGGCCGCCATCACCATGCCGGGGATGCAGTAGCCACACTGGCTGGCGCCGGCCTTGTGAAAGGCTTTCTGCACGGCCGACATTTCGCCGGACTTCGCAAGGCCTTCGACCGTATCGACCGTCTTGCCTTTGAGCTTCGCCGCGGGCAGCAGACACGACTTCACCAGCGCCCCATCGACGAAAATAGAGCACGTTCCGCACTCACCGGCGCCGCAGCCTTCCTTGGTGCCGGTCATGTTCAAATCGTCGCGCAGGAAATCCAGCGCGCGCTGCGACGGATCGACATTCTTTTTGACGCGGCGGCCGTTGACGGTCGCCTCGATGGATAACAGGTCAGCCATTGGCGACCTCCTCTGCAATCGCGCAGGCGTTCTCGTCGGCGCCTGCTTTCTTCATTGCCTTCGCAAGCGCCCGCACCAGGAAGCCGGGCGTCACCTGCTTTCGATATTCCTGACGGCTGCGCGACTGAATGAATTCGTCACACATCGCCATGACGGCACGCAGCAGTTCGACCGACACTGCCTGCCCCTTCAACCGCTCCTCGATCGCGGTCATCCGCCGGGCCATCGGGCCGACGCCGCCGATCGCAAGCCGGACGTCCTGAAACGAGCGGCGCGAAGCGTCCATGCGGACCAGCGCGGAGAGACAGACCACCGAAATCACCAATGAGCGCCGGTGCCCGACCTTTTCAAAAGCGCCGCCATAACCGGGCAGCGCGTCGCACTCGACACCGAGCAAAATCTCGTCGTGCTCGGCCGACGTCAGACCGGGGCCTTGCAGGAATTCCGACAGCGGCATCCGGCGACGGCGAATCCCGCCGTCGCGCAAAGCAGCCAACTCGACGATCGCGTTGGCGGCGAGCAGCGGCGGAATGCCATCGGCCGCCGGAGAGGCATTGATGACGTTGCCGCCAATCGTCGCCGATTCACGAATCTGGCTGTCCGCGAACCAGATCGCGCAGTCGGGCATGCCCGGCGCCATCTCGATCAATTCGGCGCGATCGAGAAAACGCTGGAACGGCGTCGCCGCCCCCAGCCAAAGGCGATCGCCCTGCACCTTGATGGTCTTCAATTCCGGCACGCCGGCGATGTCGATCATCAAAGGCACATGAACGTCACCCGCGCGGCCTTCCCTCGCCCACGGCAAGAGATCGGTCGCACCGGCCACAAAACGGAACTGACCGGCACTGGCGGCAGCAGCCGCCAATGCTTCGTTCAGCGAACCGGGGCTAAGGTAGGTATCGCAGGTCAACATGACCGTCTCCGCTTGGCCTTACTCCGCAGCGATGCTGTTGAGCGCGGCATGTCCGCGGGTCTTCACCACAACCTTGATGGCATCCTCGACGCGCTCGCGGGCGTAACGCAGCGCCTCGGGAAGATCCTCGAGCGCGAAAGTGTGCGTATGCACCTTGGTCGCATCGAAACGCTTCTGCGCCATAAACGCTTCCGCGCGGTGCGTGGCACTCTTGCCTTCGCCGCGAATGCCGAAGACGTAGATGTTGTTGCGGACGAGGTGCGCGATATCGACTTCGGCCGGCTTGCCAGGGAAAGCCGCGAGGCAGATACGGCCGCCACGGTTGACCATGCGCGCCGCCTCGTTGATCGCGTTCGGCGCACCCGAGCACTCGACCACATAATCGACGCCCTTGCCGCCGTTCAGCTCGCGCACCTTGCCGACAACGTCAGATTCCTTGTTGACGTTGATGACGTAGTCCGCGCCCAGTTCCTTGCCGATCTGCAGGCGATTATCGCGCGTGCCGGTGAGAATGACCGGCTGCGCACCCAGCGCCTTGGCAACCGCGACGCCGAGCAGGCCGATCGGCCCCGGTCCCGTGACGACGACGCTCTCGCCCGCGATCAAGCCGCCAAGTTCGGTCAGGCCATACATCGCGGTGCCTGCCGTCACCACTAGCGTGGCTTCTTCATCCGACATCGCGTCGGAGACGCGCACCAGCGTGTTGATGTTGTTGACTGCGTATTCAGCGAAGCCGCCGTCGGTCGTGAAACCGTTAGCGCGATGTCCCTTGTCGAGATCGCCGTAGTTCAGGCCGTAGTTGTGGCACGAGGTGTACATGCCCTCGCGGCAGCGCTTGCACTGGCCGCAGCCCGCATGGATTTCCACCGTGACGCGCTCGCCGATCTTGTACTCGTCAACGCCCGGCCCGAGCGCCACGACCGTTCCCATGTACTCATGGCCCGGCGTGAAGTTCTTGTTGTACGGCAGGCCGCCCTGGATCATCGCAGGCGGACCGTGATGGATGATTTCAAGATCGGTCGCGCAGATCGCCACCGCGTCGATGCGCACCAGAACTTCCGCCCTCTTCGGCACCGGCACCGGCTTGGTGCCAAGCGAGAGCTGATCGGGGTCGCCGAGAATCCATGCGCGCATGGTGTCCGGGATCGGAAAATCGGGCGAGGTTTTGACCTTGTCGTGCTGATACATCGTTTTCTCCCTGAGATTGTTGTTGCTATTCGGCGGCGGCCGGTTTCGCGCCGCCATGAAGGATCGCACCCGGCGCGCCCAGTTCCATCGACAATTCATCGGTCACTGCGATGAGGTGGGTCCGGATCTGGTCAAGATATTCCGGTGTGGCGCGGAAGATCGGAGATGACACGCTGATCGATCCAACCACCGCGCCGGCATGGTCGCGGACGGCGGCACCGATGCAGATCACGCCCGGCTGGAATTCCTCACGATCGACGGCAAAGCCGTTGCGACGCGTCAGCCGCAATTCTTCCGTGAGATTTTCAACGCTGGTGATCGTGTTCGGCGTGAACGCCGTCAGTCCGTGAGTCGCAACGATGCGCTCGACTTCCGTCGGCGGCAGCCAGGCGAGAATGGCCTTGCCGGTGGCGGTCGCATGGGCGGCGTTGGTCTTTCCACCCATGCCTGCATCGACACGCACCGCATAACGGGAATCGCGGCGCAGCACGTTCATCAGATCCGTGCCCTGCATCACCGCGAGTTGCACTGCTTCGCGCGTCTCGTCGTTGAGGCGATCGACGTAAAGCTGCGCGCGGCGCGGCAGATCGACCTGGCGCAGACAGGCGGCGCTGAGATGCAGAATGCGAGAACCGAGCGTGTAGGTCCGGCTGCCGATCCCGCGCGCGACATAGCCCCAGTTGTAGAGCGTCGAGATCAGGTGGTGGCAGGTCGAGACGTTCAGACCTGCGGTCGCGGCGATGTCGGTGAGTTTTGCCTCGCCGCCGGCATCCGCGATGATGTCCAAAATCAGGAAGGCGCGGTCCAGTGCCTGGATGCCGCCCTTGTCCCGCCCGATGGGCGGACGGGCGGGCATGATCCCGCGAACTTCGGCGCGCTCCTCGTTCATGTGCTTCCCCGATTGCCTAGTTTGTTTTTTCTATTCAGGCCTCCGATAGCGCTGAGGGTCAAACAAATTTTCACATAGCAGAGCATGTTTTTATTAGATGAAATTTTTTGCTGAAAAGTTCCTTTGATGTTCGATTTTGGTGCATCGCAAAGATGCAATCGTTGGCGGTTCCCGGAAGCGCGTATACTCCCTCGGCAAATCATCAGGTGACGACATGCCCCAACTGCCCACCGCGGAAATTATTGAGCTCGCAATAGCTTTGATCGCGGGGGGGGCGCTGGCGGGATTTCTGGCAGGCCTGTTCGGCGTCGGCGGCGGCGCCATCCTCGTGCCGGTGCTCTACGAGCTGTTTCGAATCATGGACGTGCCGCTCGAAACGCGGATGCCGCTCTGCGTGGGAACCTCGCTCGCGATCATCATTCCAACCGCCGTCCGCTCCTATCTGGAGCATCGCCGCCACGGCAGCGTCGACATGAATATCTTGCGAACATGGACGATCCCGATTCTGATCGGCGTTACCGCCGGATCGCTCATTGCCCGTTACGCACCTGAGCAGGTCTTCAAATATGTGTTCGTCGCCGTGGCATGGTCGGCGGCCGTACGCCTGATTCTGGGCAAGGATAGCTGGAAGATCGGCGACGCATTCCCAACAGGCCCGTTGATGCGCATCTACGGATTCATCATCGGCATTCTCTCCACCCTGATGGGTATCGGGGGCGGCCTGTTCTCGAATTTGTTGATGACGATGTACGGCAGATCAATCCACCAGTCCGTTGCGACATCATCGGGCATCGCCGTCCTGATCTCGATTCCCGGCACGATCGGATACATCTACGCAGGCTGGCCGGCGGCCGCGAAATTCCCTGCGACCACCATCCTGCAGTTTCCGCTGGCGATCGGCTACATCTCGCTGATCGGAGCCATCATGGTGATGCCGAGCAGCCTGTTGACCGCACCCTTTGGCGCGAAGGCCGCGCATCTGATGTCGAAGCGGGCGCTGGAGATCGCCTTCGGCCTCTACCTTTTCATCATGGGCTCACGCTTCGCGATCGCGCTCGTTTACAAATAAGCCTGTGGCAATGGCACGGCATCAACTCGCGTCAAACAGGACAGCATAAAAAAAGCCGCCCAACCGGGCGGCTTTTTAAATCGCATCGAGAGCTTTTACTCTGCGGCAGTCCGGATATCGATCTTTTCCACGCGCGCGGCGCAGAACTTGAATTCCGGAATCTTGCCATACGGGTCGAGCGCCGGGTTGGTGAGCAGGTTGGCCGCCGCTTCCGCGTAACAGAACGGCATGAACACCATGTTCTCTGGCACGTCACGGTCGGAGCGCGTCTTCACCTCGATCGCGCCACGGCGCGTTTCAAGCCGGATGAAATCGCCCGGCCAGATCTTGAGGCGACGCATGTCCTTCGGCGACAGGAAGGCTGTCGCCTCCGGCTCGATGCTGTCGAGCACGCCGGCACGGCGCGTCATCGAGCCGGTATGCCAATGCTCGAGGATACGACCGGTGGACAGCACCATCGGATAGTGCTCGTCCGGAACTTCGTCCGGCGCCGTGACGCGTGCGGGCACGATCTTGGCGCGGCCGCTCGCGGTCGGGAATCCCGTGGTGAAGATGATCTCGTTGCCCGGCTTGTGCGGATCGTCCACCGGATAAGTGACCGCGCCTTCCCGCTCAAGGCGCTCCCACGTGATGTTCTTCAGCGACGGCATCAGTTGCGCCATCTCGTTGAAGACATCAGCCGCGCCGGAGTAAGTCCAGCCGCAGCCCATGCGGTTCGCGATTTCCTGGATGATCCACAAATCCTGACGCGCATCACCCGGCGGCTTCACCACCTGACGCGATATCTGGACACGGCGGTCGGTGTTGGTGAACGAACCGACCTTCTCCGCGAATGCGGATGCCGGCAGGATCACGTCGGCGTGGAAGGCCGTTTCCGTCACAAACAGATCCTGCACCACGAGATGATCGAGCTTGGCAAGCGCCTCACGGGCGTGCTGGAGGTCGGGGTCCGACATCGCCGGGTTTTCACCCTCGATATACATGCCGGTGATCGTGCCCGCATGGATCGCGTTCATGATCTCCACGACGGTGAGGCCCGGAACAGGATCGATCTCCTGATCCCAGACCTTCTCGAAGGCGCCACGCAGATCGGCGCGGCCGACCGGCTGGTAGTCCGGCAGCAGCATCGGGATGAGGCCTGCGTCGGAGGCGCCCTGCACGTTGTTCTGGCCGCGCAGTGGGTGCAGGCCCGTGCCCGGACGGCCGATCTGGCCAGTGATAAGCGCCAGCGCGATCAGGCAGCGCGAGTTGTCGGTGCCGTGAACATGCTGGCTGACGCCCATGCCCCAGAAGATGATCGACGACTTCGCCTTGGCGTAAAGCCTGGCAACTTCCTTCAGGGTCTCGGCCGGAATGCCGCAGATTTTTTCCATCTTCTCCGGCGGGAATTCCTGGATCTTCGCCTTCAGCTCCTCGAAGCCCTCGGTATAACCGGCGATATACTGCTTGTCCGTCAGGTCTTCGTTGATGATGGTGTGGAGCATGCCGTTCAGCATCGCCACGTCAGCACCCGGCTTGAACTGCAGATGCTTGTAGGCATGGCGCGACAGCGGCTGCTTGCGCGGGTCCATGATAATCATCTTCGCGCCCTTCTTGGCGGCGTTCTTGAAGAACGTCGCCGCGACCGGATGATTGGCGGTCGGGTTCGCACCGATGACAATAATGACTTCCGCATCGAGGGCAGCCGAGAACGGCGCCGACACAGCACCTGAATTGACGCCTTCCATCAGCGCCGCCACCGACGAAGCGTGGCACAGCCGCGTGCAGTGATCGACGTTGTTGGAGCCGAAGCCAGTGCGCACCAGCTTCTGGAACAAGTACGCTTCCTCGTTCGATCCCTTGGCCGAACCAAAACCGGCAAGCGCCTTGACGCCCTTCTCGTCGCGGATCTTCACAAGACCCTTGGCGGCGACGTCCAGCGCCTCCTCCCACGTGGCCTCACGGAAGTGAGTGAACGGATTGGCCGGATCGACCTGATCCATCGCATCCTTCTTCGCGTTCGGCAGCCGGATCAGCGGCTTGGTGATGCGATGGGGGTGATGGATGTAATCATAGCCAAAGCGTCCCTTGACGCAGAGGCGGTTATGGTTGGCAGGACCGTTGCGGCCTTCCGCGTAGATGATCTTCTCGTCCTTGACCTGATAGGTGACCTGACAGCCGACGCCGCAGAACGGGCACAGCGAGTCCACCTTCTTGTCCGCATAAACGGTACGGGTGATCTGCTGCTCATCGAGCAGCGCCGACGGCATCAGTGCGCCTGTCGGGCACGCCTGCACGCACTCGCCGCACGCCACGCAGGTGGATTCGCCCATCGGATCGTCGAAATCGAACACGATCTTGGCGTCATGGTTGCGATACGCCATGCCGATAACGTCGTTGACCTGGACCTCGCGGCAGGCGCGAACGCACAGGCCGCACTGGATGCAGGCATCGAGATTGACGCTCATCGCCGGATGGCTGTGATCGCCACTCCAGCGCTCAGCCGCCGGGAAGCGGCTCTCCGTCACCTCGACCTTGTCGGCCCAGTGCCAGAACTTGGAGTCCGGATCGTGCGAGGTTTCGCGCTCCGGCTGGTCGGCGACGAGAAGCTCCATCACCATCTTGCGCGCGGACTTTGCGCGTTCGCTGGCCGACTTCACCTTCATGCCAACCGTCGGCATCCGCATGCAGGACGCCGCGAGCACGCGCTCGCCCTCGATCTCCACCATGCAGGCGCGGCAATTGCCGTCGGCGCGATAGTCCGGCTCCGGCGAGTAACACAGATGCGGAATTTCGGTGCCTTCCCGTTTCGCCACCTGCCAGATGGATTCGCCGGGCGCTGCTTCGACCTGACGGCCGTCGAGTTCGAATTGAATCTTGTTCATTCTGCAGCCTCCTGAGGCGCGAATTCTTCAGGGAAGTACTTAATGACTGACGTGAGAGGATTCGAGGCCGCCTGGCCCAATCCGCAGATCGAGGCATCGCGCATGGTCTGGCTCAGTTCGTTGAGCAGATCGCGGTTCCAAGCGCGGGTTTCCATCAGAGCCGCAGCCTTCTGGGTTCCGACTCGGCATGGCGTGCATTGTCCGCAGCTCTCGTCCTCGAAGAACTTCATCAGGTTGAGCGCCGCATCTTTCACGTCGTCCTTATCGGACAACACGACGACGGCGGCGGAGCCGATGAAGCAGCCGTATTTTTCGAGCGTGCCGAAATCGAGCGGGATGTCATTCATCGAAGCCGGCAGAATGCCGCCCGATGCACCGCCCGGCAGATAGGCACGGAATTTGTGACCATCGGCCATGCCACCGCAGAACTCCTCGATCAGTTCCGTGATGGTGACCCCGGCCGGAGCCAGCTTCACGCCCGGATTCTTCACACGGCCGGATACCGAATAGCTGCGCAGCCCATGGCGGTCATTGCGGCCCTGCGCTTGCCACCATTCGCCACCCTTCTCGACGATGTCGCGCACCCACCACAGAGTCTCGACATTGTTGATGAGCGTCGGCAGTCCGAACAGGCCGACCTGGAACGGATACGGCGGCTTGTGACGCGGCATGCCGCGCTTGCCCTCGATGCTTTCCAGCAGCGCGGATTCCTCGCCGCAGATATAGGCACCGGCGCCGCGCCGCAGGTGCAGCGTCGGGCCGCCTGCCGGGAGCCTGGCAATTTCACGCGCCAGAATTTCACGGCTCGCCGGATATTCGTCACGCAGATAGATGTAGACTTCGGCCGCCTCGACGATATGCGCGCCGATCAGCATGCCTTCGATGAAGCGATGCGGATCGGTTTCGAGATAGAAGCGGTCCTTGAACGTGCCGGGCTCGCCCTCATCACCGTTGATCGCCATCAGGCGCGGGCCGGGTTCGCCGAGCACGGCGCGCCACTTGCGGCCGGTCGGGAAGCCTGCGCCGCCGAGGCCACGCAGCGAAGCGCTTTCAAGCGCCTTGAGGATGTCTTCCTTGGACGTTTTGCCGGAACGCAGGGAGTTCAGCAGCGTATAGCCACCCTGCGCGATATAGGATTCGTACTCGACATAGTCGGGCACATGAACATGGGTGTCGTGCTGCTTGAGCGCGGCCAGCACGTTATCGACCGTCGCGTGATCAACGAAGTTGTGTCCGACCTCCGCGGCCGGCGCCGTGTCGCAGCGGCCAACGCACGGCGCGCGAACCACGCGCACGCCGGGACCTGCCTTGTTCTTCAGCTCCTTCATCAGGGCTTCCGCACCAAGCATCGCGCAGGTCAGCGAATCGCAAACCCGGATGGTGACCGGCGCGATATCCGGCGCGCCTTCCTTCACCACATCGAAATGCGCGTAGAAGGTCGCGACCTCGAACACTTCCGCGAACGCGAGCTTCATCTCGTCCGCCAGAGCGGCAAGATGGGCTGCGGAAATCTGGCCCCACTTGTCCTGAATGAGATGGAGGTACTCGATCAGCATGTCGCGGCGGCGCGACTTGCCTTCAAGCAGGAATTCGATTTCCTCGCTCGCCTTCGGATCGATCTGGCGACCTTTTGGCGTTGGCTTTGCTCGCCGCCTTCCCTCACCGGGATGCTCGAACGGGATGACTTTCTGGGGTCCTTGGTCGTGGCTCATTAGAATGCCTCTATCTTTCAACAAGTCATACCGCTGCTGGGATACGATATGCAAGGAACTGTTGAGTTCCTCAGCTGTAAAATCGGCTGACAGAATGCCGCTACTGACGGCATCGCTAACCGGCGCGTTCAAAAGCGGCAGCACGCTATCCGGCGGCCGACACACCCTGACCCCCTTCGGGGTTTCGACGATCGGGTAAACCAACAACTCAGGTGCGCGGGACATGAAGTCGAGCAGCGCATCGTCGGTCCACTTCGGGTTGCTGAGGTTGAAGTCCGCGAACCGCACGGATTTGCGGAATAACCGTCGCACCGGCACGCCCATCTTGCGCGCCAGATATTTCAGGCGAGCGGGACTCGGCGGCGTCTTCAGATATTCGACGACAATCGGCGCTTCTCCGCTCGCAAGAAGCAACGCCAGAACCTGCCGCGAGATGCCGGACGCCGGATTGTGATAAATAGTCACAACCTTTGGCCGCCGACTGCCTTTTGTTTTTAAATTGACAACGTTACCGCCGGGCATGGAACCCTCAGGGAAGCCGACCCGGTCAGCATGCCAAACAGTTGATGTACCATCAATAACTTGCTCTACCGCGGACTCAAGAAAACGAGCCTTATTATTTGAATTGGCTATCGTAGACCCATCAATCTATCTTCGTTTATTCTGTTTTATGATCGACCCTATCTTCCCCCCCTTGTGGTGCGGATCGCGGTCGCGTTTATCTGGTTACGATGGCGGCTTTGGACCGTCTTTTGAGCCGCCGTGTTTGCCACCATGAACCCATGCGCCGGGAAGATCGTTTTCTCTTTCGTCATTCGTCATTTCTCTCACTCCGTGTGAACCGACGGCTGCGCCGCCAGGTTCCGTTTCAGTGTGCCAATGTCCAATCTCGCCTCCGCCTTTGAACTTGTCAGCTCGTTTGACGCCGGCCTGTTCCAGATTATCGGGCTGTCGCTGTTCGTGAGCCTGTCGGCGGTTGCATGGGCCGCGTTGATCGGCGTGCCGCTCGGAGCTGTCATCGCCCTCAACGCTTTCCCCGGCCGCACGTTCATTATCGTCGTCATCAATGCGTTGATGGGTCTGCCGCCGGTCGTCGCGGGTCTCGTCGTGTATCTCGGCCTATCCCGCTCGGGTCCGCTTGGCTCATGGGGACTTCTGTTCACACCCACAGCCATGATCGTTGCGCAGACTTTGCTGGTGACTCCGATCATTGCGGCGCTGACACGGCAAACCATCGAAGACGCATGGATCGAGTATCGGGACGAACTGATGGCAATGAATATCGGCGTCGCGTCTCGCGCGGCAACGCTGATCTGGGATTGCCGATTCAGCTTGACGACGGCGCTGCTCGCCGGGTTTGGCCGCGCCGCCGCCGAAGTCGGCGCCATCATCATCGTCGGCGGCAACATCGACGGCTTCACCCGCACCATGACGACGACGATCGCGCTTGAAACCTCGAAGGGCGACCTTCCACGCGCCATCGCATTGGGCGCGGTGCTGGTCGGCATCATCATTCTGGTCAACGCGCTTGCGTGGAGCACACAGCGGCTCGGCGCACGCTTCTCGGGTGTATGACGATGCTTGCCATGACATCCGATCTTCCCATCGCGCTGGAGCATGTCAGCGTCGTCGCGGGTGGCGTCCCGATCCTGACGGATATCACGCTGCAATTCTCCAACGGCGCCCCGACGGTACTGATCGGCCCGAACGGGTCGGGCAAGACAACACTCCTGCGCGTGGCGATGGGACTTCTGCAGCCTTCCAGCGGAGCCGTGACCTGGGGTGGACAGGAACGCGTCGCACCGCAACGCCGCGCCATCGTGTTTCAGCGCCCAGCCATGCTGCGGCGAACCGCCGCCGCCAATATCGAATATGCACTGGCAAGCGCAAATATCAGCCGCGATCTCTGGAAGCAGCGTACAGCGGAGCTTCTTGCAATGGTCGGGCTGTCCGGGCTTGGCGAGCGGCCCGCGCGCAAGCTGTCAGGCGGCGAACAACAACGGCTTGCCCTCGCCCGCGCGCTGGCGCGCAATCCCGAGGTGCTGTTTCTCGACGAGCCGACGGCCGCGCTCGATCCCTATTCCACCAAAGCCATCGAAGATGTTCTCGAAGCGATAGCGGCAAAGAATATCAAGATCGTCATGTCCACTCACGATCTCGGTGAAGCGCGCAGACTCGCGGGCGACATCGTCTTCCTCAATCACGGACGCATCGTCGAAACCGGATCTTCGGCAAATTTCTTCAACGCCCCGGTAACCAGCGATGGGCAGCGGTTTATCGCTGGAGAGCTTTTGATCTAGAAAAGGAAACCACATGAAACGATTGCATACGCTCGCTGCGTTGGCCGTCCTCGGCATTCTGTCGATGACGGTGGCTTCGGCCGAGGACAAGTCGATTGTCGTCGCGTCGACCACATCGACGCAGGATTCCGGCCTGTTTGGCCACCTGCTGCCCGCCTTCAAGCAGAAGACCGGCATCGACGTGAAAGTGATCGCACAGGGCACCGGTCAAGCGCTCGACACCGGCCGGCGCGGCGATGCCGACGTGGTCTTCGTGCACGCTAAATCCGCGGAAGAAAAATTCCTCGCCGAAGGACAGAGCACCAAGCGTTACCCGGTGATGTACAACGACTTCGTCCTCATCGGACCCAAGAGCGATCCGGCTGGCATCAAGGGCACCAAAGACATCGTCGCCGCGCTGAAGACGATCAAGGAAAAGGGCGCGCCGTTCATCTCGCGCGGCGATCGCTCCGGCACCAACATCGCCGAACTGAAGCTCTGGAAGGTCGCGGGCATCGACATCGCGAAGGACAAGGGCCCCTGGTATAAGGACATCGGCCAGGGCATGGGTGCGGCGCTCAACACCGCCTCGGCCTCGAACGCCTATGTAATTTCCGATCGCGGCACATGGCTATCGTTCAAGAACCGTGGCGATCTCGTCATCGCGGTTGAGGGCGACAAGCGGCTGTTCAACCAGTACGGCGTGATGCTGGTCAATCCGGCGAAGCATCCGAACGTCAAGGCCGATCTCGGGCAGCAGTTCATCGACTGGCTGGTTTCGCCGGAAGGCCAGAAGACCATTGCCGACTACAAGATCAACGGTCAGCAGTTGTTCTATCCGAACGCCAACGACCCGAACGCTTAAGATACGAATCACATCGCCCGAACAACAAACGGCGCCACCGGATCGTCCGGTGGTGCCGTTTTCTAGACCGGATGAAAACCCGCCTGTTCGAGTGCCGCCCTCGTCTCCTTGGCGCGGAGCGATTCCAGAAAAGCTGCGACGCCCGGCCGGTTCTTCCGGGCCGTGACCAGTGCGAAATCGTAGTGTTCCTCCGCGAACGGAATGAAGCCTAGTCCGGCGGCATACGCGACAGGCGCGATGGTCATGCCCCAGTCCGCGCGATGCTGCGCGACGGCGGCGGCAACCGCATTGTGTGATTTCGGCTGATTCCAGTAACCATCAGGTCGCGCGCCGCCCAACAGACGATCGATCAGGATGCGCGTTCCCGCGCCCTGATTGCGATTGACCATCATGCATGCGGGATCGGCGAGTGCGGCTTTCACCGCAGCCCTAGCATCAAGTCCCTCAAAACGGGAATCGCCCCGCCGGAACACGATGCCCTGCATGCGCCGATACCCCGGCACCAGTTCGAGACCGGGCTTGAGGAACGGCGCGTTGTAAACATCGGTCTTTTCATCCAGCAGATGGATCGGCGCCATGTCGCATTCGCCGCGGCTTGCCGCAGCGAGACCCCCGAGGCTGCCGACGGAAATCGAACGCACCGACAGATCGGCGCGCGCCAGCGGCGCCGTGACAATATCGAGGCCGGTGCAGTGGCTGCCGATAATCACCAGATCCGGCACGCGGACATGCGGCGTGAACAGCGTCACTTCCGCTTCGGTCCCAGCGGCCATCTGATCCGCAAGCGCATCGATCCGCAGGAAGCCATCGGCCTGCGCGAAGGCCGTGATCGCGCCGGAACCCTTGCCCGAAGGATAGGCGATCAATCCATCGTCGCCTTCCACCAGCGACACCATCACGAATTCGGTGCGGCCAAGCTCGGATGCGATCCGAACCGGCACGCGCGCCTGCACCTTGGCGTCCGCGCGCGGCGGAAGACCCGCCATGCGCCGCAGCACCGGTACAATCATGTCGTGGAAGGTGAACATCGCGGAAGTCGGAAAACCCGGCAGAACCACGACCGGCTTGCCGTCGCAGACCGCAAGACACAGCGGCTTGCCCGGCTTCAAGGCCACGCCGTGAGCGATGACGCCGGGCGGGCCGAGCCGCGACACGATACGATGCGAGACGTCGCCGGAGCCCTTCGACGTGCCTCCCGACAGCACCAGCATGTCACTGTTGGCAAGCGCCGCGCGCATACCCGCTTCGAGCTTAGCCTCGTTGTCGGGAAATGAGCCGGCGAACCACGGGATGCCGCCATTCTCGCTCACGGCAGCCGAGACGATCGGGCCGTTGGTGTCGTAGATCGCGGCAGGCCGCAGACTCTGCCCGGGCGCGACGAGTTCATCGCCGGTCGACACGACCGCCACCTTCGGCTTGCGCACGACAGAGATCTGCGGGATGCCGCAGGCCGCGAGCATGCCGATTTCGCGCGAGCCGATGATCGTTCCCGCGCGCAACAGCACTTCGCCGCGTGCGATGTCCGACCCCGCATAGGAGACGAACTGTCCCGGCGACGCCGTGCGGTCGATGTGGATCGCGCCTTCACCAGCAGGCTGGGTATGCTCGATCATCACCACGGCGTCCGCACCGCGCGGCACCGGCCCGCCGGTCGCAATCGGCGTCGCGGTGCCGGATGTGACGATCAATTGTGGCGCCACGCCACAAGCAATCACCTCGCCGTTCAGCGCGAGACGCGCAGGCCGGTTGCCCGTGGCGTCTTTCAGATCGGAAGAACGAACGGCAAATCCGTCGACATTCGAACGGTCGAAAGGCGGCACATCGATCGGCGCAGCGACGTCGTGCGCAAGCGCGCAGCCAATGGCATCCGCCAGAGCGCGTTGCTCCGTCACTGGACGCCGCGGGAAAAGTGCGGCCTCGAAGCGAGCCAACGCATCCTCGCGAGACAACACGGTCAGAAACTGTTCCTGGTCAACGCTCACGGCGCATACCTCGTCTGGCGGAAATCGTTATGCTGCATATCGGCTATATATGTCTTAGCCTAGCGGATAGGCAGGGCAAAGCGCTCCTGCAGGAAATCCTTCGCTGTTGCCGGGCACGAGCATCCACGCATCCGCGTTCGCAAGCGCCTGCAACGGCAGTTCCCCGACAGACAGCGGCATCCACGCTTCTTCTTCGCTTCCGAGCAAGACGATGTCGGCGACACCCGGCGCGGAGGCGATCTTTCGCGCGATGGGCCGGGCCGTGGTCGGCCGCTGCCGCATCGTTAACCGGTCCAGCACCGGCAGAGCCAATGTCCACCAGGCAGCCAGAGCATCTTCCAGCATTCCCGGCAGCGCGATGAGTGGCACGCTCCTCAAATAGCCGATCGCGGCGGTTCGTCCCGGCATCATGGCAATGCCGTGCGTGATGGCGACACCGGCGCTCTGAAGCGCATCGATCGTTGCGTCCGTCTTTCCCGTGCCCGTACCGCCGACAGTCACGATCAGGTCGGCTTCCGACGCATTCAACACTGAAGTGATCGCCGGCGCGGTTCGCGCATCGGAATCCGTTCTCGTCACAGCCGCGCCGGCCTGCTCCGCAAGATACGCGATGTACTGCGCCGTGGACGATTGACCGCTTGCGCTCGTCACATTGACGAGTTGCAGGCGCGGCGTCCGCACCGATAACGAACGCAGGCCCAGTCTGGTTGCAATCAGGAGATCGAGGGACCGGATCCTCTGTCCGGGCTTTATGACGAGTGACTTCGCGGCAATTTCGTCTCCCGCGCGGCGCACGCCCTGCCCCGGCCGCGCTTCGGCGACAGCCTGAAAAATCCCGCTCTCCCGATTGAGAGATTGGGGTTCAACCAAACTGTCGCATCCCTCAGGAAGCGGTTGTCCAGTCTCGACCCAGACAGGCGGCTCGGCCAAGAACGCCGGTGAGTAGGAAGACGCGCCGACAATATCCAGCGAGCGGACAGCCCAGCCATCGATCATTGCAACGGCGCCGACCGGCAGCGGACCCGGCGCCGTCAGCCCGGCGGAAATCCGGCCCAGAGCCTCATCAATGGGCTTGTCGAGGACAGGAACGGCCTCAAGTCCCTCAAGCAAACGCTTCAGCGCATCGTCGAGCGAAGTGAGAGAAGTGATGACGCCCATTGTATTCCTGATTGAGGTCGCGGCCCGTGACATGACCCGACCGCCGGTATCGGATACAGGCCGTTATACACACTGAAGCGCAGTCCATCCATCCGGGGCCGCCCCCGCAAAAGCAGGGCCCCAGTTTTCAGGCATGGATCAAGCTCACTTACAGGATCGTGTTGAACTCAGGTCGCGCGCAGCGCGGCCTTGACCTTTTCGGGCTTGAACGGCACCGACCGCACTCGCGCCCCGGTCGCATCGAAAATCGCGTTGGAGATCGCCGATGAAACCAGAGCGGCTGTCGGTTCACCCGCGCCCCACGGCTTTTCCGTCGGCCGGTCGATCAACTCGATCACGAGTTCCGGCAGTTCAGAGAAACGCAGGATCGGATAACTCGCCCAATCGAGGCTCGTGATCATGCCGCGGTCGAACATGACTTCTTCCTTCAGCGTGCGGCTGACGGTCTGAATCACGTTGCCTTCGATCTGCGCGCGGACGCCGTTCGGATTGATGATCTGGCCGCAGTCGTGAACCACATAGACCTTCTTGACGCGGACATCGCCGGAGGTGCGATCCACCTCGACATCGGCCACCAGACCGACGTAGGTCCGCACCAGTTCGTATTTGACGTAACTGACGCCGCGCCCCTGCACCACGTCACCCTTGATGTCCTTGCGGGGCGAGGCGCGCTTCTCCCACTTCGCAACTTTCGCCAGCCGGTCGAGCACTTCGAGGCCGCGTTTGTCGGCAGGATCGGTGTACTTAACGCGAAGCTCCAGCGGATCCGCATTCAGCGCAGCGGCGACTTCGTCGAAGAAGCTCTCATTGGCGAAGGTGTTCTGCATGCGTCCCGGCGTCCTGATCCAGGACGGGCGGAACGGCGTCGTCTCCAGTCGGTGACAGACGGTCTTGATGTTCGGAAATTTGTACCCGATCGCGGAGTCGTTGACGATGCCGCCCGGCGCCAGCTTGCCCACGACAGGACGGTCACTCAACGTCGCGGCAACCAGATCGACCATGCCGGCCGCGCCCTGCGGGATGAAGAACTCGCTTTCCCAGGCAGTGACATTTCCGGACGCATCGATATTTGCCCGTAGATCAATCAAGGTCGGTGGCCCCTTCGGATCCCAGCCGTGTTCGTCGGCACGCGACCACTGCACGCGGACGGGCTTGTCCATGATCTTCGCGAGCAATGTAGCGTCAGCCGCAGCATCTTCATGCCCGTTCCGGCCGTAGCAACCCGCACCATCGACATAGATGCAGCGTACGTCCTCGTCCGGCATCTTCATCATCATCGCAAGCTGCTTGCGCAGATTATGGGTCGCCTGCGACGCGGACCAGCAAGTCAGTTTGCCGTCCTTGAATTCGGCAATCGCACAGGACGGCCCGATCGAGCCATGGGTGTGGATGGCGAAGTCATAGGACGCCTTGACGGTCTTGCCCCCGGCAGCCATCGCGGCGGCGCTGTCGCCGATATTGCTGGTGACGTCGTCCTTCACAATCTTGGTCGAACGCACATGCTCCCAGAGCTTCGCCTGATCCGGCAAGGTTTCGGACTTCGACCACGTCGCCTTGATCTCGCGCGCGGCCCGCACCGCCGCCCATTCCGTCTCCGTCACGACAGCGAGGAAATTCCCGTCGCGAATGACTTTGACGATACCCGGAATGTCCTTGACCGAATTTTCATCGACGCTTTGCAAGGTCGCCCCGATAGTCGGCGGCCGCACCACGCTTCCATGCAGCATTCCCGGTACGCGGAAATCCTGCATATAGGTGAACTTGCCGGTGAGCTTCTCCGGAATATCGCGTCGCGCGATCGGCTTGCCGACGATCTTGTAGTCGGCAGGATTTTTCGCAGGCGCCGCCGGATCGACCTTCAGCATGAAGGCCTTGCCGCCGATCAGCTCAGCATAGGCAACCTTTCCACCACCGGATTTCGCCGTGACCACGCCATCGGCAACGGTCAGATCGTCCTTGGCGACGCCGAGCCGTTGCGCGGCCTGATCGAGCAGCACGCTTCGTGCCGTCGCGGCAGCCTGCCTGATCTGCATGCCCCCCGCCTGAATCGACAGACTGCCATAGGTCGGTCCTTGATCGGGCGTGAGAGCCGTGTCGCCCTCGATAGTGTTGACGTTCGCCAGAGGCACATCGAGTTCTTCGGCGAGGATCTGCTGCAAGCCGATCCGGATGCCGGTGCCGAGATCGACCTTCCCCGAATAAAGCGTCACCATGCCCTTGTCGTCGATGGCCAGGAACGTATCGACCTGATCGAGCGCGACCGGCTTGGCCGTCGCAGCATCGCCCGCCAGCGCAAACGCCTCGGACGGAGGCGCGAGCGAGAAAGCCACGACCAGCGCACCGGTCCCCTTCAGAACATCGCGGCGGGACGGCTTGAGATGCAGAGTCATGACAGCCTCCTCAAGCAATGGCGGCGCGCTTGATCGCGCGCATGATCGCGGCGTGCGTGCCGCAGCGGCAGAGGTTCGGCTCCATATGGCGCCGGATATCCTCATCCGTCGGATTTGGTGTCTTGTTGAGAAGCGCCTGCGCCTGCATCACCATGCCGGAGATGCAGTAGCCGCACTGCGCCGCCTCTTCATCAATGAAGGCCTGCTGCAGCTTGTTCGGCTTACCGCCTTCCATCAGGCCTTCAAGCGTGGTGACCTTGCGGTCGCCGACCGCCGTGACCGGCAGTACGCAGGAAAACGTCGCGCGTCCGTCGATGTGGACCATGCAAGCGCCACACTGTCCAAGACCACAACCGAAGCGCGGACCGTGCAGCCCGAGATTGTCGCGCAAAACATATAGAAGCGGCGTCGAGGGATCGGCGACATCGATCTCCTGCGACTTGCCATTGACATGCAGCGAAACCTTCATGGCTGGGCTCCTTCCTGCCGGGCTTTGGCGATCTGGGACTTCACGTCGGTCCATTGCGGCTGATCGGTGTAGCGTGCACGTACATATTGAACGACCGAAGCAATCTGCGCGTCCGTCAGGACTCCTGCGAATGCAGGCATGTAAGGTCCGCCGTCGGTGCGGTAGGATTCGATGCCGTGCATGACGACGCGAACGGCATTGGCGGATTGCGGTTGCTGAACGGCCGTGCTGTAGGACAATGAGATCGCCTGCGACGGGCCGACATCGTGCCTGTCGTTGTGGCACTTGGCGCAGGCGCCGTTGTAGATCGCCACCACATCGGCCGACTGGTCCGTCAGAACCTTGCCGCCGACGGGGACTGCCGCCTTCGCGTCTTCCGCCCCCGGCGAAAGGCTAGCGATGTAGGTCGCAATCGCTCGGACATCACCCTGCGATGCGCGGCCGAGATTCTTGGCGACATCGGCCATCGGTCCGGCGGCCGCGCCATGCAGCCTGTGCCAGCCGGTGGAGAGATATTCGGCCAACTGATCGACGGTCCATTTGTGTGCCGTGACAAGCGAGGCGTTCAAAGGCGGCGCATTCCATCCCTCCGCAGCGCCACCGGCATAGGCGCTACCTCTCTTCTCGCCGCCGAGTGCGTTGCGCGGCGTGTGGCAGGAGCCGCAATGGCCAAGACCCTCGACCAGATAACGCCCGCGATTCCACTCGGCGCTCTTGGTGGCATCAGGCTCCAGCCCATCGCGGTGCAGGAACAGAAGCTTCCAGCCCGCGACGATGGGGCGGAAGCTGAACGGGAAAGCGAGATCGTTGGCCAGCACGGCGTTGCGCACCGCGGGCTTGCTCATCAGGAACGCATAAATCGCGTGGATATCCGCATCCGTTGCATGCGTGAAATGATCGTAGGGAAACGCCGGATAAAGCTGCCGCCCTTCACGATCCACGCCGTCACGCATCGCGCGTTTGAATGCCTCCTCCGACCACGAGCCGATACCGGTCTCGCCATCGGGCGTCAGGTTGCTGGCGTAGATCGTGCCGAAAGGAGTGGGAATGGGCCGGCCGCCTGCATAGGCAGCACCGTTTGCGGATGTGTGGCAATCGGCGCAATTTCCGATCGCGGCAAGCTCTGCTCCGTGATCGATCGCTTTCCGATCCATTTGGGCTTTTGCGCTGGTAGCGGCCGGTGCAATGGCAGGGCGCCACATCAGCGCGTAGCCACCCAGCACAACCAGAATTCCGACAGCCACCACTGTCAGAAGAACACGACGTAGCGTCATCAGTTTCTACCCCACGGCATATCCAGGAAGTAGTCGGACGAAACTTACATGAGTTCTAAACTCATGGCTATGACGCAACGTACAAGTTTTTGTGCTGCACACGATTCATGACCGCCAGCAGGTATGCTCTCACCTGCGACGGTCCGCATTTTATCAAAAACCGGAATGTACGACGCCGCCTTGATGCGGCGGCGTTCTGGTAAGGAATCATTTCGCGCATGCGGGAGGGCTCGGACAAGCCGAACCCTCCTCACAAGCGTCAGGTCAGAATGTAGACGATCTCGTGGGTCTCAGGCGCTACGATCACGTAACGGCCTCCCACCAGAATGAACTCGTAGCCTCGCCATTCCGGATAGATCGCAATCACGCTTGCCGGGACCGGATAGAAGTGTACCGATGCCGGGACACGCGCTCCGACGGAGACGTTGAAGTTCACGTTGGTCACCGCCGTCACCTTCTCCTGCTTGATAGCGGTGGTGATCTGGGTGCGTTTCGCAGCAGGCGGCGCCGCCTTCGCGGCCGTGGCCGCGTTGCCGGTCGTCTTGCTCTCCGCGCCGGACTTCGAATCCGAGGCGGTGTTCTTGTTCATCTGTTCGCTGTTCTTACTGTCGGTTGCCGTGTGCGAGTTGGGCGACTTGCCCATCTTGTTGTCCTGCGCTTCTCGCGCATGGCCCTTGGCACTGCCTTCACCCTGCGCGCTCATGCCGCTCTTCTGCGAGCCGTGCGACTCGACAGCACCGGACGCGCCGCCTTCTGCAGCACCCTTCGCGGACGGCGCGGACATGCCGCCACCCGATGCCGCGCCTCCGACAGACGCGCCTCCGCTTGTGCCCGCTGCCGGGCTTTCACCACGGGCACCGCCCGGACTCTGCGCATTCGCCACGCCGCCAGCCATCAACACCGCGATGGCCGCCGCCGACATCAGTAATTTCGTTTTCATAATTCCCTACTCCCTTTGCTGGTCTATATGGGAAATGGGCCGCACGCAGGCGTCAGGAACGACAAAGCCCAAGCTCCGTCGCACGCTGCCGCCCACATTGAAATGGTTTAGCCTCTCGCAACCCTGTCCCTGACTTGCGGCATGAGTGTCCTCATGCAGGGAGACAAGCGGAAGAAATCATGCACGTTCCGGGTTGCAGGAAAAAAGCCGATACGCTTTACGCGGAACTTGCACAAATATCGTCCCACAGCGCCTAATGCCGGGCCGGCGCATTCATGTCGATCGATCGCAGCGTGAGAGCCAGCGGCGCCATGATTGCGCCAATGAGAGCGAGCGCCCAGAACACATCGATATAGGCCAGCAGATTGACCTGGGTTTGCAACGTCTGCGCGATGTAACCGAAAGCCTGAGCTGCTGCATCCGTCGCGCTCGATCCCTGCGCCTGAAAGAAGCGGGTCACCGCAGAAAGAGTCTGCTGATAGCCGACATCGGAAGGCACGATATGCTCGATCAAACGGCTTTGATGAAACTGCTGGCGCTGCGCCAGCAGCGTCTGGACCAGCGCCACGCCCAAGGAACCTCCAAGATTCCGGGCAACATTGATCAGGGCTGACGCCTGATTTGTCTTCTCGGGCGGCAGGCCTTCATAAGACGCTGTGGTGATGGGAAGAAACAACAGCGGCAAGCCCAGTGCGAGATAAATGCGCGACATGGCAGCATAGCCGTAGGTAATATTGCCGTTGAGGCCAGTGAGATTCCACATCGACAGTGCGGCGATCGTGGCGCCAGCAGCGATGAGGTATTTGGCCTGCACCAAGCCAATAAGCCGTCCGGTCACCGGCATCATGAAAAGCGTGACAACGCCGCCGGGCGAGAGCACCAATCCCGCCAGCATAGCCGTGTAGCCCAATTCGGTTTGCAGGAGTTGCGGAAGAATCTGCGTGGTCGCGACCACGATGGCGCCGGTGCCGAGCATCGCCAGAAAACAGGTGCCGAACTGACGCTGGCCCAACAGCCGAATGTCGATGATCGGATCATCGCATATCAACTCCCAGATCACGAGCGCGACGAGACAGGCTGCGGACACAACCGCGAACATCACGATCGTGTTCGATCCGAACCAATCGTTGCGCTGGCCTTCGTCGAGAACCAATTCCAGCGAGCCCAATCCGACGGCGACGAGAGCGAAGCCCACATAATCGACGCGCAGACCTTTACTGAGAAGCTTAACCCGCTCCGTTTCCGCGCCTGACGGCTCCTTCACCAGCGTTCCGACCAGAAATAATGACAGCAGCCCCATCGGCACGTTGATGAGAAAAATCCAGTGCCAGGAATAGGTATCGCTGATCCATCCGCCGAGCGTCGGTCCCACGATCGGCGCAACCACAACCGCGACGCCATAGATGGCAAAGGCCTGCCCCCGCTCCGCCGGCGGAAATGAATCGGCGAGGATCGCCTGCTCGCTCGTCGCCATTCCGCCACCACCCAGCCCCTGAAGAATGCGAAACAGCACGAGCGATTGCAAATTCCAGGCGAATCCGCATAACAGGGACGCCAGCGTAAAGACAGCGACGCAACTCATATAGAAACGCTTGCGTCCGATCACCGTCGACAGCCAGCCCGAGATCGACAGGACGATCGCGTTGGCGACGAGATAGCTCGTGATGACGTAGGTGCTTTCATCGATGCCGACCGCCAGCCCGCCCGCGATATAACGGAGGGAGACGTTGGCAATCGTGGTGTCGAGCACCTCCATGAAGGTGGCGATCGAAACTACGAAAGCGATCAGATAAGGATCGTGCCCTCCCGCGGCCGAACGCTCCGGCGACCAGCCGCCCGCCGATCCGTCATGAACGGCATCACTCATCGCACCTTCGTCCAGGGCACCACCGACATGCCCGGACCGATCGGAATATCTTCCGGCCAATGATCGACGACGATCTTCACCGGCACCCGCTGCACCACCTTCACATAATTGCCCGTCGCATTCTCGGCCGGCAGCAGGCTGAACGCCGTGCCCGAACCGGGCTGCACCGACGCCACGTGGCCCGTGAGCTTGCGGTCCGGATAAGCGTCAATGGTGAATTCAACATGTTGTCCCGGCCGCATGTATTTGAGTTGGGTTTCCTTGTAGTTCGCGACGATCCACACTTCATCCGGCACGAACATCATCAGGCTCTGACCTGCGGTCACGAACGAGCCGACCGCGCCGGACAGCTTCACCACGCGCCCTGCCTGCGCGGCGGTGACGCGCGTGTACTGCAGATTGAGGTTCGCCTGATTGAGTTGAGCCTGCGCCTGCTGAAGCGAGGCACGCGCGCCTTCGAGTTGTGCCTCAAGCGTTTTGACGCCGAGCTTCGCCGCGCTCAAGGCCGCGCTGCTCCGTGTCATGTTGGCTTGCTGGGACTGAAGGTTCGAGTGCGTCTGCTGCTCGTGCTGGACGGTCCCCGCTCCTTTCTGAACCAGATCTTTCGCGCGGCTTTCCTCCTGCTGAGCAAATTCAAGTTGCGCCTTGGCCTGCTCGACCTGCGCTTGGGCCTGATCGATCTGCTCGTGCTGGCTGGCGATCTGCGCCTTGATGTTATCGATATTGGCCTGCGCAACGGCGACCTGTGCCTTTGCCTGATCGACCGCATTCCGATAATCGCGATCGTCGATCCTGGCCAACAGGTCGCCCGCTTTCACATGCTGGTTGTCCGTCACCGGAACCTCGGTGACGTAACCGCCAACTTTCGCAGCAACGGAAAAGCTGCGCGCGGCAACGAACGCATCGTCGGTGGATTCGTAATCCCGGATATCGAGCCAATAGGCCAGCCCCGCAACGAGCACGATGAGAAGAAGGCCGGCGACCAGGGCCGTCAGCTTCCAATGCTCCCGCAGCCGTTCCGTCAATGACGGCACCGCCTTGTTCTTCGCTCCGTCTTCGGGGTGCCTGGCTGCTTCGCGGTCGTTCGGTGGATCCTCTGGATGCGCCTCAGGCCGCTGAGGCTTTTCCGCACGGGGCTGCTGTTCTGAGGTTCGCGCGTCCAATGAAGGCCTCGGTTTTATGGCTCCGGGAATGGACGAATGAAGCAGAACTTGGTTCCCGGCATCACCAGCCTTCCCCCATCAAGAAACTGCGTGTGGCCTTCAGGCCGTCAAGGCAAACAGCCGTGATTGACACGCCGATGGCTGCTTGCATGCATCGGCCGGGCGTTCTGCCAAAGTGAGCGGAAAACGGGGTTTTTGGACCTGAAGCCTAGGGAACGATTTTCTACGCGTTGTGAGGTTATTAGAGCATTCTTCTATTTTTTAACTTCGCTATACAATTTCATTTTTAATTTCATCGACTTATAGACCCGGCAGCATTGCATGCATAGAAAGATATTCTCCTCATCAATAATAATGGCTCGTGGATCGTCATGATCGACCTCTCGGTGGCTTCCGGCTTTGTGATCGGACTGGTGTTTGGTGTTGTCGGCCTGCTCAGCGGCTTCTGCCTGATGAGCAGCCTGCGCGACCTGTGGACCACGAACGACACCCGCAAGATCCGCAGTTACGCGACCGCGCTGGCCGTTGCGATCCTCGGCACGCAGATTCTCGCCGGTGTCGGCTTCGTCAATATCGGCACTTCAATCTACCTGCAGCCGTCGTTCTCGGCGCCGCTGATCTTCTTCGGCGGCCTGCTGTTCGGCCTCGGCATGGTGCTCGCCAATGGCTGCGCCTCGCGCGCTTTGGTGCTGCTCGGCAAGGGCAATCTGCGCTCTCTCGTCGTGATTACGATCATCGGCATTACCGCGCAGATGACGCTGAAGGGGCTGATCGCGCCGGCGCGCATCGCGTTCCTCGACTGGACCAAGACCACGCCCACCGCCGTCTCCGCTCCTGCCCTCCTGACAACGATGGGCCTCGACGACATTTCGGCACGGCTGATCGCTACGCTGATCGCGAGCGGCGCGCTGTTGATCTACGCTTTCTCGGACAAGACTTTCCGCCGGTCCTACGGTCAGGTTGCCGCAGGCCTCATCATCGGCCTCCTGGTGGTCGCTGGCTGGGCCGCGACGGGCTGGTTCGCGGCGGATGATTTCAATCCGGTGCCGGTGGCATCGCTAACATTCGTGTCGCCGATGGCGGACTCGGTGCAGTACGTCATGTTGTCCACGGGTCTCACGCTGAACTTCGGTATCGCGCTTGTGGCCGGCGTTCTGGCCGGAAGCCTCACTACCGCGACGCTGACTGGCCGTTTCGAATTTGAAGGTTATACGTCAGTCACCCATACCGGCCGCTCGATCGCGGGCGCGGCCTTCATGGGCATCGGCGGCGCGATGGCCTATGGCTGCTCGATCGGTCAGGGCCTCACCGGCGTCTCGACGCTCGCGATGCCTTCCTTCATCGCACTCGCGGGCATCCTCTCCGGCGCCGCGTTCGCGATCCACAGCAAGACCCGGCTGCTCGCGTTCGCATTCCGCTGAACGTTTACCCAGGGGCTGTCATGCGCGGGCTTGACCCGCGTATCCATCAAAAAGATTTACTTCATAAAGAAGGATTGCCGGGTCAAGCCCGGCAATGACGAATCTCGTTTTCTAAAAATCCAGCTTGTCGCGGATGGCGTCGAGGCCGGCGCGCGCGCATTTCTCGTCCTTGTCGCCGCCCGGCGCGCCCGACACGCCGATCGCGCCCAGCAGCGTACCAGCCGCTTCGATCTTCAGCGCGCCGCCCAGCATTGCGATACGCGGACGGGTTGCGAGACGCGGATCGAGCGTGCCGTCCTTGACCGAGGCCGCCAGTTGCGAGGTGTCGGCCCGGAATCCGACCGACGTCCAGGCTTTATCAACAGCTGTCTGATTGGCGGGAAGTCCCGCATAGCGATCCCGCAGCAGGACCTGGGTCTCGCCGAAGCGGTCAACCACGGCAACCGAGATCTGATAGCCATCGGCGCGGCACTGCTGGAGCGCCGCGCGCGCAGCTTCCAGCGCCACCTCAGGTGTCAGCGACTTGTACGTCACGGTCGTCTCCTCCGCCCGCGCCGCGGTCGAGACCGCAGCCGCGCAGAAGAGAGCACACACCAGACCTCGCAGCACGATACGCATTTCGACCACCCTGTTTGAGGAGCGTTACGGCTTGATGTAAGTCCAGCCCTGTTCCTGCAACTCGCTCAACCGCACCACGCCCGACGGAACGAGGCTCGCCTCCGGCACGATCGTGATGGGGTGCCCTTCCTTCTTTTCCATGCCCTGCTTGGTGTTGTTGCAGGCGGAAAATTTCACCTTGGAAGGAAATGCCATCTCGGAGATCTGCTTCAGGCGGTCCTTCACCGGCGACTTGTCGTCACGGTACATGTTCAGGCCCGGCCCGTAGGCCACTACCTCAACCTCGACCGTCTCGCCCTTGTCGCCATAGTGCTTCATGATGTTGGTGACATTGTTGAGCGCCAGATTCATCGTGGCCGGATCGGCCTGATCGACCTGGATGGCGATGCGATGCGGCTTGGCATCCGCCGCAAACGCCGCCGACGAGATTGAAAAGACGACCGCGAAGGCCGCAACCAGTTTCCAGAAAATCCGCATATCGGAGTCTCCTTTTAAGGACGAACGATGGTGTAATTCTTCTCGGCAAGAGACAGCAAGAACGGCACGCCTGCCGGAACCAGCTTGGCCTTGGGATTCATCTCCGGCCGTTTTCCGGTTTTACGCTCGATCGTCTCGAGCGTGTAACCGCAGATATTGAAGGTCACGCCTTGCGCGATGAGGCTGTCGATCTGCTGCCGTCGCGGGTTGTCGGCATTCAGCAGATCGATGCCGGGACCGAACGCCACAACCTGGACATCGATCGAATCCGGCCCGTACACTTCGAGCAGCTTGTAGGAGATACTGACGATCAGCCCCTGCTTCACCGGATCGCTGTCCGAAATCTGCAAGGCGATGCGGTGTTCGACAAAGGGCCGCTCGACCGCTTTCTCGGTGGCCGATTCAGGCCCCTTGGCATCCTGAGCATGAGCGGCACCTGCCCCGGCCATGACCGACACGCCCCAGATCAGGGCGGCCGCGATCAGAGCAAGTCCGCTTCGCCTCATCATGTCTGGCCTGCAAATCCCGGATTGTCGTCCACGCCCACGATCTTCACCTGAGAATTAGCAGATTTCGGCTTCGATTTTCCATCGCGCAGATAACTCGCGACCGTCTCCCAGACCGGCGCGCCCTTTTGCTCGTTGACCGATGCCCAGCCTGCAACCTTGTAGGACTTGGCGGGATCGAGCGCCACACCGCCGAGCTTCATGTCTGAGATGCGTTTGCCCGTCACCTCGTTCGGCGCGCAAGTGTAGGACATGCCGCCGATCCGCACCATATCCCCGCCCTGCTGGTAATATGGGTCGAGGTTGAACAGGTTGTCGCAGATGTCTTCCAGCACGGTCTTGATCTGCTCGCCGCTCATCGACTGCACGTAGACTTCTGGATAGGTCATCGCGGTCTGCGACAGGATATCGTCCATCGTGATCGGCTGACCGCTTAGCACGGTCGTGCCCCAGCGGAAGCCGGGAGACAGCGCGATTTCGGCATCGAGCTGGTGCCGCAACGCATCGCAGATCATCTCGTCCATCGTGCCGTTGAAATTGCCGCGACGATACAGAAGCCGGTCGGCGCTGGCGATGTTCTCGTCCAGCATCTTCGCATGAGGCGCGCGCAGCTTATCCACCAGAGCCGCCATCTCCGCGTCGGCCTTCAGCTCATTCGTGAACACTGGCAGCAGCCAATAGTTCACATTCTTGACGAAGCCCTTGCCGAGTTCGAGATCGAGCACGCCGAGATATTTGCCGTTCGAACCGGCATTGGTCACAAGCGTCTTGCCACCCGCATTGGCGATACTGACGGGCTGCGGCACGGCGTCATGGGTGTGGCCGCCGAGAATAACATCGATGCCGGTCACACGGCTCGCCATCTTGAGATCGACGTCCATGCCGTTGTGCGACAGCACCACCACCGCATCGACCTTCTCGGCGGTGCGCAGGCGATTGACGACCTTCTGCATCTCGTCGTCGCGGACGCCGAACGTCCAGTCCGGCGTGAAACGCTTGGGATGCGCGATCGGCACGTAAGGGAACGCCTGACCGACGATGCCGATCCGGTAATCGCCCATCTTCTTGATGATGTAGGGCTTGAACACCCGCCCGGTGTCGCGGTCGAACGCCTTGGCGTCGTTGAAAGCCGCCTCCTCCGTGAGAAAGACGTTCTGCGCGATGAACTCGCCCTTGAAGTCGGCGAGATTCTTGCGAAGCGTCTCCTCGCCATAGGTGAATTCCCAATGGCCGGTCATCGCATCGATGCCAAGCAGGTTCGCAGCCTGCACCATATCCGCACCGCGATAGAGATTGGACAGGCTGGAGCCCTGCCACAGATCGCCACCGTCGAGCAGAATGGAATGCCCGTCCGGCACCGCGCTGCGCAGCATCTTAACCAGCGTCCGCAAATGCGCGAACCCGCCCATCTTGCCGTAACGATGCGCCGCGTTCTCGAAATCGAGGAACGTGAAAGCGTACGCCTCCGGCGTGCCCGGCTTCAGCCCGAACTTCTTGAGGAAATGCTCGCCGACCAGATGCGGCGGATGCCCCTTCATCGAGCCGATGCCGATGTTGACGCTCGGCTCCCGGAAGAATACCGGGCTCAACTGCGCATGCGTATCCGTCATGTGAAGGACGCGCGCGTTACCTGACGGCTTGAAGTCGTACAGTGACGCGCCGGCGCCGCGGCCGGCACGTGGCAGCGATAGGACAGCCGGCATCGCTACCGCTAATTTTAGCAGTTCTCGTCGGTGAATCGGCATTTTAACTCTCGAAAAAAGTCAGCGAATGACCGCGTCGGGCCAGAGTTTATTTTCGCGTTCGGTTTGCGCGATGGAGGCGTTCGCCAGTGCTTCGGCCTTCTTCGCAAGGTCGGTCGCGACATCGAAGTTGCCTTCGTCCGCGGCCTTCTTCGCACCCTTCAGGGCGGCGACGGTGGTGGTCCACTGATTTCTCAGTTCGCCGGCCTTCTTGTTGGCCGCCTCGGCTTTTTCATAGGCGGCCTTGAACGTGTCGGCGGTTTCCGCGGCATGCGCGGAGGTCAGCGCCATCAAAACGGCCGCACCCGCCACGATCGATGTCATGATACGCATGGTCATCTCCTACGGCCGCGCGCCCGGGCCCGAAATGGGCAATCCGTTGGCCATGTACGACAGATAATATTCAACGTTGCGGTATTCGGGGTCCTGCGGCTTCAGCGGCACGCCACGAACCTGGCTGTTGCAGGAGGTGAAGCGGCGGCTGATCGTGCCCATCCCGCCCCATTCGGAGCGATAGATCGGCATCGCGTTCAGGATACCCAGTGCAGGCGCGAGAACTTCAGCCCGGATGTGTTCGCCCGGAGCCTGAACATGACAGCTCGCACAGGAAAAGTTGAACTGCCCGCGCCGCTGAAAGAAGTACTGCTTGCCCTTTTCATAGGCTTCCAGCGCCTTCGGATTGTTCTTCGGAATCTTGATGTCGAACGGTTTGCCGCGCGACGTGAAAGCCATATAGGCCGTCACCGCCGCCATATCGTCCTTCATGTAGTTGTAGGGCTTCTCGCCATTCTTCTCGAGACACTGATTGACGGCGACCTCGAGTGTGATGACTTCGTTCGTCTTCTCGTCGAAGTAAGGATAGTTCTGACGAACGCCGATGCCCTTGTTCTCGAAGCAGTCGGCGAACGTCTTGCCGTTCTTGAAGGGCTTCTCGAAAAGCTCCTTACCCTTGTCCAGCGCGAAATCGTAGGGCGGGAAGACTTCCTTTTCGATCCACTGCTTCCGCAATCCTTCATTCATCGAATAAGGACCGTTGACGAAGTCGTTGAGCTCGACCTTCGGAAACTTGTCCGTGAAGTATTTGCGGAATGCCTTGAAATCCTGTTCAGGCGACGTAGTCGTCGTCTCTGCCAAAAGCGGCGGCGCAAAAGCACACGTCATAACCGTCGCAAGAACCACAAGATGACGCATCGTTCGATCCTTCCCGTTCAACGATCAAGCAATCTTGGCCGTCGTGGTGTCCGTCTCACCCTTGTTGTCGACCCAGGTGATCTTGAGATCATCACCCTTCTTGCCCCCCTTGAAGGAGAACTTGATGAAAGGGTCCTTGGAGACAGCCGGGCCCCACAGCGCGGTGAAAACGACCTTGCCGCCGGTCTCGAACTGAACCGTCTCGATATGATGAGGCGGAATGAGCTGCCCTTTGGAGTCCTTAACGAAGCCGGAATCCATCGGATGCTGGACAAGCGCCTGAACTTCGGTGGTGTCGGCGCCAGCGATGGCGCGTACGCGAATAGTCGATGCCATGACCTGTTTCCTCCTCAGCCGCCGCAGCCGCCGACAGTGACTTTAACTTCCTTGCTGGCGCTATAGAGCTTGCCGTCCGACTCCACGACGGCGATGACCTTGCTGGTCTTGGCCATCTTCAGGCGGTTGGACACAGCCGGGATCGTGCCTTCGGGAATCTTGTAGGAGGCCGCGAGTGCGTTGGGATTCTCGGCGACCATCAACGAAATCGACGTCACCTTCGGCAGCGTGGTGCTGACGCTGATCGGCACGACCGCGCCGTTCTCGGCGATCTCCGGGGCGTCGAGCTTGACCTTGTCCGAAGCTTCGGCGGTCTTGCCATACAGCGCCTTGAGGGTGTCGTCCTGGCTCTTCAGCTTGAAGGCTTCAGCCGGCCAGCCCGCGGCATCGGCCGCGAAAGCCGCAACCGAGCGCATGACGTTGAGGCTCGCGCCCAGCACGGTCGCAAGCGCGGCTCCCTTCAACAGACCTCTGCGCGAGGTGCGCAAGGCGGGCAGTTTTGCGATAAACATTCGATCTCCTCCGGGGTTTTCTCAGAGCTGATAGAGAAAGTCGACGATCGCCGAGATTTCTTTATCGGTCAGGATAAGGTTGCGGCCGAAAGGCGGCATCACGGTCTCCGGGTTGCGCTTGGTTTCGTCCGCGATGATCGCGGTCAATTCCTTGCGGTCCAGAAAGCGCGCCTTCATGTCGTTGAGCGCCGGTCCGATGGAGCCCGGAAAATCGCCGCCCTTGAACTCGTGACAGGTGATGCAATTGCCCTTGCTGCGATTGAGCGCCAGCGCCTTCCCGTCCAACGGCTCCGTCGGCTGGGCGTAGGCCGCAACAGGCATAGCCAGGGCAATCAGGGTTGCTGCAGTTGCGAAATGAAGGCGATTAAAGTGCATCCTGCGCGCTCCAATTTACTTCGGTTGCATAGTATCGAGCGGACCGGAGGTCCTTGGCGTCAGGTCCTTCCCCTCAGCCGTCGAGACAATCTTCAATGTTGATGGATCAACACACTTCGTCATGCAAGGCTTCATTGCGGTGTCCGGACGAGGATCCTGCCACGTAAAACTATCATGGTTAGGCATTTTTACCTTTGGCAAGGACTCTTTGTCTGCGACAAAGTCCGCTGGGACAATATTATTCAGATTCAGGATGTAGGCCGTCAGCGCATACACATCGTCCGCCGACAGCGTACGAGGCGTCGGGAACGGCATCGCACGGTTGATGTAGTCCCAAAGTGTTACGGCAAACGGCCAATAGCTGCCGACCGTCGGCTCGGGACGGTCCGCGGTGAGCGAACCGTTGCCGCCCGCGAGCTTGGGATAACGTCCCTCGCCCTCACCGAACGTGCCGTGACAGGAGGCGCACTGATCGGCGAACACTTCGGCGCCATGGTTCACGTCGCCCTTGCCTGGCGGCAATCCCTTGCCGTCCTCGGCGCGCGCGTCGATATCCCAGCCCTTGATCTGCTCGGGCGTCGCGGGCGTGCCATAACCGAAACGCTGATGCGTCTCGGCCGCCATGACAGAAGCAGGCACGGCATTCACCGCCAGCAAGGCGACGGCAAACATCGCAGGCCGCAGACTAGCCAAGCTGGACATCGTAAACGCTCCCATCGGGCTTGACCTGCCAGGTCTGAATTGAGTTGTTGTGGTAGACGGAGCTGGTGCCACGCACTTTTCGCAACGCAGCGAGCGTCGGCTGCACAAAGCCGGTTTCGTCCACTGCGCGCGACTCCAGGAATGCGGGCTTGCCGTCCCACCGCCACGGAATCGTAAAGCGCGTCAGCGCCTTCGACAGCACAGGCTCTTTCAACTCGGCCTGCCGCCAGTTCGCGCCGCCATCGGTGGAGACGTGAACCTCCTTGATCCTGCCGTTGCCGGTCCAGGCAAGGCCGCGGATTTCATAAAGTCCGGGTCCGCTGAGCGGCACTTCCGGGCACGGGAACGTAATCACCGACTTGGCGTCGATCAGCCAGGTGAAGCCGCGCGATTTTCCGTCCGGCATCAGGTCGGTGTATTTCGAGGTCTCCTCGCGGGTGTACCAGGGCTTGTCGCCGACCTTGATGCGCCGCAGCCACTTCACGCTGACATTGCCTTCCCAGCCGGGAACGATCAGCCGCAGCGGATAGCCCTGCTCCGGCCGCAGAGCTTCACCGTTCTGCGCATAGACCACGAGGCAATCGTCAAGACATTTGTCGAGCGGCAGGCTTCGCGCCATGTGGGCACCGTCCGCGCCCTCGACCAGAATCCACTTCGCATCCTTCTTCAGCCCGACCTCTTCGAGCAGCGTCGAGAGCTTCACGCCGGTCCACTCCGCGCAACTCACCATGCCATGGGTGAACTGCAGCGAATTAAGCTGCGCGCCGCGCCATTCCATGCCGCCATTGGCGGGACACTCGATGAAATGAATGCGGGACGTCGAAGGAAATCGCATGATGTCCTTCATCGTCAGGATGATCGGACGATCGACCAACCCGTGGATCATCAGTCGATGCTTGTCGGCTTCAACATCGGGACGGCCCGCGTGATAGCGCTCGAAAAACAAGCTGTTGGGCGTGATGATGCCGTGCAGGCTCTGCAGTGGCGAGAAGCTGATCGAGGATTCGGTGCCGGCCGTGAGCCAGGGCACGTTGCGGCGGATGACGCCGGCCTGCTCGGGCGAGGGCTTGCCATAAGGCTGATCGACGACACCGGCGCCGATGGACTGCGACCATTCGTTCTCGGCCGGTGGCGCTGCATCATCGGCGCGTGCGCCGGTGCTGTCGAGCATCGCCGCGCCTGCGGCAACGCCTGCCATTTTCAGCAACAGCCGCCTGGGAATCTGGACACGCTCCGACCCGGCAGCCAGAGACGCCTTACGGGCGTCTCTCAATAAAGAGAAAGACACTCCATCTCCTCCCTGACCGGTCAACCATTCGATGGGACCATTGTTTTACTTATTGTTCTAGATCAAATATCATCCATGCCTAATTTAGTCAACGCTAAACTAATAAATTGGCGTTCTGCCCACAAAATTGGTAGGATGAATCACAGAAAAATTTTCAGGACCGATTTCGATGAACACGGCTCTCGCTGCGAAGACGCGCGCGAATAAGTTACGTCCGGATCAATTGCTGGAACAACAGGCACGAGAGGTCTCCCGCCTCCTGAGCGTGCTTGCGAACGAAAACCGCCTGCTGATCGTTTGCTATCTCATGATGCGAAGCGAAATGAAGGTCGGCGAACTGGTCGATGCATTGCATCTCAGCCAGTCCGCGCTCTCGCAACACTTGACCAAGCTGCGCGAAGAAGGGCTCGTCGAATTCCGGCGCGAGTCGCAAACGCTCCACTACAAGATCGCCGACGAGCGCGTGACGAAGCTCGTCAAGGTTCTCAAGAAACTCTACTGCGACGACGCCATATGAAAAATCTGCTGCGCGTATCCGTACTAGCGTGGGCGATGCTCCCCGCCACCCTCCTCGCTCAAAACAAGGTGCCGGATTACGCGCCGCTCGACCGCCCCATCACGGTGGATCAGGTCCCCGGCAAGGATATTTTCTACAGCATCGGCAGCCCCGGCATTCCGGGCAAGGCCAATGAAGGCAACACCTCCAATGCCGGCTATGTGATCACGTCCGAAGGCGTCGTTGTTTTCGATGCGCTCGGCACGCCATCGCTCGGCTGGGCGCTTTTGCAGGACATCCGCAAGCGGACGGACAAGGACATCCGCTACATCGTCGCGAGCCACTACCACGCCGACCATATCTACGGCCTGCAGGCGTTCCGCGATCACAGCCGCGCGGTCATCATCGCGCAGGATCACTCCGGCGATTACAACGAGAACAAGGAAACCGCCGACGAGCGTGCCGGAGCACGCCTCGACCAGCGCCGCGAAGCCCTTGCGCCGTGGGTTGACGAGCATACGCGCGTCATCTCCCCCGACATCACCTTCGACGACAAGCTCACCATCGTGCTGGGCGGCAAGCGTTTCTCGCTGATTTCCGCAGGGCCCGCCCATTCCAGCAGCGACATCATGATGATGGTCGAGCCGGACGGCGTGCTGTTCGCGGGCGACATCGTGCAGAATAGCCGTATTCCGTTCATGAACAGCGACGACGTCAGCACCACGCACTGGCTCAAGGGACTCGACGAGGTGCTGGCGCTCGATCCGAAATACATCATTCCCGGCCATGGCAAGCCATCGGCCGCCGCGAAGGAAGCGATTGCATTCACCCGCGATTACATTCTGTATGTGCGTAAAGCGATGAGTGAAGCGGTCGCCAACTGGGTCGATTTTGACACCGCCTACAATGGGACAGACTGGTCCAAGTATAAGGACTACCCTGCTTTCGAGAGCAACAACCGGGGCAATGCGTATCGCATTTTCCTGGAGCTTGAAGCGTCGCAGTTCAAGAAATAAGACAGTCGCCTTCGAGGATTTCGCGCCAGAGGATATTGATGACGTCGACCATCCGGATACAGGCTCATCTGATCGGTGATGTGACCGAGGTTCAGGCCTTGATCAAGCATCCCATGGATTCCGGATTCGCCAAGGATGGCGACGGTAAGCTCATTCCCGCGCACTACATCGAAACCCTCAGCTTCGCGCATGATGGCAAGGTCGTTTTCTCCGCCGACTGGGGACCGATGGTGGCGCGTCAGCCCTACGTCAAATTCTCCTTCAAGGGAGGAAAGGCCGGCGACACTGTCACGGCCCAGTGGACCGACAACAAGCACACGGTCGACAGCACGAAGACGCAGATCAAGGCCGACTAGGTTTTCACGCAGAGCTTAAGCATAGCGACTGCTCCCGTCATTCCGGGGCGCAAGCATCGCGAACCCGGAATCCCACCCGTCATATCAGGATTCCGGATCAGTCCGCCTTCGGCAGCCTGCCCGGAATGGCAAACTCATGTTCTAATCCGCGAAATAAAAATGGCTGGCGGAACGGAATGAAAGAAATCCGTGTCCACCAGCCACTTTTGAGAAAACAGAGGCTTACTTCTTGTTACCGCTGGCGTCGAATTGCTTGAGGAACGCGATCACGTCGGCGCGCTTGCCGGCCTGCGAAATTCCCGGGAACGACATCTTGCCGTGCGGCGCGAGGTGCTTCGGATTGGTCAGATAGTCGTCGAGCGTCGCCTCGTCCCAGACCTTGTTCGCGCCATTGCCGGCTTTGAGGTCCGCCGAATAGCTGTAGCCCTCGACCGAACCCCACTTGCGGCCGACGATGCCGTTCAACTCAGGGCCGACCTTGGTCTTGGCTCCGGGGCCAACCGCATGACAGGCCATGCAGACCTTGAAAGCCTGCTCGCCCTTGGCCGGGTCACCGGCTTCGGCGTGAGCGGCGCCTGCAAAGGCAACAAGAGTGACAGCAGCAACGATCCAACGCATCTTCTTCTCCTTGGCTTGCTTGTATAGCTGGCTGCAGCCGCGCGAGAGGCGACCGCGACGGCATCACCTATATCACGCTGTGCTCAACGCGCAGCAAGAACCAAGGCGGGATGAATCAATCTTTTGGTGATGACGCAGCGCGACCTAGAGGCCGATCGCCAATCCATCGCTGCGCGGATCGTGCGCACCCTCCATCAGCCCATCGTCATGAATGACGATGGCTCCGGCCTGCCCTCCCAAGGGACTGTTCGCCGAAATCATGCTGGTTTCATGGCCACGCGCCGATAATTCCTGCGCCGTTGCCATACCGACGCTTTCTTCCAGCTTCAGCGTGTCCCGGCTATCGGAAAACGTCTTGCCGAGCAGGAAGCGCGGTTGCGTCAGAGCGGTGAGCGGATCGAGGCCGTAATCGAGCAGACGGGTCAACAGCACCGTCAGGGTCTGCGGCTGGCCGTCCGCGCCCTGCGTGCCATACAGCACATGCGGCTTGCCGTTCTTCATCGCGAGGCCGGGATTGAGCGTGTAGAACGGCCGCTTGCCGGGCGCGATGGCATTCGGGCTCTTCGGATCAATGCTGAACGCGGCTCCACGGTTCTGCCAGAGCACGCCGGTGTCGCCTGCGACAACGCCGCTACCCCAATCGAAATAGGTGCTTTGCAGAATGCTGACGCTGCGCCCCTGTGCGTCGGTCGCGGCAAAGTAGACGGTGTCGCCGGTCCGGAACAGATGCGGCCAAGGCATCGCCCGCGCCTTGATCGCTGCCGCCTTGCTTTCAAGCCGCGACGGCGCAAGCCTCTGCGCGATGTCGGCAGCGGCGAAATCCGGGTCGGCAATGCCGCCGCGATCGAGGAAAGCCTGCTTCACCGCTTCGACGCAGCGGTGATAATACTCCGCGCTCCCCTCCTCGACACCGGCGAAGCCAAGCCGGTTCAGGATGCCCATGATTTCCAGCGTGGTGATGCCCTGCGTCGGCGGCGGTGGCGCCAGCAGCGTCACATCCCGGTAATCCACCGACACCGCCTGCTCCTGACGGCTGAATGTTTTCGCGAGATCGGCAGCCGTGAGCGGCGAACCAACCGCCTCTAATCCCTTGCCGATGCGCGCGGCCAGTTCGCCTTCGTAGAATTCGCGAGCGCCATGCCGCGCGATCTGCTTCAGGCTATGCGCGAGATCTTTCTGCACGAACAGGTCACCGGGCTTCGGTGCCTTGCCGTCCGGCAAGAACAGCCTGGAAAATCCCGGCCAATTGGCCAGTTCCTTTTCACGGAAGGATGTCCAGAACAGTTGCGAGCCCGTGACCGGAAAACCGCGCTCCGCATAAACGATTGCAGGCTCCAGCAGCGAGGCGAAGCTTCTGGTTTCACCTTTATCGCTCGCCCAATGCTCGCGGGCATAGTCGTAAGCCTGACGCCAGGAATCCACCGCGCCTGCGCTGACGACCGTCGATTGCGGGCCACGCGCCGCGATCGACTCTTTATAGTTTGGCAGCTTCTCAGCGGCCTGCCCCAACCCGAGCAGAACCGTGTTGCGGCCCTGTGCGTCCGCGATCATCCAGATCGCGTCGCCGCCGATGCCGCAGAAGTGCGGATAGGTCACGGCGATCACCGCACCCATCGCAATCGCAGCCTCGATCGCGTTACCGCCCTCGCGGAGGACTTTGGCGCCTGCTTCGCTCGCAAGCGTGTGCGGGCTCGTCACCATTCCGGTCCGCGATTGCGCCAACCGCGGATCGTTGGAAGTCGAGGATGGCGGCAATGGGCTTCCCGGCACGCGCCGAGCGCTGTCTGCTTTCAACGCCTGCTGGGAAAGCCTTGTCATTGCCTTATCCTTTCAGTTGCCGGGCCGCTTACGACACGGCTTCCTTGACTTGAGAGGAAGAGTGTTCCTCCGCAGCATGGTGATGGTGGGCGCCGAAGGTCGCGGTGAGCCACGCATAGATCGGGCCAAGCGCGTTCATCGCCAGCGATGCGAAAAGCGCCGCATAGGGATCGCCAGGGATCGGGCCGAACTTGCCAAAATAGGTGGCGAAGAACGACGCGAAGCCGAAGAACATGCCCGGGATGAAGCTGAACGTCGAAATACGTCCCAGCGACATCATCGTTGCGTTAAGCGTGAACAGGATCACGCATTCCGCCGCGATATAGGCGTTGCCGGTGAAGTACTGCGAGGCGATCTTGAAGCACACCACGATGGCGCAGGCGAAGAAGCCGCCAATCGCCATGGTCGGATAGAATTTCTTCATCACCGCCGGCGTCGGGCCACCGGCTGCGAAGGTCGCGGCCCAGGTGATGAAGATCGCCCACGGCGGGAAGTGGAACGAGGTCATGGCGATAAAGATGGTGGTCACTGCGAGCAGCGACGCGACAATTTCGGCTGGTAGCTTGTTCATGTTGGGTTCCTCCTGATTAGTGTGTTGCTGAAGCCGTCTTCTTGGTTTTGGCGTGAGCGTGCGGCTCCGCATGGGCGTGACCGCAAGTGCGGCAGATCTTGGTATCGAGCTTGGTCATCGCGGCGACGCGGCCGCGCTTGAACACCCAGGAACGCGCCGGGATGTCGAGAAGCGCATCGGCAACGACCTGCGTGTCGAGGATCATCAGATCCGCGGGCTTGCCGACGGCGAGGCCGTAATCCTTGCCGATGCCGACCGCGCGGGCAGCGTCGGTCGTGCTCATCTTCAGGATTTCCGCCTGATGGTCCGGCGTGCCGAACTGGATCAGGTGCGCGAGCATGTTGCCGATCACCAGCGGGTCGGCCTTGCCGAACGGCGTGAAGGCGTTGCGCACATTGTTCGATGCATAGGCGACGTTGACGCCGCCTGCCCGCAACGCGCGCACCGGCGTGAGGCCGCGGCGCTGATTCACCACATCCTTGCGGCCACCGAGATAAACATCGGTCGCCGGCAGGGTGACGATGGTGATGTCGGCTTCGCGCAGCAGATCGATCAGCGGCTTCAGCTTTTCCGGTTCGAGGGAACCGGGGCTCGTCACATGGCCCAGCGCGACACGGCCCTGATAGCCGGTCTCGATGGTCTTACGGGCAATGTATTCCGCCGACATGAAGCGCTGGTCGGTCGCATCGTCCGAGAAGTCGGCATGCATGTCGACCGGCAGGTCATGCTTGATCGCCATCGCGAACACCGTGTCGATGTGCTTCTTGGTGTCTTCCCAGGAAATCTCGTTATAGGGGCAGCCGCCGACTACATCGGCGCCGAGTGCAATCGCCTTCTCCATCAATTCGACGACGCCGGGCGTCTTGAGGATACCCTCCTGCGGGAAAGCGACGATCTGCAGATCGATCAGATCGCGATATTCCTCGCGCAGTTCAACCGCCGTCTCGACACCGATCAGGTTCTGGATCGGATCGACATCCGGATGCGCGCGGATCAGCGTCGTGCCGCTCGTGATCGCCATGTCGAGCACCTTGCGCGAGCGCTCCAGCACGTCCTTACGCTCCTGCTTGGATTTCAGGATGCCGGTGACGCGGATCGCCTCGTCCAGCGTGCCGAGACGCGCCGGCATGCGGCGGTGGAGAAATGCTTTTTCGAGGTGCAGATGGGCCTCGATGAAACCGGGCAGCGCAACGCGGCCTTCCGCATCGATTTCCTCGGTTCCGGTTCGGTCGAGTTGTTCCTCAATGGCCGCGATTCGGCCGTCCTTGATTCCGATATCGACGAGCGGCTTATCGTCTTCGATCCGGACCCTGCGGATAATCATATCCATGTTGGTCGCGCTCCCTATGAAACGCCGGTTTTCCGGCTTTTGCCGTGCCTGTGCGGATCCGTGGATTCGTTGGCATCTTGCTAACCATGACGTTAGCGGGCCGCCGCCCTGACGGTAATCGGCGGTGTCCTAAGCGGGTCTAGGAATTTTCCTAGACCGGACCCGGCCCCAGGCCGTGGCGCATGGCGTAGTGGACAAGATCCACCACCGTCGCGGCATCGAATTTGAGCAGGATGTTGGTCTTGTGCGTGCTCACCGTCTTGACGCTGAGGTCGAGCTTGCGCGCGATGTCGGAAATCTTGCGGCCGTCGACCAGCAGATCGAAAATCTCCCTCTCGCGAGGTGTGAGGCGACGGTGCGGCTCATCCTCGGGCTGCACTTTCAGAGCCGCCGACTGCGCCGCCGTGGCGCTGATGAACATCTCATCGTTCGCGACCTTGCGGATCGCCTGAATCAATTGCTGGCTGGCGCTGCTCTTGGTGACATAACCGGCTGCCCCCGCCTTGAGAGATTCGATCACATATTGATGCTCGTCATGCATGCTGAGCACGATCACCCGGCCGCTGCCGATCTTCGCGACCACGTCGGTCAATAGCGCAATGCCGCTGCGCCCCGGCATCGACAAATCGAGCAGGACGACGTCGCAGGGCGACGACAACAGAGCGAGAAGCTCCTGACCGTTGGTGGCCTCACCGACGATCGCAAGATCGTCGTGCTCGGCCAGAATTTGTTTCAGGCCCTCGCGGAAGATCGCATGGTCGTCGGCGAGTACAAGTCGGATCATGACGGCAGTTTGTCCTGCAAGGCCGGATCATTCAATGGCAAACGGACGGATACAATCGTGCCGCCCTGCGGATTGTCGCTGATGACGACGGCCCCGCCGAGCGCCCGGGCCCGCTCACGCATGCCGACAAGCCCGAGCTTGTTGAGTTGAGGGGCACCCTGATCGATCCCGCGTCCATTGTCGGTGATCTCGATATGCAATTCTTTCCCTTCATGGGAAACGACGACGCTCGCGCGCTTCGCCTTGCCGTGACGCATCACGTTGGTCAACGCCTCCTGCACGATACGAAATGCGGCGGTCGAAACCGCGCTGTCGTAGCTGACATTCTCCTTGTCGAACGACAGCGAGATATCAAGACCGCCGAGTTCGGCGGAGTTCTGCGTGAGCCATTTCATCGCCGCGACCAGACCCAATTCGTCCAGAATCATCGGCCGCAGATTGACGGCGATGCGACGCAGGTCGGTCACCGAACGGTCCACGATCGACACCAGCCGGTCGACGCGCGCCTGAAGCACATCCTGCGATGCGAGCCGCTCGCGCAGCCATATCAATTCGATCTTCAGCGCGGTCAGGGTCTGGCCCAGTTCGTCATGCAGCTCACGCGAAATCCTGGCCTGCTCCTCCTCCCGCACCGATTGTAGAAAGGAGGACAGTTCGCGCAACTGCGCGCGCGAGCGGATCAGTTCATCGGCTGCCGCCTTGCGTTCGGAAATGTCGCGCGAAATCCCGACGGTGCCGATGATGTGCCCATTATTATCGCGGATCGGCGATTTGATGGTTTCGAACCACAAGACGCGACCATCGGGATCGGAGCGGCTTTCTTCATAACGTCGCCGCCGTCCGCTTTTTACCACGGCCCGGTCGGTCTGCATGTAAATGTCGGCAAGATCGGACGGCCAGATATCGTATGGCGTCTTCCCGATCACTTCGTCTTCCCGCAGCCCGATGATCGAAAGATAGGCCGAATTGACGGCCAGATAGCGGGAATCGCGATCCTTCAGCCACGCCATGTCGGGAATGTTGTCGAGCAGCGCGCGCTGCTGTTGTTGCTCAAGGTCACGCACCTGAAACCACCGAAAATCCCGCAAGGCTCCTGCAACAGGTTACACCGGCTCTGGTCCCACGCAAATAAAGTGCAATCGGATATCAGACGGCTCCGCGGATGACTCGCCGAATGCAATCGGATAGGTTCCGGCACCTTACGACGGCAAGTCCCTTCCGCACCCATTCCATCATGCGCATTCTTGTTTTTCAGCACCTCGCTATCGAACACCCGGGTATCTTCCGCCAGTTCTGGCGCGAGGACGGCTATCATCCGACCACCATCGAGATCGATGAAGGCGAACCCATCCCCTCGTTCGATAACTTCGATCTTCTGGTGGTGATGGGCGGCCCGCAGGATGTCTGGCAGGAAGATCGCTTTCCCTGGCTCGTGCAGGAAAAGGCCGCGATCCGCCGCTGGGTTGTCGAGATTGGAAAGCCCTATCTCGGTATCTGCCTTGGCCATCAGCTGCTGGCGTCGGCGCTTGGCGGCAAGGTCGGCAAGATGCCCGTCCCGGAGGTCGGACTCGCGCCCGTGACGCTGACGCGGGACGGAATGTCAGACCCCGCTCTGACGGGCTTTCCGCAGACCGTCGACAGTTTCCACTGGCATGGCGCGGAAGTCTCCGAGCCACCCGCAGGCGCCACGGTCCTTGCATCGAGCTCTCTCTGCGCGGTGCAGGCCATGCGATGGGGCAAGCACGCCTATGGCTTTCAGTATCACTGCGAAATCGAGCCTTCGACGGTCGATGACTGGGGCCAGATTCCGGCTTACAGGGCCAGCCTCATCAAGGCGCTCGGCGAAGATGGGGCTGCCCGCCTGCCCGGCGAAGTACTGCCTCGCCTGCCCGGCTTTCGTGCCTCGGCGCTTCAGCTCCATCGCAATTTGATGACGATGATCGGCCCCGGCCGCCCGTGACGGGCGCGCCTTGCCTCAATTCGCTTCGGCGAACTGAGCGGGCAGCACCAGCCGGCTCAGCTTTTCTTCGGTCAAAGCCGGGCTGAAGAAAAAGCCCTGCATCTGGTCGCAGCCAAGTTTTCTCAGCACCGCCAACTGCTCCGCCGTCTCCACACCTTCCGCAGTCGTCGTCATATTGCGGGCGGCGGCGATGTCGACCACCGCCTTCACGATATGCGAAGCCCCCTCGGGCTCGGTGATATTCTGGATGAAGCAGCGGTCGATCTTGATCTTGTTGAACGGGAAAAGCTGCAAATAGCGAAGCGACGAGTAGCCGGTGCCGAAATCGTCGAGTGCGATGCGCACGCCGAGACCGCGCAACTCATGAAGAATCGCCAGCGCCTCCTCATCGTCGCGGATCAGCACGGCTTCGGTGATCTCGAGCTCGAGCCGGTTTGCAGGCAACCCGGATGAGCCAAGCGCGCTTGCGACGTTGAGCGCCAGCGTATGACCCTTGAACTGCACCGGCGACACGTTCACCGCAAGGCGGATATCGTCCGGCCAGTTCGCAGCCGCATGGCACGCCGTCTTCAACACCCATGAGCCGAGCTGGTCGATCAGGCCGGTTTCCTCCGCGATCGGAATGAAGTCGGCCGGCGACACCAGACCATGGCGCGGATGACGCCAGCGCACCAGTGCCTCGCAGCCGAGGATCTTCCGGGTCTTGACGTCGATGAACGGCTGATAGTGGACTTCGAACTGCTGATGGAAAAGCGCGTTGCGGATTTCCATTTCCATATCGTGCCGCTTCTGCGCCCGGACCTTCATTTCAGGCTCAAAGAAACGATAAGTCCGCCGCCCGCTGCCCTTCGCGGCATAAAGCGCAAGGTCGGCATTACGAAGCAGGCCTTCAAGCTCGGAGCCATCGCATGGCGACATCGCAATGCCAATGCTCGCATCCGCATTGAGATGATGCCCGGTGCAATCGTAAGGCACCCGGATCGCGGCATGAACCCGCTCGATCAGCGGAATGAGCTCCGAGCGTTCCTGAACGCCATGCCGGATAATGGCAAACTCGTCTCCGCCAAGGCGCGCGACGATATCGTCCCGCTCCATGCAGCCGCTGAGACGATTCGCAATCGACACCAGCAATTCGTCGCCGACAAAATGACCCAGCGTGTCGTTGACCTGTTTGAACTCGTCGATATCGATCGAAAGAACCGCGAGGTTTTCTTCCTTCTTCAACATCTTATCGAGATGATCGCGGAACATCGTACGGTTCGGCAGATCAGTCAGTGCGTCATAACGCGCCATATGGGCGATACGATCTTCCGCGCGCTGCCGCTCCGTGATGTCTTCCAGCGTCAAAACCCAGCCGCCGCCGGAGATCGACTGGAGCGCCGTATGAATCACGCGCCCGTCCGGAATATTGATCGTGAGCGTGCCATTGGTCGACACCAGCTTGAACACCTTGACGCAATAGGCGTCGATATCCCCGTCGAACATTCCATGCTTCTTCCGAAGCGCCATGATCTCGCGCAGGCTATAGCCGGGCTTGATGGAGTCATTCGGCAGGCCGAACATCTCCATATACCGGCGATTGAAAATCACCAGCCGGTGATTGGCATCGAACAACAACAGACCCTGCTTGAGGTTGTTGACCGCCGTATCGAGACGCTTCTTCTCCAGCATCAATCGTTGCTGGGCAGCATTGTGCTGGGAGATAAATCGCCGGACGATGAACAGAACGATCAGGGCCACCGCGATTGACGCTGCGAGCGCAATCAGGACCAAGACACGGGTCTGCTCGTGCCAATCCGCCAGCGCCGAATCCACGGTCCTGGTGGCGATCATGACAATCGGAAAATCCTGCAGCTTCCGTATCGAGCCGATCTGCTGCTGGCCGGTGACCGGGCTCGTTATCATCAGCGAGCCGTGATCGGTAACTTTCAAGACACCCTCGAATAGCGGTCCGCTCTTGAAATTCTTGCCGATCATCGATTCGACATGCGGATAGCGCGCGATCATCGTCCCATCTTCATGGAACATGGAGATCGCTGCATCTGACCCCAGCGAAAGTGACGCGAAGAACGACTCGAACCGCGCAGGCTCGACGCCACGGCTGACCATGCCAAGGAATTCGCCCTTCGGCGAAACCAGCTTACGCGCGAAGATCGTGGTCCATGTGCCGGTGACACGACTGTGGACGGGATTCACGACCAGCTTGAGCGAAGGCGGACCGAACTTCAATTCCTTGAAGTGCTTTCGGTCGGCGACGCTAAGGTTAGGGACCGGCCAGGTTTCGGAGGAATTGATCAACTGGCCATCCGCACCAAAGAAGTTCACTGCGCCGACATACGGCATCGAGCGAATCTTGGTCGCGAGCTTCTGGTGAAAATCCTCGCTGGAAATCGTCCGCAGAAATTCCCTGGGCGACTTGGCTTCGAGCGAGCGCGCCTGGGCAACGGCATCCTCCTGGATTACCTGCCAGTCCTGCAATTGCTGATCGAAATGGCGCGTCAGAAGCTGCAACGTATTTTCCAGATCGCGCTTGCTGCTCGCCAGCGTGCGATCGCGAAAATTATTGATGGTCAAAGCGGTGCCAAGCACGATCGCGGCCACGAGCACGACGCCGCTGACGATCAGCCAGAAAATCGGGCTGCGCTGCTGTGGCTTGACGGCGCGCTCGATCGCATCAGCGATCTCGGGCGCGTCGAGGCTGCCATCATGATATGAAATGCGTTCTGCCATCATCCCTCTCGGGGGTGATGGCATACCGAACCCAAGTGGAAATCACGTTAGCAGGAGCGGTTAGCGAGCCGTTAAACCGTACCCAAAAACAGGCATTGCCGATGACGGTTAAGGCTTTCCCTCTAATGAGGGTTGAAGTGTATGTAAAGTTGGCTGCTCTACAGGCCGGTTAAAGCACTTCCGCGGCGTAACGGCAGCGGCGGGTGTCGCAGCGGCTGATGCGCAATTCCACCGGCTGGCCACCAACATCGGTCGCGATGCGATGGACTTCCAGCAACGGCGTCCCGGCCTTCAGGCCTAGCCTCTTTGCCTCCTCCGCAGTCGCCGCGACAGCGGCCAGCCGCTCGATGACGCGGACAATGCTGATGCCGAATCTCTCCTGATAGATGACGTACATTTCCTCATCCATCTGGGTATGCGCCTCGACGGAGAGATCGGGCATTACATCCACCGGCACGTAGATCCGTTCGAAAATCGCAGGCTTGCCGTTGAGACTGCGCACGCGGGTAATCGCGTGAAGCATGGCCGATGAATCGACGCCCAGATCCGCTGCCTGATCGCGCGTCGCGCGCTGGATGCGCTGCGACAGCACCACGCTCGCGGGAATGATCCGGCTGCCGTCCGGCTCGACCATGCGGAAGAATTGATACAGCGCGCGATCACGGGAATGGCGCGCGACGAAAGTGCCGACGCCTTGCCGCCGCACGATCATGCGATCGGCTTCCAGCGCGTTCAGCGCCTTGCGCACGGTGCCCTGGCTGACATTGTACTCGGCGGCGAGTTCATACTCGCTCGGAAGCATCTGACCCGGCTTCCAGCTTCCGGCGCCGATACGCTTGACAAGCAGCGTCTTCACCTGCGCGTACAGGGGAAGGTATTCGGTATGACCGCCTGACACTGTCGTTTCGTTGCTCACCAGATCCTTCGCCGTTACAAACGATTCAAGACGATAAGTAACAGAAGCCGTCGCGGGACCGAAGCCCTTCCCGCCCGCTCGAGCGGCTACGCACAACCAAATAACCCATCAAGCCTTGACGGATGCCGTCTCCTTCAAAACCGATTCGATTTCCGGCGAAACAGCCAGCCCGTCACGGGCGGCCTTGGCCCGATTCGCAAGCCGCCGCCCGCCCGAGATGCGCGCCCCCTGCTGACGCTCGATCGCCGCGACCAGCGTCGCCATCCGTTCTCCGAACCGTCCGTGCCCGAATCCCGCAGGATCGATGGCGAGCAACAACTGTCCGGTGAGCGGCGGGCCGCCCTTGTCGTCGAGGAAAGAGGAAGCTTCGAATGCCAGATTGGCTCCGGGGATACAGGCCGCCAGAACTTCAACCATGAAGGCCAGCGCCGCACCCTTGGCATCGCCCAGCGGGATCATCGTGCCTTGCAGCGCCTTGACCGGATCGGTTGTCACCTGTCCGTCGGCATCGAGCGCCCAGCCTTCAGGGATACTCTCGCCCTTCTGCTTGGCGGCGACGATCGGTCCGCGCGCGACCTTCGACAGTGCAAGATCCACCACCGCCGGTTCACGGCCATCGATCGGTGCTGCGAAGGCAATCGGGTTGGTGCCGAACACCGGCTCGCGCCCGCCCCAAGGAGCCATGGCGCTCGGCGTATTCGCAAACAGGAGCGCGACCAGTCCCTTCTTCGCCAGCGCCTCGCACGGCAGACCGGCGGCACCGCAATGATTGGAATTGCCGATGGCCGCGACTGCGATGCCTTGCTTTGTCGCAAGCGCAGGCAATTCCGCGAGTGCGAGGTCGATGGCAGGATAGGCAAATCCCTTCGCCGCATCGATCGCCAGAATGCTGGGGCGCGGATTCGAAGATTTCGGCTTCGCCTTGCCGTCAATCTTGCCGCTTTTCACCATGGCGAGATACGTGGGCACGCGTGACAGGCCATGGCCCTTGAGGCCGTCGGCTTCCGCAGTCACCAGCGCACGCGCCACCGACGCGGCCGCCTCGTCACTGCAGCCATGGGCGATGAACGTGCCCGCGACGCGCTTGGTGAGATCGGCGAGAGACTGCGTGCTCATGCGTTCAGAACCTTCTTGACGTTCTCGACCGTGACCCAGGACACCCGCGTGTTGGATTCCACAGTGACGCCGGCAATGTGCGGCGTCAGGATCAGATTCGGCACATCCGCAAAGATGCCGCCCGACTTGAGCGGTTCTTCCACGAACACATCGAGCGCGGCGCCGCCGAGTTTCTTCGCCTTAAGCGCTGCCGCCACGGCCGCTTCGTCCACCACACCGCCCCGGGCGGCATTGATCAGGATGGCATCCGAGCGCATCCGCGACAGCGCGGACGTATCAATCATGTTGCGGGTCTTGTCGTTGAGCGGCACATGCAGGCTGACGACATCGGACAGCGCCAGCAAACTCTCCAGCGTCTGGCGTTGCACACCGGCCTGGGTAAACGCCGCATCGTCCACCAGTGGATCGAACGCGACCACCTTCATGCCCATCGCCGCCGCAAGTTTCGCGGTGAGGCGCGCGATGGAGCCGAACCCGACGAGCCCCATCACCTTGTCGGAAATCTCGCGGCCGATCAGCGTATTGCGCGGCCACTTGCCGGCGACGACGCTTCCCGTCGCCATATAGGCGCCGCGCAACAGCATCATCGCACTCGTGATGACATATTCGGCCACCGAAAGATCGTTCGCGCCCGAAGCCGGCAACACCGCGATGTTGCGCTTCGCACAGGCTTCCAGATCGATATTATCGAGCCCGACGCCAAGCCGGCCGACGGCCTTCAGCTTCGGCGCTGCATCCAGCAGTGCGCCGCGCACCTGCGTGCGGTTGCGCACGATGATCGCGCGTGCATCCTTGAGGCGGGCATTCAAGTCATTCGGATGATCGACGAGATTGGGGTCGTAGAAATAATCGAAACCGCGCAACCCTTCGGTGATTGCCGCCTCGTCCATGAATTCGCAAATAACGATGTCAGACACGCGGCCCTCATTCCAAAAATAAAAAAACAGCGGACGGCGCAATCGCGCCGCCCGCCTGTGCCGTTTAGGCGCTGCGATACAGCTTGGTCAGCACGAATTCGCGATGACCGAGCGATTCCGACGCCGTGAGGCGGCCGTTCGCGGTGCGCGAGATCATGTCGATGAGCGCGTCACCGGCCTGATCCAGCGTCATGTCCCGGCGCAGCACGCCGCTCACATCGACGTCGATGTGCTCGCCCATGGTGCGCACGGTCTTCGGATTACCGCTGATCTTGATGACCGGCACGATCGGATTACCGATGACATTGCCTTGGCCCGTCGGGAACGTGTGGATCACGTAACCCGCTGCAGCCATCAGCGTCACGCATTCGGCAGCCGCCGAGGACGTGTCCATGTAATAGAGGCCGGGGCCCTTGGCCGGGGCTTCAGCGGGTTCCAGCGCATCGATGAATTTCGACTTGTGGCCGATCTTCTCGAGGTTGCCGAGCGCCTTCTCCTCGATGCTCGACAGACCGCCAGCGATGTTGCCCTTGGTCGGCTGAGAATCGGAGAGGTCGTCGGTCTTGTGCGCTTCGATCACGTCGTCCTGGTACGCCTTCCACATCTTGTACCATTTGTCCGCGATCTCCGGAGACGCCGCGCGCTCCTTGCACAGATGCTCGGCGCCGGTGATTTCCGACGTTTCACCGAACACGCCGTAGATGCCCTGCGGGATCAGCTTGTCGTACATGTTACCGACGGTGGGGCACGACGACAGACCCGTGGTAGTGTCGGACTCGCCGCACTTGGTCGAGACCCACAGTTCCGAAATCGAGCATTCCTCACGCCGCAGCTCGGTCGCCCACTGCACGAAGCGCTTCGCCTGATAGCTCGCCTTCGCGATGGTGGCGATGTCGCCATGGGTTTCGATGCCGAAGCCGACGACCGGCTTGCCGGTCTTGGCAATGCCTTCGACCACGCGGCTGGTCCAGCCTTCCTCGATGCCGATCACGACCACGGCCGCGACGTTCGGATTCGAGCCGGTGCCGATCAGGGTACGGAAGTGCAATTCGAGATCTTCACCGAATTGCAGACGGCCGTAGGAGTGCGGGATCGCGATGGTGCCCTTGATGTTGTTGGCGACCGCTTCGCACGATGCGTTCGACAGATCGTCGAGCGGCAGGATGAGAACGTGGTTGCGGACGCCGACGCGACCGTTTTCACGCCGCCAGCCCCAGAACTTCGCGTTCTTGAAATCCTTCGAAGCGCGAGTGTTGGGCGAAATCTTCGTCGTCAACTGATCCGTCGCGGTGCCCGGAAAAGGCGACTTCATTTCAACGATATTACCGAGTGACATGTTCTCGCCCTCACCAACGCTTGGTCTTGTGATTGTGAATATGGACGTGACGGCCCTTCGGCCCATCGCCGACCATCTTGCCGACGTCCTGACCGTACTTGATGACGGTGTCGCCCTTCTTGAGGTCGACCAGCGCCACCTTATGGCCAATCGGAATATCGTCCTTCACGTCGATGGTGAACGTCGTGTCGTTCTCGGTGATGACGCCGAATGCCTTGGTGCCGGCCTTCAGGTCCTCGACGACAACGACCGCAACATTGTCCTTCGGGCTGTGGGCCAGCACGTGCGGCATGTTCGGTTTGTCTTTGGCGGCTGACGCCGCTACCGGAGCATTCATTCTTCTTTCTCCCTGCTCGTCTGAATGGGTCTCAGGTCCCAAGTCTTGTATAAGATAACAAATATCTAGGTCAAGCAGAACCGCTCTATTCCGCCGCCTCCGAAAGCAGGGTTTCGCCCGGTTTTACGCGGGTAAACGCCACTGGCGCGGTGGAAATGTCGATCTCGCCGCCCTTCATCCGCACCACGGTGTAGTGGGAGGTCGTAAGGTCGGACGTGGACGGATAATCTTCACGGAAATGTGCACCGCGACTGTCGGTGCGCGCCGTCGCCGCCGCACAGATTCCGCGACTGACCTGCACGAGGTTTTCCAGATTAAGCCGGTCCATCCACGTCAGGTTGTAGCGGCGGTCGCCATCGGCCACGCCGACCCGCGCCACCTGCCCCGCGAGATCTTCCAGCGCCGCAGCGCCGCGTGCGAGTCCTTCGCCCGTGCGCAGGATGCCGACATCGTTCCACATGATGTCCATCAGCGCCTCCCGCATCTCGGCGAGATCGCCTGACGGCTTGCCGAGCGGCGAGAATGCGCGATCGAGCGATGCGTCGATCACGGACTGATCCGGATCGGCAAAGGCGCCTTCCTTCGCGACCGCGCGCGCCATCGCATCGCCGGCCACGCCGCCGAACACCGTGGAGTTGGCAACGCCATTGCCGCCGAGACGGTTGGCGCCGTGCACGCCGCCGGTGTCTTCACCGGCCGCGAACAAACGCGGCATCGCGGTGCTGCAATCGAGATCGAACACCACGCCGCCCATCATATAATGAGCGGTCGGAATTACCTCGACCAGACCGCCCGCGAGATCGAAGCCGCAATCGGCGCAACGCTCGACCATGCCCTTGAAGGTGCGGCGCACGTGATCCGGTCCGAGATGGCTCATCTTGATGTGCACGCCGCCGTGCTTGGTCGCGTGACCCTTGCGGATCTGGTACATGATCGAGCGGCTGACGATGTCGCGCGTGGCGCGTTCGCCGCGCTCGTCGTAATCGAACATGAAGCGTTCGCCGCGCGAATCCAGCAACTGCCCGCCTGCGCCGCGCAGGCCTTCCTCCAGTACCGTGCCGGTCATGCGCGTGCCCGCGCCCGCAAGGAGGCCGGTGGGATGGAATTGCACCATTTCGAGATCGCGCAGCGACAGCCCCGCGCGCATCGCCATCGCCAGGCCATCGCAGGTCTTGTCGCCGGACGGCGTATGGTACTTGTACATCGTCGGCCCGCCGCCGGTCGCAAGCAGCGTTGCCTTGGCGCGAACAAGCAACGGCTCGCCACTGCGCATGTCGAGCATCAGCACCCCCGCGAGGCCCGAACCATCCGCCGACGGAATGAGATCCAGCGCGCGATGGTCTTCCATGCGCTTCACATCGCGCCGCCAGATCTGCTCGGACAGGCGGTTAATGATCTCGATGCCGGTGAGGTCGCCCTTGTGCACGGTGCGGTCGAAGGTCTGCCCCGCGAACGCCTTCTGATGAACGCTGCCGTCGGGATTGCGGTCGAAGAAGCAGCCGAGTTCGTTCTCAAGCTCGCGGATGCGGATTTGCGCTTCGACGACGAGTTTCCAGGCGAGATCCTGATTGTTAAGCCACTTGCCGCCCTCGATCGTGTCCATGAAATGACGTTCGACCGAGTCGCCCGGCGCGAGCGCGACGTTGTAGCCGCCCTGCACCATGCGGGTGCAACCGCATTTGCCGAGCAACCCCTTCACCGCCACCGTCACATCGAGATGCGGCGCGGCTTTCTTGGCGTGAAGTGCTGCAAAAAGCCCAGCTCCGCCGGAGCCGAGGATCAGGATGTCGGTATCGACCGTGCGTAGCGTCATGGTTCACACCGCTCCGATGCTTTTGAGAACCGCATCGCGGCGGCTGGCCACATCCTTCTGCAAATCGGCGTAGAGCGAGCCGCCATGCGAATCCATGCCGACCAGCAACGGGCCGAAATTCCTGATCTGGAATTTCCAGAGGCTCTCGGGATGCAGATCATCCATGTCGATATCGACGATCTGCTCAATCCATGTCGTCTCCAGCGCCGCGGCACCACCGACGATGGCAAGATAGGCGCCGCCGAACTCGGCAAAGGCCGCGAGCGTGTCCGGCCCCATGCCGCCCTTGCCGACGATGATGCGCACGCCTTCGCGGTCCATCAGGTCGTGGGTGAAACGCTCCATGCGCATCGACGTGGTGGTGCCGATGCAGAACGGCTTGTAGCCGACCGGAGCCTCGTTCGAGACCGGCACACGATGCACGTTCGGCGCGGTGTGGATGACCGCGTGACCGTGAAGATCGAATTTGACCTTGCGGCCTTTGTCGAACATGTGGATCAGCGTCGCGTCGCGGATGCCGAACAGCGTCTGCTCGAGGGTCACGGTGTCGCCGATCTTCAGGCTGCGGGCCTTTTCCTCGGTGATCGGCATTTCAAGAATATGATGTGCCATGGTCCTGCCCTCACGCCGAGAACGCGATGCCGCCGGGCGTGATCGTCGCCCGCGCGCGCCGCGCCGAATGGCACTGGATGTTCACCGCAACCGGATTTTGCGTGATGTGGGTGGCGGCGACCTCCACATGCACGGCGAAGCTGGTCGAACGCCCGCCCAGCCCCTGCGGACCGATGCCAAGTTCATTCACCGCTTTCGAGAGTTCGGCCTCGATCTTGGCGCCCTCCTCGTCGCTGCATTTTGAGCCGAGCGGGCGTGTCGCCGCGATTTTGGCCAGATGCATGCAGAGGTCGGAGGTGCCGCCCATGCCAACACCGACAATGGTCGGCGGGCAGACACGACCACCTAGTTCGATGACACGATCGATCACGAACGCCTTCACCGCCTTGATGCCGTCAGACGGCAGCAGCATTTTCAGGAACGAACCGTTCTCCGAACCCGATCCCTTGGGAATCATCTCGATCGACGCCGTCTCCGGCCGCTCGTCGAAATCGACATGGATGATCGGCACGCGGATGCCGCTCGATGTCTGGTTGTTCTTGCGGGTGATCGGATGCACCACGGAGGACCGCAGCGAGCATTCCGTGGTGGCGCGTTCACAGCCCCGGCGGATCGCCGCCTTCAGCTCTGCCCCATCGAACTGCACGTCCCGGCCGATCGTCACGTTGTAGATCGGAATGCCGGTGTCCTGGCACAAGATGTTGTTGGTGCGCTCGGCGACCGCAATATTCTCCACCATGGTGTCGAGCACTGTTTTGCCGATGGTGCTGGTCTCGTTGCGCACCAGCGTCTTGAAACCCGCCTTGATGTCGTCCGGCAGCATCTTGAGAGCCTGCACATAGAGTGTTTTGCAGACTTCTTCGACTTCTTTCATATCAATCTGCATGGCTCTACATCCCGTTCAACAGAAACAACACACCAACCGCCAATGAGGCGGCGACACAACTTGAAACCAGCACCGCGCTTCGGTCGCGCATCGCAAACCATTCGATCGCGAGCACCCGCAGGCCAAGCGCCATGTGCACCGCGAGCGCGGAAACAAGGCCCCACTCCGCGATCAAGGCGATCCGCGAGTGGGTCAGTGCGAGAAAACTGTCCAGCGCGCCTGCGCCATTGAGCGCGGTGCTGAGCGCGAGAAAGTGCATCGGCAAAAAGATTGCCAGCGCCACGCCGGACAGGCGATGCAGCATCGCCGCGATGAAACCCGGCTTCAGATGTGAGCCCCGTATCACGCTCATGCGCCATACACCGCAAACGCGGCCCTCACTCCGAGGATAACGAGCGAAACCGAAAATAGTGCCAGCACCACGTCGAGCGAGCGGCCCCGCCAGTGCAGCCATTCGCGCAGCACCGAGCGCAGCCCGATTGGCGCATGGATCGCAGCCGCCGCCACGAATGTCAGGTAGAACGCGAGAAACGCGCGGTTGCCATGGGTGCGCGCCAGAATATCGCCCGCCGTCAGCCCGCCGCGCACGGCATAGATGATGGTGATGAGGTGAACCGTCACCGCGAAGGCGAGAATGAACGCCGTGCCACGCTGGGCGAGATAGAGAACCGGGTTCATCGCCGCCTCCAGAGTTTGTTCGAGGTCGCCCGCTTCAAACCGGCGATTGAGAACGTTGGAGACAGATGCTTGGGGCAGAATTCAGTGCAGCTCATGTGGCTGTGGCAGGAATGGCAACCGGCATCGCCGGTCACGGCAGTGAGGCGCGCGTCCTGTCCGCGATCACGAACGTCGTTGACGAGCGTCCATGCCCGATTCAGCGCCGCCGGCCCGAGATAGTCCTCGTTCCACGACACCACGTCGCAGGCTGAGTAGCACACGCCGCAATTGATGCATTCGATGCCTTCATCGACGGCCTGCCGTTCCGGCGAAGACGGCTCGACGACGGCGAAGTCCGCAGGCGGGTTCTCGCCCGGCTCGAAATAGCCGTGCGCGTCGCGCCATTTGTTGAAGAAGGGCTCCATGTCCACCGTCAGATCCTTGACGACAGGCAGGTTGCGCAGCGGCTCCAGCTTCAGCGGGCCGCCTTCAATCTCGTCGACGCGGGTCCGGCAGGTCCAGCGCGGCCGCTCATTCACGACCATGGCGCAGGAACCGCACATTCCGACGCGGCAGGCGAAACGATAGGACAACGTTTCGTCCTGCGTGCGCTGGATCTCGGTGACGACATCCAGCACGGTTTGATTGGCACGCGCCGGGACTTCGAAGGTCTGAAAGGCGCCGTCTTTATCACCCCGCCAGACCTGCACGATCAGTACAGGGGCCGGCGAGGTGTCGTCGTTGCTTTTTACTTGAACACTCATGACTAGGGTCAAGAGCCTCCGTTGGTTTTAGCTGCCGTTGGCGCTGTGGATGCCCGGGAAGTAGATGTCTTTCCAGTCCTTGGTCTTGGCAGTGATGAGACCAGCACGATTCATGTAGTCGAGATAGGACAGCACCTTCTTGGGGGTGGTGGTCCATTCGTTCACCGGATCGCGGATGATCTTTTCAGCATCGGCGACGGAAATCTTCGAGTTCTCGGCCTTCACCCAGATGGCTGCCGCCTTCGCGGGATCGGCCTTGATGTTGGCCATCGCCTCATCAAGCGCACCGAGGAAAGCCTTCATGACCTTCGGATTGGACTCAGCGAACTTGGTGGTCGCCCAAACCGAGTTGAAGGTGTGCGGGCCGCCCAGCACGTCGTAGCTGTTGAGGACGAGATGCGCCTTCGGGTCCTTCAGCTCCAGATTCTGGTATGGCGGCGAACCGAAATGAGCATCGACCTCGGAATGACCGCCGAGCATCGCCGTCATCGCATCGGGATGGCTCATGGACACCGTGAGCGCATCAAGCTTGTGGCTCTGACCCACTCCGAATGCCTTCTCTGCCGCCATCTGCAGCGTGATCGCCTGGATCGAGACCTTCACGGCCGGAAGACCGATCTTGTCCTTCTCGGTGAAGTCCTTGATCGTCTTCACGTTGGGATTGGTGGTGACGAGATAGAGCGGCATCGAATTGATCGCCGCGACACCCTTCACCTTGTAGTTGTTCTGGGTCTTGCCCCAGATCGTCAGCATCGGGCCGACACCGCCGCCGGCAAAGTCAAGATTGCCGGACAACAGCGCTTCATTCATGCCGCTGCCCGAGCTGAAGCGCAGCCACTCGACCTTAAGATCGCCGAGGCCTTCGGCCTTGGCGTGTTTCTCGAGGAGGTGCTGCTCCTCCATCATCGTCAGTGGCAGATACGAAACGCCGTACTGCTTGGCGATGCGAACGGTGTTCACTTCGGCATGAGCGCCGCTGGCAAATCCTGCACTCGTAAGTCCTGCGACCAGACCGATCGCCGCCATCGTCTTTACAACTGATTTCAACATCCTGTCCTTCTCCTCACAAAAAGCCGGATATTTATTATTGTTGTTCCGGCAAATGCCCTTTTTAGATTTAAGACTGCATGCCCCAACGATCGATGGTGTTGGCCTCGATCGCCCGGAAGATCACGTTCTCAACCACAAGACCGATGATGATGACGGTCAACAGACCGGCGAACACCGTCGGGATATCGAGACTGTTCTTGTTTTCGAAAATAAACCAGCCCAAACCGCCCGAGCCGGACGACACACCGAACACGAGTTCAGCCGCGATCAAAGTGCGCCAGGCGAACGCCCAGCCGATCTTCAGGCCGGTGAGGATGCTCGGGAACGCCGCCGGGATCAGGATCTTGCTGATGTAACGGAATCCGCCGAGACCATAATTACGCCCGACCATCTTGAGCGTACGGCTCACCGACAGGAAGCCGGAGTGCGTATTCAGCGCGATCGCCCACGTCACCGAGTGCACCAGCACGAACACCAGCGAGCCGTTGCCAAGGCCGAACCAGATCAGCGCCAGCGGCAACAGCGCGATGGCGGGCAGCGGGTTGAACATCGACGTCAGGGTTTCGAGGAAATCCGTGCCGATCCGCGTGGTGATCGCCAGCGCCGTCAGAACAGCCGCCAGCGTGACACCGGCCGCGTAACCCATCAACAGCACCTTGATGGACGACCATGCACGCGCCGGCAGAACGCCGTTCCCGATGTTGGTGAAGAACGCGCTCATGGTTTCGCTGAAGGTCGGGAACAACAGATTGTTGTTCAGGTAGCGGCCATAGATCTCCCACGCCAGTGCAAGAAACGCGAGGATAATGATCTTGCGCAGCCAGGTCTGGTTGTAGAGCCGGCCGATCAACGGCAACGGCTTCTCCACCACCAGCGGTACCTGCGATGTTTCAGATGCATCCCGCACGAATTCGGCGCGGTGAGGCGCCACGATCTTCTGCGCGGACAAGGTCACGTCAGACATTTTCCGCCTCCTCGATGGTGTCAGCAAACAGCATAGTCTGGATGCGATGCTCCAGTTCGGCGGCTTCCTCGCCGTGCACGCCGCCGTTCAGCTCGGCCTTCACCTGACCCGGATGCGGCGACAGCAACAGAATGCGGTTGCCGATCTTGATCGCTTCGGGAATCGAATGCGTAACGAACAGCACCGTGAAGCGCGTCTCGTCCCACAGCATCAGCAGTTCGTCCTGCATCTTGCGGCGCGTCAGCGCGTCGAGTGCGGCGAACGGCTCGTCCATCAACAGGATGTCCGGCTCCATCGCCATGCCGCGTGCGATTGCGACACGCTGCTTCATGCCGCCCGAGAGCATGTGCGGATAGCTTTCAGCGAACTTTTCCAGATTGACCTTGCGAATGTAGTGCATCGCCTTGTCTTCGGCTTCGCGCGCACCGAGCTTGTTGGTGCACAGCAAAGGAAACACGACGTTTTCCTTCACCGTCTTCCACGGCAGAAGCTGGTCGAACTCCTGAAACACCATCATCCGGTCTGGACCGGGATGACGGATCAGCTTGCCCTTCAGCTTCATCTCGCCTTCGGTCGGAGGCATGTAGCCTCCGACAGCCTTCAAAAGGGTCGATTTGCCGCAGCCGGAGGGCCCAAGCAAAATGAAACGGTCGCCCTGAAAGACGTCAAAGTCGATGCGATAAGTCGCGGTTACGAGATGATTAGGCGTCTTGTACTGGAGCGTGACGCCTTTCACCTCCAAAAGCGGTGCAGTGTTCAATCGTTCCTCCCGGCCAACGCGCGCGAGCATCTACGTGCCCTTGCCCTGTCGAAATTGAAAGAGATGGTCTCTCCAATGATGGAGTGCAGGAGGCAATGTTTCTCTCCATGAGAGGCCGCCCCTGAAAACAAATGGCCCGGCGTCGCCAAGCCGTAAGGCTTCGCGATTTCGTCGGACCATTTTGCAGGCTACGTGCCGTCTCATGCCGTTGCGCCTCTCCCGCTCAACCGGGGCTATCCGCCCTCTTGTTCTGGCTAGCGTGCCATCGTCCGGCCGTTCTGTAAAGATGTCATATGTCTGATATAAGACTTAAGCCTTCAATTTCTTCAGTTCCTGTCCCGTCATGCAGAACATGCCGCATCTGGCATGCCAGACTTTGCGCACCGACATAAAAAAACAGCCGGTAAAACCGGCTGTTTTTGATTTCTGGAATTTTCGTAATGTCAAAAACCGGAACGAACGAGATGTCCGATGGCTACGACATATTTGGAATGGAGAACTCCGCACCGGATGCAACGCCGACCGGCCACCGGCTCGTGATGGTCTTGAGCTTGGTGTAGAAACGGACACCTTCCGGCCCATGCATATCGTGATCGCCGAAGAACGATGCCTTCCAGCCACCGAACGAATGATAAGCCATCGGAATTGGGATCGGCACATTGATGCCGACCATGCCGACCTGAATGCGATGCGCGAACTCGCGTGCTGAATCGCCATCGCGGGTAAAGATCGCGGTACCGTTGCCGTATTCGTTCTCGTTGATCATCTTCGCCGCAGTGTCGTAGTCCGGCGCGCGCACCACGGACAGCACCGGCCCGAAAATCTCGTCCTTGTAGATCTTCATGTCGGTGGTGACGTTGTCGAACAGCGAGCCGCCGAGGAAGTAGCCGTTCTCGTAGCCCTGCATCTTGAAGTCGCGCCCGTCGACCACGAGCTTCGCGCCTTCCGACACGCCGGTGTCGATATAACCGTGGACGCGGTCGCGGTGCGCCTTGGTGACGAGCGGCCCCATCTCGGCCTCGAGATCCGGGCCGGGTCCGATCTTCAACCCCCTCACCCGCGGCGTCAGTTTCTCGATCAGCGTATCGGCCGTCTTCTTGCCGACCGGCACCGCAACCGAAATCGCCATGCACCGCTCGCCGGCCGCGCCATAGGCCGCGCCCATCAGCGCGTCGACCGCCTGATCCATATCCGCGTCGGGCATGATGACCATGTGGTTCTTCGCGCCGCCGAGGGCCTGGCAGCGTTTTCCTTCATGTGTCGCGGTCTGATAGATGTAACGCGCAATTGGCGTCGAACCGACGAAACTGATGGCGGACACATCCGGGTGTTTCAGCAAGGCGTCCACCGCCTCCTTGTCGCCCTGCACGACATTGAAGACGCCATCCGGCACGCCGGCTTCCTTGAGCCAGTCGGCCATCAGAAGCGAAGCGGACGGATCGCGCTCCGACGGCTTCAGCACGAAGGTGTTGCCGCAGACCAGCGCCACCGGAAACATCCACATCGGCACCATGACCGGGAAATTGAACGGGGTGATGCCTGCGACGACGCCGAGCGGCTGGCGAATGGCGTAGCTGTCGACACGGGTGCCGACGTCCTCGCTGTAATCACCCTTCAACAGATGCGGCGCGCCGGTGGCGAACTCCACCACTTCAAGGCCGCGCTGCACTTCGCCGCGCGCGTCGGTCAGCAGCTTGCCGTGTTCCTGCGAGACCGCCTTGGCCATTTCCTCGCTGCGCTCTTCAACGATGCGCTGAAACTTGGCGATGATCCGGGAGCGGCGCAGCGGCGTCACGGCAGCCCAGGCCGGAAACGCGCGGCGCGCGGCTGCAACCGCCTGATCGACTTCCGAGGCGCTGGCGAGCGCCACGTTCGTCACCTGCTGGCCGATCGCGGGATTGAAGATCGGCGCGACGCGGCCGCTTTTCCCGGCCACCCGCTGGCCGTTGATATAATGTGAGATGTCCGAAGCCATGATTGTTCTCCCGGGGCTGTTATTCGAGGCTGATTTTGCGCCTCGCGGCCCCCTGGACCAACCAACACTATTGTCCCACCGTTGTGCAAAAATTAAAGTACCTGATATGGCGGTGCACGAAAACCCGCATCAGCTTCAGGCACGGACACTGGCATGGATTGGGATCGCGTTCGGATTTTCCTTGAGGTGGCCAGGTCCGGCCAGATTCTCGGGGCCGCGAAAAAGCTCGGCCTCAATCACGCCACCGTGGCGCGACAACTCAGCGCACTCGAACGCGAGATGAAGACCCGCCTCGTCAAACGCGACACCACCGGTTGCACGCTGACGCGATCGGGCGAGGCTCTGATGGCGACCGCCGAGAAGGTCGAATCCGAATTCCTACGGGTCGGATCGCAGCTTGCCTCGACATCAGACCGGGTGACAGGGACCGTACGCGTGGGCGCGCCGGACGGGATCGGAAACTACCTTCTCGCCGAACAACTGGGCGCGCTCGCTGCCATGCATCCCGAACTGATCGTGCAACTCGTGCCGCTGCCGCGCACCTTTTCACTTTCGAAACGGGAAGCCGACATCGCGATCATGGTGGAGCGGCCGAAGGAAGGAAGGCTCATCACCACCAAGCTGACCGATTATTCGCTCAGCCTCTATGCGTCGAAGCAATATCTCGACCGCTATCCGCCGATCCAAAGCGAGGCCGATCTCGCGGGCCATCTGTTCATCACGCAGGTGAGCGATTTCGTTTACAGCCGCGCGCTCGACTATTCGTCCTACTTCGACACCGTGATGTCGCGCCGTTACGAATGCGGCAGCGTCGTCGGCCAGGTCGAAGCGGTGCGCGCGGGGCACGGCATCGGCATCTTGCATGACTACGCGACCCGGCGTTATCCCGAACTGCGGCGGCTGCTGCCGGAAATCCGCTTCGTGCGGACCTACTGGCTGGTGTCGCACCCCGACACGCACGCCACGCGACGCGTGCGCGAGGTCCATCGTTACATCGCAGCACGCGTCCGCGCCGAGCGCCGCCATTTCATGATCGAGTGAAGTTCACCACTTGTAGCGCAGCGTCGCGATCACCTCGCGTCGCAGGCCGTAATAGCAGCCGAAGTTCTGACAGACCGAGACATAGGTCTTGTCGAACAGGTTGGTCGCATTCACCTGCACCTTGTAGCCCTTGAACTGCGGCCCGAGCGCGGCGAGGTCGTAGTGGAGGCCTGCGTCGAACAGGGTCACGCCGGGCACTTTATAAGTATTGGCATTGTCGCCATACGTCTCGCCGAGATAGCGAACGCCGCCCGACAGGCCGAAGCCGTCAAGCTGGCCGCCATGGAAGGTGTAGTCCGCCCACGCGGCCGCCGAATTCGCGGGCATGCCGATCGGCCGGTGGCCCTGCGCCGGAGCAGCCGCCCGCGTGTTGAGAAGATCCATGTAAGTGTAGGACGCCAGCACCGAGAGGTTGCGGCTGATCTCGCTCTTGGCTTCAAGTTCGACGCCGCGCGAACGAATTTCCCCGGTCTGTATCTGATTTTGCGGATCGTTCGGATCCTGCATTTTGATATTTTGCTGCGTCAGGTTGTAGATTGCCGCAGTCAGCAGCGTCCTGGAATTCAGCTGATACTTGATGCCGACCTCTTCCTGCTGGCCCGTGGTCGGCTTGAACGGACTTGCCGTCCTCTGCGCAGTCCCGACGATCGGCTGGAATGATTCCGTGTACTGGATATAGGGCGAAACGCCGTTGTCGAATTTGTAGAGCAGTGCGGCACGCTTCGACGTCGCCTGGTCCGAGCTTGGCGTTACGACACCAGCCAGAGTTTGCGTACGCGAGTCCGCCCAGTCGTGACGCACGCCCAGCAGCGCAACCCAGCGGTCGAACTTGATCTGATCCTGCACATAGAGTCCGACCTGATCGAAATCCTGCTTGGCGCCAGTGGTCACCGGCATCACCGGGATATTGGCGGCACCATAAATGGGATTGAAGGCATTGATCGATCCGACATTGACACCGTTAGCGCTCGATCCGCCCCGGGTCTGGTCCGTCCCTATCGCATAATCGACGCCGAACAGCATGGTGTGCTGGAACAGCCCGGTGGAAAACTTGGCTTCGGCCTGATTATCAATCTGGAAGCTGCGCAGCTTCTCGGCGGTCCAGAACGCACTGCGCTGGATAGCATCGGGAGTGCCGACACCGCTCGGGTAAACCAGCTGCGTATAGGTATCGTTGTCGCTGTAACGCAGGTTCTGCCGCACGGTCCAGACATTATCGAAGCGATGCTCGGCGAGATAACCCACCGAGCCATATTCACGGCTGGTCTTGTCGAAATTCGGCTCGCCCGAATAGAAGCTGGTCGGGATGCGGCCAAGCGGCGTGCTGAAGACGGTGCCGACACCGCCCGGCAGCAACTGATTATAGAACCCGGCCTTCGGATCTTTCTGATAGGTGCCCTGGAAAGTGATCGTCGTGTCGTTGGTGGGCCGCCACGTCAGCGACGGTGCGATCGAGACTCGCTGATAGCCGGTATGATCGACCTGGCTGCCGACATCGAAGCCCGAGGCAGTGATGCGGTAGAGCCATTCCTTGTTCTTGTCGATCGGTCCGCTGAGGTCGACGCCGCCCTGAATGCGACCATAGCTGCCGGTCGACACGAACATCTCATGATACGGCTCGAGCGTCGGCCGCTTGCTGACCAGATCGACAAGGCCGCCCGGCGAGGCCTGCCCATACAAGATGGAGGCTGGTCCATGCAGCAATTCCACCCTCTCGAGGTTGAACGGATCGATGAGGTTGTAGGCAAAGCCGCCGCTGAAGAGCTTCAGCGAATCGAGATATTTGTCGGCGAGAAAACCGCGGATATAGACCTGATCGAAACGGACATCCGCACCTGCCGGGTCGACGCGGGCGCCGGACACGTAGCGCACCGCCTGCGCGATGCTCTGCGCGCCCTGCGCCTGAATCTGGTCCTGTGTCACCACCGAGATCGCCGCCGGTGTTTCGATCAACGCAGCATCCGTCTTGGTGCCGGTGGCGCTGCGGTTGGCGACGATGCCGTCGACATGCCCAAATGCGGATTCGGTCGGGCGGGCACCTGTTCCAGCATTGGCAGGCGTCACAACATCGCGTCCGTTGTTGCGCGCGCGTCCCGAGGAGCGGGCGCCTCGATTATTTTGTGCATCGCGTTTCTTGGCGCGTTTCGACGCGGCGCCCTGCACCACCACCGGACTGAGCATGGTGGGCGAACTGGAAGGCGCGCTTTGCGCCCATATCTGCGATTCAAAACCGAACGAAAACGTCAGTACGCTTGCCGCGCCCAGAAGTGTTGCGCGCGATATCTTCAATGCCGAAACAGTCACGAAAAACGCCCCCGAATTTTGCCGATATGTCTCGTCGGCACCCGGTGCGTTCCTTAATCTCCCGCATCGTAAAACTGCCTTAGAAGCCCTCGAAAAGCGCGGCTTTCGCGTTAGAATCCGTCAAGATCAGAACGGTTCAAAAGAGTGATCGGGCACGCCGAAGAATCGGCTACGCTGCTTGCCAACGAGTGGTAATGAATTTCCGAAACTAGATTTTTCAAAACGTTTTGCGTTTGTTGAGAGACGCTCCTGCTTACGAAAGATCTTGCCATGACCTATCGCGCGCCCGTCGAGGATATCCTGCTCGCACTCAACTACGGTGCCGCGCTGAATGAAGCGATCCGCGCCGGGCATTACCGCGATTACGATGCCGACACCGCCAGCGCCGTGATCGAGGAGGCCGGGAAATTCGCAAGCGAAGTACTCGCGCCGCTCAACCGTGTCGGCGACGAACACGGCGCGACGCTGAAGGACAATAAAGTCACCACGTCGCCGGGATGGCCTGACGCATATAAAGGCTGGACCGAGGCGGGCTGGAATTCCCTCACCGGCGCGGAGGAATTCGGCGGGCAAGGCCTGCCGATCGTGCTGCACGCCGCCTGCAGCGAAATCTGGAGCGCGGCGAACATGGCGTTCGGGCTGTGCCCGCTGCTCACCGCAGGCGCCATCGAGGCCATCAGCGTTCACGGCGCGGACGACCTCAAACATATCTATCTCGCCAAACTCGTGTCCGGCGAATGGACCGGCACCATGCAACTCACCGAGCCGCAGGCAGGCTCCGACGTCGGCGCGCTGCGCACCCGCGCCGAGAAACAGCCGGACGGAAGCTATCGTCTCTCGGGCACCAAGATCTTCATCACCTACGGCGATCACGACATGACCGGGAACATCGTGCATCTCGTGCTCGCCCGCCTGCCCGGCGCGCCGGAGGGCACCAAGGGTATTTCACTCTTCGTGGTGCCGAAATTTCTCGTCAACGCCGACGGCTCGCTCGGCGCGCGCAACGATATTTACGCCAGCGGCCTCGAACACAAGCTCGGCATCCACGGCTCGCCCACCTGCACCATGACGATGGGCGACAAAGGCGGCGCGGTCGGTTATCTGCTCGGCGAAGAAAACAACGGCATGGCCTGCATGTTCACGATGATGAACCAGGCCCGCCTTGGCGTCGGGTTAGAGGGCGTCGGCATCGCGGAGCGCGCGACGCAACAGGCGTTCGCTTATGCCCAAGTGCGCAAGCAAGGCCGCGCGCTCGGCCACAAAGGCGGCGAACCCGATCCCATCGCCGTGCATCCAGACGTAAAGCGCAACCTCCTGACCATGCGCGTCCTCACCGCCGCCGCGCGCACGATCTGCTACGCCACCGCGGTCGCGATCGACATTTCGCATGAAGCCAAGGACGAGACCGCGCGCGAAAAAGCCGATGCCCGCGCGGGGCTGCTGACGCCGCTGGCGAAAGCCTTCTCCACCGACATCGCCAACGAGGTCGCGGCATTGGGCGTGCAGGTGCATGGCGGCGCGGGCTTCATCGAGGAAACAGGCGCCGCGCAATACGTGCGCGATGCGCGCATTCTCACCATCTACGAAGGCACCAACGGCATTCAGGCCAACGACCTCGTGATGCGCAAGCTCGGCGCCGACAAGGGCGCGGCGGTGCGCGACCTGCTCGACGAACTCGAACAGATCGTCACGCGTGTCGAGGCGTCAAACGATCCTGCATTCGGCGCGACCGGCGCGATCCTGCGCGAGGCAATCGGATCAGCCGCGCGCGCCAGCGAGTGGCTGCTGGAGAAAATTATGAACTCCTCGGACGAGGCGCTGGCGGGGGCGACACCTTATCTTCGCCTGCTCTCGCTCGCGACCGGCGGCTGCATGTTGGCGCGGCAGGCTCTCGACGGGCGCACGGATGATGCGCTGCGCGACCATGCCCAGCGCCGCATGCCGCTGGTGCGTTTCCTTGCCGAAAACATGGTGGTGCAAGCTCCGGCGTTGGAGCAATCCATCATCCGGGGCGGCGGCGCGATCGATGACGCCGACATGACGCTCGCGGATTAGGCGGATTCTGCAATTTTCGCAGCCATTTATTGCCCCGGTCAGGGCATCGGTCTCCCCAGATCATTCGGCAAAGCCGACGCTTGCCCATATGGGCAGCCCTGCGGATCATGTAAGGTGAGTCCGATTGACCCGCCCGCAAGGCCAAGGATCTGCATGCCCGATCACGTCATCGTCACGGATGAAGAATCAACCCGCATCATCAAGCTGCGACGGCCGGAAAAAAAGAACGCGCTCACGCAAGGCATGTATGATGCGATGCGCAATGCCATCGACACCGCCCAGAATAATCCCGCGATCCGCTGTCTGATGATCACCGGCGGCCTTGGCGTGTTCACCGCCGGCAACGATCTCGAGGATTTCCAGAGGGCCGCCGGCGGCGAGCCGCGGCCGATCAGCGCCGTCAAGTTCATGTACTCGTTGGTGCAGAACGCCAAGCCCCTGATCGCCGCCGTCGACGGCATCGCGATCGGCATCGGCACCACGATGATGTTCCATTGCGATTACGTGGTCGCAAGCACCTCCGCTTCGTTCTCGACTCCCTTCATTCATCTCGGCCTCGTGCCCGAAGGCGCATCGAGTCTGCTCGCGCCGATGACGATGGGACATCAGCGCGCGTTCTCGATGCTGCTGATGGGGCGCCCCGTCAGCGCCGAGGAGGCCGAACAGGCAGGTTTCGTCAACGACGTGGTTGCGCCCGGTCACGCCGAGGTCGAGGCGCTCAAGGTTGCGCGCGAAATCTGCGCGCTGCCTGCCGAGGCCCTCGCGACCTCGCGAAAATTATTGCGGCCGCCGCCGGAAGAACTCTTGCGCCGGATCGACCAAGAGAGTCATCTGTTCGGCGAGCGGCTCTCCTCGCCCGAGGCGGTTGCCGCATTCGCAGCATTTTTTGCGCGTAAATAACCCTTAGGTTCGCACTCGTTAAGTTTGTACCCGTTCCATCTGCAAGGATTGTCCATGTCTACTCTTCTGCTGACGCATACCGCTTCCTCCCTCAATCACAAGGTGAGCGAAGGCCATCCGGAGCGTCCCGACCGCATCCGCGCGATGGAGAAGGCGCTGAGCCAGGACATCTTCAAGCCGCTGGTGCGCGAGGAAGCGCCAATGGGCGACATCGAGACCGTCAAGCTGTGCCACGACGAAAGCTACGTCGATGAGATCCGCGAGATGGCACCGAAGCAGGGCATCGTCTACATCGACGGGGATACGATGATGTCGCCCGGCACCTGGGAAGCCGCGATGCGCGGCGTCGGCGGCGCCAATGCGGGCGTCGACGCGGTGGTCAGCGGCAAAGCGCAGAACGTCTTTGTCGGCACCCGCCCCTGCGGCCATCATGCCGAGCGCAACCGCGCGATGGGCTTCTGCATTTTCGATCAGGCCGCGATTGCCGCGCGCTACGCGCAAAAAAAGCACGGCATCGGCCGCGTCGCGGTGGTCGATTTCGACGTGCACCACGGCAACGGCTCGCAGGACATTTTCTGGGCCGATCCGACCGTGATGTATTGCTCGACGCACCAGATGCCGCTGTTTCCCGGCACCGGCGCCACGCAGGAGCGCGGCGAGCACGACACCATCGTCAACGCGCCGATGCGTCCGGGCGAAGGCGGCCCGAAATTCCGCGAGGCGTTCGAGGGCGTGATCCTGCCGCAGCTTGAGAAATTCTCACCCGAACTCGTCATCATCTCGGCGGGCTTCGACGCGCACTGGCGCGATCCGCTCGCCAACATCCAGCTCGACGAGAAGGATTTCGGATGGGTGACGAAGAAGCTGATGGACGTCGCCGACAAGAGCGCGGGCGGACGTATCGTCTCGGTGCTCGAAGGCGGCTACGACCTGCAGGGCCTGCACGATTCGATCGTTGAGCATGTCAGCGCCCTGATGGGGCACTGAACCGCGCCACATTGCGTCCGCAAATCAGACCTACGCTTTGAGAAGCGCCACAGAATCGACCGGGGAACACTCTATGGCCAGTAACAGCCACGCCGACATCAAGACGATGACATTCGAGCGCGCGATCGAGGAACTTGAATCCATCGTCAAGCGTCTGGAAGACGGCAAGGTGCCGCTGGAAGAATCGGTCGCGATCTATGAGCGCGGCGAGACGCTGAAGCGGCGTTGCGAGGAACTGCTGCGGCTCGCGGAGGCACGGGTGGACAAGATCACCACCGACGCCACTGGCGCGCCCGCGGGCGTGGAGCCGCTCGACGTCCGCTGAGGTTTTCGGCCAGGCGCAGCCCCTGCCCGGCTTTCGGCTGCCACCGGATTGGCCGGTTTTGCAACGCCATTTTCCGGCGGTCCGGCACATTGGCATGACTTTGGAATTGGTATAAAGCCTCGGCACATACGGCGCGGCCACAGGCCAGACAGCCGTTTTTCCTTTATTTCTGCAAGGCTTGACCGTGTCTCAGACCAGCACGACCCCGTTGCTCGATACCATTCCGACCCCCGACAAGCTGCGTGCGCTTTCGCCCGAGCAGTTGCCGCAGGTCGCGGACGAACTGCGCCGCGAAATGGTCGATGCCGTCTCCGTCACCGGCGGCCATCTCGGCGCGGGCCTCGGCGTGGTCGAACTGACGGTCGCATTGCACTATGTGTTCAACACGCCCGACGACCGCATCATCTGGGACGTGGGCCATCAGGCCTACCCGCACAAGATTCTCACCGGACGCCGCGACCGTATCCGCACGCTGCGGCAGGGCGGCGGCCTATCCGGCTTTCCGAAGCGCGCCGAGAGTGAATACGATGCTTTCGGCACCGCGCATTCCTCGACCTCGATCTCCGCCGGTCTCGGCATGGCGGTTGCGCGCGACCTGCAACAGGGCAACAACAACGTCATCGCGGTGATCGGCGACGGCTCGATGTCGGCGGGCATGGCCTATGAGGCGATGAACAACGCGGGCGCGCTGAACTCACGCCTGATCGTCATCCTCAACGATAACGACATGTCGATCGCGCCGCCGGTGGGTGCGATGTCCGCCTACCTGGCGCGGCTGATCTCCAGCCAGACCTACGGCACCGCGCGCGAGATTTTGAAGAATATCGCTCACCGGATGCCGAAATTCTTCGAGGACCGCACCTTGCGCGCGGAGGAATATGCGCGCGGCATGGTGGCGGGCGGCATGCTGTTCGAAGAACTCGGCATGTTCTATGTCGGCCCGATCGACGGCCATAACCTCGACCACCTGCTGCCAGTGCTCACCAACGTGCGCGACAATGGCACCGGCCCGGTGCTCATCCATGTCGTCACCAAAAAGGGCAAGGGCTATGCGCCGGCGGAGGAATCCGACGACCGCTATCATGGCGTGGTGAAGTTCGATGTCGCCACCGGCAAGCAGTTCAAGACAAAGTCGAACGCGCCCTCCTACACTTCGGTGTTCGGCAACAGCCTCACCAAGGAAGCGCAGAAGGACGACAAGATCGTCGCCATCACCGGTGCGATGCCGGGCGGCACCGGCGTCGATATTTTCGCCAAGTCGTTTCCCGAGCGCACCTTCGATGTCGGCATCGCCGAACAGCATGCGGTGACGTTCGCGGCGGGCCTCGCCACCGAGGGCTACAAGCCGTTCTGCGCTCTGTATTCCACCTTCCTGCAACGCGGATACGATCAGGTCGTGCACGACGTCGCGATCCAGAATCTTCCGGTGCGCTTCGCCATTGACCGCGCGGGCCTTGTTGGCGCCGACGGCCCGACCCATGCGGGCGCGTTCGACAACACCTATCTCGGCTGCCTGCCGAACCTCATCATCATGGCGGCAGGCGACGAGGCCGATCTCGTCCACATGGTCGCAACGCAGGTTGCGATCGGCAACGCGCCGAGCGCGCTGCGTTATCCGCGCGGCGAAGGCCTTGGGCTTGAACTGCCGGATGTCGGCGTGCCGCTCGAAATCGGCAAGGGCCGCGTGCTGCGTGAAGGCGCGAAGGTCGCGCTGTTCTCGTTTGGCACCCGGCTCGGCGAATGCCTCAAGGCCGCCGACGAACTGGAATCGTACGGCCTATCCACGACAGTTGCTGACGCGCGCTTCCTCAAGCCGCTCGACATCGACCTCACGCTGAAACTCGCGCGCTCGCATGACGTGCTGATCACGGTCGAGGAAGGCGCGATCGGTGGCTTCGGCACCCATGTCATTCAGGCGCTCGCCGATCATGGCGCGCTCGACAAGGGTGTGCGGGTTCGCTCGATGGTACTGCCCGACATCTTCATCGATCAGGACAGTCCCGCAAAGATGTACGAACAGGCCGGGTTGGATGCGAAAGCCATCGTGGCGAAGGTGTTCGAGGCGCTCGGCAAGGGTGCGCCGTCCAGCAAGCTGGCGTAAGCTGGCTCACGTCATCCTGAGACGTGAAAGGCGCGGCCATGACCGAACGCAAACGCGCTGATGTGCTTCTGGTCGAACGCGGCCTGTTCGAGAGCCGCGCCCGCGCGCAGGCCGCTATCGAAGCCGGATCGGTGACCGCCAACGGCAAGGTCGTCGCCAAAGCCTCGGAAACGATTGCAACTGACGCGGACATCAGAGCCGAGCCCGCGCATCCGTGGGTGTCGCGCGGTGGCGTCAAGCTCGCGGCGGCGCTGGAGCGCTATCCGCTCGATATCGAGGACCATGTCTGTGTCGATGTCGGCGCGTCCACCGGCGGCTTCACCGAAGTTCTACTCGCCAACGGCGCGAGCCTCGTCTTCGCCATCGATGTCGGCACCGCGCAACTGCATCCGAGCCTGCGCGGCAATCCCCGCGTCATCTCTATGGAAAACACCGACATCCGCTCGCTCGAAGGCCGCCGTCTCGAAAAGCGCCCGGATGTCGCCGTGATCGATGTGAGCTTCATCTCGCTGAAACTCATATTGCCCGCGGTGTTCTCCTTCACCGCCGCGCCGATGCAGATGCTCGCGCTGATCAAGCCGCAATTCGAGGCCGGGCGTGCGCAGATGAAGAAGGGCATCGTCCGCGACGAGGCCGTTCATCGCGCCATCTGCGACGATATCGCGGCCTTCGCCACCGCGCAGGGCTGCACCGATATCGAGGTGTTCCCCTCAGCCATTGAGGGCGGGGACGGCAACCGCGAATTCTTCCTCGGCGCAAAGCGCGGCTGATGCAGGTGGAGCGCCTCACCATCGATCATGTCGGCCAGCACGGCGACGGCGTCGCCTTCGATGGCGGCCGGAACATCTATGTCCCCTACACGCTCGGCGGCGAAGCCGTCGATACGGCAGCCTCGCCCGGCAGACCTGCGGACCGGCGCGATCTCGTCCAGATCATCACGCCGAGCCCCGAGCGGATCGCGCCCTTCTGCGAGTATTTCGGCGTCTGCGGTGGCTGCGCGATCCAGCACTGGCAGGTGGATGCCTATCGCAATTGGAAGCGCCTCCTTGTCGTGGATACGCTGAAGCAGGCCGGCATCGCCTGCGAGGTCGGCGCGCTCGTCGATGCGCACGGCACCGGACGCCGCCGCGCCACCTTCCATGCGCGGCAGGGATCTGGCGAATTGCGCGTCGGGTTTGCCGCCGCCGGACGGCACGAGATCGTGCCAGTCGGCCATTGCCCTATTCTCGATCCGGCGATGGATGGCGCGATCGCGGCGGCCAATGCCATTGCCGAGCTGCTGAAGCCCGTCGCCAAGCCGCTCGATATTCAGGTCAGCGCCACCGACAATGGCCTCGACGTCGACGTGCGCGGCTCCGGCCCGCTCGACACCGCGATGCTCACAAAGCTCTCAGGACTGGCGAAGGAGCACCGCCTCGCCCGGCTGACGCGGCATGGCGAACTGGTGCTGCTTCAAGCTCCGCCGACCGTGCGCGTCGGACGTGCGACCGTGACGCTGCCCGCAGCCTCGTTCATGCAGCCGACGCAGGCGGGCGAGGAAACGCTCGCTGCTCTGGTCGCAGAACGATGCAAGGGGACCAAGCGGATCGCAGATCTGTTCTGCGGCTTCGGCCCATTCGCGCTGCGGCTCGCGGAAAAATTCCGCGTCTCCGCCTTCGACAGCGACGCTGCCGCCGTCGCCGCGCTGAACGATGCCATCCGCGCCACGCAGGGCCTGAAACCACTCACCGCAGAGGCGCGCGACCTGTTCCGCCGCCCTCTCGTGCCGCAGGAATTGCGGGAGTTCGACGCCGCCGTGTTCGACCCGCCCCGCCAGGGCGCGGAGGCACAAAGCCGCCAGTTCGCGGCCAGCCGGCTGACGCACGTCGTCGCCGTGTCCTGCAACCCCGCCACCTTCGCCCGCGATGCCAAAATCCTGCTTCGCGGAGGCTTCAAATTAAGCGAGGTGACCCCGGTGGATCAGTTTCGCCACACCCCCCATGTGGAACTGGTGGCGCGCTTCAGTCGATAAATCTCCAAACCGCTGAAAATCGACATGAAACCGTCACTTGCCGTGACGGCATGAAGAGAAATTTACTAACATTTCACACTAACTTTATACCTTTGACACGCGGACCCCGTCTCTCGCGGGACGCTCGGTCCGACTGGAACTCGCCACCCATTTCCCCGCCGTTCGAGCCCATTTCGGGCAACGCGGCTTTGCGTTTTTCAAGGCTCACCAGCCTAAGGACTTTGACCATGCTCTCCAGGCTCTCGATCAGCGCCAAACTCATCGCTCTCGTCTCCGTTCTGCTGCTCTCGCTCGTCGCGCTGGGCACCTACTCCATCATCGAGATGCGGACGATCAACAAGTCGACCCAGGAAATCCGGGGCAACTGGCTTCCCAGCATCCGCCTGCTCGGTGAGATGCGGACCCAGGCCGCACGCTTCCGGGCCGTTTTGCGCGATTACCTCCCCGGGCCTGATGAAACGGAGATGCTCGACATCCAGAAGAATATCGATGCGCGATCGCGTGATTTCGTGAAGGCCTTCGAAGCCTACGGCAAGCTGGCCACCACGTCTGAAGAACAGGCGATGTACCAAGACTTGGGCACCGAATGGAAAGCCTTCCGGGCAGGGGCCGATGAAGTGATCTCCGCAGCTCGCAAATACGACTTTGCTCAGGCACGCAAACTGAACGCCACCAAGGTCGTGAAGGTCGGCCGGGCGATGGATGCCGCTCTCGCGAAGATCGTGGTCTTCAACGACAAGGGTGCCGATCGCGCCGGCGATACGGCCACCAGCGAGTACGAAAGAGCATTCCTGGTCATGCTCAGCGGGCTCGTTATCCTGATCCTGCTCGGCGCAACTGCTGCCTTCCTGATCGTGCGCGACGTCACGAAGGGCATTGCCTCGGTCGTCGAGCCGATGCAGTTGCTGGCCCAGGGCGATCTGTCCCCGGAAATTCCCCATCAGGGCAAGAAAACCGAGATCGGCAAGATCGCCGCGACGTTGCAGGTCTTCAAGGAGGCACTGGTCGCCAAGAAGGCGGCTGATGCTGCCGCCGCCGAGGAAGCGACGGCCAAAATGCAGCGCGCCGAAACCGTGGACGGCATCACCCGCAAGTTCGAGAGCATGATCGGTGAGCTTGTGACGTCGTTCTCATCCGCCTCCACCGAGATGGAATCCTCTGCGGGAACGCTGACAAAGGCCGCCGACGTCACCCAACAACTGTCGACTTCCGCCGCCAACGGCTCGCGCACCGTGTCGGAAAGCATCCAGTCGACCGCTGCCGCCACCGAGGAGATCACCTCCTCCGTCGGCGAGATCGGCCGCCAGGTCATGGAATCGAGCCGCGTCGCCCAGCGCGCGGTTCAGCAGGCCGAAAAGACCAACTCCAGCATCAGCGAGCTCTCCGCCGCCGCCGCCCGCATCGGCGACGTCGTCAAGCTGATCACCGCGATTGCCGAGCAGACCAACCTGCTCGCGCTCAACGCCACCATCGAGGCGGCGCGTGCCGGTGAGGCCGGGCGCGGCTTCGCGGTTGTGGCGTCCGAGGTGAAGGCGCTGGCATCGCAGACCGCGAAGGCGACCGACGAGATCGGCGCGCAGATCGCCGGGATGCAGGCCGCGACCGACGACTCGGTGGTGACCATCAAGGAGATCAGCGCGACGATCGACCAGATCTCGGAAATCTCCTCGGCCATCGCCGCCGCCGTCGAGGAACAGGGCGCCGCGACGCAGGAAATCGCCCGCAACGTCCGCCAGGCCGCCGAGCTTTGCTCGCAGGTTGCTGTCAACATCGACGACGTCAGCCGCGGCAACAGCGAAACGGGCGCAGCCTCCTCGCAGGTGTTCTCCGCCGCGCAGTCACTGGCGCAGGAAAGCACCCGGCTCCAGGTCGAGGTGCAGAGCTTTATCACCCAAATCCGCGCCGCTTAAGCAGCGCAGCTTTCACAAGCAAAAAACGGCGGCCGCCTGGCCGCCGTTTTTATTTGCTCGCACGCCATCACTGGCAGACGTTCACGGTGCGTTTGTGCCAGCCGCTGCGCGTGTGGTAGCGCTGAATGCGATAGCACCCGTCATAGTCGTTGTAGGCATAATCGTCGCCGTAATAGCCATCGTCGTAATAGGCGCTGTCGTACGGGTAATCGTCGTAATAGCCACCATAGTAGCCGTAGCCGAACGCCAGCCCCGGTGCGAAGAAAGCATGGCGCCGGCCGTGGTGATGCCAGCCGGAATTCCCGTTATTCCAGTGGTGATACTGCATGTTCTGCGACATGCGGGCGGTGTTGCTGAACGAGCGATTCACCGTCGCATTCCGCATCACGCCTGAATTGGTGGACGCGAAACTGTTGCGGACGCCGCCGTGCGCCGCAAAACTGTTGAATCCTCCGCCGCCGCGAGCAAAGCCGCCGCCGCCGAAATGCGCGCCGCCCCCTCCACCGAAGTGAGCACCGCCACCTCCACCGAAGTGAGCACCACCGCCGCCACCCATGTGGCCACCACCGCCGCCACCGTGTCCGTGGCCCTGCGCCAGCGCGACGCCGGGATTGAACGCCGCCACGGCGCCGGCCAGCGCCGCACCCATCATGATTTTCCTGATCATCGCACACCTCCACATCCGTATCCGTGGAGATAATGTGCGAGGCTCTATTTCCTTCCCCACTCAGTAAGTTGTGAACGAGGAACCGGCGTCACGTGCCGTTCTGGCCGCGGTGCCGCAAAAAGTGATCCGCCAGCACGCAGGCCATCATCGCCTCGCCCACCGGAACGGCGCGAATGCCAACGCAGGGGTCATGCCGCCCCTTGGTGACGATATCCGTCTCAGCGCCGGAGCGATCCACCGTCCGGCGCGGCGTGAGGATCGACGAGGTCGGCTTCACTGCAAACCGCGCCACCACCGCCTGCCCGGTCGAGATACCGCCGAGAATGCCCCCGGCGTGGTTCGACAGGAACACCGGGCCGTTGTTGCCATGACGCATCTCGTCGGCGTTGTCCTCGCCGCGCAGTTCCGCCGCGCCGAAGCCTGCGCCGATTTCCACGCCCTTCACCGCATTGATGCTCATCATCGCCGCCGCGATGTCGCCATCGAGCTTGCCGTAGATCGGCGCGCCCCATCCAGCCGGAACATTCTCCGCGACAACTTCGATCACCGCGCCGATCGACGAACCGCTCTTGCGAATGTCGTCGAGATATTCCTCGAAGAATTGCGCCTTCACCGGGTCGGGACAGAAGAACGGATTGCGCGCGACCTCGTCCCAGTTCCAGTTGGCGCGATCGATCTTGTGCGGCCCCATCTGCACCAGTGCCGCACGTATCTTCACATCGGGAACGACCTTGCGTGCCACCGCGCCCGCCGCGACGCGCGCAGCGGTTTCGCGCGCCGACGAGCGGCCACCGCCGCGATAATCGCGGACGCCGTATTTGGCTTCATAAGTGTAATCGGCGTGACCCGGACGATATTTATCCTTGATGTCGGAATAGTCCTTCGAGCGCTGGTCGGTGTTCTCGATCATCAGCGCGATCGGCGCGCCGGTCGTCACCTGCCCGTGCTCTGTCTCCATCACGCCGGACAGGATCTTGACCTGATCGGCCTCCTGCCGCTGGGTGGTGAAGCGCGACTGGCCGGGTTTGCGACGGTCGAGGTCCAACTGGATTTCCTCAACGGTCAGCGGAATCCGCGGCGGGCAGCCATCCACCACGCAGCCAAGCGCCACCCCGTGGCTTTCGCCAAAGGTGGTGACGCGGAACATGTGACCGAAGGTATTGAAGGACATGGAGCTAATCCGGGCCGCACAAACTACGAAGTGTAGTCAAAATCACTACATTTCGTAGACGGATGTTACGATGATCGCAACAGCCGTCCTGGCCGCGCTTGACCCGGCCATCCACGTCTTAACCATGCGGGGGATGTGGATGCCCGGCAGAAGGCCGGACATGACGAAAAGCCGGTGCAGCAGGTAGGCAGCTAACGCCCGCCCTTAACTATGCTTCGTGACCTTACCGTCCTTGAAGACGTAGACCACGCCCTGCTCGATATAAATCTCGGCGGCGTTGACCGGCGTCTCAATCTCCAGCGCGGCCATCAGCGCGCGGCAGGAGCCGCCATGCGAGACGGCCACCGTGTCCTGCAACAGCGAATCGTACCAGTCGCGCATCCGCAGGCTCACCGAGGCATAGCTTTCGCCACCCGGCGGCGGCACACCCCATTTGTCCGCCTGGCGCTGGGCGAACAATTCGGGATGCGACTGCTCCATCTCGATCAGGGTCGAGCCTTCCCAATGGCCGTAGCCGATTTCGCGCAGCCGGTCATCGACCTGATAGCCGTGCGGCGGCACGCCGATCTCGCCACGCACCAGTTCCATGGTCTGGCGCGCCCGGCCGAGCGGCGACGCCACGAACGGGATGCGCTCCGGATGGTGGGAGTCTCCGGCCAGAATGCTGGCGAGTAATTCACCGGCGCGAACCGCCTGCGTCTTGCCAAGCTCGTTCAGCGGGATGTCCTGCGAACCCTGAAAGCGGCCGACCGCATTCCATTCGGTCTGGCCGTGGCGGATGAAGTAGATGGTCGGATTGGGCATCAGTCTCTCTAAATGCGAGCCGTCATTGCGAGGAGCGTTTGCGACGAAGCAATCCAGCTTCGTCTTCTCAGCCTTCCGGATTGCTCTGCGAAGCCTGTCACCGGGCGACGCATTCGTGCCGCCCCGTTGACTCACAATGACGCCGCCGGTTGTTATTCCTTGGCCAGCGAAATGTCCGGCGCGTCGGGCCGCTTCATGCCGACGACGTTATAGCCGGAATCGACATGATGGATTTCGCCGGTGACGCCGCGCGACAGGTCGGAAAGCAGATACATCGCACTGTCGCCGACTTCTTCCTGCGTCACGGTCCGGCGCAGCGGCGAATTGTACTCGTTCCACTTCAGGATGTAGCGGAAATCGCCGATGCCCGATGCGGCGAGCGTCTTGATCGGCCCGGCTGAGATGGCGTTGACGCGGATGTTCTTCTCGCCGAGATCGGCGGCGAGATAGCGCACGCTCGCCTCGAGCGCGGCCTTGGCGACACCCATGACATTGTAATGCGGCATCCACTTCTCGGCGCCGTAATAGGACAGCGTCAGGATCGAGCCGCCCTCGGTCATCAGATGCTCGGCGCGCTGGGCGATTGCCGTCAGCGAGTAGCAGGAGATCAGCATCGACTTCGAGAAGTTCGCTTCGCTCGTGTCGAGGTAGCGGCCATCGAGTTCGTCCTTATCGGAAAACGCGATGGCATGGACCACGAAATCGATCTTGCCCCACTGCTTTTTCGCTTCGGCAAACACCGCATCGATGCTGGCGGCGTCGGTCACGTCGCAATGGCCGAGCGTGATCGCGCCAAGCTCCTTGGCAAGCGGCTCGACACGCTTCTTCAGGGCGTCGCCCTGCCAGGTCAGCGCAAGCTCCGCGCCCTGGTCGCGACAGGATTTGGCGATGCCATAGGCAATCGAGCGATTATTGGCGACGCCAAGAATAATGCCCCGCTTGCCGCGCATCAGGCCGGTGATGTCCGCCATGAAAGCCGTCCGTTTTGGCTGAAAAAATGGAGGCCCGTCTTGGCATAGGCGGTCTGGCCGGGCAAGGCGGGAATCAGCGAAACTGGGCGGGCCTTGGCCGTCCGCCCCGAAGGCTGGGCAAGGTGGGAATAGACGTGTTTTCACGGTGTTATAGCTGACAACCAACTTTACACGCCGACCCGGCGGACCCCTTTGCAGGCCCAAAACAGGTCCATGACCGACTTCCGCGACAGTGTTGAGACCCAGATCCCCGCGCTGCGCCGCTATGCGCGGGCATTGACCCGCGATACGGACCTCGCCGACGACCTCGTGCAGGATACGCTGGTGCGGGCGTTGCGCTCGGAGAAGCTGTTTCTGGGTGGCGATCTGCGCGCCTGGCTTTACACGATCCTGACCAACCTCAACCGCAATCGCCGGCGCTCGCTGGCGCGGCAGCCGGTGCTGACCGAGCTTCATGACACGCCCGAGCCCTCCGGCACCGAGGCCGAGGGCCGCGACATCACCCGCGCACTCGCCACGCTGCCGGAAGAACAGCGCGCGGTGCTGCTACTGGTGGCGCTGGAAGGCTTGAGCTATCGCGACGTGGCCGAAATCCAGGGCGTGCCGATGGGCACCGTGATGTCACGCCTCGCCCGCGCCCGCGCGCAAATCCGATCCGTACTCGAAGGCGAACGCCCCGCGCTTCGCTGCGTCAAGTGAACCCGTGCTTCTGGAAAAGACACAGCAATGATTCACGATACCCCCATCACCGAAGACGAACTCCACGCCTATGTGGACGGCGAACTGCCGCCGGAACGCCGCGAGGCCGTGGACGCGTGGCTCACCGCGCATCCCGACGATGCCGCGCGGGTCCATCAGTGGCGAGCGATGAGCGACATGCTGCATGCGAAGTATGACAGCGTGGCCGATGAACCAATTCCGGCGCGCCTCAGGCTCGACCGGCTCGATCAGCGTCCGCGACAGTGGGCTTACATGGCCGTCGCCGCAACGCTCGCCGCCTTCGTCATCGGCGGCGGCACCGGCTACGCGCTGCGCGGCACGACCGCACAGCCATCCACCATCGCAAGTTTCACCGGAGACGCGCTGGAGGCGCACCGGCTTTACGTGGTGGATGTGCGTCATCCCGTCGAAATTGCCGCGAGCGAACGCGCCCATCTACAGCAATGGCTGACCAACCGCTGCGGATGGCAGGTGCGCGCTCCCGAACTCGACGCGCAGGGCCTGAAGCTCGTCGGCGGCAGGCTGCTGCCCGGCCCGACCGGACCAGCCTCTTTCTTCATGTACGAGAATGCGGCGGGTGAACGCTTCACGATCTATGCCTCGCGCGCGAGCAACGAGACCACCAACATGCGCTATGCCACCCGTGACAAGGATGGCGCGATGTATTGGGCCGACAAGGGCGTCGGCTATGTGGTGGCGGGACCGGTTGACAAGCAGAAGCTGACGCAGGTCGCGCGCCTTGTGTTCGACCAGACCGATCAGGCAGCGCAGAAGCTGTAGGGTCCGATTCATTGCGATTTATCTAGCCGTCATCCCCGCGAAAGCGGGGGTCCAGTCGTCAAACTGGATTCCCGCTTTCGCGGGAATGACGGGTGACTTCACGCCCCATAATATTCGCCCACGGATTTCGTGCCGGCGGCCCAATCCCACTCGGCGCCGGCCTCGTATTTCGGCCCGGCCTTCAGCTTCTCGATGGGGATCATGATCTGGTAGCCGCCCAGTTCGACGTTGTATTTCAGCGCCGGCCACGGCAACGGATAGTGCTCGTCACCGATACCGAGAAAGCCGCCGAAGCTCAGCACCGCGAACGAGACGCGACCGCTGACCTTCTCGATCATCACGCGTTCGATCACGCCGATCTTCTCGGCATTGGCATCGAACACCGAGGTGCCTTGCACACGATCGCTTCCGATCAAACTCGATGTCGAGCGATTGAGGTTCGTCGGCATGGCCATCCTCCTTTCAGGACAAGGAGTTAATGCGTGCACCGGGGACGTGGTTCCCATACTACGGAGGCGGCAAAACGCATCATGGCCTGAGCATAGCTCAGGCCATGATGTATCAGCGAATGATGACAGGTTGAGATCTTTACGTGCTGCGTCCCGCTTCGCGCTGGGCCGCGAGAAAATCGGACAGCTTCTGCGCCTTGGTGCGCGCATCCTTAGCTTTGGTGGCTTTCGTGGCTTTCGCTTTCTTCAAAACAAGCGGCGCGTTCTCGGCCTCCTCCGCCTCCTTCGCGAGGCGCAAGGCGCGGAGTCTTTCCATATTCTTGCGGACAGCGATCGCATTACGCTCGAAATCCGCGAGCGCCTTGTCGCCCTCGATCCGGGCAATACGCTGCTTTTCCGCGCGAGCGATCTGTTCAGGGGTCTGGGGCTTGGCTGTTTTGCTCATCCCAAGAATATAGGGATGAAAGTGCAGATTTCCACCCGTTAAAGCTCGGAAAACGGCTCATTTCGGCCAATTTTTGGCAAATAGCGATTAACCAAGCCCGCTCCGCGGATTGTAGACGTGGCTAGTGCGCCATTTCTCCATCAGCGCTTCCAGTTCCGCATCGTTGCCATCCGGCAATACGATACGAATTGTGACATAGAGATCGCCGCCCGCGCCCTTCGCAGGGACGCCCTTTCCCTTCAGCCTGAAGGTGCGGCCGCTGGAGGTGTTCTTCGGGATCGTCAGCTCGACCGCGCCCTTCAGCGTCGGTACGCGCACCTTGCCGCCGAGCACGGCCTCATACAGCGTGACGGGCAATTCCACGCGCAGATCGTTGCCGTCCACCTTGAAGAACGGATGCGGTGCGATGTTGATCGTCAGTAGCACGTCGCCGGGCGGATGACCGGGCGCGGTGTCGCCCTGCCCCTTCAAGCGGATCTGCTGTCCGGAGGTTACACCCACCGGAATCTTGACGTTGAGCTCCTTGCCGTTCGGCAGGCGGATGCGCTTGTTGGCACCGTTCACGGCTTCTTCCAGCGATACGCTCATCGTCGCCGCGACATCGAGATCGACGCCGACACCGGAATCGAATTCAAAGCCACCGCGCCCCGCGCGCGCACCTCCACCCATGCCAACGCGGCCACCGAACATGCTGGAGAGAATGTCCTCAAAACTGTTCGCGCCTGCGGCGCCTGCACCCGGCCCGCCGCCCGTGAAGGAATATTCAAAGCCGCCGGGACCCGCGCGGCCCTGAGCGCCGCGTGCGCCGAACGGAGAGCCTGCGCCCTCGAAGCCCTGAAAGCGTGGCTTGCCCTCGGCATCGATCTCGCCGCGATCAAACTGCTTGCGCTTGGCCTCGTCGCCCAAAATTTCGTTCGCGGAATTGATCTCGGCAAAACGCGCCGCCGCTTTCGCGTCGTTCTTGTTGGCGTCGGGATGGTGTTTCTTGGCGAGCTTGCGAAATGCGCTTTTGATCTCGGCAGCGCTTGCGCTTCGCTGCACCCCCAAGACCTCATAGGGGTCGCGCATTCGTGGTCTCTCCTTTGAGCAACAAGATTAGGCCGAACGGCCCGGTGATTAAATGGGAACGCTCCGGTCCCGTTGCAACCGCTTTATGACCGCTTCCAGGGCTTCATGTTGCGGATTTCCCAGGCCCCTGTGGTGGATTTGCACGCCTCACCCTGCAACCAGCCCTCATTGGTGCCGTGCACGTAGCTTGCGAGAAAATCCCGGCAGGTCCGGCCGCCCTCGCCGGTATAGGCCGAGGCCAATGGTGTGACCGAGCCGCGCGCGCCGGTCTGCGGGTTTTCCCAGGGCTGGCTCGCATCCTTGGTGCCGCGGGTGAGCACATCGGAAGCTGCATTGCGCGCCAGCGCAAGGTCACTGTCGGATAAATTGGTATCGTCGGTCAGCCGGATCGGGACAATCGAGCCCGTGATGTCTTCGGCGGCAACCACAGGCGTTTCCTTCGCCTTGTCGCCTCCGAACATATCACCGAGCCGATAGCTGCAACCGCCCGCGCAAACGCTGAATCCAGCCAGCAGCGTCACCACCGCGATCCGGCGGATCGGCGATATCCCCGCGCGACGGCATGCCGTATAAGGGGGGTGAGACGCGCAATCGAAAGGCGCGGTCGGACGCAACGCGGTACTCCAGACATGAACGGTCCAGACTCCATCCAACAACAGACTCCGTTAACATCCGGTGATTTTACGGAAAGCACTGAACCATTTGAGCTTTTTACTGCGTGGTTCGATGAGGCCAGAGCGTCGGAGCCCAATGACCCAAACGCCATGGTGCTGGCCACCGTAGACGCCGGGGGAATGCCGGACGTCCGTATGGTGCTGATGAACGGCCTCAGTCCCGAGGGCTTCGTGTTCTACAGCCACATCAACAGCGCCAAGGGGCGTGAACTGGCTGCAAATCCGAAAGCTGCCCTGCTGTTTCACTGGAAGTCGCTGCGCCGTCAGGTGCGCGTCCGCGGACCTGTCAGCCCCGTCAGCGATGCCGAAGCTGACGCCTATTTCGCGACCCGCCCGAAGCAATCACAGATCGGCGCATGGGCGAGCAAGCAAAGCCAGCCGCTGGAGAGCCGCCTCGCCTTCGAGAAGGCGATCGCGCTCAATGCGGCGAAATATGCGATCGGTGAAGTCCCTCGCCCGCCGGGATGGAGCGGATGGCGGATTGTCCCGCAATCGATCGAATTCTGGCACGATCGCCCATTCCGCCTGCACGACCGCATCGTGTTCCAGCGCGAAGGCGACGGCTGGACCAAGACACGCCTCTATCCTTGAACGATTCCACTGGCGTCCCCCCTCTTGTAAGTGAACAATCCCGTCATGACCGCATCAACGACCTCCAATCAGCCACGCCGCACGCTGCTGCTCACCGGCGCGAGCCGCGGCATCGGCCATGCGACTGTAATTCGTTTCTCCAGCGCAGGCTGGCGGGTCATCACCTGTTCGCGCCATCCATTTCCCGAACAGTGCCCGTGGGACGCAGGCCCTGAGGATCACATCCAAGTCGATCTGTCCGATATCGCTGACACCGAGCGCGCGATTCAGGAAATCCGCGGGCGTCTCGAAGGCGGCCAGCTCCATGCGCTGGTGAACAACGCTGCGATCTCCCCCAAGCTTGAGGGCGGCGGCCGGCTCGGCACGATCAAGACCGACAACGACACCTGGGCGAAAGTCTTCCGCGTCAATTTCCTCGCGCCGGTGTTTCTTGCGCGCGGCCTGATCGAGGAGTTGAAAGCCACCAAGGGTTCGGTGGTAAACGTCACCTCCATTGCGGGCTCGCGCGTGCATCCGTTCGCGGGCGCGGCCTATGCGACATCGAAAGCCGCACTCGCGGCGCTGACGCGAGAGATGGCCTACGATTTCGGCAAGGTCGGCGTGCGCGTCAACGCCATCGCCCCCGGCGAGATCGACACGTCGATCCTCTCTCCCGGCACCGACAAGATTGTCGAGGAGCAAATCCCGCTGCAGCGGCTCGGCACGCCTGACGAAGTGGCGAAAATCATCTACGTGCTGTGTACCGAAACCTCGTCCTACGTGAACGGCGCGGAAATCCACATCAACGGCGGCCAGCACGTCTAGGCAAGGCGGAACCTGAACGTGGCCTTGCGGGTTTGTCTCTATTCTTCGCAAGGCGATTCCCGTGGCACGCAAAAAACTTTCCGTCTACCGGACCAAACGCGACTTCACGAAAACCGCGGAGCCGAGCGGCGCCGCGACAGTCGCGCGCGGAAAGCTGCCGCGCTTCGTCATCCAGAAACACGATGCGACGCGGCTGCATTACGACCTGCGGCTCGAATTCGACGGAGTCTTCAAATCCTGGGCGGTGACGCGCGGCCCTTCGCTCGACCCGAAGGATAAGCGCCTTGCGGTCGAGGTGGAGGACCATCCGCTCGACTACGGCGATTTCGAAGGCACCATCCCGAAAGGCCAGTATGGCGGCGGCACGGTGATGCTGTGGGATCGCGGCTATTGGTACAGCGACAATCCGGAAGCAGGCTTGAAGAAAGGCGATCTCAAATTCGCGCTCGAAGGCGAGAAGCTGCACGGCGAATGGGTGCTGGTGCGTATGCGGCATGACCGCACCGGCGGCAAGCGCACCAACTGGCTACTCATTAAACACCGCGATGAATATGCGCAGGAGGGCAGCGATATTCTTGATGAGGACCGCTCCGTTGCCTCCGGCCGCACGATGGCGCAGATCGCACAAGGCAAGGGGCGCGGACCCACGCCGTTCATGACGGCCAAAGGAAGTTTAAAAGGAGGCCGCACCAAGGCCGACCGGGTCTGGCAATCCAATCAGGGCTTGGCCGCGAATCTGCGAGCAAAGTCCGAGACGAAGACGCTCGCTCCCTCCAAAGGAAGGGCCCCGGCGAAGGTCGCGCGCAGTGTGGAGCAGCTCCCCGACTTCATTGCACCGCAATTGTGCAAATCCGTCTCGCGCCCGCCCACCGGCAGAGAATGGATTCACGAGATCAAGTTCGATGGCTACCGGATGCAACTGCGCATCGAGGACAAGAAGGCCACTCTGCGCACACGCAAGGGCCTCGACTGGACCGCGAAATTTCCGGCCATCGAGAAAGCCGCTGCAAAACTACCCAATGGCATCATCGACGGCGAGATCGTCGCTCTCGACCACAACGGCCATCCGAGCTTCGCATCGCTGCAGGCGGCGCTGTCAGATGGCGACACCGATGGACTGATCTTCTTCGCCTTCGATCTGCTATTCAGCAAGAACAGCGACCTGCGGCGATTGCCCCTGAGGGAGCGCAAGGCCCAACTGAAATCATTTTTGAACAACGACACCGCCAGCGGCGTGATCCGCTATGTCGAACATTTCGAGACCGGCGGCGATGCAGTCCTCAAATCGGCCTGCCGCCTGTCGCTGGAAGGGATCATCTCAAAGCGCAGGGACGCGCTCTATCATTCCGGCCGCACTGAAAGCTGGCGAAAAGCCAAATGCCGCGCAGGGCATGAAGTCGTCATCGGCGGCTGGAAAACCACCGCGGGCAAATTCCGCTCGCTGATGGTCGGCGTACCGCACGAGGACCATCTCGCTTATGTCGGCATCGTCGGCACAGGATACGGCAAGGATGTCGTCAAGCGGATCATGCCGGAATTGAAGAAGGCCGCATCGACGACAAACCCATTCGGCGGCAAGAACGCGCCGAAGAAAGCAACAGACGTGCACTGGGTAAAACCAGAGCTTGTCGCCGAGATCGAATTCGCAGGCTGGACCGGTGACAGCATGGTGCGGCAGGCTGCTTTCAAGGGGCTGCGCAAAGACAAGTCTGCCGACGAAGTGCAGGTGGACGAGCCGACCGTCACCACCGTGGCCAAGCCCGCACCGCGCAAAATACGCGCGGCAAAATCCGCAAGTGCGCCGTCTAAAGGCAACGCCATAGTGATGGGGCTGACCATCTCGAAACCGGACAAGCCGCTCTGGCCGGACGACGGCAAGGGCGAGCCGATCACCAAGCTCGACCTCGCCCGCTACATGGAAAGCATCGGCGACTATCTGCTGCCGCATATCGAAGGGCGGCCCTGCTCCATCATCCGCGCGCCGGACGGTATCAATGGGGAGACATTCTTCCAACGCCACGCCATGGCCGGAATGTCGAACCTCATCAACGAAGTTCGCGTGTCCGGCGACAGAAAGCCTTACATCCAGATCGATCGCGTCGAAGGTCTTGTCGCGGCGGCGCAGATCGGCGGGGTCGAATTTCATCCATGGAATTGCGCCGAAGGCGAACCCGACGTGCCCGGCCGTCTGGTGTTCGACCTCGACCCTGCCCCGGATGTTGCTTTCACCGACGTCATCAAAGCCGCGCGCGACCTGCACGAGCGCCTTTCATCTCTCGGATTGGAAAGTTTCTGCAAGACCACCGGCGGCAAGGGATTGCATGTCGTCACGCCGTTGAAAGACGCGAAGAAAGATCGCATCGACTGGAAGGGGGCAAAGGCCTTCGCGCAGGCCGTGTGCCAAACGATGGCAGCGGACGATCCGGAGCGCTATCTGCTCAACATGTCGAAGAAGAAACGCGATGGAAAGATCTTCCTCGACTATCTGCGCAACGACCGGATGTCCACGGCGGTCGCGCCGTTCTCGCCGCGCGGCCGAAAATTCGCGCCGGTGTCGATGCCGCTGACATGGGCCCAGGTGCGTCCCGGCCTCGAGCCGCTCAAATTCACGCTGCGCACCGTGCCTGCATTGGTGAAGAAGTCGAAGGCATGGGCGGATTACGACCGCGCCGCAAGTTCGCTCAAAAGCGCGATCAAAAAGATCGGATTGTAATTTACCCGACTTCGCTCAAGAGCCAGTCGCGGTATTTTCCGCTGACGCCATCGACCGGCAGCCGGACGATTTCCGGCACCTCATACGGATGCCGTTCGAGAAGAAACCCTTCGAGCGCGGAATATTGATCGGCCAATGTCTTGAACAGGATCATCTGTTCGCCGTCCTCGACGATCTTGCCGTCCCAGCGATAGCAACTCGAAATCGGCAGAGTCTGCGCACAGGCCGCGAGGCGAGCCTCGATGACGGCACGCGCAAGCGCTTTCGCCTGCGCCGCGTCCGCTACGGTGGTCATCACGATGCAGACGTCACCAGCCATCGCAATCGCTCCGCGCCTTCAGATCATTATTTGACGCGTTTTCTTCACGCGAACCGGTTTCCACTTCGCTTGAAAACGCTCTGATGCTACAGCCACTTCTTCCACTTGAAGAACATGTAGGGCAACACCGCGGCGAACAGCATAGCAATCAGCGCCAGCGAATAGCCGTGCTGCCATTCCAGCTCCGGCATGACCTTGAAATTCATGCCGTAGATCGAGGCGATCAGCGTCGGCGGCATCAAGACCACGGCCATCACCGAGAACAGCTTGATGATGTTGTTCTGTTCGAGGTTGACGACACCGAGCATGGCGTCGAGCACGAAGGTGATCTTGTTCGACAGATATGAGGCGTGATCGGTGAGCGACTGCACGTCGCGTTGCAGGGTCTTGAACTGCGCTTTCTGTTCCTTGCTCCAGCGCCCGTTCTGGTCGGTCTCGACGGTGACGAAGGAAATGACGCGCCCGATCGACACCAGACTTTCACGTACCTTCGATGTCAGGTCGCCCTTGCGGCCGATGGTCAGAAGAATCTGGGAATATTTGCGCGCATGGCCGCGATCGGCGGACGGCTCGAAAATCTCGTTGCTCACGGTATCGACGTCTGATCCGACACGCTCGAGAATATCCGCGGAGCGGTCGATGATCGCATCGAGCAGATCGAGCAGCACGGTGTCGCCTGTAATTCCCGACGGGCATGCCCGGCCAAGCTTGGCGGCAACCAGCATGAAGGGCTTCGGCTCGTCGTAACGGACCGTGACGAGGCGATGCGCGGTCAGAATGAACGACACCGGCGCGGTACGTGGGTTGGCGCCGTCGGTGCCGCACATCAGGGTCGCCGTCATGTAACGCGCGCCGTTCTCGACATAGAGACGCGAGGAGATTTCAATCTCCTGCATGTCCTCGCGGGTCGGGATTTCGATGCCCACGAGCTTTTCCACCGCCTTGTCCTCGCCGGGAATCGGCGATTTGAGGTCCAGCCAGACGGCGTCCTCCGGCAGCGCGGCGAGATCCACGGTTTCCAGCTTTTTCAGCGAGCCTGCCGAGGGTGCGAATACGGACAGCATGAAAAATGGCCTCCGGCATGCGGCGTGGTGTCACTTCGCCAAAACGCAAATTCGTTCGATTCGGGCAAGCCGGGAGGGGCGAAAGACCCGGGAAATGCCAAGTCCGTGATGAGGGGCATCCTTGGGGGGTATTTGTCGCATAAGAGTGCGGCAGCAATGCCACAGGTCCGATGTTGCGTAGCAAAACCCACGCCGAATCTCTGGAATTGGGTGAAAACCTGATGTTTATAAACTGTAGCGATACTGCGGCGAGCTTCGCTCCTTAGAGCCATTTTCGGTCTTTCGCCGCCACCGGGATTTACATCGATGCCGTCGATTGCTTCCAAGTTTGCCGTCCTCGCCGCCGGCCTGATGCTGGCAGGCTGCATGCAGACAGCCCATTACGAGGCCATGAACGAAAGCCAGCTCAAGCCGCGTGACAAGGATTACCTGGCCAAGGTTTCCTACGTCAAAACGCCGGTCGCCGAGCCGTTCCGCCGCGCCATCGTCGAATATCACCGCAAGGAAGCGCCCGGTTCCATCGTGGTCGATTCCGACAACCACTACCTTTATTACGTCCTCGATGGCGGCAAGGCGATCCGCTACGGCATCACCGTCGGCGAGGAAGCCATGGCCTGGTCCGGCATTGCCAAGGTCGGCGCCATGACCGAGTGGCCGGACTGGCACCCGACCAAGGGCGAGATCGAGCGCCTCGGCGTGCCGACCTTCGTCAAGGGCGGCCCGGACAACCCGATGGGCTCGCGCGCGATCTACCTTTACTCGGGCGGCAAGGACACGCTGTTCCGCATCCACGGCACCAACCAGCCGGAATATATCGGAGCCTCGATTTCCTCGGGTTGCATCCGCATGACCAACGAGGACGTCATCGACCTGTACAATCGGGTCAAGATGGGCGCGATCGTCGTCGTGCTCGATCCCAAGCAAGGCGACTCGCCTTACAATTCGAAGATGGCGCTGCAAGGCGGCACGGCTTACCAGTAAGCCTCTGCACCTCATCTGACGACAAACGCCGCCCATTGGGCGGCGTTTTTCATTGGGCGCTGGTCATTTCTCGCGCGCGGGTTCGGCCTGCCCGTCCGTGGCATCCCCGGAAGCCGCCGCGCCCTGCTCCACCGCTGTGGCACCCGGCGGTGCATCCGCAGGCCGCTCGGCAGGCAGCAGCGGCGCCGTCTCCGGCAGCGGATCGTACACACCCCACTGGCACAGTTTGTAATTGTTGCGGCGCTGCGCGATATCGAGATGGATGTGGTCCTCGTGATACCAGTCCGAGCCCGGCCCGAGCACCGTGGTGAACCGCCCACAGACCGACCACAGCACCTTCTCACGAATCTCGCGCGATAAACCGCGATCCGTCAGGGACAATTTGGTGCCGTTGGCGAGATCGAGACTGCGGACATCGAGGGCATTCGCCTTGCCATGCTCTGACAGCTTGGCGCCTTTGACCCGGTTACGTCCGCGGCATTCGTAAGAATCGAAATTATCGAGACCGCTGAGAACGGAGCCGAGGCTTTCCGCGAGCGGTTCGGCATCGTCGCGAATCCAGTCAGCCACCGCCTTTGCCATCTCACAGCGCAGCGTCGCCGCCGGTTTCAGATCGACACGCTGGCCGCCGCGCAGCACCACGGCTTCGAGCTTCACCAGATCGTCACCGCCGCATCCGCCATCCCCATGGATCGGCGCAATCGATGGCGCGATGGCGATATCCTCGGTCAGCGCACGGCGGCAAGCCGAGGGCTCGGGTGCGGCCGGTGCGGCGGGAGCCGCTGCCTTGCCCTCCTCCGGCTTCGGCGCCGTGTCGGGGTTTGCGGCCGCAGGAGCTTCCATGGGCCGAGGCTGCGGCAAAGGCACGGCAGTCTCCGCCACGGACGGCATCGTGAGCGAGAGGCTGAACACGAGGGCTACGCCTGCGCTCCGGCGCATCTCCGCGCGATGATTTCGGTGAAAGAGCATCGGCGGGCAAAGCATTCCGGAATTCGGATTCCTGCAGGAGGGATGAAAAGAAACCGGCGCGTCCGCACTCGTTTTGAGCCAGCATAAGGTGCCATGCAGCCGCTGCCAATTCCGGCGACCGCATCGATACGATAGAACGAAACCATGGGGTTGATTCTTGTTCTCATCGTGGGGCTCGTAGCCGGTATTTTCAGCGGGATCGTTGGAACCGGCTCGTCCATCATGCTCGTGCCGGTGCTGGCCACGATCTACGGCCCGAAGGCGGCCGTGCCGATCATGGCCGTCGCTGCCGTGATGGCGAATTTCTCCCGCATCCTCGCATGGTGGCGCACGGTCGACTGGCGCGCCTTCGCGGCTTACAGCATCACCGGCGGGCCGGCGGCGTTCCTTGGCGCGCAGACGCTCCTGATCCTGCCGAACCGTGCGGTCGATCTCACCATCGGGCTGTTTCTGATCTCGATGATTCCGATCAGGCACTGGCTTGCCAGCCGGATGATCCGCCTGAAGCTGTGGCATATGGCGATTGCCGGCGCCGTGGTCGGCTTTCTCACCGGCATCGTGGTGTCCACCGGACCGATTTCCGTTCCGGTCTTCCTCGGCTACGGGTTGGTGAAGGGCGCTTTCCTCGCGACAGAGGCCGCCTCCTCGCTGGTGATCTATGTGGTCAAGGTGCTGACCTTCCAGACCAGCGGCGCGCTGCCATGGGATCTGGCGTTGAAGGGACTCATTACCGGCTTTTCCATCATGGCAGGCACCTTCATCGCCAAACCGTTCGTGCTGCGCCTCTCGCCGGAGACCTTCCGCCATGTCATGGACGGCCTGATGCTGATCTCCGGCCTGACCATGGTCTGGAATGCGGTATTTGCGACGTGAATTCGCCGTTCTGCGGCTTCCCTCCCCGCACGGAAATGCGCTAGGTCAAGCCATCGGCGCATCCTCCGGCGCCCGTGGATCGTCGAATGGGCCGCCGCTTTTCCGCCGCTTATCAGAAGGAGCCGATCTCCGCCCTCGCCTCATGGGCGCGGCGGATGGCCATGTTCGCGCTGGTCGCCACTCTGGCGTCGGTTCTGGTGGTGCGCTTCGGCTTTCTCGATTTCCGTCCCGCGCTCGCGACCTTCTTCGGCGCGCTGGCGCTTTCCGGCATTTCCATTCTTCTGTGCTTCGCCGCCTTCGCCGCGATCTGGCAGAACGGATCGCGCGGCATGACCCGCATCCTGTTCGCGCTGCTCATCAACGCGTTGATCCTTGCCTACCCGGCCTATCTGGCCATCCAGTATCAGCGACTGCCGCGCCTGTACGACATCTCGACCGATCCGATTGATCCGCCCCGGTTCGATGCGCTGGCCCGCCTGCGCGCCGCCGACGGCGCCAACACCGCCGCCTATGCCGGACTCTATTCCGCCGAGCTGCAGCGCAAAGCCTATCCCAAGATCGAGCCGATCCTGCTCGACCTGTCGCCGCAGCGGGCCTACGACATGGTGCTGCGGCTCGTCGCGCACCGCAAATGGCTGATCGTCGACGAACGTCCGCCACTGCCGCCGCAGCGGGTCGGACGGATCGAAGCCGTGGCGCGCACACTCGTCATGGGCTTGCGCGAGGATGTCTCGATCCGCATCGTTCCCGACGAGGATGGATCGCGCGTCGATATGCGTTCGTCCTCACGCTATTTCGAGCATGATTTCGGCAGCAATGCCGCCCGCATCGCCTCATTCACGAGCGACCTCAACGACGCCGCCGACAACGCCAAGCCTGAAAAGAAGATTCTCGCGCCGGCCAAGGAGCCTCAGCCCAAGGGCACCAAGAGGCGATAGGTCTTGTCGATGGTCGGCGCACCGTCGGTCGCGACGATGCCACGCTCGACCATGTCCTCCAGATGCGCCAGCACCGAATAGCCCGCCGCATTTATGAGCCGCGGATCGATGCCGATATAGCTCGCGCGCACGATGCTTGGAATATCCGCCTCGCCCTTCGCAAGACGATGCAGGATCGAAGCCTCGCGCGCCCTGCGGTGCCGGATCATGAACTGGGTGAAGCGCGGACCTTCCGGAATTTCCGGCCCATGGCCCGGAAAATAAAGCTGCTCGGATCGCGCAGCGAGCTTCTCGAGCGAGCCCATGTAGTCGATCATCGCGCCATCCGGCGGCACCACGATGGTGGTGGACCAGCCCATGACATGATCACCAACGAAGGTCAGCGAGCGCTCTGCCCATGCAAACGCCATGTGGTTCGCGGTGTGGCCCGGCGTGGCGATGGCCTGCAAGGCCCATCCTTCGCCCTCAACCACCTCGCCGTCCTTCAATCGAACATCGGGACGGAAATCCAGATCGTTGGATTCCTTGCGGGCTGGCTCGCCGTGATGCATCGGCCGCGCGGGACGGTGCGGCCCTTCGGCATAGACGGTCGCGCCGGTCGCCTTTTTGATCAGCGGCACGGCAGGCGAATGATCGCGATGGGTATGGGTGACAAAAATATGCGTCACGGTCTCGCCGCGCACCGCATCGAGAAGGGCCGCGATGTGCGTCGCGTCGTCCGGCCCCGGATCGACGATGGCGACACGGCCCTCGCCGACGATGTAGCTCACCGTACCGGTGAACGTGAAAGGACCGGGATTGTCGCACACAACGCGCCGCACGCCCGGCACGGGGCGATCGACAACTCCGGGCTTCAGCGGAAAGTTGCGATTGAACGGAATGTCATCATTGACGGACATGCGCGTGGATCGCCACCCGTCTTACATAAAGGCCTGAATGCCGGTTATGGCACGGCCCAGGATCAGCGCATGTACGTCATGCGTGCCTTCATAAGTGTTCACGCTTTCCAGATTCTGGGCGTGACGCATGACGTGGAATTCGCTGGAGATGCCGTTGCCGCCGTGCATGTCGCGCGCGACGCGGGCGATATCGAGCGCCTTGCCGCAATTGTTGCGCTTCATCAGCGAAATCATTTCGGGCGCGAACTTGCCTTCATCCATCAGGCGACCGACCCGCAATGAGCCTTGCAGGCCGAGCGCAATCTCGGTCTCCATGTCGGCGAGCTTCTTCTGCATCAACTGGGTCGCCGCGAGCGGACGACCGAACTGCTTGCGATCGAGCACATATTGCCGGGCGCGCTGGAAGCAATCCTCCGCAGCCCCCATCACGCCCCACGAAATGCCGTAACGCGCGCGGTTGAGACAGCCGAAGGGACCGGAGAGCCCCGAGCAATTCGGCAACAGCGCGCTTTCCGGCACCACCACGCCGTCCATCACGACCTCGCCGGTGATCGAGGCGCGCAACGACAGCTTGCCCGCGATCTTCGGCGCCGACAGGCCCTTCATTCCCTTTTCGAGGATGAAACCCCGGATCTTGTTGTCGTGCGCCTGCGACTTCGCCCAGATCACGAACACATCGGCGATCGGCGCGTTGGAAATCCACATCTTCGAGCCGGTGAGCCGGTAGCCGTCCGATACCTTCTCGGCGCGCGTCTTCATGCTGTCGACATCGGAGCCCGCATCCGGCTCGGTCAGGCCGAAGCAGCCGACCCACTCGCCGCTCGCAAGCTTCGGCAGATACTTCTTGCGCTGCGCCTCGTCGCCATAAGCATAGATCGGATACATCACCAGCGAGGACTGCACGCTGTTCATCGAGCGATAGCCGGAATCGACCCGCTCGACCTCGCGGGCAACAAGCCCATAGGCGACATAGCTGGCATTGGCGCAGCCATATTCTTCGGGCAGCGTGATGCCGATCAGGCCAAGCTCGCCCATTTCACGGAATATATCGCGGTCCGCAGTCTCATCCTCATAGGCCGCGCGCACACGCGGCAACAGCTTTTCCTGCGCATAGGCATGCGCGGTGTCGCGGATCATCCGCTCGTCTTCAGTCAATTGATCGTCGAGAAGAAACGGATCGTCCCATTTGAATACGGGCTTGTCCTTCGCCTGGGAACGCGCGCTCATGACCGATCTCTCATCTCTGTATCTTGGGGAAAAGTCTAGCACGCCATCGCGCCGGCCGTATACCGGGGGGCCGTTACGATATGTCGTCAGCTCTCGAACGGTTCGTTGCCGACGATTTCGATGCCGTAACCCGACAGGCCCTTGTAGTCGTGGACCGCAGACGTCAGATGCCGGATCGACGTCACGCCGAGATCGCGCAGAATCTGCGCGCCGATGCCGACTTCACGCCACTGCCGATGCCGGTCTTCCTCCGAGGAGTGATGCTGCTCCAGAGGCGCCACCGGCACACCGACGACGCCATCCCGCAAATAAACGAGAACGCCGCTGCCATTGGCCTTGAACCGCTCCAGCACCTTCTCGAGACGATGCGAACTGAAAAAAATGTCCTTGATGACGTTCGGCTTGTGAATGCGGGTCAGCACGCCCTTACCGTCGCCGAGCCCGTTATAGACGAAAGCCGCGTGATAGACCGGATCGAACGGCGAGCGATAGGCATAGCCCTGTAACGGCCCGATCGGGGAATCCGTCGTAAATGTCGAGACGCGCTCGATCAGCTTTTCCCGTGCCTGCCGGTAAGCGATCATGTCCGCGATGGTGACGTGCTTCAGGTTGTGCTTTTTGGCGAAATCCGAGACCTGCTGGCCCTTCATCACCGTGCCGTCGTCATTCATCAGTTCGCTGATGACGCCGACAGGTGGCAGCTTGGCGAGCTTGCACAAATCGACAGCCGCTTCAGTATGGCCGGCACGCAGCAGCACACCGCCCTCGCGCGCGATCAGCGGGAAGATATGCCCCGGCCGCGCGAAGTCCGCAGCACCCGCGTTCGGATTGGCCAATGCACGGCAGCATGCAACCCGCTCATCGGCGGAAATGCCGGTTGTCATGCCGGGCTTGTAATCGATGGACACCGTGAAGGCGGTGGTGTGGTTGGAATCGTTATGCGCGACCATCGGATCGAGGCGCAGCCGCCGCGCGTCCTCCACCGTCAACGGCGCGCAGACGATGCCGGAGGTATGGCGGATGATGAAGGCCATCTTTTCCGAAGTACACAGGCTGGCGGCGACAATCAGATCGCCCTCACCCTCACGGTCGTCATCGTCGGTGACGACGACGATCTCGCCCGCGGCAAAAGCCTTCAGAACTTCGGCAATGGAATTCGGCATTTTTCGGTTCTCTGACGCAACTGGGCGGATCGTATGACGCACCCCACAGCCGCGTGCAACGGCCCGCGTGCTGACAATTCCTTACCTATCCGAGGCAAATGGCACAATCGGAATTCCGTAAGGTTTTCATAGACTCTTTTCACAGCCCACCATTTGACGCATTGAACATAGGTGCTCAATCGCCCATATCCAGAACGGAATTTGCCGGCTGGCTCCCGCCGCCGCTCACCCTTCAAATCATCGGCACCTGCACGATCCTCATGCCTCTTTTCGTCACTCGAATCCTGACCGCCGGTCTTGCAAGCCTCGTCGTGGCCGCCGGTTCGCTTCCCGGCAACGCTCAGGACAACAGCCCCGTCACTGGAATCTGGCTCACGGAGAAGGGTGACGCCAGGATTCGCATCACGACCTGCGGCGCCGGGATTTGCGGCAAGGTCATAGCGCTGCGCGAACCGATCGATCCGGACACTGGAAAGCCCGCGACCGACAATAAAAATCCAAATCCGGCACTCGCCCAGCGCCCGGTCATCGGACTCAATCTGTTCAACGACATGCGCGCGACCGGTCCCGCCAGTTGGGCGGGCCGCATCTACAATGCGGACGACGGTCAGTTCTACGCCAGCAAGGTCATGCTTCAGGGACCGGCGCGGCTGCGCGTGGAAGGCTGCGTCGGCGCGCTGTGCGGCGGCGAAACCTGGAGCAAGGTCGGCAACTAGGCCGACTCCGCACGCGAAGCCAGAGCGCGATTACGCGCCCTGCTCCGGTTCCCAGTTCTCCGCACTTGCACCGGCCAGCGCCCTGACCCGCTCCTCGTCGCGGGCGAATTCCGAGGCGATCCCCGAATACACCACGTGACCATCGTCGAGCACGTAGGCGCGATCCGAAATCTCGACCGCCGCGCGCACGTTCTGCTCGACCAGCAGCACCGAGATGCCCTGATCGCGCGCCCGCTGGATCACCCTGAACACTTCCTGCACGATGAGCGGCGCGAGTCCCTGCGACGGCTCGTCCAGCAGGATGAGTTTCGGATTGAGCAGCAGCGCGCGGGCAATCGCCAGCATCTCCTGCTCGCCGCCCGAAAGCTGGCCACCCTTGTTGCTCTTGCGTTCCGCGAGACGGGGGAATAGTTCGTACACCCGCTCGATCGACCATGGTCCCGGCCGCTCGGCGGGGACTTTCAGGTTTTCCTCCACCGTCAGGTTCGGGAAGATCTTCCGTCCCTCCGGCACGAAGCCCACGCCGAGCGCGGCAATCCGATAGGGATTGAGCTGCGTCGTGGTCTGGCCGAAAATCCGCACCGTTCCCTCGCGTGCCTTGGTCAGTCCCATCAGGCTGCGCATGGTGGTGCTTTTGCCCGCGCCGTTGCGGCCGAGCAGCGAGACGATCTCACCCTCCCGGACCTCGAGGCCGACGCCGCGCAGGATGTGGCTCTTGCCATAATAAGTGTGAAGGCCTTCGGCCTCGAGCACTACGCTTGTCATTCTGCACCCTTTCCGAGATAGGCCGCCTGAACGACCTCGTTGGCGGCAATCTCCGGCGGGGTGCCTTCCGCCAGCATCTTGCCTTCGGCCAGCACCGTGATGCGGTCGGCCAGATGAAAGACGACGCGCATATCGTGCTCGATCAGCACGATGGTGAGCTTCTCGTCGCGATGCAATTTCCGGATCAGCTGGGTGACATCGTAGGTTTCCTGATCGCCCATGCCGGCGGTCGGCTCGTCGAGCAGCAGCAGCTTCGGATTGAGCGCAATCGCCATCATGATTTCGGTCGCACGCTGGTCGCCATGCGATAGCTCGCCCGCGATACGGTCGGCCTTGGCGGTGAGATTGCCCCTCCTCATGAGATCGGTCACTCGCGCGGCGACCTTCTCGGCCGCTTCGGGCGACATCCGGAAACTCAGGCGATAGCCTTCCGCAACTTCAACGGCGACCCGGATATTCTCATAGACCGACAGCTCCGGAAATATTTCCGTGATCTGGAAGGTGCGCGCCATGCCACCCCACACACGCTCCACGGGCGGCATGTCCGTCACGTCGGTTTCATTGAACGTGATCTTGCCGGCGCTCGGGCTCAGAAAACCGCTGATCATGTTGAAGAACGTGGTCTTGCCGGCCCCATTGGGGCCGATCACCGCCCGCAACTCGCCCGGCTGCACGGTCAGCGAGACGCTATCCACGGCAACAAGGCTGCCGAACCGTTTCGTGACGTTTTCGATCCGTAGAATGCTCATGACGTGGCCTTCCGTTTCAGCGCACCCAACACACCGCGCGGGAAGAACAGCACGATCAGCACGAAGAACAGGCCGACGAACGACATCCAGTTCTCGGTCTGGCTCGACAGATAATCCTGCAACACGACGAAGATCGCGGCGCCGATCATCGGCCCCCAGAACGAGCGCATGCCGCCCAGCACCGCCATGATCACGAAGTCGCCGGATTGCGTCCAGTACAGCGCGCGCGGATCGACGAAGTTGTTCAGGAGCGCATAGAGCGCGCCCGCGAGGCTGACGAAGGCGCAGGAAATCGTCCACGACATCCAGATGTGCCGATCGATCGGAATGCCGAGGAATCGTGCACGCCGCTCGTTTTCGCGAATGGCGATCAGCGTGTGTCCGAACGGCGAACGCAGCACCCATGCCATCACCGCGACCGCGATGGCGAAGATCGCGAGTACGAAATAGTAGAACAGGCGTGAATTGCCCTGAATGTCGAGCGTGGTGAAGCCGAGGTCGATCGGCAAGCGCGACCAACCCGTCAGGCCGTCGTCGCCGCCCGTCACCGAATGCCATCGGAATGCGATGAAGTAGAACACCTGGCCGAACGCGATCGTCACCATCGCGAAATAAACGCCACGCAGCCGGATGATCATCGGGCCGATGATCGCGGCAGCGAACGTGCCGAGAGCTACGCCGAAGATGATCGCCAGCCCTGTGCTCGGATAGAGATAGCGCAGCATCAGGCCGGCGCCGTAAGCGCCGAGGCCGAAATACGCCGCATGGCCGAACGACAGCACGCCGGTGTAGCCGAGCAGGAAGTTCAGCGACATCGCCGCGAGGCCAAGAATGACGACGCGCGTTCCAAGCTCGGTATAGCCGCCGATGAGCGGAAGCCAATATGGCATCGTCGCGAGGACGAGCCAGACGCCGATGTTTGCAAGCAGTTTATTGCGATCGAGGGAATTCATCAGAAACGTCCCTCCTCGCCGAGAAGGCCGCGAGGCCGGACCAGCAGCACTGCTGCCATCATTACGTACATGATTGCTTCCGTTGCAGAAGGAAAGAAAACCGTGGCAAGCCCCGATGCGACGCCGATCAGCAAGCCACCGAGCAGCGTGCCCGGCAGGCTGCCGAGACCGCCGATGATGATCGCCACGAAACTCGGCATGATGAGCGAGCTGCCGATGGTCGGCTGCAGGCCGAGCTGGCCAACCGCAAGCACGCCGGCAAGACCTGCGAGATAGATGCCGAGCCCGAAATTGAGGTTACGCAGGATGCGCACGTTGACGCCGAGAACCGACACCGTTTCGAGGTCATGCGTGCCGGCGCGGATGCGGATGCCGAGTCTCGTGTAGCGCAGGATCAGGAAGAGTCCGGCGACCGCGATCGCGACGATCAACACCATGAACAGCCGATAACCGGTCAGGAAGAAGTAATCCTGGCTAAGCGGTGTGACGAGCCAGCCCGGCACCTGAAACGGCAAACTCTGCGCCCCCCAGATGAAACGCGCGCCGTCCTCCAGAATGAAGGCAAGACCGAAGGTCAGCAGCAGGCTGTAGAGCGGATCGCGCCCATAGACCCTGCGGATCAGGAACCGCTCGACGATCAATCCCAGAAACGCGGTGAGGATGGGCGCAACCACGAGGCCGCCCCAGAAACCGATATAGGGGATCAGCGTGTAGGCGATGTAGCCGCCAAGCGCGAGGAACCCGCCATGCGCGAAGTTGATCGTCCCCGAGAGATTGAGGATCAATGACAGACCTAGCGCCATCAGCGCATAGAACGCGCCGACGATCAGCCCGTTGAAGATGTTGAAGAGAATAAGCTGTGTCATGTCTGGAAAATGCCGTTGGCCTGTTTGCCACTCCACCCGTGAAGGCGTGAGCATGCAAACCCGTGAATCCGATTATCAACACACCTTTTGAAATGGCCCGGACCGCAAGATGCGAACCGGACCATTTCAATCAGGTCGCGGAGATCAGGCAGGCCACGCCATCTTGCAGCCCGTTTCGGCGACCGGCAATGCAGCGGTCGCGCCATCGACTTCCTGATCGACCACGAACAGATCCTCGGGATCGTCCTTGCCCTTCGACTGCGCATGTCCGACGAACAGCGTCGGCATCAACTGGTTGTCGCCTTCGCGGAAGAAAGCACCCTTCGGCATCAGCGCGACTTCCGGCGGCAGCTTGAAGCCCTGCAACGCCTTGGCCATCTTCACCGCATCGAGCGACTTGGCGTTCTCCGCGGCGAGAGCGCAGGTCCAGGTCGACGCGAAGCCGAACCAGGTGCGCGCGGTCGGCACATGGCCGCCGGACTTCTTGCGGATGTCGGCGACGAACTCCTTCACGTGAGGCGTGTTGGGCTGATTCCAGTACCACTCGAACACCCAGTTGCCGATGCGAGCCTCCGGCGGCAGACCGACCAGAGCTTCCAGCTCCTGCTGGGCACCCGCCAGATGGAATTTCTTGTCGAGACCGAACTGAACGGCCTGCTTGAGGGCGTTGATCATATCATCGCCGGCGTGCAGGAAGATGATCACGTCCGGATTGGCGGCCTGCGCCTTGATCAGATAGGACGAGAAGTCGGTCGTTCCGAGCGGCGTGAGATCGCCGCCGACCTTGGTGCCGCCGAACTGCTTGAGGCTGGCCTCGAAGCCCAGTTGCAGGGTGTGGCCGAAGGCGTAGTCCGGCGTGATGAAGTACCACTTCTTGCCGAACTTCTCGAACAACAGCTTCGAGATCGAGTTGGTTTCCATGCGTGTGGTGTTGCAGACGCGGAAGACGTTCCAATGGCAGTTCGAACCGGTGACCGAATCGGTGTGGCCGCCGGGAACGACGTGAAGGACCTTCTTCTCATAGGCGACGTTCGCGATCGCCTGCGCCAGCGCCGAGTTGACGTTGCCGAGCAGGAAATTGACCTGATCGCGATCAACCAGCTTGCGCGCCTTCTGCACGGCCGTGCCGGCATCGCCACTGGTGGAGTCTTCGACCAGAAGTTCAGCCTTGCGCCCGAGAATGCCGCCCTTGGCATTCATCTGCTCGATCGCGAGCTGCGCGCCGATCAGTTCGTTTTTGCCGAGCGCCGCGTAGGTACCGGTCAGCGGATTGTCGAGGCCGATCTTGACGGTGTCGGCAGCCCAAGAGGAAACAACAAAAGGCGACGCAACCTGCGAAACGCCCGCGAGTGCTGTCGCCTTCAGCAGAGAGCGACGACTCAATTTTGGCAATTCGAATTTCGAACTCATTAAAACACCCTCCCAGATGTGATTTTATGCGTTAGCCTCGATCGTCTTGTCGTTGAATTTTCTTGGATGCCATTGCTGGCTCAAAAACCAGAAAATTAAAGTGCAGATGTATCTGTTTGTCGAGAATGTGATGAAAGACTTTCGTCTCATGCCGACAATGCTCGAGCGTCTCTTTCCTTTTGTATCGTTTGTGCATCGTCGTCACATCGCGCCGCGATAGAGCGAACATCATCGGAGCGCAAAGCGCGCCGACAATCACGCCAAGCGTCATGCCGTGAAAAAAGGAAATCAGCACGGATTGATCCGGACCGCGAACGCACGGTCCGGACCATTCCGATCAGGCAGGCTGGATCAGGCAGGCCATGTCAGCTTGCAGCCGGTCTGTGCGACCGGCGGCGCGGCTTTGATGCCGTCCACTTCCATGTCGACAACGAACAGATCCTCCGGATCGTCCTTGCCCTTCGCCTGCGCATGGCCAACGTAGAGCGTCGGCATCAGCTGGTTGTCGCCTTCGCGATAGACCGTGTCCTTCGGCATCAGCGCGATTTCCGGCGGCAGCTTGAAGCCTTGGAGCGCCTTGGCCATCTTCACCGCATCGAGCGACTTGGCGTTTGCGGCAGCGAGAGCGCAGGTCCAGGCCGACGCAAAGCCGAACCAGGTGCGCGCGGTCGGCACATGGCCGCCGGTCTTCTTACGGATGTCGGCAACGAACTCGGCGACATGCGGCACGTTCGGCTGCTTCCAGTACCACTCGAACACCCAGCTTCCGATCCGCGCCTCCGGCGGCAGGCCGATCAAGGCCTCAAGTTCCTGCTGAGCGCCGGCGATGTGGAAACGTTTGTCGAGACCGAACTGCACGGCCTGCTTCAGCGTGTTGACCATGTCTTCGCCCGACGTCAGCACAATGATGACCTCGGGATTGGCCGCCTGTGCCTTGATCAGATAGGACGAGAAATCGGTGGTCTGCAGCGGCACGAGATCGCCGCCCACCTTCGTTCCACCGAACTCCTTCAAGCTGGCCTCGAAGCCCTGCTGAAGCGTGTGGCCGAAAGCATAGTCCGGCGTGATGAAGTACCACTTCTTGCCGTACTTCTCGAACAGCACCTTCGAGATTGAGTTGGTCTGCATGCGCGTGGTGTTGCACACGCGGAAGACGTTCCAGTGGCAGTTCGAGCCGGTGATCGTATCGGTATGACCGCCCGGAACGATGTGAAGAACCTTCTTCTCATAGGCGACGTTCGCCATCGCCTGCGCCAGTGCCGAATTCACGTTGCCAAGCAAGAAGTTGACCTGATCGCGGTCGATCAGCTTGCGCGCCTTCTGCACGGCCGTGCCGGCGTCGCCGCTCGTCGAATCCTCTACCAGCAGCTCGACCTTGCGGCCGAGAATGCCGCCCTTGGCATTGATCTGTTCGACCGCGAGCTGCGCGCCGATCATCTCGTTCTTGCCGGTCGCGGCGTAAGTTCCGGTCAGCGGATTGTCGAGGCCGATCTTGACGGTGTCGGCGGCCCATGACGTGACCACAAAGGGGGACGCAACCTGCGAAACACCTGCCAGCGCGGTCGCTTTCAACAACGAACGGCGGCTCAATTTCGGCAATTCAAACTTCGAACTCATAAACGTCCTCCCAGATGTGATTTGTTTTTGCTTCAGGCCATGGCCATTTTTGATTTTTGAATTTTTGTGTGACGCCAATGCTGGCTCAAAGAATGCAAAATTAAAATCCAGATATCGTCTCTTGTCGAGAACGTGATGGAAAACTTTCGTCTCACTCTCGCTGAGTTGTTCAGATATCTTTCTCTTTTGCATATCGCGCTGCGATAAGAGCAGCGCACTGCAAAAACCGGCCAAGGCCATCCGATATAATTGGCCACAAGCTCGCGGGCAGATTCCGGCCATAAGAATTTTCAGAGACTGGGAATATTCTTCAATCAGTGGTGTCGGACATTATCCATCAAAATATGTGCTGAGAATTATCGCGGCACGATACGGGATCATGCGCGCCAGCAAGCGAGCCTCCAATGGCAGCGCCACTCCTCATCGTGAAGGAGTCAAAAATCACCATCGGAGGCGATGGCACACCACGTCATTCTGAATCCCGCCCAGGAAATATCATGCGAGAATCGACGATCACGCCCGGCGATCATTCGCGGGACGCCTATAGACATGAATATGGAGTGTGATGAGGCCGGGACGGGCGGAATGGTCGGAGTAGCAGGATTCGAACCTGCGACCCCCTGCTCCCGAAGCAGGTGCGCTACCGGGCTGCGCTATACTCCGACGTGAGGCCGGTCTTATAACCGCGCACCCCTCGCCCTGCAAGGCGCGTGAGAAGCACTTTGACGCCGTCCGCTCCAGCGCCCATAAAAGGGGCCATGAGCCTGATTTTGACCACAAAAACCGTCCCCGCAGCAGCCGCCGCGCGCCCGGCTGCCGATTGCCTCGCCGCGGGCGGACTCGTCGCCTTCCCCACCGAGACCGTCTACGGCCTCGGCGCGGACGGGACCAACGGCAAGGCCATCGCACGGCTTTACGAGGCCAAGGGGCGGCCCTCCTTCAACCCGCTCATCGCTCATCTGCCGACGCTGGAAGCCGCCCAGCGCGTCGCCATCTTCAATGAAACCGCCCTGAAACTCGCCCGAGCCTTCTGGCCGGGACCGCTCACGCTGGTGTTGCCCAAAGCACCCGGATGCCCGGTGAGCGAACTCGCCACGGCGGGCCTCGATACCGTCGCGGTGCGGATTCCGGCTCATCCGGTGGCGCAGGCGATTCTTCAGGCGCTCGGCCGGCCGATCGTCGCGCCGTCCGCCAACCGTTCGGGCCACGTTTCGCCCACCACGGCCGCGCATGTGCTCCATGACCTCGACGGCCGTATCGACCTGATCGTCGATGGCGGACCGGTCAGCGTCGGTGTCGAGTCCACCATTGTTGGATGCAGCGGCGCGCCCGTCCTGCTGCGGCCGGGCGGCACGCCCCGTGCCGACATCGAAGCCGTGCTCGGCGTTCCCCTTGGACGACTCGAGACCATACCGGGCCATGACAGCCCGCTCGCGCCGGGCATGCTGGAATCGCATTATGCGCCTGCCGCCGCTGTCAGGCTCGGCGCCACGGCGCTCAACGCAGACGAGGCGCTGCTCGCTTTCGGCGAGGCGCTGCCCGGCGCACGGCCTGAACGCACACTCAACCTCTCGCCGCGCGGCGACCTGATCGAGGCGGCGGCCAACCTGTTCGGCCATCTGCGCGCATTGGACGAAACCGGCGCGCAGGCCATCGCGGTGATGCCCATCCCAACACACGGCCTCGGCGAAGCGATCAACGATCGACTCCGCCGAGCCGCAGCCGACCGGCCCGCATGATGACAGCACTCTCTCCCCTTTCGGCGGAGTTGCTGGCGCGTTTCCGCGCCATTGTCGGCGACAAGCACGCCATCATGGAGGGCGACGAGAAAGCACCCTACCTCGTCGAGGAGCGCGGCCTCTATCAGGGCCACTCCCCGCTGATCCTCCGTCCGGGCACGACCGGCGAAGTCGCCGCAATCTGCAAGCTCGCCACTGAGACCCGAACGCCACTGGTGCCGCAAGGCGGCAATACCGGTCTGGTTGGCGGACAGATACCTCATCACGGCGAAATTCTGCTTTCGCTGCGTCGCCTCGACAAGGTTCGTGAAGTCGATCCCTCCTCCAACACCATGATCTGCGAGTCCGGCGTCATCCTCGCCAATGCGCATGTGGCAGCGGAAAAAGCCGAACGCATCTTCCCGCTGTGGCTCGGCTCGGAAGGAAGCTGCACCATCGGCGGCAACCTCTCCACCAATGCAGGCGGCATCGCCGCGCTGTCCTACGGCGTTGCGCGCGATCTCGTGCTCGGGCTTGAAGTCGTGCTCGCCGACGGGCGTATCCTGAGTGGTCTGTCGAAACTGAAGAAGGACAACACCGGCTACGACCTGCGCAATCTTTTCATCGGCGCGGAAGGCACGCTCGGCATCATCACCGCCGCCGTGCTGAAGCTTATGCCGAGACCGCGCACGGTGGAGACGGCGTTCGTCGGCCTCGCCTCGCCCGAAGCCGCGCTCAAGCTTCTGAACCTGTCGCAAGCCTTCGCTGGTTCGGCACTGACGAGCTTCGAGCTGATCGCCGACATCGCGGTGCAGTTCGCGCTCAGGCATGGCCCCGGACTGCGCGCGCCGCTTTCAGAGCCTCACCCGTGGTACGTGCTGATGGAAATCTCCTCGCCGCGTGACGACGCGCGCACGCTGATCGAGAGCACGCTCGAAGCGGCGATGGAAGCGGGCCTTGTCGATGACGCCGTGATTGCCTCGAGCCTCGACCAGCGCCAGGCGTTCTGGACGCTGCGTGAGGTGATTTCGCCGGCACAGAAACCCGAAGGCGGCTCGATCAAGCACGACGTCTCGGTGCCGGTCGCCGCCGTGCCGCAATTCATCGCCGAGGCAGATGCGGCGGTGACGAAACTCATTCCGGGTGCGCGGCCGGTGGCGTTCGGCCATCTCGGCGACGGCAACATCCACTATAACGTCAGCCAGCCGGTCGATGCCGACAAAGCCGCCTTCGTCGCGCGCTGGCATGAAGTCAACGACACGGTCCACGCCATCGTGCGCAAGCACGGCGGCTCGATCTCGGCCGAACACGGCATCGGCCTTCTCAAGCGCGATGAGCTGCCGCATGTGAAGGACCCGGTCGCGCTCGATCTGATGCGCGCGCTCAAGCACACGCTCGATCCGCTCAACATTCTCAATCCGGGCAAGGTGGTGTGACGAGTTGCGCGGCTAGAACAGCGAGCCCTGCCTCTCATCCGCCGCGCGGCGTGAGGGACGCAGCGATGCTTCCGGCTTCACGACTTCGGAAAAGAGTTCGATACGTTCCAGCAATCCCTCGTGATCGTTGGCGACACGATTGACCTCGGTGGAAACAGGACGCCACGCAAGGCTGCCGGAAGCTGGCGGCTGTAACAGGGCAATCGCCTGTTCCGTCGCAACCTCTCCGCCGTCCAGCCAGCAGGCGTAATCGCGCGGCGCGATCACCACCGGCACCCGCGCATGCAGATGAGCCATCTCCTGCCGCGCGGCGGCCGTTACGATCGCGACCGTGTCGAGTTCTTCGCCATTCGGACCGACCCATGTTTCGGCGACCGCCGCCAATCCCATCGGCGCGCCGTCACGCGGATGAATGAAGAAGGGCTGCTTGCGCCCGCCCTTGCTCTGCCACTCGTAATAACCGTCAGCAGGCACGAGACAGCGCCGCCGTCTGATCGCATTCCGAAAGGCCGGCTTCTCCAACACCGTCTCGGAGCGGGCGTTGATGACGAGCGAGAATGTCTTCGGGTCCTTCACCCAAGCCGGAATAAAGCCCCACCGCATCAATTGAAAATGCCGCGCGCCCGGCTCCGAGGTCACCACCGCCACGGGCTGCGTCGGCGCGATATTGTATCGGGGCGGAAAATTCGGCTGTTCGGCATATTCGAATGCTTGTCGCAGGATGGCCGGGGCCGACGTCAGCGTAAATCGCCCGCACATGCGTCCCCCTTTAACCGGATACCGATCATTAATTGCCGTCCTGTAATGTTAATTGGTCCTCTGCGATCCTTCAAAGCTCCCGATGGCGTTATCCCAGACTACAGCCTCGACGAACCTGCCCGATGCGGCCGCCCAGGCCGCACACCGTCAGCTATTGAAGGACAACAACATCAACCCGCGCACCGGACTCGCGACCGACTATCTCAACCATTTCAATGAAGCGATCATGCTGCTCGAAATGATCCCGGACATGCCCGAATGCGCCGAGGATTTTCTGAGCTGGCGGCCCCTGACCTATCGCGAGCATTTCGAGGCCTCCAACCTCAAGGCCAAGGAACTCACGATCCAGGCCTATGAGCAGGCCGAGGTTGCCCTGAAAGCCGAATTCGACCGGGTGATCGGCTCGATGCGGGATATCCTGGTGGCGGTGAGCGAGGGCATGCGCAGCACCACGCAGGATGCAACCCGCATCAAGCTCGCCACCGAGGCCATCGGCTGGATACAGCCTTTGCTTGCGATGGCCGGCGCTTTGATCCACGGTGTCTCGGACGGAACCGACATCGACAGTATTATGGAATCCTGAAAACGTGACTGACTCCACCGCCTCACGGCCGCAGGTCGCGGTCAGCGCAGGCATTTTCCGCGACGGCAAGATCCTCCTGACGCGGCGGACCAACAATCCCAAAGGACCGCTCTGGACGTTCCCCGGCGGCCGTATCGAGTTCGGCGAAACCATGGCCGAAGCGCTCAAGCGCGAAATCCTCGAGGAAACCGGGCTGACCATCGAGATCGCCGGGCCGGCCGGCGTCCGCGAAATGCTGCACGTCCAATCCGGGCATGGGCACTTCATCATCCTGCCGTTCGCGGCGCGCTGGGTCTCCGGCGAGGTCACGCTGAACGACGAACTTGCGGAAGCCCGCTGGTTCGACCCCGACGAGACCCGCGGGCTGATGGTCACGGACGGCCTGCATGAGGTGATCGCCACCGTCCGTGAGGTCGTGGGCGTCTGACCCCTGTAAGCCGCCTTGCTTCCCTTGTTGCGTTCTTTGGGCCGGGAAGGTTAAGACCTGCCGCCATGCTGCGCCGTTTCCTCGCCGTGCTCCTGACCTGCTCGATCCTGCTGCCGGCCACTGTCCGCGCGGAGGACGAAGCCGCACCGTTCGATGCCGACCTGCAGCGGCTGGCTGAGATTATGGGTGCCCTGCATTACCTGCGCGGTATCTGCGGAACCAATGACGGCCAGAAATGGCGCACCGAAATGCAGGCCCTGCTGGAGGCCGAGACACCCTCCGGCGACCGCCGCACCCGAATGATCGCGAGTTTCAACCGCGGCTATAACGGTTTCCAGCAGACCTACCGGACCTGCACCCCGGCCGCTCATCTGGTCGTCCGCCGCTACCTGATCGAGGGGGCCGACATTTCCCGGAACCTGACCTCGCGATACGCGAACTAAAGTTATCGACAGCCCTCCCCTTTAAATTAACCTTTTCGCAAGAACTCACTGGGATGGCCCGCCCTGCATGTTAAAGCTCGAGGACATTGCCACGGCGCTTTTGCGCCCGTTTTCCGGATTGTCCTCTTTCATGTCGTACTCGCCTCTCGCCCCTTCCCGCGCTCCTCTCCCCGACCAGGAGCAGAAGCAGGCCGCGCTGACCTATCTGAACGAGGCGTGGGCCGAGGCGCTTCACGATGGCATCGACGGCGACTGCCTCGCGCAAGCGAGCCTGTTCGCTGCCTTCGCCGAACTCGTGAATACCTATGGCGAGGATGCGGTCGCGAAATTCGTCGAGGGCCTGCCCGCGCGCATTCGCAGCGGCGAGTTCTCGGTCGTGATGTTCAAGCAGTAACTTCGACGTCGATATTCAATACGTCGTCCCCGCGCAGGCGGGGACCCATCATCAGCCAATAGCGCGCGCTTATTCTGAGCGATCCTGAAACGGGAATCGGAATCCTCTTTTTTCATCTGCTGCCCGTTCCCATCTACCAATAAAAAGAAATAGAAGGCCAAGGCCAAGAAAAATGACGGGTATGGGGTAAACACTCTCGCTAATCAGCGCGGTTAACAAGATGAGCGCTGCACTGACCCATAACAAAATGGTCTTCAGCTTTTGAGGAAGACTTTTGGAAAGTGCCCCTAAGCTGTAACAGCTAAAAACAAACATACTTCCAAAAATCACCGACACTGCTTCGCTGGTCATGCCATTTTCCGATCCGTTGATCGCACTTTTAGAAAACCGACAAGTCCAGTAATAACGATCGAGGTTTCTGGATCCCCGCCTTCGCGGGGACGACAAGATCAAGGCTTCAGCGTTTCCATGAAACGCACGGGCTCGCCTTGCGAAGGCGTCGCCAGTTCGCCCTGCCACATCACCCGGCGTCCGCGCACGACCGTGCCGACCGGCCAGCCTTTCACCTTCACTCCATCATACGGCGTCCAGCCCGCGCGCGAGGCATTGTCCTCGTTGCGGATCGTCTCGCTGCGCTTCATGTCGACCACGGTGAAGTCGGCATCGTAACCGGCAGCGATGCGGCCCTTGCAGGCCATGTTGAAGATGCGCGCGGGCCCCGCGCTCGACAAATCGACGAACCGCGCCAGCGACAGCCGCCCCGCATTGACGTGATCGAGCATGATCGGCACCAGCGTCTGCACGCCGGTCATGCCGGACGGCGACGCCGGATAGGTTTTCGATTTTTCTTCCAGCGTGTGCGGCGCGTGATCGGAGCCGAGCACATCGATGATGCCCTGCGAGATGCCACGCCAGATCGCGTCGCGATGGCTGGCGTCGCGCACCGGCGGGTTCATCTGCGCGCGGGTGCCAAGCCGCTCATAGCATTCGGGCGCCGCCAGCGTGAGGTGATGCGGCGTCGCCTCGCAGGTCGCGACATCCTTGTGGTCGCGCAGATAGTCGATCTCCTGCTTGGTGGAGATATGCAGGACGTGAATCCGCTTGCCGTATTCGCGCGCGATGCCGACAAGGCGTTGCGTCGCGATCAGCGCGGCGGGTTCGTCGCGCCACACCGGATGCGAACGCGGGTCGCCTTCGATGCGCAGGTTCTTGCGCTCGTTGAGGCGGTATTCGTCCTCGGCGTGGAACGCAGCACGCCGACGGATCACGCCGAGAATTTTCCGCAGGCCGTCGTCATCCTCCACCAGCAGGCTGCCGGTCGAGGAGCCGATGAACACCTTGACGCCCGAACAGCCCGGCGCGCGCTCCAGCTCCGGCAATTCACGATAGTTCTCGCGCGTGCCGCCGATGAAGAAGGCGAAGTCGCAATGCATGCGGTGATGCGCGGCCTTGATCTTGGCGGTGAAGGTTTCTTCCGTGATCGTCAGCGGATTTGTGTTCGGCATCTCGAACACCGCCGTGACGCCGCCCAGCACCGCGCTGCGCGAGCCGGTTTCCAGATCTTCCTTGTGCGTGAGGCCCGGCTCGCGAAAATGCACCTGCGTGTCCATCACGCCGGGCAGGATGTGCAGGCCCTTGCAGTCGATCACCTCGCCCGCGCTGGCGTTGTCCGGTACGTCGAGCGCGGCGATCTTGCCCGCCGTCACGCCGATGTTGCGCACGCCCTCCCCGTCCTGGTTGACCACGGTTCCGGATTTGAGGATGAGATCGAAAGTTTGAGCCATTATCTTGAATGCCCGAATCTTGAGTGCCGAAGTTGCTGAGATACTATAATTTGCCCTGCGCAGACCTGCGCGGGGCTTGTTGCGCGCACCTTACAGCCTTACGTTTCGCAGCGATATCGGCGTTGCGCGATTCTTCGCAAAACTTCTGCCGGTCAAAACCTCAAGAATCCGCCACTCAAGAATCCCATGAAATCTGCATTTCTCACCGATCGGGGCGTGGTCAAAGTCGGCGGCGAGGATGCCCGCCACTTTCTCAACGGCCTCGTCACCACCAATATCGATCTGGTCCGGCCGGGACTCGGGCGTTTCGGCGCGCTGCTGACGCCGCAGGGCAAGATCATCGCCGATTTTCTGGTCACTGAAATACCGGCCGGCCATGGCGGCGGCTTTCTGCTCGATTGTCCGAAATCGCTGGCACAACCGCTCGCCGCGCGCCTTGGCATCTACAAGCTGCGCGCCAAGGTCGCGATCGAAAACCTCTCCGATGCTTTCGGTGTGCTTGCCGTCTGGGGCGGAGAGCCGCAGATGACGCCGGATCTCGCTTTTGCCGATCCTCGCGATGAATCACTCGGCTGGCGCGTGCTGCTGCCGCAAGAGTTTGCAGGCAAGGCCACCACAGCAATCGGCGCGCAGATGGTTGATGAAACCGAATACGAGGCGCATCGCATCGCATGCGGCGCGCCGCGCGGCGGCATCGACTTCGCCTATAACGATGCCTTCCCTCATGACGCCAACATGGACCGTCTGCATGGCGTCGACTTCGACAAGGGCTGCTACATCGGTCAGGAGGTCGTCTCCCGCATGCAGCATCGCGGCACCGCGCGCACCCGCATCGTTCGCGTCGGCCTTGGCGATGCCATCGCCGCCGGAACGCCGGTGACGGCAGGAGAGAAAACACTCGGCACGTTCGGTTCATCCGCAGGCGATCGCGGGCTTGCACTGTTGCGCATCGACCGCGTCGCGGATGCGGTGGAGGCAGGCACGCCTGTCCTCGCGGACGGGCATCCGCTGTCCTTCATCGCACCGCAGGACATCCAGCCGCCGAAGAAGGCGTCCGCATGAGCGCCACGCCAGCAAAGGCAGCCAAGGTTTCGCGCTGTGCGTGGCCGGGCGAAGACCCGCTCTACGTCGCCTATCACGACGAGGAATGGGGCGTGCCGGAATATGACGACCGCGCACTGTTCGAAAAACTGATCCTCGATGGTTTTCAGGCCGGGCTGTCGTGGATCACCATCCTGCGCAAGCGCGACAATTTCCGCAAAGCGTTCGACAATTTCGATCCGGTGAAGATCGCACGTTACGACGCGAAGAAGATCGCCGCGCTGATGAACGACGCCGGTATCGTGCGCAACCGCGCCAAGATCGAGGGCGCGGTGAAAAGCGCGCAGGCTTACCTCGTCATCATGCAGGAAGGCCCCGGCTTCTCGAAACTGCTGTGGGATTTTGTCGATGGTGCGCCGAAGGTCAACCGCTTCCGCAGCAAGAGCCAGGTCCCTGCCGCGACGCCGGAATCGATTGCGATGTCGAAGGAACTGGTGAAGCGCGGCTTCAAGTTCGTCGGCCCCACCATCGTCTACGCCTTCATGCAGGCAACCGGCATGGTCAACGACCACATGGTCACCTGCCATTGCCACGCGACCTGCGGCAAACCCAAACGAGCACGCAAGGCCAAATGACCGCGAAACATATGCCTCCGAAAAAAGCCGCCCGCGCGTGGCAACGGATGCTGTCGGGGCGGCGGCTCGACCTGCTCGATCCTTCGCCGCTGGACATCGAGGTGGCGGACATCGCGCATGGCCTTGCCCGCGTTGCCCGCTGGAACGGACAAACTCATGGCGCGCACATTTTTTCGGTCGCGCAACACACATTGCTGGTGGAAGAAGTACTGCGCACACGCTCGCCACGCATCGACCGCCGCGTGCGGCTCGCGGCGATGCTGCACGACGCCCCTGAATACGTGATCGGCGATATGATCTCACCGTTCAAGGCGGTGATCGGCGGCTCCTACAAAGCGGTGGAGAAGCGGCTGCTCGCGGCGATCCATCTGCATTTCGGCCTGCCCGCTGTCCTGCCTGCCGACATCGAAGCCCTGATCAAGACCGCCGACATGGGCGCGGCCTATCTCGAAGCTACCTCGTTGGCGGGTTTCAGCCAGGCCGAGGCGAAACGCCTGTTCGGCCGCGACCCCAAGCTCAATCCTGCGACCGTCGAGAATTATCTCACGCCGTGGTCCGCGACCAAGGCGGAAAGACAGTTTCTCGCGCGTTGCCAGTCGCTGATCGCATAATTGTTCCGGTTTTTACGCGCTTTCGCAGCGCTGCGCCCTGACGTATAGAGGGCACAGTCACGAGGCCATAATGATCCACGTCTGCTCGCTTGCCGAACTCCACCCGACCGTCGCCGCCATCGGCGCGAGCCACATCATCACGGTAATGGGCAAGGTCGAAAAGGCGCAAACGCCCGCTTCCGTGCTCGATGCCAACCACCTGCGCGTCTCGATGGACGACATCACCGAGGTTGCCGACGGCTTCACGGCTCCCGCAGCTGCACATATCAATACAGCGCTCGATTTCGTGCGGCGCTGGGATCGCCGCGCACCTCTCGTGGTGCATTGCTTCGCCGGAATCAGCCGCTCCACCGCGACCGCGTTCATGGCGGCTTGCGCGCTCAACCCGCGCCGCGCCGAAGACGACATCGCCAAGGCCATTCGTGCGGCCTCTCCGAGTGCAAGTCCGAACAGGTTGATCGTGCAACTGGCCGATCGCGCGCTCGGCCGCGAAGGCCGCATGATCCGCGCCGTCGAACGCATTGGGCCGGGCAGCGCCGTTCTCGAAGGCCGTCCATTCCATATCGATCTTGAGTGAGGCGATGGCAGAGAAGTCGCTGACCCCCATCGAGATCGGCCTGACTGCTGCCATCGTGTCGATCAACGACAACGAACCACTGATCCTCACCGCACCGGGCAGCGGACAGGATGAACTTGCGGGCCTGCCGTTTGGCCCGTTCGACGCGGTCAGCCATCGCACCTTCGAAATCGGCCTGCGGGCGTGGGTGGCCGAACAGACCGGCCTCAGCCTCGGCTATGTCGAGCAGCTCTATACCTTCGGCGACCGGGGCCGCCACGCAACGCTCGACCACACCGGCGTGCATGTCGCCTCCATCGGCTATCTTGCGCTGACGCGCGGCGTCGATGGCGAATCCTCTCCCAAGGTCGAGGGCGCGACATTCGAACCGTGGTACCGCTACTTCCCCTGGGAAGACTGGCGCGTCGCCAAGCCTGCGATGATCGACCGGGAAATTCTTCCCGCCCTGCAGGCATGGGCGGCGGCATCGGATGCACGGAACGCCAACCGGGCGCTCGGCCGCGCCGATCGCGTGCGGCTTTACTTTGGCGCCGAAGGCACCCATTGGGACGAGGAGCATGTCCTCGACCGTTATGAGCTTCTCTATGAGGCAGGCCTCGTTGAGGAAGCCAAGCGCGACGGCCGCTCCGCTGCGCTCGCGCGCAAGTCGTTGCCGCCGCTCGGCGTCGCGATGCGCTTCGACCACCGCCGCATTCTCGCGACCGCGATCGCGCGGCTGCGCTCCAAGCTGAAGTACCGCCCCGTGGTGTTCGAACTGCTGCCGCCGGAATTCACGCTGACGGAATTGCAGCATACGGTGGAAGCGATTTCGGGCCGCCATCTGCACAAGCAGAACTTCCGCCGCCTCGTCGAAGCGGGGGCGCTGACCGAGCCGACCGGCGAGATGTCGACGCGGACGGGCGGACGGCCTGCGGCCCTGTTTCGTTTTCGCCGCGAAGTGTTGCAGGAGCGCCCTGCTCCGGGCCTGCGGGTGCGTGCACGCAGGTAGTCTGCCACAACCGTCTGGCGCATAGCCGGGCTCATGAAAAGGCTTTACACCACGTCAAAGCCGCCCGAAAAATTCATCAGCTCGCCCATTGCGTAAAGACGATTTGCAGGATCAAGCCTTTGACCAACGATGTAACGACCGCCGCACTGTCAGACAAACCGGCAATGATTCCTCCTCTGGTACCGCACCGGCTGCGCGCGGCGATCCTCAACGAATTGCACGCCCGCCCCTTCACCGCACTCCCCGTGCCGCGGCGCATCCTGCATTTCGGCTTTCACACCGATGAGACCGCCGCCCAGATTGACCGCCAAAACCTTCTTGCTTTCTGCATCGCCCGCGGCCTTCCGGGACCACGGCCTTCGGAAAACCATTACCGCGTTTCGCTCGGCGCGACCGCCCTGCGCTGGGAGCAGCACTCCGAATTCACCACCTACACCTGGGAGATGCCGTCCGCCCTCAATGACGCGCCGTTCACGCCGAACGTGGCGATACTAGAGCCGCAGACACGCGCAATCCCTCAACCCGGCCCGCTGCTGGTCGCGATCGACCTGCATATCCTCCAGAAGAATCCGGATCACCTTCCGGTCGAGCAGATTTTCGATCGCGCGAGCCTTGCAAGCGCCGAGAACAGCGACGGGAGCGCGTCCTACGCAAGCGACTTCCGGCTCGATCCGTCGGGATTCGTCCGCATTCTCATCACCGATAACGGCCTCAGCAGCGAACGCGCGGGCGCGCTGGTGCAGCGCGTGATCGAGATCGAAACCTATCGGACGCTGGCGCTGCTCGGTCTGCCGGAAGCGCAGCGGCTGTTGCCCTCGATCAACCGGATCGAGCACAAGCTCGCGGAAGTGACGCAGAAGATGCGCGAGGCCAACGACCTCGGCAGCAACCGCCAATTGCTCGATGAACTTGCCGCCCTCGCCGCCGACCTCGAAGCCGGCGCCGCCGCTAGCGTGTTTCGTTTCGGCGCGACGCGCGCCTATGACGAAATCATCCACCAGCGGCTGGAGACCATCGGCGAGCACAAGATGGGCGGCTTGCCGACATGGACCTCGTTCCTCGCCCGGCGGATGGCGCCCGCAATCCGCACCTGCACCACCACCGAAACGCGGCAGACCGAATTGTCGCTCAAGCTGTCACGCGCCGCCGACCTGTTGCGCACGCGCGTCAATGTCGAACTGGAAAAGCAGAATCAGGAACTGCTGAAATCGATGAACGAGCGCACGCGCATGCAGCTCAGGTTGCAGACCACCGTCGAAGGGCTGTCGGTCGCGGCGATCACTTATTACGTGGTCAGCCTGTTCGGCTACGTCGCCAAGGCGGCTCACGAGACCGGCTACGTCCATATCGAGCCAGCCTATATGATCGCCGCCTTCATCCCGGTCGCCGCACTGGCGATCTGGGCGACCGTGCGGCGCATTCGCAAGCACCACATCTCGCACGATTGATGAATTTGGTCGCTTAGTCGGTCTTGGTCCGGCGCAACTCCGCCACCGGCTCGGAACGCACCTCGGCGTTCGCCTCCGTCTTGTGTGGCGGATGCAGCGAGCGCGGCTTGCGGATCATCCGCGTCAGGAAGGTGCGGACATTGCCCTGGCGGTGGAAATCGCAATAAGCGAATCCTAGCCCGGATACCGAACCGCGGAAGCTGACTTCGTCATACTTGTTCAGGTTGAAACACGGCTCGAACGGCATGCCCTTGATCGAGGCGCAGACCGCACCGGAGCGGACCTGAAGCGTGTTGCTGGGCAACCGCATATGGCGCAATGGGCCCGAGCCGCCGAACTGGACCGATCCCGCCGCGGAGCCGTCCTCATAGATGCGGCCGGCGCCCTTGGTGCCGTCGAAGCAGGTGAAGGAGAACAGTTTGTTGGCAACGAACTTGCGCGCCTGACTGGCATCCATCTGCTCGGCGAAAGCGGGTGCGACCGCGCACCCGGCAAGCGCAACACCAAAAGCCAATCGCGCGAACATGCGAACCACTCCAACTCGTGACATTCGGGATGAGACCGCGACAAACGCCGATCTTAAGCCCCTGATTACCATATCAACCATGGCAACAATGGAGCACTATGGTTTGCAAAGCCTGAACATCCTCAGGCTATTTTCACCACCACGCGGCCACGGACCTTGCCCGCGAGAATATCGGAACCGGCGGCAATCACCTCGTCGAGCGAAATTTCACGAGTTATTTCAGCAAGTTTTGCCTTATCCAGATCCTTCGCCAGCCGCGCCCAGGCGGCTTCCCGCAGAGGGAGTGGGCACATCACCGAGTCGATACCCAAAAGGCACACCCCGCGCAAAATGAAAGGCGCGACGGTGGTCGGCAGGTCCATGCCGGCAGCTAACCCGCAGGCGGCGATGGCGCCATGGGCCTTGGTCATCGACAGCACGTTGGCGAGCGTCGTCGAGCCGACGCTGTCCACGCCCGCCGCCCAGCGCTCCTTGGCGAGCGGCTTTGCGGGCCCTGAGAGTTCATCGCGACCGATGATCTCCGCCGCGCCGAGATCCTTGAGATAACCGCTTTCACTGGCGCGGCCGGTGGAGGCGATGACGTGATAACCGGCCTTCGCCAGCAGGCTCACCGCGACCGAGCCGACGCCACCGACAGCCCCGGTGACGATCGCAGGACCATCCTTCGGCGTGATGCCGTGCTTCTCCAGCGCCAGCACCGACAGCATGGCGGTGAAGCCAGCCGTGCCGATCGCCATCGCGTCGCGCGCACTCATGCCCGCCGGCAGCCGCACCAGCCAGTCGCCCTTGACGCGGGTCTTCTCCGCATAGGCGCCGAGATGGGTTTCACCCATGCCCCAGCCGGTGCCGATCACCTTGTCGCCCACCTTCCACTTCGGATTTTCGGACGAAATCACAGTGCCCGCGAAGTCGATTCCGGCGATCATCGGGAAGCGCCGCACCACTGGGCCCTTGCCGGTGAGCGCCAAGCCATCCTTGTAGTTGAGGGTGGACCATTCGACGGCGACGACCACGTCGCCCTCCATCCACTCGCTTTCGTCGAACTGCGTCAGCGCCGCGACAGTGCCCTTCTCGGCCTTGTCGATGCGGATGGCTTTGAACGTTCCCACAACTTGCTCCTTCATTCGTGCAGGCGAACAGTAGTGGCGAGAAGCGGGGCGTCAAATCGACGATGGTGTTATGCAGAAGCCCTCCTATTCCCGGCGGAATAAATTTGCAGGAAGCTCTGGCGAGGACGTCAAAGACCTGTTATATTTGTTTTGCTCTAGTTGAGGATAACTGATCGCCATACCGGCGGAAAGTTCAGGTAGGGCAACACACCGGCCTTCGCCGGTTTTCTCAGACACCATATATGCTCAATTCGAGTATATAGGGAGATGACCATGCCGCTGACTGGACTGTTTGGACCCGAAGACTTCGGCACTCCCGCTCTACCCAAGAACCCGGCCGCTGACCGCTGTCCGTCACGCGAACGCTTTACCTCGCTGCCGTCGCCCTCGCTGGAATGGACTCCCGAGGTCGAGCGCGCGACCGCGCACCTCTATGAGCGCGTCAAGGAAGTCATCCCGCCGGTCGAGTGGCCGTTCATGGCGCCCTACATCAAGGCGATCAACGACCTGAAGCGCGAGCGCAACGCCGTGATCCTCGCGCACAACTACCAGACACCGGAAATCTTCCACTGCGTCGGCGACGTCGGCGGCGACTCGCTGAAACTCGCCATTGAGGCGACGAAAGTGAAAGCCGACGTCATCGTCCAGTGCGGCGTGCACTTCATGGCCGAGACCTCGAAGATCCTGAACCCGGCCAAGACCGTATTGATCCCGGATTCGCGCGCGGGCTGCTCGCTCGCCTCATCGATCACCGGCGAGGACGTGCGCCTGTTGCGCGAGCGCTTCCCCGGCGTGCCGGTGGTCGCCTACGTCAACACCTCGGCCGATGTGAAGGCCGAAGTCGATATCTGCTGTACCTCCTCGAACGCCGTGCAGGTTGTCGAGAGCCTCGGCAGCGACACCGTCATCATGGTGCCGGACCAGTACCTTGCGAAATACGTTGCGACGAAAACCAAGGTGAAGATCATCGCCTGGAAGGGCGCGTGCGAGGTGCACGAGCGCTTTACCGGCGACGAGCTGCGCAGTTATCGCGCCGCCGACCCGGACGTGCAGATCATCGCGCATCCGGAATGTCCGCCCGACGTCATCAAGGAAGCGGACTTCACCGGCTCGACCGCGCACATGATCGACTGGGTTCGCAACAACAAACCCAAGCGCGTCGTCATGGTCACCGAATGTTCGATGGCCGACAACGTGCAGGCGGAGTTGCCGGAGATCAACTTCGTCAAGCCGTGCAATCTGTGCCCGCACATGAAGCGCATCACGCTGCCGAAGATCCTCGACAGCCTATTGTACATGCGCGAGGAAATCGTGATCGACCCGATGATCGCGGACAAGGCCCGCCGCTCGGTGGAGCGGATGGTGAATCTGAAGAACTGACCAAAAGCCGGACAACCGGCGGCCTTATGGACCGCCGGCCGGCGCATCAAAGGCAAACGGCATGAGCCACAAGGAAGCCGCTCGGGTGCAGTCGCCCGATCATGTCGTCATCGTCGGCGCGGGGCTTGCGGGCCTGTTCTGCGCACTGAAACTCGCTCCACGTCCCGTCACTGTCATTTCGGCCGCCTCGCTCGGCGAAGGCGCGTCCAGCGTGTGGGCGCAGGGCGGCATCGCCGCAGCCGTCGGCGAAGGCGACACCCCTGAAGCGCACGCGCGCGACACCATCGCCGTCGGCGGCGGCATCGTCGATGAAGCAGTTGCTCATCGGCTGGCCGGCGAAGCCGCGGGACGCATTGATGACCTTCTGAGCTATGGCGTGCCGTTCGACCGCGATCTTGAAGGCAGGCTTGCGGTTGGCCGCGAGGCCGCGCACTCCGCGCGCCGCATCGTCCATGTCCAGGGCGACCGTGCCGGCAAGGCTATCGTCACCGCCCTGATCGAGACCGTGCGCAAGACGCCGTCGATCAAAGTGATCGAAGGCTACAGCGCCGAGGAATTACTGGTCGCGAATGGCGCGGTGACGGGACTGCAGCTGCGCAGCACCGCTAATGGAGAGACGCTTGCGTTGCCCGCGCGCGCCGTGGTGCTCGCGACCGGAGGCATCGGTCATCTCTATGCCGTCACCACCAACCCCGCCGAATCCTATGGCGGTGGTCTTGCCATCGCCGCCCGCGCGGGCGCGGTGATCGCCGATCCGGAATTCGTGCAATTCCATCCGACCGCCGTGATGATCGGCAAGGACCCCGCCCCGCTCGCCACCGAAGCGCTGCGCGGCGAAGGCGCGACGCTGATCAACGGTGACGGCGAGCGTTTCATGCTCAAGATCGATCCCCTCGCCGAGCTTGCGCCGCGCGATATCGTTGCGCGTGGTGTGTTCGCGGAGATCGCCGCCGGACGCGGCGCATTCCTCGACGCCACCAAAGCCGTCGGCGCAGCCTTCGCCCAGAAATTCCCGACCGTCTATGAAAGCTGCCTCGCGGGCGGGATCGACGCCGCCACGCAACCGATCCCGATTGCGCCCGCCGCGCATTACCACATGGGCGGCATCGCCGTGGACGGGCGCGGACGCTCGTCGATTGTCGGCCTGTGGGCCGCGGGCGAAGTGTCGTCCACCGGTGCGCATGGCGCCAACCGTCTCGCCTCCAACTCGCTGCTGGAAGCCGTGGTCTATGCCGCGCGCATCGCCGACGATATCCGCCGCCTTCACTGGCAGGCGCCGGATCCCATCGCATCCGCCACGAAGGAACATTCGTCTGCGCCTGAAAAAGATCTCGAGGCCAGATTGCGCAAGACGATGAGCACCCATGTCGGCGTCATCCGCGACGCCGATGGACTCGCGAAGGCGATCCGCGTCTTTGGCGAAATCAAAGCCACCTCCGAAAGCATCGCGCTGCGCAACATGGCGACGACGGCGCTCCTCATCGCAACCAGCGCCTATGTCCGCGAGGAAAGCCGTGGCGCGCATTTCCGCTCCGATTTTCCGAAGGCCAATCCCGATTTTGCCCGCCGCACCATGACGACGCTCTCCGCCGCACGCCATGTCGCGGCAGACCTCGTCCGCACGCCTTCGCTCGCCGAGGTGATCGGAAGCCTGGCATGACGGCAACAACGTCCCCCGCTTCGCTGCTTCTCCCGGATGGCTTTCTGGCGCTGCCGACCATCACGGACGCCGTGCGGCACGCGCTCGCGGAAGACCTCGGCCGCGCCGGCGACATCACCTCCATCGCCACCATTCCGGAAGAAACTCCTGCCCGCGCGGTCATGGTTGCGCGGCAGCCCGGCATCATCGCGGGCCTGCCGCTCGCGATCGAGGCGTTCCGGCAGCTTGCGCCTGAGATGAAGATCGAGGCTCACGCCCGCGATGGCGATACCGTTACGAAGGGGAAATCGCTTCTCACCATCGTGGGCCCCGCCCGCGCCGTGCTCGCAGCCGAGCGCGTCGCGCTCAATTTCGTCGGCCGCCTGTCCGGCATCGCCACTCTGACGGCGAGCTATGTGAAACAGACCGCAGGCACCAAGCTGCGCATCTGCTGCACCCGCAAAACCACGCCGGGCCTGCGCGCGCTGGAGAAATACGCCGTGCGCTGCGGCGGCGGCTTCAACCACCGCTTCGGGCTCGATGATGCCATCCTCATCAAGGACAACCACATCGCGGTGGCAGGCAGTATCTCAGAGGTGCTGAAACGTGCCCGCGCGGTCGCGGGGCATCTGGTCAAGGTGGAGATCGAGGTCGACACGCTCGATCAGTTGCGCGAGGTGCTCGGCACCGGATTGGCCGACGTCGTGCTGCTCGACAACATGGATATCTCGACGCTACGCGAGGCGGTTGCACTTGCGGCGGGCCGCGTGGTGCTGGAAGTGTCGGGCGGCGTCACCGTGGATCGCATCGCAGAGATCGCGAAGACCGGCGTCGACTATGCGTCGTCCGGCGCACTGACCCATTCGGCTCCGAATTTCGACGTCGCGCTGGATATTGAAGTGTAAGCGCGGCGTCTTATCGCCGGGCTTCCAGCTCGGCCGAGCTTTTCGCTTCCGCGACCAGTTCCTTGGAAATCTCCGCCGTCTGTGCGGCGTTGCCCCAGCTCGGCGCGTCCTTGCCGTCGCCCCATGCCTTCGGTCTGTAGAAGGTATGGACGCCGAAGCGATACATCTTCTTCATCTCGTGCACCCATGACGGGCGCACCCAGTAGGCGTGATAATGCGTGGACTTGCCGACTTCTGGCAGCCACAGCTTGCCGTCCAGCGTCGCCTTGGCGATCCGCTTCGCCCGCTCCCACATGTCCGGCTCGTTGATGACATCGCGGACGTTGTCGCAAGCAAATGTGAACTGGCAGGCGAGATGGCGGCCCTTATTCTGGTAGACCACGCCGCAGATCGTCGTCGGATAGAAGCCAGAGAACACGCGGTTCATCACCACCTGCGCCACCGCGATCTGGCCGCGCACGGCTTCGCCGCGTGCTTCAAAGTACACAGCCTCTGCAAGGCACTTCTCACCCTTGGCGCGCGCCTTCGCATCGAGATGGAGGCGCTGCGCAGGAGATTCCTTGTTGACCTCGCCCTTGGGCGCAATCGACTCTCCACCTGCCGACGGATCGGCATTCGGCGTAAGAGAGACGTGCTGCTTCAGATCCGGATCGCCGCTCGGCAGGATCACGACCGGCTCCTCGCCGGGTTGCCAGCGCTCCAGCGTTTCGCCGGTGTCGCCGAGCGCGGAGCTGCCGAAGAACAGGCTCGCGGTCTTGACCGTGAAGGGATCGCGCGGCGCGACCGCATGACTGGACGTTGCGTGGAGTGCTGCCAGCGCGCTGTCATCAAGAACGGCATCGTCGGTCTTGGGCGCGTCATATTGCGGCAGCCGCGGCGAGTTCAGCGCCTCCTGCAATTCCTGATCAAGCGGCTCGCCTGCAGCCGTGTTCTCGGCGGCAGCCTTCGCATCTTCAGCCGGAACATTCTGCGACGCAGGCGAGACGGAATGCGCGGGCGGCACGGCCAACGGCAGACGATCTCCCTTCGCGGCACGCATCACGGCCGGATAATCGGAGGCCTGCAGCGGACGGACCGCCGGAGCGAACGGGTTACCCCCACCGAGCGAGCCGGTGATATCCGAATTGCGGCCGCCAAGGCTCACAAGCGTCACCGAGGCGGCATCGGGTACATCGGTGCCGATCGGGCGGACGAAATTGAAGGAAGCGATGCGGAGCGCATTGCGCGGGGTCGCAAACAGATGCTGCTGCCAGCGCTGCGCGACGCCCGGCTGGTGCGCGAGCTGCGAAGCGATGTCCTGATAACCGATTTCGGTCGGCATCATCGCGAGAAGGCAGAGAACAAAACTGAAGGGCGCAAAATTTGCGCCCTTCAGCCTGTCACGCAACATAACCATCATTACGCTCACGCAACAACACTACACACACGCGATCTCCTCGCACATTCAGTGCAATTTGATCGTTTTTGGTGTTATCGAATTAAAGTTGCCGCTGGGTTAATTGCGGTGCAGGCGCGCCACACGCAATAATATCGCACCATTTCGGCGATCACGCCGTAATGCTTGGTAAATGGCGGTTTTCACAGTGTGGTAAAAAATCAGTCAACGCACAAAAAGCATCAGGCCGCACCTTCATGACGAAGGTACGGCCTGAAAATCGTGAAAGCGCTTCTTAGGCCTGGCCGGCGGCGGTCTTGCCGAGGGCGGCCTGCGCCGCAGCCAGACGCGCGATCGGCACGCGGTAAGGCGAGCAGGACACGTAATCCAGCCCGACCTCATGGCAGAATGCGACCGACGCCGGGTCGCCGCCATGCTCACCGCAGATGCCCATCTTCAGGTTCGCGCGCACCTTGCGGCCACGCTGCGCGCCGATCCGCACCAGTTCGCCGACACCGTCGCGGTCGAGCGAGATGAAGGGGTCCGTCTCCAGAATGCCCTTGGCGACATATGGCCCAAGGAACGAGGCGGCGTCGTCGCGGCTGATGCCGAAGCTCGTCTGCGTCAGGTCGTTGGTGCCGAAGGAGAAGAACTCCGCCGTCTTGGCGATGTCGTCCGCCTTGAGGCACGCGCGCGGCAGTTCGATCATGGTGCCGACCTGATAGGTCAGCTTGCCGCCGGTCTCCTTGGTCACCGCATGCGCCATCGCATCGATGCGCTCGCGCACGATGTCGAACTCGGCGCGGGTCGCGATCAGCGGCACCATCACCTCGATCACCGGCGGCTTGCCGGTACGCTTGGCGGCTTCGACCGCCGCCTCGAAGATGGCGCGCGCCTGCATCTCCGCAATCTCCGGATAGGCGATCGCAAGACGGCAGCCACGGAAGCCGAGCATCGGGTTGAATTCGGCAAGCTCCCGCACGCGATCCGCGATCTTGCGGGGGTCGGTGTTGAGAACGCGCGCGACCTCCTCGATCTCGGCCTGCGTGTGCGGCAGGAACTCGTGCAGCGGCGGATCGAGCAGACGGATCGTGACGGGCAGGCCCTTCATGATCTCGAACAGTTCGACGAAGTCGGCGCGCTGCATCGGCAGAAGCTTTGCAAGCGCCGCGCGGCGGGCCTGTTCGTCTTCGGCGACGATCATCTCGCGGACGGTGCGGATGCGCGTTTCCTCGAAGAACATGTGCTCGGTGCGGCACAGGCCGATGCCTTCGGTGCCGAACTTGAGCGCGGTGCGCGCATCCGCCGGGGTATCGGCATTGGCGCGGATCTTGAGTTTGCGGAACTGATCGGCCCAACCCATCAGCGTGCCGAACTCGCCGGACAGTTCCGGCTCGATCATCGGCATCTGACCGGCCAGCACCTGACCGAGCGAGCCGTCGATGGTGATGACATCGCCCGCCTTGAAGGTGCGGTTGCCGATCGACATCGTGCCGCGACCGTAATCGACGCGGATGCTGCCCGCGCCGGAGACGCAGGGCTTGCCCATGCCGCGCGCCACAACGGCAGCGTGCGAGGTCATGCCGCCGCGCGTGGTGAGGATGCCCTCGGAGGCGTGCATGCCGTGAATGTCTTCCGGCGACGTCTCAACACGCACCAGCACGACCTTGCGGCCATCGGCATGCAGCTTGGCAGCTTCATCCGAGGAGAACACGATCTCGCCGGACGCGGCACCCGGCGAGGCCGGAAGGCCAGTCGCCACCACATCGCGCTCGGCATTGGGATCGATGGTCGGGTGCAGCAACTGATCGAGCGAAGCAGGCTCGATGCGCGCCACCGCATCCTTCTTCGAGATCAGGCCTTCGTTGGCGAGCTCGACCGCGATGCGCAGCGCAGCCTTGGTGGTGCGCTTGCCGTTACGGGTCTGCAGCATCCACAGCTTGCCCTGCTCGACCGTGAATTCCATGTCCTGCATGTCACGGTAGTGCTTTTCGAGCTTCTGATATATGCGCGTCAGCTCCGCGAAGGCATCCGGCATTTCGGATTCCATCGACGGCTTGTCCGAACCCGATTCCTTGCGGGCGGATTCAGTGATTTCCTGCGGCGTGCGGATGCCGGCGACGACGTCCTCGCCCTGCGCGTTGATGAGGAATTCGCCGTACAGCTTGCGCTCGCCGGTCGAGGGATTGCGCGTGAACGCAACGCCGGTCGCCGAGGTCTCGCCCATGTTGCCGAATACCATCGACTGCACGTTGACGGCGGTGCCCCACGACTCGGGAATGTCGTGCAGGCGGCGATAGGTCACGGCGCGCGCCGTCATCCACGAACCGAACACCGCGCCAATCGCACCCCAGAGCTGCTCGTGCGGATCCTGCGGGAAATCGTTGCCGGTCTCGCGCGCGATCACCTCCTTGTAACGTCCGACAATGACCTGCCAGTCGTCGGCGTTGAGATCGGTGTCGAGCGAATAGCCCTTGCTGTCCTTGTAGGTGTCCAGCACATCCTCGAAGTGATGATGCTCGAAGCCGAGCACCACGTTCGAGTACATGGTGATGAAGCGGCGATAGCTGTCATAGGCAAAGCGGCGGTCGTTCGAATTCGCAGCCAGCGCCTCGACCGTGGTGTCGTTGAGGCCAAGGTTGAGGACAGTGTCCATCATGCCCGGCATCGAGGCCCGCGCGCCCGAGCGCACCGAGACCAGAAGCGGGTTCTTGGCATCGCCGAACTTCTTGCCGACAATCTTGCCGACGGCTTCCAGCGCCTTTTCGACCTGCGCCTTCAGCTCCTTCGGATAGCTCTTGTTGTTGGCGTAGAAGTAGGTGCAGACCGTGGTCGGGATGGTGAAGCCGGGCGGTACCGGAAGACCGAGATTGGACATCTCGGCGAGATTGGCGCCCTTGCCACCGAGCAGCTCACGCATGCCCGCCTTACCTTCGGCCTTGCCGTCGCCGAACAAATAAACCCATTTTCCGGCTTTTGCGGCGGTCTTGGTATTCGCCGCGCGCTTGGCGGGAGAGGATTTCAGGGTCTTGTTCACAGTCTTGGCAGAGCCCTTCGCGGCCTTGGCTTTTGCAGCCGGCTTTTTGGGGGCCGGTCGCGGCGGTGCCTTTCCGACTTTCTTACGCGCCGGAGACGATGCCGCGCGCTTTACTGAGGACTTTGCTTTTGCAGATGATTTTTTGACCCTGGAGAGAGCTTTTGCCATGACCGCCAGTCGCTGGATGGAATTGGAAAGCAGGCGCGTTACACCACGGTTTCAAGGCGTGATGCAAGGCGCGCCTGACGCATAGCTGGGTGCCGGAATACCAACTTTCGGCTAGGGACGGTTCAAATCCCTCGCGGGTTCTTCAAGCGGACTTCCGGCCTGAACCGTCAACTCAGTGAATGATACCCAATCCGACGATCCCGACGAAAATCAGGTAGATCGCGACGATGTAATTCAGAAGGCGCGGCATGATGAGAATGAGGATGCCCGCGATAAGCGCGACAACCGGCTGAAGGTGGGCAATTCCCGTAATCGTCATTGCATCATCTCCTGAAATTTTAGGGGTGGAATGCTCGCGAAGTGCATCGCCACGAGCGCGATAGACGATCAACGACGATTCTGAAAGCGGATCGGTTCCCTCCCTGCACAAAAAGGCCCCAATGAAGTCACGACTGGTGCAGGAACACCTGCATCGTCTGCGGATTGTCAGGCATCGGCCGCATCATGCGGCCTTCGCTTTGAC
>NZ_JBXAOZ010000002.1:0-605703 GCF_058803465.1 Afipia sp. GW821-FHT14H12 | reverse complement strand
GTGCTGTGCCAGAACCCCGAGGAATACTCGCCGGTGTTGACCGCGGTGGTGATGCCGCCGGGGCACGACGCCGATCAGTTCCGCAAGGTCGTGCTCGAGAACTTCAACATGTCGCTCGGCGCGGGCCTGACCAAGCTCGCGGGCAAGGTATTCCGCATCGGTCATCTCGGCGAATGCAACGAGCTGACGCTGCTCGGCGCACTGTCGGGCGTGGAGCTGGGCCTGTCGGTCGCGGGCGTGCCGCATCGCGCCGGTGGCGTCGCTGCCGCCATGAAGCTCCTCGAAGACCGCACTAATGCCAATCTCGCAAACCACCTCAAGATCATTAAAAACTGACGACCACTAAGACCTGAACCGCGAAGACCGGAATTTGTCAGACGACGGAGCGGCAATATGAAGCGGAGACCCTGGATGAGGTGCGATGTCTGTGGCCTTGACGTGTCCCGCAACGGACTTGTGCCCTTCAAGAACGCGATCGTGGCTCTTGTGGACAGGCGGTTGGAGGCGAATCGGAAGAGGTCGACAGCCTGAAATAGGAGTGGAATTTCATCGTACTAAAGATTGATCCGGATAACGAAACAGGACGATTTTATGGTTGCGCGGGGGGCTTTTCCCGATACATTCCCGACGGCAAATCGACCTTATAATAAGGTCATTTGCGCCATAAAAATCGAGGATTTAGAGATGGTTGGTCATACAGGAAGGCATTTCCTTCAGATTCCGGGCCCGAGCAACGTGCCGGACCGGGTCTTGCGCGCGATGGATATGCCGACGATCGACCATCGTGGTCCGGAGTTCGCCGAGATGGCGCTCGGCATCATGGAAAGCTGCAAACGGGTTTTCCGTACCAAGAATCCAGTGCTGATCTTCCCCTCATCCGGCACGGGCGCATGGGAAGCCGCCATGGTCAACACGCTGTCGCCGGGCGACAAGGTGCTGATGGCGGAGACCGGACAGTTCTCGGTCCTGTGGCGCAATCTCGCCGAGCGTTTCCAGGTCGACGTCGAGACGATTCCGAGCGACTGGCGTCGCGGTGCGAAGGCCTCGGAGATCGAAGCGCGTCTCGTCGCTGACAAGCAGCATTCCATCAAGGCGGTGATGATCGTCCACAACGAGACCTCGACCGGCGTCACCAGCCGTGTCGATGAGGTCCGCAAGGCGATGGATCGCGCGCGGCATCCCGCGCTGTTGTTCGTCGATACGATTTCCTCGATGGGTTCGATCCGATACGAACACGATGCCTGGGGCGTCGATGTCACGGTCTGCGGATCGCAGAAGGGCTTGATGATGCCGCCGGGCCTGAGCTTCAACGCGGTGTCCGACAAGGCGATTGCCGCTTCCAAGACCAACAAGCTGCCGCGTTCCTACTGGGATTGGAACGAAGTGCTCAAGGCCAACCAGCTCGGCTCGTGGCCTTACACCCCTGCGACCAATCTTCTTTACGGCCTGCGTGAATCCATCGCGATGCTGGAGGAGGAGGGGCTGGAGAACGTCTACGCCCGCCACCAGCGGCATGGCGAAGCGACGCGCGCTGCCGTGCGCGCCTGGGGCCTCGAGACGGTTTGCGTCGATGCAGGCGAATATTCGCCGGTCACGACGGCTGTATTCGTGCCCGAAGGCTATGATGCGGATCGCTTCCGCAAGGTCGTGCTTGAGAATTTCGACATGTCGCTCGGCGCGGGCCTCGGTCGTCTGCAGGGCCGCGCATTCCGCATCGGTCATCTCGGTCACTTCAACGATCTGATGCTGATGGGCACGCTTTCGGGCGTCGAAATGGGACTCGATCTCGCAGGTATTCCGCACAAGAAGGGCGGCGTGCTGGCGGCGATGGATGTTCTGAAGTCGAAAGATGAAGGCGTTGTAGAGGTTCCACGAGTTGCCGTCGCATGACGGACAAGGGCGTATAAGCTCGAAAAAAAGAGCAGCGCAGTTTCAAAAGGGCAAACCAGGGAGAGATACGATGCGGAAGGCGATGAATACGGCGGCGGTTGTTGCACTGACGTTGGCTGCGGGTATCACCGGCGCCAGTGCATGGGAGCCGACCAAGACTGTCGAAATCGTGGTCGCGGCGGGCGCGGGCGGTGCATCGGACCAGATGGCCCGCATGCTGCAATCGGCCATCCAGAAGCACAAGCTGATGAACGTGCCGGTCGTCGTGTCGCTGAAGGGCGGAGCCTCCGGCGCCGAAGCGCTGATGTACATGAAGGGCAGCCCCAGCGAGGCCGACAAGGTTCTGATCGCCTATTCGCTGATCTATCAACTGCCGCTGTCGGCGAAGATTCCGTTCAACTGGCGCGACCTGACGCCGGTCAACATCATGGCGTTCGACGAGTTCATCCTGTGGGATAACGCCGAGACGCCGTACAAGACGGTGAAGGAATTCATCGACGCGGCGAAGAAGTCCCCGACGCCATTCAAGTTCGGCGGCACCGGCTCCAAGCGCGAAGACCAGATCCTGATGGTCGGCCTCGAGAAGCAGACCGGCGCGAAATTCTCCTATCTGCCCTACAAGTCGGGCGGCGAGGCGGCGACCCAGCTCGTCGGCAAGCATATCGACGCCAACGTCAACAACCCTTCGGAAAATCTTGAAGTCTGGCGTGCAGGCCAGGTTCGTGCGCTGTGCGTGTTCGACGACGAACGCATCGCCTACACGACAAAGGTGACGGACAAGCAGTCCTGGCACGACGTCCCGACCTGCAAGGAGGAGGGCGTCGACGTGCAGTACAAGATGCTGCGCGCGATGTTCCTGCCGGGCAAGGTGACGCCCGATCAGGTGAAGTTCTACGAGGACATGTTCCGCAAGGTCAGCCAGACTCCCGAATACAAGGAGTACATGGAAAAGCAGGCACTCAAGCCGGTCTACATGACGGGCAAGGAGATGATGGATTTCCTTGAAAAGGACGACAAGGCCAATGCCGACCTGATGAAGGCGGCCGGCTTCGTCAAGCAGTAACAGACGTCTGACGTAACTTTCTAAGTAGTCTTCCAAGACTTGGTGAGGCGCGCGTTGTCGCCACGATGACGCGCGCCTCGAAACAGGACCATCTGCGAGCGTAATCATGGCAAATAACGAGATCGAAATCGAAGTGTCCGACCCGACCGCTCCGGCGGAGAATTCCCCGTCGCTCGCCAGGACGCTGACGGTCGATATCTGGGCGATGGTTGTATTGGGCGCCTTTGCCTTGGTGATGGCCTGGGACAATTACAGAACCGGTATGGGATGGACCGAAGACGGTCCGGAGCCAGGATATTTTCCGTTCTATCTGTCGGTCATTCTGGTGCTCGCGAGCGTGTATGGCATCGTGAAGTCGCTTTATGAGCGGCGCTCCGCCGGTGGCGATGCGGAGGTCTTCGTCACCCGCGATCAGTTCAAGCGCGTGCTGCTGGTGTTCGTGCCGACGGTGGCGTTCTGCGTGGCGATGCAGTGGCTCGGCCTTTATGTCGCGAGCTTCCTGCTGACGGCGGGATTCATGATTTTCGTCGGCAAGCTATCGGTTTGGAAGTCGCTGCTGACGGCTGCGATCTTCTCGGTCGCCATGTTCTACATCTTTGAAGTCAAGTTTGACGTCATCATGCCGAAGGGGCCGCTCGAAGCCCTGTTCGGCTACTGAGGAGATATTTCGATGGAGGCTTTTTCGCTTCTGCTCCATGGCTTCTCGGTGCTGCTCACCTGGAAGATCCTTGGCCTGATGTTCGTCGGCCTGATCCTCGGCGTGTTTGTCGGCGTGCTGCCGGGCCTCGGTGGCCCCAACGGCGTCGCCATTCTGTTGCCGATCACGTTCTCGATGGACCCGACATCGGCCATCGTGATGCTGTCCTGCATCTATTGGGGCGCGCTGTTCGGCGGCGCGATCACCTCGATCCTGTTCAACATTCCGGGCGAGGCGTGGTCGGTCGCCACGACATTCGACGGCTATCCGATGGCCCAGCAGGGCAAGGCCGCCGAGGCGCTGACGGCTGCGTTCACCTCGTCGTTCATCGGCTCGTTCGTCGCGGTGCTGCTGATTACGTTCGTTGCGCCCGGCATCGCGTCGTTCGCGTTGCGGTTCGGCCCGGCGGAATTCTTCTCGGTCTATCTCCTGACGTTCTGCTCCTTCGTCGGCCTCGGCCGCGAGGACAAGCACAAGACCATCATCTCGATGGCGCTTGGACTTCTGCTCACCGGCATCGGTATGGACACCGTGTCCGGCACGCTGCGCATGACGTTCGGCTCGACCGACCTGCTGCGCGGCGTGAACTTCCTGGTCGCGGTGATCGGTCTGTTCGGCATCAGCGAAATCCTGCTCACCATGGAAGAGCAGCTCGCACTGAAGGGCCACGCCGCCGCCATCAGCATCCGCACCGTGTTCAAGGTGTGGAGGGAGATGCCGCGCTATTGGGTGACGCTGGTGCGCTCATCGGCGATCGGCTGCTGGCTCGGCATCACGCCGGGCGGCGCGATCGCGGCCTCCTTCATGGGCTACAACCTCGCCAAGCGTTTCTCCAAGGATCCGGAAGGCTTTGGCAAAGGCAAGATCGAGGGCGTGTTTGCCCCCGAGACGGCGGCGCATGCTTCCGGCACCTCGGCGCTGCTGCCGATGCTCGCGCTCGGCATTCCGGGATCGGGCACCGCGGCGATCCTGCTCGGTGGTTTGATGGTGTGGGGCCTCAACCCCGGTCCGCTGCTGTTCGTCGAGCACAAGGATTTCGTTTGGGGCCTGATCGCCTCGATGTATCTCGGCAACGTCGTCGGTCTGGTAATCGTGCTTGCGACCGTGCCGCTGTTCGCCTCGGTGCTGCGCGTCCCGTTCGCGGCGATCGCGCCGATGATCGTGGTGTCCTGCGCGATCGGTGCCTTCGCGATCCAGAACGCGATGTTCGACATCTGGCTGATGCTGCTGTTCGGCGTGATCGGCTACGTCTTCAAGAAGATCGGGATACCGCTAGCGCCATTGACCTTGGCACTGGTGCTGGGCAGCAGGGCGGAGGATGCCTTCCGGCTCTCGATGATCTCAGGTTCCGGCTCATTCGGCATCTTCTGGTCGAACTGGCTGGTCGGCTCGATCACCACGCTGTCCTTTATCCTTCTGTTCCTGACGCAGATCGAGAAGGGTATTTCCAGGATCGGCCGCGTCCTGCGGCCAGCCCAAGCCTGACCCTCCAGACAGGCCTGACTCTCCTGAAGGGGCGCGGAATTGCCGCGCCCCTTTTTCTCTCGGCGGAAGCCCTCAATTCGCCGAAAGACGGTCGTTTTGGGCCATAGAAATTAATTGACCGTATCCAAGTAAGTGCTTACTTCGTCCCATGGCATTCAAGCGCATGAGCGGCGATTCGCGCCGGCGGCAGATACTGGACGCAGCGAAGCAATGCTTCGCGCAGTACGGATTCGCCGGCACCACGACGAGGAAAGTGGCAACGGCTGCCTGTATCTCGGAAGGGCTGCTGTTCCGTCATTTCGCCACCAAGGCCGCGCTGCACGCCGAAATCCTGTCGGAGGCCTGCGAGGCCGATCCCGACCTCAAGCGGCTGCGTGAACTTCAGCCCTCGAGCGAAACGCTCATTATTCTTGTCCGGGAGATGGTCGTCCATTTCCTCGCGATCCGGACCCTGCCGAACCGCGAGAAGGCGGAACGGCTTCGCCTGACCGCTTCGAGCCATCTCGACGACGGCGAGTTCGCGCGGCTGCTGTTCGAAAAGGTCGGCGACCTGATCGCGCCTTTATTCATTGCCTCGATCGAGAGCGCCGTCGCCGCAGGCGATGCCGTACCGACCGAGACCAAGCCGATCGACCTGTTCTGGTTCGTACATCACCTGCTTCATTCGCTCGCGCTGACGCGGCTGCCGGAAACGCCTTCGCTCGATTATCCGGCGGACGATACCCTCGCGAACGAATTGAACGGTTTCATCCTGCGCGCGCTTGGGGTGAAGGCGGATTTCATTGCCGCCCATCTCAAGAACCCCGCGTCATTCCCAACATCGCAGCATCTTATTCCGGAAAGTGCCTGACATGACCGTTCCTGCTGAAGACGATCCGCATTTGCAGCGGCCTGCCGGTGAAACCGAATCCGCTGCCCATGCGCACAAGCCGGTGCGCCTGCGCAAATGGATGATCATCGTGGGCGGCGGACTCGCCGTGCTGGTGTTCCTGTTCGTGGGCTTTAATGCTTTCCGCGAGCACATGATCGCGCAGTTCTTCGCCAACATGAAGCCGCCGCCGGTCAGCGTGGCCGTGGTGGACGCCAAGAGCGAAGTGCTGCCGAACCTGATCACGACGATCGGCGATCTCGCCGCCGTGCATCAGGTGGATGTCTCCGCCGATGTCAGCGGCCGCGTGACGCAGATTCTGTTCACGGCGGGCGCGACGGTGAAAAAGGGCGATCCGCTGGTGCAACTGTTCGATGCGCCGGATCAGGCCGATCTCGTCAGCTTCAAGGCGCAGACGCTGAACGCGCAGCTTGCGCTCGACCGCGCCAAGGCGCTGCTCGCCAGATCGTTCGGCCCGCAGGCGACCGTCGATCAGGCGCAGGCCACTTTCGATCAGGCGAGCGCAAGCGTCGCCAGGACCGAAGCGGTGATCTCGCAGAAACTCGTTCGCGCTCCGTTTGACGGACAGCTTGGCGTGCGCCGCGTGGAAGTCGGTCAATATCTGAGCGCAGGCACGCTGATCGTGACGCTGACGGATCTGTCGAAGGTCTACGCCAACATCACCGTGACGGAAAAGGATCGCGCCATCATCGCGGTCGGGCAGGAGGTCCAGATTCTGGTCGATGCCTATCCGGGCCGCACGTTCGAGGGCAAGATCACCACCATCGAGCCGCAGATTTCCTCCGATACACGTAACGTGCGCGTGCAGGCGACCCTCGACAATCCCGAGCATCTCCTGAAGCCGGGCATGTTCGCCACTGTCTCGATCGTGCTGCCGGCGGAGCCCGCACAGGTGACGCTGCCGGAAACGGCGGTCGATTACACGCTGTACGGCGACTCCGTTTTCCTGGTGAAGGAGAACAAGGATAAGGACGGCAAGACGTCGCTGACCGCGGAGCGTGTGCCTGTCACCACCGGCATCCGTATCCACGGACGGGTGGCGATCAAGAAGGGCGTCAATCCCGGCGATCGTGTCGTCGCGGTAGGCCAGCTCAAGCTCCAGTCCGGCGCGGCCATCGAAATCTCGTCCGATCAGCCGCCGCCGATTCCGGCACAGCCGCCGCGTTACTGATCAGCCGGAGCCAGCTTTCATGGTCTTTACCGATATTTTCATCAAGCGGCCGATCCTGTCGCTGGTCGTGAGCCTGCTGATCCTGCTGATCGGCTTCAAGGCCGCGACCAGCCTGCCGATCCGGCAATATCCGAAGCTGTCGAACACGGTGGTCACCGTGACGACAAGCTATCCCGGTGCATCGCCCGAATTGATGCAGGGCTTCATCACGACTCCGATCGAGCAGGCGGTCGCATCGGCCGAAGGCGTCGATTACATCACCTCGACCTCGGTGCAGGGCACCAGCACCATTCAGGTGTATGTGCGGCTCAACTTCGATCCCAACCAGGCGCTGACCGAGGTTCTGGCGAAGGTGAACTCGGTCAAATATCTCATTCCGAAGGAATCGAACGACCCGGTCATCACCAAATCCACCGGCCAGACCACGGCCGTGATGTATATCGGCTTCGCCAGTGACGAACTGGGCGGCTCGGCCATCTCCGACTATCTGACGCGCGTGATCCAGCCGATCCTGTCCACGGTTGACGGCGTGGCGTCCGCCGACATTCTCGGTGGCCAGACCTTTGCGATGCGGCTGTGGCTTGATCCCGCGCGCATGGCGGGGCGGGGCGTCACCGCGGCGGATGTTGCGGCGGCGATCCAGGCCAACAACTATCAGGCGGCTGCCGGCCAGACCAAAGGCTACTTCATCGTTTCCAACGTCACCACCAACTCCGACCTCAGCGATGTGCAGTCGTTCAAGCGCATGGTCGTGAAGTCGAAGAACGGCGGCCTTGTGCGCATGGAAGACATCGCGACCGTCGAACTGGCGGCGCAGAGCAACGATTCCAGCGTGGCGATGAACGGCCAGCACGCCATCTTCATCGGCGTTCAGGCGACGCCGCAAGGCAACCCGTTGACCATCGTCAAGGGTGTGCGGGCATTGTTCCCGGAAATCGAGCGCAGTCTGCCGCCGACGTTGAAAATGAAGGTCGCCTACGATTCGACCAAGTTCATTCAGTCGTCGATCGATGAAGTTGAAAAAACGCTCGGCGAAGCCGTGATCATCGTGATCGTGGTGATCTTCCTGTTCCTGGCGTCGTTGCGCTCAGTGATCATTCCGGTCGTGACCATTCCGTTGTCGTTGATCGGCGTCTGTTCGCTGATGTTGCTCGCAGGCTTCAGTATCAATCTGCTGACGCTGCTGGCGATGGTGCTCGCCATCGGTCTTGTGGTCGACGACGCCATCGTGGTGGTGGAAAATATTCACCGGCATCTGGAGGAGGGGAAGTCTCCTGTTCAGGCCTCCATGATAGGCGCGCGAGAAATCGTCGGCCCGGTTATTTCGATGACAATCACGCTCGCTGCGGTATACGCGCCGATCGGATTCCTCGGCGGTGTCACCGGCGCGCTGTTCCGTGAGTTCGCCTTCACGTTGGCCGGTTCCGTGATCGTGTCGGGCATTATCGCGCTGACGCTGTCGCCGATGATGTGTTCGATTCTGCTCACGCATGTCGAGCAGGGATGGTTTGCCCGCAAAGTCGATGCGGTTTTCCGTTCGGTGACGGATTGGTACGGCAACCGTCTCGACCGCTCGCTGGACTATCGGCCCATCACAGCGTTGTTCGCGCTGGTGATCCTGTTTCTTGTTGGATTCCTCTATACCCACTCAAAAGCGGAGCTTGCTCCCGAGGAAGATCAGGGCATCCTGTTCTCGCTGACCAAGGCGCCCAAATACGCCAACATCGACTACGTCAATTATTACGGCGACCAGCTCGGCAAGGTGTTCGGCAGTTTCCCTGAAACCGACCTGACCTTCGTGCTGAACGGCACGCCTGTCGCCAACCAGGGCATCGCGGGCATGATCCTGAAGCCATGGGATGAGCGCAAGCGTTCCTCCACCGCGATGAAGCAGGAAGTGCAGGGCGCGGTCAGCAAGATCACCGGCACGCAGGCCTTCGTGTTCAACCTTCCGGCGCTGCCGGGCGGCCCGGGCGGCCTGCCTGTGCAGATGGTGATCAATTCCACCAGCGACTTCCGGCAGGTCTATCAGGAGATGGAGAAGCTGAAGGCTGCCGCGCGCAAGAGCGGCCTGTTCATCGTCTCGGACAGCGACCTTGCCTTCGACCAGCCGGTGGTGCGGGTGAACATCGACCGCAACAAGGCGAATGAACTCGGCGTGACGATGCTGAATATCGGCAACACGCTGGCGGTCGCGCTCGGCGGCAACTACATCAACCGCTTCAACCTGCAGGGACGTTCCTATCAGGTGATCCCGCAGGTGCCACGTGCCCTTCGTCTGTCGCCGGAAGCTCTCAACGGCTATTACGTGTCCGCTGCCAATGGAGACCAGATTCCGCTCTCGACTCTGGTGGACATCAAAACCGGCACTGACCCCAACGCGCTGACCCACTTCAACCAGCTCAATTCCGCGACCTTCCAGGCCGTGCCGATGCCGGGCGTGACCGTGGGCACCGCAGTGGACTTCCTGGAGAAGCAGGCACAGCAACTGCCGTCCGGTTTCGGACACGACTATCTGGCAGATGCGCGCCAGTACAAACAGGAAGGCAACCAGCTCGCGGTGGCGTTCGGCTTCGCGTTGATCATCATCTTCCTGGTGCTGGCCGCGCAGTTTGAAAGTATCCGCGACCCGCTGGTGATCCTGATCTCGGTGCCGATGGCGATCAGCGGCGCGCTGGTGCCGCTGTTCTTCGGCGTCGCCACGATCAACATCTACACGCAGGTCGGCCTCCTGACGCTGATCGGCCTCATCAGCAAGCACGGCATTCTGATGGTGGAGTTCGCCAACGAACTCCAGTTGAAGGAAGGCCTCAACAAGCGGATGGCCATCGAGAAGGCGGCGCGCGTGCGCCTTCGTCCGATCCTGATGACGACGGCGGCGATGGTGACTGGCCTCATTCCGCTGCTGACGGCGAGCGGCGCGGGCGCGGCGAGCCGCTTCTCCATAGGCCTTGTCGTCGTGGCAGGCAGGACCATCGGCACGATGTTCACGCTGTTCGTGTTGCCTGCGGTGTATGTCGCGATCGCGACCGACCACTCGGCCCATGCGGTCTCGAAGCGCACCAAGGACATCGAGGCATTCGAGGCGAGCGTCGCCTCCTGACAGGGTTGACGCGGGTCCCCACCGCTTGCGGCGGCGGGGACCCGCAGTCACAATGGGCGGATGAGTTCTCCGCCTCCACCCTCCTTGCGCGATGAAGTCCGGTTTTTCTGGGTTGGGCCTCCGCTCAGCGCTTACGAAATCCTGTCGCTGAAGAGTTTTCTCAGCGCCGGGGCGCGCGTCATTTTGTACGCGTACGACAAAAGCCTCGCGGTGCCGGACGGCGTCGAGTTGCGTGACGCCGCAGAGGTTCTGCCGCTCGATATTTTCAATCGCTACAATTCCGGGAATGCGAAGGCGTGGGCGCGCCATTCTGACCTGTTCCGCTATGTGATGCTGGAGAAGTTCGGGGGTTGGTACGCCGATCTCGATATCGTCTGCCTCGCTGATGCGCTTCCGCAGGGCGAGGTGTATTTCGGCCGTGCCAACGAGGCACGCATCTTTGCGGGGCTTCTGAAATTTCCGAAGGGCGCGGCGGTTCTGAAGGAGCTTGTCGCGGAAGCGGAGCGGTTACTCCCTCAAGCGGACACGATGACGGAGGACGAAGCGCGCGCCATGATCGGCACGCCGCTGCTCAGCCGGATGTTGCAACAGCATGGGCTGGATCGATTGGCGGCTCCGACGCGGGACGCTTACGCGATTCCGTTCAACGAGGCGCTGGCGTTTTTCGATCCCGCCCAATGCGAGGCGCTTCTCGCGCGGCTCGAAGGCTGCACTTTTACCCATCTGTGGAATGGCGCATGGGCGGCGCTGCGGATTCCAAGAGATTACGGCCCGCCACGCGGCAGCCTTCTCGATGTGCTGTTTGCGCGCTTCGGTATCGATGTGCCGGAGCAGGGCAGGCTCAATTACGAATCCATCGCGTCATGGGCGATGGAGGACTGCATTCTGGAGGAATACAAGCGGCGGGCCGGTGAGCCGGATTTCTCCGCGAGTGCGGTGGGTGACTTCATGCAGGCGCTGCGGCGCGACGGCTGGCAGCCACGCGACCGGCTCTATCGTCCGCAACAGCCGCAGCATCTGCCGTTCGAGACGCAAAGCGCGCATCCGCAGACGGTGCGCACATTCTGGCATGGCGCTGTGATGCCGCCGTATCAGCAGGCGTGTTTTGCGAGTTTCGCCCGCCGTGGCCATCGTGTCGAAGTGTTAACCTATTCCGACGGTGCGCGCTTCGCGGACGGACTTCATGTTCGCGATGCGCGGGAGATCTTGCCGGAGGAACGTGTGCTGCGTCCGCTTGCGGGTGGCAAAGTAGGCATCCGTGCGAACCTGTTTCGTTACGCGCTGTTGGAACAGCTTGGCGGCTGGTGGATCGATCCCGACGTGATGCTGATGCAACCGGATTTGCCGGACGGGGACGTTTATATCGCGCCGCCAGACGTGTTTCGCCGCACGCCAGTGGCGGTGTTGAAATTCCCGGTCCATCATCCGCTGATGGTCGAGGCGCGCACGAAAGCGGATACACTCGATAACAGTCCCGAGGCGTGGGAGCGCGCGGGAGCGGCATTGTTGAGTGAGCTGGTATTGGGTCGCGATATTCTGTCGCAGTCAAAAGATGGGCTCGGCCCGATTTCCTGGCTCAACGTCCCCGATCTGTTCGACCCGGGAAAGCGGGATGAATTGTATCGCACCGCTGCCGATGCGCGGTTTCTGCATCTGCAGGATGAGGTCTGGCGGCGGGCGGGAATCCCGTCCCAGCTTGCGCCGCCGGAAGGCTCGTATCTTGCTGAATTGCTTGAGCGTTATGGCGCAACCGCGGATTTTCCGGCGCGGATGACGTTCGATCAGGTCAACCGCTGGGTGCGGCATATGTATCGCGCGGCTGGGCTGTAGCGCTGACCGGATACGATAGAATCTGAGGCTTTTCGGTGACTCCGGGGTGGAATCCAGTTTCCCGCCCGGCACCCCCCGTTTGATTCCGGAAATTTTTGTGGTTGTTGAACCTGTCGTTGGGCTGAGGGGACCAACAGGCATGGGTTTTTGGGCTGATCTTGAATCCTGGGCCAAGGCGAATGCCGTGCCGCGAGCGGGCGGACTGCTTGCCATGGCTATTATCGCAGGGCTGGGGAGTGTCGCTTCCGCCGTTGCGCAGGACGCGTCCGAGCAAAATCGCCTTTACCAGCAGATGGTTCGCAACCCGACGAACCATGAGATCACCTTTGAATATGCCCGCGTCGCCACCGCCAATACCGATTATGAGGCGGCGATCGGCGCGCTGGAGCGGCTTCTGTTCTACAACCCGAAGTTGACGCGGGTTAAGTATGAGCTGGGTGCACTGTATTTCCGGCTCGGCTCCTACGAGATGGCGAAACGCTATTTCAAGGAAGCGCTGGCCAGCCCCGATCTCGATCCGGTGACGCGCGCACGCATCGAGGCCTATCTGCCGGACGCCAACAAGCAATTGCAGCCGAGCCGCTTCTCCGGCTTCTTCCAGACCGGCGTGCGCTATCAGTCGAATGCGAACTACGCGCCTGCGACCGGCTCGTTGCTGTCGGGCGGCACGCTGTTCGCGCTGCCGCTGTCGTCGCAGAAGAAAAGCGACGTCAACCGGTTCGGTCTTGCGGGTCTGAGTCATGACTACGATCTGAATTCGCGCGGCGACGTGCTGGAAACGCGCTTCGCCGGCTATCTCACCGCGCAGGACCGTTTCTCCGATCTCAATGTCGGTCTGTTCGACATCTCGGTCGGCCCACGGATCGCGCTGGCGCCTGAACTGTTACCTGGCGCTACGATCAAGCCTTATCTGGTCGGCGGTAACACCTGGGTCGGCGGCTCGTCCTATATGTCGACCGGCGGCGCGGGCGTCGCGCTGAATTTCCCGACCGGCACCCGCTTTGCGTGGGGACCAAGCTTCGAATGGCGTCATGCCGATTTCACCAGCAGCCCGTTGCAGACGTTCTCCGGCTACGGCTCGGGCAACTGGTACACCGGCGCTGTCGGTGGCTCATGGCAGATCAGCCAGACCGTGCGGCTGGAGGGGCGGGGCCTGTATCGCCGGGGTGATGCCGACTTCGTCTATCAGGCGTTCGACTCATGGGGGCTGGAAGCGGCGCTGACATGGGAGTTCGCGCCACCTTTCGTCAGCATTCCGCGCAACTGGAGCATCTCGCCGTACTTCAAATACGCCAACACGCGGTTTGATGCGGCCAACCCGAACATCGATCCGGCTACCGTGCGCCACGACAACCAGTGGAGCGCCGGTGCAATCTTCAACACGCCGATCACCAAAGCGATCGGCTTCACCACCACGCTGCAATACGACCGCAACAATTCGAACTTGCCGAACTACCGGCTGAACAATTTCTCGGTCATCGCCGGGCCGACATTCCGGTTCTGAGGATGTTTGCGATGGATAAGCGCGTACGATCCTGCCTTGCTCCGCTCCTCACGGTGCTTCTGTCCAGCGCCTCGACGCTCCTTGCTGTCGCGCCTGGCGAAGCACAGAATGTCGGCCGGGTCGGCGCGGTCAATCAGGATGCGACAGGTACGCCGCCGGGCAACGCCTCGCGCATGCTGGCGATCGGCACCAATGTCATTCACAAGGAGCGCATCCAGACTTCGCCGTCTGGGTCGACGCAGATCCTTTTTCCCGATACCTCGACGCTCAATGTCGGCCGCAACAGCAACATCGTGATCGACGAATATGTTTACGATCCGAATGCGGGCACCGGCAAAATGGTCGCCTCGGTCGGCAAGGGCGTGCTGCGTTTCGTCGGCGGCCAGATCAGCCACACCGCAGGCGTCACCATCAAGACGCCGGTCGCGACGCTTGGCATCCGTGGCGGCGTCGCCACCATCGTCTATCCGATCACGGCGGGCTATGCCGCAGCTGATCCGAATGTCGCCAACTGCAAGGGCGAACTGATCGTCGGCCATGTTGGCTCCTCGACCATCAAGAACTCAACCGGCTCGGCTACGGTGAGGCCTGGTTTTGCGACCTGTGTGACCGGCCCGAACGATCCAATTCCGGAGCCGTTCCGGGTGTCCGATGCGCTGCTCGCGCAGATCATGACCAACCTGACCAGCAAGCCGGGACAAAGCGGCGGCGCGATCGAACTGCCGACCGATCAGATGGCGAGCCGTCAGGGGCTGGGCGCAAGCACGCTGCCGGATCCGAGCCATCCGCCGGGGACCGACCCGCTCGGCTATGTCTCGATTTTCGATGGCGGCAACGAACTCGCCAAGAACAAGGCGCAGGCCGGGCAGACCCAGCAACAGCCGACTACGGGCGGTCCTCCTCCCTGTTATCCCTGCTGTTCTTACAGCTCGCATTAATTCCAAATTCATTGGCGCTGCCGCTATGATCGGCGAGCGAGCCGGTTTGCTCGCCATCGGTGAGCAGGGGCGGCCTTGGAGCAGATTTACGATCTCGCGGTGATCGGCGGCGGCGTCAACGGCTGCGGTATCGCGCGCGATGCGGCAGGGCGCGGCTACTCGGTCTACCTGTGCGAGATGAATGATCTGGCGAGCGGCACTTCGTCATGGTCGAGCAAGCTCATTCATGGCGGCCTGCGCTATCTCGAGTTCTACGAATTCCGTCTGGTGCGCGAGGCGCTGATCGAGCGCGAGGTGCTGTGGGGCATTGCGCCTCATATCATTGCGCCGGAGCGCTTCGTGCTGCCGCACCATGACGGGCTGAGGTCTGCGTGGCTGCTGCGGCTCGGGCTTTTCATTTACGATCATCTCGGAGGTCGTCGCCGTCTGCCGGCCACGCGAACGCTGAACCTGCGCCGCGACATCGCGGGAAAACCCCTCAAGCCAATTTTTAAAACCGGGTTCGAATATTCCGACTGCACGGTGGACGATGCCCGTCTCGTCGTACTCAACGCGCTGGATGCCGTCGAGCGCGGCGCGATGGTGGCCACGCGAACGCAAGCCGTGCAGGCGAAGCGGGGAGAGGATGGCGTCTGGGAGCTTGTGGTGGAGGACACGGCCACAAAAATGCGCAGCACCATCAGGGCGCGAATCCTTGTGAACGCGGGTGGCCCCTGGGTGCAGGAGATTCTGACGGAGCGCGCGGGCGTCGAGGCCAAGGCGCATATCCGCCTCGTGCAGGGCTCCCACATCGTCGTGCCACGCCTTTATACGCATGATCATGCCTATACGTTCCAGCACGGCGATGGCCGGGTGATCTTCGTCATTCCCTATCAGGACGATTTCACCCTGATCGGCACGACGGATCGCGACTACGAGGGCGACCCATCGAAGGTACGCGCGACGCAGGAGGAGATCGACTATCTGTGCGCCTCGGTGAGCGAATATCTGGCGACGCCGGTGCAGTCGTCCGATGTGGTGTGGAGCTATTCGGGCGTGCGGCCGCTCTATGACGATCACGCCAACGAGGCACGGACCGCGACGCGCGATTATGTGTTCGAGCTCGACGTGCCGGACGGGTTGCCGATTCTGTCGGTGTTTGGCGGCAAGATCACGACCTATCGCAAGCTCGCCGAGCATGCGCTGGAGAAATTGTCGCCATACTTGCGCAGCGGCGGCGCACCGTGGACCGGAGGTACGCCGCTGCCCGGGGGCGATTTCGCGGTCGGCGGTGTCGATGCGCTCACGGATCTCCTGCTACAGGATTATCCGTTCCTGCCGCGCCGCCATGCGCGGCGGCTGGTCCGTGCCTATGGAAGCCATGCGAAGCGCCTTCTCGGCCGGGCAGCGGGTATCGCCGACCTTGGCCGCGATTTCGGCCACACGCTGACGGAGCGTGAGGTACGCTATCTGATGGCGCATGAATTCGCGCAGACGGCGGAAGATGTGGTCTGGCGGCGCTCGAAGCTCGGGCTATGGCTCACGCAACAGGAAGTCGCCACGCTCGATGCGTGGATGGCGACACAGCGGAAGCCTGTCGCGCCGGATCCGTATTGAGCGTCTAAGGGCGCGCTTCCACCTTTTGCAACGAGATGAGATGCGCTAAGCGGTACCGGAACGAGCCGGGAGCCGATGATGACGGATAATGCAATGCAGACGAAGGTGTGGGGGGCCACCGGAACGCGGGTTTCGGTGATCGGGCAGGGTACCTGGTACATCGACCACGGCAATCATGCGGCTGCGGTGGGGGCCTTGCAGAAGGGCCTCGACCTCGGCATGACCCATATCGACACCGCCGAGATGTATGACGACGCCGAGCTTGTGGTGGCCGATGCCATCAAGGGCCGGCGCGATGAAGTATTTCTGGTGTCGAAAGTGCTGCCGAACAACGCCTCGCGTGCGGGCACCATCAAGGCCGCCGAGCGCTCGCTGGCGCGGATGCGCACCGACCGGATGGATTGCTATCTCTTGCACTGGCGCGGCGGCTACGCGCTGGAAGACACCGTCAGCGCCTTCGAGCAGCTCAAGAAGGACGGCAAGATCCTGTCATGGGGCGTGAGCAACTTCGATGCTGGCGACTTGCAGGAAATCTACGAGGTCGCAGGCAAGGGCAAGATCGCCTGCAATCAGGTGCTCTATCATCTCAAGGAACGCGCGATCGAACATTCGGTGATCCCGTGGTGCGAGGCGCACGGCGTCACGGTGACGGCCTATTCGCCTTTCGGGCACAGCGATTTTCCGGCACCTAAATCCGAAGGTGGGCAAGTGCTGCAACAGATCGCGGCGGCACATGGCGCGAGCCCGCGTCAGGTCGCGCTGGCGTTTCTCACCCGCGCGCCTGCCGTGGTGACGATCCCGAAGGCGTCGTCGGCAGCTCATGCAGCGGAGAATGCCGGAGCCGGAGGCCTGAAACTGAGCGCCGCCGAGATCGCGCAGATCGACAAGGCTTTCCCGCGTGGGCGCGAGCCGAGCCATTTGCCGATGCTTTGAGGTGCAGAACTTTCAGTAGTGGGGCGGTGGCGGCTCATTACCCGGCGTCGATGGGATGCTTTGCTCGGCGGCGGCGATGCGGTCGGTCAGCCGCGCCATCTGCCGCGTAAGAATATCGATCTGCTTCCACTGCGAGGTGATGACCTGATTGAGGGCCTCGACGGTCGCATCCTGATGCGCGACCTGGATTTCCAGCGCCTCGATCCGGCTTGCCAGTTCGGCTGCGTTACTCATCGTCGTCACCTTGTAATTGGGCCGCGCGTTCGGTCAGGCCGTGACCGAGCGCGATGCGCTGGTCGAACACGAAGCAGTCGCCCTTCCAGCGACTTTCGCCCTCGGGAATGGTCTCGAGATATTTCAGAATGCCGCCCTTGAGATGGAAGACGTTCTTGAAGCCACGCGACAAAAGATAGGAACTGGCTTTCTCGCAGCGGATGCCACCGGTGCAGAACATCGCGATCTCGGTGTCGCGCGCAGGGTCCAGCGTATGGTCGGCGAATTCCTTGAACTCGCTGAAGCTCTTGATGTGCGGATCGACCGCGCCCTCGAAGGTGCCCATCTCAACCTCGAAGTCGTTACGGGTATCGAGCAGCACCATGCCGGGGCGGGCGATCAGTTCGTTCCAGTCCTGCGCGTCGACATAGGTGCCGACTTGCCTCGTGGGATCGGTGCCATCGTCCTTGAGCGTGACGATCTCCTTCTTCAGCCGGACTTTCATCCGGTTGAATGGCATGTCTGATGCGGTGGAGAATTTCAGTTCGAGGTTATTGGTCCGCCCGCCGAACAGCGCGCCTTGCTGGATCTGCTTCATCAGCGCGTCGATGTTGACGGCGTTGCCCGCGACCGTACCGTTGATGCCCTCGGCGGCAAGCAAAATGATGCCCTTGATGTCGAGTGCTGCGCACATGTTGCGCAACGGCTCGCGCAGACTCTCGAAGTCCGGCAGCGGAGTAAACTGATAGAACGCGGCGACTTTGTACGACATCGCGGTCTTATAATGGCAAGGCGGGCAGGGGAAAAGGCGGCGTCAGGGGACGTGCTTCAGGCGACATGGATCGCTTCGTTCGCCGCGACCCGGTGCGGGTGCGTGAAGATCTCGAAGCCGTCGGACCGCGCGATGGCGCAGAGCGTGATCCCGGCGCGTTCCGCCATGCGGATCGCAAGCGCGGTCGGCGCCGACACCGAGACGATCAGCGAGGCGCCGATGGAGGCGGTCTTCTGCACCATCTCGACCGAGACGCGGCTCGTCAGCAGCACAGCGCCACGGTTGGCGTCGATCTTTTTGCGCGCGAGCGCGCCGCCGAGCTTGTCGAGGGCGTTGTGGCGGCCGACATCCTCGCGAATATCAAGAATGCCGCGATCCGGCTCCCAGAACGCGGCGGCATGAACCGCGCGGGTCAGCGTGTTGAGCTTCTGCAAGGGATAGAGCGCCTGCATCGCGGCCATGATCTGCGCGGGCGTCACGGTGATGCCTTTGCCGACAATGGCGACGGGCTTCATGGCTTCAGAGATGGAATCGATGCCGCACAGGCCGCAGCCGGTCGGGCCCGCGATGTGGCGGCGGCGTTCGCCGAGCCGGGCGGCGCTCTCCGGCTTCAGCCACATCCGCAGTTCGATGCCTTCGTCCTGCGGAACAACCTCGAGCGAGTCGATGCCGTCGGCGGAGTCGATGATGCCCTCCGTCAGGCTGAAGCCGATCGCAAAATCCTCCAGATCCTGCGGGGTGCCCATCATCACCGCATGGGTGCCCGCATTGTAGGACATTGCCAGCGCCGTTTCCTCTGGCACGGTACGATCGCCCTCGGTGAGGCCGCTTTCGCGCCAGATCTGGCGGTGGGCTGAAACTGTCGGCTCGGTCATGCGTTGTATCCTGTCCCGGCAACTCCGTCGGTGCACATCATATAGGACATCATGCACGTCAGGGTAAGCGGTTGGGGCCGTCTCGCAAGGGCAAAATGGACGCTGCGGGCGGCTGACATGCGTCGCCCCATTGTCACCGAAAAGCTGTGGCGGGCTTGGCAAGTGAATCGGGGAGGCAGACAGCGCGCATGAAAAAGACAACCGGGCTTGCACCACGCCGCATTCTGTGTGTTTTTCCGAAATACTCGCCGTCGTTCGGCACGTTCGAATATGCCTATCCGCTGACGGACGGCGTGAAGGCTTTCATGCCGCCGCAGGGGCTGTTGCTGATCGCGGCGGCATTGCCCGATGGCTGGAGCGTGCGCTTCATCGACGAGAACATCCGTGCCGCCACCGCTGAGGATTTCGAATGGGCCGAGGCCGTGTTCGTCTCCGGCATGCACATCCAGCGCAAACAGATCAACGACATCTGCCGCCGCGCGCATGAACATGATTTGCCCACCGCGCTTGGCGGCCCTTCTGTCAGTGCGTGCCCCGACTACTATCCCGAGTTCGACTATCTGCACATCGGCGAGATGGGCGATGCGACGGATGATCTGTTCGCGCGCCTCAGCGCCGATCCCGCACGTCCGAAGCGGCAGGTGATGCTGGAGACGCATGAGCGTCTCGCCATGACGGAATTTCCGCTGCCAGCTTACGAACTCATACCCTTGCGCAAATATTTTCTTGGCAGCATCCAGTTCTCCAGCGGCTGTCCGTATCAATGCGAGTTCTGCGACATTCCGGGCCTGTACGGGCGCAACCCGCGCCTGAAATCGCCGCAGCAGGTGATCGCCGAGCTCGACAAGATGGTCGAGAACGGACTGTCGGGCGCGGTCTATTTCGTTGATGACAATTTCATCGGCAACCGCCGCGCGGTGCTCGAACTGTTGCCGCATCTCGTCGAATGGCAGAAGCGCAATGGCTATGCGGTGCAGTTCGCCTGCGAGGCGACGCTGAACATCGCCAAACGGCCGGAAATCCTGCAGCTCATGCACGACGCCTTCTTCCTCACGGTGTTCTGCGGCATCGAGACGCCGGACCCGAACGCTCTGAAGGCGATGTCAAAAGAGCATAACATGATGGTGCCGATCCTGGAGGGCGTGCAGACGCTCAACAGCTACGGCCTCGAAGTGGTGTCGGGCATCATCCTCGGCCTCGACACCGATACCGAAGAGTCAGGCGAGGGGATTCTCGATTTCATCGAACAGTCGCAGATTCCGCTGCTCACCATCAATCTGTTGCAGGCGCTCCCCAAGACGCCGCTATGGGATCGCCTGCAACGTGCCGGCCGCCTGATTGAAAACACGGACCGCGATTCCAATGTCGATTTCCTGCTGCCCTACGATCAAGTGGTCGCGATGTGGCGCGAATGCATGGGCCGCGCCTACACGCCGGAGAAGATGTTCGCGCGCTTCCAGCATCAGATCGAGCATACCTATCCGAACCGCATCCATCCGCCGCCGACAAAACAGCGGCTGACAGCGGCGAACATCAGGCGCGGCCTCACCATGGTGGCGAAGATCATCTGGCATGCGGGCGTGCGTGGCGATTACCGCCGCGAATTCTGGAAGTTCGCATGGCCGCGCCTGAAGGCGGGCGATGTTGAACGCTTCATCAGTTGCAGCCTCGTCGCGCATCATCTGATTACGTTCGCGCGCGGTGCTTCCAGTGGCCGCCAGACCGCGTCATATTATTCCGACAAACCTGCCGCAGTGTTGCCGCAGGCGGCGGAATAGGCCGCATTTTCAGCCCCTTAGGCCCTCTCGCATTCCCCGCGTGGGTAGGGTAATATGGCCTCTCTCAGCGGCGACGCCGCTTTTTCTTTAATGAAAACAGTATCTTAGGTCGTCGTGACGAACTCGTTCGCCCAGTCTTGGTCTATTTCTGCATGCCATTTGGCGATGCTGCGAAAAGGGCGTCAGTCATGACGGCTGCCGGCGAATTGCGCTCGGGCAAGGGACACAAGGACGAAAATTTCCCCGTCGCCTCGAAGCTGATCCATCCGCGTCATCGCGCGCTGATTTTCGCGTTCTATAATTTCGTGCGCACGGCGGATGACATCGCCGATCACATTAGTCTGCCGCCGCAAGAAAAGCTCGACCAGCTCGACCGGCTCGAAGCGGAATTGCTGGGGAAGGGCGAGACGCAGGCGGAAGCGGTAGCGTTGCGCCGTGCATTCGCCGAACGCGGGATGCCGCCGCGCCACGCGCAGGATCTGCTCACCGCATTCCGCATGGACGTCACCAAGTTGCGCTACGACAACTGGGACGATCTTATTCACTATTGCAGCTATTCGGCGATGCCGGTCGGCCGCTTTATGCTCGACGTGCATGGCGAGGATCGCGCGACCTGGGCTGCGAACGATGCGCTGTGCGCCGCGCTGCAGATCAACAATCACTTGCAGGATTGCGGCAAGGACTATCGCGACCTCAATCGCGTCTATGTGCCGCTCGATGCGTTGCAGGTGGCGGGAGCCTCGGTCGAAGAACTGGGGCAGGCGAAGGCCTCGCCTGCGCTGCGGGCCTGTCTGAAATCGCTGGCCGGGCGCAACGAGGCGCTCCTCATGCAGAGCGCGTCGTTCTCCTCGCAGGTGAAGGATGCGCGGCTTGGCATGGAGATCGCCGTGATCGATACCTTTGCCAGAAAGATCGTCAATCTTCTGAAGACGCGCGATCCGCTCAGCGAGAACGTGCATCTGTCGAAGCTGTCGATGCTGATGCTTGCTTCTATTGCGTCGGGACTGGAAATCGGACGCCGGGCGGCCGGCGTGAAATCAATGCCGCGGCTATCCACGGGCGCATGATCCTGCCATGACCGACGTCGATACTTCACCGGCTCAGACGGCTTCCGGCAGTTCGTTCTACGCGGCGATGCGCATCCTGCCGCGCGAGCAGCGCGAGGCGATGTTCTACATCTACAGCTTCTGCCGCAAGGTGGACGACATCGCGGATTCCGATGGTCCGCGTGCCGAGCGTCTTGAAGCATTGGCGCAATGGCGGCGCGATATCGATGCGCTCTATGCCGGAAATCCGCCGCCGCGCGTGGCACCTTATTTGCCTGCGGTGAAACGGTTCGGCCTCAAGCGCGAGGACTTCATCGCCATCATCGACGGCATGGAGATGGACGTACCTGCCGAAATCCGTGCGCCGGATGAAGCGACGCTCGATCTTTACTGTGACCGTGTCGCGAGCGCGGTGGGCCGCCTTTCGGTGCGCGTATTCGGCCTGTCGGAGGCGGACGGCATTGCGTTGTCGCATAACCTCGGCCGCGCGCTGCAACTCACCAATATCCTGCGCGACCTCGATGAGGACGCCGGCATCGGCCGTCTCTATCTGCCGCGCGAATTGCTGGACGCCGCAGGCATCGTGTCGAGCGATCCGCAAGTGGTCGCCGCCGATCCGAATGTGCCGAAGGTCTGCGCGCCGATCATCGAGCGGGTGAAGGTGTATTTCGCCAAGGCGGACGAAATCATGGCGCGATATCCGCGCAGCAACGTACGCGCGCCGCGCATCATGTCGAAATATTATCAGGAAATCCTCAAACGGCTTCTTGCGCGCGGCTTCGCGCCGCCGCGGCAGTCTGTGAAACTGAGTAAAGCTGCGAAAATGTCGATCCTCTTGCGCTACGCGGTGTTCTGATGACGAAGACCGCTCACATCATCGGTGCCGGGCTCTCGGGCCTGAGCGCAGGCGTGCGTCTGGCGAAGGAGGGATTCGAAGTCCACGTTCATGAGGCCACGCAATACACCGGCGGCCGCTGCCGCTCGTATTACGACGGCGCCACTGACATGGTGATCGACAACGGTAATCATCTGATGCTGTCGGGCAATCATCATGTGCGTCTCTACGCCAAGGCGCTGAATACCTACGACAAGCTCGTTGGTCCGGTGCGCGCGCAATTCCCGTTCATGGATGTTGCGAGCGGCAAGCGCTGGCTGCTCGATCTCGGCGCGGGCCGTTTTCCGGGCTGGCTGTTCGATCCCAAGCGCCGCGTGCCGGATACGTATGTCCGCGATTATCTGGCGCTGCTGCCGCTGGCCTGGGCGCAGCCCGAGGCGCTAGTCGAGGACACCATTTCCTGCGAGGGCGTGCTGTATCAGCGTCTGGTCCAACCGCTGCTGATTGCCGCGCTCAACGTCGAGCCGCCGCAGGGGTCTGCCGGTTTGGCCGGGGCCATTGTCCGCGAGACGTTGCTTGCGGGCGGGGCGGCTTGCCGGCCGCTGATCGCGCGTGACGGCCTTTCACCGGTGCTGATTGATCCTGCAATCGAGCTGATCAAGAAGAAGGGCGGTTCGCTGACGCTCGGGCATGAACTACGAAAGATCGAGCGTTCGCCGCTGCGCGCCACGGGTCTCAATTTCGGCACCGAGACAATCCCGCTCGGCCCGGGCGATGTCGTGGTGCTGGCGGTGCCCGCGCGCGCGGCATCGGGATTGATGCCCGGCATCAAGGCGCCGACCAAATTCCGCGCCATTCTCAACGCGCATTTCCGCTTTACGCCGCCGGCCAATGTTCCGCCGCTGACCGGCGTAGTCGGCGGGCTGATCGAATGGCTGTTCGCGTTCCCGGACCGGCTCTCGATCACCATCAGCGCCGCCGAACGGCTCCTCAATCTGCCGCGCGAGGACCTTGCGCGCGACATCTGGCGGGATATCTGCAAGGTGGCCGGTCTTGCGACCGATATCGCCGAGGGGCCGTTGCCGCCGTGGCAGATCGTGCGCGAGCGGCGGGCGACCTTCGAGGCGACACCTGAGCAGAACGCGCTGCGCTCCGGTGCGGCGACGGAGTTGAAGAACCTGTTCCTGGCCGGCGACTGGACCAATACCGGTCTGCCCTCGACGATCGAAGGTTCGATCCGCTCGGGCGATCATGCCGCCGACCTGATCCTGCAAATGCAAGAGTGACGAAACGACCATGACTGACATCGCCACCATGGTTGCGCCCGAAAGGCAGCGCCTCGACGACGGCATCGCGTCCGCGAGCCGCGCGCTGCTCGATGTCCAGAAGCCGGATCGCCATTGGGTATTTGAGCTTGAGGCCGACGTCACCATTCCGGCCGAATACATTCTGATGCGGCACTATTTCGCCGAACCGGTCGACACCGTGCTTGAAGGCAAGATCGCCAAATATCTGCGCCGCATGCAGAACGACAATGGAGGCTGGTCGCTGTTCTACGGCCACGAGTTCGACATGAGTGCCAGCGTGAAGGCGTATTACGCGCTGAAGATGGCCGGAGACTCGCCGGACGCCCCGCACATGAAGAAAGCGCGCGAGACGATGCTGGCGCGGGGCGGGGCGGTCAAAGCCAACGTCTTCACGCGCATTATGCTGGCGCTGTTTGGCCAGCTCGAATGGAAGGCTGTGCCGGTGATGCCGGTGGAAATCATGCTGCTGCCGCGCTGGTTTCCGTTTCATCTCACCAAGATTTCCTACTGGGCGCGCACTGTCATCGTGCCGCTCCTGGTGCTGATGACGCTGAAGCCGCGCGCGCGGAATCCGCTGGGGATCGGCGTACGCGAATTGTTCATCGAGGACCCGAAGACCATCGGCCCGACGCCGAAGGCGGCGCACCAGAGTCAGGTGTGGTTCACGAGCTTCGACATCATCGACCGCGTGCTGCGTCTTGCCGATCCGTTCTTTCCCAAGGCGATGCGTCAACGCGCGATCAGGAAGGCGGAGGAATTCGTTACCGAACGCCTCAACGGCGTCGATGGTTTGGGCGCGATCTTCCCGGCGATGGTCAACAGCGTCATGATGTACGACGTGCTCGGCTATCCTCCGGACGATCCGAACCGTGCGCTCGCGCGTGAATCGGTCGAGCGGCTCTTGGTCATCAAGGACGACGAAGCTTACTGTCAGCCCTGCGTCTCGCCGGTGTGGGACACCGCGCTTGCGGCGCATGCGATGATCGAAAGCGGGCAGGCCGCCGATCTGGAAGCGGCGAAGGCCGCGCTCGACTGGCTCTTGCCGCGTCAGGTGCTCGACGTGAAGGGCGACTGGGCGGACAAGCGGCCGGACGTGCGGCCCGGCGGCTGGGCCTTCCAGTACAACAACGCGCATTATCCCGACCTCGATGACACCGCCGTTGTCGTGATGGCGATGGACCGCGTGCGCCGGATGGACGGCACTACGAAATACGACGACGCAATCGCGCGGGCCAAGGAATGGATCCTCGGGCTGCAGAGCGTGGACGGCGGCTGGGCGGCGTTCGATGCCGACAACCTCGAATACTATCTCAACAACATTCCGTTCGCGGACCATGGCGCGTTGCTCGATCCGCCGACCGATGACGTCACCGCGCGCTGCCTATCGATGCTGGCGCAACTCGGCGATACGCTGGAGACCAGCGAGCCGATGCGCCGCGCGGTCGCGTATCTGCGGAAGACGCAACTGGCCGACGGCTCCTGGTTCGGCCGCTGGGGCATCAATTACATCTACGGAACATGGTCGGCGCTCTGTGCCCTGAATGCCGCGGGCGTGCCCCACGACGACCCGATGATCGCCAAGGCGGCCGACTGGCTGGAGGCGATCCAGAACGCCGATGGCGGCTGGGGCGAGGACGGCAACAGCTACCGGCTGGATTACAAAGGATACGAGCGATATGCGACCACGGCGTCACAGACCGCCTGGGCGACGCTCGCCCTGATGGCGGCAGGACGGGTTGATCGTCCTGCTACCAAGAATGGTATTAATAATCTTATGCAATCTCAGGGGGTGGACGGATTCTGGCAGGAGCCAGATTACACCGGCGGTGGGTTCCCCCGTGTGTTCTATTTGCGATACCACGGATATTCTAAGTTCTTCCCCTTGTGGGCGATGGCCAGATATAGGAATTTGCGCAGCAGCAACAGCCGGTTCGTAGGGGCTGGAATGTGAGCGAGATGGCCGTCGAAGACTCCGCACAGCAGACCGAGAAACCGGTTCTTATCGTCACCGGATTGAAGCAGGAGGCCCGCATTGCCGCGGGCCCCGGCCTGACGGTGATTTGTAGCTCCAGCAATCCGGTCCAGCTCCGCGAGATGATGATGTCGTTCGATCCCGCGAGCATCAGCGGGATCGTCTCCTTCGGTGTGGCCGGCGGGTTGAGCCCGAAGTTGCGTTCGGGTGACATTGTCATCGCTTCCGAGATCGTCGCGGCCAAAGGCCGCTGGCTCGCCGCCGAGGGTTTGAGCCAGGCTTTGTACGGCCTGCCGGAAGGCGAACATCGTATCGTGCGCGGCATTCTCGCCGGCGTGGAGGAGGTCGTGCTCGGCAGCAAGGCCAAGGCCGCGCTGCGTGCGACGACCGGTGCCGATGCCGTCGATATGGAAAGCCATATCGCGGCCCGTTATGCCGACCAGCATAGCCTGCCGTTCGCAGCCTTGCGCGTCATCAGCGACCCGGCGCACCGCGCGCTGCCCGAGATCGCGGCGGCCGCGCTGAAGGCCAATGGCGATGTCGATGTCTGGAAGGTGATGCGCGGCATCGCGCGTCGTCCTTCGCAGATTCGTGCGCTGGTACATTCGGGACGCGACTTCAATCGCGCGTTGCGCGGCCTGCGCAGCTATCGCAGCCGGCTCGATGGAGCGTCCAGCTTCCGCGTTGCCGAGGCGGCGGAGTAGGCGAGCCTCGCAGAGGTTGAATCTCCCTGCTATCGCCTTGAGGCGGCTCTATCGTGCGACGATAGATATTTTATTTTCCCTTTCGAATAAGCCTGAATCCCGCTAGACGGTGCTCGTCATGATCACGAGCACTTTCAATTATTACGTTTCACATATCGATGATATCGATGGATGGCTTGATAAAACCACGGCCATCATTTCCAACGCATTGATGCAGCATCAGAGCGCTGTCGGGCTGTCGGGTCCGATCTGCGAAATCGGCGTCCATTGCGGCAAGTATTTCATCGCGCTCGCCTGCGGGTTGTGCCCGAACGAAAAGGCCATCGCGATCGACCTGTTTGAAAATAGGCAAAAGAACATCGACCATTGCGGTCTCGGCGAGCGTGGCGTGTTCGATCGGAACGTCGAACACTTCCTCTATCCGCCGTCCATCACCGTCATTTCGGCGAACTCCACAAAACTGGATGTTCACGACATTTCCAGACACGGTGCTATTCGCTTTTTCTCCGTCGATGGTGGGCATACCGAAGCGACCACCGCGAGCGATCTTCATCTGGCGGAACAGTCGATCGCGACAGGCGGCATCGTCGCGCTGGACGACATCCTGAATCAGGACGGGACCGGCGTGATCAGCGGGTATGTGCGCTATCGGCAGGAGGGCGGCAGTCTGCGTGCTTTCGCGCTGGTGCCCAACAAGCTGCTGCTGACGGATGAAGGCTCGGCTGCGTCCTACAAGAATTTCATGCGAACGAAGTTCGCCTGCTTTGCCGGCCGGCGGGACATGGAATTCATCGGCGACATCGTCGATCTCTACGTGACGCTTCCGTCATCGAATTCCGGATGGCTGTCGTGGATAAAGGCGAAGATCCATGGGAAAATCAGGCAATCGTCTTACCTTGACGGCGCGCCAGGCTTTCGTTTGACGTGAAGCCGCGGAGCAGGTGATCGTCGTCAGCCGGCAGAACAATAAAAAAGCCCCGGATCGCTCCGGGGCTTTTTCACATTCGTATGTCCGTGAATCAGGCGGCGGTCGAAGCGTCTGCAGCCGGGGCTGCCTTGGCGGCGGCGAGCTTCGCAGCCTTGGCTTCGGCTTCCTTGGCCTCGTCGGCGCGAATCTCGGACAGGCGCTTCTGCACCTCGGAGGAGAACACGTACTGCGCCGGGCGCTGTTTGGAGAGATCGATCTCCGGCGCCATCGGGCCTTCGGTCTTGATGCCGCGCAACGAGACCCACATGGCTTTCAACGGGTTGGAGATTGCGGCATTGGCCGCGGTTGGCTCGTAGCCACAATGCGCCATGCAGTTCGCGCACTTCTCGTACTTGCCGGTGCCGTAGGAATCCCAGTCGGTGGTTTCCATCAGCTCCTTGAAGGTCTGCACGTAGCCTTCGCCGAGCAGGTAGCAGGGCTTCTGCCAGCCGAAGATGTTGCGTGCGGGCATGCCCCACGGCTCGCAATGGAAGTCCTGGTTGCCGGCGAGGAAGTCGAGGAACAGGCTCGAGTGCATGAAATTCCACTTCTTGCCCTTGCCGCGCGCGAACACGCCGCGGAACAGCTCCTTGGTCTTCTTGCGGTTGAGGAAGTGCTCCTGGTCCGGCGCGCGCTCATAGGCGTAGCCCGGTGAGATCGAGACGCCGACGCCGAGCTCGGTGGTGAAATCCAGAAACTTCGCAATTTCCTCGGCCGGATAGTTGTCGAAGATCGTCGCGTTGACGTTGACGGTGAAGCCGCGTGCCTTCGCCGCCTTGATCGCGGAGACGGCGCGGTCGAACACGCCCTGTTGGCACACCGACTGGTCGTGATGCTCCTTCAGGCCGTCGAGATGGACGGAGAAGAACAGGTACGGCGAGGGCTCGAACAGATCGAGCTTCTTCTCGAGCAGCAGCGCGTTGGTGCAGAGCGAGACGAACTTCTTGCGCGCGACGAGGCCGCGCACGATCTCGCCGATCTCCTTGTGGATCAGCGGCTCGCCACCCGGAATGGCAACCATCGGCGCGCCGCATTCCTCGGCGGCGTCCCAGCATTCCTGCGCGCTCATGCGGCGGTTCAGGATCGCATCGGGATAATCGATCTTGCCGCAGCCCGCACAGGCGAGGTTGCAGCGGAACAGGGGTTCCAGCATCAGCACGAGTGGATAGCGTTTCCGGCCGAGAAGCTTCTGCTTCATCAGGTAGGAACCGATCTTGATTTCCTTGAAAAATGGTATGGCCATGAAGAAGCGTCTTTCCGATTAGAGCTGTGCTCCGGCTCTGACCGATGTCAGCTCCGGCGGCAGCTTGAACTCGATGTTTTCCTCGCGTCCTGGCACCACATCCACCGTCACGGGGGCGATGCGGCGAAGGGCGTCGATCACGTCATCGACAAGGACTTCCGGAGCGGATGCCCCGGCGGTGATTCCGACCGTTTTGACGCCGCGGAGCCACTCCGGATTGAGTTGGCTGCCGTCGGCGATCAGATAGCTCGGGACACCGACTTCGGTGCCGATTTCGCGCAAACGGTTGGAGTTGGAACTGTTGGTCGCGCCGACAACAAGGATCAGGTCGACGAGCTTGCTGAGGTCGCGAACCGAGGACTGTCGATTCTGTGTAGCATAGCAGATATCGCGGGTGTCGGGTCCCTCAAGATCGGGAAACCGCTCTGCGAGAGCCGCAATGATGTCCTTGGTGTCGTCGACGCTGAGCGTGGTCTGGGTGATGTAGGCGACCGGCGCATCGCTCGGAATGTCGAGCCGCGCGACGTCTTCCACGCTCTGCACCAGCGTCACCGGGCCGGGGACCTGACCCATGGTGCCGACCACCTCCGGGTGGCCCTCATGGCCGATCAGCACCAGTTGCCGGCCCTTGCCGACATAGCGCTTGCCCTGATTGTGGACCTTGGAGACGAGCGGGCAGGTGGCGTCCAGCACCGGAAGGTTACGCGAAGCAGCTTCGGCTTCTACGCTCTTGGCGACGCCATGCGCGCTGAACACGGTGATGGCGTTGTCCGGCACTTCGTGGACGTCTTCCACGAACACCGCGCCCTTCGCCTTGAGGCTTTCGACCACGTACTTGTTGTGGACGATCTCGTGGCGGACATAGACCGGCGGGCCATACTTCTCCAGCGCGCGTTCGACGATTTCGATCGCACGCACCACGCCCGCGCAGAAGCCGCGCGGCTGGGCCAGCAGGACCTGAAGTGTGGTCGGAGTAGGGATCTTGTTAAGCAAGCTGCACCGCGTTGATTTCGTTTTCACGGCCGAGCGCCTCGAACACGCGCTTAACGATGCCCTTGGCATCGAGACCGGCCTTTGCGTACATCGCAGCGGGGCTGTCCTGGTCGATGAAGACGTCCGGCAGCACCATCGAGCGAACCTTCAGGCCCTTGTCGAGAGCGCCCGCCTCGGCGAGCGTGTGGAGCACCTGCGCGCCGAAGCCGCCGATAGCGCCTTCCTCGATGGTGATGAGAACATCGTGGTCGCGCGCAAGTTGCAGCACCAGATCGGTATCGATCGGTTTTGCGAAGCGCGCATCGGCGACCGTTGTGGTCAGCCCGTGCGATTTCAGAATGTCGGCAGCCTTCAGCGATTCATTGAGCCGTGTGCCGAGCGACAGGATCGCCACCGACGAGCCTTCGCGCACGATGCGGCCCTTGCCGATTTCGAGCGGAACGCCTTCGGAAGGGAGATCGACGCCGACACCGTCGCCGCGCGGGAAGCGGAAGGCGGAGGGGCGGTCGTTGATGCCGGCGGCGGTCGCGACCATGTGCACGAGTTCGGCTTCGTCCGACGCGGCCATGATGACCATGTCGGGCAGGCAGCCGAGATAAGCGAGGTCGAACGAGCCTGCATGCGTCGGTCCATCGGCGCCGACGAGACCGGCGCGGTCGATCACGAAGCGCACCGGCAGTTTCTGAATCGCGACGTCATGCACCACCTGATCGTAGGCGCGTTGCAGGAAGGTCGAGTAGATCGCGACGAACGGCTTCATGCCTTCGGTGGCAAGGCCCGCAGCGAACGTCACTGCATGCTGTTCGGCGATGCCGACGTCGAACGTACGCTCGGGATAGACCTTCTGGAAAATATCGATGCCGGTACCTGACGGCATCGCGGCGGTGATGCCGATGATCTTCTCGTCCTTCTCGGCGAGCTTGACCAGCGCATTGCCGAACACGCTCGTGTAGGAGGGCGCGTTGGCCTTTGCCTTGTTCTGCTTGCCGGTGGCGACATCGAATTTAACGACGCCGTGGTACTTATCCTTGGCCGTCTCGGCGTGGCTGTAGCCCTTGCCCTTCTGCGTCACGACATGGATCAGCGTCGGGCCGACCTTGGAGTCGCGGACGTTCTTCAGCACCGGGAGCAGATGGTCGAGGTTGTGGCCGTCGATCGGGCCGACATAGTAGAAGCCAAGCTCCTCGAACAGCGTGCCGCCCGAGAGCATGCCGCGGGCGTATTCCTCGGCGCGCTGCGCGCCCTTTTCGACGAATTTCGGCAGCCGCTTGGCAACCTGCTTGCCGATCTCGCGCAGCGACCGATAGGTGTTGCTGGAGGTCAGCCGCGACAGGTAGGACGACATCGCGCCGACCGGCGGGGCGATCGACATTTCGTTGTCGTTGAGGATGACGATCAGTCGCGAATCCATCGCGCCTGCATTGTTCATCGCCTCATAGGCCATGCCGGCGGACATCGCGCCGTCGCCGATCACGGCGATCACGTTGTTGTTGGCGCCCGACAGGTCGCGGGCCACCGCCATGCCCAGACCGGCGGAGATCGAGGTGGAGGAGTGCGCGGTGCCGAAGCAGTCGTATTCACTCTCGGCGCGCTTGGTGAATCCGGACAAGCCGCCACCTTGCCGAAGCGTGCGAATCCGGTCACGTCGGCTGGTCAGAATCTTGTGAGGATAAGCTTGATGGCCGACATCCCAGATGATGCGGTCCTCGGGCGTATTAAAAACATGATGTAACGCGACAGTGAGTTCCACCACGCCAAGGCCTGAGCCGAGATGGCCGCCCGTTACCGCAACCGTATTGATGGTTTCCGCGCGCAGCTCCTGTGCCACCTGTGCCAGCTCGCTTTCTTTGAGCTTGCGCAAATCGGAGGGACAGTTGATCTGGTCGAGCAACGGTGTGGATGAGGTCATTGGGGGAGATCCGAACTGTACAAGAACAAGACGTGAACGGCGAGGAAGTGTATCATTAAGGCAGCTATGACGCAGTAGTTCCCGGCAATTTTCCGCCTTATGCCATGATTATGTGTCCAATGGGCACCTATCCAGCAGGTCAGAGTTAATCCGCTGGCCTACCTAAAACGCGCAATCCCTCAACCTGATCGCTTCAAATAGAAAGAAAACCTGTGCTGACAAGGATAATTGTCTCTTTGGTCAAGACTTGTACGCGCCATGCATGGCTTACCGTACTTCTTGGCGTTATTTTGGCAGTCATAGCCGGTATATATGCATCGCACAATTTTGCGATTTCGACCGACGTCAACAAGCTGATCTCCGAAAACCTGCCTTGGCGGCAGCGTGAACTGGCCTATGAGAAGGCATTTCCGGGCCGAAACGAGCTGATTATCGCGGTTGTTGAGGCTGCGACCCCGGAATTGGCCGCCCAGGCGAGCGCGGCGTTGGAGCAAAAACTCGCACCGCAGACCGATAAATTCACCTCGGTGGTCCGCCCGGCGGATACCCCGTTTTTCCAGAATAACGGACTTTTGTTCTTGTCCACGGCCGAGGTCGGCAAGATCACCGGCCAGTATACGGCGGCCCAGCCGTTTTTTGACATCCTGCATGACGATCCGAGCATCCGAGGTCTGACCGGCGTGCTCCAGACCGCGCTGCAAGGCGTGGAGCGCGGCAAGCTGCCGCGCGAGGGGCTGGCGCGGCCGCTCAATCTCGTCTCCGAGAGTCTTGAGCAGATCCTCATGACCGGCAGCGGCACCTTTTCCTGGCGGCAACTCACCAGCAACGAGCCGTTGACGCCCTCTGACCTGCGTTCGCTTATCCTGATCCAGCCGATCCTCGACTATCAGGCGCTCGAGCCCGGCAAGGTCGCAACCGACGCGATCCGGCAGGCGGCGAGCGATCTGTCGTTCGACAAGAATTTTCACGCTCGCGTGCGCCTGACCGGCCCGGTGCCGATCGCCAACGAGGAATTCGGCACGGTACAGGATGGCGCGCTGGAAAACGGCATCGCAACGATCCTGATCGTGATCTTCATCCTGTGGCTTGCGCTGCATTCGCCGCGGATCATTCTGGCGGTGCTGATCACACTCGCCATCGGCTTGTCGGTGACGACGGCGGTGGCATTGCTGATCGCGCAGTCGTTCAATCTGATATCGATCGCGTTCTTCGTGCTATTCGTCGGTCTCGGCGTCGATTTCGGAATCCAGTACAGCGTCCGCTACAGATCGGATCGTTACGACGTCCCCGATCTGCAGGAGGCGCTGGAGGCGGCGGCCAAACATGCCGCGGTGCCGCTGACGCTCGCCGCCGTGGCGACCGCCGCAGGCTTCCTGTCGTTCCTGCCGACGCATTACAAAGGCGTGTCCGAACTCGGCAAGATCGCCGGTGCGGGCATGCTGATCGCGTTCTTCATGGCGGTGACGGTGCTGCCCGCGCTGTTGAAGCTGTTCAACCCGCCGGGCGAAAAGGAGCCTGTCGGCTACGCCTTCCTCGCGCCGGTCGACAAGTTTCTGGAAGACCACCGCATTGGCATCGTCGCGACCACGCTCGGCGTGGCGACGCTCGGCCTGCCGCTATTGTACTTCCTGCATTTCGACTTCAACCCGATGAACCTGCGCAGCCCGAAGGTGGAGTCGATCGCGACCTATCTCGACCTGCGCCGCGATCCGACCACCGCGACCAATGCTGTAGAGGTATTGGCGCCGTCACTTGCGGCGGCGAAGGAGGCCGAACAGCGGCTGGCGAAACTGCCGGAAGTGTCCCGCACTACGACGTTGGACAGTTTCGTGCCGGAGGATCAGCAGGCCAAGCTCGGCTTGATCCGCCGTGCCGCGGGCGCGCTCGATCCAATCTTCAGATCGCAGCCCGGTGCTGCGGCGGAGGATTTCGACAACGTTGCGGCGCTGACGGACGCCGCCGCAGCCCTCAAGCGCACGGCCGGAAAGTCTTCGCCCGAAGTCGCGGCCGCCGCCAACCGGCTTGCGGGCGATCTGACCCGGCTCGCGCAATCCGACAAATCGGTGCGCGACAAGACCGCGGAGATATTCCTGTCGCCGTATCACACGCTGGTGGAGCAGGTTCGCAATTCGCTGAAGGCCCAGCCGATCACGCTGAAAAACCTGCCGCCTGAACTCGTCGCGGACTGGATGACGCCGGATGGGCGCGCGCGCGTCGAGGCGCAGCCGAAGGGTGATCCGAACGACAACGAGACGCTGCGCAAGTTTGCGGCGGCGGTTCAGAAGGTCGAGCCGACTGCGGTCGGCGGACCGATCTCGATTCTGGAATCGGGCCACACCATCGTCATGGCGTTCATTCAGGCAGGCTGCTGGGCGCTCCTGTCGATCGGTGTCCTTTTGTACATCGTTCTGCGGCGGTTCACCGACGTGCTGTTGACGCTGGTGCCGCTCATTCTTGCGGGCGTGGTGACGCTGGAGATCTGCGTCCTCATCGGAATGCCGCTGAATTTTGCCAACATCATTGCGCTGCCGCTGCTGCTCGGTGTCGGCGTCGCGTTCAAGATCTATTACGTGACGGCGTGGCGGGCAGGGCACGTCAAGCTGCTGCAATCGAGCCTGACGCGCGCGATCTTCTTCAGTGCGATGACGACCGCGACGGCATTCGGCAGCCTGTGGCTGTCGAGCCATCCCGGCACGTCGAGCATGGGCAAGCTGATGGCGCTGTCGCTGGTGACGACGCTCGCGGCGGCGGTGCTGTTTCAGCCGGCCCTAATGGGCCGCCCCCGCGATGTCGGGGAGAAGACAGATGTCGGAGACTGAACCGGGAGCCGGGGGCGTCGTTGCTGCCGCTCCCGGCATCGGGGCGGGAGCCTTCTGACCGATGGTCCGCGGAACGCTGCCGGTCGCTTTCGTGCCGGTATGTGGTGTCCCGGCGTGCGGCGTGGCTGGATTGGCGGCCATCGGCGTGACCGGCTCGGGCACGCGCGTCCACGTCTCGCCGCCGCACAGGAAGCCGAGCACGCAGCCCTCGACCTTCAACTGGTTCGGTGACGACAACTTGATCGAGGACTCGTAGGTTTTGCCGTCCTTGGCGTTATAGATGTGGCCGTTCCACTTGCCCTTCTCGTCCTCGTCCTTCTGCATGTCGAGAAGAACCGGCATGCCGAGGGTGGGGCGACTGCGCTTGGTTTTGTCCGGGTTCTTGCTGTCCACACCGCCCGGCGTCTTTTCCGTGGCGACGACGCCCCAGAGGTGGCCGTTGCAGTCGGCGATGCGGATGGTGGCCACGCCTTCCTTAACCAGCCATTCGCCGGGGATTTCGGCGGCATGGGCAATACCCGCGACTGAACCCATGGCACCGAATAAGACTATCGCCGAACAAGCTAATTTTCGCATGAATCCTCGCGCAGGCTGCAAACGAAAGTAAACCGTAATTTCACGGGGCGTTCCATCCGGCCACCGTGGGCCGCGACGCTTTTTTCGGTTGACGAGCGACCCATCAAACGACGTATGTACTGCATGGTGAAAGCAAATCTAGACATTTCCGAGATAGTCGCCGATCGCCAGTTTCAGCGTGGTGCGCTCCATACGAGGTATCTGAACGAGCAACTCGTCCGGGTTCTCAAAACCATTGGTTACGACGTCGGGTTCCAGCGCGGGCAGGGGCAATACCTCTTCGATCGCGACAATGCGCGCTACCTCGATCTCCTCAGCGGCTTCGGGGTGTTCGCGCTCGGCCGTAACCATCCCGTGATTCGCGATGCCCTGAAAAGCGTGCTCGACAGCGAATTCGCCAATCTCGTTCAACTCGACATTTCCACGCTCGCCGGAGTTCTGGCCGAGCGTCTGATCGCGCATGTGCCTTATCTTGATAAGGTGTTTTTCGCGAATTCGGGGACGGAATGTGTCGAAGCCGCGATCAAATTTGCGCGCGGTGCGACCGGACGGACCGGCATCGTCTATTGCGACCACGGCTATCACGGCCTGACCTATGGCTCGCTGTCGCTGACCGATGACGCGAATTTCCGTGGCGGCTTTGGCCCGCTGCTGCCTGATTGCTCGGTGATCCCTTTCAACGACCTCGAGGCGCTGGAGAAGGCGCTGATGTCGCGGCAGGTTGCGGCCTTCATCGTCGAGCCGGTGCAGGGCAAGGGCGTCAACATTCCGAGCGACGACTATCTGCCGGGCGTAGCCGCGCTCTGCAAGAAATACGGCACGATCTTCGTCGCCGACGAAATCCAGTGCGGCCTCGGCCGCACCGGACGCTTCCTCGCGGTCGAGCACTGGAATGTCGAGCCGGACATGGTGCTGCTGTCGAAGTCGCTCTCAGGCGGCCATGTGCCGGTCGGCGCGGTGCTGATGCGCAAGGCGATCTTCGACAAGATCTTCGATCGCATGGATCGCGCCGTCGTTCACGGCTCGACCTTCGCCAAGAACGATCTCGCGATGGCTGCAGGCATCGCCACGCTTGAGGTGCTGAAGTCCGAGAAGGTGATCGAGAATGCCGAGCGTTGCGGCAACCGCATCGTCAGCACGCTCAATGCGATGATCCCGCGTTACGAGCTTCTCAAGAACGTGCGCGGCAAGGGACTGATGATCGGCGTCGAGTTCGGCCCGCCGAAATCCTTCGCGCTCAAGGCGTCTTGGAATCTGCTGGAATCGGCGAGCAAGGGACTGTTCTGCCAGCTCATCACCATTCCGCTGTTCAAGGACCACAAGATCCTGACCCAGGTCGCGGGTCATGCGAGCCATACGGTGAAGATGCTGCCGCCGCTCATCATCACCGATGAGGACTGCGCGTGGATCGAGAAATCGTTCGATGACGTGATCGCCGCGAGCCATCGCGTCCCCGGCGCGGTGTGGTCGCTCGGCAAGACGCTGATGGACAACGCTGTGCGCAAGTCGGCGTAATGCGTTTCTCAGTTTAGGATTGCCATTCCGGGATGGGCCCTGAAGGGGACCGGACCCGGAATCTCTCTCGGTATCGATGCGGACTCGCCGCACCGGATTCCGGGTCGCTCGCGAAGCTGCTCGCGCCCCGACAAGACCGCGCGTGTTGCTTACTTACCGCCGGTGACGTCGAGGAACGTGCCGGTGATGAAGGACGCCTCGCTACTGGCCAGCCACAGGATCGCCTTCGCCACCTCTTCAGGCTGACCGCCTCGCCCAAGAGGGATCGTGTCCTTGACGCGATCCACGCGGTTCGGCTCGCCGCCGCTGGCATGCATCTCGGTGTAAATGTGGCCGGGGCGAATGCAGTTGACGCGGATGCCCTCGCGCGCGACTTCCTTGGCGAAGCCCGTCGTGAATGTCTCGAGGGCGCCCTTTGATGCGGCGTAGTCGATATATTCGTTGGGACTGCCGAGCCGCGCCGCTGCCGACGAGATGTTGACGATCACGCCGCCGCGCCCGTTGTGTCGGTGTGACATACGCTTCGCTGCCTGCTGTGCGCAGAGAATCGGGCCGATTGCGTTGACTGCGAAAATACGCTGCATCCGCTCGAATTCGAGGTCCTCCAGCCGGGACTGCTTTGCAATGATCGCCGCATTGTTCACGAGCACGTCGAGCCGCCCGAATTTCTGGTCAATTGCGGCGAAAAGCTGAGCGATTTGCTTCGGGTCTGCGCTGTCTGCGCGCACGGCCAATGCGCGGCGTCCGACGGCTTCCACATCGTGCACCACTGCAAGAGCGGCAGACTCATTGGAGATAAAGCTGATCGCGACATCGTAGCCCTGTGCCGCAGCAAGCCGTGCCGTTGCCGCGCCGACACCGCGACCGCCACCCGTTATCAAAATAAGCTGCGCTTGTTCCATCTCGCGGACCTTTCATGGTGGGTGGGCTTGAATCGGGGGATGTGCGGATCAAGTCCTGTTTAACGTAGAAGGGCCGGGGACAGCAAAAAGCCGCCGCATCGATGATGCGGCGGCTTTTTGTTTGTCCGGATATCGCAGGCGATCTTACTGACCGTGGCTGATCAGAACGCCATCACACGTCTTGCTGATCTTGGGACGATGCTGCTGCAAACAGGAGAGGATCACGAGGTCCGACTGATCCATCACGGAGCGGCAATAACGCGAAACGTCCTTCGCGCAAGCCTTCTGCTCCTCGGGCGTGCCGCTGCGGGCCTGCCCCTGTGCCATGACCGCAGCCGTCGAGGACGCAAGCAATGCGGCAACGAGAAGTGTTCTGATCATTTTCGTCCTTTGTCTGATGGCGGTGCGATTCGCACTATAGAGGCCATGGAGATGAATACCAAACGCAACCGGCAAGCACCGTCTTCGCTCGCCGGTTTTACGCGCGTTGTGCAGATCAAATGTGGCAGCAATCGTAGTGCTGTATTCGACGATTTTCCTAGCGGTTGTCCGCAAGGATGAATGAGGAACCTTTTTCGGCGATCATGGCGGTGGGTGTGTTGGTGTTCCCCGAGGTGATGGTCGGCATCACCGAGGCGTCGATCACGCGCAGCCGCTCGATTCCGAAGAATCGCAGACGTTCATCGACCACCGCGAGCGGATCGCTCGGCAGTCCCATTTTCGCGGTTCCCACTGGATGGAAGATGGTGGTGCCGATATCGCCGGCGGCCTTTGCGAGCGAAGCATCGTCGTCGCCGACGGAAGGGCCGGGGAGGTATTCCTCAGGATTGTAGGCCACCATCGCGGGTTGTTTCATCATCTTGCGTGTCACGCGGATCGCATCGGCAGCGACCTTGCGGTCCGCGTCGGTCGACAGATAGTGCGGTGCGATGATCGGCTTTTCGTCAGGCGCTGCGGATCGCAACCTGATCTCGCCGCGCGAGGTCGGACGCAGATTGCACGCGCTGAGTGTGATGGCGGGAAAATCGTGCAGCGGATCGCCGAACTTGTCGAGCGACAGCGGTTGTGCGTGAAACTGGATGTTGGCGCGTTCGTGCTCTGGGCTCGACCGCGTGAAGATTCCGAGCTGCGAGGGTGCCATTGTCAGCGGCCCGCGCCGCCGCAGCGCATAATCGATGCCCATCCATGCGCGCTGGACCAGCGAAGCGTAAACCTCGTTGAGGGTCTTGATGCCCTGGACCTTGTAAATCGCGCGCTGTTGCAGGTGGTCCTGTAGATTGCGCCCGACGCCCTGACGGTCGAGAACGGTTTCGATGCCGAGTGGCTCCAGCCATTCGCGCGGTCCGATGCCGGAGCGATGCAGGATCTGCACCGAGCCGATTGATCCCGACGTGAGGATGACTTCGCCCTTGGCACGGGCCTCGAATGTCTTGCCGTCGCGGCTGTAGCGGACGCCGACCGCGCGGCCGTTCTCGATGATAAGCTTATCGACCAGCACATTGGTCTCCAGCCGCAGGTTCGGGCGGTTCAGTGCGGGCTTGAGAAAGCCGCGCGCCGACGACCAGCGCCGTCCGCGCTTCTGGTTGACCTGAAAATAGCTGGAGCCTTCATTGTCGCCGGTGTTGAAGTCGGGAATCTTGCGGATACCCATCTGTTCGGCGGCGTTTGCGATGGCGTCGAGCACGTCCCATGAAATACGCGGCGGCTCGATCCGCCATCCGCCGCCCGCGCCGTGATATTCGGTCGCACCGAGGTAATGATCCTCAAGCGACTTGAACGATTTCAGCACGTCATCCCAGCCCCAGCCATTGAGGCCGAGCTGACGCCAGTGATCGTAGTCCGCAGCCTGGCCGCGCATCGACACCATCGCGTTGATCGCGGAGCAGCCGCCGATCACCTTGCCGCGCGGATAATGCAGCGAGCGGCCGTTGAGGCCGGGCTCCGGTTCGGTGCGAAACATCCAGTCGGAGCGCGGATTGCCGATGGCGAACAGATAGCCGACCGGAATGTGAAACCAGATCCAGTTATCGCGTCCCCCGGCCTCCAGTGTCAGCACCCGGTTTTTCGGGTCGGCGGACAATCGGTTGGAGACAATGCAGCCGGCAGTGCCGGCGCCTACGACAATATAGTCATAGTCACCTTCGAGAAGATCGGTCATGGGGGAGCCTTCGGCATTTTCAAACGTCATGTGGTCTTAACGCGCAGATTCGCGGCACGCCATTGCACTTTGAGCCAGAGGCACGGGCATGTTACCTTTGTGCGTCGCACTCTTTTCAGGTTCGCCGAATGCCGATCGTCAATCGCATCTCCGAATTCCAGCCCGAGATCACCGCGTGGCGGCGTGAACTGCATGCGCACCCCGAGCTGATGTACGAGGTGCACCGGACGGCGGAGTTCGTGGCGGCGAAATTGCGCGAATTCGGCTGCGACGAGGTGGCGACCGGGATCGGACGCACCGGCGTGGTCGGGCGCATCAAGGGCCGCAAGCCCGCGCAAGGTGACGGCATCAAGGTGGTCGCCCTGCGTGCCGACATGGACGCGCTGCCGATCGAGGAAGAAACCGGCGCGCCGTATCGCTCGACCGTGCCGGGCCGCATGCATGCTTGCGGCCATGATGGCCACACCGCGATGCTGCTCGGTGCTGCGCGTTATCTCACCGAGACGCGCAATTTTGCGGGCGAAGCGGTGGTGGTGTTTCAACCCGCCGAAGAAGGCGGTGCGGGTGCTGCTGCGATGCTCGACGACGGTCTGGTGGAAAAATACGGCATCGATGAAATCTATGGGATGCACAATTCTCCCGGCATGGCGGTGGGGACGTTCGCGTTGCGCGCCGGCCCGGCCATGGCCTCGACCGATCATGTCGACATCGAGATCGAAGGCGCCGGTGGTCATGCTGCCGCACCGCACAAGGCGATCGACCCGGTGCTGGCCGGTTCGCAACTGATCGTTGCGTTGCAGTCCATCGTCTCGCGGGCCGCCGATCCTCTGGAGGCGGCGGTGATCTCGATCTGCCAGTTCAAGGCGGGCGATGCACGTAACGTCATCCCGCAGACCGCGACGCTGATCGGCACGGTGCGCACGCTTACGCCGCAGATGCGCGACATGGTCGAGAAGCGGGTGCGGGAGATTGCAGCCGGCATTGCGACGCAGAGCGGGGCGAAGATCGCCGTGGATTATCGGCGCGGCTATCCGGTGCTGGTGAATCATGCCGGACAAACCGATATCGCGGCGCAGGTGGCAGGCGAGGTCGCCGGGCAGGGGCGGGTCAGCCTCGGTATTCCGCCTTTGATGGCGGCGGAGGATTTCGCCTACATGCTGCAGGCGCGTCCGGGGGCATTCATCTTTCTCGGCAACGGCGACAGCGCCGGCTGGCACCACCCGGCGTTCGATTTCAACGACGACGCCATCGTTTTCGGGACGTCCTACTGGGTCCGGCTGGTGGAAACCCGGCTTCCTGCCTGAATCGGCCGAGAATCGTGATTTTTCGGATGTTTTGAAGGTTTTCGCCGGGCCGCCGGGCAGCGGAATTAACACATAATCGAAGAAGTGATCGGAATTCCTCCCGCCCACGATGTTTTGGATTGTCGAAAAGCCAAAACCGGCCCTATAGACGGCCGGGTTGACGGGATACCGTCACACTTGGGTTGCGACCGTCGGGCCATAATCATGGCAGTCTTTTCTTCTTTCACGGGATCGTTCGCGTGCTGGATCACCGCCCTTCCTTGAAGGATATCATTGCCCGGATCGGGCCCAAGCGGGCCGTGTTCGGTCTTTGCGCCGTGCTGGGCGCTGGTGCTGTGATTTACGGCGGCGTCCATCTTCTGTCTCCGGACCCGCAACTGTCCGACATTTCCAGCAAGGCGGCCCGCGATCCGACCCGCTACAAGCCGACGGCGGTGGAATGGGCGAGCCTGACGGTGATGCCTGCCACGCAAAAGGTGTTCCGCGCCGAGCACATCACCGAAGGCAAGATTTCCATCGACGAGGATCGCTCCACCCAGGTGTTCTCGCCCTACACCGGGCGTGTGACGAAACTCTTGGTGCGCGCGGGCGATCATGTCGAGCAGGGGCAGCCTCTGTTCGTGCTCGAGGCCACCGACACCGTGCAGGCCCAGAACGAGTTTATCGCGGCGCTGACCGCGACCAACAAGGCGCGGTCAGCGCTCGATCTCGCGCAGACGCAGGGCAAGCGCGCCAAGGAATTGTTCGACGGCAAGGCCGTTCCGCTGAAGGACTACCAGTCCGCTCAGGCGACGGAGGTGCAGGCGGAAAACGACATGCGTTCGGCGCAGACGGCGCTTGAAGCGTCACGCAACCGCCTGAAGATTCTCGGCCTGAGCGATGCCGCCATCGCCTCCTTCCAGGACAAGGGCAGCATCAATCCGGAGTTGACCGTCGTGTCGCCCATCGCGGGCACCGTGGTCCAGCGCAAGGTCGGGCCGGGGCAATACATCAACGCGGGCGCGACTGATCCTGTTTTCGTGATCGGCGATCTGTCGACCGTGTGGCTGACCGGCTATGTCCGCGAGGTGGACGCCGACGATGTCGCGGTAGGACAGGACGTCTCCTTCACCGTTTTGTCGTCGCCGGGGCGTACGCGCACCGCGCGGATCAATTATGTCGCGACCGCGATCGATCCGGTGACACGGCGGCTGACCATCCGCGCCACTATCGACAATTCCGACGGCAGCCTGAAGCCGGAAATGTTCGCCAACGTCACGATCTTTTCGCCGGGCGACCATCCTGCGGTGGCGGTGCCGAAGCAGGCCCTGATCTACGAGGCGGAGAATGTCCGGCTTTGGGTCGCGCATGACAACAAGACCATCGAATTGCGTCCGGTGAAGGTCGGCCTGTCGAGCGGCAATCTTGTCGAGGTGACGGAAAACCTCCGTCCCGGCGAGCAGGTCGTCGTCAAGGGCGGGCTGTTCATCGACCGTGCCGCGTCCGGCAGCTAATAATGGCTCAATCCATCCGCCGATGCCGCAGCGCGCGGCCAAACCAGAGCGTCTGCGGCAGGCATGAAGCCACCGGCGCAGAAGGTCTGCGACAGGTGTCCTATCGAGGGGCGCTGGATTGATCGACCGTCTCGTCTCGCTGGCTGTCCATCGCCGCTTCCTCATTCTCGGCATTTTTGCCGCGGTGGTGATCGGAGGCCTGATCGCGTTCGAGAAGCTCAACATCGAGGCCTATCCCGATCCGACCGCGCCGATGGTGGACGTCGTCACGCAAAGCGCGGGCATGTCGGCCGAGGAGATTGAGCGCTACATTACGATCCCGATCGAAACCCAAGTGGCGGGCATCAAGAACCTGCGTGTCATCCGCACGATCTCGCTCTACGGGTTATCCGACGTCAAACTGCAGTTCTCGTTCGATTATACCTATGAAGAGGCTTTGCAGCAGGTTCTGAACCGGCTGGGGCAATTGTCGCCATTGCCCGGCGGAGCCCAGCCTGGGATTTCGCCACTGAGTGCGGTCGGCGAAATCTACCGCTATCGTCTGGTTGGGCCGCCAAATTACAGCGTGCTCGATCTCAAGACCTTGCAGGATTGGGTGTTGCAGCGCCGTTTCCGTGCGGTGCCGGGCGTAATCGACGTCACCGGCTGGGGCGGCAAGACCAAGACCTATGAGTTGCAGGTCGATTTCAACAAGCTCGCGGCGGCGGGCCTGTCGTTGCCGCAATTGCTGCAGGCGGTCAGTAATGCCAACATCAATGTTGGCGGCAGCACCGTCAATATCGGCACACAGTCGGCGGTGGTGCGCGGTGTCGGCCTGATCCGCTCGGTGGACGATCTCGCCAACACCATGATCTCGCAGAGCGCCGGCAACCCGATCCTGGTGAAGGATGTCGCCAAGGTCGAGATCGGTTACAAGCCACGGCTCGGCATCGCCGGAATGAACGATGCCGACGACATCGTGCAGGGCATCGTGCTGATGCGTCGTGGCGAGAAAAGCTCGCCGACCATCGCGCGCGTCACCCAGATGGTCGACACAATCAACAAGTCCAATATCCTGCCGCCCGGCGTGCGCATCGAGCGCATCTACGATCGTCAGGACCTGATCGATACCACGACGGCAACGGTGCTGCACAACATGGTCGTCGGCATCATCCTGATCGTATTGTTGCAATGGCTGTTCCTAGGCGATCTGCGCAGCGCGCTGATCGTCGGCGCGACGATTCCGTTCGCGCTGTTTTTCGCTGTCATCATTCTCGTGCTGCGGGGCGAATCCGCGAATCTGCTGTCGGTCGGCGCTATCGACTTCGGCCTGATCGTGGACGGTACCGTCATCATGGTGGAGGCGATCTTCCGGCGGCTGTCGCACGGCACCGAACTGTCCCCGACCGAGGAAGAAGCGATTTCGCCCGAGACAATGATGGGGATGAAGAGTCACGGGATTTTCAGCGCGGCCGCCGACGTGTCGCGTTCGATCTTCTTTGCCGCGGCGATCATCATTGCAGCCTTCCTGCCGCTGTTCACGCTGAGCGGTGTCGAGGGCAATATCTTCGGCCCGATGGCGCGAACCTATGCCTACGCGCTGGTCGGCGGCTTGCTTGCAACTTTCACCGTGACGCCGGCGCTCAGCGCCATCATCCTGCCCGCGCATGTTCACGAGGTCGAAACGCGAGTGGTGCGCTGGTTGCATGCGCGCTACGCGCCGTTGCTGAATTGGGCAGTGGCGCACACCAGATACGTGATCACCGCAGCAGGTGTGCTGCTGGTTTTCACTTTCATCGCGATCCGGATGCTCGGGCTGGAATTCCTGCCGAAGCTCGAGGAGGGCAACCTGTGGATTCGCGCCACGCTGCCATCCACCATCTCGCTCGAAGCAGGCAACACCTACGTCAACGAGATGCGGCGCCTGATTGCTGAGCGGCCGGAAGTGCAGTCAGTGGTGTCGCAGCACGGCCGCCCGGATGACGGCACCGATGCCGCAGGCTTCTTCAATGCGGAATTCTTTGCGCCGCTGAAGCCCGTGAGCCAGTGGCCCGGGACGCACGACAAGGACGAGGTGACGTCTGAACTACTGGCGCAGTTGCAGGCGAAGTTCCCGGGCGTCGAATTCAACTTCTCGCAATATCTGCAGGACAACGTCGCGGAAGCGGTGTCGGGCGTGAAGGGCGAGAATTCGATCAAGCTGTTCGGCAACGATCTCGTCGAACTCACGGAGACGGCTAACAAGATCAAGTCGGTGCTGGCGACAGTACGGGGCATCGCCGACCTGTCGGTGTTCACCTCGCTCGGGCAGCCGACGATCCAGATCGATGTCGACCGCGTCCGTGCGGCGCGCTACGGGCTGTCCCCGGGCGACATCAACGCCACCATCCGCGTCGCCATCGGCGGCGACAGCGCAGGTGACCTGTATGAGCCGGGCAGCGACCGTCATTTCCCGATTGTCGTCCGCCTCGCGCCGGAATATCGCAAGAGCGCCGAGAGCATCCGCAACCTGCGGATCGCGGCGCAGGGGCCGAACGGCATCACGCAGATTCCGTTGAGCGAGGTTGCGACGATCAAGCTCGTTTCCGGCGCGGCCTACATCTACCGCGAACAGCAGGAACGCTATCTGCCGATAAAGTTCTCGGTGCGCGAGCGCGACCTTGGCAGCACCATCCGCGAAGCGCAGGAGAAGGTGGCCGCCGAGGTGAAGCTGCCTCCGGGCACGCATCTCGAGTGGGTCGGCGAGTTCAGCAATTTGCAGGATGCGATCAAGCGGCTGTCGATCGTGGTGCCGATCAGCCTCGCATTGATTGGCGTTCTGCTGTGGTTCAATTTCGGCTCGATGGTTGACACCATGCTCGCGATGAGCGTGATCCCGATGGCGGTGCTTGGCGGCGTGCTCGGCCTCTTGTTCAGCGGTGTGCCGTTCAGCGTGTCGGCGGCGATCGGCTTCATCGCGCTGTTCGGCATCGCGGTGATGGACGGCATCATCATGCTGTCGCAATATAACCAGCTCATCGATGAGGGGGTGGATCGCGTCAAGGCGGTGATCCGCACCGGCGAATTGCAGATGCGGCCCGTGCTGATGACCTGCGCCGTCGCGGGCATTGGCTTGCTGCCTGCAGCCTTGTCGACGGGCATCGGCTCGCAGGTGCAGAAGCCGCTGGCGCTGGTGGTGGTGTCCGGCATGGCGCTTGCACCGATCGTGATCCTCGTCACGCTGCCGGTGCTGATCCTGCTGTTCTCGCGCCGCGGCCGCGAGCAAGCTTAAGCTACAACCTGAGTTATTGCCCTGATGGGGTGCGCAGGCCGTGCCAGGCGTCGCGTACCTGATGGTAGTGCACCTCGGGCAGGTAATCCGGCGTGTTGAGGCCCAGCGTGCGGACGTCGAGCTTGCCGATGGCGCTGAGCAGCGTGTAGGAGGCGATCACCCGGTCGCGCTGGCTGAGGATCTGGCGGCTGCGCGCGGCGGTGAGATCGGCCTGTGCGTTCAGCACGTCGAGCGTGGTGCGCTGGCCGGCTTGAGCCTCGCGCCGGACGCCCGCAAGCGCGACCGTTGCGGCTTTCACTTCGCTTTCGGCGGCAGAGAGGGCGACCTTGGCACCCTCATTAGTGATGAAGGCGCTGAGGGCAGCCGTCCGCGCCTGATTGCGGACTTGCTCCAGCACCTGACGGCTCTGCATCGCCAGCTCCTTCGACTGGCGGGTCTGCGACGCGGCGAGGCCGCCGTCATAGATCGGCATGGTGAGCTGGCCGACCACCGTGGCCTGATCGGCGCGCTTCACGCTGAGATAGGGGTCGCCGTCCGATTGGCGCAGCACGTTGCCCTGCACGGTCACCTGCGGCATCAGACTCGATTCCGCGACGCTGATCGTCGTGGTCGCGACATCGACATCGTAGGTCGCCGCGATCACCGCCGGATTCTGCTTGATGGCCAGATCGATCGATGCCTGCTGGGTATGAGGGATGAAGCGATCGACCGTGGGGGCGGCGGCCAGATGGCCGGGCCGCTCACCGATCACCTGAGCATAGGTGGCCTCGCTGACCTGAAGCGCGACCTGCGCCGCGTTCAGGTCGGCCAGCCCGCGACTGAGCCGCGCCTCGGCCTGCGCGGTGTCGGTGGGCGTGACATCGCCTGCCGCAAGACGGGTGCGGGCGACACCCAGCGTTTCGCGCAGGAATTGCACATTGAGCTTCTGGGTCTCGACCAGCGCCTGATTGGCGATCACATTCATGTAAGCGGTCACGGCGTCGAGCAGCACGCCCTGGCCGGTATTGCGCAGCGCCTCGCGCCCTGACAGCACCTGGAATTCTGCGACCCGCACGCTGGACGAGGTCTTGAAGCCGTTGAACAACGTCTGCGTGACGGTGACGCCGATCTGCCAGGGTTTCTGTCCCTGGGTCTGGATCGAATTATCAGGCAGGGTATTGCGTACAGTCTGCAGGCCGGCGGACAGGCTGGCGATGATCTGCGGCCGGTAACCTGACAGCGCTTGCGGCACGTTTTCATCGGTGGCGCGCTGCTGGGCGCGGGAGGCGTTCAATTGCGGGCTGGACTGATAGGCCTTCACCAGCGCGTCCTGCAGCGTTTCGGCGAATGCAGGGCGCGAGCCCGAAGCTGCGCCTAGCAGCAACAGGGCCATCACCGCTCCGTAACGCTGCCGTGAATGCCAACGAATCATGACGCCCGATCACAAAGGTCCCCGCGACAGCGGATACCTCAACTTTGGGGGCAGTCATACTGGCCGGGCGGGGCTTGAGCAAACCTTGGGCAAACTGTCCCGTGAAAATGTTGGCGGCTGTGGCAATCCGACCGCGATGAACGAGGAAAACGCCTTATTTGCTTGACCTTGCCGCGCGGGTGATGACAGTCGGCCCGGCTCCGGCAGTGCGAAACGGTGGGTCGAAACAGCATGTCCAGGATTTATGCCGACGCCCATACGCTTGTGGACGCGGTCCTGCGCGAGTGCGGCCCCAGACTGGTGGTCGGCCTGCCGCTCGGGCTCGGCAAGGCCAACCATATCGCCAATGCTTTATGTGAGCGGGCGGCGGCGGATTCTGCGATCCACCTGACGATCTTCACGGCACTGACGCTGGAAAAGCCCACCCCGAAATCCGATCTGGAGCGACGCTTCATCGGCCCGGTGATCGAGCGATTGTTTGGCGGCTATCCGGACCTCGATTACGCCAAATGGCTGCATGCGGGAATCCTGCCAGAGAACATCGAGATCACGGAATTCTTCTTCCTCGCGGGCAAGTGGCTGCACAACGGTTACGCCCAGCAGCATTACATCGCGGCGAACTACACCCATGCCGTCGCGGGGATGCTGACGCGCGGCCTCAACGTCGTGCTGCAACTCGTCGCCAAGCGTGTGGTGAACGGCGAAGTGCGCTACAGCCTGAGCTGCAACACCGACACCACGCTCGACCTTCTCAAGGCGCGCGTGGAGGGCAAGATCGATTTCAAGCTGATCGGGCAGGTGAATTCCGAACTGCCGTTTATGCCGGGGCCGGGCGATCTGCCGGCGTCCGAATTCCACGCCATTCTCGATAGCGCGGAGACGGACTTCCCACTGTTCGCGCCGCCGTCCGAACCGGTCGGCGATGCGAAATATGCCATTGGCCTTCACGCAGCGACGCTGATCGAGGATGGCGGCACATTGCAGATCGGAATCGGGCAGGTGGGTGATGCGCTGGCGCAAAGCCTCATTGTCCGTGATCGCAACAACCTTGATTTTTGCACGGCAGTAAGCAGTCTTTCGCCGGGCGAACCCGCCCGCGTGCTTGCGCCGTTCAAAGAAGGGTTGAACGGCCTCAGCGAAATGTTCTTCGAGGCATTCCTTGGTCTGATCGAGGCGGGCATCGTGCGCCGCGAGGTCGATGGTGCATGGTTGCACGCGGCGTTCTTCCTTGGGCCGAAATCGTTCTACCGCGCGCTGCGCGAGATGCCGCAGGACAGGCTTAATCGCATCCAGATGATGCCGGTGTCCTTCACCAACGAGCTTTACGGTGACGAGGACGCGAAGCGCATCGGGCGGCCGAAGGCGCGCTTCGTCAACAATGCGATGATGGTGACGCTGCTTGGCGATGCTATCTCCGATGGTCTCAGCAACGGTCAGATGGTGAGCGGTGTCGGCGGGCAGTATAATTTCGTCGCGCAATCCTTCGCATTGGACGGTGCGCGTTCGATCCTGACGCTTAAAGCCACACGCCACAACGGCAAGCGGCTGGAATCGAACATCCGCTGGTCGTACGACCACACCACCATTCCGCGGCACCTCCGCGACATCGTGGTGACGGAATACGGCATCGCCGATCTGCGCGGAAAATCCGACGCCGAGGTGATCGCGGCGATGCTGTGCGTTTCGGATTCGCGCTTTCAGGATGAACTGATGCGGCAGGCCAAGGCAGAGGGCAAGCTGCCGCAGGGTTACGAGATTCCGCCTGCCCATCGTACCAACACGCCCGAACGCATTGCGCGCGCGCTTGCGCCGTTGCGGGAGAAGGGACTGCTGCCGGAGTTTCCGTTCGGAACGGATTTCACCGCCACCGAGCAGCGTTTGATTCCGGCCTTACAGAGCTTGCAGCAAGCCTCACCAAGTCCCGCCGCGCTGTTGTCGCTCCTATGGCGCGGCTTGTCGGCAAGCAGCACGGAGGATGCAGATTGTCTCGCGCGCATGGGACTGGACGCGCCCGCGACGATGCGCGAGCATCTCTATCGCTGGTTGTTGCGCGGCGCCCTCAGGCGATAATTATCCGCGCAGCGGAGGCGAGTGTCAGCATCACGCCGAAGGCGATGAAGATTTTCCCGATCAGCGAAGCGCTGCGCCATGCGGATTCATCGCCTGTCGAAGCGACGGCGGGCTGGGCAACCTGCGCCAGCGCGACGGTGGTGGGCTCAGGCGTTGCTGCCGGGGCGGCCGTGGCCTCGCGGTCCATGTCGTTCAACTGATCGGACGTGGTGACCTGAACGCCGTTCGGCACCGGCTCAGCCGTGGCGGCCTTGTCGGTGTCCGTCAGGGTGGAGGAATCGGGCAGCATGTTCTGTGCGAACATCGGCTGCTCCAGAGGAGGGCTGGTCAGTTCGGCACGGGCATTGGCGACGGAGGGCGACAAAGGTGCATCTGTCTCGGTCCCGTTGGCGGTTTGGGCGCCGTCGTCTTTGCCGGTCTTGGAAGAAACCTTTGAGGAATCCTTGGCGCTGGCGTGATGCTTCTTTGAATAACGGTGATGGCGGACGTGCTTCTTGCGGTGCTTAGTGAACTTACCGAGCGCGAGCGGCTTTGCGCTGGAGGCTGCCGCCTCGGTTTGCGGCGCGGCCTGCACTGGCTCGGCGTTTCCGGCGGCCCAGGCGAAGGCCATGGCGGCCATGATCAGCGCATAACGGATTCTCCGTCGCATGATCTCGTCTCCGTTGTTTTCTCTATTTTGCCCAGCGCCCGCGCCCAGAATGGCCTGCCGGAGGTGGCCACATCGCGGCAAAAGCTGGGAATCTTTGGTTCAAACCGGCCTGGAGGGGCGGGACGGCGGACCGGCCTCCGGGGTGCAGGTGGGAACCTGAGGATTTGCCACGGGCTGCTGTAACATTCTAGAAAACAGCCCGTACCATCCAGAGGGAGCGCGGTGCGCGGCCAGGAACATGAATGGACCGACCTGATGCGGTCGGCCAATGCGGGTGACACCGCCGCCTACCATCGTCTCCTGTCGGCCATCACGCCGGTCTTGAGGGCGGCGGCGCGGCGCGGTCTGTTGCGTGCCGGGCAATCGCCCGATCAGTCCGAGGATATCGTGCAGGATACTTTGCTCGCCGTGCATCTGAAGCGACACACATGGGACGCCAAGGCGCCGTTCGCGCCGTGGCTGTTCACCATCGCGCGCAACAAGCTGATCGACGCGCTGCGCCGCCGCGGCCGCCGGGTGTTCGTGGACATCGACGATTTCACCGACGTGCTGCCCGGCGAGGAAGCACCGGAAGTGACGAACGGCGTGGATATCGAGGCGCATCTGAAGACGCTGCCGCAGCGCCAGCGCGACGTGCTGCAATCGATCTCGGTCGACGGGCTGTCGATTACCGAGACGGCGAAGAAGTTCGAGATGAAGGAAGGCGCGGTGCGGGTGGCGCTTCACCGGGGACTTTCGACCCTCGCGGCGCGTGCACGGAAAGACCTGATATGAAAACCGACGATCTCATCGCAAGCCTTGTCGCCGATCACCCTTCGCGGATGCAGCCGGTCTGGCTCTGGCTGCTGGCGGGCATTTGCGCGGCGTTGCCGCTGTCGGCGGTGCTGTTCATGGTGAGCCTCGGCCCGCGGCCGGATATCGCGACGGCGATCTACAATCCGTTCTTCGATCTGAAATTCCTGGTCACGCTGGCGCTGGCATCGAGCGCCGCGGCGTTGAGCCTGCATCTGTCGCGTCCGAATGCCTCGCTGCATGGCTGGATGTGGCTGCTCGCGCTGCCCGTGGGCCTGCTCGGCATCGGCATCGTCGCGGACTTCGCCGTGCCTCAGCGCGTGAACTGGGAGGGCCGGCTGGTCGGGTCTAACTCGATGGCCTGCATGTCGTCGATTCCGCTGTTCTCGGCGCCGTTCCTGATCGCCACGCTGTTGATGCTGCGCAAGGGAGCGACTTCGCACCCGATGCTGCTGGGTGCGCTGGCGGGATTGATGTCGGCGGGGCTGGGCGCGACGCTCTATGCCTCGCATTGCGCAGACGATTCGCCCTTGTTCGTGGCGACCTGGTACACGCTGGCGGCGGCTTTCGTGACGCTCGTCGGAGCGATGGCCGGGCGCCGGGTCTTGCGGTTCTAGGAACGGATCCTGGGGTTCTAGGAAGTCGCGGCAGGAATCGTGCCGGCCTCGCGCATCCGGTAGAAGCGCAGCACCTGCTGGGCGGTGGCGGGTCGCAGCAGATTAAAGTGGTCGTGATACTCGGCAAGGCTTGTCGAGACTCCAACGTCGCCGACCGCATGGCGCGCCTTCAGGATCTTTTCGACCGTCGCCCAGCTGAGGCCCGCGACCTTCGCCAGCACCAGCAGCCCTTCCGCGCGTGGCTCGATCATCATGTTCTCGACGGTGAGGATCGGCACGTCGGTCATCAGCGCGATGGCGGTGGAGACTTCCTCGACGCGGCCGTGTTCGGCGAAGGCCGCCACCTGCGCCTCGTTCAGGCGGCCGTCGCTGTGCAGTAGCTTGACGAGCGTCTGCGCGCGGATGGTGTCTTCGGTTTTCGCGGCGCTGGCCTGGATCGCGACATCCTTCACCACGGCGGCGACTTCGGCGGCGTAATGCGGGTTGGCCTCATTAAGTCTGGTGCGAACCGCGTGGGAGGCCTTGGCTACCAGTTGCAGATAAAAATGCCGCGGAATGGGGCGCAGGCCAAGGCAGGTCGCGATGCCGTCGTGCCCCTCGGCGCGCATGATCAGGCGCGAGTATCCATTGTCGGAGAATTCCGCGCCGGGATTGTTGATCGTGCTCTCAACCACATCGTCATTGCCGCGCTCGACTAGCACATCGGTGACGGCGTGGGTCAGGACCTTGCGCTTCGAAATCGCCAGCAGATGACCCTGGCTCTTTTTTCGCGAGTTCTCGACCAGCGCTGTTTCGTTGAGCTTTTCGGAATGGGACAGGACAGGGGCCGCAATTTCGATCATGTCGTCGAACGCGAGCGTACGGATCACACCGGCCGGGGCTTCCGCCACCTGTGCGAGACGCTCGGCCAGCAGTTGCTTCGCCGATTGCTCCATCTTGAGCAGGAGGCACTGGAATACATCGTCGAACAGCGCGATCTGTTCATCCGAATAGGCGGCAGGCGCGTACAGAAACAGATCGGTGACGCGGCGGAGGGTTTCGACGCGGCGTGCTACCGTTCCATGGGTCAGTGCGGCTTGAAGATCTGCCAACAGACTGGTGGCGTTGGCGGCGTGTGCACTCATGACTTCTGTCCCAAACGGCAACCCGCCGACATTCTCGCGGAGGGAAAACAACATTCTAAGCGTGCTCGATTCTGTTTCGTCCACGGTCCTTGGCACGATACAGCGCCATGTCGGCCCGCAGTAGAAGGTTCTCCGGTGTCTCGTCGTGGCGCAGCGTGGCCACGCCTGCCGACATCGTCACGGCGATGCCGGGCGAAATCGAATTCCAGTCGATGTCCGCGATGATCATGCGCAGGCGATCCGCCACCTTCTCGGCGGTGTCCTCGGCCGTCTCCGGCATGATCAGCAGAAATTCCTCGCCGCCATAGCGGCCGAATTTATCGATCGCCCGCACGTTGGCGAACATGGTGATAGCGAAGGTGCGCAGGACTTCGTCGCCCACGGGATGGCCATAAAGATCGTTGATCTTCTTGAAGAAGTCGAGGTCGATCAGTGCGATGGAGCAGGGGCTTTTGGTGCGGATCGCGCGTTCGCTCTCCTCGACCAGCGCATGCATGATGCTGCGTCGATTATGTGCGCCGGTCAGTTCGTCGAATTCGGCGAGTTCCTCGATGCGCCGATAGGCTTCCTTCAGCGCCAGTCCCTGCGTGTAGAAGGATTCTCTGAGCGCGCTGGAGAACATGCCGACCATCATGCAGCGGCCGATGGTGACCACGAACAGGAACAGGGTGGCGAAGCGCTCGGCGAAGGTGCCGTGCGGCATGCTGATCGGAATGGTGGTGAGCAGGAACAGCCACGCAAGACCTGCCGTGAGCACGCCCCATGCAATGCCGATCTGCAGCATGGTCGAGCGCAGCGAGCCGAGCGCCACGATCACGAACAGCGAGCAGAGAAACACGCATCCGACTTCCGGCACGATATACATGAACGAGAGCATCAGCAGGAAGCTGACGCCCATCTGCTGGAGGACGAGATAATGATCCTTGAAGCGGTCGTTGAAATGCGCGTCGGAGAGAAGGACGAAGCAGGTGACGCTCAGCAGCGCACAGACGAGGAAGACCGGCGGAGTGGTGAGGCTGGTGGTGCCGGCAAGGGCGTAGAGCGCCAGCACCGCGGTATCGGTCAGGTAGCTGAGCGCCATGATGGTCTGGATCTGGCGGCGCTGGACGGCGCGGCGCGGCAGCACGTCCGATGCGGGCGCATCGGCTGAACTCAGTTGATCCATCAGTTTGAGTGGAAAGACGGCTCCCCACATATCGTAAAACCCCGCAGCTCTTGAGTAAATTAGTCAGCAAAGCGTTTAGGTTTGGTATCATTTGGCGGTACCGGCCGGTCTTTGCGAGAAACGCCGGTACCGCTCGAAATCTAAAAATATATAATTATATCAATGTCTTAAATTTGAGCTTTGTGTTTTCGGCCCGAGGCGCGGCCGTAAAATGCGGGCAGGATCGGCGCGGCTTGCCCAACTCCTGCTTCGAGGGCATTTTCGCTGCCTTCCGGGCAGCGATGCCGAAAGACGTTTTTATCGAACCCGATCACGTCCCCGTGCGACCAACCTTGCGAGATAGCCATTGAGTGCAACACAGGCCGCTTCGGACGAATCCCTGATCGGCCGCATTGCCCAAGGCGATCGTCTCGCCATGCAGGTTCTATACGGACGGCACCATGTCCGGGTCTATCGGTTCGCGTTGCGTCTGGTGCGGAAGGAACAGATCGCCGAAGATCTCATCAGCGAGGTGTTTCTGGACGTATGGCGTCAGGCCGGGAAGTTCGAAGGGCGCTCCGCCGTTTCGACCTGGCTCTTGGCGATCACGAGGTTCAAGGCGTTGTCGGCGCTGCGCAAGAAGAAGGACGCGGAGCTCGACGACGAAACAGCAGCGGCGATCGAGGACACGTCCGACAATCCGGAGGTGACGGTCGCCAAGAAGGATACCGGGAATGTGCTGCGCAACTGTCTGGCAAAGCTGTCGCAGGACCACCGGGAGATCGTCGATCTGGTCTACTACCACGAGAAGTCCGTGGAGGAGGTCGCCGAGATCGTCGGCATCCCGGAGAACACGGTGAAGACGCGCCTGTTCTATGCGCGCAAGAAACTCGCCGAGCTTCTGAAGGAAGCCGGCGTGGAGCGAGGCTGGCCGTGACGACGAAAGACAAGGAATTGGCAGAGCCCGGCAAGATCGAGGCGCTGCTGCCCTGGCGGGCGGCGGGCACCCTGAGCGCCGAAGAGACGCGGCTGGTTGATGCCGCGCTCGCGAAGGATTCCGCGCTCGCCAAGCAATACGAGATCATCAAGGACGAACTGGCCGAAACCGTGCTTCTGAACGAAGACCTCGGCGCGCCGTCCACCCGCGCGCTGGAAAAATTGTTCGCGGCGATCGACGCGGAGCCTGCGCGTGGCGCGCCGACGTCATCGGGATTGATGGCGCGGCTGGGGACGTTCTTCAACGGATGGTCGCCACGCACGCTCGGCTGGGCGGCGGCTGCGGCAATGCTCGCGCTGGTGCTGCAGGCCGGCATCATCACCACGGCGGTGATGAAGCAGGGCGGCGGATATCAGACGGCGTCGTCCGAGGCTTCCACGGCGGGCACGCGTCTTCTGGTTGGCTTCAAGTCCGACGCCACGTTCGATCAGATCACCGCCTTTCTCGTAGCCTATCACGCCTCCATCGTGGCGGGGCCGCAGGCGGGCATGTTCACGGTGAAATTCGGCGACACGACGCTCGCAGCCAAGGACGCGGAGCAGCTCATCGCCAAGGTCAAGGCGGACAAGACCGTGGCATTTGCCGCTGCGACACAGTGATTTCTCGCATTTCCTTCATACGGAACGGGTGAAGGCATGACGAAGCGAGACGATCCATTCAACGGCCCGAAGATCTGGCTGCTTGCGGCGGCCATCGGATTGGCGTCCCCAGCCATCACACCGGCGCGGGCGCAGATGCGCAATCTCAGTGTCGGTGGCCCCAGCATCCATATCGGCCCCCGGATTCCGGTCAATCCGAGCGTGCGCTATTCGCCGAACCTGCATTACGGCCCGGTGATCGAGGACCGCATCGATGGCGGTCCGCCGCGTTCGCGCAAGCCGCCGCCGGAGCGTGGGTCGAAGAAGCCTTCGCGCACCGCCGCCGCGGCCGATCCGACCTACGTACCGAACGAAGTGCTGATCGAGATCGCGGGTCAGCCGACCGACGCGCAGGTGCGGGACATCGCGAAGCGTCACAAGCTGCGGCAGGTGCAGTCGCAGCACATCGCGCTGCTCGATACCACGTTCTATCGCTGGCGGATTCCGGACGGGCGCTCGGTCGACACCGTGGTGAAGCAGTTGAGCGCGGATCGCGGCATCACATCGGTGCACCGCAATTCGATCTTCCGTTTGCAGGATGAGCAGGGCGGCAAAGCGCCGTTCCAGTATGCGCTGGCGAAATTGCGGCTGCCGGAAGCGCAGGCGATCTCGACCGGTGAGAAAGTCAGAGTTGCGGTGATCGATTCCGGCATCGACACCGACCATCCCGAGCTTGCGGGCTCGATCGCGGCCACGTTCGACGCGCTCGACAGCAAGGAGACCGCGCATGCGCACGGCACCAGCATCGCGGGCATCATCGCCGCGCACGCGACCCTCAAGGGCGCGGCTCCGGCCGCGAAGCTGCTGGCGATCCGCGCGTTCGGGGAAGCCAAGTCGGGTGCGTCGAGCACCACCTTTGTTGTGCTGAAAGGCCTCGATTATGCCACTTCAAACGGCGCGCAGATCATCAACATGAGTTTCGCTGGCCCCCGCGACAAGGTGGTCGAACGTGGGCTTGCGGCAGCGGCGGCGAAGAACATCGTGCTGGTGGCGGCGGTCGGCAATGCCGGGCCGAAATCCGCGCCGCTGTTTCCGGGCGCCGATCCGCACGTCATCGGTGTCACCGCGACCGATGCCTCCGATGCGATTTTCGCGAAAGCCAATCAGGGCGCCTATATCGCGGTGGCAGCACCCGGCGTCGACATTCTCGCGCCGCTGCCCGGCGGCAAATACGGCGTCTCGTCCGGCACGTCGTTGTCGGCGGCCTATGTCAGCGGGCTCGCGGCCTTGATGCTGGCGCGCAATCCCGCGCTCACCGCCGACGAAGTGCGGCAGGCGTTGACGCAATCCGCCCGCGACCTTGGCCCGGCCGGGCGCGACGACCGGTTCGGGGCGGGGGAGGCCGATGCCTTTGCCGCCGTGTCGGTGGTGGCGGCCCCCGTCGCGACCGCCTCGGAGCCGCTCAAGCCCGCGCCGCGTTAACTCTGCCCGCGAGATTGGAAGGCTTCTGTACGCAAATACCTTGACCCGAACTCGCGTCATGAAGACGATGGGTGATTCCAGCGGCGATTCTATTGCTTCGCCGCACCGGGCAGATGGCCCGCCGCGCGTTTTTGCGTCCTGCTTCGCGTCCCCAAGTTGCTTTGTGTCACCATCGTTTCGTACCGGCCGAGTAAGGCTGGCGTCATTTCTGCAACGTGTTTGTTATGGAAACAGGCGATGTCTGAAGCTTTTCCGAAACCGGTTCAGGCCGCGGGCCGCAGCGTGGTGGCGCGCTGGCGCATCCTGGCGCAGCAGCGGCTCGATCATCTCACCGAGCTTTATGAGAGCGGGCGCTGGAAGCTCTATCACACCGAAAGCGATTTCCTCGCGATGGTGCACGAGGCGCGCACGGTGCTGAAGGTCTGGCAGGATCTGGCGCCGCCCGATGCCGCGCTCGACAAGCCGATCGAGGTTGCGATTGCGCAGACCGATGCAACCGGGGAGAGTCTTGCCGGAAGCCTCGCCAAGCCGGGCCTACTGGACCGTGTTGAGACCCAGTACGATTTTCGGAAATCCTGACGCGCCGACCACCGCGAGATCGCCAGTGATCGGCTTGTCGTGATCGAAGCCGACAATCGCGCCGCGCGGCGCGTTCGAGATCAGGTTGCCGCTGATGAGCGTCTTGCCGGTGCCGTCCACCGCGGAGACGCCGATGCCTACGAAGGCGTCGCGGATGATGTTGTTGGCGATGTTGATGTCGCGCAGATATTTGCCCCAGCCCGCGCTGATGCCGCAGACCGGTGCGTTCTCGATCACGTTGCCGGTCACGTTGCTGTCCGCCTCGACGTAAATCCCGACGCCGCCATGATCGGTATTCGATCCCGGATAGCGCCGCGTCTTGGTGTTGCGGATGATGTTGCCCTGCACGATGGCGAGGCGGCCACCCTCGTTAAAATTCGCCACTGACACGCCCGTGGAGCAGCCATCGACCACGTTGTTGGCGATGATCGCGCCTTCAAAGGCGAATTCCGAATAGAGCGCGACCTCGCGCGCGTCGGTGACGGTGTTGCCGACGATCTGGATGTTGGAGGCGGAGTTGCCGCGCACGCCGGAATAGTCGCAATCGCGGATGCGGTTGCCGCGCACGATCACGTTGTTGGCGCGAAAGGCGTTGATGGCGTTGCCGTACTGCCCGGTGCCGCCGGGGCCTGCCTTGATGGTCTCGATACGGTTGTCGACCACGATGGTGCCGTCGTCGCCCGCAGCCGAGCGCACGATCTCGATGCCGTTCTCGGATGCGTCCTGGATGGTGTTCTGCGCAATCAACAGGCCCAGCGCATCGACGCTGACGATGGCGGTGGCGGAGGTCTGGCGGATGGTGGTGTTGCGGATATCGCCCGAGCAGGTTTCGAGCCGGATGGCGTTGCGGCCGCTGCCGGCAATGTCGCAATCGCCGATGTGGAAGTCGCGGCAGGCCTGCAGGCTGACGAGCCCGCGCCGTTCCGGCAATTCATGGCCGCCGCCGTCGAGCACAAGGCCCTTCAGGTTGAGGCCGTCCGCGCCCTTGGCGGTGAGGAGCGATGTGCCGCTGCCGGTGAATTCCAGCCGCGTGGCCCCGCGCGCGCCGACAATCTGCGCGCCGCTCGGCAGTTCGAGTTCGCCGGTGCGATAGATTCCCGGCCGGAGCACCAGCGGCATGCGCGCGGCGGCGGTTGCGTAGATCGCGCGCTGCAACGGAATGGTCTGGTCGTCCGGGCTGTTGTGCTTGACGCCAAGCTGGCCCGCATCGCGGCCGAGTGACGACATCGCGGGCGCGGCTTTGGCGATGCCGCGCTCGAGCAGCAGCGCGGTGGCTGACACGCTGAACAAACCCATGAGGCGGCGGCGGGTGAAATCCATGAGGCGGCTCCTGTCGCCGGTTTATGGCACGCCCTCGGGTCGAACAAGAGGGGCGGCGACAGCGGCGTTATGACCTGCCGCTGGTTAAATTTGCGCAAGAGCGCGCCGCCCGCGCGCGCTGGATGAGTGTGGCCAGCATCACTTCCCCGGCATCGACAAGCTGCTCGAACCTGACGGCCTCGGGCTTCCCCGAATGAGCGTCGCGCGGCACCTTTGGCACATGGATGAAGGCCGCGAGCGGCAACGCGCGGGGATGGTGCTGCGCGGCCTCGATCGCGCGCCAGCTCAGATAGTTGCAGAGATAAGCTCCGGCATTGATCGAAGGACGGACATCGATCCCGGTCGCCTTCGCGGCGTGCAACAGATGGTGCGTATGGCCGCCGAACCGGCGCGTCGCGGGCGCGGTGGGATCGATGGTGCGGCTCAGGATGGCCGCATGATCCGCGTCCGGCCAAAGCTGGGTGATGGTGTTGCGCGCCCGCGTCTCGATCCGGACATGAGGCGTCCGGGTCGCGAGGCCGAACATCAACAGCACGTCCGGCTCATGCTGCACGAGCAAGGCGGGCAACTGTGCATCGACCGCCCGGTAGCTGACCGGAAAGACGTGGCCGATCCGCTCGACATCGGAAAATGCCGGGCGGGGCAGGCGCGCCAGCCGCTCCACCAGTTTTCCGGTCGGGTTGTACGGCGCGCCGGGAAACGGGCCGAAGCCGGTGATGAGGACGCGGATGTTGCCTGCCGTCATTGCCGGTTGATGTTGTCTTCCTGCGGCTGCGCGCCGCCGAAGATCGCTGTGCCTTCCGCCGACAGGTACGGCTTCAGCTCCTGCCATGGCACGGTCACGTCGAAGCGGCCTTCGGCGTAAGGGCCAACCGCATAGGGCGCGTAGTGAAAGGCAAGTCCCGCGCTTTTGCCGGGCTCGGTCGAGGGCGCGAGCGTCACCGGGCCGATCTTGAGCAGGCTCGTCCCGATATCCTTGTACCAGTCGATAGGGGACTCGTCGTCCGCGATGCCGCGCGCCTTCTTCTCGGCTTTCAGCGCGGCAAGGACGGCGTTCCGCATCGCGGTCAGTGTCGGGCCGTCATCGGCGGTTTCCTTGAAAAACGGCCGAATGCTGATGCGCTTCTTTGCGGTGTCGTCCCACAGGAGCGTATCGACATAAGTGTTGGGGTGCGCGCCGTGGGTGTCGGCGTAATCCTCCCGGAGAATGCTGATGTAGCGGCCGCCGACAACCGAAGCGGTGACGTATTCGCGTTCGAACGTGTACCCGCCTTTCGGGAAGTATTTTGGATCGCTGCGCTTGGTCTGGGTGGCTTCCTTGCGCTGCTTCTCGGCATAGCGTTTGCCTTCCGCGAGACAATCGGCTGCAAGGGCGGGGTGAGATTTGATCGTGTCATCGAGGGTGACGCTGACATCGACAGCGTCGGTCTTGATGGCGATGTCCGGTTTGGGCTCGGCGGCGAAGCAGGCGCCGGTCAGCCAGATGCCAGCAACAGCGACACGGGCAATATTGCGGATCGGTGCGAACGGGGCCATCTGCCTTCTATACAGCAATTATCGGCGGGGGCCGATAAGCAGCATTCAAGCGAGGTCGTCCAGCCGCTCGATGCCTTGCGTGGGAACACCCGCCAGTGCCTGATGCGGCGTGCGCCCGCCGATATCACGGTTGGGCGCGATCTCGGCCAAAGGCACCAGTACGAAGGCACGCTCGAACAGGCGCGGATGCGGCAGCGTCAGTTCCGGCGTGTGGATCGTGCCGTTGTCGTAGGCGAGAATGTCGAGGTCGAGCGTACGCGGACCCCATCTTTTCTCGTTGGCGCGGTCGCGGCCGAATTTCTTCTCGATCCGGTGCAGCGTGAACAATAGCGCCATCGGGTCGAGCGAGGTTTCGATCTCGATGCAGGCGTTGATGAAGGGCGGCTGGTCTTCCTCGCCCCAAGGCGGCGTGCGGTAATCGGACGAACGTGCGACGAGAACCGCCTGCGTCGCCCCGCAGATATGGGAAATGGCGGATTTGAAGGTCGCGCGGACGTCGCCGACATTGCCACCGAGCGCGATCAGCACGCTTGCCATGGGTTAGGTACGCTTGCGCAGGATGATGACGCCGACATCATCGAAGATTGCCGCGATTGGCGCGTGCGGCTTGTGGATCGTGACCTTCACGGCCTCGACCTTGGTGAAATCGCGCAGTACGGCGTCCGCCACCGCGCCCGCCGCCCGTTCCAGCAGATAGTAATTCTGGCCCTTGAAGGCCTGGCTCGCGCTGGTGACGACATCGGAATAGGACACGGTGTCGGCGAGTTTGTCGGTGCGTGAAGAATCCGCAAGGTCGATGGACAATTCCAGATCGATGACGAACCGTTGTCCGACTTCGGCTTCATGCTCCATGACGCCGTGACGGGCGTGCATCAGCAGGCCCTTGATGAAGATGGTATCGCTCACCGTTTGTCCCCGATTGCGGCCGTCACGCGCAGCGCCTGAACGGTCTCGAAAACGTCGTGCGCGCGAATGATCCGCGCGCCATTTTGAACTGCCAGCAGATGCGCCGCAAGGGAGCCGCCGATACGCTGGCGCGGCTCGGAGGGCGAGACGCTGGCGATGAAACGCTTGCGCGAGGCGCCCACCAGAATGGGCCGCCCGAATTGGGACAATTCGCCAAGCCGCGCCAGCGCGATCATGCTCTGCTCGGGCGTCTTGCCGAAGCCGATGCCGGGATCGAGCACGATGCTGTCGCGAGAGAGGCCGGCCGTGTCGGCGATGGCAAGCGAGCGCTCGAAGAACACGGCGATGTCCTTCATGATGTCGATGGCGGGGTCGGCTTCATCGCGGTTATGCATCACGACGATGGGCGCGCCGCGCCCGGCGGCGAGTTTTGCCATCGCGGGGTCGCGGTGCAGGCCCCAGACGTCGTTGAGAACGGCGGCACCCTGATCCAGCGCCCACGCCGCGACATCCGCCTTCATCGTGTCTATCGAAATTGGCACGCCGAGCTGGACAATGGCGGGCAGGATGGGCGCAAGCCGTGCCATTTCCTCCTTGGCCGATATGGGTTTTGCACCGTAGGGCCGGGTGGATTCCGCGCCGATGTCGAGAATGTCGGCGCCATCGGCGACAAGCCGTTCGGCTTGCGCCAGTGCGGCGGCAGGATCGAGAAATTCGCCGCCGTCTGAGAAGGAATCCGGGGTGATGTTGAGCACGCCCATCACCAGCACATGCGGCTTGGCCAGCAACGCGGGCAAGATGTCGTGCCGGGCGTCTCGCATGGGGCCAAGTGTTGAAGAACGGGCGCTCATGGCGCGGCTTTGCGCGGTCCCGAAAGACGAGTCAAGCGGCAAGCGGGTGGGAAGGTGCCCTAAACTCGTAGGCTTAGTAGCTGATCTTGAGCGGCAGCTTCTTGGCGCGCTCGATCAACTGGCCGACCGACCGCTCCGAGGGGAGTACGCGCACCAGTTTGCGCTTGGTGTTGGCCTCGGCCATCGCCTGCGCCAGCCGTCCGGGGTTTCGCAGCGCAAATTCCCGCACCGTGGTGACGCCCGCGGCGCGGATCAACTCGGCCTTGGCCTTGCCCATGCCCTTGATGCGCATGCAGTCGGCGATGTTGGCCCACCCGAGGATCTGCTTTTCGCAAAGGCCGGTGGCCTCCGCCAATTCCTTGCGGCCCTTGTAGGTGCCAGCCTTCTCCAGCAGCGCCGCAGTCGTGCGAATGCCCTGGGATTTCAGCTTCGAGGCCGCGAGAGGGCCCAGTCCGTCGATCTGTGTCAGAGGATATGTCATTGCAAATGGAAGAATTTACGCGTTCCAGAAAATCGAGGGTGCCGGTTGCAGCGAACCATCGCGATGACAAGCGTGGCGCACAAAAAATCCTGAGGTGCAGACGGAATGGCGAAGGTTTGAATGATTGGAAAGGTCGGAATGCTTCGAGCGTTTTTGTGTTTTGATGCTGATGCGTCCCGACATGGCCCCACGCAATGCAATCCGGCAGTCCATAGTTTCTTATCCTTCCGGTTTATTCCGGCTCTTAACGCTTATGTTTTTATCTTGATCGGATGAGACGCGAATTACAAGAGACGAACGCGCTTGCAGTTCAGATTCTCTCTCGATGCGCGTCCGGTGTTGCTGTGATGCAAGAGTGAGCATCTCCATTTCGGTGACGCGAGGCGAAAATCGCGTGTCACACTGGCCGCGCGCGACGAATTACCTCCTTCTTCTATCGTCGGGATTTGATTTGTTTCGTCTCTATCTATGGCCGGATGGTTCCATTGCCATTGAAGAAGCGGGAAAGATGCTTCAATAAATATAGTCAGATAGCGGTACGGCATCCGAAGCGAGGAACGACGATGGCGAAGGCGACGAAACAGGCATCCGCGTCAACAAGTCCGCCGACGGCCAGCGCGCCGCAGCCGGCGGTGGGGGATACCGACACTGCACTCTTTATCGGCAAGGGCGATCAGTCGGCTTTTCTGACCTTGTCGCTCGCCAACCGCCACGGTCTTGTGACAGGCGCGACCGGAACGGGAAAAACCGTGACGTTGCAGGTGATGGCGGAGGGTTTTGCCCGCGCGGGCGTCCCGGTTTTCGCCGCCGACATCAAGGGCGACCTCTCCGGCATCTCGGAAGTGGGCAAGGCGAACGATTTTATCCTGAACCGCGCCAAGGGCATGGGGCTGACGTTCCAGCCGGACCAGTTCTCGACGGTGTTCTGGGACGTTTTCGGTGAGCAGGGACATCCGGTGCGTGCCACCGTGCTGGAAATGGGCCCGCTTTTGTTGTCGCGGATGCTCGATCTCAATGATGTGCAGGAGGGCGTGCTCAATGTCGCGTTCCGCCTCGCTGACGAGAACCATCTGCCGCTGCTGGATATGAAGGATCTGCGCGCGCTGCTGGACGCGATGATCCCTGTCCCGGCCAAAGCGGGCGAGGATGACCCGCTGGCAGCCCTGCGTACCGCCGCGCAGGCGTTCGGCAACGTCACCAAGGCGACTGTCGGCACCATCCAGCGCCAGTTGCTGGTGCTGGAGAACCAGGGCGCCGATAAATTCTTCGGCGAGCCCGCGCTGGAACTGAAGGATTTCATGCGCACCGACTCTGACGGGCGCGGCATGGTCAATATCCTCGTCGCCGACAAGCTGATGCAGAGCCCGAAGCTCTACGCGACCTTCCTGTTGTGGATGCTGTCCGAACTGTTCGAGGAATTGCCGGAGGTCGGCGACCTGCCGAAGCCGAAACTCGTGTTCTTCTTCGACGAGGCGCACCTGTTGTTCAACGATGCGCCGAAATCGCTGATGGACAAGATCGAGCAGGTGGTGCGCCTGATCCGCTCGAAGGGCGTCGGCGTCTATTTCGTCACGCAAAATCCGATCGACGTGCCGGACAAGGTGCTGGCCCAGCTCGGCAACCGCGTGCAGCACGCGCTGCGTGCCTTCACGCCGCGCGACCAGAAGGCGGTTCAGGCTGCGGCGCAGACCTTCCGTCCGAATCCCGCGCTCAATACCGCGCAGGTCATCACCGAACTCGGCAAGGGCGAAGCGCTGGTGTCGTTTCTGGAAGGCAACGGCACGCCCGCGATGGTGGAGCGCATCCTGGTGCGGCCGCCGAGCGCGCGGATCGGCCCGATCACACCGGAGGAGCGCAAGGCGATCATCGCGGCAAGCCCGGTAAAGGGCAAATACGACACCACGATCGATTCCGATTCCGCTTATGAAATGCTGCAGAAGCGCCTGACGGAGACGGCCGCGACCGGCGAGCCCGGCAGCGGCGGCGGGCTGCTCGACCATATCGGCTCCATCGTCGGCTCGGTGTTCGGCACCTCGACATCGCGCGGACGGCTCACCACGGGGCAACTGATCGCCCGCAACGTTACGCGCTCGGTGACCAACAAGGTCGTCGGCGGCGTGGTGGCGGATCTTGGCAAGTCGATGGGCGGCTCGATCGGCAGCTCCATCGGTCGCTCGATCGTGCGCGGTGCGCTCGGAGGCCTGCTGCGGCGATAGCGGCAGGTCACAACAAAACGTCCCAAGGCAATTTCTCGCCCGTGCGGGCGATTTAAGGACCGACAATGACGCCTGATGATCTTTCCGCCGTTCTCGACCGTGTCGATACCGATTTCGACCGCAGCCTGCAGCGCCTGTTCGCCCTGCTGCGCATCAAGTCGATCTCCGCCGATCCGGCGTTCAACGATGATTGCGCGCAGGCGGCCAAGCACCTTGCGGCAGACATCGAGAGCATCGGCTTCTGCGCCGAGGTGCGGCCGACCGCAGGACACCCGGCGATTGTCGCGCGCTATGACGGCCCGGTGCAAAACGGTCCGCATGTGCTGTTCTACGGGCACTACGATGTGCAGCCGGTCGATCCGCTGAATTTGTGGGACCGCCCGCCGTTCGAGCCCGTCGTCACCAAGCATGCGGACGGGCGTGAGATCATCGTCGCGCGCGGCGCGGAGGACGACAAAGGCCAGTTGATGACCTTCGTCGAGGCCTGCCGGGCGTGGAAAAGCGTCACCGGCAGTCTGCCGCTCGGCATCACCATCCTGATCGAGGGCGAGGAGGAGGTCGGCTCGAAGAATTTCGGTCCCTTCCTCGAGAAGAACAAGGCGGACCTGAAGGCGGACTTCGCGCTGGTCTGTGATACCGGCATGTGGGACCAGAACACGCCTGCGATCACCACCGCGCTGCGCGGCCTCGTCTATGAGGAAGTTATCGTCAAGGCCGCCAATCGCGACCTGCATTCCGGCATCTTCGGCGGCGGCGCGCAAAACCCGATCCGCGTGCTGACGCGGATTCTCGGCGGCATCCACGACGACAACGGCCGCGTCACCATTCCGGGCTTCTATGATGGCGTGAAGGATCTGCCGCCCGCCATTCTCGAACAGTGGAAGAAGCTGAACCTGACGCCTGAGCTGTTTCTCAAGCCCATCGGGCTGTCGCTGCCCGCGGGCGAGAAGGATCGTCTGCTGATCGAGCAGATTTCCTCGCGCCCGACGGCGGACATCAACGGTATTGTCGGCGGTTACACCGGCGAGGGATCGAAGACCGTGATTCCGGCGCAAGCCTCGGCGAAGATTTCATTCCGCCTGGTCGAAGGGCAGGACCCCGCCAAGATCCGCGACGCGTTCCGCGCCTATGTGAAGGCGCGCATTCCGGCGGATTGCAGCGTCGAATTCCTCGACCATGCGGGTGCGCCCGCGATTGCGCTCGACTGGGGCATGAAGCCGCTCGCCGCCGCCAAGCGTGCGCTGACGGACGAGTGGGGCACCGAGGCGCTCTTGATCGGCTCGGGCGCATCGATCCCGATTGTCGCGGATTTCAGGAAGACGCTGGGGCTCGACACGGTGCTGATCGGCTTCGGGCTGGAGGACGACAACATCCATTCGCCGAACGAGAAGTATGACCTCAAGAGCTTCCACAAGGGCATCCGCTCCTGGGTACGGATTCTGGCGGCGTTCGCGCAAGCGCCGCGCTGAGGCGGTTTTATTTTCAGCATGTGAAATTCCGCCCGGAATGGGACGGCGTTTCGCCGGCGGCGCCGTCATGATTTGGAAGCTGTTTCAAGCTTTGCCGCGCGGGCCTGCCGTATCCAGTCCAGAATGTCGGATGAGCGGCCCTGAAGCAGCCTAATGCTCTTGGTCGTTCGTGGCTGGTTGGATATTTGCGGAAATCGCCATGACTCCGTGATGATGGCGGCGTGCCAGAGATTGCGTCCATGCCGGTATTTGAGATGCACGACGTCGAAAGTGAACGCGTGATCGACACCGGAATATTGGTGGCGGTGGCGCTCGCAATGAACGCCATGCGCCACCCATGACGCGCTGCCCGTGACGGAAGCGGGCGCATCGAGCACATACTCGATGTCGGCGATGCGCAGCGCGTTGCTCAAGCGTTTCATCGCCCGACCATAGGGCGGCGTGTTGTTGTCCAAAAGAGCAAATGTTGCGCGCCGGGATAAGCTGCGATTTCCTGCGGCGGGACGGTCCGGCATGCCGCAACGTAAAAACGCCGCCCGGAATTGGACGGCGTTTGAATTGTGTAGAGGGTGATGACTGAATCTACCCTGCCGCGCGGCAAGGTCAAGCCGCTGCTTACGGCGGCGGAATCGCCAGCAGGCTCGCGATGCTCTCGCCACGGATGTCGTAGACGCGGGCATACACCACGCCGTCGCGTTTGACCTCGGCGTAGATCGGAGCGGGCAGACCCTTGCAATAGAATTCGCCAAGGCTCATCGCGAAATCGGCCGAATGGCTGTCCCAGCCGATCGAGAAGTCGGGGCCGAGCGCGACCTGCGCCGGGCGCTGCGGGCCGCACACCGCCACCTTCCATTTGCGGTTGGCGGGCGGAATTTCCTGCCGCGCGATGATCTGCTCGCGCAGCGTGTTGGACGCCTGCTTCAGCGCGAGGCCCCAGTAATCGAGCATGAAGCGGCTGTCGGCTTCCCGCACTGTTCCGGCGACATCGTTGAAGTATGTGTACTGGTACGGATGCAGTCGCACCATCTCCACCAGCGGCATCGTCAGGCCCGCGGTGAACAGCGCGCAGATTGTGAATTGCCAGTTGCGGCGGCGCTCGTTGCGGCCCAGCCACTCGATCAGGCGGCCGAAGGCGAGGCCGCCGAGGATCGCCATCGGCGGAATGACGAAAATGAAATGGCGGATGCCGTTGTAGAGCGCGGGCCGTTTCACCACGGCAATGGCCAGCGGAAGAAAGGCCGCCAGCGCGATCATGAGATAGATCGTGGTGCGGCGGGCATCGCTGCGCCGCGTCGCTGCGGCAATCGTCATGGCAAGGCCGCCGAGGCAAAGCGCGATAAAGATCTCCGGCATCTGCAACGCGAACAGCGTCGGCAGATACGACCACGGCATGTCCGGCACCGACACCATCGCGCCGTCGAACAATTCCTTCCATGGCTTCTCGAAGAAGGCCGAGAAGTAGGTCACTGCGCGTAAGGGATTGGCGGGTTCGATGATCGACCACGGCCAGATCAGGCCCATCACGAGGTAGCCGAAGAACAGCCCCGGCAGCAGCAGCCAGCAGGCGCGGACGAAGCGGCGCAGCGTCTCGCGCCATCCCTGCGTCGCGATCTCCTCGCGCCAGATCGGGATGAAAGCGAGCAGGGCATAGACGAGGCCGAAGCCGCCGAGCACACGACAGCCGAGCGACAGTCCGGCGCCGAGGCCTAGGATCAGCACCGTATGCGGCGAGGGCGACGGATACTCCTGCGCCAGCCGCACCAGCCCGAGCAGCATCACGATCATCGCCACCGCGAACGGCGGGTCCTTCGGGTTCATGAACATGTGCCCGTAGAAGGTCGGGCACAGCGCAAGCAGGAGAAGTGCTGCCAGCCCCGCGAGCGGGCCGCCGACGCGGCGCGTGAGACGCCATGTCAGCGCAAGGCCGATCAGGCCGACGATGGCGCCGACGAGACGGCGGGTGTCGAACAATCCGAGCGGAACGATCTTGTGCAGGAGCGCGGCGATCATGTCGAAGCCGCCGCCATACATGTAGAGGTTTGCGAACGAGAGTGCGCTCTGGTCCTTGAAACCCGAGCCGAACATCTTCAGCAGAAGGTCGGCATATTCGGCGTGGGTGTAGTCGTCCCAGCCGAGGCCGTAGTCGCGGAAGGTGAGGGCGGCGACGCATGCGATCACCACAAGGGCGGCGCAGGCGAGCATGTCGCAGGTCTGATCAAATGGCCGCCGGAGAGGGACCTCAAATCCGGATGCCGTGATCGATGTCATGATGCAGTTACGCTTGTTGGGGGCTTGCAGGTGGCTGTTTCTGCCGTTCAGCCAGGGGGCATAGTCGGCGATTATGGCTTAATTTTCCTAAAACGCTGCAACAATAAGGGGTTGCCGGGAGTTGAAACGATCTGGGTTGCAATCCATCGTGGTGGTCCATGCCATGGAAATTGTTGGTATCCTTGTACTTTTCGGAATGGAATAAGGAAATATTACCTTTCGTCGGGCAAGAGCTGAGCCGGTAGTGGAACAGTCATATGACAGTCGAAGCTGCGGGCCGGCGAGGCCGCAAGCTGGAGTTTGAGTGATGATTGCGTTGTTGCTGGCGGGAGCCTTGGTGTTTTGCGCGGGCGTGCTGGCCATCGTGTTCGGGATTCCGATCAAGGAATTCTCCTTCGGCAATACGGTGATCCTGTGCGGCACGGTTGCCGCCTCGACCGGGCTCATTCTGATCGGTCTCGGCATGGTCACGCGCGAGGTGAAGCAACTCTCCCGCCGTCTCGGCATCGCGCCGGTGCGGGAGGAGGCGGAGGTCGAGGAAATCATCGTGGCCGAAGTGCCGCCGCCTGCGATGCCGGAGGAGCCGCGCCCGGCACCGCGCGCGCCTGGAAACGGCGATTTTCTATTCTCGCGCGACGAGCCGGTGGCCCGCGCGATGGAAACCGAGTTCGAATTTCCGCCGCCGACCCGCGCGCCGTTTCCGCCGCTCCCCGAGCGTCCTGAACCCGCAGCGGCACCGGAGCGCCCGAAACGCGACTTCCTGTTTTCCTCCCGCCGCCGCAAGACGGCGCAGGATGCTGCACCTCCCGCCGAGGCGGAAACCGCGGCCCGCACGGAAGACAATCTGTTTGAGCCGCCATGGTCGCAACCCGAGCAGCCGCCCGAACCCGAGGACGATTTCGCGGCCGAGCCGCGCCATCCGTTGCGGCCGCCGCGCCGTTTCACCCCGCCTTCGCGCCGGGAGGAGCCGCCGCGCCGCGAGCCGCAGCCGGAAGTCAGCGTGGTGAAATCCGGCGTGGTCGATGCGATGGCCTATTCGCTGTATTCGGACGGTTCGATCGAAGCGCAATTGCCGGAAGGCACCGTGCGGTTTGAATCGATCGAGGAGCTCCGCGCCCATCTCGATCGCCGCTGAAGACGCCCGCTGCACACATTCAGGGCACAGCGTTCGATCGATCTTGCGGACCCCCGACCCGCTCGCCTAATCTTTGCGAGGCATGAGGGGCCGCAACGATGCACGCCCCTTCCATCGAACATCGCGAGCGCTGCATGAGTGAGCCTGCCGGCAAGAATTTCGTTGAAATGGCGGCAGGCATCGTCTCGGCCTATGTCAGCAACAACACGGTGCAGCCGTCCGACATTCCCGCGCTGATCGCGCAGGTTCATGCCGCGCTGCTGCGCGTGGCGACGGGCGGGGATGCGCCCGTCGAGGCCGCGCGGCCTGCGGTCTCGGTGAAGAAATCGATGACGTCGGAATATCTGGTCTGTCTCGAAGACGGCAAACGCTTCAAGTCGCTGAAGCGGCATCTGCGCAGCCAGTACAACATGAGCCCGGAGCAATACCGCAAGAAGTGGGGCCTGCCGCCGGATTATCCGATGGTGGCGCCGAACTATGCGGTGGCGCGCTCGCAGCTCGCCAAAAAGATGGGGCTTGGCCAGCAGCGACGCCGGGCCAAGCGGTAGGCACGCATTTCACAGCGATAAGCGAGAAAGCGGGGAAAGATATCCCCGGTTGCAAAAATCGGGTTAGGGTGTAGGTATAAAATCCTAACGAGGTCGCCCAATGCTGCCCACCCCTGTCTCCGTTTCCTCTTCGCATTCCGCCGCACCTTCTCCCGACCCTGAAACCATCCGGTCCCGCGTCGCCGCATATGTGATTGCCGATTTCGGCATCACCGCGGACGAACTGGCGTTCGGCTCGCGTGGTTCGCCGCGTGCGTCGCTGGCGCGTCAGGTCGCGATGTATCTCTGTCATGTCGGCTTCGCGCTGAGTTTCGAGGGCATCGGCCGGCTGTTTCACCGCGACCGCACCACGGTGGCCTACGCCTGCCGCGTGATCGAGGAACGGCGCGAGGATGTCTGGTTCGACAGCCGGATCGCCGCGCTGGAACGCGTGGTGGCGCGGGCGGAGTGCGGCCGATGAAGTCGCATCGCCCCTCCAAAACACGAGCAGCCGAGCCCGCGTATGACATCGACTCCAGGCGCGCCGAGCACCTCACGCTCGCCTCGCGCGAGGTGATGACAGAGAGCGGCGTTGCCCGCGTCATGGTCAACGACAGCGAGAGCCCGCTCGCGTGGCTCGCGCGCCGCAAGGGCCGCGATGGGCACGCCATGATCGGCCACAACCAGTTCATCGCGGGCGAGAAGCTGCGCGCCGATTTCACCCGCGGTCACCTCGCGCCGCGTGTCACGTCGAGTTGGTCGGGGATCGCGCGCGGAAAAAATTGCGGCGGCGGCGACGCGGGCACGATGACCGACGTGGTGATAGCCGCGCGCCAGGGGGTGCGGCTGGCGCTGGAGGCGTGCGGGCCGGAATTCTCCGGCATATTGCTCGATGTGTGCTGTTTCCTGCGCGGGCTGGAGGATGTGGAGCGCGAGCGTGGCTGGCCCGCGCGCTCGGCGAAGGTTGTTCTGCAACTCGCGCTGGATCGTCTTGCTCGCCATTACGGGCTTCACGACAATGCCCGTGGCAGCGCGCATATCCGCACCTGGCTCGCGGAGGATGCATCGTTCACGGCGTGAGGCGGACGCCTCGCGGGAACCGGCCGGAACGTTTGATCCGGTAAGAGGTTGATTCCGCACCACATGGAGGACGGAGCATGGAAGAGATTCAGATTACGCAGGTTGAGTTTCCACCGGCCAAGGACAAGCCGGAAATCGTCAGGAAGCCGAAACCCGGCCGCTCCCAGCAGCAAAGCGCCAGCATTCCCGAAAAGGGCCGCAAGAAACCTGATGGCGGAATGAAGTAGACAACCCCGAAAGTCAGACTTTGGCTTCGACGGCCCTGCGCGCATCGGATTTGATGCGGTCGACCATTGCGCGCAGGCCGTTCGAGCGTTGCGGCGTCAGATGTTCGCGGAAGCCGAACTCATCGAAGATCGCCAGCGCATCGGTGGAGAGAATCTCCTTCGCCGTCTTGCCCGAATACAGTGTGAGAAGGATCGCGACCAGCCCGCGCACGATGTGGGCATCACTGTCGCCGAGATAGCGCAGCACCGGCTCGCCGGAGGCGTCGCGGTCGTCCTTGCGCGACAGCCAGACCTGGCTGGTGCAGCCCTGCACCTTGTTTGCGGCGTTGTGCTCGGCGTCCGGCATCGGCTCGAGCGTGCGGCCAAGCTCGATCACGTAGCGATAGCGATCGTCCCAGTCGTCAAGCAGCGAAAAATTGTCCCGAATGTCGTCGATCGTGGTCATGCCGATATTGCCGTCGTGAAAAGGCCGCGCGGACCTCGCGCTGTCGCTTACGGCTTATATGAGAACGCGGACGGCGGAAAGCGAGAGTTTCAGCGGAATTTTCCGCGAAAACCGCGCGCTCAGGATGCCGCACAGCGTCAGGGCTGTGGGCCGTCCCACCAGGCTTGTGGGGTATCCCACGTGATCGCGAGATCGGCCTGCGTCAGCGTATCTGGGAACGGATTGGCGTCGCCGGTGGAATCGATGGAGCCGGTGTGATCCGGGCTCTTGCGGCTGGCGCCGTGCTTGCCCTTCTTCGGCTTCTCGTGCGGTTTGTCCGGCGCGGCTTGAGGCTTCTCGGTGGCCTCAACCTGCTCGGGCTTGTCGTTCTTCTCCGAACGCTCCGTCAGCATCTCATAGACTTTCTTCGCGCCCGCCTGCGCACGCTCGCCGACCACGGTCGCGGCCTGTCCGCCCACCGCGCATGCCGCGGGCTGGCGCGTACAGAACTGCGACATGTCGGAAACGGCGGCGGTCGCGGCAAGCACGGCTTCGCTCGCGCTGACCTGCGGTCCCCTGTTCGTATCGGGCGCCTTGTCGCGCGGAAGCAGCACGAGCACCAGACCGAGCCAGAAGGCCATTCGCAACAAGAAGAACATCACGCATCCCCGTCGAACCGCGTTCTCCTGACGCGGCTTTGTTGGCTTGCGTTAAACCACCGGCGGATAAATCTTGAGTGTTTCGGGACGGCTAAATTTGCGTAAAATTTGAATCGTTTCGGATGGCGTAAATTTTCGATTGACGCCGGCGCACGCAAATCAGCCGATAAAACCCGCGTCTACCATTTCGAAACCATAAGCTGACGCGCAGTGAAACGATGCGTTCACCATCACCGGCAAATGCATGCGCAAAATACCCGCAAAACGCGATCACGGCAGCGCGTCCGCGTGTTGAAGCGGTTGCCTTAGTGTTCGCTTAATTTCGCTCTGACACGATCCCGCGAACAACAAGAGGGGGCTTGCCGGCCCGCCATTGGCGACCCGGCGGTGTGAGAGTTCAAGTGACGCTGTTCAAGATCCTGCGCGAGCATCTGGATTCGCTGCTGCATCCGTCCGTCAGGGGCGATGCGATGGCGAGCGCGCGTCATCGTGCCTTCATCGCGCTGCGCATGGGCGGTGGCCTCGCGGTTCTGAGCGGCGTGCCGGTCTATCTTGCCGTTCGCGGTGCTCCCTCGATGATCGAGGTAATGATCCTCGCCTGGTTCATTTCGCCGATCCTGATTTCCTGGTTTCTGTCGCGCACCGGCCGGTTCGAGATGGCGCACATTCTGTCGTCCGTCTCTCTCGCTGCACTGGTGTTCGCGGTATCGGTGCAGACCGGGGGTATGTCCTCGTTCGCGGCGATCTGGCTGATCGCGGTCCCGCTCGAGGCGGCGCTGTCGGCCTCGCGGCGCGTGGTGACGGCGGCGGTCGCGCTTGCTCTCGGCTGCGCGGCCATGCTCGTCGTTCTGGAATCGATGAACGCGCTGCCGCCGTCGCATCTGTCCAGCGACGTTGCATCGCTGTTCACCGGTCTCTGTATCGTGCTGGCGACGATCTATGCCGCAGGCCTTGCGTTCGGCGCGGAATCGCTCGCCCGCACCAGCAAGCATCTTCTGGCGGTGGAGGAGCGGCGCTACCGGCTGCTCGCCCGCAACATTTCCGATGTGATCGCGCGCCATCGCGCCAACGGTGATCTCAATTTCATTTCGCCGGCGGCCGAGGTGCTGCTGGGCGTACCTGGCCCGACGCTATTGCTGCACGGATTGTTCGATCGCGTTCATGTCGCGGACCGTCCGCGTTATCTCACCGCGCTGTCGGATGCCGCGCGCGGCGGTGAAGCCAGCAGCGTTGAATTCCGTGTTCGCCGCGAAAGCCCGCATGGCCCCGAATTCGCCTGGGTGGAAATGCGCTGCCGTCCGCTCGAGCCGACGCAGGATCAGGCCAGCGGCGCGTTCGAGGTGGTTTCGGTGATGCGTGACGTCACCGAGCGCAAGATGCAGGAGCAGGCGCTGGAAGCCGCGCGGCAGGAGGCCGAGCAGGCGGGGGCGTCGAAGTCCCGTTTCCTCGCCACCATGAGCCACGAGCTGCGCACGCCGCTCAACGCCATCATCGGTTTCTCCGAGATGATCGCGCGCGAAGATGAGATGAAGCTCGACGCTGCGCGCCGCCGCGAATATGCCGGGCTCATCAACGAATCCGGGTTGCATCTGTTGTCCGTCGTCAACGGCATTCTCGATATGTCGAAGATGGAAAGCGGCAAGTTCGAGCTGGTGTCGGAGCCGTTTGCGCCACGCGAGGCGCTCTCGAGCTGCTGCAACCTGATGGTGCTCAAGGCGCGAGACAACGGCATCGACCTTACGACCCGCATGCCCTCCGATCTGCCGCAGATGACGGGCGACGCGCGCGCCTTCAAGCAGATTTTGCTGAACCTGTTGTCGAACGCGATCAAGTTCACCGGGGAGGGCGGCTCGGTTACCGTCTCCGCGCAGGTCGAAGGCCGCGAGCTGTTGCTCCGTGTGGCCGACACCGGCATCGGCATCGGCAAGGACGATCTTGCGCGTCTCGGCAATCCGTTCTTCCAGGCGGGCGCAAGCTATCAGGGCCGTCGTGAAGGCACCGGCCTCGGGCTCTCCATCGTCAAAAGCCTTGTGTCGCTGCATGGCGGCGAGATGAAGGTCGAGAGCGAACTCGATCGCGGCACCACCATTTCGGTGCGCCTGCCGATGATTTTCACGCCGGCTGTGAAGCCGAGCAATATTACAACCCTCGCCCCGGCGCCGCGCGCCGATGCCAAAGTCACGCTGGTGAAGAAAATTGCGTAAGAGTGCTCCGATGGATGATGACAAGCCGCGTCGCAAGCGCCGCGCCAAGGCGGTCGCGATCGAGATCGAGCAGGAGCCCAATCTGTTGATGCGGGTGCTGCTGCACAGCCCGAAAGACACCATGGCGTGCACGGTCGCGCTCGCGGCGATGACGGCCATCGTCGTCAACGCGATGTTCCTGCAGCCCGGCCATCATCCCTCGCCGATGTTCGGCGCGATGCCCATCGAGACGACCATTGCGACGCCCGTGCAGCCGCAACCGTTGCCGCGTCCGCGCCCGGCCGAGACGGACACGCAGCCTGCCACTGTCATCGACCCGCAGCCGATGGTTGCGATCCCGGCCGCGAAGCCTGCGGCACCGGCCGCCGTGCGTCCTCCGGCGCCCGTGCCTGCGCACAAGGACCCGCTCGGCGATCTAATCAACGCCAATCATCGGGTCATCTCGGTGCAGCGCGTGCTGACGAATTACGGCTACGGCCAGTTGAAGGCCAATGGCACGATCGGGCCGGACACCCGCGCGGCCATCCGCCAATTCGAGAAAGACCGCCACCATCCGCAGACCGGCCAGATTTCCGACTGGCTGCTTGCCGAAATGGCGAAGCTCACCGGCAAGACGATCAACTGATCCGTCTTGCCGCCGTCACGACATCGCGCTGGCGTCGGTGCGATGGATCGCCTATCACCACAGCATGAGATTGAAATCGGCGATCTGGGTCGCGGCCTATCTGCGCCGCCTGCAGGGCGAGGGCGTTTTCGCCGCCGTGCGCCGTCGCGGCGCGGAGGAAGCGGGTGCCGTGTTCGTCAAGCTCGCGCTGCTCGATGGCACCGCGACGCTGTTCGCGCCCGCGCCGCAAACCTCCTACGACGATGCGCAGCCTTCCGACCGGGCTTTCGTGGCTTCGACCGCGCAGCCGATCGAGGAGCAGACCGTGGAGGCGCGACTGAAGCGCGAGATCGATTTCGATCCCGATGCGTGGATCGTGGAGATCGAGGACAAGCGGGGTCGCCACTTCCTCGATCTCGCCAAGACGTGACGTTCCGCCCGGCTCAGGGCTTGCCGAAGCCGTAATGCGCGAAAATGTCCTGTGCCTCCGGGCTGATGAGGAAGGCGAGCCACTGTTTGGCTTCCTCCGGATGCGTGGCATCCTTCACGACCGCGCCGGAATAGATGCCGGTGACATTGTGCTCGGGCGGAATCTCCACGCTCTCGGTCGCAAGCCCACGTTCCTTCTGGAAGATCGTCTCGGAACGCCACGTCACGCCGGCCTCGGCGCGGCCGTTCATCAACCAGACCGGAGTCTGGCGGTGATGCATGCGCGTGAGCGTGGTGGTGCCGTCCTTGACCTTGGCGTCATAGACCGTATCGACAAGCGCCTTGCCGCCCGCTTTCTCGAACGCCGCCTTGATCTGCCGCGCCACGCCCTCGAACTCGGGATTTGAAAGCGCGAGATGGATATCCGGGCGACCGAGGTCGTTCAGGGTCTTGACGTGCGCCGGATTGCCCTTCGGCACCATGATCGCGAGTTGATTGGTGGCGTAGATGGTCGGCGGGCCGACGAGGAGGCCGTTATCGATCAGGCGCTGCACGGCGATCTTGCCGGCGAAATAGGCGTCCGGCTTTGCGGTCCATGTCATGTTGCCGACGGTGATGCGGCCGCCGGCCTTCATCTGCCGCACCAGCAGTCCCGGTGGAATGGTTTCGTAGTAGACCTTGCCTTTCAACTCCGGGTGCCTGGTCTCGAAAGCCTTGACGAGCGGGGCCATCGCGAAAAAGTAGTTGCCGCCGACGTAAAGAATGAGCCGCGCATTGGCGATGTCGCCATGGAAGTCGGCGAGATTATCGGCTTCGTGGACTGTGAATTCGAAGCCCTGATCCTGGGATGGATTGTTCGCGCCTTTCTGCCAGGGCGGATAGAATTCCGTGCTTGCGGTCGGCTGCGCCGCGTGAGCGGAGATCGCCCCGCCGCAAAGCGCAAGCCACAGGGCTGCCGCATGGCGGCTCATTCGTTTTGCCATCATTGTTTCGTCTCCCGGTACGGACATGACGATTCCGCTTTTTTACTGGTATTGCCGCCACGACATCGCGGTCTGAGTACTTTAGAATAATCTAAAGTACTGTAAAGGTGCTCAAGCGGACCGGCAGGGAGGTTATTTCAGCGGCAACCGTTGCGGCTGATGCTCTTCGGAAGAGGGCGAAACGATAGAGCTGGACGGCGCGGTGCGCGCGCGCTGGCGCTCGCCGTCGTACAGGACAGGCTTGTACTTGGCGCGCGTGGTCACGATCGAGGAGCCGCGCCATGCCGCCAGCATGATGAGCGCAACGCGCTCGGTCAGCACATCGTACATCCGCGCCAGCCGATAGACATCGATCACCGATGCGCCGATGGCGGGATTGAGGAACAAGAGTACGCGCTGGAATGCGTCCGCGTTCATGCCGAGCGCCTTCATCGCGCAGGCGAGCGGCTCGCCGAGCGGGTCCGCGACGATCTCCTTCGCCACCGAGGCGGGCAGGGTCAGCGCGTCGGCAAGTTCGACCGTGAAAGCATGCGCGTCGGCAACCATGGCCGCGCCTTCCAGCGTGGCGAGGGCACGGCTGGCGCGCTTCGGATCGACCTTGGCGGAGGGTTTCAGCGGCGCGTCCAGCAGGTTCTCGAGGATCTTCGCGCGCTCCTTCGAAGGCGCGGCGGTGAACATCTCGATCAGGGAGGAGGCGTCCTGCGGCTTCATCGACAGCACCGGCAGCGGCTGCTGCGGAGCAAGCGGCGGCGCGGTCACGGTAGCCGGTTCGGCCTGACTTTGAGCGGGCTGCAACGCGGGCGCCGTGTGACGCGGATAAAGCGGCGGCGGTGGAATCATCAGCTTGCGGCGGATGTCGCGCGGCGTGTTCGGGTAGACCGCAAGCTTGGCGCGCACCACCGCGCGCGTCGCGTCATCCACCTCGTCGAGCAGGCGCGTGGTGAGTTCGGTGAACTGGTGTTCCTCGTCGGGCGTGTGGTCGGGCGTCTGCACGTACAGGTCGGTCAGCACGCGCAGCAGCGTCGGGCGAATATCCACGCCCTCGCGCTGGGACAGGGACATCAGGCCATCGAAGCCTTGAAAGAGAGGAGGCGTACTCATGCAAACCGGCACGTTGGTAAGGTGATCGTTTAAATCTAGAGCGGCTTTTTTAACGCGCAGTTAAGATTACCGAACGGTTAATCCTGCAATCGTCAGCAGCACTGAAAACCAAAACACCCGGGCCGTAGCCTTAAGACACCATTAACCATGCGTGATTCTAATACTCCTTGTCACGAGCCAGTGATGTCGTGACGAGGAGACAGTAGATGGGCACCATTCTTGAATTTCCGGCGGATGCGGCTTTGCGGCGCACGGAGACAATCATGGGATCGGCCCCGCGTGAGGCGACAGCGACCGTGCTGATCCTTCCCGTCGTCCGGATCGAGCGGCATGCTGAAGAAACCAGCGGCGACCGTGGACCGGAAGAGGGGACGGCGCCGGGCCGCCGCCGCCGCCGGCGGGCACGGTCCTGATTTTGTTTGCGCCGGATCTTCCGGCGCTTGTCTGCAACCTGAACGGCCGTTCGGATGTGCACTCCACTTTTCGTTTTGCCGCTGGTGTTCGGGATCGGCTGTGTCGGCGATGATTTCGGCCGCACGCGCTCGATGTTCTACCATCAGGACATGCACCAATGGGTCGGCACGGAAGCGACCGAAGCGCTCGGCGGGCAGCCGTCGCATTTTCTTTTGACAGACGATGAGCGCGCGCTGCGCGACATGGCCTATTACTTCATCGAGCCGCCGCATTCGCGCCCGGCCTGGAAGGGCGTGTTCGGGGATTACCAGCGCCTCCCCGCGCCGTGGCGCGTGAAGGTGGTGTTCGACCGCACGAGCTACGGCCGCAAGATGATCGACGAGCCGCACCGCTCGCAGGCCTCCTCCTATCAAGGATTGATGGAGGATGTGCGCAACGATCTCACCATGCTCGACCAGTTCATTCCGCTCGCGGTAAAGCTCAACGATCTCGACATCAAGCGCAACAAGGCGCTCGGCTATATCGGCGACCTGTCGCCGCGCGAGCGTGTCGATGCGCAGGCGCGGATGCGCGAGAACGTGCTGGTCGTGCAGTGGGCGCAGCAGTGCGTCGAGCAGCGCGTGTCGTCGTATCGCTGGGCGCTTGAGCGCCTCGTCATCATGGCGCCGGACCGGATGGCGGCGCAGGCGGATGCGCTGATCGCCGAGCTTGCGCGCCGCGGGGCATCCGCATGGACCACCGCGACGCCCGTCGTGGGGCAGGTGCTGCGGGTCGGCGGCTGATTTTCATGTCAGGTTCCAGCGACACTTCGCTGCATCGATGGTGCGGAAACGATCACGGGCGTGTGAGAAAATCCGCGTCCTGGTGACACGCGGCGGATGACCGCGTTGCGCGGGCATACGATACATTATTGGATGGCGCATCGGGTCGATATGACCCTGTTCGGGAGGCGTCCTGCTTCTCTTGGCGGGACGCGGCATGTCGCAGCCCGAAAGAAAAGAGGACGATATGATTGCGTCCATTGACCGCCGTGGCGAATGGAAACGCAGGTTTGCCGAACTGAGGCGGCCCGTTGCAACTCTGACGACACTCACCGTTGCATTAACAATGCTGGTTCTGCTGGTCGTGCGCATGGTCGGCTCGGAGTTGACGATGATGGCGCTGAGCCTGATGTTCTTCGTCAGCGCTTTGCTGGTGGCGACCATCGCCTGGTTCGTGAGGAGCCGACACAATTCGCGCAGCCTGTCGCTCTGGGATGTGGCCGGGGCTTTCGTCATTATCGGGATTTCGGCTTCGGTGCTGGCCGATCCCGAGCATGCTGTTGAGCTGTTCGAACATCTGTTCGAGCGCCGTTTCGTGTTGCATTGAGGAGAAAGGCAGACTAATTATCAGAGACCAGCCCGGGCCCCTCTGGCAGCCATATGCTGCGATGTCGGACTGGACATAGTGGGAGTGGCCCTGTCTCTGTCTTGATCATTTCAGATGCGTGATCCGTGATCGCCCACAGGCGGTCATGGCTTTTGCGTTTGTCTATCAAGGCTTTGTCGATCCTCGCATCGTCGGCTTTCGGCCGCGTGCGGGCGGTCGATGTGTCACGGAGCTGCTCCTTCGCAAAGCCAAGGAGCCCGGCTCATGTTCGACTTCATTACTCCCGACGTTCTTACCGCTCTTTTTCAGGTTATCCTGATCGACCTCGTGCTGGCCGGCGACAATGCCATTGTCATCGGCCTTGCCGCCGCTGGTCTGCCGAAAGAGCAGCGCGCCAAGGCGATCCTGATCGGCATCGGTGCTGCCACGCTGCTGCGCATGGTGTTCGCAGGGTTGACCACGCAGCTCCTGCAGATCGTCGGCCTCTTGCTCGCGGGCGGCATCCTGCTGCTCTGGGTGTGCTGGAAGATGTGGCGCGAACTGCGCGCTCCGCATCATGCGGTGGAGGATATCGAGGCGCTGACCGATGGCGCACCGCGCAAGACGCTGGCGCAGGCGACGTGGCAGATCATCATCGCCGACGTGTCGATGTCGCTCGATAACGTGCTCGCGGTCGCGGGTGCGGCGCGCGAGCATCCGTGGGTGCTGGTGTTCGGCCTGTTGCTGTCGATCGCGATGATGGGCGCGGCGGCCTCGTTCATCGCCAGGCTGCTGCAGAAGCACCGCTGGATCGCCTATGTCGGCCTTGCGGTGATCCTCTATGTCGCGGGCGACATGATCTATCGCGGCATTCTGGAAGTGTATCCGCAGGTATCATCATGGATCGGCGGCATGGCCGTATCCTGACGGGAAGGAGGGCGCGCGGTTCTGTTGCCGCGCGTCTGTTCCCGGCCGTGTCAGTAGTAGCGGTGGCCGAAGACGAGCGGGCTGAGGTTGAGACCGTCGCGCGGACGGTAGCGGCGGCCTTCCGCCTCGGCGAAGGCGAATTCCGGATTGACGCTGCAATAGGCCTGCTGGCCGGAGGCGGTCGCTTGGCATTGCGCGTAAGTATCGTAGGCGCAATCGCCGGGGTAGGGATAGCCGCCGCCGACGAGGCAAATCCGCCGATCGTAGGCTTCGGCGGGCGTCGTCGTCAGTACCGCGCCGAGTGCTGCTGCCGTCAGAAAGGTCGCTGTCAGGATTCGCATGTGAAACTCCGTTGTTGGAGTGAACATAAAGATCGTGCCGCGCTTTCGCCAGCCATGCTGTCATGCTCCCGAAGGGGAGGGCGTCAAAGCCGCGTGATGTGTCATGATTCGTTCTTGTGGCGTTATGGGCGCGGCGTCAAGAATTGACGGCGGAAGTCCCCGATGCATCATGGACCGCGATATTATGCGGTGCTGAATGCTTTCGTATCTGAAACGGCGTTACCCGGATTTGCGTCTGGTGCGAATGAGCGATGGCCGCTGGTCGGTCATTCGCGACCTCGGGCTCGTCAAGGGCGGCAAGGGCCTGCGCTGTCACGAATGCGTCTTCTCGTTCCGGCTCGATGTGCGGCGGCTGTTGCGGTCGCGTGAGAAAGCCCGCCCCGCAATGCTTTCCGCATCCAGCGAGGCCGTTGTCCAGATTCAGGGCTGACGAAGTTACCGCCGTCCCGGCTGTGAGACTTCCGCCTGCACCTTGCAGCTTGCGGCTGCGAGCGAGGCCTTGGCCTGCGCCATCAGCCCAGGTTCAGCGGCGAGCGCGCGCATCACGATCAGCCCGGTCGGCGTTGGCGATTCGATGATGAGCCGGTCGGCCGCCGTAATGTCCTCGTCCTCCGGCAGCGCCGCCTTCTGCTGCGGCGTCATCAGGTCGAGCTCGATCACCTTGCGGCCCGCCGAGCGGTCGTTGATGGCGTAGTAGGCGATGTCCTCGTTGGTGTAGAACGACACCGACGTGTAGGCCTGACTGACCGGCACCTTCAGCTTGATCGAGCCGGTTGAGAGATCGTACTTGCAGGCGGCGGCAGCGAAGGCGGGGTCCATCAGCGGCATCGGCGCGGTGTCGGGCGTGGCGTCCGGCAACGCCGTGACCGCGTTCACTTTCAGCGTCGGGGCGAGCCGCGCGTAAGCGTCCTGTGAAGCGATGCGCGGCAAAGCCAGCACGCTCACCAGATGCACGACGCCGCCGAGCAGGATGCCGCCCAGAATTGCAAACAGCCAACGGATCATGAGCATCCCTCCATGGTGATGGAGGGCAGCGGCGCGTCCTTCTGCGAGCGCGTCGCGACACCGACGGGCGTATCGTAGAGCCGCAGCAGGAGCTGATAGCGGCTGATGCCGCCGGTCGGCAGCCAGTTGCCGGACCGTGCGCGCGGCGCGATCCGCACGGTGAACGAGCCGTCGGAGGCACGCACGACCTCCTGACTGGTGAAGCCGTAGCGTTGCAGAGTATTGGCGACGAGCTTGCCTTTGGTGTCGTAAACCGTCAGCGTCCAGAACCGGGCAGGGGGCGTGACGCCGGAAACGACCACATCGCAGCGCCCGTCGAGTTTTTTGCCTGCATTGTCTCCGGTGGCGCGGAAGGTGATGCCGTCACCAGCGCCGATCGGCAGTTCGCCGCTGCGGGCGACCGTGGCGCGTGCATAGGGATCGATATCGCTGGTGCCGACGCGCGGGCGCGCGGTCCATGGGCCGATGGTTAGCGTGCCGATCTCGACGCCGCGCGTGGCCGTGTTCCATGTCAGCCCGAGGCCGACGACGGTGGCAATCGCCATGGTGAGGATCAGCACGAAAATCAGCCGCACGGCAGTATCGCCTTCATGATTGCCGGGCCCATCGTCATTTCTTCTGCGGCGTGGACGCTGTCGCGTCGTTCGCGGAGGCAAAACTATCCGGGAACGGCAGTGCGGCGTGCGGCGCAGGCGGCGCGCGGTCGTTCACCGAGGTCTTGCCGGCCGGCACGGTCTTGGCAGCCTCGTCCATTTCTTTCTCTATACGGATGAGGGTATTCACGCCGCGCCGCGTCAGCGTCGGCGGCGGTCCTGCGGCGACATCGAGAATCTTCGGCGGGGCATTGGTTGCGGCGATGCTGCCTTTCGGCAGTTTCTGACCCGCGCCGACGCCCGTGAGTTCCTTGATCTCGATGCCCTGATGCGCGACTTCCATGATGTCGTGCCAAGTCTTGGCGGGCAGCGAGCCGCCCGTCATGCGGTTGGTCGAGGAATAGTCGTCGTTGCCGTACCAGACACCGCCGACGAAGTTGCCGGTGTAGCCGACGAACCATGCGTCGCGATAGGCATTGGTGGTGCCGGTCTTGCCTGCGGCGGGAATGCCGTCGAGCTGCGCGCGCCGTGCGGTGCCTTCCGAGACGACGTGGCTCATCATCATCGCCATGTCGGAGGCGACGGAGGGCGGAATGATCTGGCGCGGCTTCGGCCCGTCGCGGTCATAGCGCCAGACCAGATCGCCCGCGCCGGTGCGCACTTCCAGGATCGCATGCGGTGTCACCGCCTTGCCGCGATTGGGGAACGCCGCATAGGCGACGGTGTGTTCGAGCACGTTGACTTCATCGGCGCCGATCGGCAGCGAAGGCGTGTCGGGCAGTGGCGTGACGATGCCGAACCTGCGCGCGACTTCCACGATCTTGGCGCGTCCGGCTTTCGGGCCGGCCTTGCCGCCGAGCGCGATCGACAGCTTCACCGGGATGACGTTGATCGAGTGCGTCAGCGCCTGCGTCAGCGTGATCGAGCCGGAGTAGGAGCGCCCGTAGTTCTGCGGGCACCAGTTGCCGATGCAGACCGGGCCGTCCACCACGATGGAGGTCGGTTTGAAGCCGTTCAGGAGTGCCGTGGTGTAGACGTAAGGTTTGAACGAGGAGCCGGGCTGGCGCATCGCGTCGGTGGCACGGTTGAACTGGCTGGCGCCGTAGTCGCGTCCGCCGACCATCGCGCGCACGCCGCCATCGAGATCGGCGATCACGGCGGCTGCCTGCGTCGCATGATAGTCGCGGCCGAACTGGCGCAACTGGTCCTCGACGGTGTCCTCGGCCGCCTTCTGCACCTTCATATCGATGGTGGTGCGCACCACGAACACGCGCTCGGTGTAGGATTTCGGGAAGGTGGCGACGATCTTCTTCACCTCGTCGAAGGCGTAGTCGAGGAAGTAGTTCGGCGAATTCTCGTCGCGGCGGTCCACGACGGAGGCAGGGTTACGCCGGGCGCCGAACACCTGGCCTTCGGTCATGAAACCTGCGTCCACGAGGTTGTCGAGCACGACGTTGGCGCGGGCGCGCGCCGCGGGCAGGTTGATGTGCGGCGCGTATTTGGTCGGCGCCTTGAACAGGCCCGCGAGCATCGCGGATTCGGCGAGGTTCACGTCGCGCGCCGATTTGTTGAAGTAGAAATGCGCGGCGCCGTCGACGCCGAACGTGCCGCCGCCCATATAGGCGCGGTCGAGATAGAGTTTGAGAATTTCGTTCTTGGTCAGGCGCGTCTCCAGCCAGATCGCGAGGAACGCCTCGTTGATCTTGCGCTCGATGGTGCGCTCGTTCGACAGGAACAGGTTCTTGGCGAGCTGCTGGGTGATCGAGGAGCCGCCCTGGCGCACGCCGCCTGCCTGTGCGTTGGTGAGAAGTGCGCGCAGCGTGCCCGCGACGTCGATACCGAAATGATCGTAGAAGCGGCGGTCCTCGGTGGCGAGCGTCGCCTTGATCAGGCTGTCGGGAAACTCCTCCAGCGGAATCGAGTCGTTGTGCTTGATGCCGCGGCTGCCGATCGGATTGTTGTAGCGATCGAGGAACGTCACCGCCAAATCCGACTTCTTCAGCCAGTCCTCGTCGGAGGTCTCGCGGAAGGCGGGGATGGCGAGCGCGAGCATCAGAATACCGCCGGCCAAGCCAATCGTCGCCATCTCCGACAACGGTTCGATGAACACCCAGCGCTTCCAGCGGCCGACATAGAAGCGGTCCATGAACGCCGAATAGCGCTCATAGAGTTCGCGCAGGCCACGGCCCGAGGAGAACAGCGTGGAATCGAAACGCGAATCGAGGTCCAGAAAGAAATTCCGGATCCGTTGCATCCACTCGCTGGGTACGATCTTGCGCACCAAAATTTCCTAAATCGTCGGTCGCGTCCGTGGTTCGCCCGGACACTGGCGGCGGCAATGGCGCGAACGAACATGCGCGTTCGTTTGCGGCATCCCCGTGGCGATGGTGAAGGCAATCATCGGAGGGAAGGGCTGTTCGCCCGTTCCGCGCGTCGATGCTTGCGCCGGAGAGGAGATCACGCGAACGGCCGTCAGGTTCCCGGACCCTCTCCATGTCCGGGAATCCGCCTTCTTCTAGCCGAGGTAAGGGGATAAACCAATGCTGGCCTTGGCGTTTTTCATGGGAAGGGCTAATTTCCCACGCCTGTCCAACGCCATTGAGGCCACAAATCCGCGCGGGCGCTTCGCCGCCATTGCCGGGTGCCGCCGGATGGGCGTGACCAAACCAGAGAACCGATGACCAAGCCGCCTGAAAAGCCGTCCGACCAGGCCAATTCCTTCTGGAAAACCAAAACCTTGGAGCAATTGTCCAGCGCCGAGTGGGAAAGCCTGTGCGACGGCTGCGCGCGCTGCTGCCTGGAAAAGCTGGAAGACGAGGACACCGGCAAGATCTACTTCACCCATGTCTCCTGCCGGCTGCTCGACGCAAACCTGTGCACCTGCCACGATTATGCCAACCGCTCCGCCAAGGTGACGGACTGCGTGCGGCTGACGCCCCGGAATGTGCGGACGTTGAACTGGCTGCCGCCAAGCTGCGCCTACAAGCTCGTTGCCGAAGGCCGCGACCTTTATTGGTGGCACCCGCTGATTTCCGGTGATCCCAATACCGTCCATGAGGCAGGCGTTTCTGTCCGGGGGCGGGTATTCGGCAGCGAGGACGACGTGGACGATGCCGATCTCGAGGATCATATCGTGCGCTGGCCGGGGCTTTTGCCGAAACGGGCACGGATGAAACGTCGTGCCTAGCCCCGTCATCACATCGCGTTGATCGATGCGCGGTTTCGGAAGCCACCCCATGCGCGCGGCCCGCTAACGGCGCAAGCCGATGTAGGGTAGGCTGTTCATCTTCTTCCGACACATTGAATCGCCAATTCGCGCAGTCGCGCACAGGCCGCATGAGCAAAATCCAACGACCCGAACCCGAGATGGAAGGCGAGCCGCTGGCGCCGGACGATCTGGCTGCCATCACGGGCGAGGCGATCCGGATCGAGGATTCCGAACCGGCCATCCGCGCGTCGCTGCCGCACAGCGAAGCTCTGCCGATCGTGCTGAGCCTGTTGTGCAACCTGTTCCTGACCGCGCTCGACCAGACCATCGTCGCAACCGCGCTGCCGACCATCGGCGTGCAATTCCACGATGTGTCGAACCTGTCGTGGGTCATCACCGCCTATCTGTTGGCCTCGACGGCGGTGGCGCCGGTCTATGGCGCGCTTGCCGACATCTACGGCCGGCGCGCGATGATCATCACGGCGAACGTGCTGTTTCTGATCGGCTCGGTGCTGTGCGCGCTGGCGCCGAACCTGTTGTTCCTCATACTCGCGCGCGGTCTTCAGGGGCTGGGCGGCGGCGGCATCCTGCCGCTGGTGCAGACCCTGATCGCCGATGTGATCACGCCGCGCGACCGTGGCCGCTATCAAGGCTACATCAGCATGGTGTGGGTGACGGCGGGCATCGGCGGCCCGGTGCTCGGCGGCGTGTTCGCGCAGCACCTGCACTGGTCGATGATCTTCTGGATCAACCTGCCGATCGGCGTCGGCTCGCTGATGTTGCTGCTGCCGCGGCTGCGCAAGATTTCCGACTATCACCGCCATCGCAAGCTCGACTGGGCCGGCGGGCTATTGCTGATGGCATCCGCCGTGGTCTTCTTGCTGGCGCTGACCTGGGGCGGGCACAAGTTCGCGTGGCTGTCGCCGACGATTCTCGCGATGATGGGCGCGGCCGTCGTGCTGATGGCGGCCTTCGTGATTCATGCGCGCACGCATGATGAACCGTTCCTGCCGCTGCCGCTGATCAGCGGTTCGGTGGTGCCGTATTCGATGGTCGCGGGCGGCTGCGCGATGGGTGCGATGATCGGGATGATCGTCCACCTGCCGATTTACTACGAGAGCGTCTATCGGTTGAGCGCCAGCGAAGCGGGCATCGCGCTGATCCCGCTGGTCGCGGTGTCGGTGCTTGGCGCATGGAGTGCGGGGCAGTTCATGGCGGTGACGGGACGCTACAAGTGGGCGGCGGTCGGCGGCGCATCCGTCGCCACAGGCTGCCTGCTGCTGATGGCGCTCCTTGCCGCGCCGCCGCTCTGGGTGCTGCTGTCGCTGCTCGCTGTGCTTGCGCTCGGAATCGGCACCTGCTTCCCGATTAGCGTGGTCTCGATCCAGAACGCGGTGCCGCGCTCGCAGGTCGGCACTGCGACCGGCGCAATGAATTTCTTCCGTGCGCTGATGTCGTCCTTCGCGGTGGCGATGTTCACCGCCATCCTGCTTGCCGCGGTCGGGCAGGAGATTCCGATCGGCGAGGGGATGAGCGGCAACCACAATCTGGCGTCGGACGACATGATCGTCGGCTTCCGCTTCGTGTTTCTCGCGGCCGCGTTCCTGATGGCGACGGCGGCCGTTCTGTTCGCGCTGATGGAAGAACGCCCGCTGGCGGGGAGCAAACCGTCACCGGCGGCGACGATGGCGGAGTAGGGCGCAGCGATTTTCTTCCCTCATGGTCTAAGCAGCGACGGTAGCGAAGCAGGCCGAACTACTTCGCTTTGCCGTGCATGCATTTGCCGACGAACTCCGCGCGTTGTTTGCCACCCATGGTGCCGCCGCCATTGAATCCGCGCTGCTGTGCGAGAGCCAGGCATTCCTCACGGCTTTTTCCTTTGGGGGCAGCATTCGCGGAGGGAACAAGAAAAAGAAGAGCTGCCGCGACACCACAGGCGGAAACGAAAAATTTCATGGCTGTCTTTCTAAAAACTGCTTTGCAATAGGCGCATCATCGATGTGCCGTGCGTGCTAATCAAGCGAGTGGTCGGCTGTTTTTCAGTGGAATTTCGTTTAGGAAAATAGTCCCATTTATATACTTTACGCCACAAGCCTAGGACGCTAAACATGGCTGCTGATGGCAGCAAGTCGCCTGAAGCTGGCGCGCCCGACTTAACTCTCTGCGAAAATGGATTTGGTGGACCCCGCTGTGCGGGGAAAATTGAATTTCAGCCCAAGCTCGACGTAACTATCGATCCATGTCTGACAATCAATCAGAAGCTGATCGAGTTCCGCCGTCGTAACAAGCCGTTCTCTAACAATCTCGGTCTTCTTCCAGTTTGAGTTTTGCACGATAGCGGTGCCCGGTTGGCAGTTCGTGGATTCCCAAATTCCGTGAACTAGCTCATTCCTCTCGCCACGAATATCATCTGCAAGATCTAGCAATTCTCGGATAGCTGATAACTCAGGGTGTTCCGTTTCAAATATCGAAATGGTGGTTTTTGAAATTTGTATGATTGTAGCGGCACTCATATCTTGAGTAACTACGCTTAGAGCGCCTGCTTCGGCCCCGATAAGGGCTGCGAGAAGGTGCCCAAGCCAGCTTTCGATAACGCCCCAGTTTATTGCTAGCTGCCCTAGCCGCGATGTAAGCTCTGTTTCAATTTGGGAAAAGCCTGTTGCAGGCATTGGCGCTCCATGGGCAAAGAAAAAGACGAAAGGTTTTCAGATAAGGAAGCAAAGCAGCGTTTCGACGCGATGCTAAAGGGCGCGATGAAGTCGCCGCCTAAGCCATTGAAGGCAATTCCTGCGACTAAGCAGAAGCGCGAGGCGGCAAAATCAAAATTGGTGAAGAAGCCCGGCTCGTAAGCCGGGGTCAGTTAGCGAGACAGCATGAGAAGCCTGCGCCTAAAACTTACGATGGCGATAGCCCGGATGCTGCGCGTGCCGATAGAAGTTCACGGCACCTTTTTCAGCTTCGGAAAGAACGACCGCAATACATCCGTTTGCTCCAGCGGGCCAAAATAAGAGGCGGACATGTCAGTCGGATCAAATACGACGATCAAATCGTCTGCTCTGCTCAATCCTTTGCAGGCTCTTGCAGCGAACTGATCTGTGCTTTCGTCGGATTCCACGAGGTAGAAGGAAGTGGTTTCTTCCCACCATCCCTTTCCCTTGACATACATATTTTCGATCATCTGCTGGCGACGTTCCTCATACGTCTTGCCGCCAACAGACTTGTTAGCAATTCGAGAAGTAACGCAGTATGTGGACATGATAGTCCCTTTCAAATGAGGGACCGCTATTGACTAAAGGCGACTCCGGATTCAATGTCCGGGTGTGACCACCATATGCCCCGCTAGCAGCCCCGAGCTGTTGGTGCGGGATCGAAAGGCCGCCCCGGCAAGGGCGGCTTTTTTCGACTCAAGGTTCCAGTGGAACCAGAAAACGGTATCAGAGTCTAGGATTGGTTCTCTGTTTGTACCCGTTTTCCCCAGCTACCGCCTTCGCCAGTATTTGACGAATTTTGGCTTGGGTTTGGGCAGTTTTGAACGCCAGCGCAGGAATCGACCGGCCTTCTTGGAAAAATCAGGCTCAATTAGCTTGTCGATACGTCAGACGCTTACCGGCTGCGCCTTTGATGGCAAGGTCTGCGCGTTCCCCGTCATTGAAGCCTAGCTTGACGCGGTGATTGTAGCGGAAGTCGTACTCGCTCAAGTAGCGGTGCAGATGCTTCTCAGCGCAATGCTGATAGACGCCGCGCATACCGCGTTTGAAGATTGAGAAGTAGCCTTCGACTGAGTTGGTCGTCACATCGCCGCGAGCATATTCCTTGCGCGAGTGATTGACCGTCTCGTGCATTGCAAAGTGCGCGTCTGCGCCGTGGTAGAGTTTGCTTTCGTCAGTGTGCAAGCGAGTTTCGCGGGACACGTTGTCCATAACGATCTTGCGAACGCTGGCACCGTCAGCGACTGCAACGTGGAACGAGCGAACAGAACCGCCGCGCTCGACGAGCGACACGATAGCCCGTTTGTTAGAGGGGCCTGATTTGCCGCTCTTGGTGAAGGGGCGTCCGGTTGTGGTGGTCTTGCGCACCTTGTCCTTAGCGACAGGGCCAAAATAGGTTTCGTCGGCTTCGACAATCGAGCCTTCGCCGCCCATGGGCGAGACAATGCCGCCATTGCGCATTGCTTCGCGGATGCGGTGCGACAGGAACCATGCAGTTTTATAGGTCACGCCAAGGCCGCGGTGCAGTTGATGGCTGGACACGCCCTTCTTGGACGAGGCCATGAGGTAGAACGCCTGAAGCCAGATGTGCAGCTTAATATGGCTGCTTTCCATCACGCTCTTGGTGGTCACGCTGAAGTCCTTACGGCACTCCTTGGAGGCGCAGCGGTACACGCCGGGCTTCTTGGTGGCGTAGGACGAATTGATTGTGCCGCAATGCGGGCAAACGCGCTCCGAGCCCCAGCGAAGGGCTTCGAGGTAGGCGCGGGCTGCTTCCGGCGTCTGGAAATGCTTGGCGTTGAACTGGGACATGGGGCCAAATCCGTTGTTTATGGCCCTTTTTAAGAATCTAGCCTTGTGGTGTCAAGTATATAATTGGGAAAATAGTCCTTGACAGCGTGACGCTGCCGCAGTAGGGTTGCGCCATGCTCGAGAATTGGGTTTGAGAGGAACTTAGCCTTTGCTTCTGGCGTTTGACTGATATGCCCCATCGCTTGCGGGCGATGATGGATCATTCAATGCGAACGTGAAGTTTGAGGCGAATATGGTGACAAAGCAGCACGGTCAGATCGTTGAAACGCCGACCGAGGCGCGTTCCGCCGAACCCGGGCCGTCGGTGGCGGCGTTGCTAGCCGTCAGCACGATCGCCGCGATATTCACTCTGGCGATCGTCTGGTTCGTATTCTTCCGCACCTGAGGCGGCGTCTGCCTTTGGCAGCCACGGAATAGATTTTCAACATGCCTGTGAAGAAAAAGACCGTGCCGGTCAAGCGACCGGCGGCGGGCAAATCTGTTACGCGCATCAGGAAGGCAGTCGTCAAAAAGACAACCATCAAGAAGCCTCCTGCGAAAAAGAAAATCACTGAGCCGGCCGACACCACGCCCAAGCGGCATCGGGCCAGTCATATCCGCAGTGCGGTCGACCGTCTCAACGATCCGCCGTCCGCGCCGCTGCCGGCCTTGCTGAAACGTGTGAGTAGCGCCATCGAGCGCGAGTTGACGCAGATCGAAATCATCATATGCGGGACGCACGTGCACCCGCGTCATCGCACCGAGGCCGAGCGCCGCGCGCGGACGCTGGCCTCATTGGCGCGCACGCTGCGTGAGGTGATGCTGTTGCGCGACAGGGAGGAGAAGATCCGCGAGGATGACGACACCGTGCCCCGCGACATCGACGAGCTTCGACGCCAGCTCGCGCAGCGACTGGATGAGCTTGTCGCCGACGCAAAGGCTGCACATCCTGGCGAGGCTGAATAGCGACGAACTCGACGCCATCGCCTCCGACTGGAAACTGTTCGCGCATCCGCATCAATGGCCGCCCGAGCTTGCCGCGAACGGCAGGCCATGGACGACATGGTTGATGATTGGTGGTCGGGGTGCGGGCAAGACGCGCGCGGGCGCGGAATGGATTCGCGCGCAGGCGTTGGGATTGTCGCCGCTGGCGGCCGCACCTGCAGGGCGGATCGCGCTGGTCGGCGAGACCGAGCATGATGTGCGCGAGGTGATGATCGAGGGCGTCTCCGGTTTGCTCGCGGTACATCGGCGTGACGAGCGGCCGGTGTGGCTGCCGTCTCGCAAAAGACTGGAATGGAACAACGGCGCGGTGGCGTATGCGTTCTCGGCGGAGGATCCCGAAAGCCTGCGCGGACCGCAATTTTCCTGCGCGTGGTCGGATGAACTTGCGAAATGGCGTTACGCCGATGCGGCGTTCGACATGCTGCAGTTCGGTTTGCGCCTCGGCGCGCAACCAAGACAGCTCATTACGACGACGCCACGCCCCATCGCGCTCATCAAACGATTATTGCAGGACGAGACCTGCGTGACGACGCGCGCGCCGACCCACGCCAACGCGCTGCATCTCGCGCCGACATTTCTGAAGAACGTGATGGGGCGCTATGCCGGAACTCGTTTGGGACGGCAGGAGCTTGACGGCGAACTGATCGAGGACCGCACGGATGCACTGTGGTCCAGGTCGGTGATCGAGCAGGGCCGCGTGACGAGCGCGCCGCCACTGCAACGCATCGTGGTGGCGGTCGATCCGCCCGCGACCTCCGGGAAGCGGGCGGATTCCTGCGGCATCGTCGCGGCGGGCATCACAGGCGAGGGCGCGCTGTACGTTCTCGCCGACGACACACTGGCGCAGGCCGTGCCATCGGCATGGGCTGCAAGAGCCATCGCGCTGTGGCGCAGGCTGGAGGCTGATGCGCTGGTGGTAGAAGTCAACCAGGGTGGCGAGATGGTGCGTGCCGTGATCGCGCAAGCCGATCATGAGGTGCCGGTGGTGCCGGTCCGGGCACATCGCGGCAAGTGGCTGCGGGCCGAACCGATTGCGGCGCTCTATGAGCAGGGCCGAGTGAAACATGTCGGCGTGTTCGCAGCCCTTGAAGACGAGATGTGCGATTTCGCGCCCACGGGATTGTCATCGGGCCGCTCGCCCGACCGGCTCGATGCACTGGTGTGGGCGCTGACGTCGCTCACGCACGGCGCGCGAGGGCAGCCGAGAGTGCGCAGCTTCTGACATTGGAGAGACGATGTTCGATCGGTTGAAGACATTTCTTGGTGCCCCCGAATCCAAATCCTCGCGCTCCGCACAGGTGCTAGCCTTTGCGTCCGGCGGCCGCGCACGGTGGACGCCGCGCGATTATGCGGCGCTGGCGCGCGAGGGGTATCTCGCCAACGCGGTGGTGCACCGCGCGGTGCGGCTGATCGCGGAGAACGCGGCGTCGTGCGTCTATCTTCTGTATGAAGGTGCACGCGAACTGGAAGCACACCCGCTGGCGCAACTTCTGGCGCGGCCCAACCCGAAGCAGGATGGCGCGAGCCTGTTCGAGACGCTGTATGCGCACATGCTGCTCTCCGGCAACGCCTATGTCGAAGGCGTGGCACTGGATGGCGATGTGCGCGAACTCTACGTGCTGCGGCCCGACCGTATGAAAGTGGTACCGGGCGCGGACGGCTGGGCAGAGGCCTACGAATACAGCGTCGGCGCGCGCAGCGTGCGGTTCGATCAATCGGCGCAGAGGGTGCCGCCGATTTTGCATCTGACGTTCTTTCATCCGCTCGACGACCATTACGGCCTGGCACCGCTGGAGGCGGCCGCCGTCGCGGTCGATACCCACAACGCAGCGGCGAAATGGAATAAGGCGTTGCTCGACAACGCGGCTCGGCCCTCCGGCGCGCTGGTCTATGCCGGGCCGGAAGGCACGGTACTCTCGGACTCGCAGTTCGAGCGGCTGAAGCGCGAACTCACTGACACGTATCAAGGCGCGGCCAATGCGGGGCGGCCGTTGCTGCTCGAAGGCGGGCTCGACTGGAAGGCGATGTCGCTCACGCCGAAGGACATGGATTTTCTTGAAGCCAAGAACGCCGCCGCGCGCGAGATCGCGCTCGCCTTCGGTGTGCCCCCAATGCTGCTCGGAATTCCCGGCGACAACACTTACGCGAATTTTCAGGAAGCCAACCGCGCGCTGTGGAGGCAGACGATTTTGCCGCTGGCTTCGCGCGTCGGGCAGGCGCTGGCACAATGGCTCGGCCCGCAATTCGGCAACGATCTGCGGCTTGCGATCGACACCGACCGCATCGACGCGCTGGCCGCCGATCGTTCGGCGCTGTGGGAGCGGATCGAGCGCGCACAGTTTCTGACGCTCAACGAAAAACGCGAAGCCGCCGGCTACGCCCCTGTGAAGGACGGGGATAGATTTGAGTGAGCGTGGGAACCCGCGTCGGGCTGGTTGCAAAACCAGAAAGGACGATTACCTTCAGACCATCGTCAACAATGAAAGGAGGTGGTCCAGTGTCTTATTCCAAGCGCTGTCACCTCGCTGAGGCCGCCCGCTAAGCTCGATTGAGCTTCGGACAGGGCGGTTCTCCCGCCTGGTTCAGCGAGATTCGGAAGAGAGGCGCATCGAGCGAAAGTTCGGTGCGCCTTTTTCATGCCCTTATCGGAAAGCTGGCGATCCGCAATGAACGATTTGATCCGCACATTCGCGGAGCGCGGTGACCTCGCGCATCTGGCGCTGTTTCTGTGGGCGGCAGCGGCGAGCGCCGCATTTTTATTCACGTTGCGCGAATTGGCAGCTGCCTCGCGCCGGTTCGATGATTTCGTGCGCGAATTGTCTTTGTTCAACCGGCGGGCGCGCCGCCGCAAACCAATGGATTGACGATGGACGAACTGCATACAGTAATTCAATCGATCAGCGGCGAGACGAAAGCCAAGCCCGCGCATCTCACGGTGTTTCGCGAATTCCTCGCGCACCTTGAAAAGATCCAGCACAAGGCGCCACGCGCGCCGGTGAGGGCTGCCGCCAAACCGGCGAAGCGCAAGCCGCGCCGCGCGAAGTAGCGCGCCACTCAAAGTCTTTCACCGTCAGCCTTCCCTCCTTGCATCCTGCGAGAACGCCCATGCATGCGCCGTTGCCATCCACGTCTCGCGTCTCGTTCACGAGTGACGGCGCTGTCGAGGGATATGCCAGCCTGTTCGGCGAGGTCGATCAGGCGCGCGATATGGTCATGCCTGGCGCGTTTACGCAGACGCTGCAGAACCGCGGGCTGCGCCGCATCCCGATGCTGTTCCAGCATGACCCGTCCGAACCCGTCGGCATCTGGCTGGAACTGCGCGAGGACTGGCGCGGGCTGTGGGCGAGGGGGCGCCTCATTCCTGAGGTCGCGCGCGGACGCGAACTGTTGGCGCTGGTGCGCGAAGGCGCGATCGACGGCCTCTCGATCGGCTATCGCACGGTGCGTGGCCGGATCGATCCGAAAACCCGCATCCGCAGGCTTTACCAGGTCGATCTCTGGGAGGTGTCCATCGTCACCTTTCCGTTGCTCACGGGTGCGCGCGTGCATGCGGTGAAGGGACGTGCACGACAGAAATGTTTTTCAACCGCTTCATGAAGGAGAACCCTATGGATTACGACATTCAGGACCATGCGCCGGAACATAAATCCGGTATCGCTCCCGCCGCGCGCGGCGAGCACGACCAGATCATGCAGATGTTCGAGGAGTTCAAGGCGGCGAACGACGAGCGCCTGGCTTCGCTCGGCCATCGCGCCGACGTGCTGCTGGAAGAAAAGATCGATCGCATCAACGGCGCGCTCGATGCGCAGATGAAGCGGATCGACGAACTGGCGCTGAAATCGGCGCGGCCTTCGCTTGACGGCAGCCGCGCCCGCCACAGCGACGCCACGGCGCGCGAGCACAAGAGCGCGTTCGATGCCTATGTGCGTTCGGGCGAGACGTCGGCGCTGCGCCAGATCGAGACCAAGGCGATGTCGGCGGGCAGCAACGCCGATGGCGGCTATCTGGTGCCGACCGAACTCGAGCACGAGATTGGCCAGCGGCTGGCGGCGATCTCGCCGATCCGCGCCATCGCTTCGGTGCGCGAGATTTCCGGCGGTGTCTACAAGAAGCCGTTCATGACCGCGGGCCCCGCCACCGGTTGGGTGGGCGAGGCGGATTCGCGTTCCCAGACCACGTCGCCGACGCTCGATGCGCTGTCGTTCCCGGCGATGGAGCTTTACGCCATGCCAGCGGCGACCGCGACGCTGCTCGACGATTCTGCGGTGAACATCGACGAATGGATCGCCTCGGAGGTCGAACTGACCTTCGCGGTGCAGGAGGGCGCCGCGTTCGTCAACGGCGATGGCAGCAGCAAGCCGAAGGGCTTTCTCAACTACACTGCGGTGGCCAATACATCGTGGGCGTGGGGCAGCCTCGGCTATGTGGCCTCTGGTTCAGCCGGTGCATTCCCTGCGTCCGATCCGTCCGACGTGCTGGTCGATACCATCTACGCGCTGAAGGCGGGTTACCGGCAGAACGGCACCTTCGTGATGAACCGCAAGACGCAGGCTGCAATCCGCAAGTTCAAGGACACGGGCGGCGCATATCTGTGGCAGCCGCCGGCGCAGGCGGGCGGCCGCGCCTCGCTGATGACGTTCCCGCTGGTGGAAGCCGAGGACATGCCGGACATCGCCGCGAATTCGCTGTCGATCGCGTTCGGCGATTTCAAACGCGGCTATCTGATCGTGGACCGGCTCGGCGTGCGGGTGCTGCGCGATCCGTATTCCGCCAAGCCTTACGTGCTGTTCTACACGACGAAGCGCGTCGGCGGCGGCGTTCAGGACTTCGACGCCATCAAGCTGGTGAAGTTCGCGGCGAGCTGAGGCTGCTCGTTCAGTGGCTGACCTGCCTGCCGCAGGCGGGTCTGTCCGCGCTTAACCCCTCGTTCACCTCTGGCGTCATAATGTTACCGATTATGATGGTTTGGGCCGTGGATGCTGGCTGCCAATTTTGAGGTGGGGCGTGGTTCAGAACAGACGCTTTGCGCGTGTCAAACCCTCGGGGCGCATTTCAAGCTCCGGCAAGATTGCGATCGATGCCAAGTCGCCGCTGATCGATTGCTTCATCATCGATTACGGTGCCGGCGGCGTGTGTCTGCAGGTCAACCCCGGCGTGGTGCTGCCGAAGCGTTTCGAACTGATCCACGGCGCCATCAAGAAGAAGTGCCGCGTCGCCTGGACCAACGGCCGGCGGGTTGGGGTCGCGTTTCAGTAAGAGTGCCGATTGCGCCTAAGAAAATGGCCCCGGTGAAGGGGCCATTTGTTTTAGTAGGTCCGAGTGTGTTCCTTGATCACCACCGTATTGTGCCGGTGGCCCCGGTCCCAGCCGTGATGCCGGCCATGATCCCATCCGTGGTGCCAGCCGCGATCCATGTGATGGTGATGATGGCCCTTCTTGATCACGATGGTCTCGGCCGAAGCCATGGTCGGCGCTACAACAGCCAGCGCGCAGAGTGTCGCGAATGCGAAAGCAATTTTCTTCATTTCAAATCCTCCTCCATTAAGCGGAGGATGAACATGTGGCTGATGATGATGTTCCTGTCGTCTCGTCCATAATTTTCTGAATGGCTGTTCAGAAACGCCACTTTCTATAGGGTTTTTTGTACGCGGCACGAATCCGCGGATTCTGACAACGAGTCGTGGCAAGATATAAATCGCGATTGCCGGAGAAGAGGACTGCTCCAATGCGTATCCTGGTTTTTGTATCTTTTGCTCTTGTTGCGCTGGCAAATCTATCCCCGTGCTTCGCCCGCGGCGGTGCGCCGAACTTGATGGATTCACCCGGCTATCAGCGCCGGCTTCAGGAATCGCGGCAGCAATTGCAGGCGCAACCCGCGCCCGCGCAGCCCGTGGTTCATCACAGGAAGAAGCGCAAGCGCAGCCATTGATCCGCGAAGGGGCGGTGAGTGCCTTGTGTTCGCTAGAACCGTCCTCCAGCTTCGACGCCGACATAGCCGCCGATGCGGATGCACGTATTGCTGTCCGCCGCGCGGACGAAGCCCGCGCCATACTGCGCACAGGGGTTGTGTGACGGCGCACGGGGCGTGACGGTTGTCGTCGCTTCATGCGCGGGATGTTTTCGCGGCTTGTGCTTTTGCTGCTGCTGTTGCGCGGATGCAGAGGCGGTGCATGCCAGCGCCAGGAGCGCCGCGAGCGAAACGGTCAGGAACGGTTTGCGTGGCATCGATGTCCTCCGCTGCAGTGATGGGCACGGCTTCGTCAGAGTGGCGCACCCCAGCTTCGCGCGGTCTGCACGACCCAGTCTCTATATAGTGTCAGAGGCGTCACGCCGGTGATGCCTCCGCAGCCATTGGTGAAGTTCGGGCCGGTGGACCAGCTGACCACGCCGGCAACGATGCTGCGGCCGTTTTGATCCTCGAACATCGGCGCGCCGGAATCGCCGGTGCAGCCGCCCATGCCGGGACGCTTGTTCTGAGTCTGCGGGTCGGTGAGGCGGACCTGCAGCGTGCCGGGCCTGCCGGTGACGGTGAGGGACGCCGCGCGTGCCGTGCCGACATCGTTGCCGCTCGGCGTGCTGGAGCCGATGCCCGCGATGGTGAACATCGCGCCCGGCGCCACGGGCAGGCGCGGCGTGCCGAGCACGACCGGCGATTTGCCAGGCATCGGCGCGGGCAACTGCACCAGCGCCAGATCGGCGGTGGCGCGATGCGCAGCCATGGCCTGCGCGCTGTAGCGCGGGTGGGTGAGGGCCTTGCGCGGTGTAATGAGGCGCGGTGGTTTCGAGGAATAGTCCACCACACGCAGTGAATTGCTCGATGACACACAATGTGCGGCGGTGAGCACCACCGTCGGCGCGATCACGGTTCCGGTGCATACAACACCATTCGGCCCGATCACTGTGACGAGCGAATGCGCGACCGCACCGCTCGGCGCGGAGCGGCTGCCGGTGACGGCATGCGCGGGACACGCGAGCGTGGACAACAGGATGAATGCGGAAGCGAGGCGAGGCGGCGTCATGGGCGCAGCTTGAGCCTGCGCGCGAGGGTTTTGTCAACTGAAAGAGAAGTGAGCCGATGGCCGCCATTCTTCTGACACCGCCGGAGGCCGAGCCGCTCTCGGTCAGTGACGCAAAAGCGTATCTGCGCGTGGAAACCGACGACGACGATGTGCTGATCGCCAGTCTGATCGCGGCGGCGCGCAGCCATGTCGAGGCACTTGGCCGCTGCGCGCTGCTGACACAGAGCTGGCGGCTGGTGCTGGATGGCTGGCCCCCGGACGGACGCATCAAGCCGAAGCTCGCTCCGCTGTCTGCTGTCACTGCCGCGCGTGTCTATGACGAGGCGGGGACAGCGCATGTGATCGATGCGGAGAATTTCGTGCTCGATGCCGCGCAAGGCGTGATCGCGGTGCGGCCTTGTGTGATGCCGCAGCCGGGGCGCGCCACGGCGGGAATCGAGATCGATGTTGTCGCTGGATTTGGCGATGCGGGCGGCGACGTGCCGCAGGCTTTGATGCAGGCGCTGCGAATGATGGTCGCACATTGGTACGACAATCGCGGGCTGATCGCCATCGGCGCCAGCATCGTGGTGATGCCGCCGAGTGTCAACGCGCTGATCTCCTCGCATCGGGTGCTGTCGCTATGATCGATCCGGGACAGTTGCGGACGCGGCTGCTGCTGCAGCAGCCGATCGAGACGCCGGACGATCAGGGCGGCGTGATGCGCGCTTGGTCATCTTACGGCAATGCGTGGGCGAAGGTCGTGCCATTGACCGCACTGCCGGGCGTAGAGGCGGATGCAAGCGGCGCCACGCAAAACTATCGCATCACCATGCGCGCGAATTTCAGCCTCACGTTGCAACACCGGCTGGTGGAGGGCGCGAAGGTCTACCAGATCGTCGCGGTCCGGAACTCCGACGACCGCCGTTACATCGAGATCGATGCGCAGTTGCGCGTTCAATGAGGCCTTCGACATGACCCCATCCAACGTGGCGCTGCGCGCGGCCATTCACACGGCCTTGCGCGGTGATAGTGCGCTGGCTGCCGTGCTTGGCGACAATCGTATCTATGACGAGCCGCCGCGCAATACTGCCTTTCCCTATGTGACGCTCGGCGAGGCGCGGCTGATGGATTCCTCCGGCGACGGCGGCGAGACGCAGGAACACCAGCTGACGCTGCATGCCTGGTCGCGGCAGGGTGGCCATCGCGAGGCGCATATGATCGCGGGTGCGCTGTTGCAGGCGCTGGATGATGCGCCGCTGTCGCTCGAGGACAACTGTCTCGTCAACCTGCGCTTCTCTCTGGCGGACATTCGCCGCGAGAACGACGGCAAGACCTATCACGCGCTGGTGCGCTTTCGCGCGGTGACCGAACCGGCGGCCTGATCGCGACAAACGAACATCGAACATTCAAGGAGACGCCATGGGCGCGCAAAAGGGCAAGGACTTGCTCCTGAAAATGAACGACGGCACAGACTATGTCACGGTCGCGGGCCTGCGAAGCCGCAAGATCGCGTTCAACGCCGAGACAGTGGACGTGACGCATGCGGAGTCGGTGGATCGCTGGCGCGAGCTACTGGAAGGCGCGGGCGTCAAGCGCGCGTCGATCTCTGGACGCGGGTTGTTCAAGGATGCGGCCTCGGACGCGCTGGTAAGGCAGGCGTTCTTCGATGGTGCGATCAATGCGTGCCAGCTGGTGGTGCCGGATTTCGGCACCATCGAGGGGCTGTTCCAGATCTCCAGCCTGGAATTTTCCGGCGAGCACAATGGCGAAGTGACGTTCGACCTCGGACTTGAATCCGCGGGCGCGCTGACCTTCACCGCGCTGTAGGAGAGGGCGATGGCGAACTCTCATCGCGGCGAGATTGAAGCCTTGCTTGGCGACCGAATGCGCACGCTGGTCCTGACCCTCGGCGCGCTGGCGGAACTGGAGAGCGCGTTTGGCGCCGACGATTTGATGGCGTTGGCGGAACGCTTCGGCACCGGGCGACTGGCGGCGCGCGATCTTGTACGCATCATTGCTGCCGGGCTTCGCGGCGCGGGCGAGAGCGTGAGCGATGATGAGGTGGCGGCCTTGCGGGTCGAGGGTGGGGTGACGGGTTATGTCCGCATCGCCGCCGACCTGATCGCCGCGACGTTCGATGGCGCGTGAGCGATGAAGCCTTTCCCCTGGGATGAGGCCATCGGCTTCGGGCTTGGCGTGTTGCGGCTGCCGCCTGCGCAGTTCTGGGCGATGACGCCGCGCGAACTGGCTTTCGCGATCCGTGGAGTATGCGGGACCGTGGCGGAGCCGATCGATCGCGCATCGCTCGACGCGTTGATGAAACAGTTTCCGGATCGCGCAGAGGTCAAACCATGAGTGATACGTTCACCAATCTGGACGATGCGACGCAAGCTGCGAGCAATCTCGCGCTGCGGGTACGCGACCTTGAACTGGGCGCGACGTCCTTCTCGCGGGCGATGACGCAGGCTTTTGCAATTTCCGTCACCGGCGGCAAGCAATTCGATGACGTGCTGAAATCGCTGGCGCTGCGGCTGTCCAGTCTGTCGCTCAATGCTGCGTTGAAGCCGGTGCAGAATTCAATCGCAAGCGGCATCGGAAACCTGCTGTCGGGACTGACGGGAACGGGCGCATCCGCCAGCACGGCGGTTGCGGCGGCAAGCGGCGCGGTGAAGCCGTTCGCATCCGGCGGGGTCATCGGCGCGCCGACTTACTTTCCGTTGATGCAGGGCGGTGTCGGCCTTGCAGGCGAGGCGGGGCCGGAAGCGATCATGCCGCTCAAGCGCGGGCCTGATGGGCGCCTTGGCGTCGCGGGCGCGGGCGGCGGCGTCAACAACATCACGGTGCAGATCGCAACGCCGGACCCCGGCAGCTTCCGCCGCTCGGAAAGTTATATCACCGGCCAGATCGCGCGCGCTGTCGCGCGTGGCCAGCGCAGCCTGTAGGCGCGGGGAGTTCGATGATATCTTTTCACGAAATTCTATTCCCGCTCGACATCGCGCTGAAAAGCGCGGGCGGGCCGGAGCGCCGCACCGAGATTGTCGCGTTCGGCTCCGGGCGCGAGCAGCGCAACGCACGCTGGGCGCATTCGCGGCGGCGGTATGATGCAGGCTACGGTGTGAAGACGCTCACCGCCTTGCAACAGGTAGTGGCGTTCTTCGAGGAGCGGCGCGGACAACTTTATGGGTTTCGCTGGCGCGACCGGCTCGATCATTCCTCCGCATCCGATGATGCGGTACCATCGCCGCTCGATCAGATGCTGGGCACGGGCGATGGCGTACAGGCGCAGTTTCAACTGATAAAGACTTACGGTTCCAGCTACGCGCCCTATGCGCGGCCGATCGAGAAGCCGGTGCCGGGCAGCGTGCGCGTCGCCGTGGCGGGTGTGGAAGCAACAGCGGACACCGACTTCACCTGCGATACCACGACTGGGATCGTTACGCTTATGCCGGGGCATATTCCCACGTCCGGCGCGGCGGTGACGGCGGGTTTTCTGTTCGATGTGCCGGTGCGGTTCGATACCGATTATCTTGAAGTCGATCTGTCGGCGTTCGCCGCGGGCGCCATTCCGAAAATTCCTCTCGTGGAGATCAAGCCATGAGAGCAATTCCCTCCGCTTTGCAAGCGAAGCTCGATAGCGGCGTCACTACGCTGGCGCGATGCTGGATCGTGACGCGCCGCGACGGTGTGGTGTCTGGCTTCACCGATCACGATGGCGATCTTGTCATTGAAGGCGTGACATGCCGCGCCGGGACGGGATTCGGCGCATCGGAAGCGACGAGCCGTTTCGATCTGTCGATCGATGGCGCGGAGATTTCCGGCGCGCTCGCGGCGGATTCTCTGACGGAAGCCGATCTTGCCGCCGGGCGGTTCGACGCGGCACGGGTTGATACCTGGCTGGTGGACTGGAGCGATGTCACCTTGAGGGTGCTGCTGTCGCGTGCCACACTCGGCGAGGTGAAACGCGAGGGCGAGGCGTTCAGCGCCGAACTGCGCGGGCTTGCTGACAAGCTCTCGCAGGAAAGTGGGCGGCTCTACACCGCGCGTTGCACCGCCGATCTAGGCGATGCGCGTTGCAAGATTGCGCTCGAGGCGGCGGGTTTGAATGGTGCCGGTACCGTGTCACGCCTGCTGGGCGTGTCCGCCATCGCGGTGGAAAGTCTTGAGGGTTTTTCGGAGGGGATTTTCACCGCCGGATGCCTCACATGGACGAGTGGCGCGAATAGTGGTCTCGCGGTCGAGATCAAGGAACATCGTCTTGGCGGCGGCGAGGTGCAACTCACGCTGTGGCAGGCGATGAGCGAGATCATCGCAATTGGCGATGCCTTCACCATCACCGCCGGTTGCGACAAGCGGTTCGAGACGTGCCGCGATCGCTTCGCCAACAGCATCAACTTTCGCGGCTTTCCGCACATTCCCGGCAATGACATGGGAGACCAATGCATGGCGCTTTCTCGCGCCGAAAGCGGGGTGGTGCGTGTGGTCCGTCGCAGACGATGCTCTGCTGGTGTTCGGTGGCAGTGCGTGGGCACCGGTGACGACAGCGGGCGGGACCTTTTCATCCAACAACCTGCCGCATGTGGGGATCAATGCCACGGTCGCGGACTCCAACCTTCTGACCGTTCACTCCAACGATGCGCTGCTCAACGCGATCGACACCACGGACGGCGGCACCGGCGACGTCCGGCTGCAACTGTCAAAGTCGGCGGCAGCGAATACGTCGTCGGTGGTGTTTTCGGATGCGTTCTCCGGACGCGCGGAATTCGGCCTAACGGGAGACGACGATTTTCATCTAAAGGTCAGCGCGGACGACGCGACTTGGTGTGACGCACTCAGGTTCGATCGTACCACGGGGCGGGTGTCGTTTCCCGCAGGCGGTGCGCGTGAGGTCCTCACCGCCAATCGCACCTACTATGTTCGCACTGATGGTAGTGACAGCAATGACGGATTGAGCAACGCATCGAGCGGCGCGTTCCTGACTATTCAAAAGGCGATCAACACAACTGCATCGCTCGACATCTCGATCTACAACGTCACGATCCATGTTGCATCCGGCACATATACAGGGAGTGTCCTGGTCAATGGCCCGTTCGTTGGCTCAGGAAGCGTTTCTATCGTTGGCGACACATCCACCCCGTCCAATGTTCTAATCTCCACGACATCTGCCGCTTGCATCACCGTACAAAATAGCGGTTCGCTTTCGGTCGGCGGATTTAAATTCAGGACGACGACGTCCGGAGATGGAATCGACGTTACATCCAACGGCACGGTGACCATTGTCGGAGCGGTTGAATTTGGTGCGCTGGCCTCTGGAAGCGTCCATATCAGTGCCGCGAATGGCGGCAAGCTTTTTAACATCGGCGGCGGAAACATCATCGTTTCGGGCGGTGCATACGCTCATATCTATGCCCAGCAACTGGGCGGTGTCGTCTATGCCGGGGTGACAGTTACACTGTCTGGAGTTCCAGCCTTTTCATCGTTCTTTGCAGGGGCAAACAATATGGGGTTTTTCAGGTCGGCAGGCGTGACTTACTCCGGCTCAGCAGCCGGATCGCGTTATTTTGCGTCGGCCAATTCAGTCATTCAAACAGACGGTGCCGGGGCATCGGCTCTTCCCGGCAACTCCGCCGGTACCACGTCCTCCGGCGGGCAGTATCTCTAAAGTTTAAGCCAGAACCGGTTTAGCCGGAAGCGCCAGCCATCATCAGGAGAAGCCAATGCTGACATCCGCCATCGCCCCGGCGGTCGAACCCTTGCGCATGGGTCCGGCCGGCCTCGAACTCTTGCGTGCTTTCGAGTCCTGCATGAAGGCCGTGCCGGACCGGAAAGGGTTTTTCACCACTTACATCGATTCGGCAGGTGTGCTCACCATCGGCTGGGGGCACACCAACCATCATCTGCCGCGCTTTGCAGCCGTCGCGATCTGGTCGCGGGCAGAATGCGACGCCGCGCTGGCAGGCGACATGATGACATTCGAACGCCACGTTCATGATCTCTGCCACATCCATCTTGAGCAGCATGAATTCGATGCGCTGGTGTCGTGGTCGTTCAACACCGGTGGTCCGGCGCACGCGACGTTGTGGAGAAAACTCAACGCAGGCGACAGGGCTGCGGTGCCGCGCGAACTGGCGAAGTGGAACAGGGCAGGCGGCCGCGTTCTGGCGGGGCTGACGCGCCGCCGCAAGGCGGAAGGCTTGATGTTCGCTGGCGATGTGAAAGGCGCGCTCGCCCTCGCGCACGCCTGAGCCGGATATTACCAGTGGCCGCCGAGCTGAAGACCGGCGACAAAGAAGACAGCAAACGTAAGCGCCATCGCGCTGCCCGCGAGAAGCTGCTCGCGCAGCGATAAATCAAACCATGACATTTCGGCACTCGGTTCCATCGGGGTCGACGCGGCGCCGATACGGCCGCGCTGCCGCTCCAATATCGCGCCCGGCGCATCCGGGCAACCATCAACAAGGGGAACCATCATGACGTCAGACACGATCTGGCAGCTCATTCGCTATGCGCTGCTTCTCGCTTTCGGCCCTCTCATCACCAAGGGCTACTTGTCTTCCGATGAAGTCACGACCGTGACCGGCGCGGTCGGTGTGATCTTCACCACTGCCTGGGGCGTGTGGGTGAAGTACGGCACACGAACTACCACGGCCAGTCACGCCGCCAGGATCGACACGCCGCTCGTTGATCCTGCGACCGGCAAGATCTCCACCAACTGAAAGGACTGTCCATGCGAAACCTTCAGGTTGTCGCGGCGCTCGCCCTGTCGCTGCCGCTCGCGAACTGCACCACTATCTTGCCGTCGGTGAGCATCTCCAATGCCGTCGCCTTGAATACGGTCTACGGCGTCGCGAATGCCTATGGCATCGCCGTCAACGCCGCGAACGCATACAAGGCGTTGCCGCTCTGCGCGACGGGCACCAGACCCAGCGCCACGAACATCTGCGCCAAGCGCTCGGTGATCGTGAATCTGCAAAGTGCGATGAGCCGCGCGCGGCTCGCCGTGAACAATGCGGTCGCGTTTCAGAAAGCCTATCCCACTCTCGACGTGACGAATGTCGTCGCTGCCGCACAGGCGGCGTTGAGCGACGTTCAGGCTGTCCTTGCATCAGGAGCGAACTGACATGGTGAGCGCAGCAGACATCGAAGCCGGCGTGGCGATTGCGGAAGCGATTGTGAGCGCCATCGTGAAAGTCGCACCCGCAATCCAGCAGGGCGTTGTATCGTCTCTGCCTTATGTGCAGGCGATCGCCGGACTTATTCAGGGCACTAACGCAACGCAGGAGCAGATTGACGCCACTCTGGCGCAGATCAATGCGGCGACTGATGAGTTCTTGAAGCCGCTGCCGACTGACGATGGTTCCACCACGACCTGACGGCGCCCGCCTGTGTCGTGGTACCCCGACACCATGATCGGAGCGGTAGAGTGAAAAGGTGTGCGGCAAATTCCGCCTGGTGAGACGAATGCCCGGCCAGAAACGCACCATTTAAGCGATTTTTCAATTTCGCATTTTATGGATTGGCCAATGTAACCGAGCACACTGGTATTGGAGATGGAGCAGAAGCAAAGGCGCAAAGCCGATCGGATTCAATTCGGCAAGGGCTTCGCCATGAGGATCATCGCGATCGATGGTTCATGGGTTCGGGCCTGCAACATCCTCGACGTGTCGGAAGAGGGGGCGCTGCTCCACTTTGAAAAATCACTGAGCGGTCTCAACCTCGATGAATTCTTTCTGGCGCTGTCTTCGACCGGCGTCGCCTTTCGCCGCTGCAAAATGGCGTGGGTCAATGGCGAACAGATGGGGGTCCACTTCATCTGGGCGAACGAGCGTCCTCCCGCCAAAGGCGGCGGTCGTCCGGCCTAGACCCGGCCCGGCAGCTTTTCCAAGCCGCTGCCCCGCATCGGCGGGACCCGGCTCTCTCCTGACGAAAATGTAAGCCTTTCCGGGTGGATGCATTCATTTGCCATTCACGCCCATGCGGGTCATCTTGAGTCCGTTCAACCCAGGATGCCGGAGACCGCCTTGCGCCTTCTCGTTGTCGAAGATGACCCCGACCTCAACCGCCAACTGACCGCCGCCTTGAGCGATGCGGGCTATGTGGTCGACCGCGCCTTCGACGGCGAAGAAGGGCATTTTCTCGGCGATAACGAGCCGTACGACGCCGTCGTGCTCGACATCGGCTTGCCGAAAATGGACGGCATTTCGGTGCTGGAATCCTGGCGGCGCAACAAGCGGGTGATGCCGGTCCTGATCCTCACCGCGCGCGACCGCTGGAGCGACAAGGTGCAGGGCTTCGACGCCGGCGCCGACGACTATGTCGCAAAACCCTTCCACCTCGAGGAAGTGCTGGCGCGCATCCGTGCGCTGCTGCGGCGTTCCACCGGTCATGCCCAGAGCGAATTGACCTGCGGGCCTGTGGTGCTCGACACCCGCACCGGCCGCGTGACGGTGGATGGCAATCCCATCAAGATGACATCCCACGAATACCGGTTGCTGGCCTATCTGATGCACCATGCCGGGCGCGTGGTGTCGCGCACCGAACTCGTCGAGCATCTCTACGATCAGGACTTCGACCGCGATTCGAACACCATCGAAGTGTTCGTCGGCCGCATCCGTAAGAAGCTCGACGTCGACATCATCCAGACCGTCCGCGGGCTCGGCTATCTGCTGGCGCCGCCCACGACCGATGCGCGCTAACTCCCTCGCCATCCGGCTGTTCCTGTCGGCCGCCGTCTGGGTCGCGCTGATTCTCACCGTCACCGGCTTTGCACTCTCCTCGCTGTACAATCATTCGGTGGAGCGCGCCTTCGATCGCCGCCTCAACCTCTATCTGCGTACGCTGATCGCCGAGGTAGGGACGCCGGACGATCCCAAAAATCCCGAAAAGAGCATTCCCGCGCTCGGCGAGCCGTTGTTCGAACTGCCGTTGTCAGGCTGGTACTGGCAGATCGAAAGTATCGATTCCGCCAAGCAGGAAGCGCGCGCATCCCGTTCGCTCTGGGACGCGACGCTGCCGCGCCTCGATGAGAAAAGCATTCCTCTCACGGCATCGGGAGTGCGGCTCGGCTATGTCAAGGGGCCGGAAGATCAACCGCTGCGCATGGTGGAGCGTCCGATCGATCTCGGCACCGACGGCAAATATCTGGTCACCGTTGCGGGTGACGCCAACGAAATTTTCGACGAGACGCGATTGTTCGACTGGTATCTCGGCGGCACGTTCGCGGCGCTTGCCGCGGTTCTCCTGCTGACCACGATCTTTCAGGTCCGTTTCGGTCTTGCCCCGCTCAAGCGCATTTCCAACGCGCTCTCCGATATCCGCTCCGGCAAGGCCGAGCGGCTGGAGGGACGCTTCCCGGTCGAGATCGCGCCGCTGGCGCGCGAGACAAACGCCTTGCTCGATGCGAACCGCGCCATTGTCGAGCGTGCGCGCACCCATGTCGGCAATCTTGCTCATGCAATCAAAACGCCGTTGTCGGTGATCATCAACGAAGCCAATACGCATGGCTCCGACCCGTTCGCAGCCAAGATCTTGGAGCAGGGCGATGTCATGCGCAGCCAGGTCGCCCATCATCTGGAGCGCGCCCGCATCGCGGCACGGTTGACGGTGGTGGCCACCATCACGGAGATCGAGCCTGTGATTGAAGGGCTGGTGCGGACGATGGAGAAAATCCATCGCGATCGTGGCGTGGTGATCGACTGGGAGGTGTCCGAAGGTGCGAAATTCCGTGGCGAGCGACAGGACCTCGAGGAAATGGTCGGCAACCTGATCGACAATGCCTGCAAATGGGCAACTCGCCGGGTGCGGATTGGGGTTTCGGTGGTGCCGCCGGGGGACGAGGAACTGGACCCGACCCTGAGCATCGTCGTGGATGATGACGGCAAGGGGCTGTCGGTCGCCGAGCGGGGGCAGATCGTGCAGCGCGGGCAGCGGTTGGACGAGTCGAAGCCCGGTTCGGGGCTGGGACTGGCCATTGTTGTCGATCTGGCAGGGCTTTACGGCGGGAACCTGAAGTTCGACAGCGCTCCCATGGGCGGGTTGCGGGCCGAACTGGCGCTGCCAGGGGTAATCTAAGGGCGGTATGACAGTCCGCTAACACCTTGACCGGACTTGGATAGCGGACCCGGATCGGTGGCGGGACGACAGCCATTCCTAACGCGATGTTAACGACGTGCGGGGTAAGGCTAAGGGAAGTGTCGCCTGTCCCGGCGGCCGGCAGCCTTTATGCATCCATGGGTCCCAAGTCACTCGAACGCCTGAAAGAATTTCTCGCGCAGCTTCCGCCGAAGTCGCAGGCGCTGCTGATGCGGGAGTTCGAGCGCGCCATCGAGCGTGGTGGCGACGACGCGATCGTGGCCAACATCGTTCTCGCCGAGTTGCGCAAGATCGTGCGCGCGCCCGACGAAAACACCACGCCCCGCACCGATGATCCCGCGCGTTTGCTATTCACACCAGTCGAGCCGTTTTTGATCGAGGGTACGGGGGCGGTCAGGCCCGGACAGATCAGGCGCACTTCACTGGCGCCGGTCTGGATGTGGCTGTCGCGCGAAGGCGCTCCGACCGAGACTCAGACATACGAAGCAGTGCTGAAAAATCCGCAGGCAACCGCGACCGAGATCGATCGTGCGGTGCGTCAGATGCAGCTTGCCTCCGCGCAGGCGATCGAGGCGGCGGCCAGCGGTACCGACCGACGTGGTTTTGGCCGCATCGGCACGCCTTCCGCGGTGGAAGATATTCCCGCGATCGGCGCCGTCCTCAAAATTCGCGAGTCGCTCGAGATTTTCGGCGCGCGCCTGCCGGGGCAGATACGCGCTTTGAACGAAGCACAAGTCGCTTCCGTCACCACGGCGATGAATCTGCCTTCACTGCAGACCCCGCAGGCTCTGCCTTTCGCCTTGTCGGTCGTGATGCAGCGGCTGATGTCGCCCTGGCAGGTGATCCGCCTGAGCATTTCTGTGGCGGCCTCCGACGACGAGGTTCGCGTGGCGGGCACGCCCTACGGCGTCGCCGTCACCATGGCGATCCACGATCTGTCGCGTCTTGTGGGAGAACTGCGCAACGACGTCCGTCGCGGAAAGTTCGACGACACCGCCAATATTCTGAAAGTCCTTCATGACGGCCTGCGTGGGTTGCGCACCGAACTGGACATTCGTTCGGATTCGGCTTGGGGCAAGCAGCTCTCATCGATGCGGGCTGAAATCTCCAATGCACTGGACTCGGAAATCGGCTCCGTGCCCGGCCGCGTTCGTCGTCTGCTGCGCCAGCGGCCCGATAAGGACATCACGGCGAACAGTCGCATCGACGAGATGGAAGTCGACGAGACCGCGGCGTTCATCGACTTCGTCGCCACTTGCCGCAACTACGCGGGCGAACTCGCCATCAACGAGGTGACGCGGCGCACCTATAGCGATCTGCAGCAATACATCGAGAAGGCCACCGAATCGCTGGTCGAAACGCTTCGGGCGAGCGACACCAGAACCCGGCCGTTCCGCTACGCCCAGGCGCAGGCGGCGATCCGCTTCTGCGAGGTGATCTTTGGGCCCGATTATGCCTCATTGATGAAAAAGGCGGTCGAAGTCGCCAAATCCGAGCGGAAAACTTCCCGCAAAACCTGATTTTTTTGTTCCAGCTCAATTGAAATAGCCGTTTGCAAAGGTTGACTTCGCGTGGTGTAACCCCGCCGCGCCCTGAAGTTTTGCCGGGCGCTGGCCAGTCCTGTTCGGAAACCGGAATGTCACTTTGGTTTATGCTCGCGTTGATGACGGCTGTGGCGGTCTTCGCGGTGCTGTGGCCGCTCGGGCGGCAAGTCAAACGAGGGCCGGCCGCCAGCGAAACTGTCGTCTATCAGGACCAACTGGTCGAAGTGACGCGCGATGCTGATTCCGGTTTGATCGGCCCCGTGGAAGCGGAAGCCGCGCGGATCGAGATCAGCCGCCGCCTGCTGGCCGCAGCCACAAGCGAGGAGGGCGGTACGCTTGCCGTCAGCAAGAGTTGGCGCCGCGCGGTGTCGATCGTCGCGCTGGCTGGATTGCCTTTGCTTGCCGCCGGTCTTTACCTCCAGATCGGCTCGCCCTGGCTGCCGGATTTTCCATTTGCCGCGCGCCAGCAGATGAAGCCGCAGGACGCCTCGATCGAGCGTCTGATTGCACGGGTGCAAGAGATACTTGAGAAGAATCCCAAGGACGGACGCGGCTGGAGCGTGCTGGCGCCGGTGCTGCTCAAGCTCGGTCGCGTCGACGAGGCTGTTCCGGCCTTCCGCAACGCGCTTGCCTATAACGCGGAGACGGCAGGCCGCCACGCCGATCTTGGGGAAGCCCTTACGGTAGCTGCGAACGGCGTGGTGACGGCGGAGGCCAAGGCCGAATTTGACCGTGCTCTGGTGCTCGACCCGAACGAGAGCAAGGCTCGCTATTTCACCGGTGTTGCGCTGGAACAAGACGGCCAGCCGGCCAAGGCGGCCGATATCTGGCGCGGAATGCTGGAAAAGGCACCGGCCGATGCGCCGTGGCGGTCACTGGTTCAGGAGGCCTTGGCGCGGGTGTCTGGCAACCGCCCTCCGGCGCTATCCGCAGACCAGATGTCGATGGCCAAGGGAATGGATGCTGCGGGCCGCAGCGCCATGATCGAAAGCATGGTCGAGCGGCTGGCGGACCGTCTCAAAACGAACAAGGATGACGTCGAAGGATGGCTGCGGCTGGTACGGGCCTATATGGTTCTCGGCGAAAAGGACAAGGCCAACGCCGCGCGTGACGATGCAAGGCAGGCCGTGAGTGGGAATTCTGAACATTTGCGCCAGCTCAATGATGGCCTCAAGGGACTTGGAATAGACGGATAGACATGATGCCGGAAACCGTGAATGGGTCATCGGGCCGCGTCATGCGCGAAAGGCTACAATGACGCGCAAACAACGGCGGCTGACGATGATTGCGGGCGCGCTGGCGGTGCTGGCGGTGGCCGCGGCGCTGGTGCTGAACGCCATGCGTAGTTCCATCATGTTCTTCACCACACCCGGCAAGATCGCCGAACAACATATTGCACCCGGTACCAAATTCCGGCTCGGCGGTCTTGTCGAGAAGGGCTCGCTGGTGCGCGGCGATCAGTTGAAGGTCAATTTCGAAGTGACCGACGGCAGCGCCAAGGTGCCGGTGGCTTTTCAGGGCATCCTGCCGGACCTGTTCCGCGAGGGGCAGGGCGTGATCTCGGAAGGCTCGCTCGATTCGAGCGGCGTCTTCCATGCCGACACCGTGCTTGCCAAGCATGACGAGACCTACATGCCCAAGGCCGTGGCCGACGAATTAAAGAAGGAAGGCCACTGGAAGGATGATTACGGCAACGCCTCGAAGGGCAATTACGGCAAGACCTCAGCCGCCGATGCGCCGGGGGCCGTGAGATGATCGCCGAGGGCGGGCACTACGCGCTGGTGCTGGCGCTCGGGCTGGCGTTGATCCAGTCGTTTGTGCCGCTGATCGGCGCGCGGGTGAAAGATCCCGCGCTGATGAACGTGTCGCGCTCGACGGCGATTGCACAATTCGCTTTCGTGCTGCTGTCCTTCGGGGCGCTGATCTTGTTGCACGTCCTGTCGGATTTCTCCGTCGTCAACGTCTATGAGAACTCACATTCGCTGAAGCCGCTGATCTACAAGATCACCGGCGTCTGGGGAAACCATGAAGGCTCGATGCTTTTGTGGGTGTTCATCCTGTCGCTGTTCGGCGCGCTTGTCGCGATCTTCGGCGTCAATCTGCCGCTGTCGCTGCGCGCGCATGTGCTGGCGGTGCAGGCGTGGATCGCGACCGCGTTCTATCTGTTCATCCTGCTGACTTCCAATCCGTTCCTGCGCATCGCGAACCCGCCGCTTGAAGGCCGCGACCTCAACCCGATCCTGCAGGATCCGGGCCTCGCCGTGCATCCGCCGATGCTCTATCTTGGCTATGTCGGCTTTTCGATCTCGTTCTCGTTCGCCATCGCGGCGCTGATCGAGGGCCGCATTGATGCGGCGTGGGCGCGCTGGGTGCGGCCATGGACGCTAATGGCGTGGATATTCCTCACGCTCGGCATCGCGATGGGCTCGTACTGGGCCTATTACGAACTCGGCTGGGGTGGCTGGTGGTTCTGGGACCCGGTCGAGAATGCCTCGCTGATGCCTTGGCTCGCCGGCACGGCGCTCCTTCACTCGGCGGTGGTGATGGAGAAGCGCGAGGCGCTGAAGATCTGGACCGTGTTGCTGGCGATCCTCACCTTCTCGCTGTCGCTGCTTGGCACGTTCCTCGTGCGTTCGGGCGTGCTCACCTCGGTTCATGCGTTCGCGACCGATCCCCGCCGCGGCGTCTTCATCCTGATGATCCTGTGTGTGTTCATCGGCGGCAGCCTGTCGTTCTATGCGTGGCGCGCGGCCTCATTGAAGCAGGGCGGTCTGTTCGCACCGATTTCGCGCGAGGGCGCGCTGGTGCTCAACAACCTGCTGCTGACTACGGCTTGCGCCACTGTTTTCGTAGGCACGCTTTATCCGCTGGCGCTGGAAGTCGTGACCGGCGAGAAGATTTCTGTCGGCGCGCCGTTCTTCAACCTCACCTTTGCACCGCTGTTCCTGCCGCTCTTGCTGGCGGTGCCGTTCGGCCCGTTGCTCGCATGGAAGCGTGGCGATCTCGTCGGCGCCGCGCAGCGCCTGATGATGGCGGGTATCGTCGCTCTGGTGACGATTGCCATTGTCTGGGCATGGCAGCGGGGCGGCAGCGCGTTTGCGCCGCTCGCAATCGGGCTTGCGGCGTTCGTCATTCTCGGCTCTGCGGTCGATATTGCCGAGCGCGTGAAGCTGTTCCGCGCACCTTTTGAGACCTCATGGTCCCGCGCCAAGGGATTGCCGCGCTCGGCTTGGGGCACGGCGTTTGCTCATGCGGGGCTTGGCATCGCGCTGATCGGCATTGTCTGTGAATCGACGTGGAACATCGAACACATCGCCACGATGCGGCTGAACGATACCGCGCAGCTTGGCAGCTACAGCGCGACCTTCGACGGCATGACCTCGCGGCAGGGCCCGAACTATCGCGAGGACATCGCGACCTTCACCATCCGGCAGGACGGCGCCTTGGTTGGCACAATGACGCCGTCGAAGCGCAGCTTCACGACGCGCGGCATGTCCACCACGGAGGCAGCGCTGATGACGCGCGGCGTGAGCCAGCTCTACATCTCGCTCGGCGCGGCGGAGCCCAATGGTTCGATCACCGCGCGCATTTACTACAAGCCGATGGTGCTTCTGATCTGGTTCGGCCCGGTGCTGATGGCGTTCGGTGGCATGCTGTCGCTGTCGGACCGCCGCCTGCGGGTCGGCGCGCCGAAGCCCGCGCGCCCGAAGCTCAGTGGCCTTGCGCAACCGGCGGAGTAGGGCGATGCGGCGTCTCGCGGCGATTGTTGCGCTTGTGCTGATGGCGGGTCTGCCGTCGGTTCTCCATGCGGTTCAGCCCGATGAAGTCATGCACGATCCGGCCAAGGAGGCGCGGGCGCGGGCCCTGTCGCGCGAACTGCGCTGCATGGTCTGCCAGAACCAGTCGATCGACGATTCGGAAGCGCCGCTGGCGCGCGACTTGCGCTTGCTGGTGCGCGAACGGATCGCTGCTGGCGATAGCGACAGGCAGGTGCTGGATTTTCTTGTCGCGCGTTACGGCGAATTCGTCCTGTTGAAGCCGCCGCTCAAGGAACACACGCTGATCCTGTGGTTGCTCACGCCCGTCGTTCTGATCGGCGGCGGGGCGGGGTTGTGGTTGTACAACCGCAAGCGCTGGGCCTCGCGGCGCGAGGATATCATCGCACTGACGCCCGAGGAGGAGGCGCGGCTGGAAAAGCTGATCGCCGATCAAGACTCCATGGAAAAGTCCGCTTGAGCGATTAGAGTGAGCAAGACGCTTCTCGTTCGTCCCGGAGACCACATGGTTGGCGACCGTATCGCTTCATCCGAAGATCTGGCCGATGCCTATCCGAACCCGGTTTCTCCGGCTTCGTTGTTCAAGGAGATCGATCATGTGGATGAGAACTATGCAGCCCTGATCTCGGCTTCGCCGTTTGTCGTGCTCGCGACAGTCGGCCCCGAGGGGTTGGATTGCTCCCCGCGTGGGGACGCGCCCGGTTTTGTCACGGTTCGGGATTCCAAAACTCTGCTGTTGCCGGATCGCAGAGGTAACAATCGGCTCGATTCTTTCAGAAACATTTTGTCCGATAACCGCATTGGAATGCTTTTCCTGATTCCAGGCTACGGGCAGACCTTGCGTGTGAATGGGAGCGCCGAACTATCTTGCGATCCGGACCTGCGGGCGCAATTCGAGGTCGCTGGCAAGCAGCCTGCGAGTGTCATGATCATTCATGTGGAGAAGGTCTTCTTTCAGTGCTCCCGTGCGGTCGTGCGCGCTGAACTTTGGAATCCGGAGCGGCGAACTGGCAAACTCGACCTGCCGTCGGCCGGCACGATCCTGCGCGATATTACGGCACGCAACGAGGAGATCGCGACGTTTGACGGCCACGCTTACGACGCTGCGTTGCCGGGGCGGATCAAGGCGACGTTGTACTGAAGGCGATATTTCCACGATGCCTGCGGCATCAGCCCGCAGGCGGTATCCCCTTAATTACCAAAACTTAATTCCCCCGACAGAGCGCCGTAAGGGCGCATCCCCCATCTTTCACTCCGAAGACGCAGCCCGCGTCACGAATTTCGATTCACCGGAGTGACCCCCATGACCAACCCCGCCGACCTCCCGAAAATCCCGCCCCAGAAAAAACCGCGCGGTCTTCTCGCCATGCGCAAATTCGCCTTGATGGCGTCCGTCGTCGCCGGTCTCGGCGCCGCCGCTTATGGCCTCAGCACGCCGTATGCGACGGACATGTTCGTCGGCACCGCGCATGCGCAGGTCAACAAGGACGTGCGGCAGGTTCAGCAGCCGGTCGGCTTTGCCGACATTGTCGAGCGCGTGAAGCCGTCGGTGATTTCGGTGCGCGTCCGGATCGAGGAGAAGCAAACGGCGGACAACAATGACGACCTGCCGTTCCCGCCCGGCTCGCCGATGGAGCGGTTCTTCCGCCGTTTCGGTGGCCCTGATGGCTTCCCGGGTGGCCCCGGCGGCCGCCGTGGTCGTGGCAATCTCGTGACCGGGCAGGGCTCGGGCTTCTTCATTTCGGCTGACGGTTATGCCGTCACCAACAACCATGTTGTCGATGGCGCCGACAAGGTCGAAGTTACGACCGATGACGGCAAGACCTACAAGGCCAAGGTGATCGGCACCGACAAGCGCACCGACCTCGCGCTGATCAAGGTCGAGGGCGGCAGCAACTTCCCGTTCGCGAAACTGTCCGATGGCGAGCCGCGCATCGGTGACTGGGTGCTGGCGGTCGGCAATCCATTCGGCCTCGGCGGCACCGTGACCGCGGGCATCGTGTCCGCGCGCGGCCGTGACATCGGCAACGGCCCGTATGACGACTTCATCCAGATCGACGCGCCCGTGAACAAGGGCAATTCGGGCGGGCCGGCCTTCAACACTGAAGGCGAAGTGATCGGCGTCAACACCGCGATCTATTCGCCGTCCGGCGGCAGCGTCGGCATCGCGTTCTCGATCCCGTCTGCGACGGTGAAGAACGTGGTTGCCCAGCTCAAGGATAAGGGCAGCGTCAGCCGCGGCTGGATCGGCGTGCAAATCCAGCCCGTCACGCCGGAGATCGCCGACAGTCTCGGACTAAAGAAGGCCGAGGGTGCGCTGGTGGCGGAGCCGCAGACCAATGGTCCCGCCGCCAAGGCAGGCATTGAATCGGGTGACGTCATCAACAAGGTGAACGACCAGCCGGTGAAGGATGCCCGCGAACTCGCTCGCACCATCGGTGGCATGGCGCCCGGCGCGTCGATCAAGCTCGGCGTGCTCCACAAGGGCTCTGAAAAGACGCTGACGTTGACGCTCGGCGAACTGCCGAACGCCAAGTCGATCAAGACCGGCTTCAACGATAACGACAACGGTCTCGGCCGGAACGGCAACGGTTCGGATGTGCCCAACCTCGGCCTCACCGTGGCCCCGGCGAGGTCCGTCGCGGGCGCTGGCAAGGAAGGAGTGGTGGTCACCAACGTCAATCCGGACGGCGCGTCCGCCGAACGCGGCTTGAAGGAGGGCGATGTGATTCTCGAGGTTGCCGGCAAGTCGGTCGCCACGGCGGACGATATCCGCAACGAATTGAATACTGCCCGCGCCGACAAGAAGAACAGTGTCCTGATCCGTGTTCGGAGCGGCGATTCATCACGTTTCGTCGCATTGCCGGTCGGCAAGGGCTAACTACATGTGAAGTTCCTTTCGATGGAATACGCCCCCCTCCGTCGGAAGGGTAATGGGTGGGCGGTGAGGTTTCCCCAGCTTCGCCGCCCATCTTCTTTTCAGTTCCCAATGCCTTGAAAGAAAACGGTCGTCGCGCCATGGTGATAGCCAATAATCCCGAACCGACTCCATCGCAGATGCGCCTGCTTATTATTGAAGACGATCGCGAATCTGCGGAATATCTTGCGAAAGCCTTTCGCGAGGTCGGCCATGTTGCGGAATTGGCCGGCGACGGGGAGGAAGGGTTGTCCCTGGCCCAGTCCGGCGATTACGACGTGCTGGTGGTCGACCGCATGTTACCCAAGCGGGACGGCCTGTCCGTGATCGGCACGCTGCGTGAGAAGGGCGACACCACGCCCGCGCTGATTCTGTCCGCGCTCGGCCAGGTCGATGACCGCATCAAGGGCCTGCGCGCCGGTGGCGACGATTACCTGCCGAAGCCTTATTCGTTCGCCGAACTGCTGGCGCGGGTCGAGGTGCTGTCGCGCCGCCGCGGCGGCCCTTCGGAGGAAACCAGCTATCGCGTCGGCGACCTCGAACTCGACCGGCTGTCGCATCAGGTCAGGCGCGGCGCGACCGAGATCACGCTTCAGCCGCGCGAATTCCGCCTGCTCGAATATCTGATGAAGCATGCAGGGCAGGTGGTGACGCGCACCATGCTGCTGGAGAACGTGTGGGACTATCACTTCGATCCGCAGACCAACGTCATCGACGTGCATATCTCGCGGCTGCGTTCGAAGATCGACAAGGGGCAGGAGCGTCCGCTGCTGCACACCATTCGCGGCGCCGGATACATGATACGTGACGGCCTTCGGTAAACTGATACGCACCACGGCGTTTCGCCTGACGCTGGTGTATCTTTTTCTGTTCGCGCTGTTCGCGGCTTCGCTGCTCGGTTACTTCGCCTGGAACACGCGGCGGATGATTACCGAGCAGATCACCGAGACCGTCAACGGCGAACTGAGCGAACTCGATCAGCAATATTCCCGCGAGGGTATTCGTGGGTTGGTGTTTGCGATCGAGAACCGGGCGATGCGGCCCGGGGCCAATCTCTATCTGCTGACGACGCCGCAAGGGCAGGCGGTCGCGGGCAATATCGGCTCGCTTCAGCCCGGCGTGATGAGCCGTACCGGCTGGGCGAACACCGTCTATCACCGCCTCGACGAAAACGATTCCAAAAATCATTTTGCTCTGGTGCGTGTCACACAACTGTCCGGCGGATTTCGCCTTTTGATTGGGCGTGATCTGGAGGAGCGGCAGCGGCTGTTCGGCATCGTTGCCAAGGCGGCGCAATGGTCGGTGGCGATCGTGCTGCTGCTCGGGCTTTGCGGCGGCATCTTCGTTGCGCGCAGGGTGCTCCACCGCATCGATGCGATGACGGGGACGACGCAGCGAATCATGGGCGGCGACCTGAGCGAGCGGCTACCAGTCGGGCGCAGCGGCGACGAACTCGATCGTCTTGCGGAAAATCTCAATGCGATGCTGGAGCGGATCGAGGCGCTGATGGCGGGGCTCAAGGAAGTCTCCGACAACATCGCCCACGATCTCAAAACGCCGCTGACGCGGCTGCGCAACCGCGCCGAGGAGGCGCTGGCCGACGCCGGCAACGAGGCGGAATACCGCGCCGCGCTGGAGCGCACCATCGAGGAATCCGACGGGCTGATCCGCACCTTCAATGCGTTGTTGATGATCGCGCGGGCGGAATCGGGGCAGGCGCGTGACAACATGGTCGATTTCGATACCGCCACTGTCGCCCGCGATATCCAGGAATTGTACGAGCCGCTGGCAGAAGACAGCGGCCTCGCGCTTGAGGTTCAAACCGAGCCCGCGTTCATTCATGGCAACCGCGAACTCGTCAGCCAGGCGCTCGCCAATCTCGTCGAGAACGCCATCAAATACGGCAAGCCGGCCGAACTTTCGCCAGATGTGAAGCCGTCGGTGCTGATCGAGGCGCGCCGCGACGCCGAAGGCGTCAAGCTCAGTGTCACCGATCACGGCGCCGGTATTCCCGAGGCGGACCGCCAGCGGGCGATGGAGCGGTTCGTTCGTCTCGAAGCCAGCCGGACCCTGCCGGGTTCAGGATTGGGCTTAAGTCTAGCTTCGGCGGTCGCCGTGCTGCATGGAGGTGGGCTGCGGCTGGATGATGCGAAGCCTGGCGTGCGCGCGACCCTTGCCATGCCGGGGCGAGACGTGGAACAAGCGGGGGTATGACGTCAGCGAGTTCAGGCGCCGCGGATTCCCGACCGCTGGCCGCCCGTTTTGTAACAAATCCAAGACCCTTTGCGCCCGATGAGGCGCAGCAACGCGTCGCGGGCTGGCTCGCGGACCTGCCGGCAGAGGATGCCGGGGTATGGCGGGCTGTCATCGACGGGCATTCCCATGCCAATGCGATTCTTCACGGTATCGTTGAATTCTCCCCCTATCTGTTCGACCTGATCCGGCTTGATCCCGCGCGCGGCCTGCGGGTGTTCACCTGTCGGCCGGAAGACCATATGACGGCGCTGATCGCGCAGGCCCGGAACGAAGCGGCAGCTGCCGCCGACGAAGCGTCGGTGATGCAGGTCCTGCGGCGGCTGAAGGCCGAGGCGGCGCTGTTGATCGCGCTGTGCGATATCGGCGGCGTCTGGCCGGTCGGGCAGGTAACATCGGCACTGACCGATGTTGCCGTCACGTCCGTGCAGTGCGCGGTGCGTTTCCTGCTGTCGCAGGAAGTGGAGCGTGGGCGCCTACTCGCCAAAGATCCCCAGGACCCGGAGGAGGGCAGCGGCCTGATCGTCCTCGCGATGGGCAAGATGGGCGCGGGCGAACTGAACTTCTCCAGCGATATCGACCTGATCGTGTTCTACGACCCTGATAAGGGCCAGTTGTCGGAGAGCGTCGAAGCTTCGCCGTTCTTCGCGCGTCTGGCGCAGGGCATCGCGCGCCTGCTGCAACAGCGCACCGGCGACGGTTACGTCTTCCGCGTCGATCTGCGGCTGCGTCCCGATCCCGCCTCGACTCCCGCCGCGGTGTCGGTGGAGGCCGCACTTCACTACTACGAGCGCGAGGGTCGCACCTGGGAACGCGCGGCGATGATCAAGGCGCGGCCATGCGCGGGCGATCTTGCGTCCGGCGATGCGCTGCTCTCGGAAATTTCTCCGTTCGTCTGGCGCAAGCATCTCGACTTCGCCGCACTGACCGATGTCCACGACATGAAGCGGCAGATGCAGAGCTTCCGTGGCCAGAGCGAGATTTCGGTCGAGGGCCATAACGTCAAGGTCGGTCGCGGCGGCATTCGCGAGATCGAGTTCTTCGCGCAGACCCAGCAATTGATCGCGGGGGGGCGCCATCCCGAATTGCGGGTGAGGCCGACGTTGGTGGCACTCGACATTCTCGCCGCCAACAACTGGATCGCGCAGGGCGTGCGCGAGGAACTGGCGAGCGCCTATGAATTCCTGCGCCGCGTCGAGCATCGCATCCAGATGGTCGCCGACGAGCAGACCCACACATTGCCCGCCGATAGGGAGGGCATCGAGCGCTTTGCGCGGTTTTTCGGCTATGCCGACCGTGCGTCTTTCGCCGCCGACCTGCTGCGCCACCTCAATTGCGTGCAGGGCCACTATGAGCGTCTGTTCGAAGGAGACCCGACCGAACCGGAGAAGGCGCCCGATGTCGATTACGGCGCGGGGCCGGACGACGCGCGGTTGCTTGATCAGTTGCGCCGCCTCGGCTTCAAGACGCCGCGCACGGTGGCGGAAACCGTGCAGCACTGGATGGCGGGCGAGTATCGAGCGCTGAAGGTGGAGAGCACGCGCGAGGCATTCCGCGAATTCGTGCCGAACCTGTTGCGCGGCCTCTCGCGTGCCGAGCATCCGGATGCCGCCGTCAACGAATTCGACCGCTTCCTGCAGGCGCTGACCCGTGGCGGCCGGCTGATCTCGCTGCTCGCGCAGAACAAGGACGTGGTCGCGCTGGTGGCGCTGATCCTTGGCGCGGCACCTCGCCTCGGCGACATGCTGGCGCGTCATCCGCAGATCATGGACGGATTGATCGATCCGCGCTTCTTCGGTGCGATGCCGGATCGCGACGAACTGTCGGCGCGCCTCACCGCGACACTGGCGGATGCGGATTCCTACGAGGAGTTTCTCGATCGCCTCAGGATGTTCGGGCAGGAGAGCCTGTTCCTGACCGGCACGCGTATCCTGTCCGGCACGGTGTCGGCGCAGCAGGCGAGCACGGCGTTCGGCGATGTCGCGGAAGGCATCGTGCATACCGTGCACGATCTCACCGCGCGCCAGTTCGCCGAACAGCACGGTCTTATCAAGGGCCAGCAGACAGCGATCCTCGCGATGGGCAAGCTCGGTGGCCGGGAGATGACCGCGTCATCGGACCTCGATTTGATCCTGATCTACGATTTCGACCACGATCATCCGGATTCAGATGGGTCACGCTCGCTCCACGGCGCGCAGTATTTCGCCCGCTACACCCAGCGCCTCATCAGCGCGTTCACGACGCGCACCAATTACGGCGTGCTCTATGACATCGATATGCGGCTGCGCCCTTCGGGGCGTGCCGGGCCGGTCGCGACGCGGCTCGATGCCTTCGCCGATTATCAGGACAACGAGGCATGGACCTGGGAGCACATGGCGCTGACCCGCGCCCGCGTGATCTCGGGGCCGCCGGATTTCCAGAAACAGATCGAGGAATTGATCGCGCGCGTGCTGATGCGCCCGCGCGACATCGACATCATCGCTAACGACGTGCTGGAAATGCGCAAGGCGGTGGCCGACGAAAAGGGCGAGAACGATATCTGGGACCTGAAATATGCCGCGGGCGGCATCGTCGATATCGAATTCCTGGCGCAGTACCTGCAGCTCATTCATGCCGCCGAAAAGCCCGGCATTCTCAACGTCAATACCATGCAGGTCTACGACAACGCGGTGAAGCTCGGCGTGCTGGCCTGGTCGGACGCTGAAATCCTGCGGCCTGCCGCGCGGCTCTATCAGAATCTGACGCAGGTGCTGCGGTTGTGTGTGTCAGAGAAATTCAAACCAGATACGGCTGGGGAAGATCTTTTGCGCGTGATGACTCGGGCTGCCGACGCGCCCGACTTTTCCGCTGTCGAGGCTCGCCTTCGGGAGACGCAAGCCGAGGTGCGCGAGATTTTCCTGAAGCTGATGCAGGCGCGGCCTTGATCGTTTCGGTTACGGCGCACGGCAGGTTGATCCTGACCACGGTGCCGATATGAAGCTGCGAGCGTAATTTCATCGAACCGCTATGCAACTGAACCAGGGACTTGGCGATGGCGAGGCCTAGACCGGAGCCGTGATAGCTCTTGGTCAACTGGCTTTCGACCTGTTCGAAGGGGCAGCCGAGGCGGGCGAGGGCTTCCTTCGGGATACCGATGCCGGTGTCGGCAATCGTCACCATCACCCTGTCCCCGATGATGCGGCTGCGCACCACGATGCGGCCGCCATCGGGAGTGAACTTCACCGCGTTTGACAGAAGATTGACGAGAATCTGCTTCATAGCCCGGCGGTCGGCTACGATCGGAATGGCGCCGTCAATCCGGCTGTCGAGCGTCAGCCGCTTGCCATCCGCCCAGCTTGAGGCGACGCGCGTGGATTCGGAAACGGTTTCGGCGAGGTCGAGCTTCTCGGGGTCGAGCTTCATACGCCCGGCTTCGATCTTCGACATATCGAGGACATCGTTGATGACGTCCAGCAGGTAATTGCCGCTCGTCAGGATGTCCTGGCAGTATTCCTGATAGCGCCCGGAGCCGAGCGGGCCGAACATGCCGCGACCCATGACTTCGGAGAAGCCGATGATGGCGTTGAGCGGCGTGCGCAGCTCGTGACTCATATTGGCGAGGAATTTCGACTTGGTCTGGTTGGCTTCCTCGGCGCGGCGTTTCTCCTCGGCATATTTCTGCGCGAGGTCGGCCAACTCCCTGGCCTGTTGTTCGAGCGCCGCTTGCGAACGCTTGAGATCGACGACATAGGCCGTCAGCCGCAGATCGTTGTCAACCAGTCGCTGTTCGTGACGCTTGATCTGGGTAATGTCGGTCCCGACCGACACAAAGCCGCCGTCCTTGGTGCGGCGTTCGCTGATGTTCAGCCAGCTTCCGTCATTAAGCTGCGCTTCGAAGGTCCGCGAGCCCGGTGCGGAAATTTCGGTGTCGGCAACACGGGCGCGAATTTCCGGCATGTGTCCGACTTCGATCACCGTCTCATAAGGCGTGCCTGCGGTGACAGCCGAATCCGGCAGCTTGTGCAGACGCTGGAAGTGCGAGTTGCAGAGCACTAGCCGGTTTTCCGAATCCCACAGGACGAATGCTTCCGGGATCGTCTCGATGGCGTCCCGCAGGCGCAGATCCGCTTCGACCGAGCGCGCCGCGAGGCTTTTCTGTTCGGTGATGTCGAGCGCGATGCCGATCAGATGGCAGCCGCCGTTGCTGCCGGCTTCGGTCAGTTCGCAACGCACACACAGCCAGATCCAGTGGCCGTCGGCGTGACGCATCCGGAAGGTCTGGTCGATATGGCTGATTTGCCCCGACAGCAATTGGTCGGCAATCGCCATCAGGTCGATGTCTTCGGAGTGCACCAGCGCGTTGACCTCGCCGAACGCGAGGAGGTCGTTGCGGCTCTCCAGCCCCAGCATGGTGAACATCGATTGCGACCAGAAGATCCGCCCCCGTGAAAGGTCCCAGTCCCACAATCCGCAGCGGCCGCGATTGAGCGCGGTGTCGATGCGGCCGCGAACGGCGTCGTTGATGAGGTCGCTTTCGCGCGCGCGGGTCGACTGCCAGTGGAAGGCGAAGCCCAGGATCAGCACCACGAAACCGGTGGTGGCCGACAGCGTGATCTGCAGCGCCGTGTCGGAACGCCACGAGGCTGCGTTCTGCGCCTGCATGACGATGACGCTGCCGGATGCTGCGTCCAGCGTACGCTGGGCGGCCAGCGCCATGCGTCCGTCGGGCAATGGCAATTCGATCACGGCCTCGCCAGTGTCGTTGAGTGCCTGAACTTGCGCGGGCGTGACAGCATCGAAGGCTGCGTCGTTGCTGCCATCGAGCGCAAGCTGCACGCCCTCTTGCCGGTCGAGACCGGTAATAAGGATGTGCCGGCCGGAGGCGCTGGCCCATGGCGGCACCAGGGCGGGCAGGGTGGATTGGAGTTTGGTCGCCGACAGCGCGCGATCGGGCCGCCGTGCCGCCAGATGATCGATGCGTTCCTTCATCAAATCGGCGAGAGAAGCGATCTCGCGCGTCGTTGCGGCATGCTTCTGGCGGTTTTGGTCGAGCACCTGCACGAAGGCGCCGATCAGGATCGTTACGAGGAAGGCAATGATGAGGATGGGAACGGCGCGGCGAAGAAGCGGTTCGGCGATGAGAAGGCGGTTATAAGCTGGTTGAGCTATCGACTGTGCCAATCCCTTGATCGAATCGGATTGGACACACGAACTCGTCGCGTGAACGCGCGCCATTAACAGCCCCCGGATTTGCCGTTTTCCCCCTCCGAAAGCTGACGCGCAACTTGCTCTCGAATCGCAAGTTGATTTGAATCCAGTTTTCCCACGCTGTCGAGAGTCAACGAATCCTTAATCGAAAATAATTTTATCCAACGCTTCTTTTGGTGTCGCGAACGCCGGTTTTTGAGTCCGAACCGAGAACGATCGGTGTCATGCGCTGCCGATAATGCGATTCATTGGGCGTGTCGCGCGCGATCGCCGGCGACAATTTTGCGGCGAGGCGAGTGAGGGGCCATCGCGCGATTTCGGCTGTGGCGGTGCTGCGGTTTGCCTGTTTTGCATGCGTCCGGCCCGCCCTTACCGCAGGCCAGCCCTTGCAGCCTCGCGCGTTGCGGACATGCTGCGAGTTTGATATTCCGGTGGTCGAAAAGTCGTTCGGTGCGAAGTTGGCCTGAAGGCCCTTTATTCTTGAATCGAGGGGCGAACCTACGCAGCATCGGCCGAAGCCACCGGCTGGAGATGCACGCGTGAATCTGCACGAGTTTCAGGCAAAACAAATCCTGGCGGGCTATGGCCTGCCTTCTCCGGGCGGCAAGGTCGCCATCACCCCGGATCAGGCCGTCGCGATTTATAATGAGCTCGGCGGCGGTGCCGTCGCCGTGAAGGCTCAGGTCCACGCCGGTGGCCGCGCTCAGGCTGGCGGCGTCAAAATCGTCCATTCGGAGAAAGAGGCGAAGTCGGTCGCGGCTTCGCTCCTCGGCAAGAAGCTTGTGACCGCCCAGACCGGCCCGGCCGGGCGCGTGGTCCGGCGTATCTATATCGAGAAGGCTGTCGAGCCGGTGCGCGAACTGCATGTCGCGCTGCTGATCGACGGCTCCTCCGGTCATCTCACATTGTTCGGTAGCGCCCATGGCGGCGGCGACATCGAGGAGCGGGCTGCGCGCGGAGAGTTGCGGCTCGAACGCCTTGGCCTTGGCGACGGCTCCAAGCGCCTCGCCGATGAAGTGGCTGCCTTCGCGAGCAAGATACGTATCGACGGCGCATCCGTTCCGGCATTCGAGGCCATCGTCGATGGTCTGCGCCGCGCCTTTGTCGAGCTCGACGCCAGCCTGATCGAGATCAATCCGCTGGCGATGCTGCGCGATGGCAGCTTCCAGGCGCTCGACGTCAAGATGGTGCTGGAAGACAACGCGCTGTTCCGGCATCCCGACCTCACCGCCTTGCGCGACGAGGACGACATCGACCAGCGCGAGGTCGAGGCGCAGCGCCATCAGCTCAATTTCGTCAGCATGGACGGCAATATCGGCATCGTCGCCAACGGCGCAGGCCTGGGCCTTGCGAGTGTCGATCTGGTTTATGCGGCGAAGGGCAAGCCTGCGAACTTCATGGACATCCGCACTACCGCGACGAGCCTCGACGTGGCCTATGGCTTCGGTCTGCTGCTCGACAACCCCGCGACGCGCGCGATCTTCCTCAATGTCCATGGCGGCGGCATGCAGCCCTGTGACACCATCGCGGAAGGGCTTGGCATCGCCATGCGCCGCACCGGCCGCTCGTTGCCGGTGGTGGCGCGGCTTGCAGGCAACAACGCGGAATTCGCGCGCTCGCGCTTCGTCAATTTCGGTTGTCCGGTCATCGATTGCCCGGACATGTGGACCGCTGCGACCAAGGTGGTCGCCATTGCACAGAAGGGAGGATGAGGTGGCCATCCTCGTCGACAAGGATACCAAGGTTCTGTGCCAGGGCATGACCGGCTGGGCGGGTACGCATCATACCGCGCGCATGATGGAGTATGGTACCACGGTGGTCGCGGGCGTGACGCCGGGCAAGGGCGGCCGTTCGCATCTCAACTTGCCGGTATACGACACCGTCGCCAAGGCCAAGGCCGAGACAGAGGCCAATGCCAGCATGATCTTCGTGCCGCCGGCCAATGCAGCAGCCGCGATGATCGAGGCCATCGAGGCTGAGATACCGCTGATCGTGGCGGTCACCGAGCGCGTCCCCGCGCTCGACATGGTGCGCGTGCGTCAGGCGCTCAACGGCTCGAAGACCCGGCTGATCGGGCCCAATTCGCAGGGCATTCTCGCGCCGGAGATCTGCATGATCGGCGTGATGGCGACTGGCAGCGAACGGCCCGGCAATGTCGGCATCGTCTCGCGCTCGGCCTCGCTGACAAGCGAAGTGGTGGCGCAGATTTCAAGCGAAGGCCTCGGGCAATCAACGACGGTGGGCGTCGGCGGCGATCCGATCCACGGCATGAGCATGCTTCAATGCGTCGAGCTGTTTCTGGAAGATCCTGAAACCAAGGGCATCGTGCTGATCGGCGAGATCGGTGGTACCGAGGAGCAAGAAGTCGCCGAATATCTGCAAGGCCGCAAGGTGGCGAAGCCGGTGGTCGCGCTGATCGCCGGGCAGTACGCGCCGCCCGAGCGTCGTATGGGGCATTCCGGCACACTGACGATGTATGGGCGCGGCGATGCCAACAGCAAGATCGCGGCGCTGGAGCGGGCAGGGGTGCAGGTTGCGCCGAGTTCGCATCTCGTCGGCGCGACGATCCGTCAAGCGCTGCGACAGGTGAACTGAGCGCAGCGCTCAGTAGCTGCGGCCGTCGACCTGCTGGACGGGCAGGGCGTCGATATCGACGCCATCGAGACAACGCACGTTGATCGCCGCCACCTTCCGGCCATCCGGTGCCGTTCCGCGCGCGAACGACTGGATGCCGCATGTCGTGCAGAACAAATGATGGATGGCGTGCTTGTTGAAGGTGTATTCCGTGGTCGCATCCTCGCCCTTCAGGAGAGTGAAGGACTCGGCGGGCGCAAAGGCCAGCAGCGATCCGAGCCGTCCGCAGCGCGAGCAATTGCAGGCCATCACGCCGGCAAGATCGAGCTCCACTTCATATCGCACGTTGCCGCACTGGCAGCCGCCGCTGTAGGTCTTGGGCATGATTGTCCTCCCGCGTGAACCGGAGGCTGGTTAGCGCGCGAATGCCACCCGCTCAAGCGCGGTGCGGTGCCGCTCCGCCGATCGAGGACGTTATCTGCTCGGCTGCGCGCATCACCAGCGGGCCGAATTCGCCGAGCCGTTGCGATGTCAGCCGCACCGTCGGGCCTGAGATCGACACTGCTGCGATGGTTTCTCCCAACTCGTTATAGATGGGAGCTGCGATGCACCGCATGCCGGGCGTGCGCTCCTCGTCGTCGATCGCCCAACCGCGTTCGCGGCTCTCCGCCAGTTCCGTAAACAACTCCGCCGGATCGACGCGGGTTTTCTCCGTAAACCGTTGCAGGCCCTTTGAATAAAGGATCTGCTTCACGCGCGCTTCGGGAAAGCCTGCGAGCAGCGCCTTGCCGACGCCGGAGGCGTGCATCAGGCTGCGCGAGCCGGCGCGGAAGAAAGCGCGCAGCGTGTTGTGGCTTTCGATCTGCGAGATGAAAACCACCTCGCCATTATCCTCGATGCCGAGATTGATGGTCTCGCCGGTCTGCTCCATCAACTGGCGCATCACCTCGCGGCCCATCCCGGCGAGGCGGCGGTTGCGCAGGAAAGTCATGCCGGTCTTGAAGGCATCGACGCCGATCAGCCATAGCCCGCGCTCCTCGTCGTGCATCGCGAAGCGATGCGCCTCGAGCGTGAACAGGAGGCGGTGCACGGTGGAGGGAGCAAGGCCCGACCGTTGTGCGAGATCGGTCAGCGTCAGCCCGTCGGCCTCCGAGATCAGCCGCAGCAATGCAAGTCCACGGTCCAGCGCCTGGATCGATCCAGCTTTTGCGGGATTGAAGTTACGCGGCCGTCCTCGCTTGCGGTGGTCTACCGTGCTCATCCGATCTCAACTCCAAGCTATCTCTTGCTTCGTATATTACGGAAACATTTTTTATAATGAAATCCGATTAGTCGATTTATAAATTCAACTAATTGATATTATAGGAAAAAATATACATAGACAAAACTGGAAAAATATTCTGAAATGAGTTGACGACGGAAGCCTTTTGGCATTCTGTATACCAGATAGAAGAAATATTCAGGGAGATGCCGTTATGGCCCGTATGAGAGCAGTAGACGCCGCTGTTGCCGTTCTGGAGAAGGAAGGCATCGTTCAGGCGTTTGGCGTTCCGGGAGCGGCTATCAACCCGCTGTACTCGGCGATGAAAAAGAGCGGCGGGATCAAGCACGTGCTCGCTCGTCACGTCGAAGGCGCCTCTCACATGGCCGAGGGCTATACCCGCACCAAGCCCGGCAACATCGGCGTCTGCCTCGGCACCTCCGGTCCCGCCGGCACTGACATGATTACCGGCCTTTATTCGGCCAGCGCGGATTCGATTCCGATTCTTTGCGTCACCGGACAGGCGCCGCGCGCGCGCCTCTACAAGGAAGACTTCCAGGCCGTCGACATCGAGTCGATCGCCAAGCCCGTCACCAAATGGGCGGTGACGGTGCGCGAACCGGCTTTGGTGCCGCGCGTGTTCCAGCAGGCCTTCCACATCATGCGTTCGGGCCGTCCGGGTCCGGTGCTGATCGACTTGCCGTTCGACGTGCAGGTGGCCGAGATCGAATTCGACATAGAGACCTACGAGCCGCTGCCGGTCTACAAGCCGTCGGCGACCCGCAAGCAGATCGAGAAGGCGCTTGAGATGCTCAACGCCGCCGAGAAGCCGCTAATCGTCGCCGGTGGCGGCATCATCAGCGCCGGCGCCTCCGACCTTCTGGTGCAGTTCGCCGAGACGCTGAACGTGCCGGTGATCCCGACCCTGATGGGGTGGGGTTCGATTCCGGACGATCACGTGCTGATGGCTGGCATGGTCGGCCTGCAGACCAGCCACCGCTATGGCAACAAGACCATGCTGGAGTCCGATTTCGTGCTCGGCATCGGCAATCGCTGGGCCAACCGCCACACCGGCTCGGTCGAGACCTACACCAAGGGCCGCAAGTTCGTTCACGTCGACATCGAGCCGACCCAGATCGGGCGCGTGTTCAATCCCGATTTCGGCATCGTTTCCGACGCCAAGGCGGCGCTGGAATTGTTCGTCGCGGTCGCGAAAGAATGGAAGAAGGCCGGCAAGCTCAAGGAGCGCCAGGCTTGGCCCGCCGCCTGCCAGGATCGCAAGCGCACCATGCTGCGCAAGAGCCATTACGACAACGTGCCGATCAAGCCGCAGCGCGTCTATGAGGAGATGAGCAAGGCCTTCGGACGCGATACCTGCTACGTCAGCGTCATCGGCCTGTCGCAGATCGCGGGCGGCCAGTTCCTCGGCGTCTACAAGCCGAACCACTGGATCAACGCCGGTCAGGCCGGTCCGCTCGGCTGGACGCTGCCCGCCGCTCTCGGCGTGCGTGCGGCCGATCCGGATCGTGAGATCGTGGCGCTGTCGGGCGACTACGACTTCCAGTTCCTGATCGAGGAGCTGGCGGTGGGTGCGCAGTTCAAGCTGCCCTACATCCACGTCCTCGTGAATAACTCCTATCTGGGCCTGATCCGCCAGTCGCAGCGCGGCTTCGATATGGATTATCAGGTGCAGCTCTCGTTCGACAACGTCAACACACCCGAGATCGGCGAATACGGCGTCGACCACATCAAGGTCGCGGAAGGCCTCGGCTGCAAGGCAATCCGCGTGACCGATCCGAAGGATGCGCAGGCTGCGTTTGCGCAGGCCCGCAAGTGGATGAAGGAGTTCAGCGTGCCGGTTGTGGTCGAGTTCATTCTCGAGCGCGTGACCAACATCTCCATGGGCACCGAGATCGACAACGTCGTCGAGTTCGAGGAGGTCCTCGACCTTCCGCTTGACGAAGTGCCGGCAGGTAAGGGTAATCCTCGCAAGCTGCAGCCCGTCTAGGCTGCAGTGGCGATCCCGCAACCTGTTACAAACTGGAAATGAAGGAGGGCGCTTTGCCGCGCTTTGCAGCCAATCTCACAATGTTGTTCAACGAAGTCCCGTTCATGGAGCGCTTCGCCGCTGCGGCGAAGGCTGGCTTCAAGGGCGTTGAATACCTGTTTCCCTACGATTTCCCGGCCGAGGAGCTGGCCAAGCAGCTCTCGACGCACGGTCTGACGCAAGTTCTTCACAATCTGCCCGCGGGCGATTGGGGCAAGGGCGAGCGTGGCATCGCGATCTTCCCGGACCGCGTTGACGAGTTCAAGGCCGGTGTGACCAAGGCGATCGCTTACGCCAAGGCGCTGAAGTGCGGCCAGCTCAACTGCCTGGTCGGCGTGATGCCGCAGGGCGCTGACGCCAAGAAGCATCACGATACGCTGGTGTCGAACCTGAAGTTCGCGGCTTCCGCGCTGAAGAACGAAGGTATCAAGCTGTTGATCGAGCCGATCAACACCCGCGACATTCCGGGCTTCTTCCTGACCCATACCAAGCAGGCGATCGACCTCATCGCCGAGGTCGGTTCGGACAACCTGTACGACCAGTACGATATTTATCACATGCAGATCATGGAGGGCGATCTGGCCCGCACGATCGAGGCCAACCTGGCCAAGATCGCGCACATCCAGCTTGCGGACAATCCGAACCGCAACGAGCCGGGCACGGGCGAGATCAACTATCCCTTCCTGTACGAGTTCATCGACAAGATCGGTTACAAGGGCTGGATCGGAGCCGAGTACAAGCCTAAGACCAACACGGTCGCAGGGCTTGGCTGGTTGCCGAAGTAAAAAGCCTGCCGCCATCCTCATAGAGATTAGGGAGTTTTTCGATGTCTAAGAAACTGGGCTTCATCGGATTGGGCACGATGGGTGCACCGATGGCCGGTCATCTGATCGCCGCCGGTCACGAGGTTCACCTCTACACCATCGAAGGTGTGCCGGCCGATCTCGCCAAGAAGGGCAAGGTTGCCAAGAGCGCCGCCGAGGTGGCGAAGAACGCCGACATCATCATCATCATGGTGCCGGATACGCCGCACGTTGAATCCGTGCTGTTCGGAGAGAACGGCGTCGCCGAGCATCTTGCCAAGGGCAAGATCGTTGTCGACATGAGCTCGATCTCGCCGATCGAAACCAAGAAGTTCGCCGCCAAGGTCGAGAAGCTTGGTGCGCGTTATCTCGATGCGCCGGTCTCCGGTGGCGAAGTCGGCGCCAAGGCTGCCTCGCTCACCATCATGGTCGGCGGTCATGACGAAGACTTCGCGACCGTGAAGCCGTACTTCGAGCTGATGGGCAAGAACATCACTCACGTCGGCGGCAACGGCGACGGCCAGACCACCAAGGTCGCAAACCAGATCATCGTCGCGCTGAACATCGAGGCGGTTGCGGAAGCGCTGATCTTCGCATCGAAGGCGGGCGCCGATCCGGCCAAGGTGCGTCAGGCGCTGATGGGTGGTTTTGCTTCGTCGCGCATCCTCGAAGTGCACGGCGAGCGCATGATCAAGCGCACGTTCGATCCGGGCTTCCGCATCGAGCTGCACCAGAAGGATCTCAACCTCGCGCTGCAGGGCGCCAAGGCGCTCGGCGTGGCATTGCCGAACACCGCGATGGCGCAAGAGCTGTTCAACACCTGTGCGGCCAATGGCGGCAAGGCGTGGGATCACTCCGGCATGGTGAAGGCGCTCGAGCTGATGGCCAACCACGCGGTCGCCGGCAAGAAGTAATTCGATATCGGACATCCGGGGCTCCGGCCCCGGATGTCCGCAGAACAATAATTTAGGAGGGGTCCATGAAAGTTTGTATTTTCGGTGCTGGCGCGATCGGCGGCTACATGGCCGTGATGATGAAACGTGGCGGCGTCGATGTTTCGCTCGTCGCGCGCGGACCCCACCTTGCCGCCATCAAGGCCAATGGCCTGAAGGTCGTGTTCAAGGACAAGGAGTTGTCGGCAGCCATGCCGGCGACCAACGATCCCAAGGAATTGGGCCCTCAGGATTACATCATCATCGCGCTGAAGGCGCATCAGGCCTGGGAGTCTGTCGATCAGCTCAAGCCGTTGCTCGGCCCGAATACGGTGGTCGTCACCGCGCAGAACGGGGTGCCGTGGTGGTATTTCTACGGCCTCGACGAGAAGTTCGCCGATCTGCGGCTCAAGAGCGTCGATCCCGGTAACCGCCAGTGGAATGCGATCGGTCCGCAGCGCGTGATTGGTGCGACCGTCTATCCGGCCACCGAAATCACCGAGCCGGGCGTCATCAAGCACATCTATGGCGACCAGTTCGGCCTCGGCGAGCCGAACCGCCAGCCTAGCGCGCGCCTGACCGAATTCGCCGATGCGCTCACCGCGGGCGGGCTGAAGCCGCGCCTGTATGACGACATCCGCGACGATATCTGGATCAAGCTGTGGGGCAACCTGTGCTTCAATCCGCTGTCCGCGCTGACCCATGCCACGCTCGACATCGTCGCGACCGATCCCGGCACGCGCGCTGTCGCCAAGAACATGATGCTCGAAGCCCAGCAGATCGGTCAGCACTTCGGCGCCCATTTTCGTGTCGACGTTGAGCGCCGCATCAACGGCGCCGCCGGTGTCGGCGCGCACCGCACCTCGATGCTGCAGGACCTCGACAAGAAGCGGCCGCTGGAGATCGATGCGCTCCTCACGTCGGTGCAGGAGATGGGGCATCTGGCCAATGTGAAGACGCCGTATATCGATACGGTGCTGGCGCTGGTGCAACAGATGGGCCGCTCCAACGGCGTCTATCCGACTTTCCCGGAAGAAGTCCGCACCCCCGAAGCGGTCACGGCCTGATTTGATATTCCGTATGCCGGACACCCATCCGGCATACGGCGCCTCTCCCTGCGATCGTCCGTTTTCGCGCACGTGTCGTGCAGGATATATTTATTTGCAGCCTGAATCGGATTATCTGAAACCATGATCGTCCCCAAGATTATCCTGGCTGCTGACGGAAGGATTTGATGATGAGCCGTAATCGGCGCGCGAAGATTGTTGCGACGCTAGGCCCGGCGAGTTCCTCGCCTGAGATGATCCGCAAACTCTATGATGCCGGCGTCGATATGTTCCGGCTCAATTTCAGCCACGGCAGCCATGACGATCATCGCGCGCGCTATGAAGCGATCCGCGCGGTCGAGCGCGATGTCGGTACGCCGATCGCGATCTTGCAGGATTTGCAGGGTCCGAAAATCCGCCTTGGGCCGCTGGAAGGCGGCAAGCGCGAGCTGACCAATGGCAGCACGGTGCGCTTCGTCTGCAGCGCGACGGCGAAGGGCAATGAATTGCCGCTGCCGCACAAGGAAGTGTTCGACGCCATCGTGCCGGGCAACCAGCTTCTGATCGATGACGGCAAGGTGCGCCTGTCGGCGACCGGGGTGGGCGAGGGGTATATCGAGGCCAAGGTGATTTCCGGCGGCATCGTCAGCGATCGCAAGGGCGTCAACCTGCCGGATACGATTTTGGCGTTGTCGCCGATCACCGAAAAGGATCGTGTCGATCTCGCCTTCGGTCTTGAACTCGGGGTGGACTGGGTCGCGTTCTCGTTCGTGCAGCGTGCCTCCGACCTGATCGAGGCGCACACGCTGGTCGGCGGACGTGCCGGTGTGATGTCGAAGATCGAAAAGCCGGCGGCGATGTCGGTGATCGAGGATATCGTGGCGCTGTCGGATTCCATCATGGTGGCACGCGGCGATCTCGGCGTGGAAATCCCGCCGGAAGACGTGCCGGGCGCTCAGAAGGATCTGGTGCGGTTGTGCCGCCTGGCGGGCAAGCCGGTCATCATCGCGACCCAGATGCTGGAGTCGATGATCTATACGCCGACGCCGACGCGCGCGGAATCCTCCGACGTCGCGACTGCGATCTATGATGGCTCCGATGCGGTGATGCTGTCGGCCGAATCCGCTTCGGGGCAGTTTCCGGTTCAGGCGGTCCAGACGATGGATCGCATCATCCGCCGCACCGAGCAGCACAAGGCCTATCGCAATATCGTCGAGGCTTTGCATCCGCAGGTTGAGCCGCTGCCGCAGCACGCGATCGCGGCGGCGGCCGCGGAAGTCGCCGATTCCATCGGTGCGGCCTGCATCGTGGCCTTCACCTCGAGCGGCGCCACCGCCTATCGGATCGCGCGCCAGCGCTCTCCGACGCCGATCCTAAGCGTGACGCCGAACGAATCCACCGCCCGCCAGCTTTCCTGGCTGTGGGGCTCGACGAGCATGCGTTCGGACGATATTTCATCGTATGACGAAATGGTGAGCCATGCGGTCCACCATGCCAAGGACAGCGGGCTTGCGAAGGACGGCGACTGCATCGTCGTGGTCGCGGGCGTGCCGTTCGGCAAGTCTGGCTCGACTAACAATCTGCGCGTCGTGACCGTCTGACCGGTCGCGATCGCCATAAAGCGTAAGAGTAGAGGAAACGATGACACAGTGGATTCGATATCGCGCGAACGGCAAGGTGGGCTTCGGCACGCTGAGCGGGGACACCATCGCCGAGCACAGCGGCGACATGTTCGCCTCGCCCAAGGCCACCGGACAGACGCTCAAGCTCGCGAGCGTCGAAGTGTTGCCGCCGTCCGAGCCGACAAAGGTGATCGCGCTGTGGAATAACTTCCGCGAACTCGCCGCCAAGCTGAAGCAGTCGATTCCGCCGGAGCCGCTTTATCTGATGAAGGCGAATTCCAGCATCTCATCGCCGAACACCACCATCAAGCGGCCGAAGTCCTATTCCGGCAAGGTCGTCTACGAGGGCGAGCTCGGTATCGTCATCGGCAAGACCTGCACCAATGCCTCGGAAGACGAAGCCGCGAAGGCGATCTTCGGCTACACCTGCGTCAATGATATCACGGCCGCGGAAATCATCTCGAAGGATGAAAGCTTCGCCCAGTGGGTGCGCGCCAAGAGCTTCGACGGGTTCGGCCCGTTCGGCCCGGTGATCGCGACCGGCATCGATCCCACCAAGGAATCGGTTCGCCTTGTCCTCAACGGCGCGGAGCGGCAGAACTACAAGCTCTCCGACATGATCTTCCCGCCGCACAAGCTCGTCAGCCTGCTGTCGCACGACATGACGCTAAACCCCGGCGACCTGATCTGCTGCGGCACCTCGATTGGTGTCGGTACGATGAAGGAGCCGACCAACACCATGGACGTGACGATCGAAGGCATTGGTACGCTCCACAACGTGTTTGCGAACTGACGGCCGGTTTTCGCCCAAGCGGGATGCAGCCACATTAAAAAAGCCGCCTGCGATTGCAGGCGGCTTTTTTTGATTCAGAAAGAAGAGGCGGCTTATTCGAAGATGCCGTCGCTGTGGGCGGCCACGTAGTCGGCGAGGCCGAGCGTATGGTCGCGCGACAGGATCACGGCGCGCTCGGTGTCGCGCTTTTCGATCGCATCGATGATGCCCAAATGATCCACGATCGAACGCGAGGCGCGATCGTCGCGGCCGATGGTGATCTGGCGCAAGCCGCGCACATGCAGCAGGATCTGCTCGGTCATGTCGACCAGCACCTGCGAGCCGGACAGTTTCACGATGGTCTGGTGAAACAGGATGTTGGCCGAAGAATATTCGCTGAGGTGATCGGAAGGCTTGTGGCCGTCGTCGAACCCACGGAACAGGCGACGCAGGCCGGCAATGGCTTCATCGCTTGCGTGCAGGGTGGCGAGGCGGGCGGCCATGCTTTCCAGCGCGGCCCAGGCTTGGATCATGTCGATGACTTCGCGCTTGGTCTTCTTCAGGACCATCACACCCTTGCGCGGCACCGATTTGACGAGACCCTCGTGCTCGAGCATCACGATGGCTTCCCGTACCGGAGTACGGCTGACGCCGAGCTGCTCGGAGAGTTGCCGTTCGTCGATCCATGCGGGCTCGGAGGACGCATAGATATCCATATCAAGGATAGCCTGCTTCAGAGCCTCGTAGGCGCGAGTTTTGAAAGTCTGCTCAGGTGCGAACCTGCCCACAACCAGCTCGGGAGCCGGCTTTGACAGGGGTGCCCGCTGGGCAATTGGTTTCACACGTTCCATCCCGGTATTATCTGGCATATGTCCTGCCGTATGCCAGTAACTGGCGCTTCAGTGAGTTTTAGGGTCCGATTCCTATTCTAGAGGGTCTTGACCCATAAAACCAAGGCCCCAGAAGGGGCCTTGGTCAGTCTTTTTTAAGCGGTTCGCTTTGCTGGCTTATTCCCTTTCAGGAGTTCCACCAGCGTGCTTCCGAGCCGGGCCGGGGAGGCCGAGACCGCGATCCCGGCGGCTTCCATGGCCGCGATCTTCGATTCCGCGTCGCCCTTGCCGCCCGCCACGATGGCGCCGGCATGGCCCATACGGCGCCCGGGAGGGGCCGTACGGCCGGCAATGAAGCCAACCATCGGCTTCTTACGGCCGCGCTTGGCCTCGTCCTTGAGGAACTGGGCCGCGTCTTCCTCGGCGGAACCGCCGATTTCACCGATCATGATGATCGATTCCGTCTTGTCGTCGGCGAGGAACATCTCCAGCACGTCGATAAACTCGGTGCCCTTGACCGGGTCGCCGCCGATGCCGACCGCCGTGGTCTGGCCAAAGCCGACCTGGGTGGTCTGGAACACGGCTTCGTAGGTCAGCGTGCCCGAACGGGACACGATGCCGACATTGCCCGGCTTGAAGATGTTGGTCGGCATGATGCCGATCTTGCACTCGCCTGCGGTCACGACGCCGGGGCAGTTGGGGCCCAGGAGGCGCGACTTCGAGCCGGAGAGGGCGCGCTTCACCCGCACCATGTCGAGCACCGGAATGCCCTCGGTGATGCAGACGATCAGCGGGATCTCCGCGTCGATGGCCTCGCAGATCGCGTCCGCAGCACCTGGCGGCGGAACGTAGACGACGGAGGCGTCCGCGCCGGTCTTGGCGCGGGCCTCGGCGACGCTGTCGAACACCGGCAGGCCGAGATGGGTCGAGCCGCCTTTGCCCGGCGAGGTGCCGCCGACCATCTTGGTGCCGTAAGCGATTGCCGCTTCGGAGTGGAAGGTGCCGTTCTTGCCGGTGAAGCCCTGGCAAATGACCTTCGTGTTTTTGTCGATCATAACTGACATTGGCTTACTTTCCCTTCACAGCCTTGACGATCTTCTGCGCGGCGTCGTCCAGATCGTCGGCTGGCAGAACGTTGAGGCCGCTTTCACGGATGATCTTCTTGCCTTCCTCGACGTTGGTACCTTCGAGGCGGACAACCAGCGGCACCTTCAGACCGACGGCCTTCACCGCGGCAACAACGCCGGCAGCGATGACGTCGCACTTCATGATGCCGCCGAAGATGTTGACGAGGATGCCCTTCACGTTCGGATCGGCAGTGATGATCTTGAACGCAGCGGTCACCTTCTCCTCGGAAGCGCCGCCACCGACGTCCAGGAAGTTGGCCGGGCTTTCGCCGTACAGCTTGATGATGTCGAGGGTCGCCATCGCAAGACCCGCGCCGTTCACCATGCAGCCGATGGTGCCATCAAGCGCGATGTAGGCGAGGTCGTACTTGGACGCTTCGATTTCCTTGGCGTCTTCCTCGGTCTCGTCACGCAGCGCCAGCACGTCAGGATGACGGTAGATGGCGTTGGAGTCGAACGACACCTTGGCGTCGAGGCAGCGCAGTTCGCCCTGCTTGGAGAGGATCAACGGATTGATCTCCAGCATCGACATGTCCTTGGCGACGAACGCCGCGTAGAGCTTGCTGACGAGGCCCTCGGCCTGCTTGGCCTGGTCGCCCTTCAGCTTCAGCGCCTGCGCGACCTTGCGGCCGTGGTGAGGCATGATGCCGGTCGCCGGATCGACCGAGAAGGTCACGATCTTCTCGGGGGTGTCGTGGGCGACCTTTTCGATGTCCATGCCGCCTTCGGTGGAAACCACGAAGGCGATACGGGAGGTCTCGCGGTCAACGAGGGCCGACAGGTAGAACTCCTTGTCGATGTCCGCGCCTTCCTCGAGATAGAGGCGGTTGACCTGCTTGCCCACGGGGCCGGTCTGCACCGTCACCAGGGTGGCGCCCAGCATCTGCTGGACGAAGGTCTTCACCTCGTCGACCGACTTTGCGAGCCGGACGCCGCCTTTGTCACCGGCAGAGGCTTCCTTGAACTTGCCCTTGCCGCGGCCGCCAGCGTGGATCTGGCTCTTGACCACCCACACCGGGCCGCCAAGTTCCTTGGCGGCAGCTTCGGCGTCGGAAGCCTTCAGGATCGGAATGCCCTTGGAAACGGGAACCCCGAATTCCTTCAGCACGGCTTTCGCTTGATACTCGTGGATATTCATTCGTCAGAACCCTTACTTGATGAGACCGGCGCCGCGCGCCCACTTGTACTTCGCACCGAGCACTTCCACCGGAAGCTCCGTCGAGTACGCGTAGGCAGGGATGCCATTCTGGTAGAGGTATTCGGAGGCTTCCTCGACTTCGACGTCGCCTGCCAGAGATGCGACCATCGGCTTCTCGAAGCCTTGGGCCTTCATCTCGTTCTTGATCTGCACCATGTTCTTCGCGAACACCATCGGCGGCGTCACGATCGTGTGCCAGTAGCCGAGGATCAGCGAGTGGATGCGATCGTCGGTGAGGCCGAGCTTCACGGTGTTGACGTAGGTGATCGGCGGCTCGCCACCGGTGATGTCGACCGGGTTACCGGACGCACCGAACGGCGGGATGAACTTGCGGAACGCCGCGTCGAGATCGGCAGGCATGGTCATCAGCGAGAGGCCGTTATCGACCACCGCGTCCGACAGCAGCACGCCCGAACCACCGGCACCCGTGATGATCAGGACGTTTTCGCCCTTCGGGGTCGGCAGCAACGGAACGCCGCGTGCGAACTCGAGGAGCTGGCGCAGCGAGCGGGCGCGGATCACGCCAGCCTGCTTGAAGACATCCTCGTAGATCTTGTCGTTGCCGGCGAGGGCGCCGGTGTGCGACGCCGCGGCCTTGGCGCCCGCGGAGGTGCGGCCACCCTTCAGCACGATAACCGGCTTCTTCTTGGACACCCGCCGGGCGGCATTCGCGAAGGCGCGGCCGTCCTTCAAGTCTTCGCAATGCATCGCGATGACGTTGGTGTTCTTGTCCTGCTCGAAGAAGGCGAGCAGATCGTCCTCGTCGATGTCCGACTTGTTGCCGAGACCGACGATCGCGGAGACACCCATCTTGGCCGAACGCGAGAAGCCGATGATCGCCATGCCGATGCCGCCGGACTGCGACGACAGCGCCGCCGAACCCTTGACGTCGAACGCGGTGCAGAACGTCGCGCAGAGATTGGCCGGGGTGTAATAGAAGCCGTAAATGTTCGGCCCCATCAGGCGGATGTCGTACTGCTTGCCGATCTTGACGATCTCTTCCTGAAGCTCAGGCTCGTTGGCTTCGGCGAAGCCCGACGGAATGAGAACGGCGCCGGGGATCTTCTTCTCGCCGCACTCCTTCAGAGCGCCGGCAACGAACTTCGCCGGGATCGCGAACACCGCGACGTCAACTTCGCCGGGAATGTCCTTGACGCTCTTGTAGGCCTTGTGGCCGAGGATGTCGGCGGCCTTCGGGTGCACCGGATAGATGTTGCCCTTGTAGCCGCCGTTGATGAGGTTCTTCATCACGGAGTTGCCGATTTTGCCGTCTTCGGCGGAAGCGCCGATGACCGCAACCGACTTCGGCATCATGATGCGGTTCATCGCCGTGACGATTTCCGAATCCGGACGCGGAGCCGGCTTCGGCTTGTAGTTGAAGTCGACGACGATGCGCACGTCGGCGGCAATCGCGTCTTTCTTGGTGGCGAACACCGGGTTGAGGTCGAGCTCGACGATTTCGGGGAAGTCGGTCACGAGCTGCGAGACGCCGACGATGATGTTGGCCAGCGCGTCACGGTTCACCGCATCGCCGCCGCGAACGCCGTGCAGCATTTCCTTGGCCTGAATGCCGTCGAGCATCGACAGCGCGTCTTCCTTGGTCGCGGGCGCCATGCGGAAGGTGATGTCCTTGAGCACTTCGACGAGAACGCCGCCGAGGCCGAAGGCCACGAGCTTGCCGAACGAATCGTCGGTGATCGAACCGATGATGACTTCGGTGCCGCCGGTCAGCATCTGCTGAACCTGGATGCCCTCGATCTTCGCGTCGGCCTTGTACTTCTTGGCGTTCGCCAGAATCTGGTCGTAAGCAGCCTTCGCAGCCGCGTCGTCCTTGACGCCGACCACGACACCGCCGGCTTCGGTCTTGTGCAGAATGTCGGGGGAGACGATCTTCATCACCACCGGATAACCCATGCCGCCTGCGAGCTTGGTCGCTTCGTCAGCGGACTTCGCCAGACCTTCGCCGGGGACGGCGATTCCATAGGCGTCACAAACCAGTTTGCCTTCCGGCGCAGTCAAGCTGTTGCGACCGTCGGCCTTGACCTTGTCAAGAACCTTGCGGACGGATGCTTTGTCGATTGCCATAAGTGAACTCCGATGTTTTCAACGTTGATCGTCGCGTCTGCCGGTGGCTACCGGCGTTGCTTCTTGTATCGAACGGGACGTTGCCGTCCGTTCAGATTGGTTTCCGAGGTTGATCCGCTGGCCGCTACGGCCATGTCAGAGCAATCGGCTTGTAATTCTTTCGCCGCCGCTTTTGCCGGGTGGCGTGGTCGTTTTCAAATGCTTTTGCCCGGTTGGCATTCCAAATATCAGGCGTGGCATACCGGATATTAGACATGCTTGATATCGGATTTGTCAAAGGCGGGAGCCCGCCGGAATTCCGGCGGGCCCGATTTTGATAGGGTTTTAAGCGGCCAACTGACCTGCGGCGTTTGGAAGCTGGCTGTTCATAACAACAGACTTGCGCCAGGGCTTCAACACCACAACGGCGAGCAGCGAGGCGAGGATGTTCGCACCTGCAGCAAGCAGGAAGACGCCATCCCAGCTACCCGTGGCCTGCTGCATGTAATTGCCGAACGGCACCAGAAGCGCCGCAAAGCCCTTCGCGGTGTAAAGCATACCCGCGTTGGTGGTTGCGAACTTCGAACCGAAGGTGTCGGTGCAGGCAGCGGGGAATAGGCTGTAAATTTCACCCCAGGCAAAGAACACGGTGCCGGTGAGAATCACGAACCACACCGGATCGTGGCCCCACATGTAAAGCGCCGCGATGCCGAGGCCTTCCAGGCCGAATGCGATGAACATGGTGTTCTCGCGGCCGATCTTGTCCGAGACCCAGCCGAAGGCCGGGCGGGTGAGGCCATTCAGCACGCGGTCGATTGTCGCTGCGAAGGTCACGGTGGTCATTGTCAGACCCATCAGGGTCACGGGCATGTTGGTGAGATGCCAGTCGGCAGCGATCGGCTTCAGGTTGGCAGTGACGAGCAGGCCGCCTGCGCCGACGATGACGAACATGAAATACATCAGCCAGAACACGCCGGTCTTGGCGACTTCGCTCGGGCCGTAGTCGCGGCGAGTCTGCTGGATGTTGGTGTTCACCACAGGCTGCGGCGTCTGGCCGGGCTTCGGCGCCATGATGAAGATCGCGAGGATCATGCAGATCACGCCCTGACCGATGCCGAAGTTGAAGAACGCAGCCTGGAAGCCGTCGTTCTTGATCATCGCCTGAATGGGAGCGACGGTGAGGGCAGAGCCAGCGCCGAAGCCAGCAGCGGTGATGCCCGCGCAAAGGCCGCGCTTGTCCGGAAACCACTTCAGCGCGTTACCGACGCAAGTGCCGTACACGGCGCCGGCGCCAACGCCAGCGATGATCTGGCCGATGTAGAAGCCGGTCAGCGACGTTGCGTAAGCATTGATAACCCAGCCGATGGCGCAGAAGGCGCCGCCCATCATGATGACGAGGCGCGGGCCGTATTTGTCGACGATCCAGCCTTCAACCGGCACGAGCCAGGTTTCGAACAGGACGAAAAGTGTGAAAGCCCACTGGATCGACGCGCGATCCCAGCCGAACTGCTTTTGGATGTCGGGGACGAAGAACGTCCATCCGTACTGAAGATTCGCGATCATCACCATGCAGCCGACGCCGATCGCTAGCTGAGTCCAGCGATAGCCGTCACTGACACGGGTGGCGCCATTACCTACCGATTCTGTCATAACATTCCTCCCAAAGCACCTTCTTTAGTCGAAGTGCGTGGGGTGATTTTGGTATATGATATGCCAATAGGCAAGAGGGTCGTGTTCAAAACTGCCTTGTTGTTCGCCGTTTTCGCAAATGCGAACTTGAGATCTGGACGAATACGTCCGCGTTACACATTACAATTACAGAAGAAATTTCCTCGTCCTTTTTTCTGGGGCGCGAAGGGCAGTCCTCGTGGATTCCGCATCGCAAAATTTCTGCTAGTCCCGGCATGTCGGAAGACATGTTTGCCGCGCGACATTTGGCCTGTCGCAAGGATTGGGCATGGTGACGCTTCCTCGTTGACAGTTGGTATTTAGTATGCCAATGAATTTTTCCAGCAACGATGGCGCATTTCATATGCGGTCTGTCGGATGCAATCTGGTTGTGGCGATCAGTGGAGTCCGCCTGCCTCGGCCGATATCTTCACCGCTTCGGCAGTGACGATTGGTTGCGGTACATGGCAGCCGACCACACGTTCACGGGCTAGATAGATCTGCAGCGGATGTAAAACCTCATCTTTGAGCCATGATTTTACGTACGACGATCCATCAACACGCAAACGGCTCGATCCTCGCGAGCTAGTCACCTCGATAGAAAACCGCGTGAAGCGGAATGAACCCTGGGAGGGTACTGATGTCAGTAGCAGCAGTAGCAAACGTTGATACCAATGCGGCAGAGCAGGAATTGACGGATGGCTTCCATCTCGTCATCGACGCGCTCAAGCTGAATGATATCAACACGATTTATGCAGTGCCGGGGATTCCGATTTCGGATCTTTGCCGCATGGCGCAGGGCGAGGGCATCCGTGTCATCTCGTTCCGCCACGAGCAGAACGCCGGCAACGCCGCCGCGATCGCCGGATATCTGACCAAGAAGCCCGGCATCTGCCTCACCGTTTCGGCTCCCGGCTTCCTCAACGGTCTGACCGCGCTGGCCAACGCCACCACCAACTGTTTCCCGATGATCCTGATCTCCGGCTCGTCCGAGCGCGAGATCGTCGACCTGCAGCAGGGCGACTACGAAGAAATGGATCAGCTCGCGATCGCCAAGCCGCTCTGCAAGGCGGCCTTCCGCGTGCTGCACGCGCAGGATGTCGGCATCGGTATCGCCCGCGCGATCCGCGCTGCATGCTCGGGCCGCCCTGGCGGCGTCTATCTCGACCTGCCGGCGAAGTTCTTCTCGCAGGTCATGACCGCGGAAGAGGGCAACAAGTCGCTCGTCAAGGTTATCGACCCCGCGCCGGAGCAGATTCCTGCGCCGCACGCCGTCAAGCGCGCGCTCGACGTTCTCAAGAGTGCCAAGCGTCCTCTGATCATTCTGGGCAAGGGCGCTTCCTACGCCCAGGTCGACGACAAGATCCGTGAGCTGGTCGAAAAGACCGGCATTCCGTTCCTGCCGATGTCGATGGCGAAGGGTATCCTGCCGGATACGCATCCGCAGTCGGCGGGTGCTGCGCGTTCGACCGTGCTGAAGGATTCGGACGTTGTGCTGCTGATCGGCGCACGCCTCAACTGGCTCCTGTCGCACGGCAAGGGCAAGAGCTGGGGCTCCGCGCCGAAGAAGTTCATCCAGATCGACATCGAGCCGAAGGAAATGGACTCGAACGTCGAGATCGTTGCTCCTCTCGTCGGCGATATCGGCTCCTGCGTGTCCGCGCTGCTCGGTGGTATCGACAGCAAGTGGGCGAAGGCACCGTCCGACTGGACCGGCGCCGTCAACGCCAAGAAGGAAGCCAACATCGCCAAGATGGCTCCGAAGCTGATGAACAACGCTTCGCCGATGAACTACCACAGCGCGCTCGGCGCGTTGCGTGATGTCATCAAGGTGCGGCCGGATGCGATCCTGGTCAATGAAGGCGCCAACACGCTCGACCTCGCACGCGGCATTATCGACATGTATCAGCCGCGCAAGCGTCTCGATGTCGGCACCTGGGGTGTCATGGGCATCGGCATGGGCTTCGCCGTGGCGGCCGCAGTCGAGACCGGCAAGCCGGTTCTCGCTGTCGAGGGCGACAGTGCCTTCGGTTTCTCCGGCATGGAGGTGGAGACGATCTGCCGCTACAACCTGCCGGTCTGCGTCGTGATCTTCAACAACAACGGCATCTATCGCGGCACCGACGTCAATCCGACGGGCGGGGCGGATGTTGCGCCGATGGTGTTCGTGAAGGACGCTCGCTACGACAAGATGATGGAAGCGTTCGGTGGTGTCGGCGCTCATGTGACGACGCCGGATGAACTGAAGCGTGCCGTCAGCGCCGCGATGGATTCCGGCAAGCCGACCCTCATCAACGCGGTGATCGATCCGGCGGCGGGTACCGAGAGCGGCAACATCGGCAGCCTCAACCCGCAGAGCGTGGTTGTGAAGAAGAAATGAGTGATAACCCCGGCGCTGCTTCCTCCGGGGAGTGGCGCCGGGACCAACGGCCAATAAGAATCAACTGGAGGAAGCTATGACGAAGGCGCTCAACGGGGTCCGTATTCTGGACTTTACTCACGTTCAATCAGGACCGACTTGTACTCAGTTGCTCGCGTGGTTCGGCGCGGACGTTATCAAGGTTGAGCGTCCCGGCACCGGCGACATTACCCGCGGTCAGCTTCAGGATGTCCCGAACGCGGACAGCCTCTACTTCACGATGCTGAACCACAACAAGCGCTCTCTCACGCTCGACGCGAAGAACCCGAAGGGCAAGGAAGTCCTGACCGCGCTCATGAAGAGCTGCGATGTCATGGTCGAGAACTTCGCTCCCGGCGTGCTGGATCGCATGGGCTTCTCCTGGGAGAACATCCAGAAGATCAACCCGAAGCTGATCGTCGCTTCGATCAAGGGCTTCGGCCCCGGTCCGTTCGAGGACTGCAAGGTTTACGAAAACGTCGCGCAGTGCACTGGCGGTTCGGCTTCGACCACGGGCTTCCGTGATGGACTGCCGCTCGTGACCGGCGCCCAGATCGGCGACAGCGGCACCGGCCTGCATCTCGCCCTCGGCATCGTCACCGCCCTTTATCACCGCACCCATTCGGGCAAGGGCCAGCGCGTCACCGTCGCGATGCAGGATAGCGTGCTCAACCTTTGCCGCGTCAAGCTGCGCGACCAGCAGCGCCTCGCTCACGGCCCGCTCAAGGAATACAGCCAGTTCGGCGAAGGCATCCCATTCGGCGATGCGACCCCGCGCGCCGGCAACGATTCCGGTGGTGGCCAGCCGGGCCGCATCCTGAAGTGCAAGGGCTGGGAAACCGACCCGAACGCCTACCTCTACTTCATCACCCAGGCTCCGGTCTGGGAGAAGATCTGCGATGTGATCGGCGAGCCGACCTGGAAGACCGACCCGAACTACGCCAAGCCGGCCGCTCGTCTGCCGCGCCTGAACGAGATCTTCGGACGCATCGAACAGTGGACCATGACCAAGACCAAGTTCGAGTGCATGGACATCCTCAACAAGGTCGACATTCCGTGCGGCCCGATCCTGTCGATGAAGGAAATCTCCGAGGACAAGTCGTTGTATGCGACCGGCACTCTCGTCGAGGTCGATCACCCGACCCGTGGCAAGTACATCTCGGTCGGCAATCCGATCAAGCTGTCCGACAGCCCGGCGGAAGTCGTCCGCTCGCCGCTGCTGGGTGAGCACACCGACGAAATCCTGCGCGACGTTCTGAAGTTTTCCGAGAGCCAGATCGGCGATATCCGCTCGTCCGGCGCGCTCGGCGAAGTTCCGCTCGCCGCTGAGTAATTAAGGTCTCTCCCCCGAGGATGACCTGGCCGGGGCTAAGCCCCGGCCTTTTTTTATTTCTGCATGACTTCTGATTTCCTCGCGTTGCGATGCAACGTGACTGTGCGATTTTCCGCACTCGATATTCCGTGACGCAGCAATTGCGATGCATCTTTAAACGATAGTGGCAAGCCGCAACGGTTGCGTTTTTCTGTCGCAGCCTTATCAAGCGATGTCTAATTTTCGTGAGAGAGAGCGGGTGATGGCCATGTCGAACGGATTGATCTCCAAAAAGACTTTGATTGCGGCGGCTTCTGCGGCCGTACTGGCATTTGCCGCCAATCCGGCGGTGGCAAAGGACATTGTTTTCGGCGCGTCTGTGCAGTTGACCGGCCCGGTCGCCAACACCGGCCGCTACTATCGCGACGCCTATGAGCTTGCGATCGAGAAGATCAATGCAGCCGGCGGCGTGAAGGTCGGCAACGAAAAGCGCAAGGTCGTTCTGAAGATTTATGACAACCAGTCCGATGTGAATTTGAGCGTGCGGCAGTACACCCAGCTCGTTTCGCAGGACAAGGTTGATTTCCTGCTCGGGCCGTTCGCCAGCAACTTCGCGCTGGCCGACTCCGCCGTCTCGGAAAAGTACAAGATTCCGATGGTGCAGGGCGGTGGCGCTTCGGACCAGATCTTCGCCCGTAAATTCAAGTATATCTTCGGCACGCTGGCGCCCGCCAGCAACTACTTCGGTTCCACCATCGAGATGATGAAGGGTCTGAAGCCTGCGCCGAAGTCAGTGGCGTTGCTGTACGCCGACGATTCCTTCGACGTGTCGGTGGGTGACGGCACCCGGCCGAAGCTGAAGGCGGCGGGTTTCGACATCGTGATGGACGAGCGCTACAGCACCAACGCGACCGACTTCAACTCGCTGTTGTCGCAGATCCGCAGCAAGAACGTCGACGCGGTGCTGGTCGCGGGTCACGAGACTGAAATTCTCAACTTCGTTCGCCAGGCCAAGAGCCTGACGGTTGCGCCGAAGATGTATTCGTTCACGGTCGGCGTGCCGAGCGAGGATTTCCGCAAGGCACTCGGCAAGGATGCCGACTACGCTTTCGGCATGACGGCCTGGCTGCCTTCGGCTGATCTGAAGGACCGCTGGTTCGGTGACGCGGCGAAGTTCGAGGCTGAGTACAAGACCAAGTTCAACTATGAGCCGGACTATCACGCCGCTTCCGGTGCCGCCGACGTCGAGGCGCTGGTTCAGGCGATCGAGGATGTCGGTTCGACCGATCCTGCGAAGGTTCGCGATGCGCTCGCCAAGGTGAAGTTCGACAGCATCTATGGTCCGATCGCGTTTGGCGCAAACGGCCAGATCGATCTGCCGCAGACCGTGATTCAGGTGCAGGGCGACAAGCTGGTTGCGATCCATGGCACCAAGGGTGCGATCAACCCCGCGAAGTACCCGATGCCGGCCTGGAATGCGCGCTAAGCCTTGGGCTTAGCGTCGCTGTTCTGAGGCTGAAGGGGAGGGGCTACCTTGGATCTGCTGCTACAAATCCTGATTAACGGCGTACTGCTCGGAGGGCTGTACGCCGTTATGGCCTTGGGCCTTGCTTTGGTTTGGGGCGTGCTCAATATCGTCAATCTGGCGCACGGAGCATTCATCATGCTCGGCGCCTATTTGTCATGGCATCTCTATACGTATCTCGGCATCGATCCCTTCCTCGGATTGCCGATTACGGCGGTGGTGATGTTCGCGGTTGGCTACGCGATGCAGCGGGGGCTTCTAAACCTCGTCGTCAAGGCACCGATGTTCAACACGCTGCTCATCACGTTCGGGCTGGAAGTGGTGCTGACCTATCTGGCGCAGCTCGCATTCTCCGCCGACTTCCGCACCATCAATCCGTCCTATGCTGGTAACAGCATCCAGATCGGCACCGTGGTGCTGCCGCTGGCCCGGCTTCTGGCGTTCGGCATCGCCATCGTGTTGACGCTCGCGATGTGGCTGTTTCTTCTGCATACGCGGCTTGGCCGCGCGATCCGGGCGACCGCGCAGAACCTCGTCGCCGCGCGTCTTTACGGCGTCGAGCCGCGCCATCTTTACGCGATGACCTTCGGCATCGGCATCGGTCTTGCCGGTGCCGCGGGCGGCCTTTATGGCACCGTCTCGCAGATCAATCCGTATATCGGCGCGACGCTGACGGCCAAATCGTTCGCAATCGCCATTATCGGTGGCCTCGACAATCCGCTCGGCGTCATCGTCGGTGGCCTGTTCCTCGGCATCATTGAATCGCTTGCGGTACTCTATATCGGCGCGACCTTTGCTGACGTGGCGAGCTTCGGCGTTCTGGTGCTGGTGTTGATCGTGCGGCCCAGCGGCCTGCTTGGAAAAACAGCATGAAAGCGCTTCGCCTCCTCCTTATCCTGATCGCACTGGCCGTTCTGATCGCGGTGCCGTGGTTCGGCTCTGACGTGCTGGTGCAGTTCGGTATCAACGCGCTGTTGCTGGCCGTGCTGGCGCAAGGCTGGAACATCATCGGCGGCTATACCGGCTACGCTTCGTTCGGCAATTCGGCGTTTTACGGCCTTGGCAGCTACGGCGTTGGCATCGCCATGGTGCAGTGGGATCTGCCGTTTGGCGTTGGTCTTGCCTTTGGCGTGTTGCTGTCGGTCGTGTTCGCGATCCTGCTCGGCCTTCCGGTACTGCGGCTGAAGGGCCATTACTTCGCGATCGCGACGCTGGCGCTGGCGCAGGTCATGGCCGCCATCGTCTCCAACGTGAAGCTGGCGGGCCAGAACATCGGTCTTGTGCTGCCGCCGCTGAACAACGACATGCTGTTCTATGAACTGGCTCTGGCCTTGCTGGTGGCGGTGACGCTGACGATCTGGTGGCTGTCGCGCAGCAAGTTCGGCTTCGGCCTGATCGCCATCCGCGAGAACGAAGAGGGCGCCAAGGTGATGGGCGTCAATACGACGCTTTACAAGGTGACGGCGTTCGCGCTGTCGGGCGTGTTCAGCGCGCTGGCGGGTGGCATTCATGCCTACTGGGTGACATTCATTGATCCCGAAAGCGCCTTCGATATCAGCCTCAACGTCAAGATGATCATCATGGCGGTGTTCGGCGGCCCCGGCACCGTTCTCGGCCCGATTGTCGGTGCGCTGTCGCTGTCCGCCATCTCCGAAGTCCTGTCCAGCGAAGTCACCAGCATCGCGGGCCTGTTCTTCGGCGTTGTGGTGGTCGCGGCGGTAGTGCTGATGCCGCGCGGCCTCGCAGACATCATCCGCCAGTTCCGCAAGACGGGCTGGCGTTACTTCTCCGAAAACATCAAGGCGACCCGGCTGTGAGCGCTATACTCGATGTTCAGAACGTCACGCGGCGGTTTGCCGGCCTGATTGCCGTCAACAACGTCAGCTTTTCGCTGCAGCCGAAGGAGATCCTCGGGATCATCGGCCCGAACGGCGCGGGCAAGACCACGCTGATCAGCCTGATCAGCGGTACGGTCGCGCCGACCTCCGGGGACATCCTGTTCGAAGGCAAATCGATCAATCCGCTGCAGACGTATCAACGTGCGCGCCTCGGCATCGGCCGCACCTTCCAGATCATGCGGCCGTTTCCCGGCCTGTCGGTGCTCGACAACGTCGCGGTTGGCGCGCTGTTCGGCCATGGCGGCGGTGAATCGCAATTGTCGCGGGCGCGCGAGATGGCGCGCGCGCAGCTTGATTTCGTCGGCCTCGGCGCGTTCGTCGATCAGCGCGCCGATGAACTCGGCGGACCGGGCCGCAAGCGGCTGGAACTCGCGAAGGCGCTGGCGATGCAGCCGAAAGTGCTGTTGTGCGACGAGGTGATGGCGGGTCTCAACCACGTCGAGATCGACGAGGTGATCGACGTCATCCGCAAGGTGCGCGACGAGGGCATCAGCATTCTCGTGATCGAGCACGTCATCAAGGCGATCAAAAGCCTGTCCGACCGGCTCATGGTGCTGCATCACGGTGAGAAGATTGCCGACGGCGACCCGGACACCGTTCTTTCCAATCAGGCTGTTGTCGAAGCCTATCTCGGCAAGAGGCGCGCATGACGATGGCGGCGGTTGCGGACAAGAAAGACGTGATGCTGAGCGTGCGCGGCGTCAGCGGCGGCTATGGCGGCATGCCGGTGCTCAACGATGTGTCGCTCGATGTTTATCCGGCGGAGATCGTGGCACTGGTCGGCAGTAACGGCGCCGGCAAGACCACGCTGTTGCGCGCGCTGTCGCGCGTCCTTGCCTGTACGGGCGAGATCATTCTCGACGGCAAGAATCTCGTGCCGATGACCTCGGATCAGGCGTTCGCTGTCGGCCTCGTGCAGGTGCCGGAAGGGCGGCAGTTGTTCGACCGCATGACGGTGCAGGACAATCTCTTGATGGGCGCGTTCCAGCGTAGGGACAAGGCGGGGGTCACGCGCGACCTCGACAAGATGTACACGCTGTTTCCGAAACTGTCGGAGCGCCGGCGTCAGCTCGCGGGCAGCATGTCCGGCGGCGAGCAGCAGATGTGCGCCATGGCGCGCGGCCTGATGGCGGCGCCGAAGCTTTTGATGATCGATGAAATGAGCCTCGGCCTCGCGCCGGTGATCGCCGAGCAGTTGATGGAGGTGCTGGCCTCGATCCGCAACGATGGCGTGACCGTGCTGCTCGTCGAGCAGGACATCCATCTGGCCCTGTCGGGTGCGGATCGCGGCTATGTCATGGAGACGGGCCGCATCGTCCATAGCGGATCGGCCAAGGACCTGATCGACGATCCACAGGTGCGCAAGGCCTATCTCGGGCTTTGATTACGCAGAGGGCCTGCTGAACACGTAGGCAAGGCCCGACAGCATGATGATCCCGACGCCCTCTATCAACAGCGGGCCGGGGTTGCTGCCCATCCAGAATGCGATAAATCCGATACTCATGCCGGCGAACGCCATCAGTTTCGCCTTGCGGGGAATTGCGCCATGTTCGCGCCACGCCCGTAACATTGGCCCGAAGTGGCGGTGTGAGAGAAGCCAGTTTTCAAGCCGCGGTGACGAACGGGCGAAGCAAGCCGCGGCGAGAATGAGGAATGGCGTCGTCGGCAGCACTGGCAGGAACGCGCCAATGAAGCCGAGTGCCACGCATCCGATACCGAGAACGAGATAAATGTGACGCATGCAATGGCGACCGTGCCAATGGTCCTTGCGAAGTGATTGGACCGTCAGGCTGCCATAGGGCGGATGCTTTTTCAAAGGCGTCAGCTTTGAGGATTTCTAATCGGGCTGACGATAATTGCCGGGTGACATCTTGTCCGAGATCAATGTTCAAATAAGATGTATATGACCGATCCGAAACACTTCGCGCGCACGGGCAACGGGCTGGTCGAGTTGTTGCTGGTGGCTGCGCCAAAGGGATCGGTCGCGCCGGTGTGGCTCGGAGACAAATAGCGCGAGGCAACCCGGAACCAGCCAGTTTATGGCGCGCGCGGCTGGGTAGATCGGCGAAGTTCTTGAATCAGCGTAGCTAGATCCTGGTCAGGTGGCCCGACAGTCGCGAGCTTTTTCGCGTAGCTGAGCGCCGCTGCGGCATCTCCCGCCCCTCGGCTGAACGAAACGAGGGCCTGAAGAATCTGGCGATCCTTTGGATGGTTGTGCAGGGCGTTCTTCAAAACGGTCATGGCTTCCTCGTACTGGCCGCTGGAATGCAGCGCGACAGCATAAACGTAGGCGTAGCGCGGCTGATACGGCTCCAGTTCTGTGGCTTGATGCAATTCGTTTAGCGCGCCCTCCGGCCGTTTGAGTCTTATCAGTGTTAGGCCCAGCGCCTGATGCAGGGCCGCGTCGCGCGGTGAACTCACAAGCGCAGCGTGCAGGACAATTTCGCCCTCGCTGTCCCGGCCGCGTTGCCGATAAAGATCGGCGAGGTTAATCGCCGCCGTAGCATATTGCGGACTGAGCCTGAGGGCGGCCCTGTATTCGGCCTCGGCCTCCTGCAATTGTCCACGCTGCGCGAGGAAATTTCCGAGCGTGGTACGGGATTCCGGTCGCTCCGCGTTGGCGCGCTGGGCGGCGATGAACTCGGTCGCCGCCCGATCAAAGGTCGTGCGGTCCTGTGCTGGCTGGTCCGCGGTCGATACGGCCGCCAGCAGCGAGGCCGCCCTGATGCGGACGCCGCGAACGGGATCGGACAACAGCGGGGACACAAGGGACCAGAGCTGACCGGCGGGCACATTTTCCAACATGTCGAGGGCGCCAATCCGAACCATCGGATCGGGATCGGCAAGCGCAGTGCGGGCCGTCGCGACATTGGCCGCCGTCACGCGCGATGCAAGTTCGTCGAGTGCGCTGGCGCGGACCACAGCAGGCACCTTACGATCCGCAGCAAGGACGGACAGCAGCGCGGCGGCATCGGCCTGGTCGGTGCGGGCGGCATGGAATGCCGGTGCGTAACCTTGGAAGCCCTTTCGGATTGGACCGAACCATCGCTCGACTGCTGCGGCGGACCATTGCGGTGACTTGTCGTGATGACAGTCGTTGCATGCGTTCGGCGTTCCCAACGTGACGGACAGATCGGGACGTGGAATCCTGAAGGCGTGATCATGCCTGATATCGACCACCATATAGGTCCGGGCTGGCATGTGGCACGAGATGCAGGTCGGCGCCGGGTCGACGGTCGCATGCTGGCGATGCTTCACATCGGTGTATTTGTCGGAGGCATGGCACTGCAGGCAGACGCCTTCGCCGGAGATGCGAAGCTTCGCGCTGTGCGGCTCGTGACAATCGCTGCAGGTGACACCGGCGGCAAACATCCTGCCTTGCTTGAACGGCGTGTAATTGTACGGTTCCTCGACATCGCGGATCTGGCCGTCGGCATGATATGTGATGCGCGCCAACGCTTCGACCACATGGGTCTGCGACAACGATTGTCCGGGTATCCAGTTTTCAAGGAAACCGGCGCGGCGCGCGTGGCAGAGCCCGCAAGTCTCAACTTCTTTGCGCAGCGTTGGCGGCCCTGCGGAGCGTTGGGCGCTTCCGGTCTGTGGGTCTATCGGCCAGGAGACGCCTTGATGTTCGTCAAACCGCACCAGCAATCCCTTGCTGGAATCCTCGCGCTTACCAAACGGCCACCAGTTCCGTTGATCGCGCGCCCAGGCGGTATGGCGCGAGCCCTGCCCATGACAGGCTTCGCAGCCGACACTGATTTCCGCCCATGTGGTGGTGAAGCGATCTTTGGCCGCGTCGTAGTTCTTGCGCAGGCCGGTCGAGTGGCACTCGGCACACATGAAATTCCAGTTCTGGTTCAGCTTGGTCCAGTGCAGGATATCGTCATGTTTGATCTCTTCGTTGGGTGAAAGGTGAAACCAGCGCTGGCCACCCCTGTCCTGCGGCCTCGAGTCCCAGGCGAGCGGCAACGCCTGCAGGCGGCCGTCGGGAAACTCGATCAGATATTGCTGCAGCGGATCGATGCCGAACGTATATTTCACTTCGAACACGGCAAGCTTACCGTCGGCGCCATCGGTCTCGACCAGAAATTTGCCGTCCTTGCGAAAGAAGCGGGAATGCACGCCGTAGTAGTCGAAGCTCGCGTCGTTGAAATTGCCGAGCACGGTCCGGTCGGTGGCGTGCTGCATCGCGGCCTTGTGCTGCGAGGCGTTCCATAATTTGGCTTCGGCCTGGTGGCAACCTGCGCAGGTTTCGCTTCCGACGAAGCTGGCGATGGATGGGCTTTGGGCTTTCGATGTCGGTCCGCTATGATTGAGAAACTGGAAGGCAACACCGAAAGCGAAGACGGCGGCCGCTGCGACTGCTATCGCTATCCAGACGGCGCGCCTCGGCAGGATGGCCTGCCGGTCTGGCTTTAGATTTAGCAGCGACGAAACCGGCAAAGGCGCGAAGGCCTTCGGTGTCTTGCTACCTGATTTGCTCCGCTTGTGTGCCAAACGACTGCCCTTCAGCCCTGTCGCTCAACCGCGATCACGCAATCCTTCGTCGACACCACTGCATCCGGCATCCAGCATCGACTGCCTCGGCATTGTGTCAAGTGGTAGGCACGTGGTCTGCACGCAACCCTCCCACCGAGTCGATCAAGGTAAGACCGTCGCAGCGTCCGGCTAACCTCAAGCAGTATTACGCGGTAATCACCTGCATACGGGGCTTGATCTGCGTCAATATACATATCGCTCGATCTCGACATTCTGGAAACTAGAACAACGGAGGACGCCGGGATGAAGCTATCGATTGCAATATCGGCACTGCTGACGACGGGGCTCGTCGCCGGCTTCGTTGCTGCAAGGCCCGAAAGAGCAAGCGCGGTGGTATACTGCCAGTATGTTGAATATCCCGTTGGCTGCATCGTCAGACCTGGCGTCGTGCTGCGGCCGCGTCCTGTCGCGCGTGCTGTAGTGAGACCCGGCGCAAGAGTGCGGGGAACGCCGATGAACCGCGGCGGCCCTGTCAATCGCGCCGGCCGACGCTGATCCGGGTTTTCAACCGCTTGCACCGAGTTGTGGATGCGCGAGTGCACATGCCTGCATTAGTCATCATTTGTTGTCGTTCATTTCCCGGAGGTTGGTGACATGAGATCTATGATGACGGCGCTCGCCGCACTGTCCTCGATTGCGCTGCTGGCAATTCCGGCGAACGCGCAGCAGGCAGCTTCTCCGGAGATAGTGCTTCCGGCGGATCGTTCGGTCTTGCCGATCCCGGAACCGCAATACCCACACAGCACTGTATTCGACGCGCGCAATGCAACGCCGCCGCCTCGATTCGAAGTGAAAGCACCGGCGGCTGCGCCGAACGTGCTCATCGTCCTCATCGATGATATGGGTTTCGGTCAGTCGAGTGCCTTCGGCGGGCCGATTCACATGCCGACGGTGGAAAGTTTGGCGAACGAGGGGCTGCGCTACAACGAATTTCACACCACGGCGCTTTGTTCGCCGACCCGATCGGCGCTGCTGAGCGGCCGTAACCATCACATGAATAACTTCGGTTCGATCGCGGAAACTGCGACGACCTTTCCGGGGCAGACCGGACAGCGCCCCAACAGCGTAGCTACCGTGGCAGAGATGCTAAGGCTGAATGGCTACAGCACCGCCCATTTCGGCAAAAATCACGAAACTGCGGCGTGGGAAGTGAGTCCGTCGGGCCCGACCGACCGCTGGCCGACCCGTCAGGGCTTTGACAAGTTTTACGGGTTCATGGGCGGCGAGACCAACCAATGGGCTCCGCTGATCTATGATGGGATGACCCAGGTCGAGCCGTCGAAAGATCCGAATTACAATTTCATGACGGACATGACCAACAAGGCGATCGACTGGATGCAGTACCAGAAGTCGCTGACGCCCGATAAGCCGTTCTTCATGTACTTTGCGCCGGGCGCAACCCATGCCCCGCACCATGTGCCAAAGGAATGGATCGCCAAATACAAGGGCAAGTTCGATCAGGGCTGGGACAAGCTGCGCGAGGAAACGCTGGCCCGCCAGATCAAGCTCGGCGTGGTGCCGCCGAATACGAAACTCGCCCCCAAGCCGGAAGCCATAAAGGATTGGGCCACGCTGAGCGCGGACGAGAAAAAGTTGTTTGCGCGCCAGATGGAAGTGTTCGCCGGCTTCGGCGAATACGCCGATACCGAGATCGGCCGGCTGGTCGATGCCATCAAGGCGACCGGCCAACTCGACAACACGCTGGTCTTCTACATTGTCGGCGACAACGGCGCGAGTGCCGAAGGAGGCATGAACGGCTTGTTCAACGAGATGACCTATTTCAACGGCGTGCAGGAAACCGTTCAGGATATCCTCAAACATTACGACGACCTCGGCGGCCCGATGACGTACAGCCATTATGCGGCCGGATGGGCAGTCGCGGGAGATACGCCCTTCACGTGGACGAAGCAGGTGGCTTCGAGCTATGGCGGCACCCGCAATGGCATGGTGATTCATTGGCCGAAGGGCATTGCGGCGAAGGGTGAGCTGCGTTCGCAGTGGCATCACGTGATCGATATCGTACCGACGATCTTGGAGGCAGCCGGCTTGCCAGAGCCCAAGAGCGTGAATGGCACGGTTCAGACGCCGATCGAAGGGACGAGCATGGTTTACTCCTTTGCCGATCCCAAGGCAGACAGCACCCATAAGACGCAGTACTTCGAAATCTTCGGCAACCGCGCGGTGTACCATGATGGCTGGCTGGCCGGAACGATCCACCGGGCAGCGTGGGAAACTAAGAATCGCCGTCCGCTCGAAGAGGATATCTGGGAGCTTTACGATACGCGGACGGACTTCAGCCTGGCGAACAATCTCGCTGCAAAGAACCCGGATAAGCTGAAGGAGCTTCAGGAGCTGTTTCTCAAGGAGGCAGTCAAGTATTCTGTGTTGCCGCTCGACGACCGCACTCTGGAGCGACTGAACGCGGCGATGGTCGGACGGCCCGACTTGATGGCCGGCCGTACCTCGCTGACGGTGCACGAGGGCATGACCGGGATGTCCGAGAACGTGTTCATCAATACGAAGAACCGCTCGCATGTCATTACTGCGGATGTGGAAATCCCGAAGGCGGGTGCCAGCGGAGCCATCCTTGCCCAGGCTGGCAGGTTCGGCGGGTGGAGTCTGTACCTGAAGGATGGCAAGCCAACGTACACCTACAATTTCCTTGGCTTGCAGCGATTTACGGTGGCTTCCCAGCAGGCATTGCCGGCCGGAAAGGTCACGATCCGATTCGAGTTCGCCTACGACGGCGGCGGGATCGGCAAGGGCGGTACAGGTACGATGTTTGTCAACGGCAAAAGAGTTGCCAGCGGCCGCATCGAGCAGACCCAGTGCTGCGGCTTCTCAGCCGACGAAGGTGCCGATGTCGGGGCCGACGAGGGCACCCCCGTCACGGAGGCCTACAAGGTGCCGTTCAAATTTACCGGCAAAATCGGCGAGGTGACGATCGAGTTGAAGGAAATGAAGAAGGCCGACAGTGAAGAAGCTGTACAGGGCCGCAAGGCGGCGGTGCTGAAGAAGGGACTGTCTGATTGAGAAGACTGGGGGCGCGCAACAACAGGATTGGGCATCCTACCGCCACTACGATTCTTTGAGATCACCGCGCTCCTGAAAAAGGCGACAACACGATGACGTCGATTAAACTGGCGGCCTCTGCTGTATCTTTGTTGGCGCTTTCGGCGCTTCCCGCCAATTCCCAGCAGTACAAGATGCAAACGCCCATTCCTCCCGGCATTGCTATCCCGGACAAGGTGGAAACGCGTCTTGGGACTCTGAGTTTCTTCGGCGGTTTCCCTGACGCGGCGACGGTCGACAAGTTGTATGACAACCTCGACTTCCAGCGCGCGGTCCAAGCCTACCTGCTGGCTCTGCCCGTGGTGAATCAGGTGGCTAACCGAGACAACATTCTGCGGCTAGGCCCCGCCAACACGACCGTGCCAATCTGGGAGACGTTGGTCGACTCCCGCACCACGGAGCTCACTGCCAACAACAATACACCTTATACCTGGTTTTGGCTGGACCTCCATGACGGACCCATCGTCGTCGAAGCTCCTCCCAAGGTGCTCGGGCTCGCTGATGATATGTGGTACAATTGGAATGGCGACATAGGGCTCACTGGTCCGGATCGAGGTAAAGGCGGGAAATATCTTTTCTTGCCGCCCGGCTACACGGGTGAGGTGCCGAGAGGCTACTTCATCATTCGTCCGAACTCGTTCAGCGTCTGGACGGCCTGGCGGAGCTTCCTGGTCAATGGCGATCCGAAGCCCGGCGTGGATGCCGTCAAGAAATTCACAAAGATCTACCCGCTCAAACAGGCGGCCAAACCACCGAAACTCAATTTCGTGAACATGTCCGGTAAGCCGTTCAACATGGTCGGTCCGGGGGATTATCGGTTCTGGGAGCTTCTCAACAAAGTCGTGCAGGACGAACCCACTGACAGCGTTGACTCTACGACCCTTGGATTCTGGGCCTCAATTGGAATTGCGAAGGGCAAGCCGTTCGCACCGGACGACAGAATGAAGAAGATACTGACCGAAGCCGCCGCTGTTGGTGACGCCACCGCACGCGCCACAATGTACAAATGGCGAGGGGCCGACGGCTATTATTATCCCGACAGCAAGAGCAATTGGCGACTTGGTTTCATCGGTGGCTACAAGTTTGAGGAAAAAGGCGCCCGTCAGTTGAACGGTTACGCAGGCTTTTTCTTTTATGCCACCGGGGTCACGCCGGCGATGGATTCAAAAACCGTTGGCGAAGGCTCGCAATACATGGCCGCCTTCGTCGACTCGAAGGGCGATGCGCTTGACGGGGGAAAGTCTTACAAGCTGCATTTGCCGTCAAACATTCCGATCAAGAACTTCTGGTCGATCATCCTCTACGACAACCAGACACGCTCGATGATCCAAACTGACCAGCAATTCCCGACGGTCGGCAGCCAAACCGAAGGCCTCAAGGTCAATGCCGACAGTTCGGTAGATGTCTTCTTCGGCCCGAAGGCGCCCGCGGGGCAGGAACAGAACTGGGTGCAGACGGTCCCTGGTACGAGCTGGAACACCCTTTTGCGGCTCTATGGTCCGACAAAGCCCTGGTTCGACAAGGCTTGGCGGCCCGGCGAAATTGAACTTCAACAATAGCTTCTTCGTCATGTACAGCCCCGGAAAACGGCGGTGAAGTGGGCATTCTCCGATTGCGCACCCGGATGTTGCAGACAGTCGTCTGAACCGACGGGGACTGACCGAGAGCATTAGATCGGAAAGGCGATGATCATGAAAAGCTACGGTATGGCCGGGCCCCGGCTGACCAGTGTTCTCGCAGCCGCCGCAATTGCTTTGCTTTCTCCGCAAATGACCGCCGCCGACGAAAATGGCATTTCATACTGGTTGCCGGGCCTATACGGCAGTCTTGCCGCAACGCCGCCGACGCCCGGCTGGTCAATCGCCGCAATCTACTACCATGCAAGTGTGAATGCATCGGGTGCCACTGCGGCGTCGCGGGAATTCCAGGTCGGACGGCTCCCGCCCAACAGGCGGAATCGAATCGATTATATGCAATGACTTCAACGTCGGTCGACAACTGGCTGGCGGCTGCCGTGCGGGAAGCAGCAGTCGACCGCAAGCTGAGAGCAGGCGAGGCCCTGTTTCGATGTGGCGACAGAACTGAGGGACTTATTGAGGTTCTAACGGGCCGCATTCGGCTCACGCGGACTGATAGCTCCGGCCGCGAGGTGGTGTTGCACGTGGCTGATCCCGGCGAGACCTTGGCCGAGGCATCATTGTTTTCAACACAGTATCATTGCGATGCAATTGCAAGCACCAATGCAATTGTGCGCCTGTATCCCAAGCGTGAAGTGTTGGCCGCTTTCGAGGCAAACCCAAAGGCTGCTCGAGCGTTTTCTGCAACTTTAGCTCATCAGGTCATGAAGCTCCGCACCCGCATTGAGCAGCGCAATATCCGTTCGGCAGCCGACCGCGTTCGACACTTTCTCGCGCTGAACACCGGAGCGGACGGCCGCACAGTCAGACTGCCCGGCACCTTGAAAGACCTTTCTGCCGAACTGGGTCTAACGCACGAGGCCCTCTATCGAACTTTGGCGAAGCTCGAACATTCGGGCGAGATCAAACGCAGAGGATCAAAGATCATAGTTTTTCAGCGCGTATGATTGAGATCATATGCGTGGATGGAGCGGGCTGTTAAAAGGATATTCGTGGGGCACGCAGCAAAAGAGGTCCTTAATGACGAGATTTCCTTGGAAAACAGCCCTCACCGTTTCGACGCTGTTGGCCGCCACCGTGTATGCCTCTGCCCAAATGTTCTCGGACCGCATGAATGGGCACATGCAGCAAGGCGGCACGATGGACCAGATGCATCAGCAAATGATGCAGCGCGGCGGTATGGGCAACCACAGCATGATGCATGGAGCGCAAGCCGGCGCAACCAGCACCCCAACCATGCCGGGGCAAGACGCTTTCGGCGCTATTCAAGAGGTCGTACAGCTTTTGCAAGCTGACGCGAAGACGGATTGGGCGAAGGTCAACATCGAGGCATTGAGGCAGCACCTCATCGATATGAATGAGGTGACCTTGCATGCTGCCGCCACCCAACGTGACGTGGACAATGGCATCGAGATCAAAGTGACTGGCGAAGGGCGCACGCTGGAGGCGATCAAACGTATGGTACCCGCACACGTAAGCGAGCTACGCGAGATTGGCTGGAATGCAAAAAGCGACGATCTGCAAAATGGCGTCACTCTCACGGTGATAGCGAGCGAAACACAGCCGCTGACCAAGCTCAGGGCGCTCGGCTTCATGGGAATTATGGTGCAGGGCGGTCACCATCAACAGCATCACCTAATGATGGCGGCGGGGCGGTTCGTTCATTGAGGGCGTGCCGGACGGCGGCGCCTTCCTCCTGATGGTGGGTGATCGTCAGGCGAGCGCCGTCGCAGCCAACGTGCTCGACCGTTGCTTCGAAACGCCAGCTCCCACGGGAAATGGATTGCCGACTTTACTTATGTCTGGGTGGCAGAAGGCTGGCTCTATGTGGCCGCCGTCATTGATCTGTTTCCCGACGCGTGGTCGGCTGGTCCGTGTAACCGCGAAATATTTTGGTGTACCCTCTAGCTTGCGATCCCGCGGACCTTCGCATTCCGTTGCAATGTCATTTTGCCAATAGTGATGATGGGTGCACGCCAGAACTTGTAAAAGCATTCGAGCTAGGAACGTACACGGGAGATCCAGCTCGTATAGAGAATTATCGATGATGAGTGCGACCCGTCCCACCGTCGTCTGTCGATACTCATAGCGGCCGACTGCATCAGCGCAGGACAAAGTCCGAGACAAAAATCGGTTGATTGCACGGACTCATAACCCTAAGTATCTGAAGATGCTCAGTAAAGACCGGCTCGAAAGTCCGCGATTTTAACGGAAATTCTGTTAAGTGTCTGATTGTACGCATAAATTTTCCATTGCGCCCATGATGGATTGGACGGACCGGCATTGCCGGGTCTTCCATCGCGCGCTGACGCGCCGGGCCACGCTTTACACTGAGATGCTGACGACCGGCGCGGTGATCCGTGGCGACCGCGAGCGGTTGCTGGGTTTCGACGCCTGCGAGCATCCGGTGGCGCTGCAACTGGGCGGGTCCAATCCGCGCGATCTCGCGGAGAGTGCGAAGATCGGCGAAGGGTTCGGCTACGACGAGATCAATCTCAATGTCGGCTGCCCCTCCGATCGCGTGCAGGATGGCCGCTTCGGCGCCTGCCTGATGACGGTGCCGCAACTGGTCGGCGAATGCGTGGCGGCGATGAAGGCTGTGGTCCGCGTGCCGGTCACGGTGAAGTGCCGGATCGGCGTCGACAATCAGGACCCGGAGGAGGCGCTCGACGCGCTTGCGCAGAACGTGGTGACGGCGGGCGCAGATGCCTTGATCGTTCACGCGCGCAAGGCGTGGCTCGAGGGATTGTCTCCGAAAGAGAATAGGGACATTCCGCCGCTCGATTATGATCGGGTCTATCGCCTGAAGGCGGCGATGCCGGACGTCACGATCTCCATCAATGGCGGCGTTACTTCCATTGAACAGGCGAAGGCTCATCTGCAGCATGTCGATGGTGTGATGCTGGGCCGCGCCGCCTATCACGAGCCGTGGCGGCTGCTCGCTGTCGATCCCGAGCTGTTCGGTGCGTCGTCGCCGCATGCCTCGATGCATGAAGCCATCGAGTCGCTGTTTCCCTATATCGAAAGGCAACGCGCGCGTGGCACGCGGTTGCACTCCATCACCCGCCATATGGTCGGTGCGTTTCATGGCGTGGCCGGTGCGCGAGCATTCCGTCGCGCGCTGGCGGAAAACTGCGTAAAGGCCGATGCAGGCGTGGAGCAGTTGCGTGATGCGCTGCGGCTGGTCGTGCCAGCCGAGGCTGCTGCGGCCTGATTACGGATAGCCGCGCAGCAGCAGTCTGTCAGGGCGGACTTCCCAGCTTTCCAGCCTGTTGAGGAAGCTCATGCCGAGCAGGTTGGTTTTCAGCCGGCCGCGCGGCACAACGAGCGCCGGCACTGACAATTCAACGAGCTTTCCGACCGCCAGCCGGTCGAGCGTGACGCGCGCCGCGCGGACATGGCCGCCAGCAGTCTCGACCTCGACATCGTAGGTCGCAAGATCGAGCGGCAGGCCTGCGGCTTTCGCGGTTTCGTAAGTGAGCACGACGGATGTGGCGCCGGTGTCGATCACCATCGGTGTTTTGACGCCATTGATCCTGGCGCGGAGCGCGAATTCACCGCTATGGGTGCGGGAAATTTCTACCGCGCGAGTGTCGCGGCGGGTGTAGTGGTTGACCGCATTCAGCGCGGTGCGCTTGGCGCTCTCGAAACCGGTCGGATTCTGCACGGCGTAGATCGAGCCGGCGGTGCCGAGCAGGACGATGATAACTGTCAGAAACCGGATCACGGCGAACCTGCCATCATGCTGTCGGAGGTCAGCAACAGACCTCGAGCCAGCGCACCAGCGCAGGTGGCACTTTCATCCCGGCATCGGTCATGCGCCTCACCAGCGTGACCATGATGGCGGCTCGCTCCTCGGGCGTCAGAGCAGCCCAGTCGGAAATCTCCTGCATCGTCCGCCCGCAGCCCAGGCAAAGCCCGGTCTCGGGGCTCATCACGCAGACGGAGATGCACGGCGACTCGTAGCTCATGCCTCCTATAAAGGGCCGCCGGTGTTTCAGCGCAAGCCGTGTGTTGTGCGGCCATGGCTCAGAGCCCCGTTCCTGCATTCATGATCGGCCGTCCGCGCGGCCGGCTTCGTTCATCGCTCATGTCGAGTTGATCCGGCTGCAGCGGTGGGCCTTCCGGCATCGGAGCAAGCGCCGCCATCACGCGCTCGGGCGGGAAGGTGATGATGACCTCGGTGCCGATGCGCAGCTTTGATTTCAGCGTGAAGGTGCCGCCGTGCATATCGATCAGGTTCTTGGCGATCGGCAGGCCGAGGCCCGCGCCTTGCTCGGCCGACTTGATCGAGTTCGAGCCCTGTCCGAAGGACGCCAGCACGATCGGGATTTCATCCTCGGGAATGCCGGAGCCGGTGTCCTTGACGCTGAGGTATTGCCCGCCGGATGCGGTCCAGCCGGACTTCAGCCAGATCTCGCCGCCTTGCGGGGTGAACTTAATGGCGTTGGACAGAAGGTTGAGCACGATCTGGCGCGTGGCGCGCTCGTCGCCCCACAGCTTCGGCATTTCATCCTCGAAGACTTCGTGGATGGTGATGCCCCGGCTCGATGCGCGCAGCTTCAGGAGGTGGTGGCAGTCGGCGACCACATGAACGAGTGAGAAGGGTTCCTCGTTCAACTCATAGCGGCCGGCCTCGATGCGCGACAGATCGAGAATCTCGTTGATGAGATTGAGAAGATGCACGCCCGAATTGTGGATGTCGGCGGAGTAGTCCTTGTAGACGGCCACCGCGTGGGATCCGAAAATCTCGCTTTTCATGACTTCCGAGAAGCCGAGAATGGCGTTCAGCGGCGTGCGCAACTCGTGGCTCATCTGCGCAAGGAAACGCGATTTGGAGACGTTGGCGGCTTCGGCGCGGTGCCGCGCCTCGTCGGAGATCGCCTTGGCCTGTTCAAGCTCGCCGATCAGCGCGTCCTTTTCGGCGCGCGCTTCCAGCGTGGCGAGCGTGGTCGAGTGCAGCCGGTGGGCGAGCAGGGCGAAGTAGCATTCGGCAGCAACCGCAAGTGCTGCCAGAATGTAAGCGTCGAGCGTGCCGCGCAGCACGAAATTCAATGCAATGGCCGCTGTCACTGGAATGGTTGAGGCGAAGGCCGCGATCGGCAGGCTTGCCGCGAGCATGCTCGAGACCGCAACGACGAGCAGCATCAGGAACAGCATCAAGGTGTTCGACACCACGTCGACACCGGATGGATGAACGAGGATCATTGTCCAGCCAAGACCATAGAGCAGGTCGAGCGCGACAAAACGGTGGCGCCATCTGCGCGTGGTCGCGGGAGCCGGCGGCAGGTTCAGGAATCTCGAGCAGAGGCGGATGACGACGGCATGAATCGCCAGAATTCCGCAAGTCCAGATGCCCGCATACAGCATCGGCAGCCAGAGGCTGGAGAGCGCCCCCGTGGCGACCACAAGCAGGATCACCACGAGCGAGGCGGACATGCGCGTCTGGGCATACTGACGCAGCAGTTCGTGATCGAACGCAGGGCGGGTGCCGCTCGACGAGGTCAGGCGGTCACGCGCTTCTCGGACGCGTTGGGCGGCCACGCGCCGTGTCCTGGCAGGCGCAGCGGCCACGCTATCGGCCGGAGAGGGCACGAGATCACTCATTTACAAACAAATTCCCGGTACGCGCAGGGCACGGATTTTCCCGCCTCCATTTCTGGCGGGAAATTCTTAAGAGGGGCCTTAAAGACAGATTTAATCAGGTTAATGAAAAGTAAATCTGCGGCCCGCCGCCGCCGTGCCGCCGGCTTTCGGTGAAAGCTGCGGGGGATCAGGTCGCGGACGAGTTGTCGGCGGCTGAACGGCTGATGAGATCGACCCGGCGGATTGCCGGGACCTCGTTCAACCTGTTCTTGAAGTCGGCGATATCCTGCGAGGACACCTTGTTCAGAAGCACGAGGATTTCGTCGTTACCCTCATCGCCACTGCGATTTTCTACCACGAAGCGTTTGATCTGACTGACCCGCAGCGACAGCGTCTGGCGCAATTCCTCCGGGCTCAGGGCGCCACGCTCCGCCGTGATCTTGAAATGGACGGTCTGGTTGCGGGCATGGTAGGCCTCCTCCAGCGGCTTCACGCCGGCCAAAATGATCAGGATCAGGATGGTGGAGGCTGTGCCTGCGAAGTAGAGGCCGCCGCCGATGGCAAGCCCGATCGCTGCGACGGTCCAGATGCTGGCCGCGGTGGTCAGTCCCTTGATGATCTCGCCACGGGCGAGGATCGAGCCCGCGCCGAGAAAGCCGATGCCCGAGACGACCTGCGCGGCGACGCGGGAGGGGTCCAGCACGGTATGCTCCTGGCCCAGCACGCCGGCAAACCCGTAAGCCGATACGATCATGATCAGGCATGAGCCGACGCACACCAGCATGTGGGTGCGGATGCCGGCGGCCCAGAGCAGGCGTTCACGCTCGAAGCCGACCATGCTGCCCAGGGCCGCGGCCGCGGCCAACCGAAGAAGGATTTCGACGTTGCTGATGTTGCTGATCATCGGCGCTCCACCTTGCGGGAGGGCTAATGAAAGATCGGCACGAGCCAATACACAAGGGCCGCGACGGCGGCGGCGGCGGGGATGGTGATAATCCAGGCGACCACGATGGAGCTTGCGATATTCCAGCGGACGGCGGACAGCCGCCGCGCCGAGCCGACGCCGACGATGGCGCCGGTGATGGTGTGGGTGGTCGAGACCGGAACGCCGAGTGCGGTCGCCGCAAATAGTGTCAGCGCGCCGCCCGTTTCGGCGCAGAAGCCCTGCATCGGATTGAGGTGGGTGATGCGGCTGCCCATGGTGCGCACGATGCGCCAGCCGCCCATCAGGGTGCCGAGCGCCATCGCCGCCTGGCAGGCCAGAACGACCCAGAGCGGGACATGAAAATGATCGCCGCCATAACCCTGCGAGAACAGCAGGATCGCGATGATGCCCATGGTCTTCTGCGCGTCGTTGCCGCCGTGGCCGAGCGAATAGAGCGATGCGGAGCCGAATTGCAGGATGCGGAAGGCGCTGTCCACCATGAACGGCGTCGAGCGCGCGGAGCACCACGCCACGACGACGATCAGGACGAGCGCGAGGACGAACCCGATCATTGGAGACAGGAAAATCGCCAGAATGGTTTTGGTGAGGCCCGACCATTCCAACGCGACGAAGCCCGCCTTTGCAAGCCCGGCGCCGACCAGCCCGCCGATCAACGCGTGCGAGCTTGAGGAGGGAATGGCCGCCGCCCAGGTGATGAGATTCCAGACGATCGCACCCATGAGGGCTGCGAAGATCACATGCGGATCGACGATGCCGGGGTCGATGATCCCGGTGCCCAGCGTCTCGGCGACGTGGAGGCCGAAAAACAGGAACGCGATGAAATTGAAGAAGGCTGCCCACAGCACCGCATATTGCGGCTTCAGCACCCGCGTGGAGACGATCGTTGCGATCGAGTTCGCGGCATCGTGCAGGCCGTTGAGAAAATCGAACAGCAGCGCGACCGCGACCAGGCCGATCAGAAGTTGAGGCGTGAGTGAAGCGGTCACGAGACTATCCGTTCAGACCTGTTCAATCACGATGCTGTTGATCTCATTGGCGACGTCGTCGAAACGGTCCGCCACTTTCTCGAGATGGTCGTAGATTTCGGCCCCGACGATGTAGTCCATGGCATTGCCGCTGCGGTGCTTGAGGAACAGTTTCTTCAAACCGAGATCGTGCAGGTCGTCCACCTTGCCTTCAAGCCGCGTCAGTTCTTCCGTGATGGAGGAGAGCGTGGCGACGTTGGCGCCGATCGATTGCAGGAGAGGCAGGGCGCGGACCACGAGCTCGGCGCAGTGCTGGATGATGGCGCCCATCTCCTGCATCGGCTGGTCGAACTCCTTGACCTCGAACAGCCGGACTGTTTTAGCCGTCTGCTGCATCTGGTCGATGGCGTCATCCATCGCGGCGATGAGGTTCTTGATATCGCCGCGGTCGAAGGGCGTGATGAAAGAGCGCCGGATCGCCATCATCACTTCGCGGGTGATGTTGTCGGCCTCGTTCTCATACTGGCTGATCTTGTCGCAGTAGAATTCGATTTCGGCCCCGCCCCGGAGCATGCCCTGGAGGGCTTCCGCCCCGTCGACGAGTGTTCGGGAATGTCTGGCAAATAGCTCAAAGAACGAATGTTCCTTTGGCATCAATGCCTTGAACCAGCGCATAAACGTGCCCCCGCTACAGATTGCGTGAACCTTTTATGTCATTTTCGCCATTTGGCGCAGAATTTTCCGCGTCAAAAATCTTCATCCACCGCTTTAAGGAGGATCAATCTTGCCCCGATTTGACTGAAAAAATGTCGCCGGGCCAGCGGTGGTACCGCCGGAGGCGGAGTGGTAAGACCGTCTCGGTCGCGGGAGGCGGAAGGCCCCGCTATTTGGGGAAAAGTCCCTGCGATCAGGCTGTCAGGAGACCGATGTGAGTGTGACCAAAGACGACGTTTTGAACAGTTTGGCCAAGATTCAGACCCCCAAGGGCGTGCCGCTCCCGGCCGCGAAGGTCCTGTCCGAGATCACGGCAACCGACGGCAAGGTTTTTTTCTCCCTGACGGTGGATGCGGCGGAAGCCCGCGCCTGGGAGGCGATCAGGGCCCAGGCGGAGGAGACAGTGCGCGCCCTTCCGGGGATCAAGACGGTGATGGTCGCGCTGACGGCCGAGCGGCGCCCGGGCTCCGGGCCAACGGGTGGCGTCAAGCCGGCGGCTGCGCATCATCACGGCGCGGGCGGGGATTCGCCGATGGGCAAGCAGAAGGCCATTCCCGGCATCAAGACCATCATTGCGGTGGCTTCGGGCAAAGGCGGGGTCGGCAAATCGACGACGGCCCTCAATCTGGCGCTCGGTCTGCGCGACCTCGGGCTGAAAACCGGGCTGCTCGACGCCGATATTTACGGACCGTCCGTGCCGAGGCTGACGGGCGTCAAGGAGATGCCGAAGCTCACCGACGACAAGAAGATGATTCCGCTTCAGCGCTTCGGCCTGACGCTGATGTCGATCGGATTCCTGGTGGCCGAAGAAACCGCAATGATCTGGCGCGGGCCGATGATCCAGTCGGCGGTCAAGCAGATGCTGCAGGATGTCGCCTGGGGAGACCTCGACGTGCTGGTGGTCGACATGCCGCCGGGGACAGGCGACGTCCAGCTTTCGCTCGCCCAGCAGGTGCCGCTGGCGGGCGCTGTCATCGTTTCGACGCCGCAGGATCTCGCCTTGATCGACGCGCGGCGCGGAATCACGATGTTCAAGAAGGTCGATGTTCCGACCCTCGGCATTATCGAGAATATGAGCTATTTCATGTGCCCGCACTGCAATACGCGATCCGATATTTTCGGACATGGCGGCGCGCGTCATGAGGCGGAGCGGGTCGGTGTTCCATTCCTGGGCGAAATACCGCTCGACATCGCCATTCGCGAGGGTTCGGACGAAGGCCGCCCGGTGCTGGAGACCGATCCATCCGGCAAGCATGCGGAAATCTATCGTGCCATCGCCGGAAAGATCAAAGACGCATTGCGGCTACAAACGGCCGCCGCCTGAGCGGTAATATTTCGACACCTGCTGCTTATGCGACCTTGTGTTTAGCGTCGCTGCACGACTTGTCGCGTTTTGAACTTGAAAGTTCCATGCTAGACGGCAAGTTTAGCGGACTCGAAGGTCTGCCAGAGGAGGTAGAAGTAAATGAAGCGTCGCGATTTTCTCAAAGTAACGGCTGCGGGCGCAGCAACGGCAGCCGTCGCCTCGCCGGCGATTGCCCAATCGTCGCCTGAGGTCAAATGGCGGCTGACGTCCAGCTTCCCGAAGTCGCTGGATACGATCTATGGCGCGGCCGAGCTGATGGCGAAGCAGGTCGCCGAAATGACCGACAACAAGTTTCAGATCCAGGTCTTCGCCGCTGGCGAGGTCGTGCCGGGTCTGCAAGCGCTGGATGCCACCTCGAACGGCACCGTCGAGATGTGCCATACAGCCACTTACTATTACGTCGGCAAGGATCCGACCTTCGCGATCTATGCGGCCGTTCCGTTCGGCCTCAATGCGCGCATGCAGAATTCCTGGTGGTATCAGGGCGGCGGTGAACAGCTCGCCAACGAGTTTTTCAAGAAGCATGGCGTGATCGCACATCCCTGCGGCAACACGGGCACCCAGATGGGCGGCTGGTTCCGCAAGGAGATCAAGACCGTTTCCGATCTCTCCGGCCTGAAGATGCGCATCGGCGGCATCGCAGGGCAGGTGCTGGCGAAGCTCGGCGTCGTGCCGCAGCAGCTCGCCGGCGGCGACATCTATCCGTCGCTGGAAAAGGGCACCATCGATGCGGCCGAGTGGATCGGTCCGTATGACGATGAAAAGCTCGGCTTCAACAAGGTTGCGCCGTATTATTACTATCCCGGCTTCTGGGAAGGCGGCCTGATGGTCCACTCGCTCACCAATCTTGAGAAGTGGAATGCGCTGCCGAAGCACTATCAGTCGATTCTGGCGAACGCGAACGCGAACGCCAACACGCTGATGGCCGCGCGTTATGATCTGCAGAACCCCGGCGCCCTCAAGCGTCTGGTTGCGGGCGGCACGCAGCTTCGTCCGTTCAGCAATGAAGTGCTCGAGGCAAGCCTCAAGGCGACCAACACCCTCTGGGCTGAAATTTCGGCGAAGAACCCGGATTTCAAGAAGTCGATCGACGCGATGCAGGCCTATCGCGGCGACGAGTATCTGTGGTGGCAGGTTGCCGAATACACCTTCGACAGCTTCCAGATCCGTTCGCGCACCCGCGGCTGATCGATCATCACGTGAAATCGAAGCCCGGCCCCGCAGGGGCCGGGCTTTTTGCTGCGCAGAAGATTCTGCTGCATTGCACGAGAAGACCCTCGTGTGACGATGATAATCCTTTTTTGCCGTGCGCAATTCCGATAGACCCGGTTCCAGGCAGGATTGGGGGTATTTCATGAAGCGTCGCGATTTTCTGAAAGTGTCGGCAGCCAGTGCCGCCGGCGCATCCATTGCCGCGCCGGCGATTGCCCAATCGATGCCGGTCATCAAATGGCGGATGACGTCGAGTTTCCCGAAGTCTCTCGACACGCTCTATGGCGCGGGCGTGGTGATGGCGAAGCAAGTCGCCGAAATGACCGACAACAAATTCCAGATCGAGGTCTTCGCCGCGGGTGAAGTCGTGCCAGGCTTGCAGGCGTTCGACGCCGCTGCGAACGGCACCGTCGAGATGGGACACAGCGTCGCTTACTATTATGTCGGCAAGGACCCCACCTTTGCGGTTTTTTCCTGCGTGCCGTTCGGGCTGAACGCGCGGATGCAGAACTCCTGGTGGTACCAGGGCGGCGGCGAACAGCTCGGCAACGAGTTCTTCAAGAAGTACGGCGTGATCGCGCATCCGTGCGGCAACACCAACACCCAGATGGGTGGCTGGTTTCGCAAGGAGATCAAGACGGTTGCCGATCTGCGTGGCCTGAAAATGCGCATCGGTGGCATCGCGGGGCAGGTCATGGCGAAGCTCGGCGTCGTGCCGCAACAGCTTGCGGGCAGCGACATCTACCCGGCGCTGGAAAAAGGCACCATCGATGCGGCAGAGTGGGTCGGGCCTTACGACGACGAGAAGCTCGGCTTTCAGAAGGTGGCGCCGTTTTATTATTATCCCGGCTTTTGGGAAGGCGGGCCGATGATCCATGTCTTCACGAATCTGGCGAAGTGGAATTCGCTGCCGAAGACCTATCAGGCGATCGTCTCCAACGCGATGGCGAATGCCAACATCTATATGGCGGCGCGCTATGACGAGCAGAATCCCGCAGCTCTGAAACGCCTTGTGGCGAACGGCACGATGCTGCGCCCCTTCAATCAGGACATCCTGCAGGCGGCCTTCAAGGCGACGAACGAGTTGTGGGCGGAAATTTCCGCCAAGAATCCGACCTTCAAGACATCAATCGAGGCGATGCAGGCCTATCGCAACGACGAGTATCTGTGGTGGCAGGTCGCCGAACTGACGTTTGACAACTTCCAGATCCGTTCCCGCAGCCGCGGCTGATACAGGCCTCCCGAAATGCAAAAAGCCCGGCTTTTGAAGCCGGGCTTTCGTATTTGCGGAGCGCTATTTGATGTTGGGTATTCCAAGATCGAGTTGGGGCATCTCGATCTGAGGGATTTCGATCTTCACCTTCGATGGATCGACCGTGGACAGCGTTCCCTTGTAGTGCATCACCATCTGCGGGAACAGGATGACCAGGCAGACCATGATGACCTGGATGATGACGAAAGGCACCGAGCCCCAGTAAATCTGCGCGGTCGTGACAGGCTCCATGCGCCGTCCGCTGACACGGTCGATGTAGGATTCCTTCGGTGCGACGGATCGCAGGTAGAACAGCGCAAACCCGAATGGCGGATGCATGAACGATGTCTGCATGTTCACGCCGAGGATGACGCCGAACCAGATCAGGTCGATGCCCAATTTCTCCGCGACCGGGCCGAGGAGGGGAATGATGATGAAGGCCAACTCGAAGAAATCGAGGAAGAACGCGAGGACGAAGACGAAGGCGTTCACGAACAGCAGGAAGCCGACTTGGCCGCCCGGCAGCGAGACCAGAAGATGCTCGACCCAGCGGTGGCCATCCACTCCGTAGAAGGTCAGCGAGAAGACGCGCGCGCCGACCAGAATGAACATCACGAAAGCGGAGAGCTTCGCGGTCGACTCGACAGCCTGACGGGTCAGGTCGAACGAGAGCCGGCGCTTCATCAAGCCCAGGATCAGCGCGCCGGTGGCGCCCATGGCGCCGCCTTCGGTCGGCGTAGCCACGCCGATGAAGATCGTGCCGAGCACGAGGAAGACGAGGCCGAGCGGAGGAACCATGACGAACACGACCTGTTCGGCAAGGCGCGAGAGCAATTTCAGGCCCAGGAGCTTGTTGAGGACCGCAATCACGAAGGAGATCGCGACCACGAGCGACATGGTGAGAACCACGTAATCCGCACCGGCCTTGACGCTGGTAAAGCCCATCGCGATCAGGGCAAGGATTGTCGAGCCGACAAAGACGATGAAAAGCGAGAGCGTCATCGTGCGGACAATGCCGATGAACGGCTTGACGAAGATCGCCAGTAGAATCATGAACCAGAAGCCGTGGCGGACCTGCACATTGCTCGAAATCATATCGAACACCGGCGCGGTCCAGTCGAACAGACCGAGCTTGACTGCGAAAAGGTAGGCGGCGCCCGCTGCGGCAAGAGCGGCGACCGGCAGCACCATGCGATGCTGCGCGGTCTCGGGGTCGCGCAGCGTCTGGGCTTCCAACGGGAGGCCGGGTACGGCCTTCGGCGCGAAGATCGTCAGCAGGAAGATGTAGGACGCATAGAGGATCGACAGCACGATGCCGGGGATGAAGGCGCCTTCGTACATGTCGCCGACCGAGCGGCCGAGCTGGTCGGCCATCACGATGAGGACGAGAGAGGGCGGGATGATTTGTGCGAGCGTGCCGGATGCGGCGATGATGCCGGTCGCGACCCGGCGGTCGTAGCCGTAGCGCAACATGATCGGCAGCGAGATCAGGCCCATCGAGATTACTGACGCCGCGACGACGCCGGTGGTGGCGGCAAGCAGGGCGCCGACGAACACCACGGCATAGGCGATGCCGCCGCGGACGCTGCCGAAAAGCTGCCCGATGGTTTCGAGCAGATCTTCGGCCATGCCGGATCGTTCGAGGATCAGCCCCATGAAGGTGAAGAACGGAATGGCGAGCAACGTTTCGTTGTTCATCACGCCGTAGACGCGCTCGGGCAGTGCTTGAAGGAAGTCCGGGCGGAACAGGCCGAGCTCGATGCCGATCAAAGCGAACAGCAGGCCGTTCGCGGCGAGCGAGAATGCGACCGGATAGCCGAGGAGCAAAAACAGCACCAACGACGCGAACATGATCGGTGCCATGTATTCAATAAATATCGCAGCCATTCAGTTGCGTCCTTTGAGCGTGAATGCGCTCGCGCGCTTAATGGGTTTCTGAGGAAATAGCTTCGGCAAGCCGCGCCGCTTCGGCCGCAGCCTGTTCCTGAGCGGAAAGTGCCAGCTTGTTGGGATCAGGGAGCAGCCCGCGCATCACGGCAACGCGCTTGATGATTTCGGAGATCGCCTGCACCAGGAGCAGGGCGGAGGCGATTACGAGCAACGACTTGGCCGGCCATTGCGGCAAGCCGCCGGCGCTGAAGGACTGTTCGTTCTGATGATATGAGACAAGGAAGAATGGAATCGATGTCCAGAGCAGAACGATACAGAACGGCAGCAGGAAGAAAACGTGGCCGATCAGATCGATCCAGCTTCTGACTTTGAGCGGCAGGTGATGATTGACGATGTCGATCTTGATGTGATCGCCGTTCAGTAGCGCCCACGGAGAGCACAACAGGAAGACCACGCCGAACAGAACCCATTGCAGTTCAAGGTAGGCGTTCGACGACACGTCGAAAATTTTGCGGATCGTCGCGTTGGCGGACGAGATAATGACGGCAATGACGATCAGCCATGACAGCCATCGTCCGATCACTGTCGTGAACGAGTCGATGCCGCGACTCAACTTGAGCAAAGTTTGCAATTAAGCCTCCCCCACCGCGCAGACGCCCCGGCATTTTAGCTGGATTGTCTGCCGTCCGTCGAACGCTTCAAGCTGTCCGGGATAAATTCGGGCGGACAAAATCAGCGCCCAAAGCTGCCGTCAATTGGAAGTTTGGAGGTGCCGGAGAATAATCTGGTGTGGCATATCAACCACCAGTCACGCTCATATGGCGGCTGACGCTGGGGCCGTTATGGCGGCGGTCGATCACGAAATCATGGCCCTTGGGCTTCAACCCTATCGCACGATCTATCGTAGCGCTCAGCAGGGTATCGTCGGATGACGCACGCAGCGGCTTGCGCAGGTCGGAAGCATCCTCCTGGCCGAGGCAGGTATGCAATGTTCCCGTACAGGTGATGCGGACGCGGTTGCAGGATTCGCAGAAATTATGCGTCAGCGGGGTGATGAAGCCGAGCTTGCCGCCGGTCTCGCCGACATGGACGTAGCGGGCAGGGCCGCCGGAACTCTCGGACAGGTCGGTCAATGTGAATTGGGTCGCAAGACGTGAGCGCACCATCGACAGCGGCACATATTGGTCAAGACGGCCGCCGCTGATGTCGCCCATCGGCATGACTTCGATCAGCGTCATGTCCATGCCTTCGCCATGCGCCCAGCGCATCAGGGACGGGATCTCGTCCTCGTTCATGTTCTTGAGGGCGACGGCGTTGATCTTCACCCGCAGGCCGGCGCGTTGTGCGGCCCTGATTCCGGCAAGCACCTTGTCGATGTCGCCCCAGCGGGTAATGGCGCGGAACTTGTCGCGGTCGAGCGTGTCGAGCGACACGTTGATCCGGCGTACGCCGCAATCGGCGAGCTCTGCTGCATATTTCTCAAGCTGCGAGCCGTTGCTGGTGAGCGTCAACTCGTTCAGCGCTCCGCTCTGCAAATGGCGCGAGAGCGAGCGGAACAGCGACATCACGTTGCGGCGGACCAGTGGCTCGCCACCGGTCAGGCGCAGCTTACGGACGCCCTTGGCGATGAAGGCGGAACACAGCCGGTCGAGTTCTTCCAGCGTGAGAAGATCGCTGCGGGGCAGGAAGGTCATGTCCTCGGACATGCAGTAGAAGCAGCGCAGGTCGCAGCGGTCGGTCACCGAGACGCGCAGGTAGCTGATCGTCCGTCCGAACGGATCAATCATTGGAGTGGTATTGGCCGTTGTATCCAGAGGAGCGTCCATCATGTTCCGCCAGCAGAGGTTGCCCGTTCGCACGGTCGGGCAACCTGCTTTATTTAGGCGCTGCAAGGGTCTGGTACAATCGGCGATCCGACGCAGGGGCCCTTTTAGACCAGACGGTTCAGCGGACCGGAGGGAACGGCGACAGGCCGGGCGGCGGCGGTGAAGCGGTTGCGGCAGGCGCGGGCTGGGCTGCAGGAGCAGCCGCCTTGGGCTTCGGATGCGGCTTGCGTTTCGGTTTCTTGGGCGGCGTGGCGGGCTGGAGCTCGGCGACCACCGGGTTCGGATCGAGGATCGGATCAGCGCCAGACTGCTTGACGACCGTGACCTCCATGGTCGCGGGCTGATATTTCGCCAGCGCGTAGGTCACCGTGAAGTTCTCACCGGCCGGGACCTGCACAGAGCAGGGCGTTTTACATCCTGGCCCGACGGACGTTGTCGCGTCGGCCCCCGGAGGCGTGGAATCCAGTTGCAGGGTCACCTGCGGCGGCGTGGATTTGAAGAAATCCGTGGACGAGCAGCCTGCAAGGCTGAGCCCTGCCGCAACGATCAGAACGACACGCATGGATACATCCGTCTTTTTTGATGTGGTTGGCACACGATCCCCACGGCCAAGCACACGATCCCCATACCCAAGCATACGGGTCGCGGCATATGAGCGCAACCGGACGACACTGCATCTTAAGAGACGCGGTTAATGCGGCGTCTTAAGACGCAACATAAAATTGATCCATATCAATTGCTTGCGGCAACAAGCATGTTCGCCACCGTAGCGGGAAGGTCGCGCATATGGGAGATCAGCCGGTCGGGCTCGAGATCCTTCACCGCGATCGGCGTGTAGCCGAAATCGACGGCGATGACGGGAACACCCGCCCGTTTCGCAACCCCGATGTCGGCCCCGGAATCGCCAACCATGATCGCAGCCGCAGGCGTTCCACCTGCACGGGCGATGGTCTGGCGCAGGATGGCGGGGTCGGGTTTCTGGACGCCGAAGGTATCCGCGCCGCAGATCGCGGCGAACCGCGCGCTCATCTTCAGGTTGTTCAGCAGCCGGTTGGAGAGCCACTCGAGCTTGTTGGTGCAGACGGCGAGCCGGTGCCCCTGGCTTGCGAGTTCGTCGAGGGCGGCTTCGGTGCCTTCAAACGGGCGCGTGTTGTCGGAGATGTGGTCGGCGTAGAACGCGATGAAATCGTCGGTCAATTTCGCGACGTAATCCGGTGTGCAGACGCGGCCCTCGGCCTCCAGCCCCCGCTCGATCATGGCGCGCGCGCCAGCGCCGATCATTTTTCGTGCAGGTGCAAGCGGGACGGCCGGGAGGCCTTCGCGCTCCAGCACGAAGTTCAGTGCATTGACGAGGTCCGGCGCACTGTCCACCAGCGTGCCGTCGAGGTCGAAAACGATAAGGGGTAGATTGCTCATGATTGTTCGCTACCGCGCGTCCGGCGCGAGCGCAAGGGGCAGGAAAAATCAGCGGATTTCAGGGGTGGCAACCCTGTTCCTCGGGCCAAATCGAGGGTAGAAAGCCGCGCCGTCCGGGTGATGAGGGTACTGGCGCAATGTCGAAGGAAGAGCTGAAACGGGCCGCGGCCGCGCGGGCCCTGGAGTATGTCGAAAACGGCATGCAACTCGGCCTTGGCACCGGCTCGACGGCGAAGCATTTCGTGGAATTGCTGGGCGAGCGCGTGCGCGGCGGCCTGCGCGTGATCGGGGTGCCGACCTCCGAGGCGACGCGGGCCGATGCCGAACGCTGCGGCGTGCCGCTGACAACGCTGGACGAGATCGATCGTCTTGACCTGACCGTGGATGGCGCCGACGAAATCGACCCCTCGCTCAATCTCATCAAGGGTGGTGGCGGCGCGCTTTTGCGCGAGAAGATCGTCGCGGCGGCCTCGGCGCGGATGGTCGTCATTTCCGATGACAGCAAATGGGTGGACACCCTCGGGCGGTTTCCGCTGCCGGTGGAAGTCATCCCGTTCGGTCTCGGGGCGACCCGCCATGCGCTGGCTGCGGCCTTCGCGCAGGCCGGTGTCGCAGGCGAAATAAGCCTTCGGCAGGGCAAGGATGGCCATGCTTTTGTCACCGATGGCGGCCACTGGATCCTGGACGCTCATCTGGGACGTATCCCGGACCCGCCGCGGCTTGCTGCGCTTCTCAGCGCTATTCCCGGCGTGGTGGAGCATGGATTGTTCATCGGCCTTGCGAAAACGGCCATTCTGGCCGGATCGCAGGGGCTTCGTATCGTTGATCGGCCGGCAGGCCGGGTTTGAGGAGCTTGAAATGAAGAAGACGATTTACGCCCTTCTGGCGGCTGGCTTTGTCGGCGTGATGGCAGGCCCGGCTTTCGCGCAGTCGAACCCCAACCCGTCACCGGCGGCGATTGCGACCGCCAAGGATATCCTCCACGACAAGCACATCGAGGAACTCTACAAGGAAGCGGTGCCGAGCCTCGTCGAGCGCGCCAAGGGGACGCTCGTGTCGAGCAACCTCAACTACCAGAAGGATCTCAACGAGCTCGCGCCCAAGGTGGCGAAGGACCTCGCCGGTGGCGAGAAGGAGATCGGCGAGGAGATCGCAAAGATCTATGCCTCGCGCTTCTCCGAGCAGGAGCTGAAGGACATCGCCGCCTGGTACAAGTCGCCGCTCGGCAAGAAGGTGATCGAGCAGGAGCCGCAGATCTTCGCAGCCTCGCGCGGCTTCATGGATCAGTGGGCGCAGACCTTCTCCCAGAAGATCATCGACAAGTTCCGCGCCGAGATGAAGGCGCGCGGCAAGGCCATCTGACACCGGCATATCGGTCATTTGCGGCATGCCCGCGAATGACTGGTTTCGGGCGCGCGGGCAGTACATGACAAACTTCGACGTTGATCTGTTTGTGATCGGGGGCGGCTCCGGTGGTGTCCGTGCGGCCCGCATCGCGGCGGGTTATGGCGCGCGCGTCATGATTGCCGAGGAATATCGCTTCGGCGGCACCTGCGTGATCCGCGGCTGCGTGCCGAAGAAGCTGATGATGCTGGCCTCGCTGGTCTCGACCGAGGTGAAGGACGCCGCCGGGTTCGGCTGGACCATTCCGGAAGCGAACTTCGACTGGACGACACTGATTGCCAACAAGGACAAGGAAATTGCCCGCCTTGAAGGCATCTACGCCGCAAACCTCGAAAAGGCCGGTGCCCAGACAGTGAAGGCGCGCGCGGTGTTCGAGGACCCGCATACGCTGCGGCTCTCAACCGGCGAGAAGGTTACGGCCAAACACGTTCTGATCGCGACCGGTGGCATGCCCAATCATGGCGCGGCGATCCCCGGCATCGAGCATGTGATTTCCTCGAACGAGGTTTTCCATCTGGAGAAATTTCCCGAGCGCATCGTCATTCAGGGCGGCGGCTATATCGCGCTCGAGTTCGCCTCGATCTTCAACGGCCTCGGCTCAGACGTCACGCTGATCTATCGTGGCGACAACATCCTGCGCGGCTTCGACGAGGATGTGCGCAAGCACGTTCGCGGCGAGATGGAGAAGGCGGGCGTCACGCTTCTGACCTCCTGCACGGTCGATCGCGTGGACCGCCACGGCGATATTTTCACCGCGCATCTGTCGAACGGCTCGAGCGTCGCCGCCGATCAGGTGATGTTCGCGATCGGCCGCCATCCCTGCGTCAACGGGCTAGGTCTGGAAAAGGCCGGCGTCGCGCTCAATCCCGTCAATGGCGGCATCGCGGTGGACGAGCATTCGCGCACCAATGTCCCGAATATCTACGCGGTGGGCGATGTCACTCACCGCATGAACCTGACGCCGGTGGCGATCAGGGAAGGGCACGCCTTCGCCGACACGGTGTTCGGCAACAAGCCGGTCGTCGTCGATCACGACAGCATTCCGACAGCGGTGTTCTCGCAGCCGCAGGTCGGGACCGTCGGCCTGACCGAGGAAGCGGCCCGCGCACGATATAACCGCGTCGATATCTACAAGGCCGATTTCCGTCCGATCAAGGCGACGATGTCCGGCAGCGAGAGCCGCGTGCTGATGAAGCTCATTGTCGATGGCTCCACGGATCGCGTTCTTGGCTGCCATATCGTTGGCCCCGAGGCTGCCGAGTTGACGCAGGTGGTAGCCATCGCCATCAAGATGAAGGCGACCAAGGCCGACTTTGACGCCACCATGGCCTTGCATCCGACGAGCGCCGAAGAACTCGTCACCATGCGCACGCCCGCGGCGCGGCACGTCCGGCAAGCGGCGGAATAACCTCTCCTGTAACTTCCTAGTGGACGAATTTACCCGTGCCGGTGTTAGCTGGTCTGTCAGACCGGCGCTGCCCGGATTCCGGTCTGTGTGAAAAAACACCGGGGGGAGAGAGCATCCATGGTTTATCGAGTACCGCAGACCTGCGCCCTTGTTCTGGCGCTGGCTTTGCTGACGCCGGTGGCGGCAACGGCCCAGATCGCCGTATCCGCCAATGACGGCAAGTCGGCTTTGAATGACGGCAAGTCCCAGGTGCGCGATCCGCTCGTGCCGGATAGCGTTTTCGTCATCGACCTCAACCAGTCGCCGCCGAAGGTGATCGGCGAGGTGGCCGCGCCCGCCAGCGCGGTGGGGCCGCCGACCAGCGTCGCGGTTGCCAAGGATGAATCGTTCGCGCTGGTCACCGGCGCGATGAAGGTCGATCCGGCCGATCCGAAGAAGATCGTTGCCGACAACAGGCTCTCGGTGATCGACCTGAAGGCGAAGCCGCCGGTGGTGTCCGCCACGCTGGAAGCCGGGCCGGGGGCTGCGGGCGTCTCGATCAATCCTGCGGGTAACCTTGCGCTCGTGGCAAATCGTTCCGAGGGCACGGTTTCGATCTTCAAGATCAGCGGCAAAACGTTGACGCCTGCGGGTAAGATTGACTTCGGCGCGCCGAAATCGGGCCCCTGCGCGGTGGCTTTCACCCCCGATGGCAAGCTCGCTTTCGTCACCCGCGATGGCGACAACAAGGTCTCGGTGCTGAAGATCGACGGCGACAAGATCGAATACACCAAGCGCGATATCGCCGCGGGTCTGCGTCCCTACGGCATCAACATGTCGCCGAAGGGCGACGTAGCGGTGGTGGCCGATCTCGGTCTCAACAACGGCAATGGCGATGACGACACGGTCAGCATCATCGACGTGAAGGCGAATCCGCCGCGCACCATCGATGCCGTCACCGTCGGTCCGACGCCCGAGGGCATGACGCTGTCTCGTGACGGGCAGTACCTCGCGCTTGCGGTCATGAACGGTTCGAACAAGTCCAAGTCCGCGCCGATCTACAATGACCACGGCATCCTGAAAATCTATCGTCTCAAGGACAAGAAGCTGTCCTTCGTGACGCAGACGAATGTCGGCCACTGGTGTCAGGGCGTGACCTTCAACAAGAACGCCAAGAAGGTTCTGGTCCAGTGCATGATCGAGAACGAGATCATGGTGTTCGACTTCGACGGCAAAAAGTTGAAAAAGAGCGCATCACTGAAGGCCAACGGACCGGCGGGCATCCGCATCGCGGATTGATGACAAGTCATTCCGGGGCGCGAGCAAAGCGAGCGCCCCCGGAATCCAGACGTTCGAGATTCCGGGTCTGCGGCTTCGCCGCATCCCGGAATGACAAGTGATCTTGAGTTTTAAGGCCGCCACCGGTTCTCCTCCGGCGGTGGCCTTTTTCCATCCTGAGGCGGGCAGGGCGCTGACCCCCGCTTAACTGGTTGACCAGACAGGACGAATTGCGAGTGGAAAGCGGCGGGTGGGCTGTGTATATAAGCCCCGGCCGATCATGGGACGATCAGGCAGGAGTTTTCGATCATGGCTGAGCGGTGGACGCCCGATAGCTGGCGCAAGAAACCGGTTTTGCAGGTGCCGGAATATCCGGACGCGAAGGCGTTGGCGGATATCGAGGGGCAGCTTGCGACCTTTCCGCCTCTGGTTTTTGCAGGTGAGGCACGCAACCTGAAGAAGGCGCTAGCGCGCGTGGCCGCTGGCGAAGCCTTCCTGTTGCAGGGCGGCGATTGCGCCGAGAGCTTTGCCGAGCACGGCGCCAACAACATTCGCGACTTTTTCCGCGTCTTCCTGCAGATGGCGGTGGTGCTGACTTATGCCGGCGCGTTGCCGGTGGTGAAGGTCGGCCGCATCGCCGGTCAGTTCGCCAAGCCGCGTTCCTCGCCGACCGAAAAGATCAACGGCGTCGAACTGCCGAGCTATCGCGGCGACATCGTCAACGACATCGCCTTCACGGCGGAAGCGCGCGTGCCCGATCCGCGCCGCCAGCTTGCGGCCTACCGGCAGTCGGCGGCGACGCTTAATCTGTTGCGCGCGTTCGCGACCGGTGGCTTCGCCAATCTCGGCAGCGTGCATCAATGGATGCTCGGATTCGTCAAGGATTCGCAGCAGTCGCGCCGTTACAAGGAATTGGCGGACCGCATTTCCGACGCGCTGAACTTCATGCGCGCTTGCGGTCTCAATCTGGAAAGCCATCCGGAATTGCGCGCGACCGAGTTCTACACCAGCCATGAGGCGCTGCTGCTCGGCTACGAGCAGGCGTTCACGCGCGTCGATTCCACCACCGGCGACTGGTACGCGACCTCCGGGCACATGCTCTGGATCGGTGACCGCACGCGCCAGCTCGATCACGGGCATGTCGAATACTTCCGCGGCATCAAGAACCCGATCGGCCTGAAGTGCGGCCCGTCGCTGAAGCCGGATGAACTCTTGAAGCTGATCGACATCCTCAACCCGGACAACGAGCCGGGCCGGCTGACGCTCATCAACCGCTCGGGCGCAGACAAGGTCGGCGATACGCTGCCGCACTTCATCCGCGCGGTGCAGCGCGAGGGCAAGTCGGTGGTGTGGTCCTGCGATCCGATGCACGGCAACACGATCACCTCGACGTCCGGCTACAAGACGCGGCCGTTCGACCGCATCCTGTCCGAGTTGAAGTCGTTCTTCGAGGTTCACGCGGCCGAAGGGACCCATGCCGGCGGCGTGCATCTGGAGATGACCGGGCAGGACGTCACCGAGTGCATCGGCGGCGCGCGTGCGATCACCGACGAGGATCTCAACGACCGCTATCACACGGTCTGCGATCCGCGCCTGAATGCCGAACAGTCGATCGACATGGCATTCCTGATCGCGGAATTCCTCAAGCAGGGCCGGGAGCGCAAGGCGCAGCCGCTGCCTGCGGTGGCCGGCCTCTGACGTGCTGCGCGTCTGGCGCGCGACCATCAACAGCCTCAACGGCCTTATCTTCGCGTTCCGCTCCGAACGGGCGGTTCGCGAAGAGGTCGTGGCGCTGATCCTGGCTCTTCCATTGTCATGGCTGGTCGGCGTCACGCCTGCACGCAGGGTGGAGCTGGTTGTTGTCGTGCTCCTTCTTCTCGTCGTCGAGTTGCTCAATACCGCGATCGAGAAGCTGGCCGATCGCCTGACGCTGGATCACGACCCGCAGATCGGCAGGGTCAAGGACATGGGCTCCGCCGCGGTTGGTGTGGCGCTCGCCATCGCCGGTCTGACCTGGCTGTTCGCCATCGCCGAGCGGATCGGGATCATCTGAGCAAAGCCCGCAATTGCGAAAGCCTCGCGTGGCGGGCTACAACAGGCCCATGACTGAATCCGCAAAATTTACGGTGACCCTGGCGCAGCTCAATCCGACGGTGGGAGACATCGCCGGGAATGCCGCCAAGGCGCGGGACGCGCGTGCGAAGGCGGCGGCGGATGGCGCCGCTCTCGTGGTGCTGCCCGAGCTTTTCCTGTGCGGCTACCCGCCGGAAGACATCGTCCTCAAGCCCTCGTTTCAGGCGCGATGCCGCATAGCCGTGGAAGAGCTTGCACGCGAGACCTCCGACGGCGGCCCGGCGATGCTGATCGGCACGCCATGGGTCGAGGAGGGCAAGCTCTATAACGCGGTGGCGCTGCTCGATGGCGGGCGCATCGCCGGTCTGCGCTTCAAGGCCAACCTGCCGAATTACGGCGTGTTCGACGAGAAGCGTATCTTTGCGCGGGGCCCGGCGGCGGGACCTCTGACCATTCGCGGTGTTCGCATCGGCGTGCCGATCTGCGAAGACACATGGATGGAGGAGTCGGCGGAGTATGAGAACGTCGTCGAATGCCTCTCTGAGACCGGCGCTGAGATCCTGATCGTGCCAAATGGCTCGCCTTACGCGCGGGCCAAGAACGATATCCGCCTGTCGATGGCGGTAGGGCGCGTGACCGAAAGTGGCCTGCCGTTTGTTTACGTCAATCAGGTCGGCGGTCAGGACGAACTGGTGTTCGACGGCGCGTCGTTTGCGCTCAATGCCGACCGCTCCCTCGCGGCGCAGCTTCCCTGTTTCGAGGAAGTGACGACGACGCTGACATGGACAAAGAGCGCGAAGGGATGGACCTGCAAGGGGCCGATCTCGCCGCTGATCGAGGGCGACCGGGCGGACTATGCCGCCTGCGTGCTGGGATTGCGCGATTATGTCGGCAAGAACGGCTTTCCCGGCGTGCTGCTTGGCATTTCGGGCGGTATCGATTCAGCGCTGTGCCTTGCCATCGCAGTCGATGCCATTGGTGTCGAGCGCGTGCGCGGCGTGATGCTGCCGTTTCGTTTTACCGCGAAGGAATCGATCGAGGACGCGGCGCGGATCGCGCGCGGGCTCGGCATCCGCTACGACGTGCTGCCGATTGCGGCGGCGGTGAACGGTTTCGAGGATATCCTGAAGGATGTCTTCAATGGCAAGCCGCGCGACGTGACGGAGGAGAACCTTCAGGCGCGTACCCGCGGCGTGCTCTTGATGGCGATCTCTAACAAGTTCGGCGACATGCTGGTGACCACCGGCAACAAGTCCGAAATGTCGGTCGGCTACGCGACGCTGTACGGCGACATGAACGGCGGCTTCAACCCGATCAAGGATATCTACAAGACCGAAGTGTTTCGTCTGTCCTCGCTGCGCAATTCATGGAAGCCGGAAGGCGCGCTCGGTCCGTCCGGCAAGGTCATTCCGGTCAGCATCATCGCGCGTCCTCCGACGGCGGAATTGCGCGAGAACCAGACCGACCAGGACTCGCTGCCGCCTTATGAAATTCTCGACGGCATTCTGGAGCGGCTCGTCGAACGCGATATGTCGGTCGCCGAGATCGTAGGTGATGGTTTCGATCGCGATACGGTGCTGCGTATCGACCGGCTGCTCAACCTCGCGGAATATAAGCGTCGGCAGGCTGCGCCGGGCGTGAAGGTCACGCGCAAGAACTTTGGCCGCGACCGCCGCTACCCGATCACCAACCGCTTTCGCGACAATGGCGACCGCGATCCCGAACCCGACCATGCGCTGGTGTCCCGCTCGCGCCGGGACACGACCGAGGTTTTTGACGGGTGAGCGACGCTCGTCGTTAGCGGTTGTTCGGAATGAAGGTCGGGCCGACCGAGCGGATCTTTCCCGGATCGGTATTTGCCTCCGGTGCCGATGCGGCGGGAGCCGAGGTCTGGGGCTGCTTCGCAGGCGCGGTGCGTGGCGGCTGCGACATCCGCCTGGCGCGGTCCTCGGTCACGGTAATGTCGCCTTGCTCCGCGCCGCTCGACGTATCCACGTTCTTCAGCGCATCGGCCCAGCTCTGCCCCGGTGCGCGGCAACTGCACGTCTTGTCGTACTGGGTGCGGAAGTGGAAGGCGTTCGGCGACTGCGAGTAGGGCTGGCCATTGATCGAGACGGCCTGCGCGATGTCCTCACCCGGATTGTGATAGGTGTAGAGCGTGACCTGCGCATTCGGGCACAGGCTCTTGCAGGTGCGCTCGTCATCCGCGAAGCGGCTCGGCACAGTCGCGAATGAAATCGGGAAATAGGAGCCGTCGCAGCTTTTGACGCAGACGGTGCGGTAGGTGCCGGATTGCGGTGCGTTCGGATCGACCACGCCATTGTTGTCGGAGGGACCGCCGCCGAAGAGGTTGCTCAGGAAGTTTCCGGAGCGCGCCATGTTGGCGTATTGCGGGCCGCAATTGTTCTGCGCCAGCGCAAGGATCACCGAACGCCGCTGCGGATCGTCGGCGCTGTTTGCCGATCCTGTACGCAGCCGCTCCAGGCTGGAGGTGATCTGGTCGAGGTTCTGGCGCATCTGCTGGATCTGATTGTTGATCGGGCCGCATTGAGCGGAGCGGCCGTTGAACAGCGAGAAGAACCCGGAACTGTCGCAGCCCTGATCCCGCGCCCGCGCCTGAACGCGCTCCAGTTCGGCCTGCTGGCGGTTCGCGGCATCCTCATAACGCCGGATCTGGTCGGCCTTGCCGGCATCGCCGCCGCCCTGGCTGCGGTCGATGGCGGCCAACTGGCCTTCAAGGCGCTGGCACATCGGGCTGCCCTGACCACCACTGCCCGGTGTGAAATTCTGCGCAAAAGCGGGGGCCGACAGCCCTGCGATAGCGAGGGCAGCCAGCATCGGCAGGGATCGAGGGAGCATCGCCAAGTACTTATCCGGGAAAGCAGCCGCAGGCGCGGCCAATGCGGGTTTGCATAGCCGTTTCAGGGGGCAAGGTCACGCCGATTTCTGGGCGCTCTCAAGGCAAGGCAGAGCGTCCCGGTGAATAACGCAAGGCCGGCGAAGCCGCGATTTACCGCTGGCAGGTGATGGCGACGTAAGCCTCGGCGCGCGAAGCCGGGCTCCGGGTGGAGGCCGGAATGGCGCCGGTGATGTCCTCATTCTCGACGCGGTGGTAGGAACTCGCCCGCGCGAATTGATGGGATTCGCAATACATCCGCGCCGCGGAAGCGCCGCAACTCGCGCCATTGGCGAGGCATTCGTCGATGCCATAGCCGTCCGGCTGATTGGCGATGATGAACACGCGGCTATCGGCATAAGCAGGCAAGGAGGAGAGGGCGAGAACGCACAACGCAGCCGCGGAACTCAGTCGCATGGGGCACCAAAAACGAGAATCGGAAGCCCGACACGGATAAGGCTAAAATGTTAAAAATCATTAACCCGCCTGTTTCGGAGCACTAGCCGCCGTTGACCAGGCTGCGGGCTGCCCCTTGACGGGGCGCGCGGGGCTGGCCATTGTGCCGGCCATGAACGGTTCTTCCTCGTTTTTCGGCATTTGCCACGAGATTATTAGCTAGCGATTCGCTGGCTGGAGCCGTCTTTTCTCACATCGAGATCACCTGACGCCCGGCCACGAGTGTGGTGGTTCGCGTGTCCGCATCATGTCGGCGGCCCGTTCATTTGGGCGCACGTACGAATTCGGACGCCAGGGCAAGGGAATGATGTCTATGGAGCTGAGGCTCTACGATACGCTGACGAAGGACAAACGCGCCTTCAAGCCGATCGATCCGCGCAACGTGCGGATGTACGTCTGCGGACCGACGGTCTACGACTTCGCCCATATCGGCAATGCGCGCCCGGTCATCGTGTTCGACGTGCTGTTCCGCCTGCTGCGGCACATCTACGGCGAGCAGCACGTCACTTACGTGCGCAACATCACCGACGTCGATGACAAGATCAACGACCGCGCGCTGCGCGACTATCCTGGCCTGCCGCTGAACGAGGCGATCCGCAAGGTCACGGAAAAGACCGCGACGCAGTTTCATGCCGACGTTGATGCACTCGGCTGCCTGAAGCCAACCGTCGAGCCGCGCGCGACCGATTTCGTGCTGCCGCGCGCCGACGGCAAGGCCGACATGGTGTCGCTCATCAAGACCCTCATCGATCGCGGTCATGCCTATGAAGCGAACGGCGAGGTGCTGTTCGACACCGCTTCGATGCCGGATTACGGCAAGCTCTCCGGCCGCAAGCTCGATGAGCAGCAGGCCGGCGCGCGCATCGCGGTGGACGCGCACAAGAAACATCCGGCGGACTTCGTGTTGTGGAAGCAATCCTCAGCCGATGAGCCGGGCTGGGACAGCCCGTGGGGCCGGGGGCGGCCCGGCTGGCACATCGAATGCTCTGCCATGAGCGCCGCATATTTGGGCGATGTGTTCGACATTCATGGCGGCGGCCTCGACCTGATCTTCCCGCACCATGAAAACGAGATCGCTCAATCGCGCTGCGCCCACGGCACGCATGCGATGGCGAACTACTGGCTGCATAACGGCTTCCTGCAGGTCGAAGGCGAGAAGATGTCGAAGAGCCTCGGCAACTTCGTCACCATCAATGAACTCTTGAAGGACTGGCCGGGCGAGGTCGTGCGCCTCAACATGCTCAAGACCCATTATCGTTCGCCGATCGACTGGACGGTGAAGGGGCTGGAGGAAAGCGCGAAGGTTCTGGACGACTGGTACGCAACTGCGGGTGATATCAAGGGCAGCGCGCCTGCAGGCACAGTGCTCGATACGCTCGCGGACGATCTTAACACCGCGCAGACTGTTGCGGCGCTGCATGGCCTGCGCCATCAGGCGGAACGGGGCGGCGAAGCCGAGCGCAATGAATTCGCTTCATCGCTCCGGTTGCTGGGCTTTCTGGCAGAGACACGAGCGGATTGGGATGCCCGCAAGCAGGAGGCAAGCGGCGTCGATGCCGCGCAAGTGAGCGCCCTGATCGCGGATCGCACGGCTGCCCGCGCGCGCAAGGACTGGAAGGAATCCGACCGCATCCGCGACGAACTCGCGGCGATGGGCGTCGCCATCAAGGATTCCAAGGAAGGCACCACCTGGGAGATCGCGAGATGAAAGAGCCCGAGACGCCTTTTCCACGCCACTGGCGCTATTATATCGTGTTGAAGTGGTGCGTGATCGCTTTGGCGGTCGCGCTCGCATTCAAGTTTTTCGGATATTGGTGATGGCACAGGCGCTTCCCAAAATCGGGCTGCGGCCATTCCTGCCGGCCGATACCTCGATTCTCGCCGCGATCTTCATCGCCAGCATCGAGGAATTGACCGAGGACAGCTATTCCGAGGCGCAGCGCGAGGCATGGGCTTCGCGCGCCGAGGATGAGGCGGCGTTCGGCAAGAAACTCGGCGCGCAACTGACACTGGTTGCGACGGTGCAGGGCTCGCCGGTCGGCTTTGCTTCGCTGAGAGGCGCCGACCATCTCGACATGTTGTTCGTGCATCCGGGAGCGGTCCGGCAGGGCGTGGCAAGCACGCTGTGCGATGCGCTTGAAAAACTCGCGGCGGCGCGCGGAGCGAAGCTTATGAGCGTCGATGCCAGCGATTCCGCGCAGGAGTTTTTCGCGGGCCGTGGCTATCTCGGCCAGCAGCGCAATTCGATTTCCATTGGCGACGAATGGCTCGCCAACACCACCATGACCAAAGCACTCGGCGACACGCCGCCTGAGGATAATCCAAGACTTCGACAATAAGGTTGGCATCATGAGCCGCGAACGACTCTATCTTTTCGACACCACGCTGCGCGACGGCGCGCAGACCAGCGGGGTCGATTTCACGCTGCACGACAAGCGCGTGATCGCGCAGATGCTTGACGATCTCGGCCTCGATTATGTCGAGGGCGGTTATCCGGGCGCGAACCCGGCGGACAGCGAATTCTTCAGCACCCATCCGAAATTTGCCCACGCGAAGTTCACCGCGTTCGGCATGGTGCGCCGCGCGGGCCGTTCGGCGTCGAACGACCCCGGATTCGTCGGCGTGCTGGAGGCGAAGGCGGATGCGTTCTGCCTCGTCGCGAAATCCTCCGCCTATCAGGTGCGGGTCGCGCTCGAGACGACGAAGGAGGAAAACCTCGCCTCGATCCGCGACAGCGTGAGCGCGGCGGCGAAGAAAAGCGGTGAGGCCATGCTCGACTGCGAGCATTTTTTCGACGGCTACAAGGAAGACCCGGAATTCGCGCTGGCATGTGCCAAGGCCGCCTATGAGTCCGGCGCGCGCTGGGTGGTGCTGTGCGACACCAACGGCGGTACCATGCCGGATGAGGTTGAGGCGATCGTCGGCGAGGTGACGAAGCACATCCCCGGCACGCATCTCGGCATCCATGCGCATGACGATACCGGGCAGGCGGTTGCGAATTCGCTCGCGGCGGTGCGCGCGGGCGTGCGCCAGATCCAGGGTACGCTGAACGGCCTCGGCGAGCGTTGCGGCAACGCCAATCTGTGCTCGCTGATTCCGACGCTGAAACTGAAAAAGCCATTCGTCGATACGTTCGAGATCGGCGTGTCGGATGCGAAGCTCGCCACACTGACGCAGGTTTCGCGCGCGCTCGACGATATCCTGAACCGCGTGCCCGACAAGCATGCGCCGTATGTCGGCGAAAGCGCGTTCGTCACCAAGACCGGCATTCATGCGTCGGCGGTGCTGAAGGACCCGCACACCTACGAGCACATCGCGCCGGATGTCGTCGGCAACCGCCGCCAGGTTCTGGTGTCGGATCAGGCCGGGCGCTCGAACGTGCTGGCGGCGCTGGAGCGCGCGGGCATTGCCTTTGACAAGAACGATCCGAAGGTCACGCGCCTCGTCGAGGAGATGAAGGAGCGGGAAGCGGGTGGTTACGCCTACGAATCCGCCGATGCGTCGTTCGAGCTGCTGGCGCGGCGCACGCTCGGCCATGTGCCGAATTATTTCCGCGTCGTGCAGTTCGACGTCAATGTCGAGCAGCGCTCCAACGGGAACGGTCCGCACACTGTTGCTCTCGCGGTGGTGAAGGTCGAGGTCGCGGGCGAGGTGCTGATCTCGGCGGCGGAAGGCAATGGCCCCGTCAACGCGCTCGACGTCGCGCTGCGCAAGGATCTCGGCAAGTATCAGAAATACATCGACGGCCTGAAACTGACCGATTACCGCGTGCGTATCCTCAATGGCGGTACCGAGGCGGTGACGCGCGTGCTGGTGGAGAGCGAAGACGAGAACGGCGCGCGCTGGACCACCATCGGCGTATCGTCCAACGTGATCGACGCTTCGTTCCAGGCGCTGATGGATTCGCTCACCTACAAGCTGGTGAAGTCAGGCGCGCCAGCGTGACGATTGCCAGCCGGGAGATATCTTCCGGGATTACATCTGCGCGGTGACGGCTTCCGCCGGTGCCGGAGCGGACTGCGAACTTGAGGCTGCGGCCTCCAGCTTCGGCACGATGTCCTCGACGCGATTGGCCGTGAGGAAGTTCACCGCCAGTCCCTGACGGATGAATTCTTTCTGGCGCATGTGCGCGAGCAGCGACAACAGCGGCTCCCAGAAATTGCCGATGTTGGCCAGCAGCACCGGCTTGGTGTGACGACCGAGCTGTGCCCACGTCATTTGCTCGACCAGCTCTTCCAGCGTGCCGATTCCGCCGGGCAGGGCGACGAAGGCGTCGGAATGTTCGAACATGAGTTGCTTGCGCTCATGCATGTTGTTGGTGACGATCAGTTCCTGCGCGCGATCCAGCATATGCTCGCGGGCAATCAGGAAGTCCGGGATGATGCCGGTCACCTTGCCGCCGTGGTCGAGAACGCCATTGGCGACCGCGCCCATCAGGCCGATAGAGCCGCCCCCATACACCAGGCCGATGCCGTTCTCGGCAAAGGCTTTGCCGAGGGCGCTTGCTGCTTCCATGAACTGGGGGTCTGTACCTGGGCCGGAACCGCAATAAACGCAGACAGTCTTAATATTATTGGTCTTGGTCATCAACTCGATGTGGCATCGCCGTGTGACCTCGTCAAGACGAGCCGGGACGTGGCGAAAAGCCGTCCTGTACGGCGCCGGGGCAGAAAAACGCCCCGGCCGGATGCGGAACCGCCTGTGGCATCCTATATGACAGATCTATGTTGCCGAATCGAAGCCCGGCGCGGGGCCTTTCGCCCCGAAGCCGCAGGATTGTGAATGACCGCCTCTGATACGCCCGATCAAAATCGCCCCGCCCGAGCGGTGGCGAACGCCTCGCTGACCGCGACGCTGGTGCAGCTCTGGCCATATATCTGGCCGGGAGAGCGGGCCGACCTGAAAATGCGCGTGGTCTGGTCGATGGTGCTTCTGGTGATCGCCAAGGCGCTCACCATGATCGTGCCGTTCACCTTCAAATGGGCGATCGATGCGCTGAACGGGCAGGGCAGCGCGCCGGTCGCGCCGTCGAACTGGATGATGTGGCTGCTCGCCTCGCCGATCATTCTGACGGTGAGCTACGGCGCCACCCGCGTCCTGATGGCGGTGTTCACGCAGTGGCGCGACGGCATCTTCGCCAAGGTCGCGATGCATGCGGTGCGCAAACTCGCGTACCTCACCTTCGTGCACATGCACGAATTGTCGCTGCGTTTTCATCTCCAGCGCAAGACCGGCGGGCTGACGCGCGTTCTGGAGCGCGGCCGCACCGGGATCGAGACCATCGTGCGGCTCGCCGTGCAGCAACTGGCGCCGACCGTCGTCGAACTGACGATGATGATGGGCGTGCTGCTGTATCAGTTCGACTGGCGCTACGTGCTGATCACGGTCGGCACCGTGCTGGCCTATATGTGGTTCACCTATGTCGCGACCGAGTGGCGGATCGATATTCGCCGCCGCATGAACGAGTCCGACACCGAAGCCAACACCAAGGCCATCGACTCGCTGCTCAATTACGAGACGGTGAAGTATTTCGGTGCGGAGACGCGCGAGGCGCAGCGTTACGACGCCTCGATGGAGCGTTACGAGCGCGCCAGCACCAAGACCTATACCTCGCTCGCCTGGCTCAACACCGGACAGGCGGTGATTTTCTCGTTCGGCATCACCGCGACGATGGTGCTGTGCGCCATCGGCATCCGCAACGGCACCCAGAGCGTCGGCGATTTCGTCATGATCAATGCCATGATGATCCAGCTCTATCAGCCGCTGAACTTCATGGGCTTCGTCTATCGCGAGATCAAGCAGGCGATCATCGACATCGAGATGATGTTCGGCGTGCTGAGCCGCAATCCGGAAGTGAAGGATAGGCCCGGCGCGAAACCGCTGCAGGTGACGTCGGGCACGGTGCGTTTCGAGGACGTGCATTTCCATTACGACCCGGACCGCGAGATTCTCAAGGGCATTACGTTCGAGGTGCCCGCCGGCAAGACTGTCGCGATCGTCGGCCCGTCGGGCGCGGGCAAGTCGACAATCTCGCGGCTGCTGTTTCGCCTTTACGATCTGAGCAGCGGACGCATCACCATCGACGGGCAGGACATTCGCGACGTGCAGCAGACATCGCTGCGCGCGGCAATCGGTATGGTGCCGCAGGATACGGTGCTGTTCAACGACACCATCCGCTACAACATCCGCTATGGCCGCTGGGATGCGAGCGATACCGATGTCGAGGCTGCCGCGCAGATGGCGCAGATCGACGGCTTCATCCGCATGTCGCCGCAGGGCTACGAGACGGAAGTCGGCGAGCGCGGCCTGAAACTGTCGGGTGGCGAGAAGCAGCGCGTGGCCATCGCGCGCACCATCCTCAAGGGGCCGCCGATCCTCGTGCTGGACGAGGCGACCTCCGCGCTCGACAGCCATACCGAACGGGAAATTCAGGACGAACTGGAAAAGGTGTCGCGCAACCGCACCTCGCTGGTGATCGCGCATCGCCTGTCCACTATCGTCAGCGCCGACGAGATCATCGTGCTCGAACGCGGGCGCATCGCCGAGCGTGGCACGCACATGCAGTTGCTTGCGATGGATGGCCTGTACGCCAGCATGTGGAACAGGCAGCGTGAGGCCGACGAGGCGCGCGAGAAGCTCGCCCAGTTCGGCGACGACGAGCTGGCCGGGAAGGACGGACAGGCTGGGGACGTTTCGCCTGCACGGGATGCCGCGGAGTAGGCAGTACCAGCCCGAACGAACAGGCGCTTTTCCGAGACTTTTTGTGACGCACGCCCTAGAATAGGCAAAGATTCCCGCTCTCTCGCCGAAACGAGAAAGCAGACGTTGCCGGACCACTCATTTTCATCGCTGTAAAGCGGATATCCTTCGGAGTCCCATGTCGATCGCCAATTCCATCCGCGCGCAAATCCCGCCGATCCATCAGGAGGGATACCCTTTCATTGGCGGCTTCGCTCTGGCGAGCCTGATCCTGTTCTGGCTGTGGGCGCCGCTCGGCTGGATCGGCGTCGTGCTGACGATCTGGTGCGCGCTGTTCTTCCGCGATCCCGTCCGTACCACGCCGGTGCGGGAAGGGCTTGTCGTGGCGCCGGCCGATGGCCGGGTGTCGATGGTGCAGCCGGTGGTGCCGCCCGCCGAGCTTGGCCTCGGCGACAAGCCGTTGATGCGGATTTCCATCTTCATGAGCGTGTTCAACTGCCATGTGAACCGCAGCCCCGTGGCGGGCCGGATCGAACGCATCGCCTATCGCCCCGGCAAGTTCATCAATGCCGAACTCGACAAGGCGAGTGAGGACAACGAGCGCAATTCGCTGGTGATCGCGACGCCTGCGGGGCGCATCGGCGTCATCCAGATCGCGGGGCTCGTCGCGCGGCGCATCGTCTCCTTCGTGCGCGAGGGCGAAAGCCTTGCCGCAGGACAGCGCTTCGGTCTGATCCGGTTTGGCTCGCGGCTCGATGTTTTCCTCCCCGATGGCGCCAAACCGCTGGTGGCGGTAGGGCAGACGGCGGTGGCGGGGGAGACTGTGCTGGCCGATTTCCAGATGGGCGATGGCGGCCGCGTCTACCGCACAGATTAACCTTATCCGCCATGCGATTGCGGAAGATGAGCGGCTTGCCGCATGGCTTTAAGTCATGTTGGCGGAGCACGATAATCCCCATATAAAGGGTTCATGAGCACACACCCCCGTTCTGACAAGCCCGATATGCAACGCCGCCGGTTCGGCTCGATCCCGGTGCGGGTCTTGGTGCCCAATGTCATCACGCTTCTCGCGCTGTGCGCGGGCCTGTCCGCCATCCGAATGTCGATCGAGGGGCGCAACGAACTGGCGCTCGGCGCGATCGTGTTCGCGGCCATTCTCGACGGCATCGACGGCCGCGTGGCGCGGATGATCAAGGGGCAGTCGCGTTTCGGAGCCGAACTCGACAGCCTCGCCGATTTCGTGAACTTCGGCGTGACCCCGGCGCTGATCCTGTATTTCTGGCAGCTGCACGACTTCAACAATGTCGGCTGGATCGCCGCGATGATCTTCGCGATTTCAAGCTGCCTGCGGCTCGCGCGCTTCAATACGCAGATCGACCAGCCGAGTGATCTGCCGTTCGCGGCGAATTACTTCACCGGCGTGCCGGCGCCGCTCGGCGCGCTCTGCGTGCTGCTGCCGATGTACCTGGTGCTGATCGGGTTGCCGCAACTGCCGACGACGGTGATTTTGATTTTCACGTTGACCATGGCGTTCCTGATGGTGTCGCGCCTACCTGTTTATTCCGGCAAGAAGCTCGGTGCCCGCGTATCGCCGGAAGCAGCGGTGCCGCTGGTCATCTTCGCGGTTCTGTTTATCGCCGTGCTCATCAGCTATCCGTGGTACGTGCTGAGCGTCGGGTCGATGATCTATCTCGCCGCGCTGCCGATTAGCTGGGCAGCCTTCCGCAAGCAGGAGCGGGCCTTCCGCGCGCAGCAGAGCGCTGGGCAGGGTGTCGCTTCCGCGACCGCGCCGGAGCCGGTGTTCACCCCGCCGTCGGATTCGGAAGCGTCCGATCGGCCGACGCGGCTGAACTGATTCCGCCAGATGACGGTCAGGCGGTGATATTCACGCCGCCGGCCGGAGCTGCACCACCGCCTTGCGACGGGGTTGCCGTCTGCTGGGAAGCCTGCTGGGCTTCGTCGACGGCTTCCTGATCGGCCTTGATCGTGGCTTCATCGGCCTTGGCGGCCTGGTCCGCGGCAAGCTTGGCCTGGGCCTGCGCCAGGGTGGCCTGTGAGGAAATGGAATTGCTGATCGCAGTCATTTCAATTCTCGCCGGTTGATCCTTCAGAGACTACGCCCGCTATCTTTTCAAAATATTAACCATGATGACGCGAGGCCTCGCGTGGGGCAGCTTCTCGCGCGCAGCGTGAGGCCTTTTGCTCCCCGCGTTTCATAAGCTTTACGCGAATTTAATTGCGCCGACGCTACGGTTTGGAACGCGGCTCAGAACGGCCGTTGTGCGCGTCGGAGTACTTCATGGATATTACCACTAGCATCGGCCTGGTCGCCGGTACCATCGTTGTCGTTACGATGGTGCTGATGGGGGGCGATCTCCACATGTTCATCAGCGAACATGCGATGATCATCATTTTCGGTGGTTCGATTTCCGCGACGCTGATCCGCTTCCCGCTGGTTTCGATTCTGCACGGCCTGCCGCTGGGCGCGAAGTTCGCCTTCACGATGAGCCGAACCACTCCGCGTGGCCTCGTCGATGAATTGGCCGGCGTTGCCGAGATTGCCCGCAAGCAGGGTCCGGTTGGCCTCGAGAAAGTGGAGACTCCTGACCCGTTTCTGGCCAAGGGCATCCGCTACGTCGCCGACGGCTACGACATGGATTTCATCCGCGACAACCTCGAGCGCGACCGCGACAATTTCCTGATGCATCTCGACGAGGGCAGCAAGATCTATCGCGCCATCGGCGACTGCGCGCCGGCGTTCGGCATGATCGGTACGCTGATCGGCATGGTGCAGATGTTCGCCAACATGACCGATCCCTCGAAGCTCGGACCCTTTATGGCGACCGCGCTGCTCGCAACGCTGTACGGCGCTCTGGTCGCGAACCTGTTCTGCTTGCCGATCGCCGACAAGCTGCACGGCAAGCTGCTCGATGAAGAAACCAACCGCACGATCATCATCGACGGGATTTTGATGATCCGCGACGCCAAGAGCCCGACGCTGGTGCGCGAAATGCTGCTCGCTTACCTGCCGGAAAAACATCGGCACGAAGCCGGCGAGCCGGTGCCCGCGTAAGCGGCGCCTGCGCGGGGCAGGGACAGCACCATGGCCAAGAAAAAACGCGGCGAGGCCCATGCGGGAGGACACGGCTGGTTCGTGACCTTCGCCGACCTGATGGGCCTGATGATGAGCTTTTTCGTCATGCTGGTCGCGTTTTCCAATCAGGACCAGACCAAGCTGAAGATCGTCGCGGGCTCGATGCGCGAGGCTTTCGGCGTGGCCAATGCGCGCTATTCGGGCGTGATCGAAACCGATGGCCTGCCGACGCGGCCGAAACTGAAGAATGTCGACCATATTCCGCCGGAGGAGGCGTCCAACACGCCGTCGCCGGATGAAAAGGAGCACGCCAAGCTTTACGGCGCCCGCATCAAAACCGATCGCGAGTTTGCGCTGGCCTCGGCCTCGCTACGGCAGGCCTTGCAGGACATGCCGGAGATGACGGAGCTGTCCAAGCACATCATGTTCGAGGAGACCAAGCAGGGTCTCAACCTCGAGATCGTCGATCAGGATGGCCGTTCGATGTTCGCGGAAGGCTCGCGCGAGCCTTATGAGCGCACGCGCATGCTGATCCGCAAGCTGGCGGCGCCGTTGCGGCAGTCGCCGCTGCGGGTGGCGATCGTCGGCCATACCTCGTCGGATTTCACCTCGCCGCGCCCCGGCTATGATGCCTTCGATCTCTCCGCCGACCGCGCCAATGCGGTGCGTCAGATTCTGGAGCGGGCAGGGCTGCCGAGCACCCATATCTTCTCGGTTTCCGGCAAGGCGGACAGTGAGCCGCTGTTTCCGGACGATCCCTCGCTGGCTGCCAACCGCCGCGTGACCATCACCCTGATGCGGGAAGATCCGCCACTGCCGCCGGATTTAAAACCCTAATGGCTTGATTAAACTAAAGTTTAATCAGCTACTATATTACCTTAATGTGAGTTCCCTGCTTCATGCATTGGGCAGGAAGCCCCAGCGGTGTTATACGGTCGCCGCTGATCGCCCATCCAGGCCGCCCGCGGCGAATGATCATCAAGGCGTTTTTCTCACTTCATGGCTGCTACCGAACCGCCCACCGACCTCCCCACCGAGGCCGCTCCTGCTCACGGCTTTTGGAGCCTGACTGTAGGCAGCATCGGCGTGGTGTTTGGCGACATCGGCACCTCGCCGCTCTACGCGTTCCGCGAAGCCGCGCATAGCGCCGCCGGAGCAGGGGTCATCACCCGGCCCATCGTGCTGGGTGTGTTGTCGCTGGTTCTGTGGGCGCTGTTCGTCGTGGTGACCGCGAAGTACGTGCTGCTGCTCCTGCGCGCCGATAACAACGGCGAGGGCGGCACGCTCTCCTTGATGGCGCTGGGCCAGCGTGCGCTTGGCCGCCGGGCGTGGGTATTGCTGGCGCTCGGGGTCGTCGGCGCGGCGATGTTCCTCGGCGACTCGATGATTACGCCGGCGATCTCGGTGCTGTCGGCGGTCGAAGGCCTCAAACTCGCCGCACCTGAATTCGAGCATTACGTGGTGCCGCTGACGGTGTTGATTCTCGTCATCCTGTTCGCGGTGCAAAGCAGCGGGACCACGCGCATCGCGGCGGCGTTCGGCCCGGTCATGATCCTGTGGTTCATCCTGCTGGCCGTGCTTGGCGCGTGGCACATCGCCGATGATCCGACCGTGCTCGCGGCGATCAATCCGTATTACGCGGTCTCGTTCATGCTGACGCATGGCGAGATCAGTCTTGTGACACTGGGCGCCGTCTTCCTGTGCGTTACCGGCGGCGAGGCGTTGTACGCCGATCTTGGCCATTTCGGACGCAAGCCGATCCAGGCTGCATGGCTTTATTTCGTGCTGCCGGCGCTGCTGATCAATTATTTCGGGCAGGGCGCGATGCTGCTGGCGCATCCCGACAAGATCGACAACACCTTCTATCATATGGTGCCAAGTTATCTGCTGGTGCCCGTCATCATTCTGGCGACGGCAGCGACCGTGATCGCGAGCCAGGCGGTTATCACCGGCGCGTATTCGCTGACGCGGCAGGCGATTCAGCTCGGCCTGCTGCCGCGATTTGAAGTCCGTTACACGTCGGAGGTTCACGCCGGGCAAATCTACCTGCCGCGTGTCAACACCCTGCTGCTGATCGGCGTGTTGCTGCTGGTCGGCCTGTTCCGTACGTCGAGCGGCCTTGCCTCGGCCTACGGCATCGCCGTGTCCACCACTATGGTCGCAGACGGCATCATGGGCTTCATCGTGGTGTGGAAGCTGTGGAACTGGCGCGCGGCCACGGCGGCGGCGCTGATCGCTCCGCTCGTCTTCGTGGACACCAGCTTCTTCATCGCCAATCTGTTGAAGCTGTTTGAAGGCGCGTGGGTGCCGCTGCTGTTCGGCCTCTGCCTCGTCGCGATGATCTGGACCTGGCGGCGCGGCACCGGAATCCTCTTGAACAAGACGCGTCGCACCGAAGTGCCGTTGCGCGATCTCATCAAGAGTCTCGAGAAGCGCCCGCCGCATGTCGTGAAGGGAACGGCCGTATTCCTCACCAGCGACCCGGAATTCGTGCCGACCGCGCTGCTGCATAATTTGAAGCACAACAAGGTGCTGCACGAGCACAATGTCATTCTCACCATTCGCACCGCAACGACGCCGCGCGTCGATCCGATCGACCGCGTGGAATACGAGGGGATCAGCGAGAAATTCTCCATCGTGCGGCTGAACTTCGGCTTCATGGAAACGCCGAATGTGCCAAAGGCGCTGGCGATCGCGCGCAAGCTCGGCTGGCAGTTCGACATCATGGCGACGTCGTTCTTCGTGTCGCGCCGCTCGCTGAAGCCCGCCGCGCAATCCAGCATGCCGCTGTGGCAGGATCATCTTTTCATCGCGATGAGCAAGTCGGCCAACGACGCGACCGACTATTTCCAGATTCCAACCGGTCGCGTGGTCGAGGTCGGAACGCAGGTCACCATATAATATTGTTTCAATATTGCCCTTTTTGACAGGCGGGACGACTTGATCTCTCTGCGCCCCCAGCGTATAGCGCTGGCCGTTTTCGCCGCTGCTCGGCGTTGAGGCACCTTTCCCCATGACAAGTGACATATCGGTCTCCGCCGCGGAAACGTCGGCGGCGGAAGAGCATGGGCAGGCGCATTCCACGGCGTCATATAAGGCGCTGATGCTGGGTTCCATCGGCGTCGTGTACGGCGACATCGGTACCTCACCGCTGTATGCCTTCCGCGAAGCGATCAATGCGGCGACCGGTTCGGGGAGCATCCAGCCCGGTATCGTGCTGGGCGTGCTGTCGCTGATCCTCTGGACGCTGATCGTGGTGGTGACGCTGAAATATGTCGTCATCCTGCTGCGCGCCGACAACAATGGGGAAGGCGGCACGCTCGCGCTGATGGCGCTGGCGCAACGCGCACTCGGCACGGCGGGCGGAGGGCTGATCCTGCTCGGCATCATCAGCGGCGCGTTGTTCTATGGCGATGCCGTCATCACGCCCGCGCTGTCGGTCCTCTCCGCCATCGAAGGCATGAAGCTCGCGACGGAAGCGCTCGACCCTTATATCGTGCCGCTGACGGTCATCATTCTCGCAGCACTGTTCGCGGTGCAGTCGCGCGGCACCGCGCGGGTCGCCGCATTTTTCGGCCCCCTGATGTGCCTCTGGTTCGCGGTCATCGGCATTGCGGCGATCCCGCCGATTCTCCATCAGCCGCAGGTCTTCCTGGCGCTCAATCCGCTGCTCGCGCTCGAATTCCTGCTGGAGCATGGCGTCATCGGCCTTGTCACGCTTGGCGCCGTGTTTCTTGCCGTGACGGGTGCGGAGGCGCTTTACGCGGACCTCGGCCATTTCGGCAAGTCGCCGATCCGGATCACATGGCTTGCGATCGTGCTGCCGTCGCTGGCGTTGAACTATCTCGGGCAGGCGGCAATGGTGTTGCACAATCCGGCCGCCGTGCAGAACCCGTTCTTCCTGATGTTTCCGGATTGGGCGCTGGTGCCGATGGTCGTGCTGGCGACGTTGGCGACCGTGATCGCGAGCCAGGCCGTCATCACCGGCGCATATTCGCTGACCCGGCAGGCGGTGCAACTCGGGCTGCTGCCCCGGTTCGAGATCCGCCACACCTCCGAGAGCCATGCGGGGCAAATCTATATCCCACGCCTCAATCGCCTGCTGTTCATCGCCGTGCTGCTGCTGGTGGTTCTGTTCCGCTCGTCGAGCGCTTTGGCGTCCGCCTATGGCATCGCGGTGACGGGCACCATGGTCGTGACCGGCATGATGGGCTTCATCGTGATCTGGCGGGTCTGGAAATGGAGCCCATTCGCGGCGGGCCTTTTGATGGCGCCGTTCCTGCTGTTCGACCTGACGTTCCTCGCGGCCAACCTGCTCAAGGTGTTCGAAGGCGGCTGGGTGCCGCTGGCGATCGGCGGCGTCGTGATGCTGCTGATGTATACGTGGCGCAAGGGCAGCAAGGTTCTGTTCGAGAAATCCCACAAGCAGGAAATTCCGCTGGAAGACCTCGTGAGGATGCTGGAGAAAAAACCGCCGCAGCGCGTTCCCGGCACGGCGGTGTTCCTGACCAGCAATGCCACGCTGGCGCCGACCGCGCTGATGCACAGCCTCAAGCACTACAAGGTGCTGCACGAGAAGAACGTCATTCTCACGGTCGAGATCGCGCGCATGCCGCGCGTCGACCTCAACGAGCGCGTGCGGATGGAGCCGATCAGCGAAACGTTTGTCCGCGTCACGTTGCGCTTCGGCTTCATGGAATCGCCGAACGTGCCGAAGGCGCTGGCGATCGCGCGCAAGCTCGGCTGGCAGTTCGACATCATGGCGACGTCGTTCTTCCTGTCGCGGAGGTTGTTGAAACCGGCGGCCCAATCCAGCATGCCGCTGTGGCAGGATCGTCTGTTCATCGCGATGAGCCGTTCGGCCAACGACGCCACCGACTATTTCCAGATCCCGACCGGTCGCGTGGTCGAAATCGGAACACAGGTCGCCATCTGAACCTGCGTAAACTCTGGCCGGACGGTCTTGATTTTGAGGGCGCAAAGGGGGAGTTTGCGCGGGCTTATTTCGCAGCGGAGGCTTCCTTGTCCGATACCAGCATGGTGCACGACCTGACCCCCGAGGAGGTGGCCAAGGGCCTGATCGAGGGGCGCTATCTCTTGATCGACGTGCGCGAGCCGAACGAGACTGCGGCGGAGGCCTATCCCGAGGGCGCGACGATGCCGCTCTCGGCCTTCGATCCGGCCGCATTGCCCGACCCCGAAGGCAGGACGGTGGTGTTCGCCTGCCGCTCCGGCAAGCGCTCGGTGACGGCCTCGCTCGCGGCGCAGGCTGCCGGCAAGCCGTATCATTTCCACCTCGCAGGCGGCATGATCGGCTGGAAAGCCGCGGGCCTTCCCACCAAAATTGGCGGCTAGCACGAGCGCGCTTGCGCTTGAGGTGATCGTTCTCGATTTGCGGGCGATATGAGCACGATTTTCTCCGATCTTCCGGTGACGATTTTCGAGGTGATGTCGCAGCTCGCGCGCGACCACGATGCCATCAACCTCGGGCAGGGCTTTCCCGAAGCGCCGGGGCCGGAGGACATCCGCCGCAAGGCCGCCGACGCGGTGCTGAACGGCTACAATCAGTATCCCTCGATGATGGGCCTGCCGGAGTTGCGGGCCGCAATTGCTGACCACTACGCGCATTGGCACGGTGTTGCGTTCGATCCCATGAGCGAGGTGATGGTGACCTCGGGCGCGACCGAGGCTCTCGCGGGTGCGATCCTCGGTCTTGTCGGCGAAGGCGACGAGGTTGTGGTTTTCCAGCCGTTCTACGACGCCTATGTGCCGCTGATCCGCCGCGCGGGCGGCATTCCGCGCCTCGTCCGGCTGGAGCCGCCGCACTGGCGGCTCACCGAGAACGCGTTGCGCGCGGCATTCACGCCGAAGACGAAATTCGTGATCTTCAACAACCCGCTCAATCCGGCGGCGGTGGTGTACCCGCGCGAGGACCTCGAACTGCTGGCGCGCTTCTGCCAGGAATTCGATGCGGTCGCGATCTGCGACGAAGTGTGGGAGCACATCGTGTTCGATGGCCGCGCGCATATTCCGCTGATCGCGATCCCCGGGATGCGCGAACGCACGGTGAAGATAGGCTCGGCAGGCAAGATCTTCGCGCTCACCGGCTGGAAGGTCGGGTTCGTCTGCGCCGCGCCAAAGCTACTGCGCGTGCTGGCCAAGGCGCATCAGTTTCTGGCCTTCACCACCGCGCCGAATTTGCAAGTGGCGGTGGCCTACGGGCTAGGTAAGCCAGATAGCTTCTTCGACGAGATGCGGCGCGATCTGCAGCGCAGCCGCGACCGTCTGACGGATGGCTTGAAGTCCATCGGCTTTCCGGTGCTGGCTTCGCAGGGGACGTACTTCCTCAACATCGATCTCGCGCCACTTGGCCTCAACGAGACCGATGAGGATTTCTGCAAGCGCATTGTGGTGGAGCACAAGGTCGCGTCCATTCCGGTCTCGTCGTTCTACGAGGATGATGCGGTGAAGTCCGTGGTGCGGCTTTGCTTCGCCAAATCGGACGCGACGATTGACACGGCGCTGGAGCGCCTGTCGCGCGTGCTGCGAAGCTAAGGAGACAGCGATGAAAATTGCGAAGCTCTTGCTTGTGCTCGTGGCCGCGATGACTGTTTCGTCCGCGCAGGCGGCCGAGCGCGTGGTGAACTTCTACAACTGGTCGAGCTACATGGCGCCCGGCGTGCTGGAGGACTTTACCGGGGAAACCGGCATTAAGGTGGTCTACGACACGTTCGACGCCAACGAGACGCTGGAGACGCGGCTGCTCGCGGGCAAGTCCGGCTACGACCTTGTCGTGCCGACGGCATATTTCCTGCAACGCCAGATCGTCGCCGGTGTGTTCCAGAAGCTCGACAAGTCGAAACTGCCGAACCTCAAGAATGCCTGGCCCGAGGTGATGAACCATCTCGCGCAATACGACCCCGGTAACACGTACGCGGTCAATTACATGTGGGGCACCACCGGCATCGGCTACAATGTGAGCGCCGTGCATAAGATCCTTGGTCCCAATGCCGTGATCGACAGTTGGGATACGATCTTCAATCCGGAGAAGATCGCGAAGTTCAAGGATTGCGGCATCCATATGCTGGATTCCGCCGACGACATTCTGCCCGCCGCGCTGAACTGGCTCGGTCTTGATCCAAATTCGACGCGGCGCGAGGATCTGGAAAAGGCGGCGGAGGCGGTCGCGAAAATCCGTCCTTATGTTCGCAAATTCCATTCGTCCGAATATCTCAGCGCGCTCGCCACCGGCGAAATCTGCCTCGCGGTCGGCTGGTCCGGCGATATCAAGCAGGCGCAGAAGCGGGCAGCGGAATCGAACAACGGCGTCGAAATCGCCTATGCGATCTCGAAGGAGGGCGCGCAGATGTTCTTCGACAACCTCGCCATTCCCTCGGATGCGAAGAACGTCGACGAGGCTTACGCGCTGATCGATTACCTCTACCGCCCGGACGTCGCGGCGAAGAATTCGAGCTTCCTCGGCTATGCCAGCGGCAATCTCGCCGCGCAAAAACTGGTCGATCCGAAAGTGTTGAATGATCGCGGCGTCTATCCGGACGAGGCGACGATGAAGCGGCTGTTCATCATCACCGCGCGCGCGCCCGCGATGCAGCGCGCCATCAACCGGTTATGGACAAAGGTGAAGACGGGGCGGTGATTGCCGTCACCGCCAGCGGCGGTGCAGCCACAGCCACTGTTCGGGATGCTCACGCACCCAGCCCTCGATCACCGAGGTGACGCGCTGCATGGTGCCCTGAATATCGACTTCGCCTGATTCATTACGCGCAGGCTCGATCCGCTCGGTGAGATCGACGCGGAATCGCCGGTTCGGCAGCCGCACCACACGCACGCCATGAACCGGACAATCGATCCGGCGGACGAGACGGGCGAGCAGGGGATTGGCCTTCACCCTCCGGCCGAAGAACATGACATCGACGCCGCGCCCGAAATGCTGGTCCACCAGCATGCCGATATGGAGGCCGCGTTGCAGAGCTGCGGCGAGCTTGATCGGCGCGTCATGCGTGGTGGCGATCATTTCGCCCATGTTGACCGAGCGCAATTCCTGAATCGCGCGGTCGGCGGCGGCGATGTTGGGGCGGCGGAACAGTACGGCGGAGTCGAGGCCGTGGGTTGCAGCGGCCAGTGCGGGAAGCTCCCAGTTACCGAGATGGCTTGCGAAGATCAGCGCGCCCTTGCCGTCGTTCTTCAGCTCCGCAAAGCGTTCCTGCGTGCCGGGCCCGAACTCGACGGTGTTCTTTTCGGGGGTGGCCGGATCGTATTTCCAGATATGGTCGAGATGGGCGAATTCGGCGCCGATGCGGCCGAGATTGTCCCATACGCCGGCGAGGATCGCGTCGATCTCCTCCGGTGATTTTTCGGGAAACGCCGCGACAAGGTTGGCGTGCGCGACACGATGCTCCGGCCACCACGGGCCGATCGTACGCGTGATCTTCGCGAAAACATCGCCGGTTTTCACGGCGTCGAAATGTCGTGTGGCGCGCAGCAGCCCGACCGCCGCCGCACCGATCACGGCATTTTTCGCCGCGACGAATTTGTTGCGGAGAATGATCTTCGAGCGGAGGACGAGGTGCGCCATTTACAGCGTGACGATGATCTTGCCGAACACCTGACGGCTTTCCATCCGCTCCAGTGCTTTCTCCACGTTCTCGACCGGGACCTCGGTATCGATCACGGGCTTGATGCCTTGCGCCATCTTGTCGAGGCTCTCGGCGATATTGCGCATGGAGGCGCCGAACGAACCGATGATGCGATACTGCTGCTGGAACAATTGCATCAGGTTGATCGTAGTGGTGGGGCCGGAGGTCGAGCCGCAGGTGACGAGGCGGCCGCCGCGTTTCAGGCATAGCAGCGAGCCGTTGAAGGTGTCCGCGCCGACATGCTCGAACACGACATCGACGCCCTTCTTGCGGGTGATCTTGCGCGTCTCGCCCTCGAAGCGGTCCTTGCGGTAGTTGATGACGTAATCCGCACCGAGCGCCTTCACGCCCTCGATCTTTTCGTCGCTGCCGACCGTGGTGATGACCGTGCAGCCGATGGCTTTGGCCATCATGATCGCGACCGTGCCGATGCCGGAGCCGCCGGCATGAACGAGGACGGTCTCGCCCGGTTGCAGCTTGGCGTTGTCGAACAGCATGTGCTGGACGGTCGAGAAGGCGATGGGCGCGCAGGCCGCGTCGCGCAGGCTGACGCTGTCGGGCACCGGAATGACCAGCCGCGCGTCGAGGTTCATCAGCTCGCGCGCGAAGCCGTCGACATGGAAGCCCATGATGCCCGCCACGTTTTCACAGAGGTTGTCGCGGCCCTCCTGACAGGCCTTGCAGGTGCCGCAGGTCAGCGCGCCGTACATCACGACCTTCTGGCCGGGCGTGAAGCGCGTGGCGTTCTTGCCGGTCGCGACGATCTCGCCGGAGGCTTCCGCGCCGACGACAAGCGGCATCTTGCGCTTGGCGAAGGCCATGCCGCGATAGCCCCAGACGTCGATATGGTTGAGCGCGACCGCGCGGACGCGAATCTGCACCTCGTTCTCCGCCGGTGGCGGCGGCGGAGGCATTTCGACGACCGTCAACTGGCGGTCGGCAACGAGGGTAAGCGCGCGCATGGGAGGCGTCCTGAAAGAAATCAGCCTTGGGAGTGAACCTTGGGAATGAACGAGGTATCGCCGCTTGGCGCGGCCGCGTCAACCGGTCAGAAAGACTTTATACGCCAGAGACTTAAATAGGCTCGCGGGTCAGGATCAACGAGGCGTTCTGGCCGCCAAAGCCGAACGAATTTGACATCACCGCCGTCACCTTGGCGTCGCGGGCCGTGTTTGGCACCACGTCGAAGGGGATCGCGGGGTCGGGGATGTCGTAATTGATCGTCGGTGGAATGCGCTGGTGCTCGAGCGTCAGCAGCGAGAACACCGCTTCGACCGCGCCAGCAGCGGACAGCGTATGCCCGACCATCGACTTGTTAGAGGAGACCGGCACCTGCGTCGCGCGTTCGCCGAACACGGTCGAGATGCCGAGATATTCCATCTTGTCGTTTTCCGGCGTGCCGGTGCCGTGGGCGTTGATGTAGTCGATCTGTTCGACGCTCATGCCCGCATCGTCGAGCGCCTTGCGCACGCAGCCGATGATCGGCTTGCCGTCGGGGCTCGAGCGGGTGCGATGGAAGGAATCGGCGAGTTCGCCGCAACCGGCCAGCACACCCAGAATTTTGGCGCCGCGCGCGGTCGCGGCTTCATAACTTTCCAGCACCAGTGCGCCTGCGCCTTCCGCCATCACGAAGCCGTCGCGGTTCTTCGCGAACGGGCGCACGGCGGCCTGCGGCGGATCGTTGTTGGTGGACAGAGCCGAGAGCAGCGAGAAGCGGATCAGCGCTTCGGGATTCACCGAGCCGTCGGTCGCAACGCACAGCGCGGCATCGGCCTCGCCACGGCGGATCGCCTCGACGCCGAGCTGGATCGCGGTCGCGCCCGATGCGCAGGCGGTGGAGAGCGAAATCGGCGAGCCCTTGGTGCCGAAGCGTTCGACCAGATGGTCGGCAACGGAGCCGAACAGGAAGCGTTTGTGGAAGCCCGCGAACTTACCGCCGCCGCTGACCTTGAGCATAGCGTCGTAGTCGATGCCGGATGTGGCGCTGGTCGCGCGCGCGGCTTCAAGACGCGCCATCCATTCGACTTCGACGGGCGCAACCGCGAGAAACAGCGGGCCGGGGAAATCGCCTTTGCTGCCGATGGCCGCTTGAGTCACCGCTTCCTCGGTGGCGAGGTCCGCGAGCTTGTCGGACAGCGCCGTGGATGTGAACGGCTCGATCGGAATGAAATCGACGGTACCAGCCATGGTGGTGCGCAGCCCGTCGGTCGGAAAGCGGGTGATGGTGCGGATTCCGGATTCGCCCGCCGTGAGTTTTTTCCAGTTCTCGGCCTTGCCCGCGCCGAGCGAGGTGACGACGCCCATGCCGGTGACGACGACGGTGGGGCGGCCGAACTTGTCTTTCGCTGCGGTCATGCGGGTTCTCCGATCTCAGGCCGGAACAGATTCGACCAGCGCCATGCCTTCGCCCCGCCAGTGTCCGGTGTTGACCACGACAATCTGGGAGGGGGAGGCGGTAGTTTCAACCTCAAGGCCGGTCGTATCGTTGGCTGCGAACAATTTCCCCCTGGACAGCGACAGCGCGGCCAGCGCGAGTCCGAGCGGAAACTGGGCCTCGATGAGATGGCCGAACGAGGTGCCGAGCGCACGCACTGGCGCGCCTGCATGTTTCTTCAGGAAGGCGCGTTCTTCATCGGTGGCCTGAGCAGCGCCGGTCGCGCTGGTGAGGATCGGCGCATCCGCCTTTGCACCGAGCTTCGCCCACAGGCCGTCGAGCACGGCGGTGATGTTGCCCGGCGTCGAGCGGCGGGCGTGATCCGCGACGACATGCGTGAGCCGCGCGAACGGCTTGGCGCCACGTGCCTGCGCGTGGTCTTTCGATTCGATCACGAGGAAGACACCGCCAGAGCCGAGCGCGAAACCGGAATGGCTTGCATCGCGTGCCCAGACCGGAGCGAACTTGTTCTTCAATGCGAAGTCGCCGAACTCGTAGAGCATCAGCAGGTCTTTGCGCTCGCCATTATGCGCGGCCCCCACCAGTGCGATGTCGCTCTGGCCGGAGACGATCCGCGCAAGCGCGATGCGGAAGGCATCGGTACCGGCCGCTTCCTCGCCCATGAAGGTGCGGGAGGAGCCGGTGACGCCGTGCACGATCGAGATGTTGCCCGCGAGCAGGTTGGACAATTGCGCCAGAAACAGTGTCGGACGCAGGTCGCTCATCAGCCGCTCGTTCAGCGTGCCGGGGGCGGCGTTGCCCTGCGCCTGATCGTTGATGACCGCAGCATCGACGGCGAGATCGCGCTCGCCGCCGCCTGCGGCAACGATCATGTCCATGCGCGAGAGAATGTCGGTGTTGCCCTTGAGGCCCGCGCTGTCGAGCGCAAGACCGGCCGCGTAGGTGCCGATCCGCTGCCAGGCTTCCATCTGGCGCTGGTCGCCCTTCTTCGGAATCTGCGCGTCGTAGTTCAGTTTGACGATCGGATGCACCGGGTAGGGCGCGAAAGTCGCTTCGTCGACATTGACCTTGCGCGCCTCGAGCGCGTCCCAATGCTGGTCGAGGCCTTCGCCCAGCGACGAAGCAAGACCGATGCCGGTGATCCAGACCTCACGGGTTGAAGAGGTGTTGCTCATGACGTGGCCTGTCCGGGGAAGCCGATCTGCCGGGCCATCTGTTCCATGTGGCCACGCAAATCTGCGTTGGGAAACGGGGTGTGGCGGAAGGTGAGTTCCGCATTGCATTTCAGCTTGCCGTCAACACTGATCTTAGCGGCGGTGACGGCGAAACCGGAGCCGTCATGGACGACATGCGCGTCCACGGTGAGCGGTTCGCCCGGCTTGATGAAATCGCGCATCTTGGCTTCCTTGACGGAGGCGAGGAACGGCATGCGTTCAAACTTCAACATCGCGATCAGCAACCAGCCCGATGTCTGCGCCATGGTCTCGATCAGCAGCACGCCGGGCATCAGCGGATAGCCGGGGAAGTGGCCCTCGAAGATCGAGCTTTGCTGCGGCACCTGCGCGGAGACGGTGATGCGGCGCTCGCCGACATTAAGATCGACGATGCGATCGACCATCTGGAAATATTCGAGGCGCATGGGCGTGCGCGTCAGGCGCCCTTGGCGGCGACCAACTCGTCGATGCGCGCGCTGAGGTTTTTCAGGACGAAGTACTGTTCCGTCGTCGCCTTGCCGTCGTTGACCTCCTGCGTCCACTTCTCCAGCGGCAGCTTGATGCCGAACGCCTTGTCTATGGCGAACGCGATATCGAGGAAGTCGAGGCTGTCGATGCCGAGATCATCGATCGCGTGGCTTTCCGGCGTGATGGTATCGCGCGGGATATCGCAGGTTTCAGCAATGATCGTGGCGACCTGATCGAACGTAGAAGACATTCATTAAGCCTTTGATTATTCTCGGTAAACGCCGATCGGCGCAAAGGAGAGCACGGCCCGGTTAGCGCACCCCCATCGGCACGTCCGAAGCAAATGTTCGTATAACGGAGCGGGGCGATGAGTTCAATGGCGGCGAGACGGCCCTCCCGGGCGGCTCACGAAGGCGTTTTGGCCCTAACTATGGGGCGAAGTGTCGATTTCCCCGCAATTGCGCAGGCCCATCATGATGCAATCCTGCGTCTGCCGCATGTGATTGAGGCTGGTGACGAGCCACACGCCGACCGCGATCAGGACAACCGCAAACACGGTCGCGGCGAGATTCGCCCACATCCGCTGACGATAGTCGACCGGTTCCGGCGCAGGGGATTGCTGGGGAGACAAAGGCGCAGGCTTGGCCGGTCGCGGGCTGAATTTCACCACGCGGCGCTCACTGTCGGGAAAATCAGGCGGACGCGCCATGTCTTTAAAGTCTCGCCTTCAGAGTCCGGCTCAGGGTCCGGTTGCTTCTGTCATTCAGGATAGGTCTGCATCATCATCGGGACAAGGCGCCGTGGCGACCCATTCGGGGGATACCAATTCGATTGTCCGATGCCGCACAAGTGATCCGCTGTCGCTCCTCACAAAATGGATGAACTGGCAACATTGCGATCCATCGCCTGCGAGGGACGAGCCGAAGGAGGATCAAGATGGTCATCAAGCGCGAGCCGGTGCTTGAGCCGGTGCCGATCATGTCGTTGCGCCCGACCCAGATGACGGTCGGAATGCGGGAGGTGAAGGAAAAGCGGAAGCGCTGGCGCGAACACGATGACAGGAAGCGCGCGAAACTGCTCGGCAGGCACCAGATCCCTGTCGTGGTCGGGCCTGACAAGATGAATTATGTGATCGATCACCATCACTTGGCGCGAGCACTTCATGAAGAGGGCGAGAAGGATGTGCTGGTCAGCGTGATTGCGGACCTGACCATGGTGGACCCAAAGGCGTTCTGGGTCGTGCTCGACAATCACCGTTGGGTCTATCCCTACGACGAGAACGGAGAGCGGCGTCCTTACAAGGATTTGCCGAAGAATGTCGGCAAGCTGAAGGATGATCCGTTCCGCAGTCTCGCCGGCGAGCTTCGGCGCGTGGGAGGTTTTGCCAAGGACACGACGCCGTTCAGCGAATTCCTGTGGGCGGATTTTCTGCGGCGGCGATTGGTGCGCAAGGTCGTCGACAAGGATTTCGAGAAGGCGATGGAAAAGGCTCTCGCGCTCGCCAAGAGCAAGGACGCGATCTACCTGCCGGGCTGGTGCGGACCGGCCGACGATAATTGAGCAGAGTGTTGCCGTGACGGCTAAGGTGATGCGCTTAAGTCGGCTTTTCGCCTGAAAGTAGCCGGTGCAGGGTCCGCTCCAGCGGGCCGCCCGCGATCAGGAGGATGAGCGCCACGGCGAGCGCGACGGCGACGAGCCGCCATTCGCCCGCGCCGCAGATCACGCCAACGCAGGCGGTGAACCAGACGCAGGCGGCACTCGTCAGGCCGTGGACCTTGTGCTGGCCGGCGACTTCGGCGTGAACGATGACACCCGCGCCGAGAAAGCCGATGCCGGTGAGGATGCCCTGGATGACGCGGCTTGTTGCATCGGAAATCCGGGCTTCGCCGGATATCGGCATGGCGAAGATGACGGCCGCGGCACAGGCTAGGCCGACGAGGCCAAGCGTGCGCATGCCGATTGGCTTGCCGTGCAGGTCGCGATTGAGGCCGATCGCGGCGCTTGCGAGCGTCGCAACCCCAAGCCGCAGCACAATGTCGTCCCAGGCGATCATGGCTTGCTACCGCAGCGGCTTCTTCAGCAGCGAATAGCGGTCCGGTTCCAGACCCAGCGGCGAAGTCGGCTGCAACATCGGCGAATCGACCAGCCGTTGCAGCGGACGATCGCCCATGCGTTCGGCAAACCGATCCGAGACGTGCGGATCGCTCGGTGCGTCGCGATGCGTGGTGGAGCCGCGCCAGCGGTCGACCACCGAGTTGACGAAATTGATGTCGTGCCCGTTGTCCGATATCGGCGTGGTCGCAATTGTCGCTTCGCTGCGCGGCAATTGGTGCGCGGGCACTTCCTTGAAGCGCAGCCGCGTCGGCAGCGCGACGCCTTCACCGAACGCCAGCACTTCACGGGTGCCGAGCGACGGCACGAAGGACAGAAGGTTGGCGGCGGCATCCGAGACGGCGGAGCGCAGCAGCCCCTGGTCGCGTTCGTTGGCGAGCCGCATGGCGAACAGCGTGTTGCACTGGGACAGGATGGTGGCGTCGAGTTCGGCCGGACGCTGGGTGATGAGGCCGAGATAGACGCCGTATTTGCGGCCTTCCTTGGCGATGCGCGAGACCGCCTTGCGGGTCGGGCCGAAGCCGATGGTGCGGTCGGCGGACGCATAACGATGCGCTTCCTCGCAGACGAACAGCAGCGGCGAGGCGCCGTCGCTCCACAGGCCGAAATCGAATGCCATGCGGCACAGCACCGAGACGACGGAATCCACCACGTCGGCGGGAAAGCCCGCGAGTTGCATCACCGTCATCGGCTTGCCGTTGGCGGGCAGGCGGAACAGGTGGCTGATGACTTCGGCCATGCTGTCGCCGCCGACATTGGCGTTCTCGAACATAAAGCTGTAGCGCGCATCGTTGCGCACGACTTCGATGCGCTGGATCAGCTTGTGATAGGTGATGCGCGAGGAGCGATTTTCCAGCCTGCCCATGCGTTCGTCGATCAGCGAGATCAGATCGACCAGGCGATAGGGCACCGGCGTATCGGGCGTGAAGCCGGAGGCGCGCGGCTCGGAGCGCTTCAATCCGTGCCGGTCGGAGTTGCCGTATTGCAGATAGGTCGCCTTGGCGATCGGGATGACTTCGGAGAGGACTTCCATTTCATCGGGCACGCCGGGACGGCCGCCGAACAGAACGTCCACGAACTCCTCGAAATTGAACAGCCAGAACGGCAATTTGAGATTGCGCGGGTTCAGCACCTGCGCGCGCGAACCGAAGCAGCGGCCGTATTCGTTGTGCACGTCGAGCAGAAAGACGCGCAGGTTCGGCCGCGCCAGCAGGATCTCGTTGAGCAGCAGCGAGACGCTGGTCGATTTGCCGACGCCGGTGGAGCCGAGCACGGCGAAGTGCTTGCTCAGCATTTCCTCGATGTTGACGTAGGCCGAGATCGCCGAATCCTGCTGTAGCGCGCCGATGTTGACCTGATCGCGGCCCGTGGGCGTGTAGATGGTGCGCAGCTCGTTGGTCGTCAGGATGTCGACGGCATCGCCGATGGTCGGATAGGACGTGACGCCGCGCTGGAAGCGGCCTTCGTGCGAGATTTCACCCAGCAGGTCCACCGACGCGACGGCAATATGGTTGTCGCGCATGTCGATGTTCTCGCGCGACATCTCGGTGATCATCGCGACGATGGTCGCCCGGGCGCTCCGGATGCCGAAGAACTGGCCGACGGTGGCGTGCAGAGTGGTGGGCGTCACCTCGGGGCTGGCCATGACACCGATACGGGCTTGTGAGCCCCGCACGGAGACGACACGGCCAAGGGCGGCGATCTGGGGAACGGGCGGATTCAGCATGTGAGTTTGGCTTCGGAGACCTGTTTTCCGGCCAACTATGCGCCCGCCATGTTGCAGAAATTGTTAAGGGATAGCGGAGTTTGGTCGGGTTTGGGCAGGCCGAACTGCCGCCCTTTCGGGGGCTCGGCGTCTCCGGTGCCGATTTTGCAGCCTTTGTCGCCATTATCTAATGGCGCCAGGAGCCGGGCGGCTGCCACGGCTTAAATACATTGTTTACCGTCTCGAAGGAGGGCGGTGGTTCCATACCGTGGGGATGGCGGGCGGAAAGGGGTAGACCGCCGCCCGTTCGCACTTTATATCCACCCCGCGATCGCGATTTGCCGGCCGATTTGAGACGCCCTGCGTCCTGTGCCGGCAACGCATTGGGGAATGGTGTAACGGTAGCACAACAGACTCTGACTCTGTTTGTCTTGGTTCGAATCCAGGTTCCCCAGCCATCACCGGCTTAAACTTCCACAATTCCTCGCTAATTCAGAACAATTGCAGTCTCTCACGCGATCCTTGTCGCGAAACGCGGATATTCGCAGCCGGATGCCGTGTCAGTACTTCGTGGTGATCGGCTTTTCGTGAGCCTTCGGTGAGAGCTGGAAGGTCAGCCAGACATTCCAGCCTTCCGGCCGGTTTTCGGCGGCGAATTCCTTGTAAGCCTTCACATTGACGTAGCCCTGCATGTCATTGATCGGGAACAGGTAGCCGATCTGCGGGCCGACACCTGCGACACGGGATTTGAAATCTCCCAGCACGGCTCCCGAACCGCTGTCGCCGGTCACCTGCTGGAAGTAATAGCCCACGAGGCCGATCATCCATTGCTTCGTGACGAAGTGCGACGCGCCCAAATCCAGATGGAGATCGACGCCGTTCTGATATTGCGTGGAGGTGTTCTTGAAATTGTAAGTGGCGCCGAGCACGGCAGAGAATTCGTTGCCGGTTTGCGGATTGAAGTAGGTGTAGCCGAAGCCGCTGTCGATCGCGCCGTGGCCGATACCGAGATTGGCGAGGCGTCCCTTCTGATAGGAGCCGACCGGAACGTCGCCGGTGCCGTACCACAAGAAATTGTTGACGCCCTGATTCCACTTCAGCGTGAATTGCGGAATGACGTCGCCGACATCAACCAATGCATCGGTGCGATGGCCGGAGATGGTGTTGCCAAGAGGGCCGGTTAACGTTGCATCGATCGACGCCTGATTTCTGCCGGCGACGCCGAGAAGGCTGACGGCGGCCTGCGCGCCGAGAAAAGGCGTTGCGAATGTGTAGGTCGGGCCGAAAATAGCGAGGTCGCCTTGTCCCTTGAGGCCGGCGACGACCGCGCCGCCGCGCGTGAAGGCCTTGCTTCCGCTCGCATCGACCGACGTGTGATAATAGAGCGTGACCCAGGACCAGCCGGGAGCGCCCGGTGCGGCAGCCAGACTGCCATTTATTCCCGGAAGCCAGAAGCTGATGCCGCCTTCATCGGCATGCGCTGAATTGTTCGATACACCGGCAAAGGCAATGACGCCGACGATCAATCCGAATAAGCGCGGCGAGCTGACCAAGGATCGTTTCATCGCTGCCCCCATGGCGCCTGTCTTTTGAAAAACGCGCGCCGAATCTTCGTGGTGGTCTCAACGTCGCACAGTCCATCGCATCGAGACAGATTTATTTGTACCTTTCACTCAAGGGAACCGTGCCCACTTATGCTTCATCTTAGCATGGATGCTGAATAGGCGATATATATCGCGGATATTGTCTTCGTGAACGATCTCGTGGTCGGGATATCTGTACTTGCTGTGAGGCCTGCGCTTCCGCATGGCGTCGCCCGGGTTAACGTCTATCTGGTGCTGCTGTTCGTACTGGTGAAGCTGCACATCGTCCGTTTCAATCTGTTCTGGAAGGTGTCGCCGCTTCTGGTGCTATGCCTGCTGATGTTCGGATTGTTCATTCCGATGGGGTGGGGCGCGCCGTCGGGGCCAACGCTGGTTGTCAGGCAATCGATTGCGATCGTGCCGGATGTTGCCGGCGAGGTGATCGATGTGCCGGTCGAGCCGAACACGCGCCTGAAGGCAGGAGATGTTCTGTTCAAGATCGATCCGGTTCCTTACCAGGCTCAGGTAGGTGCGCTGGAAGCGCAATTGAAGCTTTCGGAGTTGCGCCTCGCGCAGATGACCCAATTGCTTGAACGCGACTCGGGCCGCGCGTTCGACGTGCAGCAGCGGCAGTCGGAAGTCGACCAGCTCAAGGCACAGCTTGAAGGTGCGAAATGGAATCTGGACAAGACTGTCGTGCGTGCGCCGAGCGATGGCTATGTCACCAACGTCGCGCTGCGCAAGGGCGCGCGGGTTTCCAATCTGCCGTTGTCGCCCGTCATGGCCTTTATCGACACCAGCGACACGCTGATTGGCGTCGAGATTGATCAGATCTACGCGCGCTATCTGAAGGCCGGACAGCCGGTCGAAGTCACTTTCAAGTTTCGGCCGGGACAAGTCTACACCGGCAAGGTTGAAACGGTGCTGCAGGCAATCTCGGCGGGACAGGTCCAGGTCTCGGGCACTGCGGTGACGCCGAAAGGCATTCAGGCCGGGCCGCTTGTTGTTCGGATCAGACTGAACGATGCAGCCGTCGCCGAGGATCTTCCCGCAGGGAGCGCAGGCGCCGCGGCGATTTTCACGGATCACATCAAGTCGGCGCATATCATTCGCAAGGTGCTGCTGCGCCAGATCGCGATTACGAATTACATCAATCCGTTTTAGCCGAGAGGGGCTTGGCGGAGTCTCCGATCTGGATTCGACAGAGGCTTCGCTTTCCGGAGCGGCATGGCCGACTGCGCCAGCGTCGATTCCCTGCGATCATGTCGCGCGCCTCTTCGGCTAAGTATCTCAGCCTCTTGGTTCTTTCTTCTCTCTTGTCTGCAAACACGCAGATCCGCCTGCTGCTTGGCAGCCCCCACGTTGGCCTGCGACCAAAGCGCCGATGGGGGGCATTTGGCTGGAATTGGAGCAAACGGAGGTATATCGGTGGGGAAGCAGGCAGAGTCCGGCATATGATACCGTCCCTGCCTGGATTACGCCGAGAGAAGTCGGTTTTGATCTCGCCGGTCGGTGGCAGACGAACTTCCCGCGACGATAAGTGGGAGAATGTCATGTGGACATTGGACAAAAACGCGATCGGTAGAAAACCGAATGACGGTTCTGCCTCGCCAACCTTAATCCTCATAGCTCTGGGTCTGTTTTCTCTGCTCGTGCTTGGCGCGGCAGACGTGCATCGCGACTTGCTGATTGCTGCGATCTTTGCAGTCGGCGAATACGGCATCGAACCTCTCTTCGTCGGCCCATAGCTTCCTGCGATCGTTTAAGAGACCAGAAAGACAGACGGCGCCCGAAGCGGACGCCGCCGCGACAGTTCTTGTCTCGTCGTTTGATGAAAATCGCTTTCGAGATTCTCCGATAATAATGAAGACGCGCGATCCTCACTGCGGTCGAGAATCGTCTTCATGCGTTTAGCATTCGCTTCCTGCGCACTCGCACGATGAGCCGCGAGAAAAATTAGAATCCTTCAAAATCTAAAACTAGAATCTCTCAAAATATATCGCGTGATATTGTCGCGAGGTATGGAAGCCACACGCGCGTCGGCAATGCCGCTTTTCGATGGCTTCTAATTTCCAAAAACGTGTCAACGCGATTCCGCGTGATAGGAGGACAAAGAAATCCGCGAGGGGCGGAATAAATCGTGGGGCACGAAATGAGCGGCAAGTCGAAGGTTTTCAAACGCGCGATCTGCATGGGCGCGGTCAGTTATCTCGCGCTGATGATCAATGCTCCTTCGACAGTTCACGCGCAAACTTTGCAATCATCATCGTCCGCGCTTCCTGCCGTCACTGTCGATGCGCCGAAGCCGCAAGCGAAACGCCGCGCGGCGGTGCGTCCTTCATCGCGTGTCCGCAGCACATCGAGCAACGTCGCGCGCAACAGGGGCACGGAGCAGGCTCCGGCAAATCCGGCGAATGGGCGTGGCCGCCTCGAGCGCGGCACCGGGCCGGTCGACGGTTATCTTGCTCACCAGAGTGTTTCGGGCACCAAGACTGACACGCCGCTTCTGACAACGCCGCAATCGATCTCGGTAGTCACGCAGGATCAGATCGCCGCGCAAGGCGCACAAAGCGTTCAGGATGCGCTTCAATATACGCCCGGCGTATCGCTCCAGAGCTACGGCGCTAACGCATTCTTCGATGGCTTCAAGATTCGCGGCTTCAACGCGGTGAGCTATCTCGACGGCTTGCGTCTGCCGGCCGACAGCACGACCTTCGCCATCCCGAAAATCGAAACCTACGGTCTCGAGCGGCTGGAAGTCGTGAAGGGTCCGTCGTCCGGTCTCTACGGCCAGACCGAGCCGGGTGGTTTCCTCAACATGGTGAGCAAGCGCCCGACGGCGACGACGCACTACGATTTCGAAACGACATTCGGAAACTTCAACTACAAGCAGGGCGCGTTCGACATCGGTGGTCCGATCGATAAGAACGGCGAGTTCCTGTACCGCATCGTGGGTCTGGGCCGGCTGGCCGACACACAGACCGACTTCATGCAGAACAACATGGCGTTCATTGCGCCGAGCTTCACATGGCGTCCGACCAACGACACCAGCTTCACGATCCTGTCGCAGTATCAGAAGATCGACAACAAGGGTTACCAGCAATATCTGCCCGGCCAGGTCACCTTTCTGCCAAATCCGAACGGGCACGTTCCGTACAATACGTATATCGGCGAGCCGGCATTCGATGGTTACAAGCTGGAACAGAAGTCCATTGGCTATGCGTTCGAGCACCGCTTCGACAACAACCTCCAGTTCCGCCAGAACTTCCGTTACATGGAAGTGGACAACGATCTGCGGTCAGTTCGTTCGGAAGGCATGGATCCCGCCAATCCGACGCAGCTTGTCGCGCGTTCCTACAATTACGTGAAGGCGCATTCGCAGAACGTCACACTCGACAATCAGTTGCAGGCCGATTTCCGCACTGGCCCGGTTACGCACAAGGTGCTGCTCGGTTTTGACTTCCTGCATCAGACAGGTCACGTCGATTATCGAACCCAGGGCAGTCAGGCGTTCGGCGGCACGTTCCCCAGCATCAACCCTTACAATCCGGTCTATGGCGCAGTTCCAACTCCGTTCGACGCCCTGTCACCGTTCATCCTGAACAACAACAAGATCGATCAGGCCGGCCTTTACGCCCAAGATCAGATGAAGCTTGACCGCTGGACGCTGACGCTCACGGGGCGGCAGGATTTCGTCAACACGAGCCTGACCAGTCTGTCTCCGGCATTTTATCCGCCTCCCAATGCGTATTCGCGCAGCGATTCCGCACAGACCGGTCGTGTGGGTCTGAACTATTTGTTCGATAACGGCGTGTCGCCCTACATCAGCTATTCGACGTCGTTCGTGCCGAATACGGGCGCTGCCGCCGGTAGCACAACTCCGTTCAAGCCGACGACAGGCGACGGCAAGGAAATCGGCGTCAAGTTCATGCCCAACGGCATGAACCTGATGATGACCGCGGCGCTGTTTGAGATCAATCAGAACGATATTCTGACGGGCAATCCGACGATCTTCTTTACGAGTTTGCAGACCGACTCGGCGCGCTCGCGCGGCTTCGAGTTCGAGGTGCGCGGAAACGTGACCCGCGAACTGGAAATCATTGGCGGTTACACCCGGCTGGATACAAAGATCACGAAAAGCCTGGCGCCGGCTGCGGCCAACAATCTCGGCAAACACCTTCAGGCCGCCCCTGAAGATCAGGCATCTCTCTGGGCCAAATACACATGGTATAACGGCCCAATGGCGGGTTTTGGCCTTGGCGCGGGTGTGCGCTATGTCGGCAAGAGCTGGGGCGACGGACAGAACACGTTCGTCATCCCCGACCATACGCTCCTCGACGCGGCTGTCAGTTATGACTTCTCCTATCTGCGCCCGGACATGAAAGGCTGGAGCGCGCAGATCACCGCAAAGAACCTGACCAACAAGTATTACGTCGAGTCGTGCCTGACTGGTCTGGCCTATTGCGGTCTTGGAACGGCCCGTACGGTTCTGGGCACGCTGCGATACAGCTGGAAATAAAAGGAGTCCAAATTGGCGGCGAGCAAGTCACTGCGGCGGTGGGGATGGGTGCACAAATGGTCGAGCATCATTTGCACGGCCTTCATGCTGCTGTTGTGCGTGACGGGCCTGCCGCTGATCTTCCACGAGGAGATCGATGACGTCCTGCATTCGCAGGTGAAGGCGGCGGATGTGCCTGCGGGCACGCCGCTTGCCAACCTCGACGATGTCGTCGCGGCGGTGAAGGCGCAGAAGCGGGACATGGTGCCGCATTTCCTGATCTGGGATCGCGACGATCCGAACGCACTGATGGTAAGCGTCGGCAAGACCATCGATGCCGATCCGTCAAAGAACACGCTCGCGCGCGTGGATGCGCATACGGCGAAATATCTCGACGCGCCGGATGTCACCGGCCGTTTCACCTACATCATGCTGAAGCTGCACACCGATATGTTTGCCGGTCTGCCGGGCAAATTGTTTTTGGGCTTCATGGGCATCCTGTTCTGCGTGGCGATCATTTCCGGCATCGTGGTCTATGCGCCGTCGATGCGGAAACTCGACTTCGGCACTTACCGGCGCGAGCGGAAGCGGGTGGTGCGCTGGCTCGATGTGCACAATCTCGCGGGCATTCTTTTGGTGATGTGGACGCTGGTCGTCGGCTTCACCGGCGTCATCAACACCTGGGCCGATCTCGTCATCAAGTACTGGCAGTTCGATCAGCTCGCGGCGATGACGGCGCAATACAAGGATCGTCCCGTCGTCATGAACCCGGCCTCGATCAACGAAGCGGTGAAGATTGCGATCAAGGCCGAGCCGGACATGAAGCCGTCCTTCGTTGCGTTTCCGGGCACGATCTTCAGCAGCAAGAGCCATTATGCCGTGTTCATGCGCGGCGACACGCCTTTGACATCGCGTCTCTTGAAGCCCGCGCTGATCGATGCGCAGACCGGCGCGATGACGGACAGCCGTGACATGCCCTGGTACGTCTCGACGCTGCTCTTGTCGCAGCCGCTGCATTTCGGCGATTACGGCGGCATGCCGTTGAAGATCCTCTGGGCGATCCTCGACGTCATCACCATCGTGCTTCTGGTCACGGGACTTTATCTCTGGCTGCGGCGACGAAAATCGGGTGTTTCCATCGAGCGCTCCGTCGCGAGCGTCTCGGCACTGGAGCCGCAGACACCATGAGTGGACGCAGCGTTTTTCCCAAGCGTCGCACGCTCGGGCAGATTTTCGCGGTCCCGGCGCTCATCGGTGTCATGAGCATCGTCGGCGTAGTGGCCGCGCTGGTCGGCGATGGCGTGTGGGACGGGTTGTCGTGGCTGATGCTACTCACGCCGGTCGTTATCTACGCGGCCTGCATTTATATTCCGCGCCGTCCGAAAGCGCGCTGACCGGCGGAGAGCCGGTGGGCGAGCGCGATCTATCGTCGCAACCGCCGTGTCCGGGCCGGTGGGGGCGGGACAGTGTCGGCAACGCTGTCGGCGTTGTTCTTGACGTTATCCTTGACCTGGAGGAGCACGTCGAGCGCGGTCTGGATCGCGGCCGTGGATGTTTCGCGCAGCGCCTCGGAGGCGATAGAATCGCGAAGGCTGTCGAGATCGTCGACGAGCCGCCGTCCCATATCGGTCAAATATAGTTGATTGGCCCGCCGGTCGGTGGGGTGAGGACGGCGTTCAAGAAGACCTTGATCGACAAGGCGATCCAGCAACCGCACCAGCGATATAGGCTGCAATTCCATCACTTCCGCGAGATCGACCTGCGACAACCCTTCCTGCTGACGCAATCGAAAGAGCACGATCCATTGGGCGCGCGTGGTCCCGCGGCTCTTGGCGCGGTGTTCGATATAATTGCGCAGCAGCCGGGAAGATTCGACGAGCTGTGTGATGAACTGCCGTTTGAGATCGAGTGACATGGACGCTGGACCGTGACGGTTGCCATGACCAGGGGGGCGGTTTGGTCTGACGAAGAGTTCATTAGCATGTCATGATATTAAGTGCTTGCATACTAAATAATCGCAGTCATATGAGTAATATGTAAGAGTATCGGGTTTACGAGAGACGGAATGACGAAGCCTGGAATGCCTCGCTGGGGATTTTTGCTGATCGCGCTGGTGGCTGTCGGCGCGCTGGCCGCCGCTTGGCGTGGCCTTGGTTCGCACAAGCCCAAGGCAGGTCCGCCGCCAGCGGTTCCGGTGACGATCGCCCCGGTCGAGAAGGCGGATTTCCCGGTCTATCTGTCGGGCCTTGGAACCGTGCAGGGTTTCAACACCGTGCAGGTCCGCACGCGCGTCGATGGCGAGATCACGCAGATCGTTTTCAAGGAAGGGCAGTTCGTCAAGGAAGGCGATCTCCTGGCGCAGATCGATCCGCGCCCGTTCCAGGCGACGCTCGACGCAGCGAAGGCCAAGAAGGTGCAGGACGAGGCGACGCTTAACAACGCCAAGCTCGATCTCGCCCGCTCGACCAAGCTCGGCGAGTTCGCGACCCGCCAGACTGTGGACACCCAGAACGCCAATGTCGCGCAACTCACCGCGCAGATCGCAGGCGATCAGGCCGCGATCGACAACGCGCAGACGCAGCTCGATTACACCAGCATCCGTGCGCCGATCGCCGGCGTCACCGGCATCCGCATGGTCGATGTCGGCAATATCGTCACCGCGGCGGCGCAGACGGCGATCGTGTCCATCGCGCAGGTCGAACCGATCTCCGTGATCTTCACCGCGCCCGAGCAGCAACTGCCCGCGATCGCGGCTGCGATGAAGCGCGGCCCGCTCAAGGTCATCGCCTATACGACAGATGGGCGGAAGCAACTCTCGGAGGGCGTGCTGGCGCTCATCAACAATCAGGTGGATTCCACCAGTGGAACCATCCGCCTGAAAGCGACGTTCGACAACAAGGATCATGCGCTGTGGCCGGGATTGTCGGTTTCCACGCGCCTTCTGATCGAGACGGTCAAGGATGCCACTGTCGTGCCTGAGGATGCCGTGCAGCACGGTCCCGATGGGCTGTTCGCCTTCGCAGTCGGCGAGGGCAACAAGGCCGTGGTGCGGCCGATCAGGGTCCGGGAAACCGGCAACGGCAAAAGCCTGATCGACAGCGGCCTTGCGCCGGGCGAAGAGGTGGTGACGCGCGGCCAATACCGGGTTCAGGCGGGATCGCTTCTGGCCACGAAGGTTGCTGGCTCAGGCGACAACGAACCGAAAGCTGATTGATCATGGCTTACGGCGGCGTTTCGGCTCCTTTCATCCGCTACCCCATCGCAACTTCGTTGCTGATGGTCGGCGTCCTGTTCGTCGGTCTCGTGGCGTATCCGTCGCTGCCGATCGCGCCTCTGCCGCAGGTCGATTTTCCGACCATTCAGGTCTCGGCGAGCCTGCCGGGCGCCAGTCCTGAAACGATGGCGTCGTCGGTCGCCCAGCCGCTCGAGCGGCAGTTCGCGCAGATTCCGGGCGTCGCGCAGTTGACCTCGACGAGCTCGCTCGGCTCGACGGCGGTGACGATCCAGTTCGATCTCAATCGCAATATCGATGGCGCGGCGAATGACGTGCAGGCGGCAATCAATGCCGCGGGCGGCCAGTTGCCGAAAAGTCTTCCCAGCCCGCCGACCTATCGCAAGGTCAATCCGGCGGATGCCCCGATCATGATCCTGTCGGCGACCTCCGACACGATGCCGCTGATCGAGGTCAATGACGCGGTCGACAGCCAGCTCGCCCAGCAACTCAGCCAGATCACCGGCGTCGCCCAGGTCACCATCGGCGGCCAGCAGAAGCCTGCGATCCGCGTGCAGATCGATCCGGCGAAGCTGGTGGCGAAGGGGCTCGGTCTGGAAGACGTGCGCGCCCAGCTGGTGCAGACCACGGTCGACAGTCCGAAGGGCAACATCGACGGCAAGACCCGCAGCTACACGATCTACGCCAACGACCAGTTGCCGGCGTCGAAAGACTGGAACGACGTTATTATTGCCTATCGCAATGGCGGCCCGTTGCGCATCCGCGATATTGGGCAGGCGGTGTCCGGGCCTGAGGACATGAAGCAGGCGGCGTGGGCGAACGGCAAGCGCGGCGTGTTCCTCGTCGTCTTCAAGCAGCCCGGCGCCAACGTCATCGAGACGGTCGACAAGATCAAGGCTCAGTTGCCGCGGCTTGAGAAAGCCATCCCGCCGGCGGTCAAGATTCATATCATGAGCGACCGCACTACGACCATCCGTGCGGCGGTGGAGGACGTGCAGTTCACGCTGCTCCTGACCATCGCTCTCGTGGTGATGGTCATCTTCATCTTCCTGCGCAGTTTCTGGGCGACCGTGATCCCGAGCGTCACGGTGCCGCTGGCACTCTTGGGCGCCTGCGCGCTGATGTGGATGGCGGGTTATACGCTCGACAATTTGTCACTCATGGCGCTCACCATCGCGGTCGGTTTCGTGGTCGACGACGCCATCGTGATGCTGGAGAACATTTCGCGTTACGTGGAGAAGGGGGAGGACCCGTATCGGGCCGCGCTGAAGGGCGCGAGCGAGATCGGCTTCACCATCGTGTCGATCAGCGTGTCGCTGGTCGCGGTGCTGATTCCGCTGCTGCTGATGGGCGGCATCATCGGGCGCCTGTTCCGCGAATTCGCGGTAACGCTGGCGATGACGATTTTCGTCTCCATGATCGTGTCGCTGACGTTGACGCCGATGATGGCGTCCCGCTTCCTGCAACCGCACCAGGAGCACCAGCAGCACGGCAAGTTCTACCAGTGGAGCGAGCGCATGTTCGACGGCATGCTCTATTGGTACGAGCGTGGCCTGAACGTGGTGATGCGCTGGCGCTTCACCACGCTGATGGTGTTCTTCGCGACGCTGGCGCTGTCCGTGATCCTGTTCATCGCGATCCCGAAGGGCTTTTTCCCGCAGCAGGATAACGGCCTGCTGACCGGCGCCTCGCAGGCCGCGCAGGACATTTCCTTCGCCGACATGAAGCGCAAGCAGGAAGAACTCGGCAAGATCGTGATGGACGATCCCGACGTGTATAGCGTCGCGATGGCAATCGGCGGCGGCGGCAGCGCGCTGAATACCGGCCGTCTTTATATTACGCTGAAGCCGCGGGACGAACGGACGGCGCTTGCGCCGCAGATCATCGCGCGCATTCGCGCCAAGGCCGAGAAGGTGGAAGGCGCGAAACTCTATTTGCAGGCGTCGCAGGACGTGCGCCTCGGCGGCCGCGCGACCCGCACGCAATTCGAATACACGTTGCAGGACGCCAACCTTGCAGAACTGAATGAGTGGGCGCCGAAGATTTTGGCGAAGATGGAGACGTTGCCGCAACTGCGCGACGTCGCGACCGACCAGCAGACCAAGGGCACCACACTGACGCTGACCATCGACCGCGATACGGCGTCGCGCTACGGCATCTCGCCGCAATTGATCGACGACACGCTATATGACGCATTCGGCCAGCGTCAGGTCGCGCAGTATTTCACCCAGCTCAACAGCTATCATGTGGTGATGGAAATCCTGCCCGAGATGCAGGGCGATCTGGACAGCCTCCAGAAGATCTACATCAAGTCACCGACGACAGGCGATCAGGTGCCGCTCTCGACCTTCGTGCGCTGGACCACCGATCCGGTGCGGCCGCTGTCGATCAGCCATCAGGGGCAATTCCCGGCGATCACCATCAGCTTCAACCTCGCGCAAGGCGTTGCGCTGGGGCAGGCGACCGACGCGGTGCAGAAGGCGGTGGCCGAGCTTGGCGTGCCGGGCACGTTGAACGGCAGCTTCCAGGGCACCGCGCAGGCGTTCCAGCAATCGCTCAGCACCATTCCGCTCCTGATTTTCGCCGCGCTCATCGTGGTGTATCTCATCCTCGGCATTCTCTACGAGAGCTACATCCACCCGATCACCATTCTGTCGACGCTGCCGTCGGCGGGTGTCGGCGCGCTCGCGACGCTGATGATCTTCGGCTACGACTTCAGCCTCATTGCGCTGATCGGCATCGTGCTTCTGATCGGCATCGTGAAGAAGAACGGCATCATGCTGGTGGACTTCGCGATCGTGGCCGAGCGCGACGAGCATTTGACGCCGGAAGAAGCGATCCACAAGGCGGCGCTGCTGCGTTTCCGCCCGATCATGATGACGACGATGGCGGCGCTGCTCGGCGGCGTGCCGCTGATGCTGGGCCACGGCACCGGTTCGGAAATCCGCCAGCCGCTTGGCTACGCCATGGTCGGCGGCCTGCTTGTCAGTCAGGTGCTGACATTGTTCACGACGCCGGTGATCTATCTTTACCTCGATCGCCTGTCGAACTGGATGTCGCAGTTCGGGCGCGGAACGCCGTCCGATAGCGATCATTCCGAGCCGCCGAGCGCGGTGTCGGAGGCGGCGGAGTAGTAGGGCTTACCCGCGCAAGCCGTCAGATCTTGCGGAAGATCACGCTGGCGTTGACGCCGCCAAAACCGAACCCGTTTGAAAGCACGTGATCGATCTTCATTTTGCGGGCCTGCCCGCGGATGAGATCGACGCCCTCCGCGGCGTCGTCGGGATCGTCGAGATTCAGCGTCGCGGGCGCGATCTGGTCGCGCAGCGACAGCACCGAATAGATTGCTTCGAGACCACCAGCGGCACCGAGAAGATGGCCCGTCGCCGATTTGGTCGAACTCACCGCCACGCTGTTGTTTGTCCCGAACACCGATTTGATTGCGGTCAGTTCGCCGAGATCGCCCACCGGCGTCGAAGTGGCGTGGGCGTTGAGATACTGGATCTGCGACGGATCAAGCCCCGCCTGTTGCAGCGCCTGTACGACCGCGCGGCGCGCGCCGTCGCCATCCTCGGGGCCGGACGTCATGTGGTAGGCGTCGGCGCTGGTGCCGTAGCCGATCAGCTCCGCGATCGGTTTGGCTCCGCGCGCGAGTGCATGCTCCAGTTCTTCGATCACGAGAAGGCCCGCGCCTTCGCCCATCACGAAACCATCGCGCGCCTTGTCGAACGGGCGCGAGGCCCGCTCGGGCGTGTCGTTGAAACCGGAGGAGAGTGCGCGGGCCGCCGCGAAGCCGCCAAGCGCGGTGCGCTCGACGCAGGCTTCCGCGCCGCCCGCCAGCGCGATGTCGGCTTCGCCCGCGCGGATGATCCGCGCGGCATCGCCGATCGCCTGCACGCCGGCGGCGCAGGCCGTCACCGGCGCGCCCAGCGCGCCCTTGAAGCCATGCTTGATCGAGACCTGACCGGCAGCGAGATTGACGAGGAAGGAGGGAACGGTGAAGGGCGACAGCCGCCGCACGCCGCGCGAATCCGCAAGCCGCACGGAATCGGCGATGGCCGGGAAGCCGCCGACGCCGGAACCGATGATGGTCGCGGTCCGTGTGCGGTCCTTTTCCTCGGCCGGGTGCCAGTTCGCCTGCGCCACTGCTTCCTCAGCCGCGAGCAGCGCGAACAGGATGAAGCGGTCCATCTTCTTCTGGTCTTTGACCGGAGCCGCGCAGTTCGGATCGAAGCCGGCTTCCGGGTCCTCGGTGGTGTCCGGCACGAGGCCCGCCACCTTGCAGGGCAGGTCGGCGCAGGCTGCCTCGGGCAGACGGCGAATGCCCGATTTTCCGGCGGTCAGCCGTGACCAGTTGGTTTCCACGCCGCAACCCAGCGGGGACACCGCACCCATACCCGTAACAACAATCCGTCGCATCGTCCTGCCTTGCCGGAGAAATCTGTCGGTACAGACCTAGGCGACTACGGGGCGTTTGTCACGGCGGATCGACAGGGCGGCGAGCGATGCAATCAGGCACAGGAGCCCGGCTGTGAAGAACGCGGGCAAATAGCTGGCCAGATAGGTCCGCGACAATCCGGCACCTAGCGCCACCGAGGCGGCGCCGATCTGGTGGCCGGCGAAAATCCAGCCGAACACCAGATTGGTGCGCTCGGCTCCGAAGGTCGAGGCGGTCAGGCGCACGGTCGGGGGGACCGTGGCGATCCAGTCGAGCCCGTAGAACACCGCGAACAGCGACAGGCCGTAGAAGGTGAAGTCGGTGAACGGCAGCATCATCAGCGAGAGTCCGCGCAGGCCGTAGTACCAGAACAGCAGCCAGCGATTGTCGTAGCGGTCCGACAGCCAGCCGGACATGATGGTGCCGATGAAATCGAAGATGCCCATCGCCGCCAGCAGCGTTGCGGCGCCCGTGGCGGGAATCGAATAGTCGGCGCACAGCGTAATAAAGTGCGTCTGGATCAGGCCATTGGTGCTGGCACCGCAGATATAGAAGGTGAAGAACAGCACCCAGAAGACGCGGCTTTGCGAGGCCTCCCTCAATGCGCCGAGAGCAGCCGATGTGATCGGCGCATTCGCGGGTGCGGGCGGAGGGATCGGCGTGCTGCCGTCATCGCCAAAGGGGCGCAGCGCGAGATCGGACGGACGGTCGCGCACCACCAGAAGCACGGCAAGTGCGGCGACGGCCATCAGCACGCAGAGCGCGCCGGTGGCGACGCGCCAGCTATAGAGTTCGGTGAGCTTCGCCATCACCGGCAGAAACAGAAGCTGGCCGGTGGCCGAACTCGCGGCGAACATCCCGACGACCAATCCGCGCCGCGCGGTGAACCAGCGCGCGGCGACCGTCGCGCCGAGCACCAATGCAGTCATGCCGGTGCCGAGGCCGACGACGAATCCCCACAGCACGATCAGTTGCCAGACTTCGGTCATGAACAGCGAGAGCACGAGGCCCGAGATGATCGTCGTCAGCGCGCAGAGCACGACATTGCGCATGCCGTAGCGGTTGATGAGGGCTGCGGCGAAGGGGGCCACCAGCCCGTACAGCAGCAGGCGGATCGACAGCGCGCTGGAGATTTCCGCGTTGCTCCAGTGAAATTCCTGCTCCAGCGGCACGATGAACACGCCCGGCGCGCTGATCGAGGCGGCGCTCGCCAGCGTCGTCAGGAAGGTCGCGGCGACGACGGCCCATCCGTAATAGATGTCGCGGGAGGCAACGCGCGCCGAGAGCCAGTTCGAGATCATGGTCGGTCCTGTGGGGCAAGTCGGAAACTGAGAGTATGATAAGTATCATATCACGAGGATTGGATCACAATCCCTTTACGGAGCGGCTTCTTTCGTATTATATGATACGTGACATATAAAGGACAGGCCATGCGTTACGCGCGGGATCACAAAGCGGCGACCCATGAGAAAATTCTGAAAGGCGCGGTCATGCGTCTGAAGGAAAATGGTTCAGCCGGCATCGCCATCGCGGAATTGATGGAGGAGGCGGGACTCACCCATGGCGGCTTCTATGCGCATTTCAAATCCCGCGACGCGCTGATTGAAGAATCCTTCCGCGATGCGCTGGATACGACTGCGCGGCGCTGGCGGGCCCGGGCGGAGAAAGCGCCGAAAGGCGAAGGGCTGGCCGCCATCGTCAATGGCTATCTGACGCGCGAGCATCGCGACGACGTGTCGGGCGGTTGCGCGTTACCGGCGCTGGGCGCCGAACTGGCCCGCTCCAGTACAAAGACGCGGCGGATTTTCACCGCCAAACTTGAAGAGGCGATCGATCTTGTCGCCTCGCAACATGCGGAGCGCCCGACCAGGGCTATGCGCGAAGAGGCGATCGGCGCCATCGCAACCATGGTCGGAAGCCTTCTGCTGGCGCGCGCGGCAGCGGCCGATGAAGAATTATCGGCAGATATTCTCAGGGCGGGCCGGAAGAAGGCGCTGGCGGGGAATGCGGTGCGCGTCAAACGCGCTGTCCCAAAATCCGCACAAGGAAAAGTCGCTCGCTAGCGGCACAGCGCATCTCGTTCTTATGTTGAATATCGCGCTCGCTCCGTTCGGACGCTAAATTGCTTTACGTTCACCAGACGGAGTCGGTCATGACGCAGATTGCTTTTATCGGTCTCGGCAACATGGGCGGGCCAATGGCCGCCAATCTGGTGAAGGCGGGATTTGCGGTTCGCGGTTTCGATCTCGCCGAATCTTCCAAGAAGGCGGCGGCCGCGGCAGGCATCGCCGTTGCAGCCAGCATCAACGATGCGGTGCAGGGAGCCGAAACCGTCATCACCATGTTGCCTGCGGGTCAACATGTCCTCGATGTCTGGAACGAGATCGTGCCGCTGCTCGAGAAGGGCACCCTGATTATCGATTGCTCGACCATCGATGTGGGAAGCGCAGGAGAGGCCCACGAACTGGCGGCGACCGCGGGCCTGCGTTCGGTCGATGCGCCGGTGTCCGGCGGCACCAATGGCGCGAAGAACGCGACATTGACCTTCATGGCGGGCGGCGATCCCAAGGCATTCGCCGCCGCAAAGCCGATCCTGGAAAAGATGGGTGCCAAAATCATCCATTGCGGCGAGGCAGGCGCGGGGCAGGCGGCGAAGATCTGCAACAATATGATCCTCGGCATTTCGATGATCGGCGTCTGCGAGGCGTTCACGCTCGGCGAGAAACTCGGTCTGTCGCATCAGGCGCTGTTCGATGTCGCGTCCACCTCCTCGGGACAATGCTGGTCGCTGACGAGCTATTGTCCGGTACCGGGTCCGGTGCCCGCATCGCCCGCCAATAATGATTACAAGCCGGGCTTCGCCACGGCGCTGATGCTGAAGGACCTGCGATTGTCGCAGGAGGCGGCGCGCGCGGCCGGCGCGTCCACGCCGCTCGGCGCGCATGCGCAGGCGCTTTATCAGGCTTTTTCGGATGCCGGACACGGCATGGTGGACTTTTCCGGCATCATCGCGCAACTCAGGGCCCAGTCGAAGGGATGAAGCCGGTTTGATGTCGTGAGCGCGCCGGATGTTGCCATTATCGGGGCCGGTCCGGCCGGCCTGATCGCGGCCGAAACGGTGGCGGCGGCAGGCGCGTCGGTCATCGTGTACGACCGGATGCCGTCGGTCGCGCGCAAATTTCTGATGGCCGGGCGGGGCGGGCTCAACCTCACCCACAGCGAGCCGCTCGATATTTTCCTTGCGCGCTATAACAACGCGCCGCCGCTTCTGCGCGCGACGATCGAGGCGTTTCCGCCGGAGGCGTTGCGCGACTGGGCGCATGGGCTCGGGCAGGACACCTTCATCGGCTCGAGCGGGCGGGTCTTTCCCAAAACCTTCAAGGCCTCGCCGTTGCTGCGGGCGTGGCTGTCACGGCTGGAAAGTCTTGGCGTGCGGTTCGCGCTTCGTCATCGATGGCTTGGCTGGGACGAGAATGGTGCGCTGCGTTTCGAGACGCCGCAGGGCGAGCAAAGCATGCGACCGCACGCGACGATCCTCGCACTCGGCGGCGCAAGCTGGCCTCGGCTGGGGTCGAACGGCGACTGGCGCGACATCCTGTCGGCGCAGGGGATCGCGGTCAGCGAACTGAAACCAGCGAATTCCGGTTTCCGCGTCGCATGGAGTGACTCCTTTCGGGAGCGGTTCGAAGGCCAGCCGCTCAAGAACGTGGCGCTCGGCTATGAGGCGCGCACATCGCGCGGCGAGATCGTCATCACGAAGGACGGCATCGAAGGCGGCGGCATCTATGCGTTGTCGGCGGCATTGCGCGAGGGCGTTGCCGCGAAGGGACATGCCACGCTCACCGTCGATCTGCGCCCGGATCTCACCTTGCCGGATCTCGTGGCGCGGCTGTCGCGTCCACGCGGCAAGCAGTCGATCGCGACATTTTTACGTAAAGCGCTAACCTTGCCGCCGCACGCGATAGGGCTTCTGCATGAGGCCGCATTGCATCGTGACACGATGCTTTCGGCCATGCCGCCGGAGGAGCTGGCGCGCCTGATCCGCGCGCTGCCCGTACGGGTGGAAGGGGCGGCGTCCCTGGCGCGGGCGATTTCGACCGCGGGCGGGGTGGCTTTTTCGGAGGTCGGTCCGGATTTCAGCCTGCGTTCGCGGCCCGATGTCTTTGTCGCGGGCGAGATGCTCGACTGGGAGGCGCCGACCGGCGGATATCTCCTGCAGGCCTCTTTTGCCACCGGCGTCGCGGCCGGGCGGGGCGCGCTGGCCCGGGTGGGCCGTTAAGAATTTCGGACGATAGAACTATGGCGGTGTCGCATAAAACCGCTAGGCTGTCCGGGAACCACAACCTCGTTCGTCTCTTTCGCGTTGCAAAATAACGATAATCGGGAGTGAAACATGAAGTCCAAATATCTGTCGGCAATCTCGGCCCTGGCCCTTCTCTGCGCGGCCGGCCCGGCATTCGCCGCCGAGGGCGTCAAGATTGGTGTCTTGAACGATCAGTCCGGCGTCTACGCTGATTTCGGCGGCAAATGGTCGGTCGAAGCCGCCCAAATGGCCATCGATGATTTCGGCGGCTCCGTGCTCGGCCAGAAGATCGAACTGGTTAACGCCGACCACCAGAACAAGCCCGACCTCGGCGTGAGCATCGCGCGCCGCTGGTACGATGTCGAACATGTCGACATGATCACCGAACTGACGACATCTTCTGTCGCGCTCGCCGTGCAGGAACTCTCGAAGCAGGAAAAGAAGATCGACATGGTGGTCGGCGCGGGCTCGTCGCGCATCACCGGCGACCTCTGCTCGCCTTACGGCTTCCACTGGGCCTATGACACGCATGCGCTCGCTGTCGGCACCGGCGGTGCCTTGACCGAGGCGGGCGGCAACACCTGGTTCTTCCTGACCGCCGACTATCAGTTCGGCTATTCGCTGGAGCAGGACACCGCCGCGATCGTGAAGGAAAAGGGCGGCAAGGTGCTGGGCGCGGTGCGTCACCCGCTGAACACCTCCGACTTCTCGTCGTTCCTGTTGCAGGCGCAAAGCTCGAAGGCGAAGGTCATCGGCCTTGCCAACGCCGGTCTCGACACCTCGAACGCCATCAAGCAGGCGTCTGAATTCGGCATCGTGCAGGGCGGCCAGAAGCTCGCGGCGCTGCTGTTCACGCTGGCGGAAGTGCACGGCCTCGGCCTTCAGGCGGCGCAGGGCCTGCAACTGACCGAGAGCTTCTACTGGGATCGGGACGACAGGTCGCGCGATTTCGCCAACCGCTTCTTCAAGAAGACCGGCCGGATGCCCAACATGGTCCAGGCCGGTACCTATTCGGCCGTGACCTCGTACCTGAAGGCTGTGAAGGCCGCCGGGACCAAGGATACCGAAGCCGTCACCAAGAAGCTGAAGGAAATGCCGGTGGATGATGCCTTCACCTCGCACGGCAAGGTTCTCGCCAACGGCCGCATGGTCACCGACCTCTATCTGTTCGAGGTCAAGAAGCCTTCGGAAAGCAAGAAGCCGTGGGATTATTACAAGGTGATCGCCACCGTGCCGGGCGACAAGGCCTACCCGACCGCGAAGGAAAGCGGCTGCCCGCTGACCAAGTAAGTTCCGGTCAAGATAAAGAATCCGCGTCACGCGAAAGCGTGGCGCGGATTTTTTGCGGCTATGACGTCCCTGTCGAGGTTACCGCATCCGTTATCAGGGCAATAAAGCCAAAGCTTCCGGCGGCGAGACAGACGGCTGACCATCCCCCGTATGACCACGCTAAGCTGGCTGCGGCTGCGCCGATACCGCCTCCGATGAAGAACAGGCCGACATAGAGACCGTTGATGCGGCCTCGCGCTTCTGGCTGTAGCAAGTTGATGGCACGGCGGCCAAGAATCTGGTCGCAGGTGAAGCCGATGTCGAGAAGGATCGCACCGAGACCTTCTACGGTGAGCGCCAATGTTCGTGACGAGACGAATTCAGCCAATGCACACAGCACGGGCGCCACGATAATGAGAAGATGCGATGCGCATAATCCCCGCCGTGTCCAGCCGCGATCGCCCATCCGGCCCGCTAGCGGTGTCGCAATCGCGCCGGCTGCGCCGACCAGCGCGAAGATCGCAATGCCGCGCGCTGTGAGGTTGAAGGGGCTGGCGGATAGCCGGAGTGCAATGGCAGTCCAGTAGGCGGAGAAGGATGCCATGGCCAGCGAGGCCGTCCATGAGCGCACGCGCAAGACCGGTTCATCGCGCCACAATGTCCAGAACGACCCCAGCAGCCCGGCGTAGCTTATGCGTGCGGCGGGCTGCAGCGAGGGAAGGCGTCGCATCAGAGCGATGGCAAGAACTGCGATCGCCGCAGCAGAGGCCGCATAGAATCCGCGCCAGTCCCAAGCATCCGCCCGCTATTAAACTCGCGAGCGGGCGAGACAGCATGATACCGATCATTAATCCACCCATCACATCGCCGATGACGCGCCCGCGTTCGGATGGATGCGCCATCGCAGCGATGAGCGGCACGAGCATCTGGATCGCGGAGCAGAAGACGCCGAGCACGAACACGCACAGCAGCAAAAGGGAGGGTGTCGGTGCGAGTGCGGTGCAGATCGCGGCAGTGACGGTGCAGGCGAGCGTGAAGCCAATGAGGTTGCGGTTTTCAAAGATGTCGGCGAGCGGCACCAGCAGAAACAATCCGGTGGCGTATCCGAGCAGGGTCGAGGTGCTGACCATGCCAGCCTGTGCGGTGGATATGCCGAAGGACGAGCCGATCAACGCGACAAGGATTTGTGGCGCGGACAGGTTAGTCACAATGACGCCGGTGGCGAGGGCACCCAGCCGGATGAAGGAGCGGGAAACGGTTTGTTGAGGGTCGGGAAGGGTCGTGGCCGGAAGCAGGGTCATTGAAAGCCTCGCAAATGATCGCGAGGCCCTTTAAGCAGCACGCATAATATGCAACAATTCAATTATATCGATAATCAATATGCGTGTTGGTCATGAATACCAATGATCTGGTCGCCTTCGTCGCGGTAGTCGAAACCGGCTCCATCGTCGCCGCGTCCGCGCGGCTGAATCTGACCCAGCCGGGGGTGACGCGCCGCGTGCAGAATCTCGAAGACATGCTTGGTGTGGAATTGCTCGACCGGCAATCGAAGCCATTGAAACCAACAACGGCAGGTCGCGAAGCGTATGAGCAGGGGCGCCGGGTGTTGCGGACGCTGGACGATCTTAAATCGGGGGTTGCGGCCGATGGCGTCGTGCGCGGCGAATTCCGCCTGGGCATTACACCTTATTTATCCGAAGCCGGTTTGAGCGTGCCGCTGGATAGGCTGCGCGCGCAATTTCCATCGCTGAGCCTGCGGGTCATTTCCGGCTGGTCGCTGGAGCAGACGGAGCGGGTTGGCCGCAACGAACTCGATGCCGCTGCGATCTGTCTGCCTGACGGTGTCGCGCCACCGGAAGAACTAGAATGTGACGATCTCGGAACGCAGGCTGTCATTTTCGTCGTCCCTCGCGACATGAAGGTGCCGAAGACGATTGGCCTGCCGGACCTGTCGCGCCTGCCATGGGTCATCAATCATGATGGCTGCGGATTTCGCAGGGCGCTCAAGCGCCGGTTTGACGCAGCGCATCTGCCGTTTCAGATTGCTGTGGAGGCGATCGACCCGGAGCTTCGATTGTCGCTGGTCGCGCGCGGCATGGGAATTGGACTGGCAACGCCTGCGGCTTTGAAGCGCAGCCCCTTTCGCAGCAAGCTGAAGATCGTCAAGGTCGAAAACTTCGAACCCGCCGTGAGGGCATGGGTCGTTCATCGTCCGCCGGCCGGCCGTCTGGCGGCTCCGATCGAAGCCTTCCGCGATGCGCTCGCTCTGGAGCTTCATGAAGTGCGCTGAAGGAAGCCGCGTTACGTCCCGCCCTCGATGTCCTCGCGCAGGATTTCCAGCTCCAGCCATTGTTCCTCGGCGGCCGCGAGATCGGCATGGGCTTTTGTCATCGCGGCGGAGGCGGCATCGAAGGCCTTGCGGTCGCGTGTGAACAGCGTCGGGTCGTCCAACTGGGTTTGCAGTTTCGCGATCTCGGCCTGCAGCTTCGCCATCGTCTTCGGCAGTGTGTCCAGCGCGTGCTTGTCCTTGAAACTGAGGCGGCGTTTCGGAGCGGGCGCGGCGGCGGAAGGAGAAGCTTCCTTCGCGGCCTTTGCGGGCGCGGGCGTGCCCTTGACGGTCTTTTCCTTTAAGTCGCTGCCGCGCTGCGCCAGCATGTCGCTGTAGCCGCCAGCATACTCGACCCAGCGGCCTTGGCCTTCCGGTGCGATCACGGATGTGACGACGCGGTCGAGGAAGTCGCGGTCGTGGCTGATAAGCACCACCGTGCCCTCGTAATCGCCGAGCATGTCTTCCAGCACGTCCAGCGTTTCCAGATCGAGATCGTTGGTCGGCTCGTCGAGCACCAGAAGGTTCGAGGGCTTGGCCAGTGCGCGCGCCAGCATCAGGCGGCCGCGCTCGCCGCCGGACAGTGCCTCGAGCGGCGTGCGTGCCTGTTCCTGCGAAAACAGGAAGTCCTTCATGTAGCCGATGACGTGCTTCGGCTTGCCGCCGACCATGATGTGATCGCCGCGTCCGCCGGTCAGGGCTTCCGAGAGCGTCGATTTGGGATCGAGGCTTTCGCGATGCTGGTCGAGCGTCGCCATTTCGAGATTGACGCCGAGCCGCACCGTGCCGCTATCGGGCGGCTCCGCGCCGGTGAGAAGATTGATCAGCGTGGTCTTGCCCGCGCCGTTGGGGCCGACGATGCCGAGCCGGTCGCCGCGCGCGATGCGGGTAGAGAAATCGCTGACGATGGCGCGCTCGCCGAACGCCTTCGAGATGTGTTTCGCCTCGACCACGAGCTTGCCGGACACGTCGGATTCGGCCGCGGCGAGCGCCGCCTTGCCGGTCGCGCCGCGATAGTCGCGCCGCTGCTCGCGCAGCGCATGCAGGTTGCCGAGCCGCTTGACGTTGCGCTTGCGGCGGCCGGAGACGCCGTAACGCAGCCAGTGCTCTTCCATCACGATCTTGCGGTCGAGCTTGTGCTGATCGCGTTCTTCTTCCGCCAGCACCTCGTCGCGCCATTCCTCGAACGCATCGAAGCCTTTCTCGATGCGGCGCGTCTCACCGCGGTCGAGCCAGACGGTGGCGCGCGACAGATTGGCGAGGAAGCGGCGGTCGTGGCTGATGATGACGAGCGCGCTGCGGCGCGAGGCGAGTTCGCCTTCCAGCCATTCGATGGTGGTGAGGTCGAGATGGTTGGTCGGCTCGTCGAGCAGCAGGATGTCGGGCGAGGGCGCGAGTACGCGCGCCAGCGCGGCGCGGCGTGCTTCGCCGCCCGAGAGGTTCGCGGGGTTCTCCTCGCCGGTGAGGCCGAGCTGTTCGAGCAGATAGCGCGCCTGATAGGAATCGTCGCCGGGGTTAAGACCAGCTTCGACATAGGCCAGCGTCGTCGCGGCGCCGGAGAAGTCCGGCTCCTGCGGCAGGTAACGCACCGTCGCACCGGGTTGGACAAAACGTGTGCCGCGATCCGGTTCGATCAATCCGGCGACGATCTTGAGCAGCGTGGATTTGCCCGAGCCGTTGCGACCGATCAGGCAGACGCGGTCGCCCGCTTCGACGGCCAGTTCCACGCCGGTCAGAAGCGGCGTGCCGCCGAAGGTGAGAGCAATGTCCTTGAGCTGGATAAGGGGAGCCATGTGCCTCAGTCTGATGGTTGCGCGCGCAGAATGCGGCGGATGGCCTGATCGAGCGCCGAGAGAAAAGCAGAACGATCCTTCGGCGAGAAGCCGCGCGGGCCACCGGTGATCTCGCCGCTGGAACGCAAATCCGTCATCAAATTGCGCACGGCGAGCGTCATGCCGATTGACTCTTCCGTGAAGGCCTTGCCGTTCGGCGCGATAACGGACACGCCCGCCTTCACGCAACGGCTGGCGAGTGGAATGTCGGCGGTAATGACGACATCGTCTTTCGTCGCGCGTTCGGCGATCCAGTCGTCGGCTGCATCCATGCCGGACCCGGCGGCGATGCGCTCGATCATCGGATCGTCCGGCACGCGAATGAAATTCCCCGCGACGACGCTCACGGGCCAGTGGTGGCGCGCGGCGACACGGTAGATTTCATCCTTCACCGGACAGGCATCTGCGTCGATATAGATTCGCATATTGTTCGTTCGTTTAACGTCCTGCGTTTTGCGTTGCGATAACATGGCTCGCGCCGCCGCGAAAGCAGGCCCGCATTCCTTTGTTTTCAGGCGTTTTGGCGGGGCGGGAACAGGATGGTTGCGCGAGCCGCCTGCGCTGGTACATTTAATGACGAATGGTGTTTCGCGCCGCCTCGGCGCAGATTTGGATCTGCATGACGGAGCATGCACAGTCACGCGCCGCTGAACAGCGGAACGCGGATTTGCTGGCAGGCGAAGCGCAAGCAAGCCGTGCTCCCAGCGCGCCTGCCTATGCCGCGATCGATCTCGGCACAAACAATTGCAGATTGCTGATCGCGCGCCCGACCGGCGATGGCTTCCGTGTGGTCGATTCATTTTCGCGCATCATCAGGCTCGGCGAGGGGATCGTCTCCTCGGGCCGCATCAGCGATGCCGCGATCGAGCGCGCGGTTGGGGCGCTGTCGGTCTGCCGGGACAAGATGGATGCGCGGGGTGCCGTGCGCCGCCGCACCATCGCAACCGAGGCCTGTCGCGCGGCGGACAATTCCGATCTGTTCCTGTCCCGCATCAAGTCGGAAACCGGAATCGAGCTTGAGATTGTCGACCGCGAGACGGAATCGACATTCGCCGCGATCGGCTGTTCGCCGCTGCTCGACGATCGCGCGCGCGGCGCGATCCTGTTCGACATCGGCGGCGGCTCGACCGAAGTGGTGAAGCTGATGCGGCCCGACGGCCAGCCGGATGCGCCGCCGGTCAAAGGGCCGTGGATTTCGCTGCCGCTCGGTGTCGTCACGCTGGCGGAACATTTCGGCGGCATCGACGTGACGCGGGAGTCCTATGCGGCGATGATCGATGAAGTCGCCCAGCATCTCGCGCCGTTCGCCGCCGCGCATAACGGCGATCTCGCGGGCATGCATCTGCTCGGCACGTCCGGCACCGTGACCACGGTGGCGGGCGTCCATCTTGGCCTCGTGCGTTATGACCGCCGCAGGGTCGACGGGCTCTGGATGAAGGGCCACGACATCGAGGCGGCGGTCGAGAAGCTGATGACGATGACCTACCGCCAGCGCGCCGATAATGCCTGCATCGGTTCCGAGCGCGCCGACCTGGTGCTGGCGGGCTGCGCCATTCTCGACGCGATCCGCGCGGCGTTCCCGGTGCCGCGGCTGCGGGTCGCCGACCGGGGCCTGCGCGAGGGCATGCTGGTCGAAATGATGCGCGAAGACGGCTATATCCAGCCCGTGTAAGATCGCACACGGATACTCAAGCGATTCCTGCAAGGCTCAATTCATGGCGAAAGACACGACGGGGCGGCTGCACGTCACGGTGAAAAGCGGCGGCAAGCGCAAGCTGTCGTCCAAGCTGTGGCTGGAGCGCCAGCTCAATGACCCCTATGTCATGCAGGCCAAGCGCGACGGTTATCGCTCGCGCGCCGCCTACAAGCTGCGCGAGATGGATGACAAATACCATTTCCTGAAGCAGGGGCAGGCGGTGGTCGATCTCGGTGCGGCACCCGGCGGCTGGAGCCAGATCGCAGCGAAGCGCGTCGGCGCGGAAGCGGGCAAGGGCAAGGTCATTGCCATCGACCTTCTGGAGATGGGCGAAATTCCCGGCGTGACGTTCGCGCAACTCGATTTCCTTGCCGACGATGCTCCCGAGAAGTTGCGCGCAATACTGGGCGGTGGCGCCGATATCGTGATGTCCGACATGGCGGCCAACACCACCGGCCATCGCAAGACCGATCAGCTCCGCATCGTCGGTCTGGTCGAAAGCGCGGCCGCGTTCGCGGCCGAGGTGCTCAATCCCGGCGGCGTGTTTCTGGCGAAGGTGTTTCAGAGCGGGGCGGATGCCACGCTGCAGAACGAGTTGAAGCGCAATTTCGCCACCGTGCGCCACGTCAAGCCTGCGGCGAGCCGTCAGGATTCATCCGAGCGCTACGTGCTGGCGATGGGTTTTCGCGGCGGCGCCTGACGATCCGTCGATCCATCGCGGCCTGATCGCAGCCTCATCCCCCGATATCGTACATCATGTGGATGTCGTGCGTGATGTGGTGATTTGAAATCACGCGCGGGGTTCCGCTCGAGGTGTCGATAATATCCTCTCCGATCGCCGAGATGTGGCTGTAGGGGCTTTCGCACGAAGTCGAGAACAGCGAGCAGCCGAGGAAGAAGTTGACGCCCTTCCGGATGCCCAGGAGGTGCAGAAGCGTCGGAGCCAATGACAGGCTGTTGCCATTTCTGGCGTCGAGCTTCTGGCTCTTGACCCCTTCGCCGTAAATGATGAGCGGAATGCGATCGACGAACAGGTCGATATCCGTCCGGAAGCTCTTTTTGTAGGCGGGGCTGGGATAGGTAGCGTGATCGGCCGTGAGAACGATCACCGTGTCCTTGGCGGCGGGCGAAACTGAGAGCCAGTCGATAAATTTACCGAGCTGCTGATCGTAATTATAAAACTGGTTGTAAAGCTGATTGGAGCCGGTGCGGTATTCGGCATCGCAATTCGTCATCCCGAGATGTGTGCCACTCGGATAGACGCCGAGGAAGAACGGTTTTCCAGCCGACTGGAATCTGGCTGTCAGCGTTTGGAGCGCATCGAACGTCTGAAGGTCGGACATCATCGCGCTCGGTTCGTAGAAATCCTCGACGCCGAAAACCTTGTCGAAACCCATATCCGACAGCATGCGGTTCAATGTGCTGTCCGTCGGCGCCGATGTGAGGAAATACGTGCTGTATCCGGATGTGCCGAGGATATGTGGCAGCGAGACCAGTCGCCCGCCAAAGGCCTCGTCGACGTCCGACAGTTTCATCTCCTGTTCCATGCCGAATTTGGGATTTGGCAGGAAGGCATCCCTGTATTGATAGAACGATGTCAGTTGTCCGCGCAGCCCGCGATAAGTCGCTGCCGTGTGATTGAAGTAATTCTCGAAAGTGGTGCCTCGCGCCACGAGCTTGTCCATGTTCGGCGTCAGGTCGAGGCCGAGGTTGTTTTCTGTGTCGATCACCCGGCTGGACAGGCCTTCGGTAAAGATGACGATGACGTTCTTGCCCTTGAGCGAGAGCCCTCGGGTGTCGCCATCTGTCCAGTATGAGTCTTTCATGAATTTGGTGGCACGTGGATCCAGCTTCCGTTTTGGGAGGAAAGCGTATTCACGGTCAGCGGCCGCCACGCTTTTGGCGAAGCTGCCAAGGGGCGTGACCTGCAGGATGATTGTCGCCGCATACAGGATGGCCGCGGCAATCCTGGTCTTCGATCCGAAGCCGCTGGCGCGCGATGTGAAATAGAGCGCGAAATTAAAAAGATTTGAAAACACGAATGCCGTGGCGAGGACGGTCAGGGTCCTGGTTCCGAGCCACTGATATCCGTCGATATTTGCGATGACGAGAGAAGAGAGAAGGTGCCCCGTCAGGAGCACGCTTGCGCCTTGCAGCGAGAGCGCGATGCTCAACAGCAGAAAGAGCAGCCTCCATATCATGCGCGACGATGACAGGATGACGGCCAGGAGCGTGGCATCCAGCAGGATATGAAGCCACAGCGGCGCTGACTCAGCGCCGCGCGTGAAGATCAGGGCGATCGCCGCTGTCACCAGAGCGATAAAAACGCACCGGTAACGCAGGGCATGGCTTCGCCAGTTCGTCCGGTTATCCGAGCCGCTGGTCGCGCACATCGGCGGTGCTCTCGTTGGCGGCGGTATCGGCGGCCTTCGGGCCTTCCATCGCCTCGACCTTCTGGCCGGAAATCTGGTGCCCCGCGTTGGCGGGCAGGCGATAGAACGCCCAGAACGACGACACCGAGATCAGCGAGACCACAACAAACGCAGGCCAGAAATCGATGGCGGTGAGTTCGGCGGCCTGCCGGAAATGCTGCGTGGCTTCGACCGCGAACGCGCCGACCGCGACGCCCGCCGAAATCGCGAGTTGCTGGTTGACGCTGGCGAGCGTAGTGGCGCGGCTCATCTGCGGCGGCTCGATCTCCGCATAGGCGAGCGTGTTGATCGCAGTGAATTGCAGCGAGCGGAAGAAACCGCCGACGATCAGGACAATCATGATGAGCAACAGCGGCGTGCCGGGCATGAACAGCGCGCAGGCGGCGACGGACGCCGATGCGACGAACACGTTGAACAGGATAACGGGCCGAAAGCCGAAGGTGCGGATGATGCGCGCGGCGAACGTCTTCATGCCCATCGCGCCGATGGCGGAGGCGAACGTCACCATGCCGGACTGAAACGGCGACAGTCCGAATCCGAGCTGCATCAGCAGCGGCAGCAGGAACGGTAACGCGCCGATGCCCATGCGGAACAGGAAGCCGCCGCCAAGGCTGGCGCGCAGCGTCGGCAGTTGCAGCAGCGAGAAGTCGAGCACCGGCGAGGCCGTCTTGCGGGCATGGCGGATGTAGAACAGGCCCGAGACAGCGCCGCCCACGATCAATCCGACGACCAACTGCCAGGGCAGGAGATTCAATCCCGCGACCGATAACCCGAAGGCGAGACCGGCAACCGCAAGCCCGGCCAGCAGCAATCCCACAAGGTCGAACCGCTCGAGGCTGTCGCTGGGGATCGGGTCGATGAATCGGATGGCGAGGTAGATCCCGAGAAATCCGATCGGGATGTTGATCAGGAAAATCCAGTGCCACGAAAAATAGGTCGTGATGAAGCCGCCGAGCGGCGGCCCCATCACCGGGCCAAGCAGAGCGGGCACTGTGACCCACGCCATCGCATTGACGAGCGCGCTCTTTTCGATGGTCCGCAGCAGCACCAGGCGGCCGACCGGCATCATCATCGCGCCACCCATGCCCTGCAGGATGCGGGCATAGACGAAATCGGTCAGCGAGGATGAGATCGCGCAGCCGATCGAGCCGACCATGAAAACGGCGATCGCGCAGGCGAACACGTTGCGGGCGCCGAACCTGTCCGCCATCCAGCCGCTGCCGGGAATAAAGACCGCGAGCGAGAGCAGATACGATGTGATCGCGACCTTCAGCGCCAGCGGATTGGTGCCGATGTCGGTCGCAATCGCGGGGAGCGAGGTCGCGATCACCGTGGAGTCCATGTTCTCCATGAACAGCGCACAGGCGACGATCAGCGGAATCAGGCGTTCTTTCTGCATCGTCAGGTTGGTAGCAATGGCGGGAGGATCGGCAAAGCCCGGCCAGAGATGAAAAAGGGGCGAAAGTGGCCGGTCCCGTGGGTGAGGGCGGTCTGGCCGGGTCAACTCGCCGTGAGCGCAGCCGTTCCGGCGCAAGGGCGTGAGGGCGGTATGGCTGCTATCGCCGAAAAGCCTGTCAAAACCGCGAGAAAGGCTTTGAAATACGGGGTCGCCATGCTATCGACCACCGCCAATCCCATCGATGGGCTACGATTCGCGTGTGGTGCCGCAGCGCCGCCGGATCGTCGTACATCCTGAGATGTTATCGCGGCGAGGCCGCTGGAGGGAGTTGGCAATGGCGTCCATCAATCAGACAATCCGGGAAGCGTTCACCTTCGACGATGTGTTGTTGAAGCCCGGTCTGTCGGAGGTCATGCCTTCCGACGCCGATCTGCGGACCCATCTCACGCGCGCCGTTCCTCTCAATATCCCGATCATGGCGTCGGCCATGGATACCGTGACCGAGGCCCGCATGGCGATCGCGATGGCGCAATCGGGCGGCATCGGCGTCATCCATCGCAATTTCAATAGTCCCGAAGATCAGGCCGCGCAGGTGCGGCAGGTGAAGAAGTTCGAATCCGGCATGGTGGTCAATCCGCTGACCATTTCGCCTGACGCGCGGCTCGCCGACGCGCTGGCGATGATGAAGGACCACGGCTTCTCCGGCATCCCGGTGGTCACCGGCGGCAGCAACGGCCAGCCCGGCAAGCTTGTCGGTATCCTCACCAACCGCGACGTGCGCTTCGCCACCAACCCGGACCAGAAGATCTCCGAGTTGATGACCCACGAAAATCTCATCACCGTGCGCGAGGGCGGCGTCAACCAGACCGAAGCCAAGAAGCTCCTGCACCAGAACCGCATCGAGAAGCTGCTCGTCGTTGACGATCAGTACCGCTGCGTCGGCCTCATCACGGTGAAGGACATGGAGAAGGCGGTGGCCTATCCGCTGGCCTCCAAGGATGAGCAGGGCCGCCTGCGTGTTGCTGCCGCGACCACGGTGGGCGATGGCGGATTCGAGCGCACCGAACGGCTGATCGACGCGGGCGTCGATGTCGTCGTGGTGGATACCGCGCACGGCCATTCGCAGCGTGTGCTCGATGCGGTCAACCGCATCAAGCGGCTGTCGAACGCGGTGCAGGTGGTGGCGGGCAACGTCGCGACCAAGGAAGGCACCCAGGCGTTGATCGATTCCGGCGCGGACGCGATCAAGGTTGGCATCGGTCCGGGCTCGATCTGCACCACGCGCATCGTCGCGGGTGTCGGCGTGCCGCAGCTCACCGCGATCATGGATTCGGTCGAGGCGGCGAAGAAGGCGGGCATTCCGGTAATCGCCGACGGCGGCATCAAGTTCTCGGGCGATCTCGCCAAGGCGCTCGCCGCCGGTGCGGATGTCGCCATGGTCGGCTCGCTGCTCGCGGGCACCGACGAGACGCCGGGCGAGGTGTTCCTGTGGCAGGGACGTTCCTACAAGGCCTATCGTGGCATGGGCTCGGTCGGCGCGATGTCGCGCGGCTCGGCCGACCGCTACTTCCAGCAGGACATCAAGGACACGCTCAAGCTGGTGCCGGAAGGCATCGAAGGGCAGGTGCCATACAAGGGGCCGGTCGCCGGTGTCCTGCATCAGCTGGCCGGTGGCCTTCGCGCCGCGATGGGCTATGTCGGCGCCAAGACGCTGCAGGATTTCCACGCCAAGGCGGAATTCGTCCGCATCACCGGCGCGGGCTTGCGCGAAAGCCACGTCCACGATGTGACGATTACGCGCGAGAGCCCGAACTATCCCGGCGGAGCGTAGTTATTACGGCGAGCCCGCGTGCATTCCTGATTGGGATGCGCGCGGGCGATCCATACTTTGATATTTGGAGAACGCCGTATGATGTACCAAGGCATTTTGCTGCCGGTTTTCGTGCTCGTGGCCCTGACCTTCGGGGTGCTGTTCTGGACCGGACAGCGCCTCTCGCTCGCGGGCGGACCTGCACAGGGCTGGTTCAACTATCACCTCCACACTCTGTTCTATGTCGTTGTGGCGCTTGCATTGCCATTGCGACAGGCCGATCTGGTGATGGTGCTGCTGGCATGGGTTTTCGTGGTGCTGCAAATTCTCCATGCCGGTATTTTCATTCGCTCATCGGGCGAAGGTTCGCAGAGTTCCTCGCTCTTTATCGCAGGTGCACTGGTATTGCTGGCGATGTGGGTGTACTTCGCGCTACGCATCCTGTTTCCCACAATCACGTAACGACTGAAGGATAGTCATGACGCCCGCCGCACGGCTGTCCGCTGCCATTGAAGTTCTCGAAGCCATCGACACCAACCGCTCCCCGGCGCAAAGCGCGCTGAAGGAGTGGGGCACGGCGCACCGTTTCGCGGGCTCCGGCGATCGCGCTGCGATCCCCGGGCTGGTGTTCGACACACTGCGCCGCCGCGCGTCGGGTGCGTATGTGATGGACGAAGATACGCCGCGCGGCCGGCTGCTCGGCGCGCTGCGGCTGGAGCGCGGCCTCGACACCGATGCCATCGCGGCCCTGTGCAGTGGCGAGCGTTTCGCGCCCGCGCCGCTCTCGGAGGCGGAGCGCAGCGCATTGGACACGCGCACGCTCGACAATGCGCCACCGGACATCGCGGGTGATTATCCTGAATGGCTCGACTCGCATCTGGCGGAAGCCTTCGGCGATGATCGCGTCAGGGAAGCGGCGGCGATGGCGAGCCGCGCGCCGCTCGATCTGCGCGTCAACACGCTGCGCTCCAAGCCGGAGAAGGCGCTGGCCGCGTTGTCACATCTCGGCGCGCAGCCGACGCCGTGGTCGCCGCTCGGCCTGCGCATCGTGCTCGGGGCGGATGCGCGCAATCCCGGTGTCCATGCCGAGGAGGTTTTCATCAAGGGCGGTGTTGAAGTTCAGGATGAAGGATCGCAGCTTGCGGCCTTGTTCGCGCAGGCAAAACCGGGCGAGCAGGTAATCGATTTGTGTGCGGGGGCGGGTGGCAAGACGCTGGCGCTCGCGGCGATGATGCAGGGCAAGGGCCGCCTGATCGCGACCGACCGCGACAAGCGCCAGCTTGCGCCGATCCATGAGCGGCTGTCGCGCGCGGGAATTCATAACGCCGAAGTTCGGGGCCCTAAGGGAGCCGAGAATCCGCTCTCCGATATCAAGGCGACCGCTGACCTCGTGGTGGTGGATGCCCCCTGTACCGGTACCGGGACATGGCGGCGCAACCCGGACGCCAAGTGGCGGATGCGGCCCGGCGCGCTGGAGGTTCGGCTCAAGGATCAGGCGGAGGTGCTGGAGCGCGCCGCAGCGCTTGTGAAGCCCGGCGGGCGCATCGCCTACATTACTTGCTCCGTATTGCCGCAGGAGAACGGCGGCCAGATTGCAGCCTTTACGGCCCGCCACGGGGACTTCGCCGTGGTGCCGCCTGCCGAGGTCATTGGCGCGCTTGGGGACCGTGCCGGGGCTTTCGGGAAAGCCGTGCGCCAGTCGCCGCAGGGGCTGCTGATGACCCCGCTGCGGACCGGGACCGACGGGTTTTTCGTCTCGATCCTGCGCAAGGCCGGATAACGACACAGGCGGGGTGGCTTTGCCGCCAAAACCTGCCGATAAGGCCGGTTTTGCAGGCGTTCCGGGGTTGCGACTCCGTCCCCCCTCGCGTATCTCCCAGCCATGACAGCACACAGCCAGACCGGTGCCGCGACGCCTGATGTGGCGGCCGCGCACGAGAAGATTCTGATCGTCGATTTCGGCTCTCAGGTCACGCAACTGATCGCCCGCCGCGTCCGCGAGGACGGCGTCTATTCCGAGATCGTGCCGTTCCAGAAAGCCGAGGAAGCCTTCCAGGCGATGAAGCCGAAGGCCGTGATCCTGTCCGGCGGTCCGGCTTCGGTGCTGGATGAGGACGCTCCGTCCGCGCCGATGTCGATCTTCACCTCGGGCGTGCCGGTGCTCGGCATCTGCTACGGCGAACAGACCATGGCGCAGCAGCTCGGCGGTACGGTGGAAGCAGGGCACCATCGCGAATTCGGCCGCGCCGCGATCGAGATCACCGACGACTGCGCGCTGTTCGAGGGCGTGTGGAAGAAAGGCGAGAAGCACGACGTCTGGATGAGCCATGGCGACCGGGTGACGAAACTGCCTGAAGGTTTTCGCGGCGTGGCGAAGGCGGCGGGTTCGCCGATTTCCATCATCGCGGATGATGCGCGCAAATTCTATGCGATGCAGTTTCACCCCGAGGTGGTGCATACGCCGGATGGCGCCAAGCTGATCAAGAATTTCGTGCGCAAGGTTGCGGGGCTGAAAGGCGACTGGACCATGCGCGCCTTCCGCGAGGAAGCGATCGAGAAGATCCGCGCGCAGGTCGGCCAAGGCCGCGTGATCTGCGGTCTGTCCGGCGGCGTTGATTCAGCGGTGGCTGCCGTGCTGATCCATGAAGCGATTGGCGATCAGCTCACCTGCGTGTTCGTCGATCATGGCCTCTTACGCATGGCGGAAGCCGAGACGGTGGTCGATCTGTTCCGGCATCATTACAACATCCCGCTGGTGCATGTGGATGCTTCGAAGACTTTCTTGGGCGAGCTCGCGGGCGTCACCGATCCGGAAGCCAAGCGCAAGATCATCGGCAAGCTGTTCATCGACGTGTTCGATGAGGAAGCCAAAAAGATCGGCGGCGCGGATTTCCTCGCGCAGGGTACGCTCTATCCCGACGTGATCGAAAGCGTGTCGTTCACCGGCGGGCCTTCAGTGACGATCAAGTCGCATCACAATGTCGGCGGTCTGCCCGCGCGCATGAAGATGAAGCTGGTCGAGCCGTTGCGCGAATTGTTCAAGGACGAGGTGCGCGCGCTGGGCCGCGAACTCGGCCTGCCGGATGTGTTCGTTGGCCGTCACCCATTTCCGGGGCCGGGCCTCGCGATCCGTTGTCCGGGCGAAATCACGCCGGAGAAGCTCGACATCCTGCGGCAGGCGGATGCGATCTATATCGAGGAAATCCGCCGCGCGGGCTTGTACGACACCATCTGGCAGGCGTTCGCGGTGCTGCTGCCGGTGAAGACGGTTGGCGTGATGGGCGACGGGCGCACCTATGAATTCGTGGTCGGCCTGCGGGCGGTGACATCGACCGACGGCATGACGGCGGATTTCTATCCGTTCGACATGAAGTTCCTCGCCGAAACCGCGACCCGCATCATCAACGAGGTGAAGGGCGTCAACCGCGTCGTCTATGACGTGACTTCGAAGCCGCCCGGCACGATCGAGTGGGAGTAGGGCGAACCTCGCCCCCGCGCCGCCGTCTAGAATCACGAACTGAACCGCGCGCGATAATCCTGCGGTGTTGCGGCAAGCGTGCGCACGAAGCTGCGGCGCATGGTTTCCTCCGAGCCGAAGCCGCAGCGCGCGGCGATGCGCTTCACCGGCAGCCGCGTGTCGGACAACAGACGCCGCGCGGCTTCCACCCGCAGCCGTTCCACCGCGCGGGCGGGCGTTTGTCCGGTGGCCTCGACATAGCGGCGGCTGAAGCTGCGCTCGCTCATGCCCGCCTGCCGCGCCAGCGTGGGCAGCGACAGGTCGCCACCGACATGATTTGAAATCCAGTGGTGCAGGGGGCCGAAGCGGTCCTCGGCGCTTTGCAGCGACAGCGCGACGCTGAACTGCGCCTGTCCGCCGGGCCGCTTGAGGAACATCACGAGATGCCGCGCGACCGCGAGCGCCATCTCGCGTCCGATGTCTTCCTCGACCAGCGCCAGCGCGAGATCAATCCCCGCCGTGATCCCGGCCGAACTCCACACCGCGCCATCCTGCACGAAGATCGGGTCGGGCTCGACACGGATCGCGGGGAAGCGCCGCGCCAACTCCTTGCATTCGGTCCAGTGTGTCACCGCGCGCTTGCCATCGAGCAGTCCCGCCGCACCGAGCAGGAACGCGCCGGTGCAGACGGACGCGACACGGCGCGCTTGCGCCGCGCGGCCCTGAACCCATTTGACGAGCGCCTTGTCGGTCGACGCTTTGCGGACACCGGCGCCGCCCGCCACCAGCAGGGTATCGAGCGTGGATCGTGCGCGCGGCAGCGGCGCGGTCACGAGGCCAAGCCCGGCCGACGTCGTGACCGGCGCGCCCTTCGGCGCGACGACTTGCAGATCGTAGGGCGCCGCGCCGCCGGATTTCGTGGCGATCACGTTCGCCGTCGCGAACACCTGCAACGGCCCCGCGACGTCGAGCAGTTGCACGCCGGGAAAAGCGAGGATTTCGACGCGGCGCGGCTTTGGCGGAAAACGAGGGGTCTTTGGCATATCCGCCAGAGCCTGTCAGCCTATGGTGGGCTTGTCCAGACCCATTCTTCGGAGCCTCGCATGATCCCGCCCGACACCCACCTTCAGATCGGCTCGCTCTTGTTCGAAGGCCTCGACCAGATCGACCTCACCGGTCCGTTCGAGATCCTGTCGCGCATGCCGAATTCGACCTATCGCCTCTACGGCAAGACCCTCGACACCGTGCGCGACATTCGCGGTCTGCGCCTTGCGGCTGATGCGCTGCTGGCCGATGCGCCGCAACTCGACGTGCTGCATGTGCCCGGCGGTTACGGGCAGGAGATGCTGATGGAGGACGAGGAGGTGCTGTCCTGGGTCCGTAAACAGGCGGCGGGCGCAAAGTGCGTGCTGTCGGTCTGCACCGGCGCGCTGATCTGCGGCGCGGCTGGCCTGTTGAAGGGCAGGCGCGCGACCACGCACTGGTCGGCGTTCGAACTGCTGCCGATCTTCGGCGCCATTCCGGTGAACCAGCGCGTGGTGGCAGACGGCAACATGGTGTTCGCGGCAGGCGTCACCGCTGGCATCGATGGCGGGCTGCGTGTCGCCGCCGACCTGCGCGGCGCGGAGGCGGCGCAAACGATCCAGCTTTATATGCAATATGCGCCCGAGCCGCCGTTCAATGCGGGCACGCCGGAAACCGCTCCCGCGAGCGTCGTCAGCGCCGCCCGCAAGAATGCGCGGGCCATCACCGAGCAGCGGCGTGAGACGGCCCAGCGGGTGGCGCAGCGGCTTGGTCTTTGAAGCCGTCTTGAGTTGGCCAGCTTCGGCATGCTGATCCGGTCTTGTCGTGCCGGACGAGACCGGTTATGGCGATCCAGCTGATGGTTGGTTCAGGAGCAAGACGACAATGGCAAAGGTACGTTGCATCACCGAGATGGGCATGGGCGTGGATGTTCATGGCAAGGATGGCACCAAGGCGGCGCGCCGCGCGGTGTCGGATGCGCTGCGTCACTCGAGCCTGAGCTTCTTTCCTCTGGTCGGCCAGACGCGCGACGACATGTTTGTCGATGTCACGGTCGCCGTGCCGGACCCGAGCGGGGTGGACACCGCTGCGGTCGCGAAGGAATTGCCTTATGGCAAGATCGCCGTGAAGGCGGTGCAGGGCGGTCTGGAAGTGCCCTATGAGGGCAAGGACTCCATCCTGATCGCGAACGCGGCCATCATCGTCTACATCGACGACGGCAAGTGATCGTCATGCCTGCTGTCGGCGGCCTTACACCGCCGCAATGCAGTCGATCTCGATGTCGAAATGGCCGGGCCATGCCGGCACGTTGACGAAAATGCGTGCTGGCGGGTCTTTCGGAAAGTAGCGCGCATAGACCGCGTTGACGGCCGCAAACTTCTCCACGGACGTGCAGTACACGTTGCACTTCAAAACCTTGTCGAGGGACGATCCGGCTGTTTCCAGGCATAGCTTCATCTGTTCGAGCACGATTTCGGTCTGTCTTTCGATGGGTGCATCGATCACTTCGCCTGTTGCGGGATCGAACGGCGGAAAGCCGGAGACATAGACTGTGTCGCCGTGGCGCGTGACCGCAGAGGTTGGCGCCTTCCAGCGTTCGAGGTACGTCGATAGCGGCTCGACCCGGATGATCTCGCGTTTGCTCATGGTGTCCTCTTTGTGGATTCTGATCCAAGCGCCTTCCTGATACGTGGCGCGGCGAACTCCAGAAAATGCCGCATCTTCAGCGGCAGGATATTCTGGCCCGCGTGCATCAGATGAACCGGGATCGGCGCAGGCTCATGGTCCTGCAAAACGATTTTCAGCTTGCCCTGCCGGATCGCCTGTTCGGCCTGATAAGACAGCACACGGGTCAGGCCGATGCCCGCGATCGCGGCATCGACGGCGGCTTCCGCGGTATTGACCGCAAGCCGGCAGACCGGGCGGACCGGTCTCGGAGGTCCTTTTCCCTTTTTTGCGAAGGTCCAGAACGATGCCGGGGAGGCGATCGCAAAGGCCACGCACTTGTGCGCATTGAGATCGTCCGGCGTCTGCGGCGTGCCGTGCGCCTTGAAATAGGCAGGGCTGCCGCAGACCACCCGCCGGATCGCGCCGACGCGGGTGGCCACCATCGTGCTGTCCGGCAGCTCTCCGATGCGCACGGCCATGTCGATGTGATCCTCGATCAGGTCGATGTTCTTGTCCGACAGTGTCATGCGCACGTTGATCTCGGGAAAGCGCAGGAGAAAGTCGTTGACGATGGGCAGGACGTGCAGCCTGCCGAATGCGACAGGCGCGGTGATGGCGAGGCCGCCGCGCGGCGCGCTGTATTCGCCCGTGGCCTGTTCTTCGGCCTCGTCCACCCATTCCAGGATGCGCTTGCAAGCCGCGATGTAGGCGGTGCCGGCTTCGGTCAGGCCGAGCTTGCGTGTCGAGCGGACGAGAAGCTGGGTTTTCAGGTGGGCTTCGAGTTCCGAAACCTTGCGGCTGATGGTGGGAAGCGGGACGCCAAGCTTGCGTCCGGCGGCCGACAGGCTGCCTTCCTCCACGGCCGTGACCAGTAGCGACATTGCCTCGAGCCGGTCCATCTGGTTCTCATTTTTCGAGAGGGTACTTCTCGAAAATACAGGATTATGACTTATTCCGGTAGGCCATATTTTGTGCGCAACCGAGGGAGGGTGCGATGATTCATCGATTTCTCGAGATTGCTACAACGCCCAGCGTCAAGGCGGCGCAGGCTGCCAATGGTGTCGCTGAGTACTGGGAGCACCTCACAAGCACGCGCACGCGCGATCGTTTCACCGAGGCCGAAATAGCCTTCATTGCCGAACGCGACAGCTTCTACATCGCGACGTCGTCGGAAAACGGGTGGCCTTACATCCAGCATCGTGGTGGACCGAAGGGGTTCCTGCGCGTGCTGGACGACAAGAGGCTCGCTTTCGCCGATTACCGGGGCAACCGGCAATACATCACGACCGGGAATCTGGCGGCCAACGATCGCGTCTGCCTGTTCCTGATGGACTATCCCCGGCGGGGCCGGTTGAAGGTTTATGCGCGTGCCGAGGTGAAGGAGGTTCGCGACGATGCTTCGCTGGTGGATCGGTTTGCCATCCCCGGATACAAGGCGAAGGTGGAGCGTGTGATGATCCTGCATCTGGAGGCGTTCGACTGGAACTGCTCGCAGCACATCACGCCCCGGTTCACCGAAGAGGAACTGGCCGAGGCGCTGGAGCCGGTGAGGGCACATCTGGCCGAACTCGAAGCCGAGAACATGCGTTTGCGTGAGATGGTTGGGAAGGAGAAGGCGCTCATCTGAAAGCGCCGGATAAGGGCAAGTCATGAAGAATGACAGCTACGCCATTTTCCAAACACGTTCGGGATTTTGCGGCATCGCATGGAGCGACGACGGTATCACGCGGTTTCAGTTGCCCACGGATAACGCCGCTGCCACGGAGCGGTTGCTGCTCCGGCGCATGTCCGCTGCGAAGGTGGCGGAGCCGACGCCGGACATCACCGGTGTGATCGATGCAGTGCGGCGTTATTTCGAGGGCAGCGAAGTCGATTTCTCGGATTTGAATCTCGACCTCGAGGGTCAGGACGATTTGTTCAAACGGATTTACGCTCTGGCCCGGCGTCTTTCATGGGGGCAGACGACCACCTACGGGGCGCTGGCGAAGGAGATCGATGCCGATCCGCGGCTGGCCCGCGATGTCGGTCAGGCGATGGCCAAAAATCCGATCCCGCTCATCATTCCGTGCCATCGCGTGCTGGCCGCAGGCGGCAAGGTCGGCGGGTTTTCCGCGCCGGGCGGAGCGGCATCGAAGGTCCGGATGCTGGAGCTGGAAGGCGTCGTGATGGCGCCGGAAGAGCCCGCGCAAGCCTCGCTTGGGTTTTGAAATAATCCTGTTCATGCATCGGCGGAGCCGGTTTTGTGCTGTTCGCGCGATGCCGTAAGATGGCGGCATCTCCAGTCAGCATGAGGTCGGCGTGTCTGTCACCATCTATGGCATCAAGAACTGCGACACGATGAAGAAGGCGTTCGCCTGGCTCGACAAGACCGGCGTCGCCTATGATTTTCATGACTACAAGAAAGCGGGCATCACCAAGGGCGATCTTGAGAAGTGGTGCAAGGTCGCAGGCTGGGAAACGGTTCTCAACCGCGCCGGGACCACGTTCAGGAAACTGCCGGACGCCGACAAGGAAGGGCTGACCGAGCGCAAGGCCATCGCCCTGATGATGGCGCAGCCTTCGATGATCAAGCGGCCCGTACTCGACGACGGCAAACGCCTTTTGGTCGGCTTCAAGCCGGATGAATACGAGAAAGAGCTGGGGAAAGCGGCGCGCAAAAAGGCAGCCCGCTGATGCGGGCCGCAAGTTTGCCTGAACTTAGCAAGTTGGCCTGAACTTACTCGAACTCGATCTTGTCGCGCGGCGAGATTCGCGGTGGCGGCTTGAAATAGAGCTTCTTATCGATCACGGCGCGGACGACATCGATCGGGAGCCGCTCACGCATGAGCTGATTGATGTCGAAATGCCCCTCCGGGCTGATCGTCTCGAACGAGGCGAAGATGCGGGTGATGCGCTTGCCATCGCTGAAGGGAAGCAGAAGCCGCTCGAGATCGACCTTGCGCTTGTCGCGGTCGTGAAGCCGCGACACGGTATAGACCGGTAGCCCGCGCCGGATGCATTCCTCGTAAATGGGCATGATGACGGGGATAAGTTTGGGGCCGAGATACTCGCTCAATTCCCGACCAATACCGGTTGCGCCATAGGCCTTGGCGAGCCGTGTGCCGCCGCTGTCGATCATGATGCGCTGGTGGCCGTTCTCGACCTTCACGGTGTAGAGCACCGCCGAGGCGCAATCCGTCTCGTTGCATTCGAGATGGAATTCTTCAAATGGCGGGGCGTGCTGAAGCGGCGTGTAGAGGCTGAGCCATTTGTTCAGCAGGTCGCGCTGCTGAATCGCGCGGACGACTTCAATCGTTGTTCCCGGAAACGAAGCGGTATCGTCAGGAAGAATGTCTCGTTTGGCCGACATGGTGACAGCCTCCGAAATCAATTCCGATAAAGGTCCATCATGTTCCTGATATTTACAAACGCAAGACAGAAAATGCGTTGAGAGTTCCTAACGCCGCTTTTTTAAACTTGAGATGTTGTGCGGTGCACTTCACTGTCCAAAGGTCTCGTTGCGCGGCACGGAAGGTTCGCTGCATATTCGGCGAGGGCAGGTGGCGTTTAGGCAGATAAGGCAAATAATGCCGATGCTTATTGCAATGCGAAGGCGGGGATTCTGATTGTCGGACTACATCCTTGAAACACATGGCCTGACCAAGGAGTTCGCAGGTTTTTCCGCGGTCAGCGACGTCAATCTGCAGGTTCGGCGCCATACCATCCACGCGCTGATCGGGCCCAATGGCGCGGGCAAGACCACCTGTTTCAACCTGCTCACCAAATTCCTCCGTCCCTCGAAGGGGACAATTATCTATAACGGCGAGGACATCACCGAGATGAAGCCCGCCGATGTGGCGCGGCTCGGCCTTGTACGCTCCTTCCAGATTTCGGCGGTGTTTCCCAACCTGACGGCGCTGGAGAATGTGCGCGTCGCCCTGCAGCGCGAGCACGGCGAGTCGTTCGATTTCTGGCGGTCGAAATCGGTCCTCAACCGTTTCAACGAGCGGGCGAGCGCGCTGCTGGACGACGTGGGACTGTCGGCCTTCGCCGATATCCGTGCGGCTGAAATGCCCTATGGGCGCAAGCGCGCGCTGGAGATCGCAACGACGCTCGCGCTCGAGCCGGAACTGATGCTGCTGGACGAACCGATGGCCGGCATGGGCCATGAGGATATCGACAAGATCGCCACGCTCATCAAGCGCATCGCCGCCGACCATACCATCCTGATGGTCGAGCATAACCTCAACGTGGTGTCGAACTTGTCGGACAAGATCACTGTGCTGACGCGCGGCCAGATATTGGCCGAGGGCGATTACGCGACCCTGACCCAGGACGAGCGTGTGCGGGAAGCCTATCTGGGGGCCGGGCATGCCTGAGGCAGCAACGGCGCCGGTGCTCGACGTCAAGGGACTGCAGGCCTGGTACGGGGAGTCCCACATTCTCCACGGCATGGACTTTCAGGTCCGGCCCGGCGAGGTGGTGACGCTGCTCGGCCGCAATGGCGCGGGCAAATCCACCACGCTGAAATCGATCATGGGCATCATCGGCAAGCGCCGGGGCTCGGTGATGTTCGAGGGGAAGGAAACAATCAACCTGACCTCGGACAAGATCGCGCGCCTCGGCGTCGCGTTCTGTCCCGAGGAGCGCGGGATTTTCTCCAGCCTCGACGTGAAGGAAAACCTGCTGCTGCCGCCGCAGATACGTCCGGGCGGCATGCCGGTGGAGCGGATCTTCGACCTGTTTCCGAATCTGAAAGAGCGGCTCACCAGCCAGGGCACCAAGCTGTCCGGCGGCGAGCAGCAGATGCTGGCGATCGCGCGCATCCTGCGCACCGGCGCGCGCTTCCTGATGCTGGATGAGCCGACGGAAGGACTGGCCCCGGTCATCATCCAGCAGATCGGCCGCACCATCTCGCGGCTGAAGGCGGAAGGCTTCACCATTCTTCTGGTCGAGCAGAATTTCCGGTTCGCGGCGGATCTGGCGGATCGTTTCTACGTCGTCGAGCACGGGCAGGTGATCGACACCTTCGCGAGCGGCGAGCTGGAAGCCAATATGCAGAAACTTCACCAATATCTCGGCGTGTGACGATGCAGGCGCTTTACGGACAGCTTCTTGTCGGACTGATCAACGGCTCGTTCTACGCGCTGCTCAGTCTTGGCCTTGCCGTCATCTTCGGCATGCTCGAAATCATCAATTTCGCCCACGGCGCGCTCTACATGATGGGCGCGTTCACCGCGTATTTCCTGCTGCATTATTTCGGCCTGAATTACTGGTGGGCGCTGTTGTTCGCGCCGCTGATCGTGGGCGCGTTCGGCATGCTGCTGGAGCGCACGCTGCTGCGCTGGCTTCAGGGCCTCGATCCGCTCTACGGCCTGCTGCTGACCTTCGGCCTCGCGCTGGTGATCCAGGGCATCTTCCAGAACTATTTCGGCTCCTCCGGCATGCCCTATGCGATGCCGGCCGAACTGCGCGGCGGCGTCAATCTCGGCTTCATGTATCTGCCGATCTATCGCGGCTGGGTCGTCGTCGTCTCGCTGATCGTGTGTCTGGCGACATGGTTCCTGATCGAACGGACGCGGCTAGGTGCTTACCTGCGCGCGGCGACCGAGAACCCGACGCTGGTGCGCGCCTTCGGCATCAACGTGCCGCTGATGATCACGCTGACCTACGGGCTTGGCGTCGGCCTCGCGGCGCTGGCCGGTGTGCTGTCGGCGCCGATCAATCAGGTCGGGCCGCTGATGGGAGCGGACCTCATCATCGTGGTGTTCGCGGTGGTGGTGATCGGCGGCATGGGCTCGATCATGGGTTCGGTCATCACCGGCTTTTCCCTTGGAGTGATCGAGGGGCTGACCAAATATTTTTACCCGGAAGCATCCAACACCGTGGTCTTCGTGTTGATGGTGCTGGTGTTGCTGGTAAAGCCGACAGGGCTGACGGGACGGGCGAACTGACATGGCGACCATCACCGAAAACGCGACCCCCACCAAGAACCGCTCGATGGCGGACGAGATCGTCGGCTTCATCGTCATGGCGGTGCTGCTGGCCGCCGTGCCGCTGACCGGCATCTACCCTTACTTCGTGATGCAGGCGCTGTGCTTTTCGCTGTTCGCCTGCGCCTTCAACCTGTTGATCGGCTATAGCGGCCTGTTGTCGTTCGGCCATTCGATGTTCCTGGGCACCGCGGGCTATTTCACGGCCTATTCGCTGAAGTCGTGGGGCGTGCCGCCGGTCGCCGGCATCCTGATCGGCGTGTTCGCGGCCGCTGTCTTGAGCGTCATCACCGGCGCCATCGCGATCCGGCGGCAGGGCATCTACTTCGCCATGATCACGCTGGCGCTGTCGCAATTGATGTTCTTCATCTATCTGCGCGCGCCGTTCACCGGAGGCGAGGATGGCATTCAGGGCATTCCGCAGGGCACGCTGTTCGGGATCTTCGATCTCTCGCACACCAACACGCTTTATTATTTCATCCTCAGCGTGTTCCTGCTGGCGTTCCTCCTGATCCACCGCATCGTCAACTCGCCCTTTGGCGAGGTGCTGAAGTCGATCCGCGAGAACGAGCCGCGCGCGATTTCGCTCGGCTACAAGGTCGATCAATACAAGCTGATGGCGTTCATCCTGTCGGGCACGCTGGCGGGTCTTGCGGGATCGCTGAAGATGTTCGTGACCCAGAATGCTTCGCTCACCGACGTGCACTGGACGATGTCGGGCGAGGTCGTGCTGATGACGCTGGTCGGCGGCCTCGGTACGTCCTTCGGCCCCATCGTCGGTGCCTTCATCATCGTCGCGATGCAGCAGTATCTCGCATCATTCGGCCAATGGGTGATGGTGATGCAGGGCGCGGTATTCATCGTCTGCGTGCTGACCTTCCGCCGCGGCATCGTCGGCGAGATCGCGCACTACTTCAAGCGCTCGCTGTGAACCTCAGGTCGCGAGTTTCAACCCGACGATCCCGGCGATAATCAGCCCGATGCAGGCGAGCCGCCCGGCCGTCGCCGGATCGCCGAACAGCACGATGCCGAGAATCGCGGTGCCGACCGCGCCGATGCCGGTCCAGACCGCGTAGCCGGTTCCGACCGGCAGCGTTTTCAGCGCGATCGCGAGCAGGATGACGCTGATCGTCATCGCGGCGAGCGTCAGGACCGAGGGCACCAGCCGGGTGAAACCCTCGGTATATTTGAGCCCGATGGCCCAGCAGATTTCCATCAACCCGGCGAAAAACAGGATGACCCACGCCATGAAGCGCTCCTTCAACGGGCAGGGTCGTCCCCGCGAAAATGATGGGATTTAACGGGCGCGCGAGTTCCGCAAGCCGCGAAGCGGGGTCGTCCCCGCCAAAGGGCTATTTAGGGAAACAAGGGCGGTTTCCGCAAGGGCAGGACGAGGCGGAAGGGCGGTTTCCCTTGATCCTGAGGCGTTTCCCTGCCACATGCTCGCGATCATGACCGACACTGTAATTGCCGCCGATTCTGCGTCTCCGCTTGCCCATGAAGTCGAGCGCAGGCGCACCTTCGCGATCATTTCCCACCCCGACGCGGGCAAGACCACGCTGACCGAAAAGCTCCTGCTGTTCGGCGGCGCGATCAATCTCGCCGGGCAGGTCAAGGCCAAGGGAGAGCGCCGCTCGACGCGCTCGGACTGGATGAAGATCGAGCGCGACCGCGGCATTTCCGTCGTCACCTCGGTGATGACGTTCGAGTTCGACAACCTCGTTTTCAACCTGCTCGATACGCCGGGCCACGAAGACTTCTCCGAGGATACCTATCGCACGCTCACCGCGGTCGACTCCGCCGTGATGGTGATCGACGCCGCCAAGGGCATCGAGGATCGCACCCGGAAGCTGTTCGAGGTCTGCCGCCTGCGCGATATCCCGATCATCACCTTCATCAACAAGATGGACCGCGAGAGCCGCGATCCGTTCGATTTGATGGACGAGATCGAGAAGACGCTTGCGCTCGACACCACACCGATGACCTGGCCGGTAGGACGGGGCCGCGACTTCCTCGGCACCTACGACATCGCGACCGGCGGCGTGCGCCTTCTCGAAGGCGGCGGCGCCAAGACCGGGCAGGCCGAGCAGATCGAGATCAAGGAGTTGGCGGGCCGTAACCCCAATCTCGATGCGAACGCGATCAGCGAAGAACTCGCGCTGGTGTCTGAGGCCTGCAAGCCGTTCGATCTGGAATCGTTCCGCGAGGGGCATCTGACGCCGGTGTTCTTCGGCTCGGCGCTGCGCAATTTCGGCGTCGGTGACTTGCTCGAAGGGCTCGGGCGCTATGCGCCGCCGCCGCGCGCACAGGACTCCAGCACGCGCAAGGTCGAGGCTTCGGAGCCGAAGATGAGCGCGTTTGTCTTCAAGATTCAGGCGAACATGGACCCGAACCATCGCGACCGCATCGCGTTCGCGCGGCTGTGCTCGGGCAAGCTGACGCGCGGCATGAAATCCAAGCTGGTGCGGACCGGCAAGAACATGACGCTGTCCGCGCCGCAGTTCTTCTTCGCGCAGGACCGCGCCATCGCGGACGAGGCCTTCGCGGGCGACGTCGTCGGCATTCCGAACCACGGCACGCTGCGGATCGGCGATACGCTGACGGAGGGCGAGGACATTCAGTTCGTCGGCGTGCCGTCATTCGCACCGGAAATCCTGCGCCGCGTGCGTCTGGGCGATGCGATGAAGGCGAAGAAGCTGAAAGAAGCCTTGCAGCAGATGTCGGAGGAGGGCGTCGTGCAGGTGTTCCGTCCGCGCGACGGTTCGCCCGCGATGGTCGGCGTCGTCGGCCAGTTGCAGCTCGACGTGCTGAAGGCGCGGCTGGACGCGGAATATTCGCTGCCGGTCGATTTCGAGATCAGCGAATTCCAGTTAGCGCGCTGGTTCACGGCGGAAGACCGCAAGACGTTCGACACGTTCGTCAACGCCAACGGCTCCAGCATCGCCGAAGATGTCGATGGCGATCTGGTGTATCTCGCCAAGAATGAATTCTATCTCGGCTACACCCGCGAGCGCTCGCCCGGCATCACCTTCACCAGCATCAAGGACGTGAAGAAGGCGGGCAAGGGCGAGTAAACCGTATCAAACTGAGATACGCCGCATGCCGGTGATGTGAAGGCGCATGCTTCTGGCGCATTGCGCGCTGCACCATAAAAATGCTACCCGAGCCCATCGATCTGATGGGCGGTGCTCTCATGGGTTTTGCACTTCTGATTTTGGGGCTGGCGCTTGTTCTGGGCGTCCATGTGCTGACGACACGCCGTGATCTGCGTGCCTCGCTGGTCGCGCGGCTGGGCGAGGGCGGCTACAAGGTCGCTTTCAGCGTGGTTGCGATTGTCGGCATCGCGCTTGCGGCCAAGGGCTTCAGCGTCTATCGCGCCACCGAATGGATCGATGTCTGGCATCCGCCCAAGGCGATGCGCCATCTGACGCTGGCGCTAATGCTGCCTGCCGTCATTCTGGTCGTGGCGTCCTACATTCGCGGGCGCATTTTCGCGAAGCTGAAGCATCCGATGCTGGCCGGCGTGAAGTTGTGGGCGTTGGCGCATCTTCTGGCGAACGGCGATCTCGGTTCGATCATCCTGTTCGGCTCCGTGCTGGCATGGGCCGTCTATGACCGCATTTCGCTGAAGCATCGCGCCGATGCCGGCGCACCGCCGATTCCGGTGGGCGGCATTGGTAATGATCTGATCGCGGTCGCGGTCGGGGTCGTGGCCTATCTCGCCCTCGCATTGGCCTTCCACCCGCTGGTGATCGGCGTTCCTGTCGTCGGAGTCTGACCATGTCCATTCAAAACGCAGCCAAGCGCAAAACCGCGCCTGAGATTTTCGCGCGCAAGGGCGGCGAGCCGATCGTGATGCTGACCTCGTATCACGCGCACACAGCGGCATTGGTCGACAAATATTGCGACATCATTCTGGTCGGTGATTCACTCGGCAATGTGATGCACGGTTTCGAGACGACCGTGCCGGTCACGCTCGAGATGATGATCCTGCAAGGCCATGCGGTGATGCGCGGCTCGAAGCAGGCGATGGTCGTGGTCGACATGCCGTTCGGCTCCTATGAGGCATCAAAAGAGCAGGCGTTTCACTCCGCCGCGCGCGTACTGAAGGAAACCGGCTGCGGCGGCATCAAGGTCGAGGGCGGGGTGCGGATGGCGGAGACCATCGCGTTTCTCGTCGAGCGCGGCATTCCGGTGATGGGCCACGTCGGCCTCACGCCGCAGTCGATCAACACGCTTGGTTCGTTCCGGGCGCGCGGCCGCGACGAGGCGGACTCGGCGATGATCCTGGAAGACGCCAAGGCGGTGTCGGAGGCGGGCGCGTTCTCGATCGTGGTCGAGGCGGTGGCCGAACCATTGGGGCGCAAGATCACCGAGAGCGTCGCGTCACCGACCATCGGCATCGGCGCGAGCGTCGCCTGCGACGGGCAGGTGCTGGTGCTGGAAGACATGCTCGGCCTGTCGCCCTGGGCGCCGAAGTTCGTCAAACGCTATGGCGACCTCGGGCCGGGCATCGAGAAGGCGATTCAGGACTACGCCAGCGAGGTGCGGTCGCGCGCGTTTCCGGGCCCTGAGCATGTTTACAACCTGAAGCCGAAAACCGCGAAATAGCCATGATCTAGCCCTGATCGGGTTTTGGGCCACGGATGGCGGTTAACGCTTTGATCCGCCTCGCTTTGCCTTGTGGCTGCCACAGCGTTACTGTATCGGCTTGCATCATCGCAGGGGAATGGTGCGCCAGCGCGCCGCGACGATCGGTGGGGTTTTATTAAGTGTCTGAATTATTTAGCGAAATCGATGAGGATTTGCGCCGCGAGCAGCTCAAGAAGCTGTGGGACCGCTATTCGCTGCATTTCATCGTGCTCATCGTCCTGATCGTCGGCGGTGTCGGCGGTTGGCGCGCCTACCAGTATTTCGAGAATCAGAAGGCGGAAGCCGCTGGAAAGGCCTTTGAGGCTGCGGTGGCGTTGACCGATCCGGCCCAGGCGCAGGCGGCTTTCGACAAGATCGCGAGCAGCAACGCGCAGGGTTACAGCACGCTGGCGCGGCTTCATGCGGCGGCTGAAGCAGCCAAGCAGGATTCGCAGAAAGGCATTGCCGCGTTCGACGCGATCGCCAATGACGGCAAGGTCGAAGCGCCGATCCGCGAGATCGCCCGTTTGCGCGTGGCGAGTTTGCTGCTCGACACCGCGCCTTACGCCGATATCGAGAAGCGGTTGTCGGACGATGCATCCGGCACTCACACGTTTCGCCACTCCGCGCGCGAGTTACTGGCGCTATCGGCCTGGCGGGCGAAGAACAACGACGCGGCGCGCAAGTGGCTCGACATGATCGGCGACGATCCGCAAAGTCCCGCGACGCTGCGCAGGCGCGCGGAAGCGTTGCTTGCGCTGTTGCCTCCGGCCGCGAAAAGTTAAGCCGATGCTGGTCCGCTTTCCCAGACGCCATCTATCCCGTGCATTCACCGGCGCTATTCTGGTGAGTATTGCCAGCGTTCTGTCGGGTTGCGGAGGCGCGGCAAACAGCTTCGATCCGACCGACATGTTGAGCTTCCTCGACACCAAGAAGCCGCTACCCGGAACACGTCATCCGGTATTCCCGGAAGGCGTGCCGGGCGTCGAGCAGGGCGTGCCGAAGGAGCTTTACAAGGGCGCGCAGCAGAACGATCTCACGGCGACAGACCCTGCTACGCCGGGGGCCCCGTCTGCAGCAGGTCAGGCAAACGCAGCTCCGGCTGCCGCCGCAGCACCGCCGCCTGAAGAGAAACCGAAGAAGCGGGTACGCACCGCCAAGCGCAAGAGCATTACGGCGCCGCCGCCGGACGAAGCACCAGCACCGGCCCCTTCACAACAGCAGCAGCAACCGGCTGCCCCCCAGCCTCAGCAGCAGCAATTGTCGCCATTCCCGGCGCCGTTGCCGAGCGGCAGCTTCTCGCATTAAATCCGCGTCGCGCGGCACTTGCATATGGCCGCGTAAAGGGCGGACGGGATCGATCATGTCCTTCACCATTGCGATCATCGGCCGTCCCAACGTCGGCAAGTCGACGCTGTTCAACCGGCTGGTCGGACAAAAGCTCGCGCTGGTGGACGACCAGCCTGGCGTTACGCGTGATCGCCGCGAGGGGCTTGGTCGCCTTGGCGATCTCGAATTCACCATCATCGACACGGCGGGCCTCGATTCAGGGCCGCGCGGTTCGCTCACCGCGCGGATGCAGGAGCAGACCGAGACGGCGATCGCTGCGGCGGATGCGCTGATGTTCGTGATCGACGCGCGCGCGGGTCTCACGCCGAATGACCGTGCCTTCGCCGACTTTGCGCGCCGCGCCAACAAACCGGTGCTGCTGCTCGCCAACAAGAGCGAGGGTAAGCAGGGCGAAGCAGGCATCGCGGAATCCTATGCGCTCGGCCTTGGTGAGCCGATCGGCATTTCCGCCGAGCACGGCGAGGGGCTAGGCGATCTGTATGACGCGCTGCGCGAATTGATGCCCGATCCGATCGATGATGAGGCGGACGAGGACGACGCAGACGGGGCGGAAGACTTCGAAGACGATCCCACGCGCCCGATCCGCGTCGCGGTGTTGGGTCGCCCCAATGCGGGCAAATCGACGCTCATCAATCATCTGCTCGGCGAGGAGCGGCTGCTGACGAGCCCGGAAGCGGGCACCACACGCGATTCCATCGCGGTAGATGTCGAATGGAAAGGCCGGAAGCTGCGGGTATTCGACACCGCGGGTTTGCGCCGGCGTTCGCGCATCGACGACAAACTCGAAAAGCTGTCGGTGTCGGATGCGCTGCGCGCGGTGCGCTTCGCCGAAGTCGTTGTGCTGGTGATGGACGCGCAGAACCGCTTCGAGGAGCAGGATCTGCGACTGGCCGATCTTGTCGAACGCGAAGGCCGCGCTCTCGTGCTTGCTGTCAACAAATGGGATCTGGTGGAGCGCGCGCCGAGTGCGATCGGCAAGCTGCGCGAAACCGCCGATCATCTGCTGCCGCAGGTGCGCGGTGCGCCGGTGGTGGCGATTTCCGGCCTGATGGGAGAAGGCATCGACCGGCTGATCGGCGCGATCGAGAAAGCCTATGCCACCTGGAACAAGCGCATTCCCACCAGCGCGCTGAACCGCTGGTTCGAACAGGCGACGCGCAACAATCCGCCACCCGCCGTGTCGGGCCGCAGGCTGAAGCTGAATTACGTGACGCAGACCAAAGCGCGGCCGCCGAGCTTCGTGGTGTTCTGTTCGCGCGCCGACGCTGTCCCGCAATCCTATCTGCGCTATCTCACAAATACATTGCGCGAGGCGTTTGATCTGCCGGGCACGCCGGTCCGCATCACGCTGCGCGAGAAGGCCAACCCGTTCGCACACAAGGCGAAGCGAAAATCGTAGCTTCCCTCACACCGGCGGACGGAAGTGCATCAGCGAGCGGGTGCGGTAGTCGTAGACCTTGCCGGTCTCGTTCCAGTCCGGCATGCACATCGGCAGGATGTATTCGGCGGCTTGCTCGGGCGTGTCGAGCGTCATCGGGTCCTCGCCCGGCATGACGGAGGCGCGCATGCGGGTGCGGATCGGTCCCGGATTGAACAGGTTGACGCGGATCTCGCTTGTCGCTGTCTCGTGCGCCCAGACCCGCGCCAGTGCTTCCAGCCCGGCCTTGGAAGCGGCGTAAGGTCCGCGATAGGCGCTGGCCTTGGAGGCAGTGCCGGAGGTGATGAACACCGCGCGGCCAGCATCCGAATGGATCAGCAATGGCTCCATGCAGCGGATCAGCTGGAAGTTCGCGGTGAGGTTGACCCCGATCGCGTCCATCCACGGCTTCAAATCAATATGGCCAAGCGGCGAGGAGGGGCCGGCGACGCCGGCATTGCCGATCAGGATGTCGAGCTTGCCGTGGCGGTCGTTCAGCGCGGCGCCCAGCCGTGCCACGCCGTCGTAATCGGTGATGTCGAGCGGGACCAGCGTAGTGCTGCCGCCTTCGCTGCGGATTTCATCGTCGAGTTCTTCCAAGCCGCCCTGCGTCCGCGCCACGGCGATGACATGGGCCCCGGCGCGGGCCAGCGCGCGCGCCGCTGCGTGGCCGATGCCGCGCGAGGCGCCGGTGACGAGAGCGATGCGGGAAGCGAGGGGTTTGGTCATTTTTAAACTCTTCAGCCTGCGTCATGCCCGGGCTCGTCCCCGGCATCCACGCCTTTGCGGCAGGTTTTACAGACGCCGGTGGCCGGGCGAAAGGGCGTTCACGCCGGTCTTCGACGGGCTATGCCCGGCCATGACGGGAGGGATGGTTATTGAGGGAGAAGACGGACGGCATGCTAGAAGGGTGACATGCTGACCGAACGTGCTTCATGGCGACAGATGCAGCCTGCCGATCTGCCCGCCGTCCATGCGCTGCAAGCGCTGATCCATCCGGCCTATCCGGAGGATGCGGCGGTATTCGCCGAACGGCTGCGGCTTTATCCGCCGGGCTGCCGGGTGCTGGAATGCAATGGGAGGCTCACGGCTTATGCTATCAGCCATCCGTGGCTTGACCGCGCGCCGCCGCAACTCAACACGCTGCTCGGCGAATTGCCGCCACAGCCTTCGACCTATTATCTCCACGACATCGCGTTGCTGCCCGAGATGCGCGGCACCGGTGCGGCGGCCGAAGTGGTGACATCGCTGGCCGAGCAGGTGCGGGCCGAGCGCCTGCCGTCACTATCGCTGATCGCAGTCAACGGTTCGGAAGGCTTCTGGCAGCGGCAGGGCTTTGTGGCGGTGGTGGACAATGCACTGGCGGAGAAGCTGAGCAGCTATGGCGAAGATGCGCAGTTCATGATGCGAAGGCTTTGAGCGAACTCAGCTTGCTTCCGCCAGCAACGAGAGCTGGTGCTGCGGCTGTTCCACCTGCGTCTGGTCGGTGAGGTGGGTCGGGTAGTCGCCGGTGAAGCAGTGATCCGAGAACTTCGGATTGGCCGGGTCGCGTCCCGGCTCGCCGACCGCGCGGTACATGCCGTCGATGGAGAGGAAGGCGAGAGAGTCCGCACCGATGATGTCGCGCATTTCTTCCAGCGTATGCGTGGCCGCGAGAAGGCCGCCGCGGTCCGGCAGGTCGATACCGTAATAATCCGGGTGGATGATCGGAGGCGAGGCGAGGCGGAAGTGAACTTCCTTGGCGCCCGCGTCGCGCATCATGCGCACGATCTTCTTCGAGGTGGTGCCGCGCACCAGCGAGTCGTCGATCAGAATGATGCGCTTACCTTCGATCGCGGCGCGGTTCGGCGCGTGCTTCATGCGCACGCCGAGTTCGCGCACGCTCTGCGTCGGCTGGATGAAGGTGCGTCCGACATAGTGGTTACGGATGATGCCGAGTTCGAACGGTACGCCCGATTCCTGGCTGTAGCCGATGGCGGCAGGGACGCCGGAATCCGGCACCGGCACGACCACGTCCACATCGACATGGCTTTCGCGGGCGAGCTGCGCGCCGAAGCCTTTGCGGACTTCATAAACGGAACGCCCGCCGACGACGGAATCCGGGCGGGCGAAATAGATGTACTCGAAGATGCAGGGGCGGGGCGGCTGCGGCGGGAAGGGTTTGTGAATCTCGGTACCCTTCTCGTCGAACACGATGACTTCGCCGGGCTCGATGTCGCGAACATATTTCGCGCCGATGATGTCGAGCGCGCAGGTCTCCGAAGCGAGGATCGGGCAGCCGTCAAGCTCGCCGAGCACCAGCGGGCGGATGCCGAGCGGGTCGCGTGCACCGATCAGCTTCTTGTTGGTGAGCGCCACCAGCGCGTAGGCGCCTTCTATGGCGCGCAGCGCCTCGATGTAACGCTCGATGAAGCGGGTGCGTTTGGAATGGGCGACGAGGTGGAGAACGACTTCGGTATCGGTGGTCGATTGCATCATCGCGCCCTGGCGGACCAGTTCGCGGCGCAACGACAGGCCGTTGGTGAGGTTGCCGTTATGGGCGATGGCGAAGCCGCCGGCGTTGAGTTCGGCGAACAGCGGCTGCACGTTGCGCAGGATGGTTTCGCCGGTGGTGGAATAGCGGACGTGACCGATGGCGTTGTCGCCGGGAAGACGGTCGATTACGGCTGCGCGGGAGAAGGTGTCGCCGACGAGGCCGAGGCGGCGTTCAGAGTGGAAGCGGTGGCCGTCGAAGGAGACGATACCGGCGGCTTCCTGGCCGCGATGCTGGAGGGCGTGAAGTCCGAGGGCGGTGATGGCGGCGGCGTCGGGATGACCGTAGATGCCGAAGACGCCGCATTCTTCCCGTAGCGTGTCGCCTTCGCCGTGCAGATCGATATCGCGCTGGTCGCGTTCGCCTGTGGCGGCCGTGCTACCGGAGAAGTTGTTCATCGTGTCACCAAGCCTCCGCGCCATTGAGACGATATCTAGCTGAAACCACCACCCGATTCCCAAGCATCATGGCCTACAGTTAACGCCCCGTGGCTTTGCCGTCGATTAACGACTTCATCCCGTCGCGCTCCGACTTGGCATAGCCGCCGGGGTCCGACGGGTTCTCCGTCCGGTTGTCCGGAGCGGAATCGGCCGGCTCGTCTTCCGGCTTGGTTTTCTTGAACCGTTTCAAGATGGTATTTTCAGGGTCGTCCGGCAAGAGCGACAAAAGCCAATCGCCGGTTCCTTGCAGCACAACACGCGATTTTGCGCCGCGAACCCAGTCGGGCTGCTGCTTCTCGGGTACCAGCCATGCAAAAAACAGGAAGGCCACGACCATGATGAGCAAGCCGCGAGCGAGGCCGAACAGGAAGCCGAGGGTGCGGTCGAGCGCACCGATTCGCGAATCCAGGATCATGTCGGAGATGCGCACGGTGACGATCGACACCACGATCAGCGTGACGATGAAGATGCCGGCGACGACGGCGACGGTCGCGAGCGTGTCGCTGGCGATGTAGGTCTTCGCTGTCGGAAGAAGTTTCTGGTAGGCGTAAAGGGTGGTGAGCGCCGCCGCGCCCCAGGCCGTGATCGATAGTACCTCGCGCACGAAACCGCGGATCATCGCAAGCAGGCCGGAGAGCAGAAGAACGGCGAGGACGATGATATCGAGTAGCGTGATCGGCATCGGAGAGGCTGTTCCAGTTATGGCGGTGGCCCGAATCGCAGGGCTCACCGGATTTCAGGAGACGGCGTAGCGGCGCGGCCCGCAAGCCGCGCGCGCGTTGTATAACCAGCCATTTTTCGGGCGTCACGCGGTGTGGACCCGTAGAGGCATCAAATCGGGAACTCGAGGCGGATTTTTCCCCGCCTGTGGCTTTTCAAACCGTCCATGTGGCGCCATCCGGCGGTGAATATTTCAAATTTTACCCATGGATCTATCCCTGAGCGGCGGGACGCAAACGCTTCTCGCTGCGGGCCGCGATGTCCGCCACCAGCGAGGTCAGTGAATTGACGGTGTTCAGGCTCAATCCGACATCGCCAGCGCCTGCATCGCCGCGTGCTGTGTCCGGCAGCACCGCGCGGGCGAAGCCAAGCTTGGCCGCCTCCTTCAGGCGTGCGGAGGATTGTGCGACCGGGCGCACAGCACCTGATAGCGAGATTTCCCCGAAATAGACGGCATCGACCGGCAGCGGTGCGTTGGCGAGCGAGGAGACGAGGGCGGCCGCCGCGGCAAGGTCAGCGGCGGGCTCCTGGATGCGCAGACCGCCCGCGACATTGAGGTAGACATCGTGGCCCGAGAGCTTGATGCCGCAATGGGCTTCCAGCACCGCCAGCACCATGGAGAGGCGGCTCGGATCCCAGCCGACCACGGCACGGCGCGGTGTGCCGAGCGAGGTCGGCGCGACCAGCGCCTGCAATTCCACCAGCACCGGGCGTGTGCCTTCGATCCCTGCGAACACCGCCGTGCCCGGGCTGCCGAGATCGCGCTCCGAAAGAAACAGTTCGGACGGGTTGGTGACCTCGCGCAGGCCAAGCCCAGTCATCTCGAACACGCCGATCTCGTCGGTGGGGCCGAAGCGGTTCTTCACCGAGCGCAGGATACGGAACTGTTGCGAGCCTTCACCCTCGAAAGACAGCACGGCATCGACCATGTGCTCGACGACGCGGGGGCCGGCGATCTGGCCGTCCTTGGTGACGTGACCGACGAGGATGAGGGCCGCGCCAGATTTCTTGGCAAAGCGAATGAGTGCCTGCGCCGAAGCGCGAACCTGCGTCACGGTGCCGGGCGCGGATTCCACCGTATCGGTCCACATCGTCTGGATCGAATCGATCACCACGAGCCGGGGAGGCGTGCCTTCTGAAAGGGTTGCGATGATATCTTCAACCGAAGTTTCGGCGGCAAGTTGGACGGCGGCGTCAGCAAGGCCAAGCCGTGCCGCCCGCAGCCGCACCTGCGCCACGGCTTCCTCGCCCGAGATATAGACGGCGCGATGGCCCGCGCGGGCCAGCATGCTGGTAGCCTGTGTCAGAAGGGTTGATTTGCCGATGCCGGGATCTCCCCCGACCAGCAGCACCGAGCCGCGCACGAAGCCGCCGCCGGTGACGCGGTCGAGTTCCGCCATCCCCGACGGAAGACGCGGGGCCTGCTGGGATTCGCCCGTCAGTGTTTCCAGCGTGAACAGGCGGCCCTTGCGCTTCGGGCGGATGCTGGAGGGCATGGCGGCGGCCGCAATCGAGTCCTCTTCGGACAGCGTGTTCCACTCGCCGCAGCCTTCGCACTTGCCTTGCCACTTGGTGTAGGCCGAGCCGCAATTCTGGCAGACGAAGGAGGGAAGATTTTTGGCCATCGGGAGCCCCAGACAGATATGTTCTATCTTTGTTCTTATTCGAGTTAAAAAGTCAACCCATGGCCTGAAAGGTAGGGGTCAGGCCGAGGACTTTTCCGGAGCCGTTTTCGAATCTTGACTGACGCTGCCCCGGTAGTCGCGCGCGTAGCGGCGGCCGAGGCTGGTCAGCACCTCGTAGCCGATGGTGCCGAAATGGTGCCCGAGTTCATCGAGGGTCAGGCCTTCGCCGATCAGGGTGATGAAGTGACCGCGCCGTATGCCGCCGTGCGGCACGTCGGTGATGTCGATCGCCATCAGGTCCATCGAGATGCGGCCGACGATGGGGCAGCGCTGGCCCGCGACAATCGCCTGCGCGCTGCGGGTTCCTTCGATGCCGCTCGCGGCGCGGAAATAGCCGTCGGCATACCCGGCGCTGACGATGGCAAGCCGCGTCGGCCGCTTGGCGTGCCACAATGCGCCATAGCCGACCGTCTCGCCCTTGGGCACGTTGCGGATTTGCGCGATGCGAACCTTGAGGCCGACCACAGGCTGCATCGGGTTGTCGGCTTCCGGCGTGGGGTTGACGCCGTAGAGCGCAGCACCCGGCCGCACCATGTCCATGTGGAAGTGCGAGCCGAGAAAGATGCCGGACGAATTCGCCAGCGAAGCGGTGATGCCGCTGAATTCGGATGCGACGCTCCGGAAGGCGGCGAGCTGGCGCGCGTTCATCGCGTTGCTCATGTCCTCGGCGCAGGCGAGGTGGCTCATCACCAGCGCGATGCCGTGATCGGCTTGCTTGATGCGCGGTACCAGCCCGCGCGCCTCGTCGGGGGTGAGGCCGAGGCGGTTCATGCCGGTGTCGATCTGGAGCGCGGCGAGGCCGGTCCAGCCGCGGGTGCGCCGGAACGCATCCCATTCCGCAAGCTCGTTAAGGTCGCCGATCACGGGACGGCAATCGATCTTGGCGAAATCGCCTCCACAATTGGCGAAGAAACCATCGAGCACGTAGATCGCGGCTTTTGGCGCGGCCTCGCGTGCGCGCTTCGCTTCATCGAGGGTTGCCACGAAGAACGTCTTGCAGCCGATGCTGACGAGTTTGCGCGTCACGGGTGTGAGTCCGCAGCCATAGGCGTCGGCCTTGACCACGGCGGAGCATTCCGCCGGCACAGCGCGGCTCTCCAGCGCCTTCCAGTTCGTGGCGAGCGCGTCGAGATCGATGGTCAGGACGCCGGGCGTTCCCTGCAACGTGTGCGCATCGATCTGGACTGAGGTATCGGGAAAGGGTGTCATGAAAGGACGCGGCTGGAGGCGAAGATCAGCCTCTCATATCACGCTTCCCGCGCCAAAGATCAAATATGCGTTGGCATGTGGTCGTCTTCGACGAGATCGGCGAAGCGCGTGACGCTGGAATCGAAATGCAGCTTGATGGTGCCGGTCGGGCCATGGCGCTGCTTGCCGATGATGACTTCGGCCTTGCCGTGAACCAGCGACATTTCCAGTTGCCATTTTTCGTGTTCCGGCGTGCCGACCTTCGGTTCTTTGTTCTGCAGGTAGTACTCCTCGCGGAATACGAACAGCACCACGTCGGCGTCCTGCTCGATCGAGCCGGATTCACGAAGGTCGGCGAGTTGCGGGCGCTTGTCGTCACGCGCTTCGACCTGACGCGAGAGCTGCGAAAGCGCGATGATCGGAACATTCAGCTCCTTCGCCAGCGCCTTCAGGCTGGTGGTGATCTCGGTGATTTCCTGCACGCGGTTGTCGGAACGCTTGCCCGAACCTGACAGGAGCTGGATGTAGTCGATGATCAGAAGATCAAGGCCCTTCTGCCGCTTCAGCCGCCGTGCCCGCGCCATCAGTTGCGCGATTGACAGGCCGCCGGTGTCGTCGACGTGGAAGGGCAAATGCTGCATTTCGATGGCGTGGTCGCGGATCTTGTCGAAATCGCTTTCGGTGATGCCGCCGCGCCGGATCGAGCTTGAGGAAACGCCGGTGCGCTCGGAGAGAATACGGGTGGCGAGCTGTTCGGCCGACATTTCCAGCGAGAAGAAACCGACCACGCCGCCATTAACGGATTTCGTCGTCCCGTCGGGCTGCAACTCGCCCTGCCAGGAACGGGCGACGTTATAGGCGATGTTGGTGGCGAGTGCGGTCTTTCCCATAGCCGGGCGTCCGGCGAGGATGATGAGGTCGGACGGCTGCAATCCGCCCATCTTGGTGTCCATGTCGCGCAGTCCCGAGGCGAGGCCGGAGAGATTGCCGTCGCGCGCATAGGCCTTGGCCGCCATGTCGATGGCGACCGTCAGGGCCTGTCCGAATTTCTGGAAGCCGCCGTCATACTGGCCTTGCTCGGCCAGCTCGTAGAGCCGCCGCTCGGCATCCTCGATCTGCGCGCGGGGCGCGAAGTCCACCGGCGCGTCATAGGCGACGTTGACCATGTCCTCGCCGATGCGGATCAGGTCGCGGCGCTGGGAGAGGTCGTAAATCGTGCGGCCGTAATCCTGCGCGTTGATGATGGTCGTCGCTTCGGCGGCGAGGCGGGCGAGGTACTGGCTGACCGTGATGCCGCCGAGATCGGTGTCGGCGGGCAGGAAGGTTTTCAGCGTCACCGGCGTGGCGACCTTGCCCGCGCGGATCAGGCTTGACGCCGTCTCAAAGATCACCTGATGGATCGGCTCGAAGAAGTGCTTCGGCTCGAGGAAATCCGAAACGCGGTAGAACGCGTCGTTGTTGACGAGGATAGCGCCGAGCAGGCTCTGTTCCGCCTCGATGTTGTGGGGCGCAGTGCGGTAGGCCGGTGCGCCGGCTTCGGGCGCGAGCTTGACAATGTTCGAGTCGGAAACGGCCATGGTGTTCAGATGCGCTTTCAAGTTGGAAGAGGCGGGCAGGTATCAAGCACCTGCACCGCAAGGGGCGTAAGTCAGAACTGACTTTATGCCCGATTCTCACACCCGGCCGGGGAAACCCTGCTTCCCTGTAATTCCACTTGCTATTCGCCGGCGATTTGGAGTGGGGGAGCTTTTGCAGCTTCCAGCCCGCGCAGTCGCTGCTCCTCCCGCGCGATGTAGTCGCGGGTAATCGGAACCACGCCTTGCCGTTTGCTGAGCTGAATCTGGAACACCATCATGTTCTGCTTGCGGAAACTCATCTCCGAGCAGGCGAGATAGAAGCGCCACATCCGCACGAAGCGCTCGTCATAAATGCGTGCGGCTTCTTCCTGCTGGGCAAGGAACCGTTCGTGCCAGGCTTTCAGCGTGTCGGCGTAATGCAGGCGGAGGATTTCGATGTCATCCACCAGAAGGCCCGAGCGCTCGATCCTGGGCAGCACTTCCGACAGCGCCGGAATATAGCCGCCGGGGAAAATATACTTGGCGACCCATGGGTTGGTGATGTCCGGTCCCTCGGAGCGGCCGATGGCATGCAGCACCATCACGCCGTCATCCTTGAGCAGTTCGGCGCAACGATCGAAATAGGTCTGGTAGTGGTCGATACCGACATGCTCGAACATGCCCACCGAAACGATCCGGTCGAACGGACCCGGCACCTTGCGATAATCCTCAAGCAGGAATTTGGCGCGCTGGGACAGCCCCTTGGCCTTGGCGCGCTGGTTCGACATCTCGAACTGCTCGTTGGATAGAGTGACGCCGGTGACGAGGCCGCCTGCGATTTCCGCGATATAGAGACCAAGGCCGCCCCAGCCGGAGCCGATGTCGAGCACGTGCTGATCCGGTTGCACCAGCAGCTTGGCGGTGACGTGGCGGCGCTTGGCCAACTGGGCCTCGTCGAGCGACATGTCCGGCTGTTCGAAATAGGCGCAGCTATATTGCCGGTCGGAATCGAGAAAGAGCGAGTAGATCCGGCTGTCGAGATCGTAATGGCTCTGGATGCGGCGCTTCGCCAGACCCATCGGATTGAACTGATGCCACCGGCGGATCAAAAAGCGCTGCAGGTGATGGAGCTTTGCCCAGCCGGGCAGGTCGTAGGGCTGGCCAAGCACCACGGCGAGGACGTCGGTGATCGATCCTTGCTCGATCACGAGTTCGCCATCCATGTAGATCTCGCCGAAGGCCATCTCCGGATCGAGTAGCAACCTGCGTTGTGCCGAGTGGGTGGTGAAGCGGACCGTGACCGGTGTGCCGGTCCCGTCGCCGCACGTGAAGGACTGGCCGTCAGCGGTGATAAAAGTGATTGAACCGTAGCGGAAAAACCGGCGGAGAACGGATTTCAGCAAAAAGCTCATGGGTAGTGGCCTTGGCTCTAATGTGCTATTCCTATTGAACGGGCCCCACGGTCGAAAGTTTCCCCCTTCTTGCCCGCTCCTTCAAGCCCGAATAGAGGGCAGGAGTGGCCATGCCGCATCACTGCAATCTTACCTAGAGTGTTGCATTCTCAACGTTTCCATCCGGCGGATTATCCGCTAAGGACTTGTCGTACGATCATTTGACCTCCCGGCATGACGATGCCGGTCGAGCAATTTCTGGAGACCATCTATGTCGAGGCGAGCGCTCACTCTGGCGGCGGCGGTGCTTTGGATGAGCGCTGCCGGTCCGGCGGCAGCGCAAAATCTCGAGGCCGGTAAAACCCCGGCCCAGATTTTTGCCGCGACATGCGCGGTCTGCCACAAGAGCCCCCATGGGCTGCTTAAGAGCGTGGCGCCCGGATCGCTCCCCGGTTTCCTGCGCCAGCACTATACGACGAGCACCGGGATGGCGGGCGCGATGAGTGCTTACGTCCTGTCGAACGGCGCCGCGAACAGGCGCGCCGGTGACGACCTTACGCGCGAGGGACGCGAGTTGACGGCGCCGAAGCCGCGGGAGCGGGATGCCGAGCCGAAGGAAAGACAAGAACGGCATATCGGGGCCGAGAAGCCCACACACGGGCACGCCGCCAAGCCGAAAGACGAAGGAGCGGGTGAAGTCGACGCCAAGGGTAAAAAGCCCAAGGTTGACAAGCGTAAGCCGAAGAATACTCCGGCAAAGGATGAGCCGAAGGATACCTCCAGGCCGAAATCCGATACTGCTTCCCAGCCGAAGCCGGAAACGCCTGCGGCCGAGAGCAGCAAGCCTGCCGCGGCGCCGGAAAAGCCCGCGGAATCCGCCACACAGCCTGAGACCAAGCCTGCCGTGTCTGCTCCTGACGCCGCAGCGGACGCCCCCGTGAAGAAGCCGGATGAGGAGAAGCCTGCCTCCTCGAATATGCCGGTCTTCAACGTCGAGCCCAAACCGGAGGCGAAGCCGGATTCCAAATCCGAGGCTCCGGCTGCTCCGGAAAAGCCGGCGGCGCCGGTTTCGCAATAATATCCATCAGTCTGAAAGCGGTCGGCTCTGCGCCCATCGCCTTCAAAAGCGCATGAAAAAATCCGGCCCGTTTCCGGACCGGATTTGATGATGATTGCAATGGAGCGAAGCTTACTGCTCGCTCGGTGCTTCCGGTGCTTCGATCCGGTCCTGGGCTTCCGGGTCGAAGAATTCGCCGGCCGCAGCGATCGCTTCTGCCGCCGCGTCCTGATCTTCCTGGCGGGTGCTGATGTCTTCGCCACGGTTGATGCGCTCGGCTTCCGCCTCGCTGCGGGCCACGGTGGCGGTCACATGAATCTCGACCTCGGGGTGAACGGCGATCGTGATCTTGTGCTGGCCGATCTCCTTGATCGGGTGTTCGAGCAGAACCTGATGACGGTTGAGCGAAACGCCATCGGCAGCCAGCGCCGCCATGATGTCGCGCACCGAAACCGAGCCGAAGAGCTGGCCGCTTTCGGCGGCCTGGCGGATGACGATGACGTTGCGGCCCTCGATCTTCTCGGCAACCTTGCTGGCTTCGCCCTTGGCCGCGATGTTCTTGGCTTCGAGGTCGGCCTTCATGCCTTCGTATTTGGAACGGTTCGCCTCGGTCGCGCGCAGCGCCTTGTGGCGCTTGAGCAGGAAATTGCGGGCATAGCCGTTTTTGACGTTCACGATGTCGCCCATCTGGCCGAGTTTGGCGACGCGTTCGAGTAGAATGACTTCCATGATGTTCTCCTTGGCAAAGACTGGATAGAGGGATTTCTTGAGGTGACGGTTGAAGTTCAGTGGGGGTCTGGCAGGCTGTGCTGTTTCCGCCAGTAGCGTCTGCGAATGCCGAAGGCGGCGTCGGCAAGGCCGAGCACGATCGCGCCTGCGAGCGGCCAGCCGATGAAAGCGGTGAGGGCGTAGATGCCGCTCAGCATGAAGGAGCGTCCCGCCATGGTCTGGCTGACGGTGTGCAGAACGGCAAAGCCGGTCATGCCATAGGCGAGCAGCAGTGAAGCGCTGACGATCTTGGCGACCAGCGCGGTTAGCCCGCCGAAGAAGCAGAGCACGATGGCGATCGCGAGCGCAGCCATCACCGGCCGCGGCATCTCGGTCGTGCGCAGGTCTGGCCACGGGCGCTTCAAAAGCTGCGAGGTCTGAGCGATCTTGGCCGCAAGCCACAGATTGAGCGTCAGAGTCAGCATCGCGACCAGCGCGGCCGCGCCGGGGGCGATCGCAACCAGTGCCTCGATGACGGGATCAGGCGTGGTGCCATGGGCGACCCCACCCTGGTTCGCAACGTCGGAGAGGTGCGTCAGGCTCTTCCGCATGACCGCCATGATCGTGTCGACGTCGGTGCCAAGGGTCAGAAGTGCCCCGGCGGTGGTGAGAGCCGCAAAGCCTGCGGTCCAGACCAGGATGCGGCCGACCGGGTACCAGTCGAGCGCGGACGGAGGCGTGTAACCATCATCGTGAGCACGTGCGAGCAGCACGAGATGGCCGAGCCAGAGCGCGGGCAGGGCGACCATGACGCCATAGGCCAGCATGTACATCGGCCCGAAGACGGCGCCGAGGCCGAGCACCGCAGCCGCGCCGGCGATGAATCCGCTCCGCGATCCCCAGCCGAGCGCGACCACCATCAGCGGCAATGGTGCGAGATAGAACAAGGCAAGCGACAGCACCGCGCCCGATGCGATCGAGGCGAACATCATGGCCGACGCAAGCGCGGCCGCCAGTGCAATGAGAATCGTCGTTGCCATCATCAGCTGTCCCGCCCCCTTCGAGCGGTTAGAGGCTGTTTGCCCCAACCATCCACGACTGCTGTCGCCGCCGTGTTATGAAAATCGCTCCTCATGGAGCGCGAAGTTTGCTCCTCATCCCGTGGGATGAGGAGCGGAATTATTCGCCTTAGCGGATCACGTAAGGCAGAAGACCCAGGAACCGCGCGCGCTTGATGGCACGGGCGAGTTCGCGCTGCTTCAGCGCGGACACGGCCGTGATGCGGCTCGGCACGATCTTGCCGCGCTCGGATACGTAACGCATCAGGAGCTTGGAATCCTTGAAGTCGATCTTCGGCGCGTTCGGGCCCGTGAACGGGCAGGTCTTGCGACGGCGGAAGAACGGGCGGCGTGCACCAGCGTCAGCCATATCTCTTACTCCTCTACCGATGCGGTTTCGTCATCACGCGAACGGCGCGGGCCGCGCTCGGAGCGGAAGCCGCCATCGCGGTCGCCGCCACGGCCACCAAAGCCGCCGCCACGGTCGTCGCGTTCGCGATCACGGTCGGCCTTGCGCATCATTGCGGACGGGCCTTCCTCGAGTTCGTCGACACGCACGGTCAGATAACGGATGATGTCTTCGTTGATGCGCTCCTGACGCTCGATCTCGGAAACGATCGCAGCCGGGCCGTCGATGTTCAGCAGCACGAAGTGAGCCTTGCGGTTCTTGTTCATGCGGTAGGTGAGCGAACGCACGCCCCAGTTCTCGGTCTTGGCAACCTTGCCGCCGAGACCTTCGATCACGCCGGTGATCTGGGTGGTGAATTCTTCGACCTGTTGGGCACTCGCGTCTTGGCGCGCGAGGAAAACATGCTCGTAAAGAGGCATGGGAGTCCTTTCCTGTGTTAGCGCGGGTCCTGGCGGCAAGCCCTTCGAGACCTTCGGAAAGGACCTCGATATTGCTCAGAAGGCGGAAGCACGGGACGACGGACCGACTGGCCCTGTCCCATCAACCCAATTTCGTTGTCGAAATGAAGGTTGCTGAGACCGTCCGTTCAGCTCCCGGCCGGGATCCACGGATGCGCGCTTTATAGGTGATTTGCGGCGGTTGGCAAGGGACTAGAGAGGCGGTTTGAGCCGGATTTGGCCCGAAAATCGAGACGTTTACGGTGGTTTTGAGGGGGGCATGCTCTCAAAATCGGGGATTTGCCGGCAGTTCCGTGTCGTCAGCTTGACAGCCCCCGGCCTGGCGGTGTCTTACCACCCCACGTTTGGGAGGCCTTTATGACGGCAGCATTTACATTTCCGGGACAGGGTTCACAGGCCGTCGGCATGGGCAAGGCGCTCGCCGAGGCGTTTCCGGTTGCGCGCGCGGTATTCGACGAGGTGGATTCGGCGCTCGGCCAGAAACTCAGCACCGTGATCTGGGAAGGGCCAGCCGAAGCTCTCCAGTTGACCGAGAACACCCAGCCCGCGCTGATGGCGATGTCACTTGCGACCCTGCGGGTGCTGGAGACAGAGGCGGGGATCGATCTTGCGCGTGACGCTGCGTTCGTGGCGGGCCATTCGCTCGGCGAATATTCGGCACTGGCTGCGGCTGGTAGCCTCTCGATTGCTGATACGGCGCGGTTGTTGCGGATTCGCGGCACGGCGATGCAAAAGGCGACGCCGGTGGGTGTCGGCGCGATGGCGGCCTTGCTCGGCCTCGATTACGAGACCGCCGTGGCGGCAGCCGATGAGGCCGCACAGGGGCAGGTCTGTCAGGCGGCGAACGACAATGGTGGCGGTCAGGTCGTGGTGTCCGGTGATAAGGCCGCGGTCGAACGCGCTGTCGAGATCGCGAAAGCTAAAGGCGCCAAGCGCGCCATGCTGCTGCAGGTGTCCGCGCCGTTCCATTGCCGTCTGATGCAACCGGCCGCCGACGCCATGGAAGAGGCGCTCGCCAAGGTCACGGTCAACAAGCCGGTGGTCCCGGTGGTTGCAAACATCCTCGCGGGTCCGGTCACTGATCCCGATCAAATCCGAAAGCTGTTGGTGGAGCAGGTCACCGGCACGGTGCGCTGGCGCGAAAGCGTCGCTTATATGGCCGCCCACGGCGTCACGCATTTTCTGGAGATCGGTTCGGGCAAGGTGCTTACCGGCCTCGTCAAGCGTATCGCGGATGGTGCCGTCGGTGTCGCGGTTGGTGGTCCCGGTGATATTGCCACTGCAAAGGATGCGATCGCCGCCGCGCGCGGGTGATTTCAGGGAGAATTTCAATGTTCGATTTGACAGGCAAGACCGCGCTCGTCACTGGCGCGACCGGTGGGATCGGAAATGCGATCGCCAAGGCGTTGCACAAGCAGGGTGCGACGGTTGCGATTTCGGGTACCCGGCGCGAAGTGCTCGACACGCTCGCCGGTGAGTTGAAGGAGCGCGTCCACGTCCTGCCGTGCAACCTGTCCGACAAGGATCAGGTCGAAGCGCTGGTGCCCGCTTCCGAGAAGGCGATGGGGCAACTCGACATCCTCGTGGCGAATGCGGGCATCACCAAGGACAACCTTTTTGTGCAGCTGCGCGACGAGGACTGGGATCAGGTGATCGACGTCAATCTCACCGCGACCTTCCGCCTGGCGCGTGCTGCGACCAAATTGATGATGCGTAAGCGTTTCGGCCGCATCATTGGCATCACCTCCGTGGTCGCCGTCACCGGCAATGCGGGGCAGGTCAATTACGTTTCGTCGAAAGCGGGCCTGATCGGCATGATGAAGTCGATCGGTCAGGAATATGCGCGGCGGAACGTCACCGCGAATTGCATTGCACCCGGTTTTATTGCGACTGCGATGACGGATGCACTGAACGACAAGCAGAAGGAGGGTATCCTTGCCAAGGTTCCGGCAGGACGGCTCGGCTCGCCCGACGACATCGCTGCGGCCGCTGTCTATCTGGCGTCGAACGAGGCGGCCTACGTCACCGGCCAGACCATCCATGTCAATGGTGGAATGGCAATGATTTGAGGGCTTTAGGGGAGCCATTGTGTTGTTTTATGACGGTTTGGCGGTTGCTCCCGGCTTGGCCAAGTCCCCCGACCTGTGCTATTCGGATGTTGTCTCGTTGCGCGATTTCCGGTCGCATGGGGGAAAGTTTTCGACCGGTCAGACTTCAGGATCGGGGCGGATTCGCTGCAAAATGGCTGGCTGTTTTGTGGTGAGCGCGCAAGGGAAGAACGTCATTGCAGGAAATCAAAACCCTGTATATTCCCGATGCGCCATCTGTTGAGGTTCGCAGGGGACTGACGGTCTGCGGGTGCGCGGATCGAACTGGGCGGGCGGCATAGAGTTTTAGAAGGTCAACACCGGCTCGTATCGTTTTACGATCGGGTTAAACGAAGCAAACACGAGGTTGAAACGATGAGTGAGATTGGCGAGCGCGTGAAGAAGATCGTTGTGGAGCACCTCGGTGTCGAACCGGAGAAAGTGGTGGATACCGCGAGCTTCATCGACGACCTCGGCGCCGACAGCCTCGACACTGTCGAACTGGTGATGGCTTTCGAAGAAGAATTCGGTTGCGAGATTCCGGACGACGCGGCGGAAACCATCCTGACGGTTGGCGACGCCACCAAGTTCCTTGAAAAGAACGCGAAGAGCTAAGCTCCTTCTGCGGTAGCTGATGTCGGCGGGTTGTTGCGCGCAACGGCCCGCCGTCTTTCTGTTTGGCACATCGGAGCATCGGACATGAGGCGAGTGGTCGTCACCGGCCTCGGCATGGTTTCGCCGCTGGGTGGCGGCGTCGAGCCGACCTGGAAACGCATCCTCAACGGTGAAAGCGGCGCACGGAAGATCGAACATTTCGATGTTTCCGACCTGACCAGTCAGATTGCCTGCGTCGTGCCGCGCGGCGACGGCACCGACGGCACTTTCAATCCCGATCAGTGGATGGAGCCGAAAGAGCAGCGCAAGGTCGATGACTTCATCATCTTCGCGATGGCGGCTGCATCCGAAGCGCTCAACGACGCTGGCTGGCATCCGTCCACCGAGGAAGAACGCTGCGCCACCGGCACGCTGATCGGCTCCGGCATCGGCGGTATCGAGGGCATTGGTGAGACGGCGGTGCTGTTGCATGAGCGCGGCCCGCGTAAAGTCTCGCCGTTCTTCATTCCGGGACGTCTCATCAATCTTGCCTCCGGTTACGTCTCGATCCAGCACGGCCTCAAGGGTCCGAACCACTCGGTGGTCACCGCGTGCTCCACAGGCGCGCACGCCATCGGCGATGCGTCGCGGCTGATCATGCTTGGCGATGCCGACGTGATGGTGGCGGGCGGCGCGGAATCGCCGGTCAATCGTCTGGCGATGGCGGGCTTCTGCGCGCTGCGTGCGATGTCCACGAAATTCAACGACAGGCCGACCGCTGCGTCGCGGCCCTATGATGTCGATCGCGACGGCTTCGTGATGGGCGAGGGCGCAGGCATTGTCGTGCTTGAGGAATACGAGCACGCCAAAAAGCGCGGTGCGAAGATCTACGCCGAAATCGTCGGTTACGGCCTCTCCGGCGATGCCTATCACATCACCGCGCCGGCTTCCGATGGCGATGGCGCCTATCGCTGCATGAGTGCTGCGATGAAGCGTGCGGGATTGCTTGCATCCGACATCGATTACATCAACTCCCACGGCACCTCGACGCCGCTTGGGGACGAGATCGAACTGGGTGCGGTGCAGAAGCTGCTCGGCAATACGGCCTCCAGGGTATCGATGTCGTCGACCAAGTCCTCGATCGGCCATCTGCTCGGCGCAGCGGGAGCCGTGGAGGCGATCTTCTGCGTGCTGGCGTTGCGCGACAATATGGCGCCGCCGACGCTGAATCTCGACAATCCGTCGATCGAGACCGCCATCGATCTCGTGCCGCACAAGGCCAAATCGCGCGAAATCAATGTCGCTTTGTCGAACTCGTTCGGCTTTGGCGGCACCAATGCATCGTTGATCATGAAGCGGGTGGTGAACTGAGGGAAATGCCTCGGCTTCACCGCAGGAGAACTTTCGGTCATATTGCGATCCCAAGTTTGTGCGAGAGATCGGGCCAGAACGGATTCGGATTTCGGACATGAGTCAAAGGCCTCCCATTGAACCGCGCAGTCCGCGGGCGGCGTTAGAGCCGCAGCAGGTTCCGCCTCCGAAGCGTTCCGACAGCGCGCGCAATCCCTTCGTGGTTGCGGGCAACGCCATCATCACGATTCTGCTGGTGGTGATCCTCGGCGCGGGCGGTCTTTACATCTACGGCAAGCAGATGCTGACCGCGAAAGGTCCGCTGACCGCCGACAAGGTCGTCAATATTCCGCCACGCGCGGGCATGACCGACATTGGCGACATCCTGCTGCGAGAGGGTGTCATCAAGGCGGATCGCTGGACCTTTATCGGCAGCGTGCTGGCGCTCAACGCGCGCACCTCGCTCAAATCGGGCGAATTCCTGTTCCAGAAGAATGCGAGCCTGTCGGATGTCATCGGCACCATCGTCGATGGCAAGGTGGTGCAGCATGCCTTCACCATTCCGGAAGGGCTGACATCGGAACAGATCGTTCAACGGTTGCAGGATAACGACATCTTCTCGGGTTCGCTGCGCGAAGTGCCGCGCGAGGGCACGCTGCTGCCGGACACTTACAAGTTTCCGCGCGGTACCCCGCGCGAGCAGGTGATCCAGCGCATGCAGCAGGCGCAGAAGCGGCTGCTCGCGGAAGTCTGGGAGCATCGCAATCCCGATCTGCCGCTGCGGTCGCCCGATCAGCTTGTGACGCTGGCTTCTATCGTTGAGAAGGAAACCGGCCGCGCCGATGAGCGCAGCCGCGTCGCTTCGGTCTTCGTCAACCGGCTGCGCCAGCGCATCAAGCTGCAGTCCGATCCGACCATCATCTATGGCCTTGTCGGCGGCAAGGGTACGCTCGGACGGCCGATCAAGCGCAGTGAGATCCAGCAGCCGACGCCGTACAACACCTACGTCATTGAGGGACTGCCGCCAGGCCCGATCGCCAATCCGGGGCGTGCCTCGCTGGAAGCGACCGCCAACCCCGCGCGCACGCGTGATCTCTATTTCGTGGCCGACGGCACCGGTGGGCATACGTTCACCGAGAACTACAACGAGCACCAGAAGGCGGTGGCGAAGCTTCGCTCGATTGAGCGTCAGCAGAACGACGCTGCCGAGCCGGACGACGTGCCGCCTCCGGTCGCGGTCCCGTCCGGCGCGCCCACCGAGCCCGCTGCAGCGCAGCCTCCGGCCGCGCCTGCCAGGCGCGCGGCGCCGAAGGCCGCTCCGAAATCATCCCACGGCAAGCAATCGCTCGCTCCCAAGGCCAGCGATGCGTGGGCGGGCGTAACCTCGGCGGCGCCGAAGGCCCATAAGCCTGCATCCCACGCCAAGCCGGTCCCGCCGTCGGCCAACGCTGCGGCGGATGCGGCTTCCGCAACGCGCTGAATTCCAGGCAATTCGCAAGAAATTCTCAAGGGACGGGCGCCAAAACGTCTGCACCATGGCCCAATTCGGGGTATGGTCCGCGGCGGTTCACGCACAGCGAATCCACCTGATCTGGACGGAGTTTTTCGACAATGGCGTTGTCGAGCATGACCGGCTTTTCGCGAAGCCACGGCACCAGCGGACTTTATACGTTCGAGTGGGAATTGAAGTCGGTCAACGCCAAGGGTCTGGATCTACGTGTGCGCCTGCCGCAGGGATGGGACGATCTCGAAGGTACTGTGCGCAAACGGGTCGGTGAGGCGGTGTCGCGCGGCACAGTCTACGCCAACCTCAACGTCAAGCGGGCGGGCTCTGCGGCGGTCGCGCGCATCAACGAGGACGTTCTCGCTTCGGTTCTCGACGCGGCGCGAGGACTGGCATCGAGAGCAGGCGCGTTGCCGCCGACCGTCGATGGTCTGCTCGCGGTCAAGGGCGTGATCGACATTGTCGAGCCGGAAAGCGGCGAGGCTGAAATTGCTACGGCCAAGGCTGCTGCTATAGCCGCGTTCGAGACGGCACTGTCCGGCCTCGTCGAGATGCGCGACCGCGAAGGCGTTTCGCTCGGCGAGATCCTGACACAGCGTGTTAACGACATCGAACGTCTTGCCGCCAGGGCCGAAGCCGCACCGGGCCGCAAGCCGGAGGCGATCAAGACACGCCTCGCCGAGCAGATCGCAACGCTGCTCGATGCATCGGATCGGTTCGATCCTGATCGGCTGTCGCAGGAAGCGCTGCTGATCGCGACCAAGGCCGACATCCGCGAAGAACTCGACCGGATCGGTTCGCATGTCGCGCAGGCGCGCGAACTGCTGTCGAAAGGCGGGCCGGTCGGCCGGCGGCTGGATTTCCTGTCGCAGGAATTCAACCGGGAAGTGAACACCACCTGTTCCAAATCGAACGATGTCGAATTGACCAATATTGGTCTCGAGATGAAGAACATCGTCGAGCAGTTCCGCGAGCAGGTTCAGAATCTGGAGTGAAGGCGATGGTTCGCAATGCGCTCGCCGGTGAGCGGCGTGGCCTGATGTTCGTGTTGTCGTCGCCGTCCGGCGCGGGCAAGTCTACGCTGTCGCGCATGCTGATCGAGAAGACGCCGGGCCTGCGGATGTCGGTATCGGTAACGACGCGTGCGAAGCGGCCGGGCGAGGCCGAAGGCGATCATTACTACTTCATCGACAAGGCGCGCTTCGACCAGATGGTCCGCGCGGGCGAATTGCTCGAACATGCGCCGGTGTTCGACAATCACTACGGCACGCCGCGTCATGCGGTGGAGAAGGCACTGTCAGCTGGAGAGGACGTGCTGTTCGATATCGATTGGCAAGGCACGCAGCAATTGCGGGAGAAGGCGCGGGCCGATGTCGTCAGCGTTTTCATCCTGCCGCCGTCGGCGCAGGACCTTGAAAAACGGCTTCATACCCGCGCGCAGGATTCCGACGCCGTGATCCGCGGCCGTATGGATCGCGCGGCTCATGAGCTGAGCCACTGGGCCGAGTACGACTATGTCGTGCTCAACAACGATCTCGACCAGGCATTCAGCGAGGTCGAAACGATCCTGCGCGCTGAGCGGTTGAAGCGCGAGCGGCAGACGGGGCTGTCGGCGTTCGTGCGCGGATTGCAGGATCAGCTAGAGAAATAACATTTTCGGACTCGCGTGCGGCACGGCGCAGGAGTTGCTCGATTTCGTCGAGGTCCTGCGGTGCTCTTGATGTGCGCGCGGCAGAGGCCCATCGGGATGGCGCGATCATCTCCGTGTAGGCCGGCGAAGATGTCTCCGTGTCTTCGGCTTCGCCCCAGATGTTGCGACGCTGCGCCGGCGCATTGCGGACTTTGTCGCCCGTTCGCCAGAAATATCTGAACGTGACAAGGGCGAGGATCGCGATCAGCGCCAATACAAGAAATGCTACACCGAGAATAACGCGCCATGGCGTGAGGTCGGCGGCTTGTTCGGATGATTTGGCGCGCGGTGCCGTTGGGGCGGCTGCGGGTTTCATCGCGGGAGCGGGCGGCGCGGCTTCCGACGTTGCGGGCTGCGAACTGGCAAGCGGTGTGGACTGCCCGGTGGTCTGCTGGCTTGTCGGGCGGAAGGCGTCGGCGTCAGGCCAGCGCTCGGTGAGCAACGGCGTTGAGGCAGCAGGATTTGGCGTCGGTTGCGTCGTCACCGCTTCAGTTGTTTGCGGTGCTGTATTGGATGTGGCCTCGGATTCGGCAGGGGGTGCAGGCTTTGCAACTGACGGCTTCGAGGCCTGCGACGCCGGAGCCTCTGCACGGGCGTTGTCGATATCCTGTCGGGCTGTGGGCGCCGTGTCAGACTTCGGTTTCGCAGCGGCAGAGGACGTAGTCGTCTTCATCCCGGCCTCGCCGAGATACCAGCACTTGCGGCCAGCGCTGCGGTCCGTGTGGTAGTACCAATGCTTGCCCTGTGGCGCTGCGCCTTTCGGTGTGCGCTGGCAGGCCTCGGCGGCATTCGTTTGCTGCGCCGGAGTTGTCTGTTCCGCAGCAGGCGCTGCTTGTTGTGCGACCGACGGTGTCAGGCCGCCGAGAACGGCGCTCAAGGCCACCGCCGCAAGTTTGAAATTCCGGTTTGTCATGGTTCCCCCACGTCGGATCGTGACGTCGTGCGCGACGCGCGGGTTAATCGTTGTCAACGAGATGGGCCGCAATGGGCCGCAAATGCGAAACGCATGAGACAAAATTGGGGCGATGCAAGCCTTTTGGGAACGCCACAATTCTGATTCTCATACGGGTGATGCGTGAACAGGTGCGCAAGGCGGTAAGGGCAGAGCTTCACGGTAGGCGCGTGAAGTCTTGTCTACGTATCAACACGGCATTCGCGCTTCTAAATCGTGAAATTAAAATCGCATTAACCACGCGACTTCGATGCTTCACGTCATTGATCTGCTGAAATCAGAAAGCGAGGATTGTCATGACTGGAGACACTGCAAACGACGCGGGCGTGTTGAGCGAGGAGATCAAGGCGCTTCTGATTTTGCTGTTGTTGAAGGGAGGCACGCCATCCGATGAGATCGAGACGGCGCTGCGCCTTGCGGGCAGCCGTCCGGCTCATTCTGAGCTGCCCGCACAGGAGGCGATGTGTCCGTTGGCCCGCGCGGCGGTGCTGGCGATGGCGCCGCCGGTGTCGGTTGCGCAGCCGCCGGCCCGGCAGGCTTCATTGCAGCCGGTGTTGTCGGCGAAACAGATTTTCCGAAACGATAAATTAGCGCCGCTGCACGGCTACGCAGCGTAAGGCGGCTCACGCGCCGTTGGTGAGGATAATTCGCCCGGTTATGCCACCGTGGCGCAGCTTCTCCATCCAGTCAGCTGCTTCGCGCATCGGAGCCTCATGCATCGGCACTGCCGCGATGCGGCCGGTGCGAGCGAGATCGAGCAACTCGCGCGCCTCAAGGAGCGTTCCGGTCATGAACCCTTCGATGCTCATGCGCTTGTGGACCCAGCTTACTGCCGGCGTGGTGAAGGAGCCGCCCATCAGGCCTGACACGACGATCTTGCCGCCGCGCGCGAGCGCGCTCATCGCGAATGCCAATGATGCCTCGCTGCCTGCGAAATCGACGATGACATCGAAGCCGCCGCCGCTGTCCTTTAGCATGCGGCGCGCCGTCTCTCGTGCCGCCGGATCGTAAGCCGTCGCGGCGCCCGCATCGAGCGCGGCGGCACGCGCGGCCTCGCTGAGGTCGGCGACCGCGATGGTCTCCATGCCCATCGCGCGCGCGATCGACAGCCCCATCAGCCCGACGCCGCCCATGCCGATCAGCAACAGATTGCGGCGGCGCGGATGAGTGGCCGCGCGCTTCAACGCACCATAGGCGGTGAGGCCGGAGCACATCAGCGCGGCGGCGAAGCCCGCAGGCAGCGGCTCGTAAGGCAGGAGATAGCGGCTGTCGGGCACGAGAACATGGCTGGCGAAGCCGCCATCCAGCGCGACACCGAGATAGCGATTGCGTGCGCAGAGGTTCTCGTCGCCGCTGATGCAGTCGCGGCAGGCGCCGCATCCGATCCATGGAAAAACGACGCGCGGTTGCCCGATGAGATCCCGCGGTGCATCGGGACCTGCCGCCTCGACAGTGCCGACGATTTCGTGGCCGAGCGTGAAGGGCAGCTTGATGCCGCGTGTAATGTCGATGCGCTGGCCATTTCCTGCGTCGAAAAACCCGTCCTGCAAATGCAGGTCGGAATGGCAGAGGCCACATTTCGCCACGCGCAGCAGCACCTCGCTGCCTTGCGGCACAGGGGCGTCCACAACCGTCTCGCACACGGGGGCCGCGAATTGCGTGAGGGATTGGCGATATATCAAGGCCATGGAGATCAGGATTGCTTGAGTTCGGACAGGCGATTGGCCATCGCCACGAAACCGGCAATGGACACTGTCTCGGCGCGCCGTGTCGGATCGATGCCGGCGGCCTCGGTGAGCAGTGCGGGATCGACGCCGAGCGGCTTCAGGCTCTGGCGCAGCATCTTGCGGCGCTGGTTGAAAGCGGCAGCGGCGACCTGTTCCAGCGCGCGGCGTGGGCAAGGCAGCGGCTCCGCTCGTGGGACGAGGCGCACGACAGATGACGTGACCTTCGGCGGCGGCACGAACGCGCCGGGAGCGATATCGAACAGGATCCTGGTCTCTGTGCGCCAGTTGGCGAGCACGCCGAGGCGGCCATAGGCGTCGTCGTTTTCCTGCGCGACGATGCGCTCGGCCACTTCGCGCTGGAACATCAGCACCATCATGTCGAACCATGGTGGCCACGGCTCGCTTGTGAGCCAGCCGGTGAGCAGCAGGGTCGCGATGTTGTAGGGCAGATTGGCGACGATCCGCGCCCGTGCACCGTCGAGTATTGTGGTCGGGTCAAAATCGATGGCGTCGCCGTGAACGATCTCGAGGCGGCCGGGATAGTACTGCGCGATGTCCTCCAGCGCCGGGATCGCGCGATCGTCACGTTCGACCGCGATCACGCGCTTCGCGCCGGTGGCGAGCAAAGCCCGCGTCAGCCCGCCCGGGCCGGGGCCGATCTCGATCACGGTGGCGTCGTCGAGAGGTCCGGCGGCGCGCGCGATCCGTGCTGTGAGGTTAAGATCGAACAGGAAATTCTGGCCGAGCGATTTGCGCGGGGCGAGGTCGTATTTGCGGATGACCTCGCGTAGCGGCGGCAGATCGTCGATCTGGCTCATGATGCGGCGTTCGCGCGCGCCATGCGGGCGGCGAGGCGCAACGCCGCGATCAGGCTCGACGGGTTGGCGCGGCCGGTGCCTGCAATGTCGAAGGCGGTGCCATGGTCGGGCGAGGTGCGGATGAAAGGTAGCCCGAGCGTGACGTTAACGCCGCTGTCGAATGCAAGCGTCTTGACCGGGATCAGCGCCTGATCGTGATACATGCAGATTGCGCAATCGTAGGTCTTGCGCGCGGCTTCATGGAACATGGTGTCGGCGGGCAGCGGGCCGCGTGCGTCGATACCCTCGCGCCGCAATTGCTCGACGGCCGGCGCGACGATAGCGCCATCTTCCTTGCCGAGCGTGCCGTCTTCACCGGCGTGCGGATTGAGACCCGCGATGGCGAGGCGTGGCGTGGGCAAGCCGAGCCGATGTTTCATATCGGCGACGACGATGCGCGCGGTTTCAAGAATCAGATCGGTGGTGAGGTCGGCAATCGCCTGCCGCAGCGGCAGATGGATGGTGACCGGCACGACGGCGAGCGTCTCGGACCAGATCATCATCACGGGCTTTGGTGTCCTGCCGCCATTGGCCGCCAGTTCGGCGAGAAATTCAGTGTGGCCGGGATGCTTGAAGCCTGCACTGTAGAGGACGCTCTTGGCAATCGGATTAGTAACGACAGCGGATGCAACGCCCGTCTTCACATCCGCCACGGCCTGCTCGATGGAGGCGATCGCGGCCCACGCGCTGGTCGCGTCGGGTTTCCCGGGCGTGCCCGTGGCGGTGTGGCCGGTTGGTGCGACGGGCAGGGCGCGCGCGAAAATTCCGACAGCGTCCTGTGGCGATGTTTCGACGACATCGATCCGTTCTCCAAGCAAAGCGGCCCGGCGGCGGATCAGATCGGCATCGCCGATCAGGTAAAACGGAGGAAGATTGTCGGCGTTACGCTTCAGCCATGCAGCAATCGTGATATCAGGCCCGATCCCGGAGGGCTCACCGATCGTGAGAGCGAGCGGGGCTTGGTGCATCGGCCTTATTTCTGCTTGTACTCGATCATCGCGGCCTTGCGGAGGTCATCGAGGTAGGATTTCGACTTCGCCTCGTATTTCTGAGCGAACAGCTTGTCGCGCGCCGCCCGCTTGGCGGGCGTATCGGCGGAGGTCACCTTGCGGTCGCACAATACAACCATCTCGATGCCTTGCCGGGTCACTTCCGGCGGGGTCATGTGGCCGACAGGCGTCTTGTCCAGAAGCTCGCGCAAATTCGCGGGCAGGTCGGCCGAAGTCTTGATGATGGTGTCCCGGATGGTGCCCTGACGCAGCGACTTGAATGTGGTCGCGGCCTCCGCGCAACTCTGGACACGGTCGCGAATGATCTCGGCTTCCTTCTTGCGTTGCTCGACGACAGCCGAAGACGAACCGCGCGGGACGAAGATCACGACCGGGCGCAGGTGATATTCATAGCTCTCGGTATCTTGCGGCGAGCTATCGCCGCCGGAAGCCGCACGGACATCGTGTTCGCTCACCATCAGGCTCTGCTTGTAGCGGCCGCGCACCAGCGCGCCCCAAGCGGTGTCGGCCGACATCCGCAGCTTCATGGTTTCGGGGCGCACGCCCTGCGCCATGAGAACCTTGGACAACTGGTCCGCGGACATTCCCATCCGCTGGCCCATGGCCGCGTAAGACGAATCGATTTCCGACGGGGTCATGTTGATCCCGAATTTCTTGGCTTCTTTGATCTTGAGGCGGTCGTCGATCAACTGATTGATGACTTCCTGGCGCGGCGCGCTCTTGTGCGTGGTCAGGGCGATGAGCTTGGCGCGCTGTTCGATGTCGTAGGTCGTGATCGGCTCGCCATTGACCATCACCACCACGGCCTGCGCCCGCGCAGACGGCGCTGTTGCGAGAAGCGTCAGCAAGGTTGCGAGGGAAAGGGCAAGGCGGCTGGCAAAAACAGAGAGGAATGTCGCGTTCATCATCACATTGCTGTCGGTTTCACCACGGTCGAGCCGCACCGTAGACGTGCAATCGACCACAATTATGTCACTGGGTGGATGAGGAGACGTTTTGCGAAATCGAAGTTCCGCCGATGGTACGCAAGCCAAGCTGGAACATCACGCGGTGATCGGTGACGGGCGCGATGCTGCCGATTGTCGTGTAGTTGTAGTCGGTCACGTAGTTGACGGCGAGCAGGAAGCAATCGTCCACGTATCCGGCACCGACGATGTACTGGTTCACCTTGCTGTTGGCGATGTCGTAGCGCAACCCGCCGGAGACCTGCCAGTTGGCAGCGAGCTTGAACGAACCGGTGCCGAGCAGGCCCTGCCGTTCGGTCAGATAGCCGAGTTCAGGTTGTGGCGCATACTTGCCGTACAGGAGGCTGACCGACCAGCGGTCGAAATTGGCGCGGCCTTCGGTCTCGAAACGCTTGATGTCCATTGTCGCTTCGTCGAGCCGGAAGCGTGTCGTCAGGCTGAAGATCTTGTTGGGCGAGTAAGCGACGCGGCCGACGTAATCGGACGCTGGCTTGTCGAGACCGGAATCGAGGCCGGTGTTGGTCAGGCTCTGCACCGCATAGGAGTTCAGGCCGTAGAGCTGGTAGGACTGGCCGAACAGCACGTTGACGGTGCCGCCGCGGTCGAACTGCGTTGTCGCCTGCACGCCGACGTTGGCGCGGCCGCCGCCTTCGACGCGGTCCCAGCCGGAGAATTTGTTGACGCTGAACAGATTGGTGTCGTCGAAGGTCAGGCTTTGCGCGTCTTCGTTCGGCAACTGTCCGGCCCTTTGCTCGTTCGGGCGGATGATGACCTGCGCGATTGGTTCGATCGTCGTGGTGCCCCACGGCTGCACGTTGATGAACGGATAGCGATATTCGAGGCCGACCGCCGGCATCAGGCGGGCTTCCTGATGGTTGCCGGGATCTAGATAGCCATTGGCAGCAGAAACGCTTGGATCGTGAGCGACATTGGCGTTGATCAGGTCGCCACGCAACGAAACGAATGGCGTGAAAATCTGACCCCACGGATCGGTGAAGGACCGACGCCACTGAGCTTCGCCCGAAAGGCGGGTGTAATCGCCAGGCACGCCGCGCAGCAGGCAATCGGCCCGCGTTTTTTGGGCGGGGTCTGCTGACAGGCAAGTCGTATTACCAACGGTCTGAGCGTTCTTTGAGATCGCGTCGAAATTCGCCTGGTCGCGCGTCAGATTGACGAAGTTGCCTTTGTAGCTGAACTCGCCGCCCAGCAGGTTGTGGCCGAGTACGTTGTTATAGTCGACCACCGGCGCGACGATGGGAATCTGCTTTTGCACGTCGGCGGCATTGAAGCCGTAGTAGTAGATCGAACGAATGTCGAAATAGCTGCGGTTGCCGACGCCGGTGAGGTACACCTGCGAGATGCCTTCGGTCGGCGTCAGCAGGAACGAGCCCAGCGGGTTCTTGTAGGGGCCAAGCTTGTAGTCGCTGAAGAAGCGATTGTCGGTTGCAAGCACGGCGGTCCAGCCCGCGACCCATTTGTCGTTCAGCGCGAACTGGCCGTTCGAATCGAGGCCGCCGCGCCAGTTGCGGTCGCCAACCTGTCCGGCATAGGCATCCGGGTCTTCCTGATGAATACCGTAGCCGCGGATTTCATACGCGCCGTTGACCAGGCGCTGGCGGAAGTCGATCTGGCCGAGCACGCCCTGCCGCGATGTGATGCGCGGCGAAATGGTCATGTCGTAGTTCGGTGCGATCGCCCAGTAGAACGGAATCTCGGCGCTGTAGCCGGTGTACGAGTTGTAGCCCGCCCACGGCATCAGGAAGCCGGTCTTGCGCTTCACGGTCGGATCCGGCGTCGAGAAGTACGGCAGGTAGGCGAGCGGATGACCGAAGAACTCCACCTTCGCGTCTTCGAAGTAGAGCATCTGTTCGGTCTTGTTGTGGATGATGCGCGCGGCCTTCACCTGCCACAGCGGCGGACGTTCGGGATGGTCGCGGCACGGCGCGCAGGCGGTGTAGGTGCCGCTCTGGAAAATCGTGATGTCACCATTGCTGCGATCGGCGCGTGCCGCCGACATGCGCGTTTCGTCCGGCGTGTTGAGGCGCAATGAATCGACAAAGCCATCGCGATAGTCGTCGGACAGGTCGAGCAGGTTGGCGTTCACAACCTTGCCGTCGGCCTCGGTGAGGCGGACGTTGCCCTCGGCGTGAAGGCGCTTGGTCTTCTGGTCGTAGATGACCTTGTCGGCTTCGAGCGTTGAGCCGTTGTAGTAGATCTGGACGTTGCCGACGGCGGCGACGCGGTTGTTGTTGTAGTCGTAATTGATCTCGAGCGCCTTCACGAGCATCTGCCCGTTATTGGCGTTCTTGTCCTTCGGCGGTTTCGGCACCGGTGGACGCTTGTTGTAGATGAAGGTGTTGGTCGCCGCCGTGGCGGAGCCGGGCAGGGCCAATGCGCCCGCGCCGAGCATCAGGACGGCGGACATGGCAAGGCGATAGCGGCGCAGCCTCATGCGCCGCCTGAACCCAGGCGTCCGTCCATGGAGGGCGGCAAAACCAGCCACTACCCGTCCTCCTGATGCAGCAAGGCCAAAAAGCCGGTCAGGCCGCCCACACAGACAGGCAGCCATGCGGCAGCGAGCGGATACATCAACTCGGCCTTGCTTAAATCCTCAGTTACTTTCGACAGGACATAGAGCAGAAAGCCTGCTGCCACGCCACTTAAAACCATCTTTTGCACGCCGCCGAAGCGGAAGAACCGGAGGCTGACGGCGGCCGCGACGAGCACCATCGAGGCCAGCAAAAACGGCCTCGCGAGCAGCTTCTGATACTGCAAACGGTATCCTGCTGTGGCCAGACCAGAGCTTGCCGAAGACTGGATGTACCCCGGAAGTTGCCAAAATGACACAGTTTCAGGCGTGGCAAAGCTGTTCCGGACCTGCGCTGGGGTCAGATTGGTCTTGAGCAGGAGGTTGTCCTGAACGACCGGCGCGGCGGTCATGGAATGGATTCGCGCGCCTCCGAGCCGCCACTCACCGGGCTCCAGATTCGCGTCATTGGCGTCGATTCGGTCCCGGAAGCTGCCGTCCGGGTTGAAGCGGAAGACGGTTACGCCGGAGAGCCGCGTACCCTGATTCTGGGAAAGCGCCGCGCTGATGATGGACTGGCCTTCCGACGTCACCTGATTGATCCAGGATTGTTCGACGTTCTGAACGCCACCGTTGGAGAAGAGCTTCGCCTCCATCTCCTTGCTGCGTTCCTGCATCGCGGCCGAAATCGGATTGTAAACGACGGTCGCGAGCACGCCCATCAAGAGGGCGGCGACCAGCGCGGGCGTGATGAATTGCCACGCCGAAATCCCGGCGGCGCGCGCCACAACCAGTTCGAGGCTGCGCGACAGTGCGAGATAGCAGCTCATCGCACCGATCAGGATGCAGAACGGCATCAGCTTTTCCAGCAATTGCGGCACCCGAAACAGTGAGGTTTCCGCCACCATGATCGCGGAGGCAGTCGGGATGCTCGAGGTCCGGCGCACCATTTCGATGTAGTCGACCAGGACCAGCAGCAGGAAAATACCGAGGAACACCGCGAGCGAGGCGATGATGAAACGTCTGGCGAAATAGCGGGCGAGCGTGGTGGTCAGCATGCGGCCGATGGCTCGTTTGCGGAATGCTGCGTCAGCGCGCAGGCCCGCCGCGCGCATTCCGCGCAACGATCAAAAGCAGGGCCCGGCATAACGGCCGGCCCCGCGCAGGCGATATCAATCGACGCCATCGAACTGCAGTATCCCCAGTGTCTCCGAGCGATGCCGGCCCGGATCTGGCTGTGAGGCCAAATCCCCCTCGGACCGTATCGCGTGAAGCTATTATAACTCAACTATCCCGTTGATCCGCCGATAAAATGGCTGGCCTAAGGCAGCGCGGGCGGAGTGGTTAACAAAAGCTGTTTGCGTGGCTTTCGCGTCACGATTCGGGGTATCTCCGTCCGTATCGTGATGAAGCCGCCTTTGTCCGGCACTTTGCAGGGCGGAGACGGAGGCGCATATAGTCCCGCACCCACCGCAGCACTCAGCCGCAAGTTCAAGTTTGGAGGATTCCCCATGACCGACGCCGTTAAGGTCGGCTTTGTCCCGTTTTCGACCGCGCCGAAGGGCGTCCTCGTCGTTTTCACCGATGAATCGATGAAGTTCGGCCCAGCGAGCCGCAAATTGCTGGCGGGCGCTGAGAACTCCATCAAGCGCGCCGCATTGGCAGCCGAGTTCAAGGGCAAAAGCGGCTCGGCGCTTGATCTTCTCGCGCCTCAGGGCCTGAAGGTCGGACGTCTGATCGTCGCGGGCACCGGCAAGGCCGGCTCGGTGAAGGAAGAGGATTTCATCAAGCTGGGCGGTGCCGTGACTGGCAAGCTCGGATCGAGCGCGAGCGCGGTGACACTTGTCGCCGAACTACCAAGCGGCGCGATGAAGCCGCATCAGGCAGCGAACGTCGCCGCCGGTGCACGGCTGCGCGGCTACAAGTTCGATCGCTACAAGACCAAGACGAAAGACAAGGACAAGGCGCTCGTCGCGCAGGTTTCGGTCGCCGTCGCCGACGTCGCGGCCACGCGCAAGGCGTTTACGCGCGATGCCAATATCGTCGATGGCGTGCTGCTCGCGCGCGAACTCGTCAACGAGCCGCCGAATGTGCTGTTTCCCGCCGAGTTCGCGCGCCGCGCCGCGCAGTTGCGCAAGCTCGGCGTCCAGGTCGATATTCTTGACGTCAAGGCGATGACCAAGCTCGGCATGGGCGCGCTGCTCGGCGTGTCGCAGGGCTCGTATCATGAAGGCCGTATGGTGGTGATGCGCTGGAATGGCGCAGCCAACAAGGCCGACAAACCGGTCGCCTTCGTCGGCAAGGGCGTGTGTTTCGACACCGGCGGCATCTCGATCAAGCCCGCGGGCAGCATGGAAGACATGAAGGGCGACATGGCGGGCGCGGCCTGCGTGGTCGGCCTGATGCATGCGCTTGCTGGACGCAAAGCAAAGGTCAATGCGATCGGCGCGATCGGTATCGTCGAAAACATGCCGGACGGCAACGCGCAGCGCCCGGGCGACATCGTCACCACGATGTCGGGCCAGACCATCGAGATCATCAACACCGACGCGGAAGGCCGCCTCGTGCTGGCGGATGTGCTGTGGTACGTCGCGCAGAAGTACAAGCCGAAATTCATGATCGATCTCGCGACATTGACCGGCGCGATCATGGTGGCGCTCGGCACCGAATATGCGGGCTTGTTCTCCAACAACGATCAGTTGTCGGAGCGGCTGTCGAAATCCGGCGCCGCCACCGGCGAGCGCGTCTGGCGCATGCCGCTCGGTCCTGAATACGACAAGCAGATCGATTCCAAATTCGCCGATATGAAGAACGCGGCCGGGCGCTGGGGTGGTTCGATCACCGCAGCACAACTGCTGCAGCGCTTTGTCGATGACGTGCCATGGGCGCATCTCGATATCGCGGGCACCGGCATGGGCGCGCCATCGAACGACATCAACACGAGCTGGGGCTCGGGTTATGGCGTGCGTCTGCTCGACCATCTTGTTGCCGAGCATTACGAGGCCAAGCGATAGCCGCCTGCGATCCAGCGCCGGAGTCCGATGACGATGACGGAAGTCCTGTTCTACCATTTGCAGGATATGAAGCTGGAAAACGTGCTTCCGCCGCTGCTCGAGAAATCGCTCGAGCGTGGCTGGCGTGTCGTCGTGCAGGTGGGCTCGGAGGAGCGCGCCGACATGCTCGACTCCCATCTGTGGACGTATCGCGACGATTCATTCCTGCCGCACGGCACATGGCGCGAAGCCGATGCCGCGAGCGAGCCGGTGGTGCTCACGGTGAGCGACGCCAATCCCAACGGCGCGTCGGTGTGCTTTCTGGTCGATGGCGCACCGGTGCCCATAGATTGTTCGGCGTATCAGCGCGTCGTTCTCATCTTCAACGGTGATGACGACGAGGCCCTTGGTGCGGCGCGTGCGGCGTGGACCGATTGCAAGGCGAGGGGATTCGAGCAGACTTACTGGCAAGCGGATGAGCGGGGCCGCTGGCAGCGCAAGGATTTGCGCGGCGGTGGTTAAGGATAGGGCGATCTTTCCTTTTTGATGCTTGCGGTTAGCCACCATCGTGCCGCAAAGTGATGATGCAAGCGCCCGTGGGGACGGGTGCTCGCCGTTGGCGGAGTGATTTGCGCCAAGGAAATGAAGCGGAACGTGGGGGTTCCAGTTTTGCGGTTGATTGACTTGAAGAGTTTCGTGTCTCGATCCGTTGTGAAAGCGGCGCTATCCGTGCTCGTCATTGCTCCGATGATGAGCGGTTGCGGTGGCACCTTGAGTGATTACTCACTCAAGGATCAGGAATGGTTCACTCGCCCCGGGAAGCTCTTCAACACCAAGTCGCTGTCGCTTGAGACGCCTCCGCTGCATACGGACAAGCCGGTTTCGCCGGACGATCTCATCACCGCGGAAGGAGCTTGCCCCGGTATGGCACCTGCCGGATTGCCGGCGGACGTCAATGCCCAGCAGCAGGGCGAAGCAGCCAATCCGCAGGCTGGTGCGACGCAAGCAGCCCCGGCATTGCCTGCGGGAGGTGTGGTCGCGCTCGGTCATACCGAATGCGATGTGGCGCGGGCTGCCGGTACACCCAACAACGTCAATATCGGAGCGAATGAGCGCGGTGAACGTCAGACTGTGTTGACCTATACGCAGGGTCCGCGTCCGGGCATTTACACGTTTACCGCAGGCCGTCTCACAGCGATCGATGCGGTCCAGGCGCCGCCTCCGCCGAAAAAACCGGCCAAGCATTCCAAGAAAAAGCACACGTAATGCGCTTTAGTCAGCGCCTTCATACGAGGCGCTGGCCTCCAGCCATTCTTCCTCGGCTTTTTTGAGCGCAGCCTCGGCGGCGGCGCGCGCCTTGGTCAACTGTGTCGCCTGTTTCGGGTCGCGCTGGAAGATATCGGGCAGGGCAAGCGCCGTATCGATCTTCGCAATGATGCCGCCGATGCGCTCGATCTCGGCTTCCGCGCTTGAGATTTTCTGCTTCAGCGCGTTCTTTTCAACTTTGCTTCGCGCTGGTTTCTCGGTTTCGCGAACGGTACGGGTCTGATCGGCCGTGCGCGCGCTTCGTGCGCTCAGGACGGAGCGGCGATATTCATCAAGATCGCCGTCATATGGCTTCACGGTGCGGTCCGAGACCACCCACAATTGATCGGCGCAGGCCTCGATCAGATAGCGGTCGTGCGAGACCATGATGATCGCGCCGGAAAATTCATTGATCGCCTCGGCGAGTGCTGCACGGCTGTCGATGTCGAGATGGTTGGTCGGCTCGTCGAGGATGATCATGTTCGGTGCGGCGAAGGTCGCAAGCCCGAGCAGCAGGCGCGCCTTCTCGCCACCGGACAGATTTTTCACGGTGGTGTCGCCCGCCTTGCCGGAGAAACCGATCGCGCCGACACGGGCGCGGACTTTCGTCTCCGTCGCATCCGGCATCAGCCGCCGCAGATGGTCATAGGACGAACCTTCCAGATCGAGTTCGTCGGTCTGGTGCTGAGCGAAATAGCCGACCGACAGATTGGCGGCGCGGACAATCTTGCCCGAGAACGGCGGCAGCTTGTCCGCGAGTAGTTTCACCAGCGTGGATTTGCCGTTGCCGTTGGCCCCGAGCAGGGCGATGCGATCGTCGTTGTCGATCCGCAGCGTGACGCGCCGCAGGACCGGCTTGCCCGGTTCATAGCCGACACTGACATCATCGACCGCGATGATCGGCGGCGACAGCAGTTTCTCCGGCTCGGGAAACGTGATCTCGCGCACGTCCTGCGTCACGAGGGCCGTGACAGGCTTCATCCGCTCCAGCATCTTGACGCGCGACTGCGCCTGTTTCGCCTTCGATGCCTTCGCCTTGAAGCGATCGACGAAAGCCTGCAGGCGCTTGCGCTCGTCGGCCTGCCGCTTTGCGTGCTTGGCGTCCAGCATCTCGCGCGTGGCGCGCTGTTCTTCGAACGAGGAGTAGCTGCCTTTGTAAAGCGTGAGCCTGCCGTGATCGAGGTGCAGGATCTGGTCGACGGAAGTTTCGAGCAGATCGCGGTCGTGGCTGATGACGATGACCGTGCGGGGGTAATTGGCGAGGTGGTCCTCAAGCCAGAGCGTGCCTTCGAGGTCAAGATAGTTGGTCGGCTCGTCGAGCAGCAGCAGATCCGGCGCGGCGAACAGCGTGGCCGCGAGCGCCACGCGCATCCGCCACCCACCGGAGAATTCCTGGCAGGCGCGCAACTGGTCGGCTGCGGAAAAACCGAGGCCGCTCAGGATCGCCGCCGCGCGGGCAGGCGCGGAATGGGCTTCGATATCCACAAGCCGGGTTTGGATGTCGGCGATCCGCACCGGGTCGTGCGCGGTTTCGGCCTCCTGCAATAGCGCGTGGCGTTCGACGTCGGCTTTCAGCACGACGTCGATCAGGCTTTCGGGTCCGTCGGGCGCTTCCTGCGCGAGACTGCCGATTCGCCAGCGGGGCGGTATGGAAATCGATCCGCTCTCCAGCGCGAGGTCGCCACGGATCGCCCGGAACAGCGTGGATTTGCCCACGCCGTTACGGCCGACGAAACCCACACGCGCGCCCGGTACGATCTGCGCCGTGCTGTTTTCAATGAGCACGCGCCCGGCGATGCGGATCGAGATGTCCTGGATGGAAAGCATGCCGGGGTTCTCCCCGGAATGAGGTGCGAGTGCAAGCCGCCAGAAGGCGAAAAAGCCTAGCGCCGGGCCATGCCCGCATCAGGGATGATCGAGGGGGCATCCTCGATCTCCCGGAAGCGGTTCATGAGCTCCTGAAGATGGTGGGGCAACGCCGCGGTCGGCTTCATCTGCTCGCGCAACCGCTCACCGATGCCTTCGCAAACCGCGCGGCTGGTGCGGTGATCGATCTCGATGCCGCCATGCGGAGACGATTTTGCCGAAAGGTTTGCCATGACGCTCACCATCGCCACCATTTCATTCAAATTGATCGTATCTCACCAATGGTGAGAGCCAAGGAATGTTTCAGGCCTTCGAAAGTGATGGTGAGTAATCGGTAAATATTGAATCGATTTGTCGCGAAGCGAATCGGGAACCATCCCATCGCACGGGTCGTGCGCGCACAAAAAAGCCCGGCTAGAAGCCGGGCTTTTCTGAAAGAAGGGTCGTGTCTTAGTAGCAGCGGTTGATGAGCCGCCAGCGCGGACCCCACGGGGTCGGGACGAGGCGGCGAACGTAGCAGCCGCCATAGCCGCCGTAATAATAGGGGCCGCCATAGAAGCGGGGACCCCATCCACGATGGCCCCAGCCACCGCCGTGCCAATGGCCGCCACCGCCATGCCAGTGGCCACCGCCGCCGTGATGACCACCATGCCCGCCGCGCGCCGATGCCGTGGATGTCATGCCGGCGGTGCCGATAATGAGTGCGGAAGCGGCAACCAGTCCGAGGCCGAATTTGCGTAACATGATCATTTCTCCTTGCCATGGCGCGAACCGCGCACGTCGGTGAAGTTGACGCTCTCACGCGCGCCGTAACGCACCTTCAGGTCAGTGACGAAACCCTATGCTATCCAACGTGAATGGCGTGCGGATGGCCCCTTCAGATCGGGTTCATTTTGATGAAATCGACGTAATGTTACGCCCGGAATTCCGGGTGACGAAAAGGCTCTGGTCTCAAGATACCGGCGCTTGCCGCGCTGCGGGGGCACCGCTATAAGCCCCGCACAATTCCCATTTTCAATTCCATCAAGGATTAAGTCTCATGGCGACCGAGCGCACCTTTTCGATCATCAAGCCCGACGCGACCGAGCGCAACCTGACGGGCGCCGTCAACGCCATCATCGAAAAAGCCGGTCTGCGCATCGTTGCCCAGAAGCGCATCCTCATGACCCGCGCCCAGGCCGAGACGTTCTACGCGGTCCACAAGGCCCGTCCGTTTTTCGGCGAGCTGGTCGATTTCATGACCTCCGGTCCGGTCGTGGTGCAGGTCCTCGAAGGTGAGGGTGCCATCGCCAAGTATCGTGACGTCATGGGCGCGACCGACCCCTCGAAGGCCGCCGAAGGCACGATCCGCAAGGTGCACGCCAAGTCGATCGGCGAGAATTCGGTCCATGGTTCCGATGCGGCCGAAACCGCGGCCATTGAGATTGCACAGTTTTTCTCCGGCAATGAGATCGTCGGGTAAAAACGGGAACTGTCGCGCGTCACTTTGACGCGGCCCACTGGGCCCCTACGAAAATACTGGTATTGAATATGCCACCTGCGGCAAAATGGCCTGCGGCATAATAACCAGTGGGGGAGACACGGTGCACGACATACTCCAGACAATCGGCTCATTTTCCTTTGTCGATGCGTTTGCTCAAATGCGGACTGAGGTTGTCCAACCTCAGTTCTGGGTTGGCCTGAGCAAAATCATCTGGATCAACATCCTTCTGTCAGGCGACAACGCGCTCGTCATCGCGTTGGCCTGCCGTGGCCTGCCGCCGAAGGAACGCCGTCTCGGCATGGTGATCGGCGCGGGCATCGCGGTTGTCCTGCTGATCCTGTTCACCGGCATCGTCGCCCAGTTGATGACGCTTCCGTTCCTCAAGCTCGTCGGCGGACTGGCGCTGGTCGTGATTGCGGCCAAGCTTCTCGTTCCGGACGACGGCGAGGGCCATGTCGCGGAGGGCGCCAATCTCTGGCACGCCGTCCGCATCGTCGTCATCGCCGACATCATCATGAGTCTGGACAACGTGATCGCGGTGGCCGCCGCCGCGAACGGTCAGCTCACGTTGCTGATCGTCGGCCTTGCCGTCAGCATCCCGATGATCATCGCCGGCGCCGCGCTCATCATGGCGATTCTCGATCGCTTGCCGATTCTTGTCTGGCTCGGCGCGGTTCTGCTCGGCTGGATCGGTGGTGCGGTGATTGCAACGGATCCTGCAGTCGCGCCGCGCCTGCATGCGATGCTCAACGGTGACATCAGCATCAACGTCGATACGACGTCGCCGCTGTTTGGCTTCGTCGAACATCTGCGCCTGGATGGCGAGATCGACGAGCTCATTTTCGCGGCGCTCGGCGTGATTATCGTTCTCACGTTAGGAACGATCTGGCGCCGTCGCAAGCTCGAAGAGATGGCGGCTGCGTCGACGGAAGCAGAAGTCGCGACTGCGACAACTTGACCATCGCGTTGCTCTAAATCGCAGAGCGAAGCGCATCAACTGCGACATTCTGTTCAAATTAGTCAAAGCCGGGGCTGACTAGCCCCGGCTTTGCGACATATCGTCTCAAAAGTTTGCGACATATCGCCTCCCAGACAAGACTCATCATTTGCGGTACCGAGAGGTGGTACCCAGGTGGAGGCGAAGCTCAGAGACGATGTTGGATATTTTTGATACGGCGACGATCAGCACATTCTTCAGCAGTTTTTTAACAGAACTTGAGCAACCGCAGTTCTGGGTAGCGCTGACAAAAATTATCTGGATCAACATTCTGCTTTCCGGCGACAACGCGCTCGTTATTGCGCTGGCTTGCCGCGGCCTCGAACCGCGTCAGCGGATGTGGGGCATGATCCTCGGTGCTGGTGTCGCGGTAGGCCTCCGTATCATCTTCACCTTCATCGTCGCCTCTCTGTTGGCGCTGCCTTATCTCAAGCTGGTCGGCGGTATCGCGCTGCTCGTCATCGCGGCGAAGCTGCTGGTGCCCGAAAAGCATGAAGAAGATAATGTGCAGGCGGCACAGCATCTGTGGGCGGCCGTCAAGATCGTTGCCGTCGCCGACATCATCATGAGCCTCGACAACGTGATCGCCGTGGCCGCCGCTGCGAACGGCAGCGTGGTTCTTCTGGTGCTGGGTCTTTTGATCAGCATTCCGATGATTGTCGCGGGCGCCGCGTTGATCATGGCGTTGCTTGATCGCCTCCCTGCGCTGGTTTGGCTCGGCGCTGCGTTGCTGGGCTGGGTTGCTGGCGAGGTCATCGCAACGGATCCGGGCGTGCACCCGTATCTGCAGCGCGTTCTCGATGGTCAGATCGCTCTCAACATCGATCCGACATCGGCGGTGTTCAGTCTGCCGAGCCATATGCAGGTCGGCACCAACCTGGGCGAGCTCATCCTTGGTCTTCTCGGTGTCGCACTGGTTCTGGTCGTCGGCTCGATGTGGCGCAGGCGTGCGATGTCAGAGCACGCCGCCGTGCCGGTGGAGGCTACCACTTAAACTCGAGGCCCAGCGTGCCTTGGTGAGAGTGGAAGCCATCGCGGAATTTTCCGTCATAATTGGCATAAAGCCGCGCCGTCCTGTTCATGCTCCATGACAGGCCGGCGCCGGCGTCTGCGCCATACTGGCTTTCACGGATGCCTTGCATGAGGATGCTGCTGGAGCCAAGGCTGACGAGATACGGCGACATCGTCTGCGAGAAATTGTCGACGAATTTTCCATAGCCCGACACGTCGATGATCTGGCTGCCGACGATCCAGTAATGGCCGGCTTCAGCGCCGAGCAGGACTCGCGCGCGCTGCGCGTTCGATTCGGCGACATTGACGGGCTCGAACCCGCCGGTTTCGTTGAAAGCGTTGGTGTGAGCGACGACATATTCGATCGCGACCTTCGGTACGATACGGCTATGGCCAAGCGCCTGGTAATAACTCAGTTCACCAAGCGCGCCATCGACGGCGCCACGATAGTTTGAAAGCGCAAATCCGCTGACCGTCTGACGTTTCGCATCGACGGATGCAAATCCATGCACTGCCGCGAAGGCCACCGTCCATGGGCCACTGACATAGGAGCCGTTGACGCCGAGTTGGGTCAGGTCGAGTTTCGCCGACTGCAATGCGAGCGGCACGTCGATGTTGGTGTGGCTTTGATCGACCGCGATGCCGAGATTAAATCCGGGCGCCACAGTCATGCCGATGCCCGCGACGCCACCTCCGGTCGAGCGTTTGTCGCCGGGAAATCCCAATTGCGCGCCGGTGCGCGCGGATGTGCCGTAACCCTCAAACCAGCTTCGATAGACAGGCTCGGCGAAATCTGACGAGGCACCGCCGCCGGCACTGTTATCGCGCGCGGCGTATCCGCTCGCCGCCGCGCGCTCCAGCCGTTGCAAGAAATTGCTTCCCAGATCGAGCTGGGCTGCGCTTGCTGAATTGGTGCTGTAGAGGGGTGTCGGCGTGGGAAGGAACTGCGCGTAGGCAGCGGATGGCAGCGTTACGGCTGCACATGCGATCGTGGCGATGCGAGACAACGCGGCCACGGAACAGGTGCGTTTCGCTGCGGATTTCAATGGGCTCATGCGGCTGCCGGTACCGGAGACACGATATATAGCCGGAATGATCGCATGGAACCGCGCACAGCCTCAACGCGCCGCAGCCTTGGCCATGAGCTATTGAAGGGATTTGTGGTCAATGCGCCACAGTGTATGCCACACTAGGAAGCGGGTGAAATCAGCGTCTTTTCGGTGGCCGTCGTAACGGTGTTCTTGCAGATCCCGCCGTCGATGGAGATCTGTCCGCTTGCCACCATCCGCAACGCCTGCGGATAGATGCGATGCTCGATCTGGAGCACGCGCGCGCCAAGAGAATCCGGCGTGTCGTTGTCATGCACCGTGACAGCGCCTTGCACGATGATCGGCCCGGCATCGACATCGGGGATGACGAAATGCACGGTCGCGCCGTGGATTTTCACGCCGTCCGCGAGCGCGCGCTCATGGGTGTGCAGGCCGCGATAGGACGGCAGCAGAGCGGGGTGGATGTTGATCATCCGCCCGTCCCATTGCTGGACGAACCATGGCGTCAGCAAGCGCAGGAATCCGGCAAGGCAGACGAGATCGATGTTGCGCTTGAGCAGTTCGTCCTGCATCGCGCGCTCGAAGGCTTCGCGATCTTTTCCGAACGGTTTGCTCTCCACAGTCACCGCCTCGATGCCGGCCGCGCGTGCGCTCTCCAGCCCGCCTGCGCCTGCGATGTTCGACATCACGAGCACAATCTCTGCTGGAAAGTTTGGAGCCCGGGCCGCCTGGATCAGGGCCGCCATGTTGGAGCCCCGGCCGGAAATCAGAATGGCGACGCGGCGCTTGGTCATGGTGCGAGATCGAGATGGCCGTCATAGACGACGCGCTCGGAGCCGGTGGCTTCCGTCACCTCGCCGAGCAGGACGGCACGCTCGCCGTTATCCGAAAACACCTTCATGATATCGACGGCCTTGTCGCGTTGGACCACCGCGACCATGCCGATGCCGCAGTTGAAGGTCCGCAGCATCTCGAGTTCGGCGATGTTGCCTTCTTGGGCGAGCCATTTGAACACCGGCAGAACCGGTACGGCGGCAAGGTCGATGCGAACGCCGAGAGTCTTCGGCAGCACGCGCGGGATATTGTCGGTGAAACCGCCGCCGGTGATATGGGCCAGTGCCTTGATGCCGCCGGTCTCGCGGATCGCCTTCAGGCAGGACTTCACATAGAGCTTTGTCGGAGTGAGCAGGGCACCGCCGAGCTTCATCACCGGCGCGAACGGCGCGGGCGCGTCGAAGGCCAGGCCGGTGCGCTCGACCACCTTGCGTACCAGCGAGAAGCCGTTGGAATGCACGCCCGAGGAGGCCAGCCCGATCAGGGCGTCGCCTGGCCCGATGTCCTTGCGGGGCAGCAGCGTGCCGCGTTCGGCTGCGCCAACCGCGAAGCCCGCGAGGTCGTAATCGTCCTTCTGGTAGAGGCCGGGCATTTCGGCGGTCTCGCCGCCGATCAGCGCGCAGCCGGATTCCCGGCAGCCTTCGGCGATCCCGGCCACGATGGTCGCTGCGGAGTTCGGGTCGAGCTTGCCGCAGGCGAAATAATCCAGGAAGAACAAGGGCTCGGCACCCTGAACGACCAGATCGTTGACGGACATGGCCACCAGATCGATGCCGATTCCGTCGTGGATGCCGGTCTCGATCGCGATTTTCAGCTTGGTTCCGACGCCGTCCGTGGCGGCGACCAGCACCGGATCGCGAAAACCGGCCCCTTTGAGGTCGAACAGGCCGCCGAAGCCGCCGATCTCGGCATCCGCGCCGGAGCGGGCGGTCGCGCGAACCATCGGCTTGATGAGGTCGACCAGCCGGTTACCGGCATCGATATCAACGCCGGAAGACGAATAAGTGAGGCCGGATTGTTTGTCGCTCATGCCATTTTCCCGAAACTTGGGCGGTGGTTACGTCGGATTCCCAAGCCGTGCAATGGCTCGCCTCCGCAGCAAGGGTAGATTATTAGAAGGAACGGAGCCGGAGCGCATCACCGCTGCCCCGGCGCCGCGCAAATGAAGCCGCCAAACGGGATTTACGGGTTGAATATCCCCAATTTCATTACGCTCGGCCGCATCGTCCTCGTCCCGCTGGTGGTGTGGGCGATCGCTGCCTCGCAGATGACGGTCGCCTTCGTCCTGTTCGCTGTGGCGGGCCTGAGCGATGCCGTGGACGGGTTCCTGGCCAAACGCTTCAACATGACCACCGAGCTTGGCGCGCTGCTCGACCCGATCGCCGACAAGGCGCTTCTGGTCTCGATTTATGTCGCGCTGGGGATTACAGGAGCGATCCCGCGCTGGCTCGTCATTCTGGTGGTGTCGCGCGATTTCATGATCGTGGGTGCGATGATCGTTTCGTGGATACTGGACAATCCGATGCCGGTGAAACCGCTGATGGCCTCGAAGCTGAACACGGTGGCGCAGGTGGGCTTCGCGGCGCTGGTGCTGGCCGCACTCGGGTTCAAGTTCAACGCCTCGCCCTATGATGCGATCCTCATGGCGGCGGTGACCATCCTGACGCTGTGGTCGGTCGTCCTCTATTTCATTGCCTGGGTCCGCCATGTCGGCACCCCGGAGGCGATGTGAGCGCGCCGATGTCCCGCACGCCGCCCCGTCAGCTTGCGCTCGAATTGCCGCATGCGGAAAGCCTGTCGCGCGACGATTATCTGGAAGGGCCGAGCAACGCGCAGGCGCTGGGGCTGGTGGAACGCTGGCCGGACTGGTCGAACCGCGTGATGATGCTGGTCGGGCCGGAAGGGTGCGGCAAGAGCCATCTCGCGGCGATCTGGGCGGCGATCTCCGGCGCGCGCATCGTGGGGGCGCATGCGCTCACGTCCGCCGATGTTCCGGCCTCGCTCGCGACCGGCGCGCTGGTGGTGGAGCATCTGGAGCCGGGCCACTTCGACGAGCGCGCGATTTTCCACCTGCTCAATCTCGCGCGGGAAACCAATGCGTTCGTGCTGATGACGGCGCGGATGGCTCCGGCGTCGTTCGAGATCGAACTGCGCGATGCCGGATCGCGCCTGCGCGCCATTCCGGTCGTGACTGTGGAGCCGCCGGACGATCAATTGCTGCGCGCGCTGCTGGTGAAATTCTGTGCCGACCGGCAGATGGCGGTGGACGAGGGCGTGGTGGGCTATCTCGCGACCCATATCGAGCGGTCGTTCGCGGCCGCGCGTCAGGCGGTGGAATTGCTCGACGCGGAGGCACTGCGGCAACGCCGCCCGATCACCCGCGCGCTGGCGGCGACGCTGTTTCGGGGGCAAGGCACGCTGCCGCTTTAAGCCTCCGCTGAGGACTCCCTGATACCTGACATTTCAAGAGGATCAGCTTAGGCTTCGCCGCCGGGGCGCTTCCCGCTGCGTCTTATTGGCGGAGGAACGTTCCTGTCATCTATTCGTCATGTGCTTTGCCGATGATGGGCGAGAGTCGCTCTAAATCTTCATGGATTACGTCATGGATGCGGTGGAAGCTTCTGTAAATAAAAGTGAAAACGAAACGGAGGTTTCCCTGACCGGAATCGGCGAAAGCCCCGAACGCTTCATCAACCGGGAACTGTCCTGGCTTCACTTCAATCGCCGGGTGCTGGAAGAAGCGGTCAATACCGACCATCCCGTGCTGGAGCGGGTCCGGTTTCTGTCGATTTCGGCCAACAATCTGGACGAGTTTTTCATGGTCCGCGTTGCGGGCCTGAAGGCTCAGATCCGCGAGGGCGTGGCCGAGCGCAGCCCCGACGGCCTCACGCCCACGGAACAGCTGCACCTCATCAATCAGACCGTCTCGGAGCTGGCCAACGATCAGCAGGCGATCTGGCGCGAGCTGCATAAGGTGCTGGCGGATGCCGGGATCGTGCTGGTCGAAGGGCGCGACGTCACCAAGTCCGAGACCAAATGGCTTGAGGATCATTTCCTTCACAATATCTTCCCGTTGCTGACCCCGCTCGCGATCGATCCGGCCCATCCGTTCCCGTTCCTGTCGAGCCTCGGCTTCACCATCGCGCTGCATCTCGTCCGCAAGTCGGACGGCAAGGCGATGAATGCGCTGATCCGCCTGCCGGTGAAGATCGACCGCTTCATTCGCCTGCCGGCGGGGACCGATGGCAGCGTGCGGATGATCACGATCGAGCAGGTGACGAGCCTGTTCATCGGCCGGCTGTTTCCCGGCTACACGGTCAGCGGCCGCGGCGCGTTCCGCATCATCCGCGACTCCGAGCTGGAAATCGAGGAAGAGGCCGAAGATCTCGTCCGTCTGTTCGAGACGGCCTTGAAACGCCGCCGCCGCGGCTCGGTGATCCGCCTCGAGGTCGAGGCAGCGATGCCCGAGGATTTGCGCGCCTTCGTGCAGCGGGCGCTGTCCACGCCGGATGACGACGTACTGGTGGTGGACGGGCTGCTCGCGATGAACGAACTGTCGCAACTGACTCGCGTCGATCGTCCCGATCTCGAATTCACGCCTTATGTGCCGCGCCATCCCGAACGCGTCCGCGACCATGGCGGCGATATTTTCGCGGCGATCCGGCAGAAGGACCTTATCGTCCATCACCCTTACGAGTCGTTCGACATCGTCGTGCAGTTCCTGCAACAGGCGGCGCGCGATCCTGATGTCGTGGCGATCAAACAGACGCTGTATCGCACCTCGCGGGATTCCCCAATCGTGCGCACGCTGGCGGAAGCGGCGGAGGCGGGCAAGTCGGTCACGGCGCTGGTTGAGTTGAAGGCGCGTTTCGACGAGGAGGCCAACATCCGCTGGGCGCGCAATCTCGAGCGCGCGGGCGTGCAGGTCGTCTATGGTTTCCTCGAACTCAAGACCCACGCGAAACTGTCCTTCGTCGTGCGGCGCGAGGGGGGCGGGCTCACCACCTATGTCCACACCGGCACCGGCAACTATCATCCCGTGACGGCGCGCATCTACACCGACCTGTCGTATTTCACCTCCGATCCGGTGATCGCGCGCGACGCCGCGCGGGTCTTCAATTTCATCACCGGCTACGCGGAGCCCGTCGATATCGAGAAGATGGCGGTGTCGCCGCTGACGCTGCGCAAGCGCATTCTCGAACATATCGAGGCGGAGGCGAACTTCGCTCGCCACGGCAAGCCTGCCGCGATCTGGATGAAGATGAATGCGCTGGTCGATCCCGATATCATCGACGCGCTTTACGCGGCCTCGCAGGCAGGTGTCTCGATTGACCTCGTGGTGCGAGGCATTTGCTGCTTGCGGCCGGGCGTGCCGGGGCTATCGGAAAACATCCGCGTCAAGTCGATCATCGGCCGTTTCCTCGAGCATGGCCGCATCTATTGTTTCGGGATGGGACACGGACTGCCGAGCGTGAAGGCTGCTGTGTATATCGCATCCGCCGACATGATGCCGCGCAACCTCGACCGCCGCGTGGAGGTGTTGTGTCCGCTGCAGAATCCCACCGTCCATTCGCAGGTTCTCGACCAGATCATGGTGGCGAATCTGGAGGACAACGAACAGAGCTGGCAGTTATTGCCGGATGGATCGTCAACGCGTATGAAGGCCGGGAAGGGCGAGGAACCCTTCAACGTGCACAAATACTTCATGACGAATCCGAGTCTGTCCGGCCGTGGAAAATCGCTCAAAGAATCGTCGCCGCGCAGGCTCACGCGCCGCTCGAAACGCTGACCCGGCTTCTGTCGTGCGGTCGCGCGCGTTGCGGCCGCACCCCTCAGCTCGTCGCAAGCCAAAAGAGAAAACGGTCGGCGTCATCGACATCGGCTCGAACTCGGTGCGCCTTGTCGTCTACGAGGAATTGACGCGCAGCCTCGCGCCGATCTTCAACGAGAAGGTCCTGTGCGGACTGGGGCGCGCGGTGCAGACCACGGGGCTGCTAGGCGAGAGCGAGGTCGCGAAGGCGCTGACGGCGTTGCGGCGGTTTCATGCACTTTGCAAATTGATGAAGGTCGGGCAGCTTTATGCCATTGCCACCGCCGCTTGCCGCGATGCGACCAACGGCCCGGCATTCATCGCCAAGGCGGAGCGCATCTGCGGCGTCGATATCGAAGTCCTGTCCGGTGCGCGCGAAGCCAAATTGTCCGCGCTCGGCGTGGTGTCCGGCGTACACAGGCCGGACGGCATCGTCGGTGACCTCGGCGGCGGTTCGCTGGAATTGATCGATGTGCGTGGCCATCGCGTGCGCTCCGGCGTCACGCTGCCGCTTGGCGGGCTTGCGCTGCAGGATTCCTCGCAGAAATCGATCAAGAAGGCCGTGCGTATCGTGCGCACCAAACTTGCCGCGGTGCCGCAACTGCTGGAAGGCAGGGGGCGTACTTTCTATGCGGTGGGTGGCACATGGCGCGCGCTGGCGCGCATTCACATTCTCCAGAGCGGTTATCCGCTGCGGGTGATGCACGGCTACAGCCTTCCGGCCGCGAGCGCGCTCGATTTCGTCCGCCGCCTGCGCAAGCTGGTGCTGAACAACATGCTGGCCGATGTGGAAACAGTGACGGAAGCCCGCCGCCCGCTGCTGGCCTATGCCGCGCTGGTTCTCGAATACATCATCCTCACGGCAAAACCCGAGACGGTGATGTTCTCGAGCTTCGGCGTCCGCGAGGGCTTGCTGTACGAGATGCTGCCCGAGCCGGTACGCAGGGAGGACGGCCTGCTTTCGACCGCGCGCCATCTGAACGATCTGCGCTCGCGGGCGCCGGATCACGCCGATGATTTGATCGACTGGACCGACCGTTTCGTCAGGGTTGCGAAAATCAAGGAGACCGAGGAAGACCGGCGGTTGCGCCATGCTGCATGTTTGTTGTCCGATCTCGGCTGGCGCGCGCATCCCGATTATCGCGGCGACGAGACGCTGCATGTCATCGCCAACGGCAATTTCGGCGCGGCAACCCATGAAGAGCGTGTGTTCCTCGCGCTCGCGGTTTATTTCCGCTATGCGGGCATCGGCGAGAAGAACCAGCCGCGCACCGGGCTGAGCGTGCTGCTGTCACCCGCGATGTCGGAACGCGCACGGCTGGTCGGACAAATGTTGCGTGTCGGGCATCTGGTCTCTGCCGCGCATCCGGGTGTGTTGCCCGCGACGCATTTTAGGGCGCGGGGGCGGAAGCTCGTTCTGGCGTTTGATAGGCGAATCGGCGGTCTGGTGGGCGACCGCATCAGTAATCGCTTCAAGCAGCTCGCGCGGCTGGTGGGGCGTAGCGGCGTGGCCGAAGTGCACTAAACCGACCGGCAGATTTTGCCGGACCCGGCTGCTTTTGCAGTGGCGGGAGAGGGAGCCCTCTCAAACATCCCTGAATTTTACATCGCTGGCGTGGCACGACTCCTGCAATGCCCTTCCGAGAGGTAACAACAGCCTCCGGAGCCAGCCCATGACGACCATCGGAGCCTATTCGACATCGCTGCTCAATTCCGCTTCGCAAGGATACGCGACGACGACAGCGCAGCCGAGCCTCGCACAGGTGCTGGACGAGCAGGATTCCGATTCGTCATCTTCCTCATCGACCAATGTGACGCTCTCGGATGCGGCGAAAAGCTATCTCGCAAGCATGCAGGATGCGGCTGCGACCGGCGACAGCGCAGACGTATCGCTCGACACGCTCGCGGCGAATGCGCGCGAATGGTTCGATACGCAATACGATTCACTCGGTATTTCGTCGGCGATGCTCGATGGCAAGGTGGCCGTCGATTTCAGTTCGCAGAGCCGTGCCACGCTGTCGGCCGTGGCCTCCAATACCGATGGCCTTTTCACCTCAGACGAGAGTGCGGCCGCAACCAGCGAATTGCAGGCGCGTTTCAACAACGCGATGGCGTCGCATGTCGTCATCGCCCGTCACACGGGGGACTATGCGAGTCTCTATCAGGCGGCGTCCGACTATCTCGATCAGGCGAGCGACGGCGAGAAGGCAACGGCTACCTGGAAAGCGCAGAAGCTTGCTGTCACAACTGGCCTGTCTGCCGCCAAGAGCAATTTCGGGAAGGCACCGGACACGGGTGACGCCAACGATCCCGTCGCGGCGCTGCTCGATGCACCCGACAGCGGTATCACCACGCTCGGCTCCGATGCGACGACCTCGCAGGTTGCTGCCAATGCCCGCGCGATGCTCGACGATCAGGAAAACAAGGCCAAGGATAACGGAACCACGCTGTCGTTCTACTCGTCGCAGACCAGCGGGCAGAAGGTCGATTTTACGAATTTCGACAACCGAACGCTCGCAACGATCGTGCTCAATCCGGATTCGTCCTTCTCCAGCGACGAAATCTATGCTGCGAAGCAGGAACTCAATCAGCGAACGCGCACCACGATGTACAATACGCTGTTCCCGACCAGTAACGGCAGCACTGATTCAAGCTCGACCGGTGCGCTCGGCCTGATGCAAACCTACAACAATATGAGTGCGGAGGAGAAAACCGTTCTGGGCGTGACTGACACCACCACGAGTCGTGTGTTGGCAAGCTACAAGACCCAGCAGTCGGTGCAGAACACGCTGGCGTCGTATCTCTAAGACTGGGGCTATTTGCGCTCGGTGCCGATCACGCGGCCTTTTTCGATCGCCAGCGCAAGTTTGCCGTGCTTGAGCGCGAGCGCGGATTCGCCGAACAGCTCCCGTCGCCAGCCGTGCATGGCGGCAACGTCGGCCTCGTCGTCGGCGGCGATCTGTTCGAGATCGTCCACCGTGGCGATGATCTTGCTCGCGACCGCATGCTTCTCGGAGGTCATCCGCAGCAGCACTTTCAGAAGCTCGACGGTAGCCCCGGTGTTGCCGTTGCCGCGCGGCTTGTCGAGCTTGGGCAGCGTCGCGGGATCGCGATCGACCCCGCGTCTCACCGCCTCGACGATGTCCTGCCCCCAGCGCGAGCGATCGAAGCCTTTCGGCAGCGAGCGCAGGTGCGCGAGCTTCTCCAGCGTCGTCGGCGCATGGGTGGCGATGTCGCCGATGGCGTCGTCCTTCAACACGCGCGAGCGCGGCACGTCGCGGGTCTGCGCCTCGCGTTCGCGCCACGCCGCGACCTCGATCAGGACGGCGAGGTCGCGCGGCTTGCGCACGCGGGTCTTGAGGCGCTCCCAGGCGCGCTCCGGTGGTGCGTTATAGGTGGAGGGCGAGGTGAGGACGTCCATTTCCTCGCTCACCCAGTCGGCGCGCTTGCGTTTCTTGAGGTCGGCGTCGAGTGCCGTGAACACGTCGCGCAGATGGGTGACGTCGGCAAGCGCGTAGGCGCTCTGTTCCTTGGTCAGCGGGCGGCGTGACCAGTCGGTGAAGCGGTGGGTCTTGTCGAGCTTGTGCCCGGTGATGCGGCCGACAAGCTGATCGTAGGCGATGGAATCGCCATAGCCGAGCACCATGGCGGCGACCTGCGTATCGAACACCGGATGCGGGACGATCCCGGCCAGATGCCAGACGATCTCGATGTCCTGCCGCGCGGCATGGAAGACCTTCAGAACCTTCTCGTCGGCCATGAGATCGAAGAACGGCTTGAGGTCGATGCCTTCGGCAAGGGCATCCACGACCACTGCTTCGTCGGAGCTGGCGAGCTGCACCACGCAGAGCAGGGGATAGTAGGTCGTCTCGCGCAGAAACTCAGTGTCGACGGTGACGAACGGGTGCCGGGCGAGCCGCGCGCAGACGGCGGCCAGTTGCTCGGTGCTGTTAATCAATTCCATGGCTGCTGCATAAACGTTCCTCGGCCGGATGTCGCGTCCGTTTGGGCGGATGACCGATTTTTTGATCTGCTTTTTCAAGCAATCTGAAGGGGTAACGTCAACCGCCTATCCCCTCGCGGCGGATTTGGCGGGACGGTTTCCTATTTCCGGAATCTGGGGAAGCGGCTCGCCCGGAGCCCGGCGATCAGGCCGGAGGAAGTTGAGGCCGGGAGCTCGGCCAGCTTTTCAGGTGGTGATATTTTGTATTGTTTTTATTGGCCTTTTAGGTCGATTTGCCCCCGCTTTCGGCGATCCCTCGGTTGCCCGGTGAACCCGGCTCGGGTAAACCCCTGCCACGCGCGCCCGTCCGCGCTTTTCCGATTCTTTGTTCGACCCTTTTTCAGGATTCCCATGCATCGCTACCGGTCCCATACCTGCGGCGCGCTCCGCGAGAGCGACATCGACTCCAACGTTCGCCTGTCGGGCTGGTGCCACCGCATCCGCGATCACGGCGGTCTCCTGTTCATCGACCTGCGCGATCATTACGGCATGACGCAATGCGTCATCGATCCGGATTCCAAGGCGTTCAAGCTGGCGGAAAAGCTGCGCTCGGAGTGGGTGGTGAAGATCGACGGCAAGGTTCGCCGCCGCCCCGAGGGCACCGACAATCCCGATCTGCCGACCGGTGCCGTCGAGGTGTTCATCGCCGACATCGAAGTGCTGGGCGAGGCGGCCGAACTGCCGCTGCCGGTGTTCGGCGATCTGGAATACCCCGAAGAAGTCCGGTTGAAATACCGCTTCCTCGACCTGCGCCGCGAGAAGCTTCACCAGAACATCATGACCCGCGGGCAAATCATTGATTCCATGCGGGCGCGGATGAAGAAGGAAGGCTTCTTCGAATTCCAGACCCCGATCCTGACCGCGTCCTCGCCGGAAGGCGCACGTGACTTCCTGGTGCCGTCGCGCATCCATGCCGGCAAGTTCTACGCGCTGCCGCAGGCGCCGCAGCAGTACAAGCAACTCCTGATGATGTCGGGCTTCGACCGTTACTTCCAGATCGCGCCGTGCTTCCGCGACGAGGACCCGCGCGCCGACCGCCTGCCGGGCGAGTTCTATCAGCTCGACCTCGAGATGAGCTTTGTCACGCAAGACGATGTTTTTGCTGCGATGGAGCCGGTCATCACCGGCGTGTTCGAGGATTTCGCCAACGGCAAGCCGGTGACGAAGAACTGGCCGCGCATTCCGTTCGCCGAGAGCTTGCGCAAATACGGCACCGACAAGCCGGACCTGCGCAATCCGCTGATCATGCAGGACGTCTCCGAGCACTTTCGTGGTTCGGGTTTCAAGGTGTTCGCACGCATGTTGGAGCAGGCGGGCAACGAGGTCTGGGCTATTCCGGGGCCGGGCGGGGGGTCGCGCGCGTTCTGCGACCGCATGAATTCGTGGGCGCAGGGCGAGGGCCAGCCGGGCCTCGGCTACATTATGTGGCGTGAAGGTGGCGAGGGCGCAGGGCCGCTCGCCAATAACATCGGCCCCGAGCGTACCGCCGCGATCCGTACGCAACTCGGCCTCAAGGACGGCGATGCCGCGTTCTTCGTCGCGGGTGATCCGCAGAAGTTCTGGAAGTTCGCAGGTCTCGCCCGCACCAAACTCGGCGAGGAATTGAACCTGATCGACAAGGACCGGTTTGAGTTGGCCTGGATCGTCGACTTCCCGATGTACGAGTATAACGAGGAGGAGAAGAAGGTCGACTTCTCCCACAATCCGTTCTCGATGCCGCAGGGCGGTCTTGAAGCGTTGCAGACGCAGGACCCGCTCACCATCAAGGCGTTCCAGTACGACATCGCCTGCAACGGCTACGAGATCGCCTCGGGCGGTATCCGCAACCACAAGCCTGCCGCGATGGTGAAGGCGTTCGAGATCGCCGGTTACGGTGAGGAAACCGTGGTGGAGCGCTTCGGCGGTATGTACCGCGCCTTCCAGTATGGTGCTCCGCCGCATGGCGGCATGGCGGCGGGGGTAGACCGAATCGTTATGCTGTTATGCGGAACGAACAACTTGCGCGAAATCTCGCTTTTCCCGATGAACCAGCGTGCGGAAGATCTGCTGATGGGCGCGCCGTCGGACGTATCAACCAAGCAGTTGCGTGAACTGCACATCAGGCTCAACCTTCCACAAAACTGATCGAGGGAGCGCCGAGACCACATCGGCGGAAAGCATTGGCTTCAGAAATGGGAAATTCGTCGGACGAGTTACGTAACGCGGCGTTGTCCTACCATCGCCTGCCGCGTCCCGGTAAGTTCGAGATCCAGGCGACCAAGCCGCTCGGCAACCAGCGCGACCTGGCATTGGCCTACACGCCGGGCGTTGCGGCGGCTTGCGAAGTGATCGCCGCCGATCCCGCGCAGGCAGCCTCGCTGACGATCCGCTCCAACCTCGTCGCCGTCGTCACCAACGGCACCGCCGTTCTCGGCCTTGGCAATATCGGCCCGCTGGCGTCCAAGCCGGTGATGGAAGGCAAGGCGGTCCTGTTCAAGAAGTTCGCCGGCATCGATGTGTTCGACATCGAAATCGATGCGCACACCGTTTCTCATGTCGTGGATACCGTGGCCGCGCTGGAGCCGACCTTCGGCGGCATCAACCTCGAGGACATCAAGGCGCCCGAGTGCTTCGAGATCGAGGAGCAGCTCAAGGCAAAAATGAAAATCCCGGTGTTCCATGACGACCAGCATGGCACCGCGATCATCGTCTGCGCCGCGATCCGCAACGCGCTGGTGCTGAACGGCAAGAAGCTCGAAGACATCAAGATCGTGACGGCGGGAGCGGGTGCTGCGGCGCTCGCCTGTCTCAACCTTCTCGTGTCGATGGGCGCGAAGCGCGAGAACATCTGGGTCAACGACATCGACGGTCTCGTTTATGAGGGCCGCAATACGCTGATGGACAAATGGAAGTCCATCTACGCGCAGAAGACCGACAAGCGTACGCTGGCGGAATCCATCGTCGGCGCCGACGTGTTCCTCGGCCTGTCCGGTCCGAACGTGTTGACGCCCGAGATGCTCAAGACGATGGCGGACGGCCCGCTCATCATGGCGCTCGCCAACCCGACCCCGGAGATCATGCCGGACGTGGCGCGCGAGGCGCGCCCCGATGCGATGATCTGCACTGGCCGCTCCGACTTCCCGAACCAGGTCAACAACGTCCTGTGCTTCCCCTTCATCTTCCGCGGCGCGCTCGATGTCGGCGCGACGGCGATCAACGAGGAGATGAAGCGCGCGGCGGTCGATGCGCTGGCGCAGTTGGCACGTGATCCGCCGTCTGACGTGGTGACGCGCGGCTTCGATGGCGCGGAGTCGACCGGCTTCGGTCCGGGTTCGCTGATCCCCGGCGCGTTCGATCCCCGCATCATCCTGCGCGTTGCGCCGGCCGTCGCCAAGGCGGCAATGGAGTCCGGCGTGGCGACACGGCCGATCGCGGATTTCGATGCCTATGTCGAGCAGCTCGACCGTTTCGTTTTCCGCTCCGGTTTCATCATGAAGCCGCTGTTCGCGAAGGCCCGCAAGGAGCCGATGCGCGTGATCTACGCCGAGGGCGAGGACGAGCGCGTCCTGCGCGCGACGCAGGCCGTGGTGGAGGAGAAGATCGCGCGTCCGATTCTGGTCGGCCGCCCCAACGTGGTGACCACGCGGCTCAAGCGTGCGGGATTCTCGATCAAGCCGGGCGAGGATTTCGACCTCATCAATCCGGAAGACGATCCGCGTTATCGCTCTTACGTGCAGAGCTATGTCGATATCGCCGGCCGTCATGGCATCACGCCGGATGCGGCGCGCACGCTGGTGCGTACCAATTCGACCGTGATTGCGGCCCTTGCGGTCCAGCGCGGCGAGGCCGATGCGATGCTGTGCGGCGTCGATGGGCGTTACCTCAGCCATCTGCGCCGCGTTCGCGAGATCATCGGCATCCGGCCCGAACTGACCGATTATTCGGCGCTGGCGCTGCTGATTACCAACAAGGGCTCGTACTTCATCGCCGATACGCAGATCCGCCCGAACCCGACCGCGGAGGAACTGGCGGAAATCGCCGCGCTGGCGGCCGTGCATGTGCAGCGTTTCGGTATCAAGCCCCGCATCGCCTTCCTGTCGCATTCCGATTTCGGCAGCCATGACTCGGAGTCGGCGAGGAAGATGCGACGCGCCACCGAACTGCTGGCGCAGTCGCACCCCGAGATCGAGGCGGACGGTGAAATGCAGGGCGACACCGCCTTGTCGGAAGTGACACGCAAGCTGGTGCTTCCGCACTCGCGTGTCGAAGGCTCGGCAAACATCATGATCATGCCGAACCTGGATGCGGCGAACATCGCCTTCCAGATGATCAAGGTGCTGTCCGGGGCGCTTCCGGTCGGACCGATCCTGATCGGGCCGGCGAGGCCCGCGCATATCCTGACGCCGTCCGTGACCGCGCGCGGCATTCTCAACATGACGGCGGTGGCCGTTGTGGAAGCGCAGGAGCGGATGAAGCAGCCGAACCTGCTGTGAGCCTTGCCGGGCAGGGAGCGCCAAGGGATGGCGCTCCTTCCGGCATCCGCTATGCTGGTCTGGCTGACATGATGGGGGTGGCCTCAAACGGGCCGTCCTGTATGACGGCGTTGTGACTTCGTTTGTTGAACCGTTTCGCTCGGACAATGGGGATAAGTCATGCCGGCGCTTTACGTCATCGGGCGGATTCTGTTCGCGGCCCTGTTTCTGGTTTCGGGCATTAACAAATTTCTCGATCTTCAAAGCGCCGCGCAGGCCATCGGCGCTCACTTCGCCGTGCCCGCGCAATTGACGGAGTACACGTCGCAGATCGAGACCTTCACGGGGATGCCGATCACGCAGGTGATAGCCATTCTCGGCGGCGTGATCGAGATTCTGGGCGCGCTGGCGATAGCGACCAATCTGGGCGCACGCACCTTCGCGGTGCTGCTTGCGCTGCTCCTCGTGCTCACGGTTTTCTATTTCAACGATTTCTGGAACGCGGCCGCCACTGAGCGGACGGCGAGCCTGTTCGAGGCGTTGAAGAATCTGGCCTTGATCGGCGCGTTGTTGATGATTGCGGGCCGTCCGCGCGAGCTTGCCGCGTCGGGATCATCCTACACAGATATCTGAGGCGTCAGCGCCGCCAGGCGGTGAGATCGACACGCTTTGCTGCGTCGAGCACCTGCGTCTCGGCCGCATGCAGTCCTGCGGCAGCGAGAATGGCCTGCGGCGTTCGTTGCGGCACGCCAGGCATGACGCCGAGGCCGTCAGCAAGGTGGACGCCATGTGCCTGCGAGAGCCAGAACGCATCGTAGCGGTCGAGAAAGAAGGCATAGACATGCGGTCCGCCGATGATCGCGATCTTCGCGGAAGGCGAGACGCCAGTTGCCTTGCAGGCTTCCTCGAATGAGGCCCCCTTGGGATTCCACAGCGTCGAATGAGGATGTCCGGTATCCGGCGCGAGCGCGGGAATGGAGCTGGTCAGAATGAGCCGCGTCCGCTCGTTCGATCGCTTCTGTTCCTCGTGTGAGTGGCGGCCGTGAACGATCAGATCGGCATTGTCGAGAGCGCTCTCGAAGAAAGCCTGATCGGCCGGGAATTTTAGCGAATCCGGCATGACACCGGTGGAATCCGCCAGCATGCCGTTGGCGGAGACGATGACGTAGGCTTCGATCGGCAAGACAGACTCGCTATTCGGAAATGGTTTCGACGACGCTCGACACCGGGCGTGAATTGATCACCGGCTGTTTCAGGCCTTTTACGACTTCCTCGTCATATTGCGCAATCGATTGCAATTTGGTTTTGGCCTTGACCTGCACGACCTTGTAACCGCCATCCTTCAGGCGCTTAAGCAGTTCCGGCAAGGCTTCGGCGGTGTGCTTCTGGAAATCGTGCATCAGGATGATGCCCTTGCCGAGCTTGTCGAGTTTGCCCATCACGGTGTCGATGATCTTCTTCGGATTGTGGGCCTTGAAGTCAAAGGAGTCGGCATCGCACGACCAGATCGCGATGTTGCGCTCGCCCATATAGGCCACCATCGACGGCGGATGCTGGAGCGCCGGGAAACGGATGAAGGGCGCGGGTGCCTCGCCGAGCGCCCATTTCACGGCGCTGATGCCTTTCTCGATTTCGGCCTTGCGCTGGTCGTCCGTGAGTTTCTTGCTGTTGAGATTGGCGTGCGACCATGTGTGCGAGCCGATGGTGTGACCGTGGGCGGCGACCGCCTTGAGGATTTCCGGATGCCAGGTCGCATGTTTGCCGATCGGGAAGAAGATCGCCTTGGTGCACTGGTCATCCAGCGCCTTGATGACGGCGGGCGTGTTGACCGGCCATGGGCCATCGTCAAACGTCAGCACCACCTCTTTGTCGCGCAGGAAGTCGAGTTGCTTGAAATGCTCGAAGCCGAAGCCGGGCCCGCCCGTGGTGTCGATGGCGACGACACGGGAAACCCCGAGCGCATTGGGATTGGCGCAGGCGGGCTTCGCAGGAACTGCGGGCGGAGGCGGCGGCGTGGCAGGTGTTGCGACTGGTGCCGCGGCATTCTGGCGTGGAACAGCCTTTTGCGCCGATGCGCCACCAAGCGCCAGCATCGATATGGCGGCAGCCAAAGGAATAACGGCGGTCTTGATACGCATGACCCAACTCCCCACAAGGCGGCATTCGCCGCGCCCCCGATGAGAAGCCTACTCGCGCAGCCTTACGACCGCCAAGGAAATTGTAACGGAATAAAACGCCAAACCACTGTTAACGCAGCGGCACGATGAAATCGGTGCCGAGCCCGGTTTCACCGCCAAGTCCGAGATCGGACACAATCAAGGAGTCGCCCGGCATGGCGGCTTCCGCGATTTTTTGCATTGCATCGTCGGGAATGGTGATGCGGTCAAGCGCGGCCGAAGGCGAGGGCAACGCCACTTCGACCGTGGCGCGCTCGCTTTCGCCATGCCGATGCTTGCGCGTCTGGAGAGGCGCGGGCGAGTGACGCGGCGGCAGCGACACCACCGACCACTGGAAGGTTTTGGGATCGTCGTTCGATGCGCGGACCGTGAAGACGTGGGTGCCGAGAGGCCCGCCATCGGCGATGGTGACAGGAGCTTCGAACAGCGGCGCGAAGTTTTGCCGCACGAAGATCTTGCCTTCCTTGCGGCTGATGAACGCGGCGATATGACCGGTGCGCTTCACCGGCTTAGCTTCTGCGGCAGGCGTTTGCGGCGCAGTGGTTTCAGGCTTGGCTGCATCGCCCTTGGCGGGCTCGATCGCCGTCCCGGACGTGGCGAGCGGAACGGTACCGCTGGCGTCCGCGGTGCGGATCGGCGCGGCGATGCTGTTGGTGGTTTGCAGGCTGGTTTCCAGATTGAGGATCGGTTTCAGCTCCGGCAGGGCGTCGGTGGTGTCGCTCCTGTCGGCGGCAGCCGTCACCTTGGGCTCGGGCCTGTGGGTGAACAGGAGCGGGTGTGCGAAATCGACCGGCGACAATTCACCGGGCGCGATCACGACGCGCGCGCCCATCCGCGTCCAGCCATACATCCGGACCGCGAAGTTCATCGGCATGCGGATGCAGCCGTGCGAGGCGGGGTAGCCCGGCAGCACGCCGGCATGCATTGCCACGCCTGACCACGTGATGCGCTGCATGTAGGGCATCGGCGCGCCGCTGTAGATGTTGGAGCGGTGAAACTTCTCCTTGCCGATCACGCTGAACACGCCCATCGGGGTCGAGTGGCCGCGCATGCCTGTGGAAATCGGCGTTTCCGCGTACAGGCCGTTTGAATCGTAGATCTTGAGCCTTTGTTCCTCGATCGAGATCGAGATCAGGAGCGGGCCCTTCGGCTTGGCGGTTTCCTTGATGACGATCGGCTTCTGCGCCTTGCGGACGTGCTTGACGCGCGGCTGTTCAGGCTGCGGCGCCGGAATAACCCGATCGGAATCGAAACCATCACTGTCCCAGAAGAACTGCGCGTGCGCGGCTGAGGGCAGGACGACCAATGCCATCGCCGATACCAGGGCGATCCGCCGGATCGCGGCCATGGAATTCAATGTCTGCAAGACCTGCTGCCTGGTGCTCATGACAGATAATTGGTTATTCACGCCCATTCCCGCTATTGGCTGCCTGGTGCCTGAATCTTGGTGTCGCGAACCGCCCGGCGGGTTCACCGCCGAATCGACTGGGGAACGCTATCCGTTGAGGGCTGATATCCGATTAATAAACCCCGGCTTCTGGTCACAAACACGTTTCTTTTCCCCAAAAGCTGCCTATTTGCTGTTCAGTCTGCCGCCTGCGCCCGTGTGGGTTGTGCCAGCCTGAAAGGCCCAAATGTTCCAGCCAAGTTGTTTCTGGCGCGGTCTTGTCTCCGCCGCCGTTCTGTCTGTTTCCCTCGTTGCACCCGCGCTGGCGGCCGATGAGCCCGACCTGATCTTCCGCCGCTCGACCGTGTTCAAGTTGCTCAGCCCCGATGACAAGCTCGCGACATACGGGATCGACGATCCTGATGTTGAGGGTGTCGCTTGCCATTTCACGGTACCGGAGAAGGGCGGCTACAAGGGCTGGCTCGGACTTGCCGAACAGGTTTCAGACATTTCGCTATCCTGCCGTCAGATCGGGCCGATCCGCATCAAGGCGAAGTTCGAGCAGGGTGAGGATATGTTTCGCCAGCGCCGCTCGCTGTTCTTCAAGAAGATGCAGATCGTGCGAGGCTGCGATGTGAAGCGCAACGTGCTCGTCTACATGGTGTACTCGGACAGGCTGATCGAAGGTTCGCCGAAGAATTCGACCTCGTCGGTGCCGATCATGCCATGGGGGAGTGCGGACTTGATTCAGAAGTGCGGAGACTTCCTCTCGAAGTAGTGCGGGCTAGTGTCCCGAATCCGAAGTTCGCCTCACTATGCGGCATCTTCCGTAGCGAACTTCTGAACCACCACACTAGTTCGGCCGCGGACCCTTGCGGGAGACGCACTGCTTGACGGTGCCGACGCCCTGTGGCGTCAGCTTGGTGCCGGTGATCTGCTTGATTTCGCCAGCCTTGCAACTGCCGTCGTCGACCCAGATGCGCTGTCCGAGCCGGATGCTGGTGATGTCGCTCTCGCGCGAGACGATCTCCGCGGAGGCGGGCACCATCCACGCGACGAATGCCAGCGTTGTGAGGATCAATCCGGCCCGCATCGATATCTCCCGCGTTACTTGCTCTGCACCTTCAGGCCATCCGGCCCGACATTGATCTGCAAGCCCTTCGGCTCCTTCTTGGCCTCATAAAGGTTGTAGCTGAGGATGCCGATGCCGGCGATCAGCACCGCGATGATGAGAACCAGGATGTTGCGGTTGGGCATGTGGTTGTTCCTAATGGGCCACGGTTTTTGAGAATAGATTGATGACCGCGACGCCAGCAATGATGAGTCCCAGCCCGAGGATGGCAGGCATGTCCAGACGCTGGCCGAACCAGACCAGCCCGACCAGGGTGATCAGCACCACGCCGAGGCCTGACCAGATCGCATAAGCGATGCCGACCGGCATTGTGCGCAGCACCAGTGACAGAAAATAGAATGCCGCCATGTAGCCGAGCGCGGTCAGGATCAGCGGCTTTGGCCGCGTGAACTGCTCGGACGCTTGCAGTGCAGCAGTTCCAATGACCTCAAAGATGATGGCCATGATCAGGTACAGATAGGTCATGATCTATCGTACCGGTGCATGGCTGATTCTAGAAGCCGGACAGCGGTGCGGCGCGATGTGCGAGGACCGATAAATTGGACGTTCTTACAGCCACCTAGAGGTTGTGGAACACCAGACTGTGACCGTTGTGACATTGCCTCATGCCCCCTGAATTCCGTATAGATTGTGCGTGGCTCTGAGCCTCTTTCCCTTCGGGGATTTTCACAAAGATCGCCGGTCGGAATGCGCTGTCCATGAACAAGCTCGTCAGTATTGCTCTGCAACGGCCATATACGTTCGTGGTTCTTGCTCTGTTGCTGATGATCGCGGGTCCACTGGCGGCGCTGCGCACGCCCACCGACATTTTTCCGGATATCGGAATTCCGGTGATCGGTGTCGTCTGGAACTATACCGGCTTGCCGCCGGACCAGATGGCTGGCCGCATCGTGACGCCGTTCCAGCGCGCGCTCACCACCACCGTCAACGACATCGAGCATATCTCGGCCAATTCCTATACCGGCATCGGCATCATCAAGATTTTCTTCCAGCCCAACGTCGATATCCGCACAGCCAACGCGCAGGTGACGGCGATCGCGCAAACCATGCTCAAGCAGTTGCCCGCGGGCGCGACGCCGCCGCTGATCCTGAACTACAGCGCATCGACCGTGCCGATCCTGCAGCTTGCGCTGTCCGGCGACGGGCTGACCGAGCAGAACCTCGCCGACTTTGCGACCAACCAGTTGCGCACGCCGCTCGTCACGGTGCCGGGCGCGGCGATCCCGTGGCCCTATGGCGGCAAGATGCGGCAGATCCAGATCGACCTCGACGCCACCGCGCTTCAGGCGCGGGGTCTTTCGGCGCAGGATGTCGCCAATGCGCTGGCGGCGCAGAATCTGATCACGCCGGTCGGTACCCAGAAGATCGGATCGTTCGAATACAGCATTCAGCTCAACAACTCGCCGCTGAAGATCAACGAACTGGGTAACCTGCCGATCAAGGCGGTCAATGGCGCGATGGTGTATATCCGCGACGTCGCGCATGTGCGTGACGGCAACCCGCCGCAGACCAACATCGTGCATGTCGACGGCAACCGCTCGGTGCTGATGATGGTACTGAAAGCGGGCTCGATCTCTACGCTCGACATCATCGACGGCATCAAGAAGAAAATCGTCGAGGTCAAGGACACTTTGCCGGAGACGCTGAAGATCGGGCTGGTCGGCGACCAGTCGATCTTCGTGCGCGGTGCGATCTCTGGTGTTGCCAAGGAGGGCATCCTCGCCGCGATCCTGACCAGCATCATGATCCTGCTGTTTCTGGGGAGCTGGCGTTCGACGGTCATCATCGCGATTTCGATCCCGCTGTCGGTGATGGGGGCGATCATATGCCTGTCGCTGATCGGAGAGACGCTCAACATCATGACGCTTGGCGGTCTGGCGCTGGCGGTGGGCATTCTGGTCGATGACGCCACGGTGACGATCGAGAATATCAATTACCATCTGGAGCAGGGGAAGGAGGTCGAAGCCTCGATCCTCGACGGCGCAGCGCAAATCGTGACACCGGCTTTCGTTTCGCTGTTGTGCATTTGCATTGTGTTCGTGCCGATGTTCTTCCTCAACGGCGTCTCGCGCTTCCTGTTCGTGCCGATGGCGGAAGCGGTGATGTTCGCGATGATCTGGTCGTTCCTCCTGTCGCGCACGCTGGTGCCGACGATGGCGAAGTATCTGTTACATCCGCACCCGCACGACGAGAACGGAAACCCCATCCCGCCAGCTCCGAGCAACAATCCGCTGGTACGTTTCCAGCGCGGCTTTGAACGGCGTTTCGAGCGCTTCAGGGCCAGTTATCGTGCGCTCCTGGAAATGGCGCTGCACCATCGCGGTGTTTTCGTCGCGGGATTTTTCGGATTCGTCACGGTGTCGTTCCTGCTGGTGCCGTTTCTCGGCCGGAACTTCTTTCCATCCGTCGACGCAGGCCAGATCCTGATTCACGTCCGCACCCAGATCGGCACGCGGGTGGAGGAGACGGCCAATCAATTGGCGGACATCCAGAAGGCCATCCGTCAGGCCATCCCGCCGGACGAACTGGATACCATGACCGACAACATCGGTATCCCGTACAGCGGCATCAACATGACCTATAACAACACCGGCGTGATCGGAACGCAGGATGGTGACATCCAGATCAAGCTGAAGGAAGGTCACCAGCCGACGGATATCTACGTCAAGGCGCTGCGCGAGCAGTTGCCGCGCGCGTTTCCGGGCGTGACGTTTGCGTTCCTGCCTGCGGACATTGTCAGCCAGATCTTGAATTTTGGCTCGCCCGCACCGATCGACCTGCAAATTCGCGGCGCCAATATCGACGCGAATTTCAAATATGCCAACGATCTCTTGCGGCGTATCCGCCGTATTCCCGGCGTGGCGGATGCACGCATCCAGCAGTCACCGAATGCTCCCGCATTTCAGGTCAATGTTGACCGCACGCGCGCGCAATATGTCGGCGTGACCGAGCGGGACGTGACCAACAGTCTCGTCGTCAATCTGGCTGGCTCGTCGCAGGTGGCGCCGACCTATTACCTCAATCCGCAAAACGGCGTGTCGTATTCCGTGGTCATGCAGACGCCGCAATACCAGATCGACTCCCTGAACAAGCTCGAGACTCTGCCGATCAATGCCGCCGGTGCAACGAGCCTGCCGATCCTTGGCGGCATCGCCGATATCAAGCGGGCGGCCACGAGCGCGGTGGTGACGCAATACGACATCCAGCCGATGGTCGAAATTTACGCGATTCCGCAGGGCCGCGATCTCGGGGCGGTCGCCGCCGATATTCACAAGGTCCTGAACGAGACAGCGAAGGATTTGCCGAGAGGCAGCTCCGCGGTGCTGCTCGGGCAAGTGCAGACCATGAACAGCGCGTTCTCGGGACTGCTGTTCGGTCTGATCGGCGCGATCATTCTGATCTATCTTCTGATCGTGGTGAACTTCCAGTCATGGTCCGATCCATTCGTGATCGTCACGGCGTTGCCGGCGGCACTGGCGGGCATCGTCTGGATATTGTTCGCGACCGGCACGACACTATCCGTGCCTGCCTTGACCGGCGCGATCATGTGCATGGGCGTCGCTACCGCCAACAGCGTGCTCGTTATCGCGTTTGCCCGCGAGGAGCTGGATCGCCTCGGCGATCCGATCGAGGCCGCGCTGGAGGCAGGTTTCGTGCGTTGCCGTCCCGTGCTGATGACGGCGCTGGCCATGATCATCGGCATGACGCCGATGGCGCTCAGCCTGGGCGAGGGCGGCGAACAGAACGCGCCGCTCGGCCGCGCCGTGATCGGCGGCCTGATATTTGCAACCGTTGCAACCCTCATGCTCGTCCCGGTGGTGTTCAGCATGGTCCACCACAAGCGTTATGCGAAGCCGCAGGCTTCCCCGGAGATATCTCATGCCGTCTGATCCGCGCGTCCAGATTTCACAGCGCAAGCTGCGCCTCGCCGGAATCGCCGCCGGTGTCGTGATCGTGGTGACCGTCGTCACGGGAATCGTGCTGCGCGAGAACGGGAATGCGCGGTTGCGCGAGTGGACCGATGCGCAGGCGATCCCGACCGTTGCCGTCTCCAAACCCAGCGTCAAGGCGCCGAGCGCGCACCTGACTTTGCCGGGTCGCCTCGAGGCTTATTATCGCGCGCCGATCTATGCGCGCGTCAGCGGCTACCTGAAGAACTGGTATGTCGATATCGGAGCCCAGGTGAAGGCGGGCCAGTTGCTCGCTGAAATCGATGCGCCGGATCTCGACCAGCAATTGTTGCAGGCGCGCGCCGACCTTGCCAACGCAGAGGCGGCTTCGAAGCTCTCTGCCGCGACGCTGAAGCGCCGCCGGGCGCTGCTCGCTTCCAACTTCGTATCGCTGCAGGAGATCGACGAGCGCACCGCAGATCTGTCCAGCAAGGATGCTCAGGTCAAGGCAATGCAGGCCAACGTCGATCGGCTACAGGCGCTGGCAGGATACAAGCGTGTCGAGGCGCCGTTCGACGGCGTCGTGACCGAGCGCAACACCGATGTGGGCGCACTGATCAATGGGGGCACCGGCAGTGGTGCGGCGATGTTCGTCGTCTCCGACATCAAGAAGCTGCGCGTCTACGTCAACGTGCCGCAAAGTTACCTGTCGGCTATCAAGGTTGGCAGCACGGCGTCGATCCTGGTGCCGGAATATGTCGGGCGTTCGTTCCCGGCGGTCGTCGAATCGTCCTCCCAGGCGGTTGATGTAGGCTCCGGCACATCACGAATGCAATTGACACTCGATAATGCCAGCGGGGAATTGCGGCCCGGCTCCTATGCCGATGTCACGCTGAATCTGACAAGCGAGAACAATCTGCTGACGATCCCGTCCAGCGCTCTTATTTTCAACCGGGACGGCTTGAGCGTGGCCACGGTCGATGACGATGATCGCCTTCGCTTCAAGAAGGTGACGATCGCGCGCGATCTGGGCCGCGAGATCGAGATTGCGACCGGGCTCGCGGCGCAGGATCGTATCGTGGTGACACCCGCTGACGGCGTGGTGGATGGCGATCGCGTTCGGATCGCGGGAAAGCAGACGGGCGAGAAGACTTCCAGCGCCCAATAACACTCAAACGGCCTGAACGAGACGATTTCCCCGGTGTTGGCGCGCAGCGCCGGGAGAGGCCGTGCGCGCGTGGCCGGTTTTGTTTGGTTAAGGGAATCACAATCAATCGGGGGTACTATTTTGCCGCTCTGATACTTTGATTCTTTCCCCGGGGGACATGATGTCGCTTCTCGATAGATTTTCGCTTGTTGCCAGAATGGGATTGGTCGCTGCAATTGCGACCGCGCTGGCCGGAGGCTTGGGTTTTTATGCGGGAAGCGCGTTGGAGGCAGGATCGGTCTCGAGCATGGCCGTTATAATCGGCGGGGTATGTATCGGCACAGGCCTCGTCCTCTGGGCCGTCAAAAGCGGCCCGATGCGGGCCATTCAAGCGCTTGGCGAGAGCTTGCAGGCGATCTCGGCGGGGCGGTTTGGCGGCAGCATTCCTTATGCCACACAGGGCGGCGAGCTTGGCACACTGGCGGCGGCCGTTGAGACAGTCCAGAGCAGGATCGCTCATTTGCAGATGATGCAGGGGCAGAACGATGCTGCCCAGCAGCGTTCGGCCGAGGAGCGGCGGGAGGCGATGGCCTCGCTCGCTGACCGGTTCGAAACCAGCATCAACGCGGTTGTCGAGGCGGTTGCAACATCCGCGTCGCAAATGCAGTCGACGGCTGAATCGATGGCGGCGAGCGCCAGCAACAACAGCGATCGCGCCTCCGTCGTCGGCAGGGCTTCAGACAATGCGCGACAGAATGTGCAGACCGTGGCTGCGGCCGCGGAGGAATTGAACGCTTCGGTCTCGGAAGTCTCGCGTCAGGTGATGCAGTCGAGCGAAATCGCGCGCAAGGCGGTCGGCGAAGCCGAACAGACCAATTCCACGGTGCAGTTGCTCTCGGGTGGGGCCGAGAAGATCGGACTTGTTGTCCAGCTTATTCAGAGCATCGCCGAACAGACCAATCTTCTGGCGCTCAATGCTACCATCGAAGCGGCGCGCGCGGGCGAAGCAGGGCGCGGCTTCGCCGTGGTCGCTTCCGAAGTGAAGGCGCTCGCGACACAGACGGCGAAGGCGACCGAGGAAATCGCGTCGCAAGTCACCAACATGCAGTCCACCACGGCGGATGCCGTTCTGGCGATCAGCGGCATCGCCGGTACTATCAAGCAGATGAGCGATATCGCGGGCGAAATCTCGTCGGCGGTCGAGAAGCAGGGTGCCGCGACCGGCGAGATTGCCCGCAGCATTCAGGCGGCCGCTACGGGCTCCAACGAAATCAGCGAGCATATTGGCGGCGTCGGCGAGGCCGCGGCTGCGACCGGCGCGACGGCGACAGAAGTGCTCGCGCGGGCGCGCGATCTCGATCGGCAGGCGGGCTTGCTGCGCCGCTCTGTCGAGGAGTTCCTCACGCAGGTACGCGCGGCGTAATCAGCATCTATCGTGCCGGATTTGAGAACCCGACACCTTTGATTCTCTTCACAAAAGAATCATCTTGGTCTTTTGGCTAGAGGTGGTTGCGCGGGTTGCCCCGCGTGACCATCTTGCCCCGACCGGCATTCGCCGCATGACACACTTGCTCTCCGCTTGACCCAAGCGCGATTGCAAATCTCATCTGGATCGTTTCAGATGACGGTGCGTGTTGTTTCTTTCGGGGCTGACTTGAATGATTGAACGATCCGCGACGCTTTTTCCTTTTCATTCCGTTCGCCTGCCTGCCATCGCGCGTCTTGCCGCCGTGGTAGCGCCGTTGATGGCATTGGGCCTTTCGGGCTGTGGCCCGAGCCAGAACCAGCAGGCCGCCGCGCCACCGCCTTCCGTTACCGTCGCTCATCCCATCAAACGGACGGTCACGGACTGGGATGAATTCAGCGGGCGCTTCGATGCCGTTGAGCAGGTGCAGATCCGTGCGCGCGTCACCGGCTTTGTCACCGGTGTCGAATTCAAGGACGGTGCCATCGTCAAGGCTGGCGACCTTCTCTACACGATCGACCCCCGGCAATATCAGGCTGTCGCCGAACAGGCGCAGGGGCAGTTGCAGGACGCCAAGGCCCATGTCGAACTCGCCAAACGCGAATTGGAGCGCGCCAGCTCGCTGATCAAAACCGATGCGGTCTCGCAATCGGTCGTCGATCAGCGCACCCAGCAATTGCAGACTGCAGAGGCTTCCGCTCTGCAGGCCGAGGGTGCATTGAAGCGTGCGCAGCTCGATGTGGAATTCAGCCAGGTCCGTGCGCCGATCACCGGGCGTATCAGCCGCCATCTTGTGACCGTTGGCAATCTCGTGCAGGGCAGCGAAAGCGGCGCGACGCTTCTGACCTCGATCGTGTCGATGGACCCGATTCATCTTTACTTCGACATGGATGAATCGATCTATCTGAAGAATTCGAGACTTTGGTTCGAGGGCAAGCGCCCGAGTTCGCGCGATACGCCGAACCCCGTGCAGGTGCTGCTTGCGGGCGAAACGAAGCCCTCGCACATGGGCAAGATGGACTTCCTGGATAACCGGCTCGACGTCGGCACCGGGACGCTGCGCGGCCGCGCGCTGGTCGACAATCACGATCTTTCGATCCTGCCCGGTCAGTTCGCGCGGGTTCGGGTGCTGGGCAGTTCGCCGTACGAGGCGTTGCTGCTGCCGGATACCGCGATTGCCACCGATCAGTCGCGAAAGATCGTGTTCGTCGTCAAGAGCGACAATACGGTGATCGCGAAACCCGTGGTGCTTGGTCCCATCGACGATGGGCTGCGAGTCATCAGGGAAGGGCTGAATGCGGATGACAACGTCATCATCGAAGGGCTGCAGCGCGCGCGCATAGGCGCGAAAGTTTCGCCGCACGCGCCGGAATCCGACAAGGGCAACGCCAAGCCATGAACCTCGGCCGTCTTTCCATCAATCAGCCCATCCTCGCGATGGTGCTGTCGATTGTGCTGCTGATCGTCGGCGCGATTGCCTACACCACGCTGCCTGTCGCTGAGTATCCGCAGGTTGCGCCGCCGACCGTTGTCGTCACCACGCAATATCCTGGCGCGTCGGCGCAGACGGTGTCCGACACCGTTGCGACGCCGATCGAGCAGCAGATCAACGGCGTCGAGGACATGCTGTACATGTACAGCCAGGCGACCTCCGACGGACAGTTGAAGATCACCATCACTTTCAAGCTCGGCACCGATCTCGACAAGGCGCAGGTGCTGGTGCAGAACCGCGTGGCGATCGCGCAGCCGCAATTGCCGGAGGAGGTGCAGCGCAACGGCGTCGTCACCCGCAAGAACAGTCCCGACCTTCTGATGGTCGTGTTCATGCTGTCGCCGAACGATGCTTACGACCAGCTTTATATCTCAAACTATGCGTTGCGGCAGGTACGCGATCAGTTGCTGCGGCTCGACGGCATCGGCGACATCCAGATTTTCGGCGCGCGCGATTATTCGATGCGGCTGTGGCTCGATCCGGACAAGATCGCCAATCTCGGCATGACGGCGGGAGACGTTCTTGCGGCCATTCGCGCGCAGAACCTGCAGATCGCGGGCGGCATTCTCGGCGAGCCTCCGATTGCGGATCGTGCCCTTCAGGAGAGCCTGACCTTTACCGGCCGTCTGAAAGATCCGTCGCAGTTCGAGGATATCGTCATCAAGGCGGGCGCGGACGGGCGCACCGTGCGGCTGCGCGACGTAGCTCGGATCGAACTTGGGGCGCTGTCCTACACCACCAACAGCTTCCTGCTTCGCAAATCCGCAGTCGCGCTGCTGGTCTCGCAGCGGCCGGGGTCCAACGCGCTGGCAACGTCGAAAAACATCTCGAACGAGATGGAGAGGCTGAAGGCCGGTTTCCCGCCCGGACTTGAATACAACATCGGCTACAACCCGACCGAATTCATCGCGCAGTCGGTCAGCGAACTGATCAAGACGATCTATGAAGCGATGGTCCTCGTCGTCGTCATCGTCGTGCTGGTGTTCCTGCAGGGTTGGCGGCCCGCGATCATTCCGATCGTGGCGATCCCGGTGTCGCTGGTCGGCACCTTCGCGGTGATGGCCGCGCTCGGGTTCTCGGTCAACAATCTGACGCTGTTCGGCCTAGTGCTGGCGGTCGGCATCGTTGTCGACGATGCGATCGTGGTCGTCGAAAATGTGGAGCGCCACCTTGGCGCCGGGATGACCCGGCGGGACGCAGCCCTTCTCACGATGCAGGAGGTGGGCGGCGCGCTCGTTTCGATCGCGCTGGTGCTGTGCGCGGTGTTTGTGCCGACCGCCTTTCTTGGCGGCATCTCCGGGCAGTTCTTCCAGCAATTCGCGGTGACGATTGCGGTTGCGACGGCAATCTCGTGCTTCTGCTCGCTGACCCTGTCGCCGGCGCTGGCGTCTCTCATTCTGGAATCGCATCACGAGAAGAGGCCGCCCGCCAAATGGAATCTTCCCGCACAGTGGTGGGGACGATTTACAGGTTATTTCAATCGCGGGTTTGATTGGCTGTCGGACAGTTATGCAACGGCGGCTGATTTCGTGATCCGTCATTCCGTGGTGATGCTTGGAGTTTATGGGTTGCTGATCGGCTCGGCCGGGTGGCTGCTTGTCAGCACGCCGAAAGGATTCATTCCGGCGCAGGATCGTGGCTACGTCATCATCTCGGTGCAATTGCCGGGCGCGGCCTCGCTGGCGCGTACCACGGCGGTTGTGCGCCAGATCGAGAACATCGCGCTTGGCACCCCGGGCATCATTCGCGTGGCGGCATTCGCCGGCCTGTCGGGCGCGACACGCACGCAGGCGAGTAATGCGGCGGCACTCTTTCCAGTATTCGATGAGCCGGAGGAGCGGGCCCGTAAGGGGCTGACCGCGCAGGTGATTACGAACGAACTTCGCAAGCGGCTCTCCAAGATCGAGAGCGCCTTTATCATCGTGGTGCCGCCACCGGCCGTGCCGGGCATCGGCACCGGCGGCGGTTTTGCGATGCGTGTGCAGGACCGCGAGGGGCGGGGACCTGAACTGCTCGCCGCCGCGACAACGGAACTGGTCGCTGCGGCCAGAAAGGCGCCGGGCCTGACGGCCGTGTTCTCGCCGTTCACCGCGGACACTCCGCAGGTTTTTGTCGATATCGATCGGCAAAAAGCACAGATGTTGAGAGTTCCGATCCAGAATGTGACGGAAGCGATCGAGACCTATTTCGGGTCGACCTACGTCAACGACTTCAACATTCTGGGCCGCACCTATCATGTCACGGCTCAGGCCGACTTGCCGTTCCGCAGGGAGACAACCGATCTTGCCCGCGTGAAAACCCGCAATTTGGCTGGCGACATGGTGTTGTTGGGCAGCGTGCTTAATTTCCGCAACATCTCCGGCCCGGATCGCGTGGCGCGTTACAATCTTTATCCGACGGCGGAATTGCAGGGCGATACGCTGCCCGGCACCAGTTCGGCCACGGCCATCGAGGAGATGAAGAAGCTAGCGGCGGATATTCTGCCGAGCGGGTTCTCCTATGAATGGACCGACCTCTCGTATCAGCAGGTGACGGCGGCGAATGCGGGACTTTATGTATTCCCGGTCTGCGTTCTGTTCGTGTTCCTTGTGCTCGCCGCACAATATGGAAGCTGGACGCTGCCGCTGTCGGTTATCCTGATCGTACCGATGTGCCTGCTCGCTGCCACCATTGGCGTGCGCATCATGGGGCAGGACATCAATATCCTGACACAGATCGGGTTTGTCGTGCTGGTGGGGTTAGCTGCGAAGAACGCAATTCTGATCGTCGAATTCGCGCGCGATATCGAGCATGAGGGCAAGGACACGCTGCATGCGGTGATCGAGGCGTGCCGCCTGCGGCTGCGGCCGATCCTGATGACGTCGTTCGCCTTCATCCTTGGCGTGCTGCCGCTGGTGATCTCAACCGGTTCGGGCTCGGAGATGCGTCAGGCGGTCGGCGTCGCGGTGTTCTTTGGAATGCTGGGCGTGACGCTGTTCGGACTGCTGTTCACGCCGATCTTCTACATGCTGATCCGCAAGCTGTTCCCGGGTTCGGTGACGATACCGAGCAAGGATCTCGGCGCGAACATCTGAGTGGGAACGTCGACGTAAAGGAGGCGTTGACCGGATTATTACGTCTCGGGAGAGAATCATGATCCGGAAACTGGCGTCGGGCGAATACCGGCTGTACTCACGCAAGGTCAATCCGAAGACCGGCAAGCGCCGCAATCTCGGCACGTTCAAGTCGCGCGCGGCGGCGGAGAAGCACGAGCGCGACGTGCAGTACTTCAAGCGGCACTGAATGTCAGACGCGTCCGCTGACGGGGATCAACGCGCCGGTAACGGCGCTGGCCTCGGGACTTGCGAGAAACAGGATGACGCTCGCGAGTTCCTGCGGAGTGACCCAGCTGGAAAAATCCGCCTTCGGCATGTCGCGTCGGTTGGCGGGCGTGTCGATGGTGGACGGCAGCACGGCGTTGACCGTGACCTTGCCCTTGAGTTCGGCCGCGAGCGTTTCGGTCAGGCGATGCACGCCGGACTTGGAGGCAGCGTAGGGGCCCATGCCCGCGCCTGCCTTCAATGCGCCCAACGCACCGATGTTGATGATGCGCCCCGACCCCGAAGCGGTCAGATGCGGGATCGCCGCACGCGAGGCATTCAATGCGGTCAGTGTGTTGACGCGGTAGAGCCGCTCCCAGGTCGCCGTGTCGCCCTCAGCCACGGTCTGGAATGAAAAAGCACCGGCGATGTTGATGAGCGTATCGAGCCGCCCGTAATGGGCGACAGCCGCTTCGACGGCACGATTAGCTTCGCTCGGTTCGGCAAGGTCGATGCCGCCGATCTCGATGCGGGTCGGCCGTGGCGTGCCTCGGGCCGCGGCATGATCGATCAGGGCGAGGCGCGCGCCGCGTTCAGCCGCTTCCGCGACCACCGCACGGCCGAGCGCACCCGAGGCGCCGGTGATCGCGACGACTCTGTCCTGCATCGATGCTCTCCGCTGTGGCGGGCCTTGAGGCTGTGCCGTTACAAGCTGAAAATACTGACGTCGCGCAGCAACGCGCTGGCGCGGGTCGTGGCGGCGGAGTCGGGCAGCGAACCATCGAGCCGCTCGTTGTCGCGCCGGTCGGCATCGAAGACCTGCTTGGGCGTCAAAGCGGGGCGCTCCCGGCCGAACACCGGCGTCTCCAGCCATGACGGCTTCGGCGGAAGCAGGCGCATCGAGCCGAACGCTGCCGTCTCGATATGATCCTCCGTGGTGTCGTCATCATTGTCGGCCAGATCATCTGCCAACTCATTTGCCGAATCATCCGCCGCAATTTGGCTGTCCGTTGAATCGGAATCGTCGGCCTTCAGGGCAAACAGGGGTGTTTCGCGCGACTTGCGGAACGGGAAGGGGAAGTCTTCCATCACGGTCACGTCGTCGCTGGCGGGCTTGGGCGGCTCCGGTGCGGCTGCACGCGGCGCCGGGATCACATCTTCCCCCACGGGACGGTCGATCTCATGGCCGCAACCAGCGCAGCCATAGGTGAAGGAGACGCGATCGGCGGTCCACTGCACGTCCTTCACGCCCATCAGGTGCTGGGTACAATGGGGGCAGATCACGACGTCGGGTTTGAAATCGCGAAGCTGAACGTGACTGAGCATGGGTACACCCTCCGCACGCGCGAGCGGAGAACCCGGAACGGACGCCGACTCGCCACAACATACGGTCGGAATTTACGCCGCCGCCGCTCGGATTCGTGGGCCGAAGCCGCGTCATGCACAGCTTATTTGACGCTGTGGAAAGGCCGATCCGGACCCCTCCGCGGGATTTGTTACATGCCCGAAAAAAAATTTCCCGGTGGTCCGGCCCGGGAAGCGGCGTAACGGCGGCGGAAGCGGGCCGTAGGGACCAGAGGCGGCGTGACCGTCTTTCCATTGAAGAGGATCATCCTATGAACACCAGTGTCCGGATTTCGCTCCTTGCCTCGGCCCTTGTCGCGGTGGCTGCTTTTGCCGCCCCGGCGATCGCGCAGGACAAGATGGGCCACGATGCGATGAAGCAGGATCAGATGTCGAAGGATCACATGAAGAAGGGCGATGCGATGACCAAGGACGGCATGTCCAAGGACGCGATGAAGAAACATGACGGCATGAAGAACGACGCGATGAAGCCCGCGGACGGCATGAAGAAGTAAGCGCCCGTGCCGGTGTCCTGCGGCGTCCTCCGGGCCGCAGGACATTGGCGGCCCTTAATGCCTGACGAAGTAAAGCGGTGTGCGCAGGGTGAACTGGAATGCGGGCTTCGGCGTCCAGAACATCGTCGCGGTTAGGCCGAACAGGCGGTTGTCGTTGTCGTCCATCCGGTCGAGGTCGGCCCGGAGGATTGGCTGGGTGAAGGAGTGCAGCGACAGCAGCGACTGGCCGGGCGGCAGGAACGGGGCGAGCGCCGAGGTGTTCGCGCCGCCGAACGACTGGACGCCCGCGCGGCCGGTCAGCTTCCAGTTGTTGGGCCATTGGTAATAGGCGCCGATATAGCCGATGATTGCCGGGCGGACCGAGGCGAGCCCGGAATCGACCCGGATATTGGTCACTTGCACGCCTGCGAGCAGGGCCCGCGTCTCGTCGGTATCGAAAGCGTAGGCCGCCTCGGTCACCGTGGTGAGATTGGTCGTCGATAGCGGGCCTTCGGTTGCGGACTTGGTGAGCGTCGAGAGCACCGTCACGGTGGGGAACGGCCCGCCATTCTGCTCGATGATGTCGGCCTGAATGCCGACGTTCCAACTCGCGACAGCCACCGACGACCAGGGCGTGAGATCGGTTTTCGAGGTACTCGCCGTGATCCCCCCAAATACCGAGAAGCGCTCGTTGAAATCGACGGTCAGCGGCAGGTCGATCGAGGCTCCCTGGCCCGAGACCGACGACAGGGATGACAAAGAGGGCAGCGACAACGAATTGCCGAAGCCGATATTCAGCGTCCCGGCGGGCACGGTGAAATAGTTGGTCCGCATGTCGACATAGATATTCGGCAGTTGCGAGGCACTCGCCTTCGGGGCCTTGGCATCGTCCTCGCCGTTGCCCGCGAGAGCCGCCGTCGGACAAGCCGCCGCCAAGGCCAGCAGGGCTGCAACGGCGAAGTGCTTCCGCCGGCCTACAGGGCACGGGCGGGAAGAGGATATATGTCGTGTGATGTCAGCAGTCACCCAAGCGAGCCCCGGCCGAACGGCAGGTCTGCGCGTTCGCTTGCCTTGCAGTATAGGCAAGCTGGGCGTGCCGCCAAGGCTGACAGAACCGAGGCATCGATTCGCCTCTCATCAAGAAGCAAAATTTTCCCGGCAAATTTTTCTCAAGGCACGGATTGATCCGCGCCGCGTCAGGGAGGGCTGTTACAGGCCATTGGAAAGGCGTGTCTTTTGTACCCGCGCCGATGGCACGCGGCTTGCTGAAGATAATTGAAATTCAGATTCGTCCGTGAGGGAGCCAGCAACCGCCATGTCCATCTCACCGTCAGGTATGACCTCGTCGTCCGTGCCTGCCACCTCGTCGTTATTGGGAAGTACGTCGGCCAAGAACAAGCCGTCGGCGGAGGATCAGTTTCTCAAGATCGCCGGCGAGACGCCGCAACAGCGGATGTTCAATGCGATGTTGAGCCAGCTTGGCATCAGCGAGGATGACTTCAAGGCCATGAGTCCCGCCGAGCAGCAAAAGGTGACGCAGAAGATCCAGGAGATGATCCAGCAACAGGCGCAGACCGGCGGCGCCAAGGCGCCCGGGCTGGTCATGGACAAGTCCGTGTGATCTTACCGTGGGGCTGGGGCAGCATGTAAATTCCATCGTTCCGGCTGTTGTCAGAATAAATGGATCGGATAGGCTGGAGGCCTTATTTCACCGGGAGTATCCCCATGAAGCGCTTCTCTCTTGCGATCCTGTTGAGCCTTTTTGTCGCCTCGCCCGCTTTCGCGGACGCCGCCTGCAAAGCCGTCAGTGCCGACGGCAAGCCGCTCTCCGGTGCGGCGAAGGCGAGCTACATGAAGAAGTGTTGCGAGACCAACGCCAAGAGCGCCGACGGCAAGCCACTGTCGGGTGCCGCCAAGAACTCCTACGTCAAGAAGTGCATGGGCTGAGGGACGGCCTCATGCTGAAACACGAAGCCCCGCGCGAGCGGGGCTTTTTGTTTTTGGTATTGGGTCAATTGGCTTTCGAGAAGGTGCTGCGCACGATGCCGTGGCGTTGCAGCTTGTCGTAGAAAGTCTTGCGCGGGATGCCGAGCGCTTCGATCGTGCGGCGGACGTCGCCGTCATGGCTCTCCAGCGCCTCGCGGATGACCGACGCCTCGAACCGCTCCAGCCGTTCAGGCAGGGGCAGCGTGTTTTCGGGCCGCCCTCTGGCGTTGTCCTGCGTTTCCTGATCGAGGCCGAGCACGAAGCGTTCGGCGAAATGCGACAGTTCCCGCACGTTTCCCGGCCAGTCGTGATCGCGCAGATAGCGATGCACGGAAGCCGGAATGTCAGGCACAGGCCGCTGGAAGCGTGCGGCGGCGCGGTTGGTAAAATAGCCGAACAGCATCGGGATGTCGTCGCGCCGTTCCCGCAGCGGCGGGATCGACAACGTGACGACGTTGAGGCGGTAGTAAAGGTCCTCACGGAAGTTGCCGCGCTGTGCGGGATCGCCGAGATCGACCTTTGAAGCGGCAACGATACGCAGGTCGACAGGACGGACTTCATTGGTGCCGAGCGGTGCGACCTCGCGCATTTCCAGCACACGCAACATTTGCACCTGGACCGACGGCGGCATGCTTTCGATTTCGTCGAGAAACAGCGTGCCGCCATCAGCATGCTGGATGCGCCCGAGCCGCCGCTTCTGGGCGCCGGTGAAAGCACCTTGCTCGTGACCGAACAACTCGCTCTCGATGATGCTCTCTGGCAAGGTACTGCAATTGAGCGCCACGAAATTATTGGCTGCGCGGCGGCGGCTCCAGCGGTGCAGCAGCGTTGCGACCACTTCTTTGCCGGAACCGGTTTCTCCTGTCACCAGCACGTCGACATCGGTATCGGCGATCTGGCGCAGCGTTTGTCGCAACCACTCCATCGCGGGCGTCTGGCCGATCAGGGGCAGGCCGTTTTCGGCCTCGATCGCAGCCTCGCGCAGCGAGCGGTTCTCCATCACCAGTTTCCGCTTTTCGGCGGCATGCCGGACGCTGTGCGCCAGCCGCTCGGCGGCGAAAGGCTTTGTGATGAAGTCGTAGACTCCATCCTGGATCGCCTTCACGGCCATCGGAATATCGCCGTGGCCGGTGATGAGGATGACCGGAATATCGGCATCCTCCTGTTGCAGGCGCTGGAAGAACTGCAACCCGTCGATACCTGGCATGCGGATGTCGGATACGACGACGCCATTGAAATGCCGGTCGAGTACGGCAAGCGCATCTGCCGCCGCGGTGAAGGCCTGTACCTGAAATCCGGCAAGCTCCAGCGTCTGCTGCGTTGCCTTCAGAAGATCGCGGTCGTCATCCAGCAGGACGACGGAGAGGGGATCGTTCGATGCTACGCTCTGTGTCATGGAGCCCTCACCAGATAGATCGTGAAGCATGTGCCGTGTTCGCTGCTGTCGACATCGATGCGTCCGCCATAGTCGGAAACGATCTCCTTGGAGATCACGAGGCCGAGGCCAAGTCCGTTTTCCTTCGATGTATTGAACGGCGAGAACAGCGAGCGCCGAATGGCTTCGGGAATGCCGGGGCCATTGTCGGAGATTTTGACGGCGACCTCGTTGCCACGGGACGCAACCGAAATCTCGACACGCGGATCAGGGCGCCCCTCCAGCGCTTCCAGCGCGTTCTGGAACAGGTTGATGAGCACCTGCTCAAGGCGGATGCGCGTGCCCGACACCTTGAGGCCGGAGGCGGGAAGGTCGTATGTCAGCGCCTCCAGATGGCCGGCGAAGCGGCTTCGCAGCAGCACCACGGCGCCGTCGATGGCGTCGCGTAACTCAACAGATTCGGCGGCGGTTCGTCCCTTGCGGGCGAACGCCTTCAACTCGTCGGTGATGGAGCCGATGCGTTCCGTCAGCGATGCGATCTTTCCGAGATTGTCCGCAGCCGATGAAGGTTGGCCGCGCTCGAGGAAAGTCCGCGCGTTGTCGGCATAGGCGCGGATGGTGGCGACTGGCTGGTTGATCTCATGCGCAACGCCTGCCGCTACCTGCCCGAGGATGGCGAGGCGGTTGGCTTGCACCAGTTCCTGCTGGACGATCTGCAATTTCGCTTCGGTGGTGCGGTGATCGGAAATCTCGATCTCGAGCCGGTCGCGGGCGCGGCTCAGATCCTCCGTGCGTTCCGCCACGCGCCGTTCCAGCTCCACGCGCGCCATTTCGCTTGTCGCGATGCGCATCTGCGCGGAGTGGCGGCGCCAGAGCAGGAAGGCGGCCAGCGCAAGCAGGGGGATGAAGACACCGAGCGCCAACAGGCGCGCCTCGCGCATGGCGGCCGCCGCCGCTGGCTCGACCGGCACCAGATAGTCCAACCGCCAGGGTGTCGACGGCACCCGCGCTGTCAGCCTGAGATATTCGGCTTTTGGGCGATCCGGCAGCGTTGCGCGCACAAGCGAAGTGCTGGGATCGATGGTCTGGATCGGTGTGATCGGAAGCGGCATCAGTGGCGCATCATCGAACTGAAGGCTGCCGCGGATGGTGGCGAACATCGTTTCGGTCAGCTTGCCGTCAGTCAGGAACCGCCACGATGGGATGCTGGTGATGAGCACGACACCGTGCTCGTCGACGACATAAGAGGGGCGGTTGCTTTCGTGCCAGTCCGCCTCTAGCTGGTCGAACTCCATCTTGACGACGACCACGCCAAGCGGCTTGTGCAGGGGGCCGACGATCCGTGAGATATAGAGTCCCGGCTTCTTGCTGACGTTGCCGAGCGCGAAAAACTCGGCCGTCCCTTCCTTCATGGCGTGCACGAAATATTCGCGGAAGGAATAGTCGTTTCCGACGAAGCTGTCCGAGTCCCGAAAGTTGCTGGAAGCGATGGTGAGGCCGTCGGTGCCGATGACGTAGAGCACCGCTGCCTTGGTGCCGGCGACGAGCCTTGCCAGCTTTTCGTTGAGGCGGCCGACGGAGGCAGCATCGCCGATGGCGAGCGCGTCATGGACCCGCTGGTCCTCGGAGAGAAGCAGCGGAAGCGCGCGCGGGCTCTCCAGCACGGCGCGCAGCAGCGCCACCTTGAGATTGGCATCGGTATGGCCCTGTTCGGCGAGCATCTTGAGTTCGCGCGCGCGGCCATAGAGCCCTGCGATCACGACAGTGGCGCAGGCGAGTGCGAGCGCCAGCACGGCAAAGCCGATCCAGACGCGGCGTGCCCGCTTCCGGAGTTGGCCGGGCGTGAGGGCAGGTGCTGACTGTGCTGTCGGCGGCATGGCGTATCTGTGCATTTTTCTGCACATCGCTCAATACCGTAAGTGCGAATTATCGCGCAAAACTGACTGGCCGCACCCGTTCAGATATCGAAAATCTATAAATATCAATGTTTTGAGGAGAATAATCCTGCTGGCACGCAGGTTGCTGATGTCTCTCGCGGCGGCTGTTGGCCGCGACAACTCAACAATCGACCCCGAGACGGAACACCGCCATCGGGGCTGGGAGGCTAACATGCAGAGCACTTTCGAGGCCGTGGAGAAGCACGGCAAGGTTCCGTTCTACCGGCATCTCTATTTCCAGGTTTTGGCGGCGATCGTCGCGGGCGTCCTGCTCGGGCACTTCGACCCCGGCGTCGGCGCGGCCATGAAGCCGCTCGGCGATGCCTTCATCAAGCTGGTGAAGATGGTGATCACGCCGGTGATCTTCCTGACGGTTGCGACCGGCATCGCGGGCGTGTCGGACCTCAAGCGCGTCGGCCGCGTTGCCGGCAAGGCGATGCTCTATTTCCTGACGTTCTCGACGCTGGCGCTGATCCTCGGTTTGATCATCTCGAACGTCGTGCAGCCGGGCGCGGGCATGCACATCGATCCCGCGACGCTGGATGCCAAGGCCGCCGCCGCTTATGCGGCCAAGGCGCATGACGCCTCCATCGTCGGCTTCCTGATGGACATCATTCCGAACACCATCGTCGGCGCGTTCGCCAAGGGCGATATCCTGCAGGTGCTGTTCTTCTCCGTGCTGTTCGGCATCGCGCTGGCGATGGCCGGGGAACGCGGCAAGCCGATCGTCGATTTCCTGCAGGCGCTCACCAACCCGGTGTTCCGCCTGGTCGCGATCCTGATGAAGGCAGCACCCATCGGGGCATTCGGCGCGATGGCCTTCACCATCGGCAAATACGGCATCGGTTCGATCGCCAATCTCGCCTTCCTGATCGGCACATTCTATCTCACGTCGCTGTTGTTCGTGCTGGTCGTGCTCGGCGCGGTCGCCCGCTACAACGGTTTCTCGATCCTGGCGCTGATCCGCTACATCAAGGAAGAACTGCTGCTGGTGCTCGGGACCTCGTCGTCGGAGGCGGCATTGCCCGCGCTGATGACGAAGATGGAGCGCGCGGGCTGCGACCGCTCGGTCGTCGGCCTCGTGATTCCGACCGGCTATTCCTTCAACCTCGACGGCACCAACATCTACATGACACTGGCGGCGTTGTTCATCGCGCAGGCGACGGACACGCATCTGAGCCTCGCGGACCAGATATTGCTGCTCCTGGTGGCGATGCTGAGCTCGAAGGGGGCTGCGGGCATCACCGGTGCGGGCTTCATCACGCTGGCCGCGACGCTGTCGGTGGTGCCGTCCGTGCCGATCGCGGGCATGGCGCTGATCCTCGGCATCGACCGCTTCATGTCGGAATGCCGCGCGCTGACCAACTTCGTTGGCAACGCGGTGGCGACCGTCGTGGTCGCGCGCTGGGAGAAGGAACTCGACCAAGAGAAATTCGCCGCCGCGCTGGCGGGCGAATTGCCGGAGGACGAAGCAGCCTACGAACCTGAATTGCAGGCAGCGTAAAGAAGCAAACTAAAAACGGGGCCGATGTCCGAAAGGAGATCGGCCCCGTTCTTATTTTTATCCCGAGATTGATCAATGTGTAGCTGCATATATCGCAATACGATATGTACGAAAGTTAATTGTGGCGGTGGGAACGCAAGCTTCCTGCGGCGGATTGTCCCGGCAGAATTCAATTCATCACTGCTGGCACCCCGCAGAAGCCGGTGAAAGCTGACCTCGTGAGCGCCTTGCCCGCAGGGGAGTGCTCACCATGTCAACCTCAACAGCAATACTGCAAAATCTGGATTCCACTCCAAGCGCAAACCGCTGGTGGCAGCTTGTCTTCGGCATCATCTGCATGGCCAGCGTCGCCAACCTGCAATATGGCTGGACGCTGTTCGTGTTGCCGATTCAACATCAGTGGGGATGGAGCAAGGCGGAGATTCAGGTCGCGTTCTCGATCTTCATCCTGCTCGAAACCTGGCTGGTGCCGTTCGAAGGCGCCATCGTCGACCGCATCGGCCCGCGCTGGATGGTGCTCGCGGGCGGCATCTGCACCTTCCTCGCATGGTTCATCAATTCACAAGCCTCGTCGCTCGGGATGCTTTATCTCGGCGGCGCGATTGCAGGCATCGCCGGCGGCGCGGTCTATGGCACCTGCGTCGGCAACGCGCTGAAATGGTTTCCCGACAAGCGCGGACTGTGCGGCGGGCTGACGGCGGCGGGATTCGGCGCCGGTGCTGCGATCACCATCGCGCCGATCCGTGCGATGATCGAAAGCAGCGGCTATCAGCATACGTTTCTGGTGTTCGCGATCATCTACGGCGTCATCATCGTGGTCGTCTCGAATTTCATCAAGGCGCCGCTTGCCAGTGACACGGTGCCGCTGGCCAAGATCAAGGTGCCGCAGGGCGCTGACGATGTGCCGCCGTCGCAGGCGGTGCGCTCCCCGATCTTCTGGACCATGTATCTGATGTTCTTCCTTGTCGCGGCAGGCGGCCTGATGTCGACGGCGCAACTGGCGCCGATCGCGAAGGAGCGCGGCATCTCCGACGCGATGGTCGTGATCTTCGGCATGAGCACGCCCGCGATCGTGGCCGCACTGACCGCGCACAACATCACCAATGGCGTCGGACGTCCGCTGAACGGCTGGATCTCCGATCACATTGGCCGCGCCAACATGATGGGAATCTCGTTCGGGATCGAGGCGCTGTGCCTGGCCGCGTTCGGGTTCTTCGGCACCACGGCGATCTCGTTCATCATCACCGACGCGCTGGTGTTCCTGTTCTGGGGCGACATCTTCAGCCTGTTCGCGGCGACGGTGGGCGATGCGTTCGGCCGCAAATACGTCACCGCCAATTACGGCATCATGTACACCGCCAAGGGTGCGGCCTCGCTGCTGGTGCCGGTCGGCAATCTGCTGACCCAGACGACGGGCAACTGGCACATCGTCTATGCGCTGGGCTGCGGCATGAACATCGTCGCGGCATTGCTCGGCTTCTTCGTGCTGAAGCCGATCATCAATGAGCGGCTGAAAAAGCCCGCGGCGGGCGGCGTGCATGACGCGCATGCTGTGCCTGCGGAGTGAGGTCGGCGGCGAGTGGTGGTTTACAAAACCGCTGCATGAGAAAACAAGAAGCCCCGCGAGAGCGGGGCTTTCGTTTGTGCAATGTCTGCTGCTAAGAGGCCGGCTGTTTCCGTGATGCCTGCGGCGGTGCAGGATCCGGAGAAAATACGATAGATTTTCTATGACTCCTCTGGAAGAAAATTAGGCCAGAGGCCCTCGATTACTGCTTTAAGAGCAAAAGAAAGAGGTATTTGCGTTTTGTTTTTACGATGGACTGTAACCTCGCTTACTTGAGATTGTCCCCATATTCTAAGTGCCGCTCCTTCTTTGGATGATGAAACACCCCAGAGCGCCATAGGTGATCCAGTCTCGTAAAAACCAGCGGTTGCGTACAGATGCTTGTAGACAGTTGCTACACTTTGAATCGTTCGGAAATTTGGTTCGATCTCTCCAAGATAAATCAATAGCGATTTCTTGGTTGGCCAACGGGCAACTCGTTTTGGATCATGTCGTGCGTAAAATGCATAAAAGATATCAGCTTGTTGAAAGGCGGCGATACTTGCATTGAATCCCAACCGAATGTCACTCGGGCGATTCAAGAAGTCCTCAAAATTCGGGCGCACAAAGAAATCATAGAATAATCTAGGCGTGGTTTGATTAGGCATATCGTTCGTTGTAGCCTGGTATGAGTCAAGGCGCGCAGGACGAAGATATTTACTACGAAGAAAATTTTTGCCTTGGTCTGTTGTATTTCAGGGCAACGTATGGATGGCGATTGCCAGCCCAACAATGCTTGCTACACTCGCAATAAACGCAATGGCTTTATTATCTAATACCCAATTGTAAGCACCCCTAAGCCGTCCACCGTGCATCTCCCACCAAGTGGTGTTTGTTTTAAGCTGGCGGTTGCAAGCTCTTTCGGCGATATTTGCGACGACGTCTACTTTCCGAAGGGTGGATTGATGCAAGCCTACAAAATTGCGTTTCTCGAAGGCCTCGGCTTCTTGCGGCCCAGTTAAAAAATCACGTGGCTTTATAGAATTTTTGGCTAAGAGAGATTCTAGTCGAGGGTGTCCAATATAGCTAACGCCATATATGTCAATTAGAAGTCTCGCGAGATCGAATTTCTTTTCGTCGTCGATGATAAATGGTTGTCCGCCTAATACGCGATGCCGGTGTTCTATCGCTGCGAATCCGTAATTGATGTCCCTCATATTCCAATGCAGGTACTTCATCCCTTTATGACTGCCGACATGGTCATAGAAAGCATCAAGCATTTGCCGTTCTAGTGCATCATACTCTGCTTCGATTTGGTCGAACGGTACACCGCGCTCCTCTGCGACCTGATGAATTGAGAACGAAATAGTTTGGCCGGAATCGAGTTTTCTTACCGCGATTGAGGTGATGCGAGGCGATGCTCCGTTGGGCCGGTCATAAAAACTTTCGCAAGAATAGTGGATCACCCAGACGTTCGGCGAGTCGACAAAAATCGAGACTAGCTTTCCATAGCTCGATTTTTGCTTCTTTTGGTCCGGGGCCGTCATTTTTAAATAAGTCTCACGAACACCCCGTCGTGCTTCCGCAGGTGTCGCACTTCATGCAGGTGCCGTTGCGCACCAGCGTGAAGTTGGAGCACTCCGAGCACATGTCGCCTTCGTAGCCGCGGGCTTTGGCTTCCGCGCGGCGCTCGGCCTTTGTGGGCGCGGCTGGTGCGGCGGCAGCGGTTGCTGCCTGTGCCGAGCCTGCCTTGCTCCACTGCTGCGCCTCGAGTTTCTCGGTCGGCGAGAGTGCACGCTCGGGCTCCGCGGTCTTCAGCGCCGCTGCACCTTCACCACCACCTGACGCCATCGCGGTGACACGCGACCCGCCGACAGGGGCGGAGTCGTTGTGCGCGGTGACGGCCGCGCTCGCGCCGCCCTGCATGACGACAAGGTTATCGGAGCGGGAGCGGGTGAGGCCCTTGGAGAGATACTTGCTCGGGCCGCTCTGCGCCTTGCCTTCGTTCACGCCCTTGCCGAGCGCATCGAACTGCGTCTCGCTCGGATCAACATGGGCGAGGTCGTAGCGCGACAGGTAGCTCACCGCGAGTTCGCGGAACACGTAGTCCAGGATCGAGGTCGCGTACTTGATGGAGTCGTTGCCCTGCACCGGGCCCGCGGGCTCGAAGCGGGTGAAGGTGAACGCATCGACATACTCGTCCAGCGGCACGCCGTATTGCAGGCCGAGCGAGACGGCGATGGCGAAGTTGTTGATGAAGGAGCGCAGCGCCGCGCCTTCCTTGTGCATGTCGACGAAGATCTCGCCGAGGCGGCCGTCGTCATATTCGCCGGTGCGCAGATAGACCTTGTGGCCGCCGACGATCGCCTTCTGGGTGTAACCCTTGCGGCGGTCCGGCATTCTCTCGCGCTCGCGCGAGACATGCTCGACCACGCGCTCGACGATCTTCTCGACGACCTGCGTGGCGCGCGCGGCCATCGGCTTGTCGTGGAACGCCTCGATCGCATCGTCTTCGTCGTCATCGTCGGCGATGAGCTGCGAGTTGAGCGGCTGCGACAGCTTCGAGCCGTCGCGATAGAGCGCGTTGGCCTTGAGCGCGAGCTTCCATGAGAGGAGGTAGGCCGACTTGCAGTCGTCCACCGTGGCGTCGTTCGGCATGTTGATGGTCTTGGAGATCGCGCCCGAGATGAAGGGCTGCGACGCCGCCATCATGCGGATGTGACTTTCGACCGACAGATAACGCTTGCCGACCTTGCCGCACGGATTGGCGCAGTCGAACACCGCATAGTGCTCGTCCTTCAAATGCGGCGCGCCTTCCACCGTCATCGCGCCGCAGATGTGGACGTTGGCGGCCTCGATGTCGCGCTTGGAGAATCCGAGTGCCGCGAGCAGGTCGAAGCCCGGCACGTTCATCACTTCGGGGGCGATGTGCAGGCTGTCGCGGATGAAGTCCTCGCCCAGCGTCCACTTGTTGAACACGAACTTGATGTCGAAGGCGGTCGGCAGGGCCTTCTCGACCTTCGCCAGCGCTTCATCGGTGAAGCCCTTGGTCTTCAGCGAGGAGGCGTTGATGCCCGGCGCGTTGGACAGCGAGCCGTGGCCGACGGCGTAAGCCTCGATCTCGGCGATCTCGCTCTCGCGATAGCCGAGCGCGCGCAGCGCCTCCGGCACGGCGCGGTTGATGATCTTCCAGTAGCCGCCGCCTGCGAGCTTCTTGAACTTCACCAGCGCGAAGTCGGGCTCGATGCCCGTGGTGTCGCAATCCATCACGAGGCCGATGGTGCCGGTCGGCGCCACCACCGTGGTCTGCGCGTTGCGGAAGCCGTTGGCCTTGCCGAGTTCAAGCGCACGGTCCCATACCGCCTTGGCATGATCGACGATGTCGGCCTGCGGGCAGGAGGCATGATCGAGCGGCACCGGATTGACGGCAAGCGCCTCGTAACCGGCGGCTTCGCCGTGTGCTGCGCGGCGATGGTTGCGGATCACGCGCAGCATGTGGCTCGCGTTCTTCTTGTAGCCGGGGAAGGTGCCAAGCTCGGCGGCCATTTCGGCGGAGGTCGCATAGGCCGTGCCGGTCATGATCGCGGAGAGGGCGCCGCACAGCGCGCGGCCTTCCTTGGAATCGTAGGGCAGGCCCATGGTCATCAACAAGCCGCCGATGTTGGCGTAGCCGAGGCCGAGCGTGCGGAATTCGTAGGAGAGTTCAGCAATGGCCTTCGACGGGAACTGCGCCATCATCACCGAGATCTCGAGCACGACGGTCCACAGCCGGCACAGATGCTCATAAGCATCCGCATCGAAACGGCGGGTGTGGGTGTCGTAGAACGTCAGCAGATTGGCGGAGGCGAGGTTGCACGCCGTATCGTCGAGGAACATGTACTCCGAGCACGGGTTCGATGCGCGGATGTCGCCGGACGCCTTGCAGGTGTGCCAGTCGTTCATCGTGGTGTTGAAGTGCAGGCCGGGGTCGGCGGAGGCCCACGCGGCGTAGCCGATCTTCTCCCACAGATCGCGGGCCTTGAGCGTCTTGGTGACCTTGCCGTTGGTGCGGCCGATCAGATTCCACGGGCCATCGGTTTCCACCGCGCGCAGGAAGTCGTCCTTGAGCGAGACGGAGTTGTTGGAGTTCTGGCCGGAGACGGTGAGGTAGGCTTCCGAATCCCAGTCGGTGTCGTAGGTGTCGAACGCAATGTCGGTGTAGCCCTGACGCGCGAACTGAATCACGCGCTTGATCATGTTGTCGGTGACGAGCGCGCGGCGGGCGAGCTTGATCTCACGCTTCAGCGCCGGGTTTTTCTCGGGCAGGTAGCAGTCGTCGCCGGGGCCTTCGCAGTTCACGCAGGCCTTCATGATGGCCTTGAGGTGCTTCTGGTTGATCTTGGAGCCCGTGACCAGCGCCGCGACCTTCTGCTCCTCGCGCACCTTCCAGTCGATATAGGTCTCGATGTCCGGATGATCGGCATCGACCACCACCATCTTCGCCGCGCGGCGCGTGGTGCCGCCCGACTTGATCGCGCCCGCAGCGCGGTCGCCGATCTTGAGGAAGCTCATCAGGCCCGACGAGCGGCCGCCGCCCGACAGCTTCTCCCCTTCGCCGCGCAGCCGCGAGAAGTTCGAGCCGGTGCCCGAGCCATACTTGAACAGGCGCGCTTCACGCACCCACAGATCCATGATGCCGCCTTCGTTGACGAGGTCGTCCTCGATGCCCTGGATGAAGCAGGCGTGCGGCTGCGGATGTTCGTACGAAGACTTCGACTTGGTCAGCTTGCCGGTCTTCCAGTCGACGTAATAGTGGCCCTGGCCGGGACCGTCGATGCCGTAGGCCCAGTGCAGGCCGGTGTTGAACCATTGCGGCGAGTTCGGCGCGACCATCTGCCGGGCGAGCATGAAGCGCAGTTCGTCGTGGAAGGCGTGGGCGTCGTCTTCCGACGTAAAGTAGCCGCCTTTCCAGCCCCAGTAGGTCCAGCAGCCGGCGAGGCGGTCGAAGACCTGCTTGGCGGTGAGTTCGCCGACGAAGCGCTCGGACTCGGGCAGGGCAGCGAGCGCTTCGGCGTCCGGCACCGAGCGCCACAGCCATGACGGCACGGTTTCTTCCTCGACCTTCTTCAGGCGCGCGGCGACGCCGGCCTTGCGGAAATACTTCTGCGCCAGCACGTCGGAAGCGACCTGCGACCAGAACTCGGGCACCTCGACGTTGTCGAGCTTGAACACCACCGAGCCGTCGGGATTGCGAATCTCGCTCGTCGTCAGCCGGAACGAAATGTCGGCGTAGGGTGACTGATCGGCCTTGGTGTAGCGGCGTTGAATTCGCATCGTATGCCCCGTCTCAATGTCCGGCGGTTCCGCATTCCCGCGGCGCCGGAAGATTTCAGTTCGCGAACCGTGGTTCGCCGTTCAGCCATGATCTGGCCCGAATGCGGCCCCGGCCTATTTAACTCTGCGGAGCATCATCGGGTTCTGCGGCCCGATTGGCTCCAACGCCCACCCACCAAATTCATTCCCGCTTTGTGTTCGCGGGCCAGGCTTCAAAAACCGCAGACAAATCCTCTGTCCGCAGCCTCCTTCGGCACAGCGGAGTTGTCTGTTGGCTTGTTGCGATAGGGGTCTGGCGCCAACGCAAATACTCCGCACCTGACAGTCTGAACGCTAGGACGACTCCCGCGCGCCCGTCAAGGATTAGTACTCAATCCTGAATCAAACACTAAATATGGTGGAAAACGGGGATTGCCAGTGGCATCCAGCCTCCTTGGGCCGTGTCTCCCGCCAGCAAAGTATGGGTGAGTCCGTCCCGATTCCAAAGGCGAAAATGACCCTTTTGAGAGGTTCCCGCTCACGGCAAAGGCATGCAGAAACTGTCGCCGTCCATGCGTCCAATCTGGCGCTTTTCGGGTGGACCGTGGGGCTCGCGCGTGGCTTTCTCCCCGTCTTCCACAATCGTTGTGGGTACAGATTCTCCGAGAGCAGCCGATGGACCAGCGCGTGCCGGGCGAGCCGATCATGGTGTCGCCCCCGTATCCCTCGACCCAACCACCGCACGAGAACCGTGCCGTCGGCTACGCGTTGCTGTTCGTCGCCACCATTATCTGGGGCATTAACTGGCCCGTCTCGAAATGGCTGCTGCATGAACTGCCGCCGCTGACGCTGCGCGGCCTGCCGGGGGTGTTCAGCTCGCTGATTCTTGCAGGTTTCGTTCTGGCCAAGGGGCAGTCGTTGCGCGCGCCGCGTGGTGAATGGGGCAAGCTCATTCTTTATGCGGCGCTGATGGTCGGCTTCTGGATGGGGCTGATGGGGCTGTCGCTGGTGCATCTGCCGGCATCGGAAACCGCGATTCTCGGCGCCACGATTCCGGTGTGGGCTGCGGGCCTTGCCTGGCCGATGCTTGGCGAACAGCTTTCCGTGCTGCGGGTCATTGCTATTGCAATGGCGGTCGGGGGCGTCGTGCTGTTGATAGGCGGCGACAGCATCAGCGTATCCTGGGAGAAGATGCCGGGAATCGCTTACGCGCTGATAGCAGCGCTTTTGTTTGCCCTCGGCGCAGTTCTCGCCAAACGGCGGCCCATCGCGCTCCGCCCGCTACCGGGTGCAGTCTGGCAGATCGGGCTTGGCTGTTTTCCCGTGGCGCTGATCGGCATTCTGTTCGAGCACCCGCACTTCGGCGGGATGTCCACGCTTGGCTGGGCGCTGTTCGGATTCAGCACCATTTTTCAGGGAGCGATCGGCTATGCGTGCTGGTTCGCCGCGCTGGAGCGGCTGCCAGCCTCGACTGCCGCGGTCGGGACATTGATCGTACCGGTGATTGGCGTGGTGGCGTCGGCGATCTCGCTGGGAGAGCCGCTCGGAATTCCCCAGATCGGCGCATTGCTGCTGACGGTCACGGGCGTTGCCATCGCGGCGCGTTCGTAAGCCGCCGCCAATGAAAAAGCGGCGTATCGCTACGCCGCTTTTCTTCATCCGTTACATGAAGACTTATGGGCAAGGATGGCGCAGGCCATCGTAACCGAGGAACGTGCCGCTGCGCGGATCGTAGGATTTGTAGCGCTGCATGCAGTAGCTCACGCCATCGCCTTCAACATAGGCAGGAGCGGGGGCGTAATAGCCATAACCCGGACCATAGTAGTACGGACCCTGGCTGGCCGCGATGGCGCCGCCGATCAGTGCGCCGGCCGCGAGGCCTGCACCGACGCCGCCCCAGCCCCAACCGCCATGGCGATGATATCCACCACGATAGCCGTAGTAACGCACCTGGGTCACATCCGGCGATGCGGTTGCTGCATTCGCCGTCGAAAGGGCCGAAGCTGCCATCAGAGGGGCAGCATTTGCACTGGAAGCCATGGAAAGCGGCAGGGCGAGCGCGATGGCGGCTACTGCGATACCCTTGGTCAAATTCGTCATTTTGAACTCCAAAATCCCTGTCAGACGGTGGTTTCAACCATTTCAACGCGCGGGATTTGAACGCGTTCCATGAAGTTCCCGAAATGTCGGAAGGGTTTTCGGCGCTTCTGTGGCAAAGTTCCATGACAAAATGCCGTACCTTTGTAGAAGCTGCAGTGGTATCCGAAGCTGCATCTGGACAACGGCAAGGGCGGGTGGCATCAAGGGCGCGCAATGCTCCCCGATCGCACGGATTCTCGCATGAAGCTGTTTCTCTTGAGGATTTTTACCTGGTGGAACGGATTCACGTTCGGGACCCAGTTCTGGACCTGGCGGTTTGGCGAGCTGGTCGGCACCGACGAGATGGGCAATCGCTATTATCGGACCAAAGGCGGCAAGATCGACCCGACGCTCGGGATCGAACGGCGGTGGGTGATCTATAACGGCTATGCCGAGGCCACCAAGGTCTCGCCGGATTGGCACGGCTGGCTGCATCACAGCGTCGACGTGCCGCCGACCGAGGAACATTATACGCCCCGTGAATGGCAGAAGCCGCACCGCCCGAATCTGACCGGCACACCGGCAGCCTATCGTCCTTCCGGTTCGACGCTCGCGAGCGGCCAGCGCCCCTCGGCGACCGGCGACTATCAAGCCTGGACGCCGGGAAGCTGAACGGGCCGATGAGCGGCACGCCCTTTCGTTGCCGCAATGCCCGTGTTAACCGGTGGCCTCGCGCGACGCGGTTTCCGTAGAATATCGCGGATCCGAATCGTCCAGGAATTGTCCAAGCAGAGCGCGCAATGTCCCGAACCGCCGCCACGATTTTGTTTGCGACATTGATCGCGGTGCCGCCGCTTGCTTTGCCGTCCGCGCGCGCGCAGATCGGCAATATCTTCTCCGATCAGCCGTTGCGTCCTCCTGCTGGAATCCAGCGCGGTGATCCTTCACAGGATCCCGACGAGGAAGAAGTGCCTGAAATTCCGCAGGGCCGCCTGTTGCCCGCGCCGCAGCAGCCGCGGCCATTGCCGCGAGGGCAGGCCGCGCCTTTGCCGGGCGCCGTGCAATCCGAGCCTCTTGCGCCGCCGCCTGGCAGCGCAGCGGCTCCTCCACAGCAACAGCATCCGGGTGTTGCGGCCAATCCGCCGGCAGCCAATGCGTTGCCTGGCTTGCCACCGGGGCAGAAGCAGCCGCGCGGCAACCCGCAGCAATCTCCCGCGACTTTGCAGCCCGGCGACGAGATCGTGACCGAGCCGCCCGCCGTGAAGATTCCGAACAAGAAGGCGGTGTTCTCCGGCCTCGACAAAATCACCGGCCGCATCATCACATTCGATGAGGATATTGGCGAAACCGTTCAGTTCGGCGCGCTGCGGGTGAAGACCGATGCCTGCTACACCCGCCCCGCGACAGAGGCGGCCAACACCGACGCGTTCGTCGAGGTCGATGAGATCACGCTCCAGAATGAAGTGAAGCGGATTTTCTCCGGCTGGATGTTCGCGGCGAGCCCTGGTCTGCACGCGGTCGAACATCCGATCTATGATGTCTGGCTGACGGATTGTAAGGGACCGGAGCAACCGGTGACGGCGCAGAACGAGCCGGTGAAGCCCGCGCCGCCGCCCGCGCAACAACAGCAGCCAAAGCGCCAGCCGCGGCCTCAGCCGCCAGTTCAGCAACCTGTGCAGCAGCGCCAGCCCGTACCGCCGCCGCCCGGTGGTTTCCGCTAGCAGTATCCTGACGGGTCAGGCCTGATCGCTTGTCCCGCGCAGGATCGCGAGTGCGTCCGCGCCACTGACGGGCCGTTCGACTGGCAACGCGAAGAAATCTCCCGCCAATTGAATGGAGCGGTCGAGCAGCGAACGATACTTGCGGCGTGAGACTTCGATAGCGCCCAGACTGCGCAGATGTTCCGTCACGAATTGCGTATCGAGGAGCCCGAAGCCGCCCGCGATCAAACGCGCGGCGAGGTGAACCAGTGCCACTTTGGAGGCGTCGCGGCTGCGGTGGAACATGCTTTCGCCGAAGAACGCGCCTCCGAGCGACACGCCATACAGCCCGCCTGCAAGCTCATCGCCGTTCCATGCCTCGATGCTGTGGCAATGACCGATCCCGTGCAGCGCGCCGTAGAGCTTGCGGATGCGGTGGTTGATCCATGTGTCCTCACGCCCGGGCTGGGGAGCCGCGCATTCGCTGATGACGCGCTCAAAGGCGGTGTTGACCGTGACGCGATAGCGGTCCGAGCGCACGGTGCGCGCGAGGCGTGAAGAAATATGCAGGCCATCGAGCGGGAAGATGCCGCGCTGTTCCGGCTCCACCCAGAACAGGCTGGGGTCGTCGGCGCTTTCCGCCATCGGAAAGATGCCGCAGGCATAGGCCCGCAACAGCACCTCGGGCGTGATTTCGGACGTGGCGGTGTCGCGCGAGCTCATAAGCCCATTGTAGCTGAAGATGCCGCTCTCGTCAGGCGGGGGTGGGGGGCGGCGGTTTGCCGGAAGGGCTGAAATTGATCACGATCCGCGTGCCGGTGTGCGAGGGATCGCGTTCCACGCTCGCATCGAGCTTGATCGCCATGGCGCTGACGATGCGCTGGCCCATGCCGGTGGAGCGTGGATCATGTTTGGCCTGAAAGCCGACGCCTTCGTCGGAGATCACGAGCTCGATGTCCTGCGCGCGATTGCGCAGATCGACGTGGATCGGCCCTGCGCCGTTGGGATAGGCGTATTTCACGGCATTCATCACAAGCTCGTTGACGATGATGCCGATGCCGACCGCGCGATCCGGGTCGATCTCGATGGGGTCGGCGTTCAGCGTCAGGCGCGACATTCGATTGCCCTCGGCGGAGCGGCGCAAATCTTCCAGCAGCGCTTCCAGATACTGGTTCAGCATCACGCTCTTGAGGTCGTGCGAGGTATAGAGGCGGCGATGCACCTGCGCGACTGCTGCGACACGGCCCATTGCATTCATGAGCGCAGCCTTGACGTCGTCGTCGTTGCTCGATGATGCCTGAAGGTGCAGCAGCGAGGCGATGATCTGCAGCGAATTGCCGACGCGATGATTGACTTCGCGCAACAGCATTTCACGCTCTGCTGCAAGCGCCGCATAGCGGTCGCGCGAGGCATGGACTTCAGCTTCTGCTTCGTCCCGGGCCTTGCGCATGCGCGCAGTTTCCAGCGCGCCCGTCACGGCGGCGTGGAGCAGGGGAACGAAATCGCCCTTGGTGTCTTTGACGATATAATCGATGGCGCCGGCCTTCAGCGCCGCAATGGCGATCTGGCTGTCTTCCGAGGCGGTGACGAAGACAATGGGCGGGGTCGCCATCGGCAGCCGATAGATTTGCTCGAGCGTCGCGAGGCCATCGAGACCGGGCATGTGCTGATCGAGCGCGACGACGTCAATGCCGCCTTGTTTCAGGCGTTCAATACCGGTTGCTCCATCGGATGCGTGTTCGACGTCGATTCCGTGGCGGTTCAGGCCGCGCTCGACCAGCCGGGCAAGTCCCGGATCATCATCGACATAGAGTAATCGCGGGTTAGGAGGCGTCATGCTTTGACTGGCGGCACCTGTATCACGGAAAAGAACAGGCCAAGCTGCCGGATAGCGTTGGCGAAGCTTTCGTAATTGACCGGCTTGGTGATGTAGACGTTGCAGCCGAGTTCGTAGCAGCGCTTGATTTCCTGCGCGTCGTCGGTGGTAGTGAGCACCACGACGGGAGCGGATTTCAGCGTTGCATTGTCCTTGACGCGCTTGAGAATGTCGATGCCTGTCATGTCCGGCAAATTGAGGTCGAGCAGGATCAGAAGCGCCTGCCCCTTGTGCTGGTCGGCAGTCCCGTCGGCGCCGAACAGATAATTGATTGCCTCGGTACCGGTGGCGAAGGGAATAATGTCGTTGTTGACGCCGGAGCGACGGATGTTGCGCTCGATCAGGCGCGCGTGTCCCTCGTCGTCCTCGATCATCACAATTTTTACAGGGCTACCCATACGATTTCCCTTGCCTTGATAAATTCCACTGTGCGGGTAGCGCTATCGTAAACGTGCTACCCTTGTCGAGTTCAGATGAGACTGTAATGGAACCGCCGAGCCGACGGACCAGCGCCCGCACGTGCGCAAGACCAATTCCCTGGCCGGGCTTGTCCTGTGTGCCCGCGCGGCGGAACAGATCGAAAATACGGTCATGGTCGTTAGGATCGATGCCCCGCCCGTTATCGATAACGTCGTATACCACAAAGCCAAGCTTGGTGCGGCCGCGGACGCTGATTTCACCTGGGACGTCGTTCCGCAGATACTTCAGTGCGTTTTCAAGCAAATTAGAGAAGATTTGTTCCAATGCGAGGCGGTCGCTGACCAGATTGGGCAGCGGATCGATGTTGATCTGCGCGTGCGCTTCGGTGGTCTGGTGCGTCATGCTGTTGGCGATTTCCTGCAACAACGCGCGCATATCCACATTGACGGGATTGAACTCGCGTCGCCCCTCGCGCGTGAGCTTGAGGATTGCACTGATGAGGCGGTCCATCTTTCCGATCGAGGACTTGATGAACCCGAGCGCCTCGGAAAAATCCTCGGACAATTTCTTATCTTCGGGCGCGAGGATGAGTTCGTCCGTGCCGCCTTCAGAAATCGCTTCGGGCGGCGCAGCGTCTGCGGCGCGGCTGTAGCGTGAGATGCGGCTGAAAATATCGCCGCGCAATTCTTCCAACTCGCTGGTGAAACCCATGATGTTGACGAGAGGCGAGCGAAGATCGTGACTGACGATATAGGCGAAGCGCTGAATTTCCTGATTGGCCTCGCGCAGATCGCCGGTGCGTTCGTCGACGGCAGATTCGAGATTGAGATTGATGTTGCGCAGGGTTGCTTCCGCTTGATCGCGTGCGCGTGTGGATGAGCGAATGAGCAGAATGGACAGTATCGCCAGCAGAACGATGAAGGCGCTGCCGGCAATTGTCACGAACATGTTGAGAGATTGGCTGCGATCGGCCGCTTCGGTGCGAAGTTCAAACAGCCGATTTTCCTCGACGCGCATGTTGCGGCCGACGTCGAGGATGCGGTCCATCTCGTCGTTTCGGGAGATTTCCATCAGGGATGAACGAGCCTGATCGGTATGATCGTTCTCAATGTCGGAAACCGCACGAAGGAGAAACTGAAGCCGCTGCTTTACCAGATTGTCCAACTCGGCAACATTGCGCTGCTCGATTGGATTATCCTGTGTTAATTTTTGTAACCGCGAAATCGATGGGCCAATCAAGGCCTCGGCTTTTTCGAAATCGCTGCGATAATTGTTGTCCTTGGTCACGAGAAAGCCGCGTACCGCATTTTCGGCACGCTGGATTTGAAGCTGGACGGTGCCGATCTGGCTTTCGACCTCGACCGTGTGGGTGACCCACAGGGCATCGGTCCGCGCACGGTGGCCGAGATAAAGCGAAGCGGCGCTGATCGCGACGAGAACGAGAAAGCCGGCCGTCAAAAGACCGACCTGCCACACCGTACGAAGGCGCGCGGCTTCTGAAGTCACGACAGCCTCTCGATCGCGTTCGTCAATCAGGCGGACTCCGCTGGTTGGCAGGACGAGGCGGGATGTGCCGTTCTTTTAATGAGGCTTTGTATCTCCGCTGGCAAGATATTGTTCGAGCCAGTGAATGTGATAGTCGCCGTCGATGATGCTGGGCTCGCGGGCCAGTGCCCGGAACAGCGGTAGCGTGGTTTCGACGCCATCGATGACAATTTCATCCAGCGCACGGCGCAGCCGCATCAGGCATTCGCCGCGGGTTTTGCCATGGACGATCAGCTTGCCGACCAGAGAGTCGTAATAGGGCGGAATAACGTAGCCCTGATAGACCGCTGAATCGATCCGCACGCCGAGACCGCCGGGCGGATGGAACTGGGTGATCTTGCCGGGCGAAGGACGGAAGGTCACCGGGTTCTCGGCGTTGATGCGGCACTCGATGGCGTGGCCGTTGATGGTGACATCATTCTGCGTGCAGGGCAGGTCGCCGCCTGCTGCGACGCGGATTTGCTCCAGCACGAGATCGATGCCGGTGATCATTTCAGTGACCGGATGCTCGACCTGGATGCGGGTGTTCATTTCGATGAAATAGAATTCGCCGTCCTCGTAGAGGAATTCGATGGTGCCGACGCCGAGATACTTCATCTCGCGCATCGCGTTCGCGCAGATTTCACCGATGCGGTGACGCGCTGCCGGCGAAATGATCGGCGAGGGGCTTTCCTCCCAGACTTTCTGGTGGCGGCGCTGCAGCGAACAGTCGCGCTCGCCGAGATGGATCGCGCCGCCGCGGCCGTCGCCCAGAATCTGGATTTCGATATGACGTGGCTTGCCGAGATATTTTTCCAGATAGACCGAGCCATCGCCGAAGGCGGCCTTGGCCTCGTTGCTCGCGGTGGAAAGCGCCAGCATCAGATCGGCTTCGGTCTGCGCGACCTTCATGCCGCGCCCGCCGCCGCCCGCAGCGGCCTTCACCAGGACCGGGAAGCCGATTTCCTTGGCGATCGCCATGGCGTCATCACCCGGGCTGACGCCACCATCGGAACCCGGAACCACCGGAATGCCGAGGCGCTTGGCAGTCTTCTTCGCCTCGATCTTGTCGCCCATGGTGCGGATGTGCTCAGCCTTAGGGCCGATGAAGTCGAGATCGTGTTCGGCGAGAATTTCCGCAAAGCGCGCATTCTCCGACAGGAAACCGTAACCGGGATGCACGGCATCGGCGCCGGTGATCTCGCAGGCGGCAAGCAGCGCGGGGATGTTGAGATAGCTGTCCTTGGCGGCGGGCGGGCCGATGCAGACGCTCTCATCGGCGAGGCGCACATGCATGGCGTTGGCGTCGGCAGTAGAGTGCACGGCGACGGTCGCGATGCCGAGCTCCTTGCACGCACGCAGCACGCGCAGGGCGATTTCGCCGCGATTGGCAATCAGAATCTTGTCGAACATCGTGCCTGCCTTGGCGGGCCCCTTGGAGGCCGTGGATTTATTCAATGATGACGAGGGGCTCGCCGAACTCGATCGGCTGGCCGTCTTCGACAAGAACCTGCGTGACCGTGCCGGTGCGCGGCGACGGAATCTGGTTCATCGTTTTCATCGCCTCGACGATCAACAGCGTGTCGCCGGCTTTCACCTTGGTGCCCACTTCGACGAAGGGCTTCGCGCCGGGCTCGGACGCGAGATAGGCGGTGCCGACCATCGGTGAAGGCACCATGCCGGGATGCTTGGCGACATCGAGGAGCGGAGCGGCAGTTCCGGCCGGTGAAGCGGCCGTAGCGGCTGGCGCTGCAGTGACAACAGGCGCAACCGGGACACTGGCTGCGACCGTGACGTTGCGCGCGATGCGGACGCGAAGGCCTGAGCGCTCGACTTCGATTTCGGTCAGATTGGATTCATCCAGCAGCGCCGCGAGATCGCGAATGAGATCGCGTTCGTCGATTTTGCCGGGGGTGGTTTTGTCTTGCGGCTCACGGGCCATGTCGGATTCCAGAATTGCGCGGGGACAGTGATCGATCAGGTTTTCGCCGCAAGACCGATCCGGGCGGCGAGGCCCTGGATCGCGAGCCTGTAGCCCTCGATACCGAACCCGCACAAACTCGCGAAAGCTGCCTTTGCGATGAAAGATTGGTGACGGAAGCGTTCGCGTGCATAGACGTTCGAGACGTGAACTTCAACCGTTGGGATTTGTACGCCAACAAGGGCGTCATGGATCGCAATCGAGGTATGCGAATAGCCGCCAGCATTGATGATAATGCCAACGGCTTTCTTGGCCGCGGCCTCTTGGATGAGATCGACGATTTCACCTTCGCGGTTGGTCTGGCGGCAGACGGCTTCCGCGCCAAAGCGGCTGGCGGTGTCGCGGCACAGCTTCTCGACGTCGGCGAGGGTATGATGACCGTAGATTTCAGGTTCTCGCGTGCCCAGAAGGTTCAGGTTCGGGCCGTTGAGCACGTAAATCGTCTTGGTCATCCGAATGCTGATCCCTGAAATCGCGAGATGCGCCAAAAAGCGAAGCGCTGCCGGGGGTTATAGGTAATCTTAACCCGCGAGGGAAGCCTTTCTGCCGCGCCTTGGGGATAGGCAGGTTCCCGCCGGGGCGGAGAAAACCCCGTAAAAACCATGCAAATCTTTGATTAACCAATGTCCAAGGTCGGACCTGTGCGAACCCGACAAAGGCCCGCGCCGGTCTTCTGCCGGGCGCGGGCTTTTGAATGCAGAATTGAGGATCAGCAGCTTTCCTTGCCACAGCGGGCCAGCGCGACCTTCTTGGTGAGGTCGGAGAGCCCGACCGCGCCAACCACGACATCCTTGCCGATCACGTAGCTCGGCGTGCCGGTGAGGCCCATGTCCTCGGCGATCTTGAAGTTCTCCTTCAAGGTCTCGTTGATCTGGGGGCTGGTCAGATCCTTCTCGAGCCGCGCCATGTCGACACCCACTTCCTTGGCGACGGCGAGCGCGCGTGCCTTGTCGGCCTGACCGTGGCCGCCCAGTAGCTTCTGGTGGAATGCGAGATATTTCTTGCCCGACGGGTCCTGCATGTGCACGGCGATCGCAACGCGCGCGGCTTCAACCGAACCCGGGCTGAGCACCGGAAATTCCTTCAGCGTGACGCGCAGGTTCGGATCGAAGTTGATCAGGTCGAGCATGTCGCCCATGGCGCGCTTGCAGTAACCGCAATTGTAATCGAAGAACTCGACGAAATTAACGTCGCCCTTCGGGTTGCCGAGCACCACGCCATGCGGGGAATTGAACAGCGCATCGGCGTGCTTCTCGACAGCGGCCTTCTGCTTGGTGACTTCGGCTGCGGCCTGGCGGCGGCCGAGTTCTGCGGAGGCCTCTTCCAGCACTTCGGGATGGGCGATCAGATAGTTTCTGACGACCGTCTCGATGTCCTTGCGTTGTGCATCGGTGAACGACTGCGCCGACGCGGCGATGGGAAGGCTCACGGCAAGCGCGAGAGCGAATGGTGTGAGCGAGCGAAGGGACAGCATGGAGACTCCTTTGGGCCGGTAGGGCGGCGTCAGTTCTTGATCGATTTCGTATTGACGATGTCGTCGGCACGAACCCATCCGGGCGAGCCGATCGGAAAACGGGTCTTGGCGCGAGAGGCGAGGTCGCGCGCGGTCTTGTGGTCGCCACGCAGATAGGCGGCATTCGCTGCGGCAAGATCGGCGTCTGCAAGGTCGCCCTTGCGGCCATAGGCCATGGCGATTTGAGTGTAGCCGATAGGGGCCTCGGGTTCGCGCGCCAGCGCCGCCTTGAGAATCGAAATAGCCTCGTTTGCGTAGGCCTTATTATCCGACGCCACCAGCGCCTGACCAAGTAACATCTCAATGAGCGGCGCCTGATGCGACAGTTGGACCGCTTTGCGGAAGGGTGCGATGGCCTCCGTGGGACGGCCTCCTTCAAGCAGCGCCTGTCCTTTTAGCTCGTAAAAATACGGGTTGGCAGGCTCGACCTTGATAAGCCCATCGATCTGGGCGATGGCGCTGCGCGGATCGCCATGAAGATAGGTGGCGATGGCTCGGGCGTAGCGGGCTGGCAGGCTGTTGTCGGACATCGGGTAGCGGCGATACACGGTCTCGGCGCGCTCCATGAAGCCAGAGACCTTCGCGCGCATCATATCGTGGCGGTGTTGAAGCGCCGGATCGTCCTTCTTGTTCCAGTAAGGACTCGATTTTGCGAGTCCTTCGAGAGCCTCGACGCGCTCGGCAGGCATCGGGTGCGACTGCATGTAAGGGTCGGCGCCGTAAGCGGAGAACAGGCTCTCGTTCTGGAATCGCTTGAACGTCTCGTACATGCCTTTCGTGGATTGTCCGGTCGCATTGAGGAATTTGACGCCAGCCTTGTCGGCGCTTTCTTCCTGCTGGCGCTGATAGGACAACAGCGAGCGCATGATCATGGATTGCGGAGCGGCAACCGCCGCAGCACCACCGGCGCCTGCACCCGCTCTTGCACCCGCGACCGCCGCGCCGACGCCGAGCAGCATGGCGACGATCATCTGCGTTTGCGCGTTCGCGATCTGCTGGCGCATCTTTGAAAGATGGCCACCTGCAAGGTGGCCTGTTTCGTGGGCGAGCACGCCGATGAGCTGGTTCGGCGTTTCCGATTTCAGCAGCGCGCCATAATTGACGAAGATGCGTCGGCCGTCGGCGACGAAAGCGTTGAAGCTCGGGTCGTTGATGATGACGACCTGGATGTTCTGCTTCTCCAGCCCGGCGGCGCGCAGGATCGGCCGGGAATAGTCGCGCAGCAGTTGCTCGGTTTCCGTATCCCGCAGCAGGGGCGGCCCTTTCTTGGTATCCGCCGAAACCGGGCCTAGGACAGGCCAACTCGTCAGCAAAAGCGCCACTGACGTGAGCGTCGCAATCGCGCGACGGGCGAAGCCGGGTCGGGCCGGTGCGGTCTGGGCGGTAAGTAACGTCATGGGCGCGGCAGGCAAATCCGTCTGGTGCGAGCCACCGGCAATGGAGTGCAGCGGTAGCGCATGGTAAAGACTGTTCAAGGGACGGAATGCGGCGGGAGCGCGGCGGCGTTATCGAACCGCACCTGGCCAGTTCCGTTTTCAATCATGGGCATAGCAGATTTCATGCGTGATGGGAGAATTCGCTCTACGACGGAGCTTTTGACGGCCTCGCGCCGGGGCGATGTTCCACCGTTCATGGTGATGGACGTGATGGCGGCGGCGGCCCGAATCGAGGCCGCGGGCGGCCATGTGATCCACATGGAGGTCGGCCAGCCTGCGTCACCAGCGCCAGCTACGGCACGGGCGGCAGCCAAGGCTGCGATCGATACCGGGCGGCTGGATTACACCTCGGCACTAGGCATCCCGTCACTGCGGCAACGGATCGCGCGCTACTATCGTGAAACCCATGGCCATGACGTCGATGCCGAGCGGATCGTCGTCACCACCGGTTCGTCGAACGCCTTCATCCTGGCATTTCTGACGCTGTTCGAGCCGGGCGACCGGGTGGCGGTGACGCTGCCGGGTTATCCGCCGTATCGCCATATTCTGACGGCTCTCGGCTGTGAGCCGGTGCTGATCGAAACCACCGCCGCAACCCGCCATGCGCTGAGCGGTGAGATGCTGCTCGCCGCGCATCGCAAGACGCCTCTCAAGGGCGTGCTGGTGGCAAGCCCGGCCAATCCTACGGGCACGATGATGAGCCGCGAGGCGATGGCGGAATTGATGGCGGCCGCCGCCAGCGAGAACATCCGCTTCATTTCTGACGAAATTTATCATGGTCTCGATTACGCGTTTGCCGCGACCACGGCGGCGGCGTTGTCGGACGACGCCCTCGTCATCAACTCCTTCTCGAAATATTTCTGCATGACGGGCTGGCGCGTCGGCTGGATGGTGGTGCCAGCGCCGCTGGTGCGGCCGATCGAGCGGTTGCAGCAGAATCTGGCGATCTCGGTGCCGACGCTTTCGCAGATCGCGGCGGAAGCCGCGTTCGACGGCAAGACCGAGATGGATGCGATCAAGCACGGTTATCAGGATAACCGCCGCCTGCTGATTGAGGGATTGCCGCGCGCGGGCCTCGACAGTTTTCTGCCCGCCGATGGCGCATTCTATCTCTATGCAGATGTCTCGCGTTTCACGAACGACAGCTTCGATTTCGCCCGCCGCATGCTGGAGGAAGCGCATGTCGCGGCAACGCCCGGCATCGACTTCGACCCGGTCCACGGCAAGTCATTCCTGCGCTTCTGTTACGCAGGCTCAAAGGCGGAGACGGAAGAAGCCATTGCGCGGATTACGCAATGGTTGAGGCGTTAGGGTAGCTCGTCTCACCTCTCCGTTGAGGAGAGAAATGGATGGCTCAAAAAAGAACCCGGCTCAAGGAAGCGATCCTTGGCCGGGTTCTTCTTTTTATTGTCTGAAGCGGTGCGCGCTTATTCAGACCGGCGAGACCACCAGCCCATGCGGCGCGGCGCGGAGGGCGCAGGCTCGGCAGGTGACTGCGGCTCGGACGGCTCAGGCGAGGAGACCGGCGCCGGTGCCTCGGGCGCAGGCGTGTCGCTGAAGAAGAAGCTGACCTTCTCGCGCACGGTGGAGCGGCGCGAAGTCTTTTCCTCGTCATGCACGGGAGCCGGAGTCTCGTCCGCAGCCGGTGCGGATGGCTGTGCAGCCTCTGCGGCTTCCTCGACCGCGGGCTCGAATGTCTCGGGCTGCGGTGCCTCAAAAGATGGCATGCCGAGATCGCGCGGTTCTTCGTGCGGTTCAAACGAGGAATCCGCTTCGGTGTCATTGCCGGAAGCGGCTGCTTCCTCGCCATTGGCATTGTCATGATTGCCACGGCGGCGGCGGCCACCACGACGGCCACGACGGCGCGGGCGACGTTCGCCATTGTCCTGATCGGCACGCGCGGGAGCGGCGTCGGACTCGTCCTCGCCATCCTCGCCGGTTTCGACCTGAGATTCTTCGCCGGAAACGGCATCGTCATTGGCAGGAGAGGCCTGTGTGGCATCGCGGCCTTCGCCGCCACGGCCGCGTCCGCGACGGCGGCGACGGCGTCGGCGTGGTCCCTCGTCGCCTTCGCCGCGGGCCTCAGTCGTCTCGGCATCTGCGGTTTCGCCGTTCTCGGCCTCAGCTTCGACGTCTTCCTCGAAGAACTCGTCCTCGTCGTCGAACTCTTCGACTTCGACCGGCTGCGCGGCAACACGCGCGGCGAGGAGAGCCTTGGCAGCCTCGGTGGTGTGCACCTGTTCGCCGCGCTCGATGATGAAGGCTTGCTGGCCGTTCACCGTTGTGTCGGCGATCACCGACAGCGTCACCTGGAAGGCTTCTTCGAGGTCGCGCAGATGGCCGCGTTTGTGGTTGAGAACGTAGAGCGCCACATCGGTGCGGGTGCGCACCGAGTAATTGTGGGTGCCGCTCTTCATCAGTTGCTCTTCAAGGCTGCGCAGCAGTTGCAGAGCGACCGACGAGACGGAGCGGACATGCCCGGTGCCGCCGCAGGTCGGGCAGGGCTCGGTGGAGCTTTCGAGCACGCTGGCGCGGATGCGTTGGCGCGACATTTCCAGAAGGCCGAAATGCGAGATGCGCCCGACCTGGATGCGCGCGCGGTCCTGCCGCAGGCAATCGCTCATCTTGCGTTCGACTGCGCGGTTGTTGCGCTTCTCGTCCATGTCGATGAAATCGATGACGATCAGGCCCGCGAGGTCGCGCAGCCGCAACTGACGGGCGACTTCTTCGGCGGCTTCGAGATTGGTCTTGAGCGCGGTGTCCTCGATGTGATGCTCGCGCGTGGAGCGGCCCGAGTTCACGTCGATCGAGACCAGTGCTTCGGTCTGGTTGATGACGATGTAGCCGCCGGAACGCAGCGTCACGGTCGGCGAGAACATCGCATCGAGCTGGCTCTCGACGCCCATCCGCGAGAACAGCGGTTGCGTGTCGCGATAGGGCTTCACGGCGCGGACGCTGGATGGCATCAGCATCTTCATGAAGTCGCGTGCTTCCTGATAACCGGCATCACCCGACACCAGCACCTCGTCGATCTCCTTGTTGTAGAGATCGCGCAGCGAGCGCTTGATCAGCGAGCCTTCCTCGTAGACGAGGGTAGGGGCCTGCGACTTCAGCGTGAGGTCGCGCACCGTCTCCCACATGCGGATCAGGTATTCGAAGTCGCGCTTGATTTCCGGCTTGGTGCGCGAGGCACCGGCGGTGCGCAGGATGATACCCATGCCTTCCGGCACGTCGAGGTCCTGCACCACGTCCTTGAGGCGGTTGCGGTCCTGCGCCGAGGTGATCTTGCGGCTGATGCCGCCGCCGCGTGCGGTGTTCGGCATCAACACGGCATAGCGTCCGGCGAGCGACAGGTAGGTCGTAAGCGCCGCGCCCTTGTTGCCGCGCTCTTCCTTGACCACCTGCACCAGCATCACCTGGCGGCGCTTGATGACTTCCTGAATCTTGTACTGGCGGCGCGGGCGGAAGGCGCGCTCCGGCACTTCTTCCAGCGCGTCGTCGCCGCCGACGGATTCGACCTGTTCTTCTTCCTCGGCCTCATCGTCATCCTCGTCTTCGTCGCTGTGGGCGACGGACGATTCAACATGCTCGCTTTCGGAGTGTTCGTGGTCGGCATACGTGTCGTCATGAGCCTCGTCGTCAGACGCATGGTCATGATCGTGGTCGTGGAGGTGTTCATCGTCATGATGGGCGAAATCGCCCTCAGGCTGCGCCGCGGCAGACGGATCGAAAAACGGATCGTCGATGCTTTCGTCGGCCTGGTCGCCGTAGTCGTTGCCTTCGATGCTCGGCAGCGGTTGTGCGTTCGCACTCGGCACTACCGAAGGCGCGACGGAGGCGGGCGTCACGCCATCTTCCATCGGTTCGTCGTCATAGCCATAGCCGCCGAAAGGCTGCGGCTCGGTTGAATCGTGCGGGAAGGCCGGCGGCGCGTCAGCGGCTGGTGCGCTGCCCTCGACGATCGCGCTTTGCACGCGCTCGCCACGGTCGCGACGGCGCGAATTACGATGGCGGGAACGGCGGCGGCTTGCGCGGTTCTCGTTTTCCTCTTCGGCCTCGCGGTGCGCGCGCTCGTCGGCCTCGATCAGGGCCTGACGGTCGGCGACCGGGATCTGGTAATAGTCGGGATGGATTTCGCTGAAGGCAAGGAAGCCGTGGCGATTGCCGCCATACTCAATGAACGCAGCCTGGAGCGAGGGCTCCACGCGGGTGACCTTGGCGAGATAGATGTTGCCGCGAAGCTGCTTGCGTTGTGCGGATTCGAAATCAAACTCTTCGACGCGATTGCCGCGAACCACGACGACCCGGGTCTCCTCCGGGTGGGTGGCGTCGATCAACATTTTGTTGGGCATTTTTGGACTCATGGCGGCGGACGGCAGGCCCGGCGGCTAGCGCAGCATGCGCGGCCGGACGGCGGAACGGTCCACCTGATTCGGGGGTGAGGGGAAGGCCAAACCGCAAAGCGATGCCCCGTGCCGAATCCAGCCCGAACGTCTTCCGTTGCGCAAACGCGTCGCGTCGGATTGTCGTGGGACCTGGGAAGACCTCTTGGGAGGCCCGGATCGGCGTAACAGTGTGGCGCATCTAAGCAGCGGCCCGTCTAAATCGTTCGGCAGCGGTGTGCTGCCTTGTCTTGCCAACGGGACCAGCAGGAGCTGGGTGCATTAAAAGCCAGCCGACGTTGTGAGCGCCGGATTGGCAGTCCGCGTCCTTGCGGGCGCGAGCCGGTTGCCGTCTGGCTTCCTGTTTCTCCCGAACCTCGAACCGGCTTTCCGGACCCGGCCGCGCGCTGCGCTGGCTGGGAGGAGGGTCGGTCAATCCGTTGGGCCTCAATACATTTTGGGGCCGAACGCTGGTGCGGGAGTTGAACGCGATACAACCGGAAGTTCAAACCGTCAGCAGACAAAACATACGGTCATTGGGGTCTTCTGGCAAGGGAAGCGTCACGCGACTGCAACACAAGCCCGTAAACAGTCTTTCAGGGGTAAGCAGCGGTTAACCGTGGAGTCCTATTGGGATAAAAGGGGGCGCCGAGGCGGGGGATTTCTTGAAAAGCTGGACGAAAATCCGCGTTCTGCGGGCGATCACCGCCAGTTTTGCCTGGGCGGCGCTGTCCAGTGCCCCGGCGGCGTACGCGGTTGAGTCGGTTCCGCCACGCCCGGAAGTTGCAGCCAGCCTGCCGGTCGCATCCGATGCGCGCGTTGCGGGCGACGAGCGGCAATCGCGCTTCATCCTTGATCTCGACCGCAAGGTCGACGTGCATGGCTTCGTGCTGGCCGATCCTTACCGGGTCGTGGTCGACATGCCCCAAGTGGCATTCCGCTTGCCCGAGGGTAGCGGCAAGATTGGCCGGGGGCTCGTGCGGGCATTCCGCTATGGCATGGTGATGCCCGGCGCCTCGCGGATCGTGATGGATTTGAGCGGTCCGGCGAAGATCGAAAAGGCATATTCGCTGGATGCGGCCAACGGTCAGCCGGCAAGGCTGGTGGTTGAACTGGCGGCGTCCGACGCGGAAACGGTGAAGCGCGAAGCGCGGCAGGCCGCGACACAAGGGTTGCGTCCCACCGTTGTCGCCGATGCTGATCCGAATGCGAAAATTCCACCGCAGACGGCCAAGCCTGAGGATTCCCGTCCCGTCATCGTGCTCGATCCCGGCCATGGCGGCATCGACAACGGCACGGTCGCTTTCAGCGGCGAAAACGAGAAGGATCTCGTGCTTGCCTTCGCCAAGGCGCTGCGCGAGCACATTGAAAAATCCGGCAAATATCGCGTGGTGATGACGCGCGACGACGACACCTTCATTCCGCTCGCCGAGCGCGTGAAGTTCGCCCGCGACCACGCGGCCTCGCTGTTCGTATCCATTCATGCAGACGCATTGCCGAAGGCGGAAGGCGATGCGCAGGGCGCCACGATCTACACCTTGTCCGACCGCGCCTCTGACATCGAGGCGGAGAAGCTGGCGGAGTCCGAGAACAAGGCCGACGCCATCGCCGGTATCGACCTGACCGAGGAGCCGACCGAGGTGGCGGATATCCTGATCGACCTCACGCAGCGGGAAACGCGAGCATTCTCAAGTCGGTTTGCTAAAACCCTGATGTACGAGATGAAGACTGTGGCGCGGATGCATAAGCATCCTCTCAAGTCCGCCGGGTTCCGGGTTCTGAAGGCGCATGACGTGCCGTCGGTGCTGGTCGAGTTGGGTTACGTGTCGAACAAGGGCGACCTGCACAATCTGGTCTCGGATAGTTGGCGCGAGAAAACGGCTGGTTCCGTCACCGCCGCGATCGATGCGTTTTTTGGTCCGCGTGGTGGCGCTCCGGCCACACGGATGAGCGCCGGGGCATCCGTGAGCGCGAAGCCCTGATAGAGCCCTAGTTTGGACACAGGCTCCGCTTTATAGAGGATCGGGAAAACTGAATCGGTCGCCCGCAAGCGCCTGCCTCAGTGCTATGGTTCCGCCGCGATCCGGTCGCGCTGAGCGAGATCGCCCCGGCCAGAGGCGGCTTTAAACTGAATATGGATTGAGAATGCGGTTGCTGGTGCGCTTCCTGGGGTTCCTTTTTGCCGCCGGAACGATCCTGTTCCTGGTTGGCGTCAGCGCCGTCGCGGGCCTGCTCTGGCATTACTCAAAAGACCTGCCGGACTACACCCAGCTCAAGAACTACGAGCCTCCGGTGATGACGCGCGTTCATGCCGCCGATGGTTCGCTGCTCGCCGAATACGCCAAGGAACGCCGTCTCTATCTGCCGATCCAGGCGATCCCCAAGCGCGTGATCAATTCCTTCCTCGCCGCCGAGGACAAGAATTTCTACGAGCATGGCGGTATCGATTTCACTGGCATGGCGCGCGCGGCATTATTGTATGCGCAGAACTACGGCTCGAACCGCCGCCCGCAGGGTGCCTCCACCATCACCCAGCAGGTCGCGAAGAACTTCCTGCTGACAAACGAAGTCTCCTTTACCCGCAAGATCAAGGAAGCCTTGCTGGCGATGCGCATCGAGCGCACCTACAGCAAGGAAAAGATCCTCGAGCTTTATCTCAACGAGATCTATCTCGGTCTTGGCGCCTATGGCATCGCCGCTGCCTCGCTCGTTTACTTCGACAAGTCGGTCAACGAATTGACGATCGCGGAAGCGGCCTATCTCGCCGCTCTGCCGAAGGCGCCCGCCCAGCTTCATCCGGTGCGCAACCATGATCGCGCGGTCGAGCGCCGCAATTACGTGATCGACCGTCTTGCCGAGAATGGCTGGATCAAGCCTGCGGAAGCCGCCGCCGCGCGCAAGGAGCCGCTGGTCGTCACCAGCCGCAGCAACGCGACGCATGTCTTCGCGGGCGAGTATTTCGCCGAGGAGGTCCGCCGCGACATCTTCGAGCGCTACGGCGAAAAGAAACTCTATGAGGGCGGCCTGTCGGTGCGCGCCACCCTCGATCCAAAATTGCAGGTGATCGCACGCCAGGCGATGGTCAAGGGTCTCGTCAACTACGACGAGTCGGTCGGCTGGCGCGGGCCTGTCACCAAAATCGATATCAGCGGCGACTGGGGCATAAAACTCGCCGAGGTCAAATCGCTGTCCGACGTTTCACCGTGGCGCATGGCGGTGGTGCTGGAGGCGAACGACCAGTCCGCGCGCATCGGCTTCCAGCCGGGCCGCGTGCTCGGTGGCGCGGTCTCCAAGGCGCGTGATACTGGCCTCGTGACCATGGACGGCGTGCGCTGGGCTAAAGCCGCCTCGGGGCCGACCCGCTACAAGGCGCCGACCAAGGTGACACAGGTGCTGACGCCGGGCGATGTGGTTTACGTCGATCCGCTGCTTGGCAAGGACGGCAAGGTGGTCGAGGGGCAATACCGGCTGCGCCAGATTCCCGAAGTGTCGGGCGGCATGATCGTGATGGACCCGAACACCGGCCGCGTGCTGGCCATGAGTGGTGGTTTCTCGTTCGACCAGAGTCAGTTCAACCGCGCCACGCAAGCCTACCGGCAGCCCGGTTCATCCTTCAAGCCGATCGTCTATTCGACCGCGCTGGACAACGGCTACACGCCGTCGAGCATCGTGGTCGATGCGCCGATCGAAATCGATCAGGGCTCTGGCAATGTGTGGCGGCCCGAAAACTATTCGACCGGCAAGTATTACGGTCCGCAGACGCTCCGCTTCGGCCTCGAGCACTCCGTCAATAACATGACGGTGCGGCTTGCGCAGGATATCGGCATGCCGATCATCGGTGAATATGCCAAGCGCTTCGGTGTCTATGACGAATTGCCGAACTATCTGTCCTACGCGCTTGGTGCGGGCGAGACGACCGTAATGCGCATGGTGACGGCGTATTCGATGATCGCCAATGGCGGCAAGCGCGTGAAGGCGACCTTGATCGATCGCATCCAGGACCGCTTCGGCCACACCATCTACAAGCACGACCAGCGCGAATGCCGTGGCTGCGATGCGCCGGAGGGTTGGCACAACCAGCCCGAGCCGACGCTGATTGACCGGCGCGAGCAGGTGCTCGACCCGATGACGGCCTACCAGATCACCTCGATGATGGAAGGTGTGGTCCAGCGTGGCACCGCGACCGTCGTGCGCGAGGTCGGCAAGCCGATCGCGGGCAAGACCGGCACCACCAACGAGGAAAAAGACGCCTGGTTCGTCGGCTTCTCGCCGAATATCGTTGTCGGCCTGTATATCGGCTACGACAAGCCGAAGCCGCTCGGCCGTGGCGGCACCGGCGGCCATCTCGCCGCGCCGATCGCCAAGGATTTCCTCAAGGTCGCGCTGGCGGACAAGCCTGCGGTGCCGTTCCGCGTCCCCGCGGGCATCAAACTCGTGCGCGTCGATCTCAAGAGCGGCATGCGGGCGGGGCCGGGCGATACCGGCCGCACCATCCTCGAGGCCTTCAAACCGGGGACCGCACCGCCTGACAATTACGCGGCCATCGGCATGGCCGACGGCAACGGGCAGGTGCTCACCGTGTCGCCCGACGCGGATCGCGCGATCATGCGCCCGGGTACCGGCGGCCTTTATTGACCTGATTGCATCGGCGCGCCGCAGCGGCTAAGTCCTGCGGCACGATTTGCGCGCGTGCGCTTCCTTGTTTGAATGAGAGACGAAGAACCAAGATGCGTCCTGAAGTCGAACGCCTTGTCGAAGAGATCAAGCAGTCAGTCGGGCTGCTGAGGAGGCATCTTTGACGTCGATACCGCAACCGCGCGTCTCGCCGAACTGAACAACCTCGCCGAAGACCCCAATCTCTGGAATGATCCGCAGAAAGCTCAGAAGCTGATGCAGGAGCGGACCTCGCTCGAAAACCAGCTTGGTGGCATCGGGCGGACCGAACGCGAACTCGAGGACCAGATCGGCATGATCGAACTCGGCGAGGCCGAGAACGACGAGGCCGTGGTGACCGAGGCCGAAAACGCGCTGAAGGCGCTCAAGAAGGATGTCGCGCGCCAGGAGCTGGAAGCGCTGCTCTCCGGCGAGGCCGACAAGTTCGACACCTACCTCGAAGTCCATGCCGGCGCGGGCGGGACCGAGAGCCAGGACTGGGCCTCCATGCTGTTGCGTATGTACACGCGTTGGGCCGAGCGCAAGGGCTTCAAGGTCGAGTATCTCGAAGAGACGCAAGGCGAAGAAGCGGGCATCAAGTCCGCGACGATCCAGATCAGCGGCCACAATGCCTATGGCTGGCTCAAGACCGAAGCAGGCGTGCACCGCCTCGTGCGCATTTCTCCTTACGATTCCAACGCACGGCGGCACACGTCGTTTTCGAGCATCGCGATTTTCCCGGTGGTCGACAATTCGATCAAGATCGACATCAACGAGTCCGATGTGCGCGTCGACACCATGCGTTCGGGTGGCGCGGGTGGCCAGCACGTCAACAAAACCGAATCCGCGGTGCGCCTTACGCATATCCCGACCGGCGTGGCCGTGGTCTGTCAGGCCGGGCGCTCACAGCACAAGAATCGCGCGCAAGCGTGGGACATGTTACGCGCGCGGCTTTACGAGATTGAACTGAAGAAGCGTGAAGAGCAGGCCGCCGCCGATCAGGCCGCCAAGACCGATATCGGCTGGGGCCATCAGATTCGCTCCTACGTGCTGCAGCCGTATCAGATGGTGAAGGATCTGCGCACTGGCGTGCAGACGTCGGACACGTCGGGCGTACTCGATGGCGATCTCGACGAGTTCATGGCCGCGACGCTGGCGCAGAAGGCCTTCGGCACCGCGCCCGGCCAGATCGAGGACGTGGACTGATTTTCTTTGTTGAGGAGCTGCGATGAATGCACAAGGCAAACTAATCGTTCGCAGCTTCTCGGTCTCCCTTGATGGCTATGGTGCTGGCCCGGATCAGAGTCTCGACAGCCCGCTCGGTGTTGGCGGGTTTGGCCTGCATCAATGGGCTATGGCCACGCGCACGTTCCAGAACAAGGTCTTCGGAAGGGACGGCGGCGCAACCGGTCCTGACGACGATCTGGCCGCGATGGGTTTTGAGAATCTCGGCGCGTGGATCATGGGTCGCAACATGTTCGGCCCAGTTCGTGGCGCCTGGCCAGATGAAACCTGGAAGGGCTGGTGGGGCGATGAGCCGCCATACCACTGTCCGGTTTTTGTCCTGACCCACCACGCACGTGCGCCGATCACGATGAAAGGCGGCACCGTCTTTCATTTTGTAACGGACGGAATCGAGGTGGCGCTTGACCGTGCGAGACAGGCGGCCGGGGGCAAGGACATTCGTGTCGGCGGCGGCGTGACGACGATCCGCGAGTATCTTCGCGCGAGGTTGATCGACGATTTGCACATCGCGATTTCGCCGGTCCTGCTGGGGCGCGGCGAAGCCCTTTTTGACGGGATCGATCTTCCTGCGCTCGGCTACACGGTCAGTGAGCATATCGCGACACTGAACGCCATGCATCTGCGGTTTCACCGCAAGGATTGAGCAGGCGAGTAAACGATCAGCCCTGAGCGAACCGCGCGCCCGCGCGCAGAAAACGCTGCGGGTCGACGGCTTCGCCGTTGATACGCGTCTCATAATGCAGGTGCGGTCCAGTCGAGCGGCCGGTGGAGCCGACTTCGCCGACCACTTCGCCGGTCTTCACGATATCGCCGACTTTCACGTCGATTTGCGACAGGTGTCCGTAACGGGTGGCAAGACCGTTGCCGTGATCGATCTCGACCATCCGGCCATAGCCGCCTGACCATCCTGCGGATGTGACTTTACCGTCGGCGGTGGCGCGCACCGGATCGCCGGTCGAAGCGCGGAAATCGAGGCCGGTGTGCATCGCGGGCCGCCCCACGAATGGATCGTTGCGTACGCCGAAGCCTGAGGACAATTCGATTTCTCCGACCACCGGCTTGCGATAGGGCACCATCGCTAGCGTGCGGTTGAGCTTGTCGACTTGCGCGCGGCTCAACGCGACACGATAGAGCTGCTTGTCGAACGCACTCGCGTTGGCGGTCGGAGCGCGTACCGGAATGTAGGGACCGCCGACATGCCCCCTCGGTGTTGCGGCTTCGAGCTTCGCCATGTTCAGCCCGAGGTCGGAGATCAGGCCATGCACGCGCTGCAGCCTCGTGTCGTAACGTTTCTCAGCCGCATTCAGGCTTGCGACCTGACGGTTTTCGATCTTGTCGAGAGAGGATTCCAGACGCGCCAGCAGGTTGCCGGATTCGTGTTTGGCCGCCATGCGGCTGTGTGACGTTCCGAAGACCGACGGGCGCACGTCGAGGCGCGCATGGCGTTCCGATGGCGTGGTATCGACCGGCGCGATGTCGTTGATCGGGGAAGGCTTCGGCGTTCCGCGTGGTGTATGGGTTGGCCGGATCGAGCCGGTGGCTGCATTGTCCGGTAAACCCATCAGCGCATTGGTGCGTGATTCCAGCGTGGACTGGCGGCGCAGGATCTGCGTGAGCTTCTGGTCGTATTCTTCCTGATCGAGCAACTGACGGCTGGTCGTGCGGTCGATCCGCGAGCGAAGCTCCGCGATGCGGTCCTCATAGGCGTATTGCATATCGGCCTGACGCGCGATCAGACGTGTCAGCACGTCGTCGCGGAAGGCAAAATAGGTCGCGGTCGCGGCCGACCATGCCCCCATCAGGATGATCGATCCGGTGATGATCCAGAATACGACCGGCCCGACGCGGACCTGCTTGCCGTGATGAATTAGGGCGTAGCCGTTGGGCTTGGATCGCGGTTGCGGGGTGTTCCGGGCCGGTGGAGGCGGACGACGAGGCATCTGGCGCCCGTCATCATGCGGATAGTGATGGGGCGTGTGATTGTACTGACGGTAGGGCGGCGACATCGGAACTCCTGAGCCGGCCAAACAAGCGGCGCGGCTGCCAGAAGCGATCTGACACCGTCATGGTTAATATTCAGGAAAATGCCTCGCGAATGGCGTCGAGCACGGCCTCGGCGTGGCCGGCGACTTTCACGTTCCGCCAGATTTTGATGATGCGGCCTTTGGGACCGATCCAAACCGTTGTGCGAAGAATTCCGTCGAAGGTTCTTCCCATAAAGGACTTTTTGCCCCAGACGCCATAGGCTTTGAGCATCGCAAGCGTCTCGTCCGAAGCGAGGGCGATGTCGAGGTCATGCTTCTTGCGGAAGCGCTGCAGGGCTGCCTGCGAATCGGCGGAGACGCCGAGGATGGCGGTGTCGAGCGCTTTGAACCGGGGTGAGAGGCGGGTGAAATCGGCAGCTTCCAGCGTGCAGCCGGGGGTATCCGCGCGCGGATAAAAATACAGGACGAGATTGCGTCCGGCGGAGTCCTTGAGCGATACGCTGCCACCGTCGTCGCGGGAAAGCCGGAAGGCGGGAGCCGCCATGCCTTCGTTGAGGATGTGAGTCTGCCCGGCTGTGGCGGGAGCGGTCTTGGTGGTTGTCCGGGGCTTCTTCGTCCCGACGGCTTTCGTGGCAGCTTTCCTGACGACCTTCTTGGAGGTTTTCTTGTTCGTTTTCTTGGCCATACGCCTTCCTTTCGTCGCTTTCAGCCCGTCAATTGACCCTGCCTAACGCTGCGGCAGAAGGGGCCTGCCGGGATCGCCTGCTGGGCATTTGCCAGCCTTGGGATTTACCGGCCTTGGGATACACTGACGCGGGATTCGCCACGCCCGCTGTTGGACGGGACATATAACAGACGGGATTCGCTGCATGCCGCGTTCTGAGCCATTTTCCCCGGCGATCAGAACCCGCACCGTAGCCAATCAACGCTCAACGCCAACGTGAGGCAATGCAGGACTCCAAGCCTCAGAAAGCGTCGCGACCTCAAACGAGCCATTGGGATGCTCCCGAGTGGGAGGATGAGCGCTGCCATCAGGCACGGCGTCTGCTCAAGCGCCGCCGTGTCGGCTTGCACCGTCTGACCGCACCTTTCGCAAGACTTGGTCACCGGATTCTCGATACGGTCTGGCTGCGCCGGACCATCGCCACGTTCGGCGTTCTCGCCATCGTCTTCGGCGTCGGTTTTTTCGGACTGTGGCTGCGTCTCGGCGCGGGGCCGATCAATCTCGATGTCGTCACGCCATGGCTCGCGTCCGCCATTGAGCAGAACCTCGGGCGCGATCACACCGTCCAGGTTGGTGGCACCCAGATCGAACGCGCGGGAAGGATCAGGGTCGCGGTGCGCCTGCGCGACATCGTGGTGCGTGATCACAACGGCGCCATCGTTGCGAGCGCCCCGAAGGCGGAAGTGCGCCTGTCCGGCATGGCGCTTTTGTTCGGCACGCTGCGCGCCGAGACGCTGCGGCTCGTCGATGCGGAATTGTCGGTGCGGATCACGCCGGACGGTGAAGTGATAGTGTCCACCGCGGGCACCACGCAACCGCTCGCCACCGGCAAGGTGCCGGTGAAGCCTCTGGTGATAGCGCCCCCCGACTACCCGCAGGCTCCACCCGCGGCGGGACAGCCCTCAGCGGTCGCCGCGTCTGCGCCCGGATTGCTTGCGGTGATGAGCTGGCTCGACACGCTCGGCTCCAAGGGACTGGACGGCCAGAGCCTGAACGAGATCGGCCTGCGCAATGGCTCCCTTCTGGTGGACGACCAGCAGAGCAAGACGAAATTTTCTTTCGACAATATCAGTCTCAGCTTGAGACGGCCCACGGCCGGCGGCGTTGTGATGACCGTGGGTGAAGAAGGTGTGGATGCCTGGTCGCTCAGGCTTGGCGTTGGCGCACCGCAGAACGGCGTGCGGCAGGTCGAACTGACGGCCAACAAGGTACCGACCAAAAACCTGATATTGGCTGCGCGGCTCAAGGATTTCACCTACACTACCGACGGCATGCTGCTGAGCGGGGAGATCAAGGGCGAGGTCGGCCGCGACGGCTTGCCGACTTATCTCGGCGGTGTCTTCTCCATCGGCAAGGGCAGCATCATCGACCGCGCCACGCCGGACTATCCGATGGCGATCGATCAGATCGAGGCGCGCCTTGATTGGGATGCCGGGCGGCGTGTCATGGTTGCGCCGTTCCAGATCACCTCGGGAAGCAATCGAGTCACCTCGCTCGCCCATCTGGAGGCTCCGAACGGACGCACGCCGAACTGGCAGCTCGGACTGTCCGGAGGCACGATCGTGCTCGCCGGTCCCAAGGGAGAGAATCCGGTCATCTTCAACCGCATCGCGGTGCGCCTGCGGTTCGATACCGAACATCGCCGGATCGTCATGACCCAGTGCGATATCAGCAATGGAGAGGTCGGCGTCGCAGGCTCGGGCGCGGTCGATTACTCGATGCCCGCGGCGCAGGTTCAGCTCGGCCTTGCGACGACGGCGATGCCTGCGTCGACGCTGAAGAACATCTGGCCGATCCTGATCGTGCCGGAGGTGCGTGAATGGCTGATCGAGCGCGTCAGTGGCGGCACCTTGCAGCATCTCGACATCGCGGTGAACGCGCCGATCCACACTCTTGCGCGCGGCGGCCCGCCGATCCCGGATGAAGGCTTGTCGGTCGATTTCTCGGCAGCGGGCGTGGAACTGCATCCGCTCGATGAATTGCCTATGGTCCATAACGCCGACATGAAGGGCCATGTCAGCGGCCGAACGGTGAAGGTCACGATCGGCCAGGGCGGCGTCGATACGCCGGGAGGACGCAAGCTCACGATTTCCGACGTTCTGTTCCAGGTCCCCGATCTGGTGCCGAAGCCTGCGCCGGCCAGCGTACGCTTCCGCCTCGACGGGCCGGTGCCAGCGGCTGCTGAAATTCTTCAGTCGGACCGGTTGAAAGACGTCAGCGGGAACATGATTGATCCCGCTACAAGCAAGGGCAATGTCGCGGCGGTCATCACGCTGAACATGCCGTTGAAAACAGCGCTGACCAAGGAAGACACAAAATACACCGTCAATGTCGATCTCGGCGCGGTTTCGATCGACAAGCTCGCGATGAACCAGAAGCTGGAAGCCAACACGCTTAAGCTCGTCGCTGACAATCAGGGCTATCGCGTCAAGGGCGACGTGAAGATCGCAGGCCAGCCAGCCTCGATCGACTATCACAAGGATGCCGATGGCGATGCGGACATCCGCCTCGCGGCGACACTCGACGATGCCGCACGTGCCAAGCTCGGGGTCGATCTCGGCCCAAGCGTCTCCGGTGCGATCCCCGTGAAGATCAGTGGCAAGATCGGCGGCGACGACAGCAAGCTTGGAGTCGAGGCGGATCTCACGGCCGCCAAGATCGACAACATCCTCCCGGGCTGGACCAAGATCGCGGGCAAGGCGGGGCGCATCACCTTTAACGTCGTTCACAAGCCGCAAAGCACGCGTTTCGAGGATGTCGTCATCGACGGCAGCGGAACATCGATCAAGGGCACCGTGGAGGTCGACCAGAACAATGATCTGGTCAGCGCGGTATTTCCGACCTTCTCGCCTTCGGAAGGCGACAAGGCCTCGCTCAAGGCGGAGCGGGCGAGCGATGGTTCGCTGAAGGTGACATTACGCGGCGACGTGTTCGACGGGCGCGGACTTATCAAGAGTGCCCTGTCGGGAAGCTCAAAGAGTGGAGGCAACACCAAATCGGCAGTCAAGCTCGACAATTTCGATGTTGATGCCAAGCTTGGCGCGATAGCCGGTTATTATGGCGAGGCGCTTCGCAGCGTCGATCTCAAGTTCTCGCGCCGTGGCGGCACGATCCGCGCTTTTTCGCTGTCCGGTAAACTTGGCCGGGATACACCGGTAACTGGCAGTCTGCGGTCGCGCGGGCGTGGCCGTGACCTGCTGTTCGTCGAAACGCACGATGCGGGCGCGCTGTTCCGCTTCACCGACACCTACTCGAAGATGGTCGGTGGCGAGATGTGGGTGGCAATGGATACGCCGACCGCCGACGACACGCCGCAGGAAGGCCTGCTCAACGTCACCGACTTCACCGTCAAGGGCGAGGCGGCACTGGATCGCGTGGTCAACAATGGCGGCAACGTCAACAATCCGAAGGGGATTGCCTTCACGCGCATGCGCACCGAATTCACCCGCCAGACCGGCCAGCTTCGGATCAAGGATGGCGTGGTGCGTGGGCCCGCGGTCGGCGCGACCATCGAAGGCGACATCGACTATGCCGCCAACCAGGTGCGGATGAGCGGCACTTTCGTGCCGATGTACGGGTTGAACAACATGTTCGGGCAAATCCCGATCGTGGGTCTCGTGCTCGGCGGCGGCAGCAACGAGGGCCTGATTGGCGTGACCTATGAAGTCGTCGGCACGCCGGGTGCGCCGGTGCTGCGCGTCAATCCGATTTCGGCGATGGCGCCGGGCGTGCTGCGCAAGATATTCGACTTCAACACCGGCAAGCAGCAAAGCCTGCCGCCGGATTTCCAGTCGATGCAGTAAGCGTCAGACCGGCTTCAGCAACACATGCCGCTTTTTCCCAAGAGAGAGTTTGATAACTCCCTCCGGCGTCAGCACATCCGGCGTGAGCATCATTTTGTCGTCGGTCACAGGCGTGTCGTTGACGCGAATGCCACCGCCCTTGATCTGGCGGCGCGCTTCGCCGTTCGAGGCGACGAGGCCTGCTTTTACGAACAGTGCAAGCACGCTTGCGCCGGACTCCAGTTCGCCGCGCGAAATCTCGAGCGTGGGCAGGTTCTGCGCGATCGCGCCTTCCTCGAACGTGCGCCGCGCAGTTTCGGCGGCTTCATCCGCCGCCATGCGTCCGTGCACCACGGCGGTGGCCTCGGTTGCGAGAATTTTCTTCGCCTCGTTGATTTCGGCGCCGCCGAGCTTTTCGAGCCGTGCGATCTCATCGAGCGGCAGCCGCGTGAACACTTTCAGAAAACGGCCGACGTCGGCGTCCTCGGTGTTGCGGAAGTACTGCCAGAAATCATACGGGCTGAACACATCGCCGTTGAGCCAGACAGCGCCCTTTGCGGTCTTGCCCATCTTCGCGCCGGACGAGGTGGTGAGCAGCGGTGTGGTCAGCGCGTAGAGCTGCGGTCCGCCCATGCGATGGCTGAGATCGACGCCGTTGATGATGTTGCCCCACTGGTCGGAGCCGCCCATCTGCAGGATGCAGCCGTATCGCCTGTTGATTTCGACGAAGTCGTAGCCCTGCATGATCATGTAGTTGAATTCGAGGAACGACAGCGACTGCTCGCGGTCGAGCCGCAGCTTCACGCTGTCGAAGGAGAGCATGCGGTTGACGGAGAAGTAGCGGCCGACGTCACGCAGGAACGAAACGTAGTTGAGCTTCAGCAGCCACTCGGCGTTGTTGATCATCAGCGCATCGGTCGCGCCTTCGCCATAGCGCAAGATGCGCCCGAAGATTTTCTTGATACCCTCGATGTTGGACGCGATGGTGGCCTCGTCGAGCAGCTTACGCTGTTCGTCGCGGAACGAGGGATCGCCGACCATGGAGGTGCCGCCGCCCATCAGCGTGATCGGGCGATGCCCGGTCTGTTGCAGCCAATAGAGCATCGTCACCGAAATAAGGTTGCCGATATGCAGGCTGGTCGCGGTGGCGTCATACCCGACATAGGCCGTGATCGGCCCCTTGGTGCAGGCGTCATCCAGCGCCGCGGGATCGGAAATCTGGTGGATCAGTCCGCGCTGTTCCAGCACATTGAGGAAATCGGACTTGTAGGCGGTCATGCGGGACTCTTTGGCAATTTAGCGATTTTTAGAGGCTCCGTGGTGTATCAGGTCCGGCATCCAATTCAACCGGAGGAGCGGCATGCGTAACGCGATAGGCCTGATGAGCGGCACCTCGCTCGACGGGGTCGATGTCGCGTGGCTGCGGACCGATGGCGAGCAGATCGAATCCTTCGGACCAACGGGATACCGGCCCTACAATGCCGAGGAGCGTGCCGTGCTGCGCGCGGCGCTCGACGCCGCTCCCCGGATTGTGCGGCGTGAGGAGCGCCCGGCCGAGGTGTCGGCTGCCGAGGATCTCGTCACACGCGCGCATGCGGAGGCTGTGGAATCGTTTCTCGCCACGCATGGGATTGACCGCTCCACGGTCGATGTCGTGGGTTTTCACGGCCAGACGGTTCTGCATCGGCCGTATGATCGCCTCACGGTGCAGATCGGCAATGGTGGACAGCTCGCGAAAGCGCTGGGACTGCCTGTGGTGTACGACTTCCGTGCCGCCGATGTTGCGGCCGGCGGGCAGGGTGCGCCGTTGGTGCCTGTCTATCACCGCGCGTTGGCGCGGCTGGCCGATTGCGCCATGCCCGCATGCATCGTCAATATCGGCGGCGTCGCCAATATCACCTACATCGACGACGATGCGCTGATCGCCTGCGACACCGGCCCCGGCAACGCGCTGCTGGATGATTATCTGCTGCGACACACTGGCGAGGCGATGGACCGGGACGGGCAGGTCGCCGCGCCGGGCGTGCCTGACTCCGACTGGATCGCGCAGGCGCTCGAACATCCGTTCTTTGATAGGCCTGCGCCGAAGTCGCTTGACCGCAACGATTTCGCATCCTTCACCGTCGAGGGCATGACGCTTGAGGATGGCGCGGCAACGCTGACGGCCTTCACCGCGGCCTCGATCGCTGGAATCGTGGATCGGTTGCCGAACCAGCCCGCGAGTTGGATCGTGGTCGGCGGGGGCGCCAACAATCCGACCCTGATGCGCATGCTGGCCGAACGACTGGCGCCGATACCCGTGATCACCGGCCATGATCTCGGCTGGCAGGGCGATGCCATCGAGGCGCAGGCGTTTGCCTATCTCGCGGTGCGCAGTCTGAACGGCCTGCCGCTGACATATCCCGGCACCACGGGCGTTAGCGCGCCCCTGACCGGGGGTTTACTCGTGCGTCCGTAAGAGCCTTAGCGCACGTTGGCGAGGCGCATGTCGAGATAGGACGTGATCGATTCCATCAGCGGCTCGAGCCGGTCCTGGAAGAAGTGATTGGCGCCGGGAATGACCTGCTGGTCGATCACGATGCCCTTCTGGGTCTTGAGCTTCTCGACCAGCGTGTTGACGTCCTTGGCAGGCGCTACGATGTCCTTGTCGCCGTGAACGATCAGGCCGGACGACGGGCAGGGCGCAAGGAAGGAGAAGTCATAGCGGTTCGGCTCAGGCGCGATCGAGATGAAGCCCTCGACTTCGGGCCGGCGCATCAGAAGCTGCATGCCGATCCATGCGCCGAATGAGAATCCGGCGACCCAGCAGGCGCGTGCTTCGGGGTTGATCGTTTGCGCCCAGTCGAGCGCCGCTGCCGCGTCGGAGAGTTCGCCGGTGCCATGGTCGAACGAGCCCTGGCTACGGCCGACGCCGCGAAAGTTGAAGCGCAGCACAGAAAAGCCACGGGCGACGAATGAATAATACACCTGATAAACGATCGGGTGATTCATGTTACCCTGAAACTGCGGATGCGGATGCAACACCATCGCAATCGGGGCGTTCTTCTGCTTCGCGGGGTGGTAGCGTCCTTCAAGACGGCCGGCGGGGCCGGTGAAAATAACTTCAGGCATTGTGGTCCTTAAGAATATGCTCGTTCAACGCCGTGCCCGCCCAACCTCCGTCGCGGCCCAATGTCAGGATGCCGCCACGCCAAGGGAAGGCGCCCGAATACGAGGCCGACTTCTAACATGGGTGGCAGGTGAAAAAGCAAGCAGATTGCGCCGTATCCGCCTGTTCCGGGCTGGAAAATGACGACAAAGCAATGAGTTGATGTGATGGTTGGTATGACTGGACGGCAATTGGCAAAAACCCGCGTCTATCTCGACTGGAACGCCACCGCGCCAATGCGCCCGCAGGCCAAGGCGGCGATGCTGCAAGCCATGGACCTGCAGGGAAATCCGTCCTCGATTCACGCGGAAGGCCGCGCGGCGCGGAAGATCATCGAAGATGCGCGCGCCAACATTGCCAAGGCACTCGGCGCACGCAGCGCCGATGTGGTTTTTACCTCCGGCGGAACCGAGGCCAATGCGCTTGCCCTGATGCCCGGGTTGCGCCGCGATCGCGATGTAGCGACGCGGCTTATCGTCTCCGCTATTGAACACGCGTCCGTGCGGTCTGGCGGCCGGTTCCCGGTCGAGGATATTCAAACCGCGCCGGTCACACCTGCCGGTGTGGTCGATCTTGAGAGGCTTCGGGCCTTGCTCGCGGACGGCGCGCCGGCGCTGGTTTCGGTGATGCTCGCCAATAACGAAACCGGGGCGATCCAGCCGATCGCGGAGATAGCGGAACTCGTCCATGCCGCTCACGGCATTCTGCATGTCGATGCGGTTCAGGGATTTGGAAAGATTGATATTGATATCAATAAATTAGGAGCTGACCTTCTATCGATTTCTGCACACAAGATTGGTGGCTCCAAGGGAGTCGGGGCTCTGGTCCTGACCGAGCGCGTGACAGGTTTTGAACCTTTCATCACGGCCGGCGGGCAGGAGAAGGGCCGCAGGGGCGGAACCGAGAATCTACCGGGCATTGCCGCATTCGGGGCCGCCGTGGCCGCGCATCTTGAAACCGGCGCAGCCGCCATGGCGCGGATGCAGAAGCTTCGGTCGAAATTCGAGGCAGGACTACGCGCGGTAACGCCCGAACTGGTCATCTTTTCCAGCGATGTTCCCCGGGTGCCGAACACCACCTTGTTTGCAGCGCCAGGCATGAAGGCGGAAACTGCTGTGATTGCCTTCGATTTGGAAGGTATGGCGGTATCGTCCGGCTCGGCCTGTTCCTCCGGGAAAGTTCATGCCTCGCCCGTCCTGACGGCGATGGGCGTGAAGCCCGAGGTGGCGCAAGGAGCCGTGCGTTTAAGTCTGGGCTGGGACACCACAGAAGCGGAGATTCAATACCTTCTTGAGGCTTGGATATCTCTCTCAAACGTACTAGTTAAAGGGACGGATGCCGTCGCTTGAACCGTTCTAAAAAATAGACGATAACAAGAACGAAACACGTCAACGACATTCATGTTGGCCCACTGCGGTCCTTGAAACCGCGAGCGGAGAAGTACAATGCCAGCCGTCCAGGAGACGGTCGATCGGGTTCGCCAGATCGACGTCGATCAGTATCGCTATGGGTTTGAAACCCAGATCGAATCGGAAAAGGCTCCGCGTGGCCTGACTGAAGACACCATCCGGTTCATATCCGCCAAGAAAAACGAACCCGCCTGGATGCTCGAATGGCGTCTGGAGGCGTTTCGCCGTTGGCTCACCATGGAAGAGCCGACCTGGGCGCGCGTCGATTATCCGAAGATCGACTATCAGGATCTCTATTACTATTCCGCGCCGAAAAAGAAGAAGGAGGTCGCTTCTCTCGACGAGATAGATCCCGAAATTCTCAAGACCTACGAGAAACTCGGCATTCCGCTACGCGAAGTCGAAGTGCTCGAAGGCGTCGTGCGCAAGGATGAAGACGGCAACGAGGTGAGCGAGCGCCGCGTCGCGGTCGACGCCGTGTTCGACTCGGTGTCGGTCGCCACCACGTTCCAGGCCGAGTTGAAGAAAGCCGGCGTGATCTTCATGCCGATCTCGGACGCGATCCGCGAACATCCGGACCTCGTGAAGAAGTATCTCGGCTCGGTCGTGCCGACCTCGGACAATTTCTTCGCGACGCTGAACTCGGCAGTGTTCTCCGACGGCTCCTTCGTCTATCTCCCGCCGGGCGTGCGCTGCCCGATGGAGTTGTCGACCTATTTCCGCATCAACGAGCGTAACACCGGCCAGTTCGAGCGCACGCTGATCATCGCCGACAAGGGTGCTTACGTCAGCTACCTCGAAGGTTGCACCGCTCCGCAGCGCGACGAGAACCAGTTGCACGCCGCCGTGGTCGAGCTCGTCGCCCATGACGACGCCGAGATCAAATACTCGACGGTGCAGAACTGGTATCCGGGCAATTCGGAAGGCAAGGGCGGCATCTACAATTTCGTCACCAAGCGTGGCGACTGTCGCGGCAAGAATTCCAAGATTTCGTGGACGCAGGTGGAAACCGGCTCCGCCATCACCTGGAAATATCCGAGCTGCATCCTGCGCGGCGATAACTCGCGCGGCGAATTCTATTCGATCGCGATCTCGAACGGTTTCCAGCAGGTCGATTCTGGCACCAAGATGATTCATCTTGGCAAGAACACCACGAGCCGCATCATCTCCAAGGGCATTGCGGCGGGTGTCTCGCAGAACACCTATCGTGGTCTCGTCACGGCTCACCGCAAGGCGACTGGCGCGCGCAACTTCACCGCCTGTGACTCGCTTTTGATCGGTGACAAATGCGGCGCGCACACCGTCCCCTATATTGAAGCCAAGAACTCATCGACCCAGTTCGAACACGAGGCGACAACCTCGAAGATTTCCGAAGACATGCTGTTCTACTGCGTGCAGCGCGGTCTTTCGCAGGAGGAGGCGGTTGCCCTCGTCGTCAACGGGTTCGTCCGTGACGTGCTGCAGCAACTGCCGATGGAGTTTGCAGTCGAGGCGCAGAAGCTGATCTCGATTTCGCTGGAAGGAAGTGTGGGGTAGCCGTGAATAGGTTCTGGTTCAGACCTAAAACGTACGGCTACGGAGTGACGCCTGTGACCTGGGAAGGCTGGGCTGTCGTCGTGGCATATGTCGCTGTGGTTCTGGCCGGAGTACTGCGCCTCACCCATCAGGATCAAACGGGTACGACATGGCTGTTTGCGATAGCCATGATTGCCGTCGCAACGGGTGCGATGGTTTTTGTCGGTCGGCAAAAGACCGATGGAGACTGGCGCTGGCGATGGGGCAATGTGGATAAATCTGGAAAGGTAAAGTGATGACCGCGTTACTGGAAGTCAAAGGCCTCAAGGTTCAAGTCGAGGACAACGAGATCCTGCACGGGCTCGACCTCACCGTGAACGAAGGCGAGGTTCACGCGATCATGGGGCCGAACGGCTCGGGCAAATCGACTCTGTCGCATGTCATCGCGGGCAAGCCCGGTTACGACGTGACTGGCGGCGAAATCCTGTTCAAGGGCGAAAACCTGCTCGAGATGGAGCCGAATGAGCGAGCCGCCAAGGGCGTGTTCCTGGCGTTCCAGTACCCGATGGAAATTCCGGGCGTCGCCACCATGACGTTCCTGCGCACTGCACTGAACGCGCAGCGCAAGGCGCGCGGCGAGAGCGAATTCTCGACCCCGGACTTCTTGAAGAAAGTGAAGGAAGTCGCGGCCAGGCTGAGCATTCCGCAGGACATGCTCAAGCGCGGCGTCAATGTCGGGTTCTCGGGCGGCGAAAAGAAGCGCAACGAAGTGCTGCAGATGGCGCTGTTCGAGCCGAGCCTGTGCATCCTCGATGAGATGGATTCCGGTCTTGATATCGACGCGCTGCGCATCGCGGCCGACGGCGTCAATGCCCTGCGCGGAAAGAGCCGCTCGATGATCGTCATCACGCACTATCAGCGGCTCCTCAACTACATCATTCCGGATGTCGTCCATGTGATGTCGAAGGGGCGCGTCGTGAAAAGCGGCGGCAAGGATCTTGCGCTGGAGCTGGAGAAGTCCGGCTACGCGCAGTTTGAAGATAAAGCGGCGTAAGCGGGTATCGCGATGAACGTTGCATTGATCAAATCGACAGAGCAGCCTTACGGCGAGTTGTTCGCCGAGGCGCGCGAGCGTCTGCCTGGCGATGGCCTTGTTGCAAGCGCGCGCAAGGCGGCCTTCGATGATTTCGCTGAGCGCGGCTTGCCGCATCGGCGGATCGAGGAATGGAAGTACACCGACCTGCGCGCACTTTTGCGCACGGTTGCACCTCTTGCGCCGTCGCCTGAAAAGGCAGCGCTGGCGCTGGCTGCAAAAGCGGTTGAGGCACTCGGCATTGAGAATACGTGCCGTCTGACGCTGGTCGACGGCGTATTCGCGCCCGAATTGTCCGATCTGGCGACGCTCGAAAAGGGCGTTCGTGTGCAGACGCTGCGCGAAGCGCTGGGCGCGGGCAAGACCGATCTGTTGAAGACGAAGGTTGCCTCCGATGCGATGATCTCGCTGAACGGGGCACTGGCAACCGATGGCGTGATCGTCATCGTGGACGATAACGTCACCTTGAGCCGGCCGATTCACATCGCGCATGTCGCAACGGCCTCCTCGGCTTCGGTTGTGACGCGCTCGCATGTTCGGATCGGCGACAAGGCGCGCGTGACGCTGGTCGAGAGCTTTGTCGGCGCCGAGGGCGCCGCCACCTATCAGGTTTATGATCAGGTGGAAGTGTCGATCGGCGATGACACCGAATTGCAGCATGTGCGTCTGATGGAAGACGCGCGCGATGCCGCCAACATCACCACGGCTGCATTCCGGCTCGGCGCGCGTACCAAGCTCAATAGCTTTGGCCTTACTCAAGGCGCAGCGGTCAGCCGTTATCAGGGCTTCATCACCTTCGCGGGCGAGGGGAGCGAACTGTCCACCAACGGCGTGAATCTGCTCGGCAGCCGCCGCCATGGCGACACCACGCTGGTGGTCGATCATGCGGTGCCGAACTGCATCAGCCGCGAGGTGTTCCGTGCGGTTCTCGACGACCAGTCTCATTCGGTGTTCCAGGGCCGCATCATCGTGCGGCAGGATGCCCAGAAGACCGACGGCAAGATGATGACGCGCGCGCTTTTGCTGTCCGACGATGCGGAAGCCGACAACAAGCCGGAGCTTGAGATTTTTGCGGACGACGTGGCTTGCGGCCATGGCGCGACGGCGGGTGCGATCGACGAGGAGCTGTTATTTTATCTGCGTGCACGCGGCTTGCCGGAAAAGGAAGCGCAGGGTTTGCTGATTGCGGCCTTCGTCGGCGAAGCGATTGAATCGATCGTTGATGAGGGATTGCGTGACATCGCGATTGCTACAGCCGATCGATGGCTGGCGGCGCGGGGCTGACCATGCATCCCGCAGTCACCAACGGCTCCTACGACGTCGAGAAAATTCGCGCGGATTTCCCCGCGCTGGCGACGAAAGTGTATGGGAAGCCGCTGGTGTATCTCGACAACGCGGCATCGGCCCAGAAGCCGAACGCCGTGCTGGATCGGATGACGCAGGCGTATCACTCCGAATACGCCAATGTGCACCGCGGCCTGCATTACCTCGCCAACGCGGCGACGGATGCCTATGAGGGCGGCCGTGCCAAGGTCGCCGCTTTTCTCAATGCCGCGCGCAAGGAAGAAATCATCTTCACCCGCAATGCGACCGAGGCCATCAATCTTGTGGCCTCGTCATGGGGTGAGCCGAATATCGATGTGGGCGACGAGATCGTCCTCTCGATCATGGAGCATCACTCCAACATCGTGCCGTGGCATTTTCTGCGTGCGCGCAAGGGCGCGGTGCTGAAATGGGCGCCGGTCGACGACGAGGGGAATTTCCTGATCGAGGAGTTCGAAAAGCTCCTCACCGAGAAGACGAAACTCGTCGCCATCACCCAGATGTCGAACGCACTCGGCACAGTGGTGCCGGTGAAGGATGTGGTCCGGCTCGCGCATGCGCGCGGCATTCCTGTGCTGGTCGACGGCAGTCAGGCGGCGGTGCATCTGACCATCGACGTGCGGGACATCGGTTGCGATTTTTATGTCTGCACCGGTCACAAGATTTATGGCCCGACCGGGATCGGCGCGCTGTACGCCAAATATGACCATCTGGTTGCGATGCGCCCCTTCAACGGCGGCGGCGAGATGATCCGCGAGGTCGCGCAGGACTGGGTGACCTACGGCGATCCGCCGCACAAATTCGAGGCAGGCACGCCGGCGATCGTGGAAGCGATCGGGTTCGGCGCCGCCATCGATTATGTGAATTCCATCGGCAAGGACCGCATCGCTGCCCACGAGCACGATCTGCTGGTTTACGCGACCGAGCGGCTGCGCGAGATCAACTCGCTGCGGCTGATCGGCACCGCGAAGAACAAGGGCCCGGTGATCTCGTTCGAGATGAAGGGGGCACACCCGCACGACGTCGCCACCGTCATCGACCGGGCCGGCATCGCGGTGCGGGCAGGGACGCATTGCGTCATGCCGCTTCTGGAGCGATTCAATGTGACGGCGACCTGCCGTGCCTCATTCGGGATGTATAATACCCGCGCCGAGGTCGATCACCTGGCGCAGGCGCTCGTCAAGGCAGGAGAGCTTTTCTCATGAGCGAAGCAGATTCCGCAGAGAAGGTAGCCGAAGCAGCAAACCGGGTGGACACCACCTCGGCGCTGTCGCCTGAGGAAACCGAGCGGCTTGGCGCGGACATTGTGGCCGCGTTGAAGACCGTCTACGATCCCGAAATTCCGGCCGATATTTACGAACTTGGCCTGATCTACAAGGTCGACATCAAGGATGGCCGGGCAGTGGACGTGCAGATGACGCTGACCACGCCGAACTGTCCTGCCGCAGGCGACCTGCCGAATTTTGTCGAAAACGCCATTGCGAGCGTGCCGGGCGTCGGCCCGGTGACCGTGAACGTGGTGTGGGAACCGCCGTGGACGCCGGACCGGATGTCCGACGAGGCCCGTCTCGTTCTCAATATGTGGTGATTTGGACGAATCGCGGAATTCTGGCGTGATTTGCAAAGGTCACGTCCGGCATTGAAATGCCGAAGGAAGTAGCCAAATGACGGGTATGACTCCTAACGCTCCCACATCCGCAGCCAAGCCGGCCCGCCCGCGTCCTCAAGTGATGCGTCTGACCGAAGCTGCAGCCAACCGCGTTCGCGAGCTGTCTTCGCGCGCTGACTCCGAGATCATTGGCCTGCGCGTCGGCATCAAGAACGGCGGCTGTGCGGGGATGGAATACACCGTCGAATACGCCCACGACGTCCGACCGACCGATGAGGTGGTGGAAGACAAGGGTGTGAAGATTCTGGTCGATCCGAAAGCCGTGATGTTCCTGCTCGGCACCGAGATGGATTTCAAGGTCGACAAGATGGCGGCGCAGTTCGTCTTCAACAACCCGAACCAAACAAGCGCATGCGGCTGCGGCGAGTCCGTCCAGCTGACGCCTGCAAAGATCGACGGCTAGAGTCGTCGCTTTTCAAGCAACCTGAATACGAACGTTGGGCGTGAACTCGGGGTCTGCTTCGCAGATCACGCGGTTGCGGCCGTGCCGCTTGGCGGCGTAGAGGCAGGCATCGGCGCGGTCGATCAGGGCGGGGGCATCGTCACCGGATTGGAAGACCGAAACACCGGCGGAGATGGTAACACGACCGAGAATCTCTCCGGTCGACTTCTTCTTCAATTGCTTGGACATGACGGCGCGGCGGATATTATCGGCTACGGCGAGGGCTTGGCGCATCGAGGTGTTGGGTAAGATCACGGCGAACTCCTCGCCGCCGTAACGCGCCGTGAGGTCCTGGCCTTTGATATTGGCCTTCAACGCCAGCGCCACCAGGCGGAGTACCTGATCGCCGGTAAGGTGGCCGTAATTGTCATTGAACGATTTGAAGTGGTCGATGTCGATCATCAGGAGCGACAACGGTTCACTATTCTGCTGGGCATGTTCGACGGCTGCGTCGAGCGCGCGGTCGAAATATTTGCGGTTGCCGAGCGAGGTGAGAGGATCGGTAAGGCTTTCGGTGCGGATCGCCTCGAGGCTGTCCTGAAGGCTTGCGATCTCGAGCTTCGAAGTCGCCAGTCGCGCTTCCAGGGCCTTGTTGGTGAGGTTCATCTCGCGGGTGGACTGGACCAGCGCATGGATCACAAGGTTGATCTGCGCCTTGTCCTTGGCCTTCTGGAGTCGGGTGGTGGCACCCTCAAGATCGGTGCTGAACGAGCTCGTCATGCCGATCGCGTCGGTGATGAGGCCCATCACATCGTCGATCTCGTTGATGACACGGGAGCCGACCTTGTCGATCCGGTCGGTCATCCGGGTTTGCGACAGATATGTATCGTGGATTTGTTCGAGGTCGGCTTCGGTCAGCTTGCCGCTGCGCAGCAGCGTTTCATTGATGACCTTGTTGAGTTCGATATTGTAGCCGGTCGCGTAGACGTACCAGATCTCGTAATTGCGGGGAATCGCACTCTGGCGCAGGGATCTGATTTGACCCAATGCGACTTCGGCGAACGCGAGGGTGCGCTCGTGTTCTTCAAGAAGACCAATCACGGTGCGTCCCCAGGCAGCCTTCTGCAGCCAGCAAAATTCTAAAATATGGCCGCACGATAGGTTACGTTCGTGAAGGAGGGGTAAACGCCTCCGGTCATATACGTACCTTACCCACGGGCGCGGACAGGGCGCAGCAGAAACGCCGGTAAATGTGAATGATCGCCGGGCTCTACGTGATCTTGCGTTGCAGCAGCCATCGGAAGGCGGCCGAGCGACGGCGGCGGAGCCGCAGGCGTTCTGGCCGATGATTTCGGTGACGGAGCCGGCTTGGCGGCAGGCTTGGCCGAGGTCTTTTCCCGATCGCGATGCTTCGAGCGTTGGCCGCCGCGCCGCGATTTGCGGGGTGCCGGGCCATTCTCTGCGATAACTGCATCGGCTTCAACGGAGGCGGCTGCGGTCCGCGCGTGGCCTTCCGCGTGCGGGATAGACTGCCCGATCAGCTTTTCGATCGCGAGGATTGATTTCTGGTCCAGAGGCGAGACGATCGAGATTGCGGTACCGAGACGGCCGGCGCGGCCGGTACGGCCGATGCGGTGAACGTAATCGTCCGGGTGATGCGGGACGTCGAAATTGAAGACGTGGCTGACCTCAGGAATATCGAGACCGCGGGCCGCGACGTCGGAGGCGACCAGCAACGGCAACTCGCCCTTGCGGAATTGTTCGAGCGCGGCCATGCGCGCGCTCTGGTCCATGTCACCGTGCAAGGCGGCTGCGCCGAAACCGTGCTTTTGCAGCGACTTGTGCAGGATCGCGACTTCGCGCTTGCGGTTGCAGAAAATGATGGCGTTCTTCAGATCCTTGGCGTCGCGCAGGAGTTGGCGCAGCAGTTCGCGCTTTTCGTGCGACTCCTTGCCGGTGCTGATCTGGAACTGCGTGACGGTAACTGCGGTCGACGCTGGCTTGGAAACTTCGACCTTCACCGGATTGTGCAGGAAGGTTTCGGTGATGCGGCGGATTTCCGCCGGCATGGTCGCTGTGAAAAACAGCGTCTGGCGCGTGAACGGCACCAGCTTGCAGATGCGTTCGATGTCGGGGATGAAGCCCATGTCCAGCATGCGGTCGGCTTCGTCGATCACCAGGAGTTCGACGCCAGTCATCAGGAGCTTGCCGCGCTCGGTATGGTCAAGCAGGCGGCCCGGAGTAGCGATCAGCACATCGACGCCACGCCCAAGCTTGGCGTCCTGGTCGCCGAACGAGACGCCGCCGATCAGGAGGGCAACATTGAGTTTCTGGCCGACGCCGTAACGGTCGAAATTCTCCTTCACCTGCGCTGCGAGTTCGCGCGTCGGCTCGAGAATGAGGGTACGGGGCATCCGCGCCCGTGCGCGGCCCTTTTCCAGCAGCGTGAGCATGGGCAGCACGAACGCCGCCGTCTTGCCGGTGCCGGTCTGGGCAATGCCAAGCACGTCTCGCCGGTCGAGCACATGGGGAATTGCTTGTTCTTGAATGGGCGTGGGGGTGGTGTAACCGGTGGCTGCGACTGCAGCGAGAACCTTGTCGGACAAGCCGAGATTGGAAAAGGACATTGAGCCTCTACACGAGATCGCCGTTCGGACTTCTCGGAAATACTGCCGCGCTCAACCCCGGAACGGCATGCAGTTCATGCACGGGGATGACTAAATCGCGGACAAGCGGCTTATCAGGCAGTCGCGTTTCGACTCTGGCCGCGTGCCCGGAACATAGGACGGAATCGCCCAAAGTCAATGTTTTTGGCGGGAAACCACCTGAAACCCTTAATATTTATCCATTTCATGACATTCTCGGCGGCCGCCGATGGCCTTGTTGAGCCGGGTTCCGGAACAGGAGGAGAAGGCATGGATGAGGTATCCCGATCCGTCGAAACCATCCGCGTCCAATGTTGCGTCGTAGGCGGAGGTCCCGCCGGAATGATGCTCGGCTATCTGCTGGGTCGCGCGGGCATCAAAACCGTAGTGCTGGAAAAGCATGCCGATTTCTTTCGCGATTTCCGCGGCGACACGGTGCATCCCTCGACCATGCAGGTGATGCAGGAGCTGGGCCTGCTCGCCGACTTTCTCAAAGTGCCGCATGATGAGATCAGCAAGCTGGAAGGACAGTTCGGCACGACGTCGATCCGGCTGGCCGATCTGTCGCATTTGAAGACGCCATGTCCGTTCATTGCGTTCATGCCGCAATGGGATTTTCTGAACTTCATCGATTCACAGGGCAGGCTTTTTCCCGAATTGCAGGTTCGCAAGAAGACAGAAGCTGTCGAGTTGATGAAGGACGGCGAGCGCGTCATCGGCGTCATCGCGAAAACCGAACAGGGGCCGATCCAGATCACTGCCGATCTCACGGTGGCCTGCGATGGCCGTCATTCATTGATGCGCGAACAGGCCGGGATGGTCGTGGAAGATATCGGCGCGCCGATGGATGTGCTGTGGTTCAAGGTCGGCAAGCCGGAAGGGTCGACCGATGGTGTATTTGCGCGAATCCAGTCCGGGCAAATGATGGTGATGCTTGATCGCACCGACTACTGGCAGTGCGCTTACGTCATCGCCAAAAATGGATACGAAAAAGTCAAAGAAGGTGGACTCGATAAATTCCGCTCCAACATCGCCAAGCTGGCGCCGATCACGCGCGACCACATAGGGGATGTAAGGACCTGGGACGATGTGAAGCTGTTGTCGGTTCAGATTGACCGTCTCACGCAATGGGCGAAACCCGGCTTTCTGTGCATCGGAGACGCGGCGCATGCGATGTCGCCGGTCGGCGGCGTCGGCGTCAATCTCGCGATCCAGGATGCGGTTGCGGCAGCGAACTTGTTGTTCGACAAATTCGGAAATGGCGTTCCGTTGCTGGATGATCTCAACCGCGTGCAGGCGCGGCGCGCGTTTCCGGTGCGCGCGACGCAGGCGATTCAGGTGTTCGTGCAGAACCGGCTGATCAACCGCGCGATCACCGACAAGCAGTTCTCGCCGCCGCTGGTGATGCGCATAGTCAGCAGTTCACCCTGGCTGCAAGGCCTGACCGCGCGCATGATCGGAATCGGCGTTCGCCCCGAGCATGTCCATACGCCCGAGGCGAAACGAGCAGGTTAGACGTCGAGCAATTCTTCCGGCGCGAATTCGGCTTTTTCCGTGATGAACTCAAAGCGCGCCTCGGCCTTGCTGCCCATCAGCCGTTCAACCGACGTTGCGGTGCTGTCGCGGTCTTCCGTCGCCAGCACGACCCGCAGCAGCGTGCGCTTGCGTGGGTCCATCGTGGTTTCCTTGAGCTGATTGGGCATCATCTCGCCGAGGCCTTTGAAGCGGCCGATTTCGACCTTGGCGTTGGCGTGGAATTCCTTTTTCAAAAGCTCATCGCGATGCGCCTCGTCGCGCGCGTAGAGCGTCTTGCTGCCATGGGTCATCCGGTAGAGTGGCGGCACCGCGAGGTAGAGATGGCCTCCATCGATCAGCTTCGGCATCTGCCGGTAGAAGAAGGTGATGAGCAGGGAGGCGATGTGCGCGCCGTCCACGTCGGCGTCGGTCATGATGATGATGCGTGAATAGCGCAGATCGTCTTCACGGTAGTTGATGCCGGTGCCGCAGCCGATTGCCTGAATGAGATCGGACAATTGTGCGTTGGCCACCATCTTGTCACGCGTGGCGGAGGCGACGTTGAGGATCTTGCCGCGCAGCGGAAGAATGGCCTGGGTCTTGCGGTCGCGCGCCTGCTTGGCGCTGCCGCCTGCGGAATCGCCTTCGACGATGAACAGTTCGGAGCCTTCGGTCGCGGTGTTGGTGCAGTCGGCGAGTTTGCCGGGCAGGCGCAACTTTTTCACCGCGGTCTTGCGCGAGATTTCCTTCTCGGCACGGCGGCGCAGCCGTTCGTCGGCGCGCTCGATGATGAAATCGAGAAGCTTGTTGGCCTGAGTCGGGTTGCCGGACAGCCAATGGTCGAACGGGTCCTTCACCGCCTGTTCGACGATGCGCTGCGCCTCGGCGGTCGCGAGGCGGTCCTTGGTCTGTCCCTGGAATTCCGGCTCGCGCACGAACACCGAAAGCATCACGGCCGCGCCCACCATCACGTCTTCGGAGGTGATGGAAGACGCCTTCTTGCCCTGGCCGGTACGCTCGGCGTGATCCCGAATGCCGCGCAGAAGCGCGCTGCGCATACCGGTTTCATGCGTGCCGCCGTCAGGCGTTGGTACTGTGTTGGTGTAGGATGACATGAAGCCGTCGGCATCGGCGGTCCATGCCACCGCCCATTCGCAGGCGCCGTGTGCGCCGTTGCGCCCCGATTTGCCGGAGAAGATGTCCGGGTGCACCAGCGTGTCGGAATGGATGGCCGCGGCAAGATAATCTTTCAGGCCGCCGGGGAAGTGGAACGTATCCTCGGCGGGCACGTCCTCGATGCCCTTGAGCAGTTCGGGCGCGCATTTCCAGCGGATTTCGACGCCGCCGAACAGATAGGCTTTGGAGCGCGCCATCTTGAACAGGCGCTGCGGTTTGAAGACGGCCTTGCCCCCGAAAATTTCCGTATCCGGCTTGAAGCGGATCGAGGTGCCGCGGCGGTTGTGGACCTTGCCCAGTTCTTCCAGCTTGCCCTTCGGCTTGCCGCGCTCGAACGTCATCCGGTAGAGCTTCTGGTTGCGGGCGACCTCGACGACGAGCTGCGAGGAGAGCGCGTTCACCACCGAGACGCCGACGCCATGCAGGCCGCCCGAGGTCTCGTAGACCTTGGAGTCGAATTTGCCGCCGGCGTGCAACGTGCACATGATGATTTCCAGCGCCGACTTGTTCTTGAATTTCGGGTGCGGGTCGACCGGAATGCCACGGCCGTTATCGATCACGGTCAGATATCCGTCCGCGCCAAGCTCGACCTCGATGAAGCTCGCATGACCGGCCAGCGCCTCGTCCATCGAATTGTCGATGACTTCGGCGAACAGGTGGTGCAGCGCCTTTTCGTCGGTTCCGCCGATATACATGCCCGGACGGCGGCGCACCGGTTCCAGCCCCTCCAGAACCTCGATGTCGGCGGCGGTGTAGCCAGCCTCCGCGCTCGAGGGCTTGGCGGAGGGTGCGGCCGAGCCGCGCGGCTTGCGGTCCCCAGAAGCAAACAGGTCGTTCGCCGCTTTCGCGGATGAGGTGGATTTTGCGTTTGCTTTCAGAGGTTTCGCCATGGACTTCAGTTCTAACAGTCTGATAAAGGGCACGAATCGTTGATGATCACTATGACATGAACGACGTGACAATGTGGCGGGCAACCCTCATCTAGGCAGGGTCGCATTGCCTGGGGAGCAGGATGCTTCCAGTGCCGGGCCGGCTTTTCGAGTGCCGGTTCTCAAGAATGAGGGACGTGAATGGCACTGGAAGAGATGGTTCGCGGCGTGGTTGAGTTCGTCCGGGAACATCAGGTGTGGGCCGCACCCGTTGTCGGCGCTCTCGCGTTCGGTGAATCGCTGGCTTTCGTCTCGCTCGTGATCCCCGCATGGAGCGCGCTGATCGGCATCGGCGCGTTGGTCGGCGCGAGCGACGTCAAGTTCTGGCCGGTCTGGGTGGCGGCGTCGCTTGGTGCCGCGCTCGGCGATTGGTTGTCCTATTGGCTCGGCTTTACCTTCAAGAACCAGGTCACGCATATGTGGCCACTATCGCGCTACCCCGAAATGCTACCGCGCGCGGAGCGGTTCGTCAGCAAGTGGGGTGTGCCGGGCATTTTCATCGGGCGGTTCTTCGGGCCGCTGCGCGCTGCGGTGCCGCTGGCCGCCGGGGTTTTCGAGATGCCGTATTGGCACTTCCAGGCCGCGAATTTCTCATCCGCCTTCGTCTGGTCGGCAACGCTACTGCTGTTCGGCGACGCCCTCTCGAAGCTGGCGGCCTGGTTCTGGGCGATGGTCTAAGAGCAGTCTGCAGGGTCGAGGGGCGGAGTGCTGCTTGACCCTGCGCCAAGGGGGTTTTATATGCGGCCCCATGATCGAACCCGCAAACAGAACCCTCCGTCGCCGCCGCTTTGCAATTTAGCGGCTGGTCGCGTTTGCTCGATCCAATGCCGCAGGATAGGTCCGCGGCGCCTTGTCTCTTTCAACAAATCGCCGCATCACCTGTCCCGCGTTCTGTCGGATAAGGACCATTGTCATGGCTGAAAAGAAGAAGATCGGCATTCTAGGCGCCTCCGGTTACACCGGGGCAGAACTTGTGCGCCTGTTGCTGCGGCATCCACGCGTCGAGATCGTTCTTCTGACGGCCGACCGCCGCGCCGGGCACAAGCTGGGCGATGTGTTTCCGCAGTTCGCACCTTACGATCTGCCGCAGCTTGTCTCCATCGAGAGCGTCGACTGGGCAGCCGCCAAGCTCGATCTGGTGTTCTGCGCACTTCCGCATGCCACGACGCAAAAAGTGCTGAAGGACCTCTTGGCGAAAGCGCCGGAGACGAAGGTGGTCGACCTGTCGGCCGACTTCCGGCTGGGCGATCCCGCCGTCTACGCGAAGTGGTACGGGCACGAGCATCATGCACTCGAGTTGCAGAAGGAGGCCGTGTATGGCCTTACCGAAATCTATCGCCGCGACGTGAAGAAGGCGCGGCTCGTCGCCAATCCCGGCTGCTACACGACCTGCGCGCAACTGCCACTCATTCCTCTGCTGAAAGCCAAGGCGATCGAGAGCGACGAGATCGTGATCGACGCGAAGTCTGGCACGACGGGCGCTGGCCGTTCGGCGAAGGAAGACACGCTGTTTTCGGAAGTCTCCGAGGGCTTCCATGCCTATGGCGTGGGGCACCATCGGCACATGTCCGAACTCGATCAGGAGTTCTCCAAGGCGGCGGGCAAGGATGTCGTGGCGACCTTCACGCCGCACCTCACGCCGATGAACCGCGGCATCTACTCGACGATCTATGTGCGCGGCCGGCGCGGAAAGACCGCCCACGAACTGCATGACATCCTGAGCAAGCAGTACGAGAAGGATCCGTTCGTTTACGTGCTGCCATTCGGCAAGACGCCGGACTCGCGCCATGTGCGCGGCTCGAACATGACCTTCATCGGCGTTGCCGAGGATCGCAAGCCGGGGCGGGCGATCATCGTCTCGACGCTCGACAACCTGACCAAGGGCGCGTCGGGGCAGGCGGTGCAGAACATGAATGTCATGCTCGGCTTTGCCGAGACGCTCGGCATCGATCAGCCGGCGTTGTCGTCGTGATGTGAAAAGAGCCGCGCGAGCGGCTCTTTTTTTGTTCTCAAAAGACGCGGAAAATCGCGAGCGCAAGAACAGCCTGCGCAAGAAAGCCGACGACGAAGGCCAGCGTCCGCAACACCGGTACGCCGAGTGCGTAGATGATGACGTGAGCAAGCCGCGACCAGAAGTAGACCGCGCAGGCAAGCACCGTCCATTTGCTCGAATAATCGATCGCATTGAGGATCAGCACCAGCGGCGCGAAAATCGCGAGATTCTCGACCGCGTTGTCGTGCGCGAACATCATCCGGTTCGCCCATTCGGCATGTGGCTTGTCGCCGCGCGCCGGATTGGCCATGGCACCGCCTATGCCGCGCACTGCGCAGCGGTTGAGGATGTAGGGGACCCACAGCACGCCGGTCAAAATCACGGTCAATGTCAGCCAGAACAATTCTCGCGTCATCGCCTGTTCCTTTCTTCGCAGCCCTGCGAATCTCGCCGGTCATACCCCGGCGCCGATGCCTTGTTCTAGCTGAACTGCGGAACGGGGCCAACAGAACGACAGGTTCTGAAGGGATATCCGGCATCGGGAGGCAGGCGGTCGTTCAGGCGCGCATCCGGACGTAGCTGCCCGGCGCTTCTTCCAGGATCGTCATGGATGCGCCGGCGGTACGGGCGGGAACGGTCTCGGAATCGAGGCCTTCGACCCATGCCCGCCAGTCCGGCCACCACGAGCCCTGATGCTCGGTTGCGCCGTTCATCCACTCTTGAACCGTTTCGGCGGCCGCATTGCCGCCGGTCCAGTACTGATATTTGCCGGAGGCGGGCGGATTGATCACGCCGGCGATATGGCCCGAACCGCTGAGGACGAAGCGAACCGGTCCGCCGAAGAATTGCGAACCGTACAGCACCGATTGCGCGGGCGCGATATGATCGTCCTTGGTCGCTAGGTTGTAGATCGGCGTCTTGATCTTCGACAGATCGAGCCGCGTGTTGTCGAGCACCATTGTGCCGGCCGACAGCCGGTTCTCGAGATAACAGTTGCGCAAGTAAAAGGAATGGTTGGCGCCCGGCATCCGCGTCGCATCGGCATTCCAGAACAAGAGATCAAAACTCGAAGGCTCCTTGCCCTTGAGATAGTTGCTGATGACGTAGGGCCAGATCAGATCGTTCGAGCGCAGCATGTTGAAAGCCATGGCCATGCGCGTGCCGTGCAGGACGCCGGTCTGCTGCATGTCGCGTTCGAGCGCGGAAAGCTGGCTTTCGTCAATATAAACCATCAGGTCGCCGGCATGGGTGAAGTCGACCTGCGCCGCCATGAAGGTGGCGGAGGTGGTGCGCACGCGGCGCTTGTCGGCCAGCCATGCGAGCGTGGTGGCGAGCAGGGTGCCACCGATGCAATAGCCCATGGTGTGGACTTTCATCTCGCCGGTCGCCTTCTCGATCGCGTCCATCGCTGCGAGCGGGCCTTCGCGCATGTAGTCGTCGAAGGTCTTGCCGCCGAGGGACCTGTCCGGGTTGACCCACGAGATCACGAACACCGTCAGGCCCTGATCGACGAGCCATTTGATGAAAGACTTCTTCGGCGTGAGATCGAGAATGTAGTACTTGTTGATCCAGGGCGGCACGATCAGGAGCGGCGTGCGCAACACATGCTCCGTCGTCGGCTCGTACTGTATGAGCTGCATGATCTCGTTCTGGTAGATCACTTTACCCGGCGTCAGAGCGAGATCCTTGCCGATCTCGAATGTCCCGCCAGACTGCCGGATCTTCAGCGTCCCGCCGCCAGCCTGAATGTCCTCGGCCAGCATCTGCATGCCACGGAACAGGTTGTCGCCGCTGCTCGCGATGGTTTCCCGCAGCACTTCGGGATTGGTCAGCACGAAGTTCGACGGCGCAAAGGCGTTGGTGAGCACCTGAACGTAGAATTCGGCTTTCTTGCGGGTATGTGGATCGAGGCCTTCCGCATTTTCCACCAGCTCATGCGCCCATTTCGTCGTGAGCAGATAGAGCTGCATAATGAAATCGAAGAAGTGGTTGGATTTCCACTCCGGATCGGCGAAGCGCTTGTCCTTCGGTGCGGGGGCGATGGTGGGCTCTTCCTCGGCCCCGGCGAGCTTGCGCGAGAACTGGCCCCACAATTCGAGATAGGCTTTGCCAAGCCGCATCTGCACGTCGCTGGCGCGATCTGCATCCGCGAGCCAGTATTCGGCGACCTCGGCGAAAGTCTTGATGACTTCGCCCATTTCACCGGGGGCACGGTTGTTGATGTCGCCGGTCTCACGCGGCTGCAGGAACGCGGAAAGCGCCTTGCCCCCGCTTTCCATGGCGCGGGCCAGATTGAACGCGAACGCATCGGCATCGAAAGGCTTGGTCGTCGGAGTGTCGGTCGGGAGCGCGCTCATGAAGACGATATATCCGCGTGTCGTGACGAAGGATTATTTTGCCTGTCTCTCAGTTAAACGAGCTTCCTTTCCAATAGCTATATGCGTTGCAGCAGATGTCTTGGTTCGGACATATTCGGCCTGCAATGCGCCGCGTCAAAGCGCACAGCCGGAAATTTAACGCTTTTCCGGAATATCGGTGCGCGGACCGCGTTGGAATGGAATTGGCGCGGAATGGAGTGGGGCCAGGTTGATGTGCGTGCTGCGTCACTATGGAAAGCGGGTCTGGATGGGGGCGGCGATGCTGGCGCTTGGCCAGATGCTGGGCGGCTGCGCGTCCCACGTCGCCGATATGCCCGTGGTTGGTCTCCCGGCCAATACGCCCGAGCGGCCCGCTGTCGCGCCCGATTACCTCCCGGTCAATGACACGCTGCCGCCGCGCACGGACACCCCCCTGACTCCCGAGCAGCGCGCCCAGCTCACGCGCGAACTCACGGCGGCGAGGGACCGGCAGGAGGGCGTGAAGGCAAAAGCCTCAAAGACTTCAAATCCCCGCGCAGACTGAATTCCCGCGCTTCTGGCGGGTGGCGCGAACCGAGGTTCGTGTTAGAAGAAGCCATCGCGTCCTCAGTGATTTGCCGTCTGAGGGCCCTTAACCGGGCTCGGAGCCTTGAATCCATGGAAGAATTCTACCGTATTCGCCGTTTGCCACCCTACGTTTTCGAGCAGGTGAATCGGGCCAAGGCTGCCGCGCGCAACGCAGGCGCCGATATTATCGATTTGGGCATGGGGAACCCGGATTTGTCCGCCCCGCCGCACGTCCTGGAGAAGCTCAAGGAGACGCTGGGCAAGCCCCGGACGGACCGCTATTCGGCGTCCAAGGGCATTCCCGGCCTGCGCCGGGCCCAGGCGGGCTATTACGAGCGCCGCTTCGGCGTGAAGCTCAACCCCGAGACCCAGATCATCGCGACGCTGGGCTCCAAGGAGGGTTTCGCCAACATGGCTCAGGCGATCACCTCGCCGGGCGACGTCGTGCTGGTGCCGAACCCGAGCTATCCGATCCATGCGTTCGGCTTCCTGATGGCGGGCGGCGTGATCCGCTCGGTCCCGGCCGAGCCGACACCACAGCTTTTTGCTCATCTGGAGCGCGCGATCATCCATTCGATCCCAAAGCCGATCGCGATGGTGGTCTGCTATCCGTCGAACCCGACGTCTTATGTCGCCTCGCTCGATTTCTACAAGGACCTTGTCGCGTTCGCGAAGAAGCACGAGGTCTTCATCCTGTCCGACCTCGCTTATGCGGAACTCTATTACAACGGCGAGCCGCCACCGTCGGTGTTGCAGGTGCCGGGTGCGATCGACATCGCCGTCGAATTTACCTCTATGTCGAAGACCTATTCCATGGCCGGCTGGCGTATGGGCTTTGCGGTCGGCAACGAGCGGCTGATCGCGGCGCTGACGCGGGTGAAGTCCTATCTCGACTATGGTGCCTTCACGCCGGTTCAGGTCGCGGCCGTGGCGGCGTTGAACGGTCCGCAGGACTGCATTCAGGAGATGCGCGACACCTATCACAAGCGCCGCGATGCGATGGTGGAAGCATTCGGTCGCGCGGGCTGGGATATTCCGCCGCCAGCGGCGTCGATGTTTGCCTGGGCGCCGTTGCCCGAGAAATTCCGCAACATCAGCAGCATGGATTTCGCTACGTTGATGGTCGAGAAATCGGGTGTGGCGGTGTCCCCCGGCTCAGGCTTCGGCGAGCACGGTGAAGGTTTTGTCCGCATCGCGATGGTGGAAAACGAGCAGCGCATCCGTCAGGCGGCCCGAAATATCCGCCGCTTCCTTGAAGCGGGCGTTGAAACATTGCACAACGTGGTTCCTCTCGCCAACCGGCGCTAACTTATCCGGCAGGTCAAACAGAAGATGGTCGCTCCGCTCAGAGTGGGGATTGCGGGGCTCGGCACCGTGGGTGCCGAGGTCGTGGGTCTGATCGAACAACAGAAGCGCGCGTTGTCGCTGCGCTGCGGACGTGGCGTGCGCGTGGTGGCCGTTTCGGCGCGCTCGAAGGCCAAGAAGCGCAAGGTCGATCTCACCGGCATCGCCTGGGCGAGGAATGCGCTTGCGATTGCGACCGACCCGAAGATCGATGTGTTCGTCGAACTGATGGGTGGTTCGGGCGATCCCGCGCTATCTGCCATCGAGGCGGCATTGCGCAGCGGCAAGTCGGTTGTGACCGCGAACAAGGCGCTGATCGCCAAACATGGCTCGCGTCTGGCGGCGCTTGCGGAAAAGCACGGCGGCGCGCTGAACTACGAAGCCGCTGTCGGCGCGGCCATTCCCGTCATCAAAACGCTGCGCGAAGGGCTTGCCGGCACCGGCATTGATCGCGTCTATGGCATCCTCAACGGCACCTGCAACTACATCCTGACGCGGATGGAGCGGGAAGGGCTGTCGTTTGCCGAATGCCTGAAGGATGCGCAGCGGCTCGGTTATGCGGAAGCCAATCCGTCGTTCGACGTCGATGGTCACGACACCGCGCAGAAACTGGCGATCCTCGCGAGTCTTGCGTTCGGCACCAAGGTCAACCAGAGCGCGGTGTACGTCGAGGGCATCTCCTCGATCGCGCCGGAAGATCTGCGTGCTGCCGAAGAGCTGGGCTATCGCGTCAAGCTGCTTGGTGTTGCGGTGAGAACCGAAACCGGCATCGAGCAGCGTGTGCATCCGACCATGGTGCCGCGTACGTCCTCGATTGCACAGGTGATGGACGTGACCAATGCCGTGACCATCGATGGCGATGGCATTCCGCCGATCACGCTGGTCGGCCCCGGCGCAGGTGGTGCGGCAACTGCGTCTGCCGTCGTAGCCGACATCGCGGACATCGCGCGCGGCGTGCGTACGCTGCCGTTCGGTCGCCCTGTTGGCAAACTCAAGGTCACCACGAAAGCGCCGATGAAACGCCACGAAGGTGGCTATTACATTCGTCTGATGGCGCGTGATCTCACCGGCACGGCGGCGACCATCGCCACGCGGCTGGCGGAGCAAAAGATTTCGATCGAGTCGATCGTGCAGCGTCACCCTGACGGTGCGTTCGATGCGGCCAAGGCGAGCGGCAAATCTTCGCCGGTACCGGTCATCCTGATTACCTACGCGACTACGGAGGATGCCGTGCGCCGCGCGTTGCAGGCCGTGCAGCAGGATCGCGTCATCACCGGGCGGCCGCAGGTCATTCGGATCGAGAAGAATTAAAACGATAAGACACATGCCGCCACGAGCGGCAGACGATAGGAGCTTTACTGATGTCGACCATTTCCGTCCCGCCGCAGCTCTTGCTTGAGCGCATCCTGACACTGGAAATTGTGCGCGTGACGGAGCGTGCCGCGGTGTCGGCGGCGCGCCTGCGCGGACATGGCAACGAGAAGGCCGCCGATCAGGCAGCGGTCGATGCGATGCGCCGCGAGTTGAACAAGATTCCAATCAAGGGCACGGTCGTGATCGGCGAGGGCGAGCGCGACGAAGCCCCGATGCTGTTCATCGGTGAGAAGGTCGGCGCCGAGTTCGGGCCGGAAGTCGACATCGCGGTCGATCCGCTGGAAGGCACTACGCTGTGCGCCAAGAGTATGCCGGGTTCGATCGCCACCATGGCGATGGCCGAAGGCGGCACGCTTCTCAATGCGCCCGACGTTTATATGCAGAAGATCGCTGTGGGGCCCGGTTACGCCAAGAACGTGATCGACCTCGACGCGCCGCCGGCCGAGAACATCCGCCGTCTCGCCCGCGCCAAGGACGTGCATCCCTCTGCGATCACCGCACTAATCCTCGACCGTCCGCGCCATGCCGACATCATCAACGCCGTGCGTTCGACCGGTGCCGCGGTGCGCCTCATCACCGACGGCGACGTCGCTGGTGTGATCCACACCGCCGATCCTGAGAACACCGGCGTCGATATTTACATCGGCACCGGTGGCGCACCGGAAGGCGTACTAGCTGCGTCAGCGTTGCGCTGCATCGGCGGCCAGATGCAGTGTCGCCTGATCCTCGATACCGACGAGAAGCGGGAGCGCGCTGCCAAGATGGGGATCAAGGATCCCGGCATGATCTATGGCATTGAGGACATGGTGAAGGGCGACTGCCTGTTTGCTGCAACCGGCGTGACAGACGGCTCGCTGCTGTCCGGTGTTAAGTTCCGCAAGCACACCATCGAAACCGAGACGGTCGTGATGCGTTCCGTCACCGGTACCGTTCGCTACATCAAGGCGGAGCACCGCCAGCTCGAGAAATTCCACCTCGACTGATCAACGCAAGGCCGCAACGATGTCGGACGTGAAAGCACTGCTGTTCGATACGTTCGGCACCATTGTGGACTGGCGCGGCAGCCTGATCGCGGATTTCACCGCATGGGGCGAGGCGAGGGGCCTCACGGCCGATTGGGTCGCGCTGGTCGATGCATGGCGCAGTGCTTATCGCCCCTCTATGGACGAAGTGCGTCGCCATCCCGAGCGCGGCTTTCTCACGCTTGATGAATTGCAGCGTCAGTCGGTCGAACCGCTTGCGGCGCGGCTCGGCATCACAGGACTGACCAAGGACGATTTCCATTATCTGACGCACGGCTGGCATCGCCTGAAGCCGTGGCGGGACAGCGTGCCGGGCCTGACGCGGCTGAAGACCAAGTTCGTTATCTCGCCGCTGTCGAACGGCAATGTCGCGCTGATGACGAACTTGTCCAAGCATGCGGGTCTGCCTTGGGACCTGATCCTATGCGCGGAAATCTTCCAGCGTTACAAGCCGGACCCGGAAACCTATCTCGGCGCGGCAAAACTCCTTGGCCTCAAGCCGGAGCAGGTCATGATGGTGGCGGCGCATAATTACGATCTTATCGCTGCGCGCAGCCTCGGACTGAAAACCGCCTTCGTGCCGCGCGTCACCGAGTACGGACCGCACCAGAAAGAGGATTTCGAAGCCACGAGCGATTGGGACTTCGTGGTTGCGGATATCGAGGATCTGGCCGGCCGGCTGGGTTGCTGACGGCGCGTTTTTCGCGAATCATTGCAACGCTCGCGCACGATCCCTATCTGCGGTCCTCAACATGACGCCTCCTGTCACAGCATTGCCTGTCGAGACCCCGCATGCCTTCCTCGGCGTGGCGCGCTCGGCCACGGGTAAATTGTGGCGCGACCGGCTCGACGCGCGCGGCGCGGCGCAGGCGCTGGCCATCGTGCAGCGCTATCAGTTGCCGGAAATGCTGGCGCGGATCATCGCCGGGCGCGGCATCGACATCGACGCGGTCGAGGATTTTCTGGATCCGACCATCCGCAAGCTGCTGCCCGATCCCTCGACGGTCACGCAGATGGAGGCCGCGGCCAAGCGCATCGCAGATGCGGCGACGCGTGGCGAGATGGTTGCGATCTTCGGAGACTACGACGTGGATGGTGCGACTTCGGCGGCGCTGTTGGCCTGGCATCTGCGCCATTGCGGGCTCGATCCGCTGATTCACATTCCCGATCGGATTTTCGAGGGCTACGGCCCGAATGTCGAGGCGATCCGTTCGCTGTCGTCGCGTGGAGCGAAGCTGCTGGTGACGGTCGATTGCGGCACCACCAGCCTTGAACCGCTCGCGGAGGCGCGCAAGCTCGGCATGGATGTGGTGGTCATCGACCATCATCAATGCGGCGACGAACTGCCCGTCGTCAACGCACTTGTGAACCCGAACCGGCCGGACGATCTGTCGGGACTGGGACATCTCGCGGCGGTCGGCCTCGTATTTGTGACGCTGGTTGCCGTGAACCGCGAGTTGCGCGTGCGCAATTTCTGGACCGCCGAGCGGCCCGAGCCGAACCTGCTCGACATGCTGCATCATGTGGCGCTCGGCACGGTCGCCGACGTGGCGCCGCTGCTGGGGCTCAATCGCGCCTTCGTCGCCAAAGGGCTGATTGCGATGCGCCGCCGCGATCATGTCGGCCACACCGCGCTGATGGATGTCGCGCGCCTCAACGGCCCGCCGGAAGCGTGGCACCTCGGCTTCATGCTCGGGCCCCGTATCAATGCAGGCGGCCGCATCGGTCGCGCCGATCTTGGCGTCCGGCTGTTGCTCGAAGGCGATGTGTCGGAAGCCGCACGCATCGCCGCCGAACTCGATCGGCTGAATGTCGAGCGGCGGCTGATCGAACAGGCCGCTGAGCAGCAGGCCGAAGCGGAGGCTCTGGCCTCGCTCGGGCTGGAAGACAAGGGATCGGTGATCGTCACCGCATCCGAGGGCTGGCACCCGGGCGTGGTCGGCCTTGTGGCATCGCGCCTGAAAGAGAAATTCTCGCGGCCTGCATTCGCCGTGGCGCTGGAGCCGGGCGGCATTGGCACGGGCTCGGGCCGTTCGATTGCGGGCGTCGATCTCGGCAAGGCGGTGCGGGAGGCTGTATCAGAGGGCTTGTTGATGAAGGGCGGGGGCCACGCGATGGCGGCGGGCGTGACACTGAAGAAGGATCGGCTCGCTGAATTCCGCGCCTATCTTGAGCAGAGGCTCGCCGAGGATGTGGCCAAGGCGCGGCATGTCGACGAATTGTTCATCGATGGCGCGGTGAGCGCGCGTGCCGTCACAACCGATTTTGTCGAAACGCTCAATCGCGCGGGACCGTTCGGCACTGGCAATCCCGAGCCGATGATCGCGCTGCCTTCGCACCAGTTGGTCTACGCCGATGAGGTTGGTGGCGCGCACATGCGCGTGCGGTTGAAGTCGGGTGATGGCGCGATGGTCAACGGCATCGCGTTTCGCTCGGTCGGCCAGAAGCTCGGCAATGCGCTCGCGGACAATCGCGGCCAGATCGTGCATGTCGCCGGATCGCTCAGTATCGACCGCTGGCAGGGTGCGGAGCGGGTGCAGTTGCGGATTTCCGACATCGCCGTGCCGGAGCGTGAACCGGTTTCCATCCGATAAGTACGTTACATGCTGCGCAATCGTGCCAGCACCGTGAGCCCGGCATAGCCGTCAGCAGGCAATCCCACCTTGGTCTGAAAGTCCTTTACCGCTTTCATGGTGTCGTTGCCGACACGCCCGTCAGTGCCGCCGGTGTTGAACCCGGCTCTGGTCAGGCGAGTCTGCACTTCCTGAATTTCGGCGAGCGTCAGTGCGCGCTCGGAGCCGGGGAAGGGGTGCCGGAACGGCGGCTCGCCGAGAATGCGGTCGCCAAGGTGGACGATGGCGAGCGCATAGTTCATCGACGGGTTGTAGCTTCTGACTGCGAAGAAGTTTGGTCCGATCAGAAATGAAGGACCGCCATCGACCGGCGTCCACAGCTTCGCCATGTCGTGTGGTCGCGGAAACGGCTTGCCGTCCGCGCGCCTTACGCCTGCCGCCACCCATTGCGCATAGCTGAGGTTTCCCTTTGCGCGGCTGCTGCCGACGACCTCGTAACCCCAGTGCTCGTTGCGGTGATACTTGCCCCGATTGACGAGATAGCGCGCGGTCGAGCCGAGCGCATCGTCCGGCTTGCCGAAGGGCGAAACGCGGCCATCGCCGTCATAGTCGAAGCCGACATTGAGCCAGACTTCCGGCATCCATTGGGTGTGGCCCATCGCACCCGCCCATGAGCCGCGCATTTCCTCCGGCGTGCTCCAGCCGCGCTCGACGATGCGCAGCGCGTTGATGAGCTCGGTTTCCCAATAGGCCTTGCGGCGCGGCGCCCGCCACGCCAATGCGGCGAGCGAGGGAAACACGGGCCGCATGTGGTTCTTCTGGACCAATGGATCGCCGAATGCGCTCTCGACACCCCACAGCGCCAGCAGCGTGCCGCGCTCGACGCCGAAATCGCGTTCGATGCGCGTGAACAGCGCGCCATGCTGGCGCAACGCTTCCTTGCCCGCGCGGATGCGCCAGTCCGAGACGCGACGATTGATGTACTGCCAGAGTTCTTCCTTGAACTCCGGCTGGTTGCCCATCTGCGCGAACACGCTCATGTCGGGCTCGATCCGGCCCATCACGTGCGTGTAGGTGGCGTTTGAAACGCCCTTGGCAAGGGCCTTGGCGCGGAATGACTCCCGCCAGGCATCGAAGCCCGGCGGCGCGTTTGCAAAAGCGGATGTGGACACGAGCGCAAGCGTGCCTGCGCCAAGGAGAAGATCGCGGCGCGTCCATGCGCGCGGAATGCGGGAATCATTCTCGATCATCGGCCCAGTCTAGCGGCGTGAGGCGGGAGCTGCCAAAGCCAAAACCGCGCAGACGCGGGGCCGATAATGTGTAAGGAACCTTAGTCCTTGGCGCGTTCCACGTAAGAGCCGTCTTCCGTCATCACCACGATGCGGGTGCCGACACCGATATGCGGCGGCACGGCGGAACGGACGCCGTTCGACAGCACGGCTGGCTTGTAGGACGACGACGCGGTCTGTCCCTTGGTGACCGGCTCGGTCTCAACCACTTCGAGCGTGATGCGCTGAGGCAGGGTGATCGCCACCGCGACGCCTTCGTGAATCGCGAGCTTCACGGTCAGGTTCTCGGAAAGGTACGGCGCGGAGGTGCCGACGACATCCTTCGGCACCATGAGCTGCTCGTAGCTCTCGTTGTTCATGAAATGGAAGCCGTCATCGTCGGCATAGAGGAAGTTGAAGTCATGATCCTCGACATGCGCGCGCTCGACCTGATCGGTGGTCTTGTAGCGCTCGGAGATCTTCACGCCGTCGCTGATCCGGCGCATTTCGATCTGGCTCACCGGCGTGCCCTTGCCGGGATGGATGTTCTCCGCGCTCAGGACCACATATAGCTTGCCGTCCTGCTCGATGATGTTGCCTTTGCGGATCGAACTTGCGATGACTCTCACGGATCAATTTCCTAATCTGAGGGGCCGGCAGCGGACCCGCGAAGGGGCACGAACGGCGTTTGGGGCGGTTTCGGGCCGCAACATACTGATTTGTCCCGCTGACGCCAGCCCCAAGGGTAGCTTTACGAGCCGATTTTGCTGATGCCGGTTCCCCCCAAAACCTCGCCCTGGTGGGACAGGGACCGCCATCGGGACCGCCGGCCGTTCCTGTGCCAGCGCGCGGCCATTACCCGCGCCGTCCGGGACTGGTTCGGCGCGCAGGACTTTGTCGAGGTCGAGACCGGGATTTTGCAGGTGTCTCCGGGCAATGAGACCCATCTGCATGCCCTGCGAGCCGATCTGCCGGGTGAGGAAGGGCAGATTGCGCGCTATCTGCGCACCTCGCCGGAATTCGCCTGCAAGAAGCTTCTGGCGGCGGGCGAGGACAAGATTGTTGAGTTCGCGAAGGTGTTTCGCGGCCGCGAGGACAGCCCCCTGCATCTGACCGAATTCACCATGCTGGAATGGTACCGGGCCAATGCGCCCTACGAGACCATCATGGCGGATTGCGTCGCCGTGATCGCGCGGGCGGCCGAGGCAGCAGGCACAACGCAGTTCTCATTCCGCGGTCGAATGCTCGATCCTCTCAAACCGCCGCAGCGGCTGACCGTGGCGGAGGCGTTCGAGCGTTTTGCAGGGATCGATCTTCTGGCGACGATTGAAAGCGCACAGGGCAACCGCGATGCGCTGGCGGCACAGGCAGCGGCCAAAACCCATGTCAGCGGCGATGACGACTGGTCGGATATCTTCAGCAAAATATTGACCGCGCATGTCGAGCCGAAACTCGGCGACGGCGTGCTGACGATCCTGCATGAATATCCCTCGCCGGAGGCCGCATTGGCCCGAGTCCAAGCGGGCGATCCTCGCGTCGCGGAGCGGTTCGAGGTTTATGGCTGCGGGGTGGAGCTTGCCAACGGCTTTGGCGAACTGACAGACGCGGCCGAGCAGCGCCGCCGCTTCATCTCTGCCATGGACGAGAAGGAACGGCGCTATCATGAGCGTTATCCGCTCGATGAGGACTTCTTTGCCGCCTTGGCACAAATGCCGCCGGCTTCCGGCGTGGCGCTCGGCTTCGACCGGCTGGTGATGCTGGCGAGTGGCGCAACGCGGCTCGATCAGGTCATATGGGCTCCATCGTGAAACCTTCCACCACGCTGCGGCGGCCAGCCGAACTTGCCGCCCAAAAACTGGTCTCACGCGAAGCGTTGCCCGCGCTGGAAACGGTGGCGGCGCGTTACGCCATCGCCATTACACCCCCCGTTGCGGCGTTGATCGACCCCAACGACCCAAACGATCCGATTGCACGGCAATACGTGCCAAGCACGCAGGAATTGCAGATCGAGCCCGTCGAGCGCCCTGATCCGATCGGTGACAACGCCCGCTCGCCGGTCGAGGGGATCGTGCATCGTTACCCGGACCGCGTGCTGCTCAAGCTCGTGCATGTCTGCGCGGTCTATTGCCGGTTCTGCTTCCGCCGCGAGATGGTGGGGCCGGGCAAGGATTCCGCGCTGTCGGACCATGCTTACGCCAAGGCCATCGATTACATTCGCACGCACTCGGAAATCTGGGAGGTGATCCTGACCGGCGGCGATCCCCTGATGCTGTCGGCGAGGCGGCTGAAGGAGATCGTGAACGACCTTGCCGCCATCCCGCACGTCAAAATCATCCGCTTCCACACCCGCGTGCCGGTCGCCGATCCCGCGCGCATGACGGACGAGGTCGCGGAGGCATTGCATCATCCCGACGTGACGACGTGGGTTGCGCTGCACGCGAACCATCCGCGCGAACTGACGGCCGAGGCCCGCGCGGCTTGCGCGCGGCTGATCGATCGCGGGATTCCGATGGTCAGCCAGTCGGTTTTGTTGCGCGGCGTCAACGATACGGCGGAGACGCTGACGGCCCTGATGCGTGCCTTCGTCGAGTGCCGGATCAAGCCCTATTACCTGCATCACGGCGATCTCGCGCCCGGCACGTCGCACCTGCGAACAACGCTGGAGGAGGGCGAGGCGCTGATGCGGCAGTTGCGCGGACATGTCTCCGGCCTTTGCCAGCCTGACTATGTGCTCGACATTCCTGGCGGTTACGGCAAGATTCCTGTGGGGCCAGCCTATCTGTCGCAGCAACGTGACGGCGAACGGATGCAACCAAGGCGGCTTGTGGACTATTGTGGTGGTGTGCACTCTTATCCACCGGCGTAGCATCGCCGGCACCGATCAGACAAAAGGAGTCGTCATGCGGACATCGGTGAAAACGATAGGATCGTTCTCGGTGCTTGCGATGACCGTGGCCTTGGTGGCTGCATCGGGTGCCTTCGCGCAAAGCGGCCGTAACGCAGCAGGGAGCGGCTCAAACGCTCCCGCCAATTCCACCTTGGGGTCAGGCCCGGTCATGCAAGCGCCGGTCGGGCATTTGCAGCCCCGCCGCGACCCGTCTTTGGGCGATCAGCCTTATCAGGCGACGGCCGAAGAAAAGGCGCTCGACCGCAAGATCAAGAGCATCTGCCGCGGCTGTTGAGACGGCGTTCACCGGCCGGGCGGTATGGCGGAGAAGGGTGCTTGCCGCTGCGGCGAAACGCCATTATACGTTCCCAGCCTTGAGCCGGAGCGCTGTTCCGGCCTTGGGAAAGCCGCAGGCATCGACCACCTAACCCGTTGATCCTGTACGAATTTCCTCGCGAACACCCGCAGCTTGCGCGCTTGGCGCGAAGGCAGCCGGATTCGCTCCCTTCGTCTATCGGTTAGGACGCCACCCTTTCACGGTGGAGAGAGCGGTTCGATTCCGCTAGGGAGCGCCACCTTTTCTCGGATTTTCACGACGATGTGCCGATTGCAGGCGACCCGCGCGCTTTGATAGAGCGAGCCTATGTTGCGTCCGAAACTCGTTGCTCTGGTTACGGTCCTGTCAGCGGCCTGCCTTTTGGCAGGCGTACGCTTGTCATCGGCGGACATCGCGACGGTGCGCTGCGTGATCCAACCCGATGCAAAATCGGCAAGCATCTCCGTCACGAACCCACTGAACAGTGAAGCCTCATGCCGAGCAACATGCGCGTTTGAGACCGCGACTTATGACGACAAGCCGCGCATCACCTGCACCGGCCCGGTTGCTGCAGGCAAAGAGATTGAGCTTTGCGTGATGCATGCGAAAACCAGCCCACTTGTGAAATTTCTCGAAGGCTCAGCCGATTGCCGCAAGCTGTGATGAAAAAAGCCTCGCGCGAGCGAGGCTTTTGGTCAGTGTCCAAAAAACAGCCATAGAAGAATAATCACCGGAATCGGCACTCCCAGTAGCCATAGCAATAGCCCGCGTCCCATCTGGTCCTCCTCGATTAGCGTTCGGTACGAGGAAAACGAGGGGGCTTTATGCATGTTCCGCGATTGCGATACGAATGCCTACCAGTGGCCGGTGTTTTTCATCGACAACCACGGCTCCTGCGGCGGCAGAGCGTTGCCCTTTTGCAGGAGTTCGATCGAGTGCAGATCGGGTGAGCGGATAAAAGCCATCTGTCCGTCGCGCGGCGGGCGATTGATGACAATGCCGAGTTTGGAAAGACGTTCGCAGGTCGCGTAGATGTCGTCGACCTCGTAGGCGAGGTGGCCGAAGAAGCGGTCCTCACCATAAGCCTCCTCATCCCAATTCCAGGTCAGTTCGACAAGCGGTGCGCCGCGTCCCGGCGATTGCTTCACGAGTTCTTCGTCTTCCGGCGCGGCAAGAAAGACCAGCGTGAAGCGGCCCTTTTCGTTCGCCATCCGGTGGGATTCCTTCAGCCCCAACGCGTCGCAGTAAAACTTGAGGGCGGCATCGAGGTTGCGGACGCGAAGCATGGTGTGGAGGTAGCGCATCTTGAAACTTCCGGTTTGCGAGGAAGGGAAGCAGATGATTTATAGCCTCGCCGTCTTCAATTGAAGGGGTGAACGCGGTGGACAACGCGCATGGAAAAGCCCCGCCAGCGGGGACTGGGCGGGGCTTTTTGGGAATGAAGCCTGGGGGAGAGCTTCATATTGTCAACGCGCGTCTCGCGGATTTGTTCCGCCCGTTTCATCTGAAATGATAAAATTGTAATCTGTGCCGCCGGGGCATCTATCGCGCGGACGATGAACGTCGTTGCCGGGCTGGCTCGAAATTCACATCTGTAGCGGTCGTGGAGAGTTGCTCGTCGGTTTCATCAGGCTGGCACGACTGGATGTGATAGCCCTCGTCGAGCACCTGCTTCGGTGCCTTCTTCTCCTCGTCAGTGGGAAGATCGACGACGAGACCCGCTTCCTCGGCTTTCTTCCAAACTTCTTCGCGTGAGCGATAGGCCTTGCTGATCTGCTCACCGTTCGTAAAGAGCGCATAAGGCATGGATACCTCCGTTCGCATCAACGCACGGCACGGTTTTCCGGTTCCCGCCATGGGTGGAGAACAGCCGGACGGGAATGCGGGGCTAATCCGGCGATGGCGTTCTTGATTGACGGTTCATCGAGAACCCGGGATGGATTCGTAGCGGCAAGCTGTTCATAGCTCTTGCCGGATTCGATTTTGGGCTTTTCCGCCTAACGCGGAATGTTATCGTTTCCTTACGCGAATCGCGTCGCAGCATCGTTGAAAGATCATCGATGAGCGCAATCCAGCCGGGCTCGCAGCGCAGGCCTGGCAGCGTGGGGCCCGGAGTCATGGGGACGGACAATTTCGAGTCCAAACGGCTTGCCGAGCAACAGCTCGGAGGTGGTTCAGCATCTCGGCTCGGCTCGCAGGAATTTACCGCACCGCAAGGCCGAAACAACACTGACCCGTTCGCAGGACTGGACGATGGCGCAGCTGCCAATCTGGTCGAGCTCAGCGGCGTCATCAAATGGTTCGACGCCTCGAAAGGCTACGGCTTTATCGTTCCCGACAATGGCTGGCCGGATATTCTCCTACATGTGACGGTGCTGCGGCGCGACGGCTTCCAGACAGCCTATGAGGGCGCGCGGCTGGTGTGTGAATGCGTGCAACGGCAGAAGGGCTATCAGGCTTTTCGCATCCTCTCGATGGATGAATCGACCGCCATTCACCCGGCGCAGATGCTGCCGCCGCGCACCCATGTCAGCGTGACGCCAACAAGCGGGCTCGAGCGCGCACAGGTGAAATGGTTCAACCGCCTGCGCGGGTTCGGCTTCGTGTCGTGCGGCGAGGGCACGCCGGACATCTTCGTTCATATGGAAACGCTGCGCCGCTACGGCATGACCGAATTGCGGCCTGGCCAGTTCGTGCTGGTGCGTTATGGGCCCGGTTCCAAGGGCATGATGGCCGCCGAGATCCAGCCCGAGGTCGGGGCGGGTGGACTGTCGTCCCACTAATTCTGATCTGCCGTTTGCTGGTTTGGCCAGCGGGCGCTTGCGCATCATCCACGTCAACGTGATGAGGCGAAAGCTGACGCCTGCCGGGCGATTTGCTATGGGGCCGCGAGATCAAAACCAAGGCGGCCGATGATGTTTGGAATTCCGGGATTGAGAGCAGGGCGGGCAGCCGTGGCATTACTGGCGCTCAGCCTTGGCTGCGGCCTCGCTGCAAACCCCACGCAGGCTGCGGATATGCAGACGCTGGAGATTGTCACCAAGTCCGGCGTCAAGGTTTTCAACGTCGAGATCGCCAGGACGACCGAGGAGCGCGAGCGGGGCCTGATGTACCGCAAGGAGTTGCCTGACGGGCAGGGCATGCTGTTCGACTTCTCGCCGCAGCAAGAAGTGTCGATGTGGATGAAAAATACCTATGTCTCGCTCGACATGATTTTTATCCGAGCCGATGGCCGAATTCTGCGGATCGCGGAAAACACCAAGCCGCTGTCGGAGCGGATCATCTCATCGGGCGGCCCGGTCAAGGCGGTGCTGGAGGTGGTGGCTGGAACCGCACGGAAGGACGGGATCGCAGCCGGCGACCGGGTTGCGGGACCGTTGTTCGACCGGAATTAAAGGCCCTATCCGATACCTTGCTGGGGTGATGCGAACAGTGTAACCACTGGCGTCCCGGGGTATAGCGTAGCCTGGTAGCGCGGCGGTTTTGGGTACCGCAGGTCGCAGGTTCGAATCCTGCTGCCCCGACCAACTCATCTTAAATCCAAGAATTTCCAGACATCTGGTTGAAAAATCAGATTATTTGGCGTTTAGCTGCGAGCCCGGCAGCGCCATAACGGCGCCTATAGGCTGCCGCCCTGAAAATGGAAAGCACGGAGAAAGCCGCTGGCGATGGCCGCGGCTTGGGCTTGTCGCGCCGAAAATCCGGCTCGCGATCCGAAGCCGGGATCGGCCCCAAGATCAGCCCCAAGATCAGCCCTTGGTGTAGAGCACCGCCGGCGCAGCGGGGTCCAGCGTCTGGCGCGACACGGTGCAGGAGACCGAGGCGTTCTTGTGCAGGAAGAGCAGGGCTTGGTCCTGCATGCCATCGAACCAGATGCCACGGCCGGCATAGCGGTAGCCGACACCCATCGGGATCAGCCGCATCCGCACGGCGCTATGCGGCGCAAGGCTCAGCGTGCCGGTGACGACATCGCCCTCGGGGCTGACCGCGCGCGGGCAGAACGGGTAGTCGCGACCGTTGTCACAGCTCAGGACGAAATCCGCGCAGTTTGCTTTGGCTGGCGTCGCCGTGGTGCAAGCGATTGAAAAGGCAAGAGCAAATAAGGCGGACGAGGCAATGAGAGTGCGTTGAATCATCATAATGAAATCCCCCGCTGGGATTTCTAGCGGAAGTCCTCGCGGACAACAAGCCGGAGTTAACGAACCTTAACGGGCAATCGCCCTTGGGTTGTGTGTGGCGGGCTTAACCCAAACCAGACAATTTGAGGCAAAAGCGCTTGCGTTTTCTTGACGTCGGATCGTTAGAAAGGGATTATTCAGCTTAATGATTTCTTAATTTTTTGAGGGGCCGCAAGGATCGGCTTCCGGGAGGATTTTATGAACGAGCGCGTCTGGATTGCTCAGGCTGACACCACTCCTGTTCAGAACCCTGCTCCTCTCAAAGTTGTAACGGTCGTGAAGCCTGGGAGCGAACAGGCGATCACCATCGATCTTGGCTTCGATCAAAAAACGAAAGTCGATCTCTCGGCGGTCGCGAACGAGAAGATGACGATGGTGCATGTCGGCACCAAACTCATCGTTCTGTTCGACAACCATTCGACGGTGACGATCGAGCCGTTCTTCGATTCAACCGGCAAGCCGCTCGCCAATCTCGATGTCAATCTCGGCGCGGGGCACGATGTCACGGGCGATCAGTTCGCTTCGCTGTTTCCGATCACCGAAGACCAGTCCGTGCTTCCGGCGGCGGGCGGAGTCGGCAGCCCCGCGAGCGGCGCCGACTTCCACAATCCGACGGTCGATCCGCTCGCGATCGGCAATCCGTTGCCGCTGCTTGGGCCGGAGGAACTGGGTAATTTCCAGGTCAACCTTCCACTCGGCCCGCAATCCAACTTCATCGATACCGCGCCGGATATCACGCTGACGCCTGCGGACGTTGATTTGAACGGCCACAACATCGTGGACGAAGCGGGCATCGTTGCGCATATCGGGCAACCGGGCGGCACCGCGGCAGGCAATGGCAGCGCCGTCGCTCACGGCACGTTCGCGCTGAGCGATGTGGACGGCCTTGCCGACATCAAGAGCCTGACCATCAATGGCACGGTGATCGCGATCGCCGATCTGGTCACAGCGACGACGGCGACGCCGATCGTCGGCTCCAATGGCCACGGCACGCTGGTGATCACGGACTATGACCCCACCACCGGCATCGGCCACTACACCTACACGCTCAACACCTCCGTCACCGAGAGCCCCGCTCAGAACAACGGGACCGATACGGTCGCGAACGGTGACTCGTTCACGATCGTGGTGACGGACAACAGCAATATCGCGTCGAATCCCGCGACGCTCCTTGTCGATATCAAGGACGACGTGCCGTCGATCACGGTGAGCCAGAGCGTGCCGACGCTGACGGTGGATGAAAGCTTCCTGCCGAATGGCACCACTCCGGGCCCGGGTCTCGGCCACACCGTCGATACGGCGGATTTTTCTTCCGCGTTCACAGTGGTGGAGGGCGCCGACGGCGGAACGGTCAGTTACGCGCTGACCCTTGTGTCCGGTTCATCCAATCTCATCGATACCGCGACCGGCCAAGCCGTGGTGCTGACGGAGAGCGGCAATACCATCTCCGGTTATGTGACGGGTCACGTGGGTGACTCGAGCTACCTCGTCTTCACGCTGTCTGTCGATGCAGCAAGCGGCAGCGCGACGCTCACGCAGGATCGTGCGGTTCACGAGCTTGATACGAGCAACAACAACGAAGGCATCAGCCTGGACAGCAATCTGGTGACCCTGACGGTCACGGCGACCGACGGGGACGGCGATGTCACCTCGAAGACGCTGGACCTTGGCAGCAGCGTGACTTTCCAGGACGACGGCCCTGTGCTGTTGGCAAATGCTTCCACGACCGCGACTGTCGATGAAGACAATATTCACGACCTGCTGACACATGGCAGCAGCCCGGATTTCTTTGGCGGCACAGACCTGTTGGGCGCTGCGTACACGACAGGCTCGCTGTCAGGTCTGGTGAACTTCGGCGCGGACGGCAAGGGCAGCTTCTCGTTCGTCACCGGCGCTGAACGGACCAGCGCGCTGGCGTCGCTCAACGCCCTCGGCCTGACGTCGCACGGCGAAGCACTCACTTTCAGCATCAGCAATCTGACCGGCGATCTCATCGCGACCACTGGTTCGGGTTTCAACACCCACGTCGTTCTGGATCTGCATTTGTCGTCGAACGGCAGCTATATTGTCCAGTTGTTCGATGCAATCGATCACGACACGCCCCCGGCCAATACTGCTGACGAAAATACAACGCTCCAGGAACACGGGCAGAATACTCAGGTCGATTCCATCGACTTCGGGCAGATCATTCAGGCCACCGATGGCGACGGCGACCACGTCACGCTTGACGGTGCGTTCAACGTGAAGGTCATCGACGACGTCCCGCATGTTTCATTGTCGACCAATCCTATTGTCTATGTCGGAATCGATGAATCCGCAGGTTCGCAGGATGGATTCCTTGGCTTGCCGCCGAACGACACGACCTCCAGTTCGGTCCGCAATATTTTCGCGACGTTTGAAGCTACCCATGCCGGGACCGACCTCGGCAACGATACCGATATTGCGCATGCGGTGGCGGGTTCGCCCGCGATTGCCTACGCGCACGGGGCGGGGCCGCTTGTCATCCCCAACATCGCCGGCGGTGCCGACGGCGTGTCGTCCATTGCCTACTCGCTACAGGTTCCCTCGACTGGTGTGTATTCGGGCGTTCAGACCACCGATGGGCATAACATCTATCTGTATGAAGACGCTGCGACGGGCCTGATCGTGGGCCGCGTTGGCGGCACTGATCCAGCCCACAACGACGCCAATGCCAATGGCACCATCGCCTTCGCCATCGCGATCGAGTCGGATGGTGATATCGACATCGCGCAGTATCTGTCGCTGAAGGAATTCGACACCAGCAAGAACAACGAAACAGTTTCACTTGCCGACGGCGCGATTCAGGCGAAAGTCATCGTCACCGATGGCGATGGTGACACCGCCTCCGATACGACCAACATCGGCAGCCATATTCTGTTCTACGACGATGGTCCGAGCGTATCGGTTGCCGCGGTCTCGGATGCGAATGTGGTGATCACGACCTATGACATTTTGGGCGGCAGCGATTCCTCGACGGCTCTCTTTGGCTCACTGTTCACGGCAACGCCGACTTATGGCGCGGACGGTGAGGGCTCGGGCCCGGCCTGGAGCTACAGCCTGAATATCAATGGTTTCGGAAACCATGTGAACTCCGGTCTGACGGCCATAGTTGGGGGCAAGATCTATCTGGCCGAACTGTCCGACGGAACGATCGTCGGCTACACCGGCTCGCAGGCGCCGCACAGCATCGACAGCTCTGTTGTGTTCTCGATATCGGTTGACGGCAACGGCACCGTGACGCTGACGCAGTACGCGGCGATCAACCATGGGTCCGGCGACCTGGCCTCGCTCGCTGACAGCCTCATTCAGTTGACGGCGTCGGCAAACGTGACGGACGGCGATGGCGATGGAGGGAGCGGAAGCAAGACCATTAACATTGGAGCCAACCTCCACTTCCAGGACACGATGCCGTCTGCCGGCTCCAATAATACCGTCAAGCTCGACGACGAAACCGCTGTCCATACCTATGCCACTCAGAATGCGGGTGGCACGGGTGACGTCCCAGCCTCAAACACCACGGGCACGCTTGCGCACACATTTGGTGCCGATGGTGCGGGTTCGGTCCTGCTGCAAAGTGCGACCCTGCCGGCAAACGAGGGCTTTACACAGGTCGTCACTAACGGCGGCAAGACCCTGACGATCTATCAGGAGCAGAACGGCCATACGGTTGCGGTTGTCCAGGTCTCGCTGACCGATTCCACCTCTGGCAATTACACCGTCACCGAACTGAACCCGATCTTCCAGCCGACGCACAGCACGACCGAGGACAACGTCCAGTTCACCGTCAACTACCAGGTGACGGACGGCGATAGCGATGCTGCTCCGGGCAGCTTCCTGATTTCCGTGAATGACGACACGCCGACGCTCGGTGCCATCGAGTCGATCACGGTCAGCGATAACGCCATCCATACCGGCACGATCGCGTTCAGCGCTGGCGCGGACGGCGTGGGCACGGGAGTTCTTTCCGGTACACCGCCGGCCAACCTGACATCGGGCGGGCAGGCCGTGCATTACTGGGTCAGCGCCGACGGGCACACCCTGATCGGCTATACCGGCAGCGCACCGTCAGGCAGCGATCAGCCTGATCCGAGCCATCAAGTGTTTGTGCTGACGCTTAATGCCAACGATCAAGGGTATTCGTATCAGCAGATTCAGGAATTCGACAACGCACACACGACCACCGACTTTATCGGCAATTCTAATTTTAGTTATCCGAATGCGCCGAATGGCGAAGTGGACGTGACATATAGCGGTGGCACGATCGCGAAGGTGACCGGCTCCGGGAGCGTCAATGGCTCGAGCACAGGCTGGGGCATCGGCAGCGATACTTTCACGGGTGCCGACCACCTGCACTTCGATTTCAAGCAATCCGATACCGGCACGGCGACGAGCAGCGTCACCTACAGCTTCCATAAAGACGGCAGCGTCGATTATGTCGTGCATTACTCCGACGGCACCTCTGACACTGTTTCTGGCTATGCGGCCACGAAGGACGGCACTCTGACGCTCACCGCGCCAACCGGTGCCACAATCGATTCCGTCGACTTCACCGGCAACGCGGGCACACCCAATGGCGGCTTCAAGATTGTGCTTGATGGCGCTGATGTCGACACCACCACGACTTCGCCGACGAGCGATCTTGGATTCCACGTCGCGCTGACCGATGGCGACGGCGATGCCGTCGGCGGCGATTTCACTGTCACGGCCCAGAACAACACGCCGCCGACAATCGATGTGCACCCGACGGACCCGACCAACCCGCTCGACGCCCATAACCTCGTGAACGAGGCCGGGTTGCCGGTCATCGGCTCGGACGCAAACGCGGACAGCGAGACCACGCACGGCACGATTCATCTGTTCGACGCGGACGGCACCTCTACCATTCAGTCGTTGACGGTGACTCTGGGCGGGTCGTCCCAGCAGGTGAATATTGCAGACATCACCGGCAGCACTGGCCACACGTTCGACTTCACCAGCGGCAACGCGCACGGCACGCTGACCATCACCAACTACGATTCGAGCACCGGAGACGCCGATTACACCTACACGCTGACCAAGCCGGTTGACGAGACGACAGCGAACAACGGCGCCGACATTATCACCGACGGCGACACCTTCACGCTGACGGTGACCGATGGCAGCGGCGCGACCGGCAATGCTACGCTGGACATCGATATCAAGGATGACATCCCGAGTTCCCCCGCGCTTCAGACGGCTACCGTTCAGGCCGGTGACGCTGCCGGGCACTTCAATGTCGCGTTCGTGCTCGATTTCTCGCAGAGCATCAGCAACAGCGATTTCACCACCATGCTCGCGGCCGTCAAGGAAGCTGGCGACAAGCTGTTTGCGAACGGCGGTCAGGGCGCGGTGACGGTTGTTGACTTTGCCGAAGGCGCTCACACGGTTGGCACGTTCACGACCCAGAGCGCGTTCGACAACGCGATGGCGGCTGTCGTCAGGGGGAATGACATCCGTGGCACGGACTACACGGATGGCGTCAATCAACTGATGAACCATTCCAGTTTTGATCCGACGCAGCCGAACAGCCAGGTGTTCTTCGTCAGCGACGGTGCGCCGAACGAGGATCTGGGTACGGGTGGTGCATCCCTGAGTGACAGCACGGCGGCGGCCTGGCAGTCGTACGTCACGGATAACCACATCCACGTCGAAGTCTTCGGCGTGGGCGACGCGATCAACAGCAACAACAACCAGCTCAAGCTGGAGCAGATCGACGTTGACGGTCACACCGACTATCACGACGTTACGGGCTTTGATTCACTCGCCGATCAACTCACGGCGAGTGCCAGCGGCGGCAATGTGACGGGCAACATCCTGCACAACGTCGATTCCAGCATCATCTATGCTGACTTCGGCGCTGACGGCCCCGGCAATGGCGGCGGCATCCAGTCGATCACGGTGACGACGGCGGCCGATGGTCCGGTGACGTTCACATACAACGCCGCAACCAACACCATTGTTGGCGGCAACAGCTTCGACCAGCAGGGCAACAGCACTCTCAGTGTCGATACCGAATATGGGCATCTGAGCTTCAACTTCGCGACCGGCGATTACAGCTTCTCGGCCGCGAATACGACGACCGGCCACACCGAGGTTATCGGCTATACGGTGGTGGATGGTGATGGCGACACCGCTACGGGCGAGATCGATATCAATATCGTGCCACCGCCGCCGTCGCTGACTGTTTCGGATACCTCCGCAACCGAAGGCAGCTCCGAGATTTTCACCATCAACCTGTCCCATGCGGCGAGCGGACCTGTTGATGTGACGCTGTTGCTGACCAACGGCACCGCGGGAAATACCGATTACGATACGAATGCCAATCATCTTTTCGTCAACTACAATGACGGCAATGGATTTGTGGCCGTCGGGGCAGGTGGTGTCATTCATATTCCGACAGGCACGACGAGCGTTGAAGTCAGCGTTGGAACCACCAACGACTCCTTGGTGGAATCCAACGAGAACTTCACGCTGACCGCGACCGTTACGTCGGGCAACACCACCAACACGTCCAGCACCGGCACGGCGACGATCGTGGATAATGATCATGCGCCGACGATCGACGCCGATAATCTCTCGGTCGTGTCGAATTACGGAGCCAACCTGTTCACGGTCACGGACGCTGCGTTCCTGCATTATGCGTCGGACGCGGATGGCAATACGCTGACGATTACCGATGCGAGCGGGTCTGTGTTTACCAACCTCTCGCACAGCGGATCGGCGATCACGATCGACGACAACGACACGTCCAACTCGCCGCCCGATACGTTCACCTTCACGGTGAGCGATGGCTTTAACCCGATCACAAGCGATCCGGTGACCTACAGACAGGATACGAGCGGCGCAATTGATGGCACCAACAACGATGACATCATCGTCGCGGCCGCCATTCAGCAGACGACGATCGGATTTAATAGCGGCGGATACGATGTTGGTGACGTGGTTTCACTTACCGTCGACGGCCACACCTACAGCTACACTGTGGAATCCGGTCATACTTCAGCCGAGCAGGTCTATGACGCGCTGAAGAGCGTGAGCGTGAATGGCGTGACGCTGGCCCATAGCCTCGATGCTGATGGCGTCTCATGGGCGAACAACCTGACCAGCAACGCTGTGACGCTGACCGGCGCGCCGGACGCGGATTTCACGGTGACGTCAGGGATAAACAACGTTGCCCAGATTCACACCTACGCGATTGATTTTAAGGACAACATTAGCGGATTCAGCAATAGCAGCACTGAGACGATCAAGCTTGTGATCGATGGCGTGACTTATTCCAGCGACGGAACCCACGGAGGATTTTCAGATAATAGCCGTTTCGATAACACGGCGAACGATCTCCTGGGCAAGATCGAGAGCAGCATCGCGAGCGTGACCACTGACAGTTGGTACGATACTACTAACAATACATTCCACATCTACTCCACCTCGGCTCTTTCGATTACGTCGGCGACATCGACGGCGTCGAACGACACCAGCGGTGATATTGGTTCGGATCAGACGCTGAATTCCACGCAACCGGCACCCTCAGTCACCACTACCGACGGCGCAACGCTGAACGGCAATGGTGGTGACGATTATCTGATCGGCAGTCATGGCAGCGACACCCTGACCGGCGGGACAGGCAACGACCAACTGTATGGCGGTGACGGATCCGATATTTTCAAGTGGCAATCCGGCGATCTGGCATCCGGCAGCGTCGATACCATTCTGGACTTCCAGACTGGTACGGGTAGCGGCGATCACGACACGCTTGATCTGTCGGCTCTGTTGTCTGGCTATAGCGCGTCTCAGGCGGCGAGCCACGTTCGGTTCCAATACGACGACGGACAAAGCTCGCTTGCGAGCGCAGGATCGCCCCATTCCGATAACGGCGATGTCACCGTCCAGGTCAATTTGAGTGGCAATACGTGGACAAACGTAGCGGTGTTGCACGATACAGGTGCAAATCTGACGTCTGGCAGCGACGCCATCCAGATGATCCTGAACAGCACGCAGGGCGTTCAGACGTACCACGTTTAAAAGCACTTCAGAGAAAGCAAAAAGGGCGCCGCGAGGCGCCCTTTTTTATTGCTTGCCTGAATTGCTCACATCAGCAGCGGAAGCTCACCGATGGCGCCGCCTGCGGGCGAGGCGCTGGCCTCTGCGCCGGTCCACTCGGCTGCGCCGATTGCATCGGCGGCGGGCAAGGCATCGGTCTCGCCGTCAAGCGCATCGCGTTTGGCATAGGGCGTCGCGAACAGTTGCACGCCACGATAGTTGATCGCAAACAGCGGCGTGAAGGACGAGATCTGGCTGTCTTCGCGCAACAGCGCGCTGCGGTTGTCCATGATCAGCCATTTGCCCTCGTGGTGCACGGCGAGCACCGCATGATCCTCGCGCACGGCGCGGTCGCGCACCAGCACAAGCCGCAGGTCTTCCGCAGCAAAGCCGGCTTCGCTGAGCGCGGCATATTTGGCGATGGCATAATCCTCACAGTCGCCTTGGCCGGTCGCGAAGGAGGAGAGCGCCGAACTCCAGCGATCGGCGACGCCATACTGCATGCTGTCGCTGACGTAGCGGATGGCGAGATTGACGTTCTGATTGATATCCTCGAGCTGTGCGCGGCCGCTTTTCGCCTTTGCCGAGGCGACGAAGCGCGCGAACTGTGCAGCCGCAGGCGAGCAGCTGCTCGCATCGTTCTGGCACCGGTGCAGGCTTTCCGTATCCTTCGCCATGTCGGCTTCAAGCCCACGCCACTTGCGCCACAGCGCACCTTCCGGCGCGCGGAATGCGAACAGCCCGAATGGCTCAGGCCCGTTCGCCGGGGCGATCTGGACGGAAGGCGTATCGGTTACAATGCCGGTCGGCGTCAGGGAGGCCAGTTCGACATCGTTGCCGGACGCGGCAGTCCCGCGCTTGGTGGCATCGAGCTTGGCCAGCACGCCGTTAATGGTGAAGAACTTCGCCTGCGGCGGTGCTACCGGCGCGTCATCGAAACGCAGCACATGGTCGCTGGCCTGCACGCTGCCGCGTGCACGCGCCGCGACTTCCGTGGCCGTTCCAGCCAGCACCAGCATGCTGCTCAGCATGGCAATGCCAGCGGCGAATGGTTTGGACACCCTTGCGACAGGCGACATTGTTGACGTCCCGTATTGCGGGATCGTCAGCCAGCGTCTTCGCGCCGTACTTCGTCCCGTCTGTTATCGGGACCAGTGTTAGGGGCGTGCGGCTTCGCGAGCGTTAAATGCGCTTAAGCCGAGGAACTATTGTCGAAAGCGCGGTCAATTGAGGCTTTTCGGAAATGTTCGGATTTGATGAAACCTAATCCATAAAACATTAACGATACGGGGCCGCTCCAAATAGACCGGCGCGTCAATGCTCGCGCAACGCCTCGTCGCGCAGCATGCGGGCGGGCTTCATCATGTAGTCGAGCACCGACTTTTCGCCGGTCTGCACTTCCACAGTCGCCACCATGCCGGGAATAATGGGAAGAGGGTGCTCCGCTGTGCCGAGGTGGTTCTTGTCGGTGCGGACGATCACACGATAGAAGCTCTCGCCTTTCTCGCCACGCTGCTCTGATTTGTCGTCGACGATGGAGTCGGCGCTGATGCGCTCGACCTTGCCTTTCAGCGAACCGTAAACCGATGAGTCATAGGCGGTGATCTTGACCACTGCATTCTGCTGCGGGCGAATGAAGGCGATGTCCTGCGGACGGATGCGGCCCTCGACAAGCAGAGAGTCATCGAGCGGGACGATGTCCATCAGATTGGCGCCGGGCTGCACTACGGCGCCGACGGTCGTGACGTTGAGCTTGTTGATGATGCCGTTAACCGGAGATTTCAGATCGGCGCGACGTACGCGGTCCTGCGCCGACTTCGTGGTTTCCTCGAGCACGGCGAGGTCGGCACGCGATTTTGCGAGATCTTCTTCGGCCTGCGAACGGAACGTGGCCTTGGCGGTAGAAATGCGGGCCTGCGTTTCCGCGAGTTGACCGCGCATGTCCGATTCCTGCCGCTGCAGGCGCAGCATCTCGATTTCGGGCACGACCTTCTGTGTGTAAAGGTTCTGCGTCAGTTGGACTTCGCGGCTGAGGAGTTTGAGCGAATCCGACAACCGTGTCGCCTGTTGGGTCAGCACATCCACATCCTGCGCGAGTTTCCTGGCCCGTGCGTCGAACACATTCTGTTCGGTCTGCACGGCTTGCGGCGCACGTTCTGCGAGCTTGTCCGGAAATGTCGGTTTTGGCAGCCCTTTTACTTCAGCTTCGAGGCGCGCAACACGCGCAGCGTTGGCAAAGCGGCGTTCGCGCACCTCTCCAAGATCGGCCAAAAACTTGGTGTCGTCGATCCGCATCAACACCTGGCCCTGTTTGACGATATCGCCTTCCTGAACCAGGATATCCTGAACGATGCCGCCTTCCAGGCTTTGCACCACCTGCAATTGCCGCGAGGGGATGACACGGGCGTTGCCGCGCTTGACCTCATCGAGAACGGCGAAGTGCGCCCAGATGATGCCGACGACCATCAGGGCGACGGTCGTGCCCAGCAGGATCAGCGAGGCGCGAGGCGTTTTCAGCTCGGCAGCGGCCCGTACGTCATTGGCGAAGGAGAAATCAGAGCTTCGCATGGGGAGCCGTCTGGGGCCTGGTATTGGGTTTGGCGCCTTGCGCGGTCGCCGTGTTCTGTAGCCGTGCGATCACGAGATCGCGCGGGCCGTCGGCGATGAGTTTGCCCTGTTCGAACACCAGAAGGCGATCGACCAGTGCGAGCAGCGACAGGCGATGGGTGGAGACGATGATTGTCATCTCCTTCTGCTTCAGGGCCTTCAAGCGCTCGAGGAATTCCGCCTCGCTGCGCGTGTCGAAATGCGCGGTCGGCTCATCCAGGAACAGCACCTGCGGCTTGCGGATCAGCGCGCGCGCCAGACCGATCGCCTGCTTCTGGCCGCCGGACAGGCTGCGGCCGCCTTCCGCGATCGGCAGATCGTAACCGAGCGGATGATGAGCCGCGAACTGCTCGACACCGGCAAGACGGGCGGCCTCGAGAATTTCGGCATCGGTCGCTGCTGGATAACCGAGCGCAATGTTGTCGCGCAGCTTACCGAAGAACAGGTCGGTATCCTGCAGCACGAAGCCGACGCCGCGCCGCAGATCCGCAGGATCGAACTGCCGCAGATCGACGCCGTCGACCAGCACGCGGCCTTCGTCGGGCTGATAGAAACCCGAGATCAGCCGGCCAACCGTGGTCTTGCCCGAGCCGATCCGCCCGATAATGCCGACGCGTTCGCCCGGATTGATTTTGAACGTGACGCCGTCCAGCGCATTGACGGACGCATTGGGGTATTTGAAGTGGACGTTGTCGAAGGTGATGGACTCGCCCTTCACCTCGCGGGCGATGTAGGTGCGTCCCACCGGGCGTTCCCGTTCCAGCGTCATCAGCTTGTCGATCGAACGCATCGCAACGATTGTCTGTGTCGCGCGGGTGATGACGGCGGCGATGCCGGCGATCGGCGACAGGACGCGCCCGGCCAGCATGTTGGATGCGATCAGCGCGCCCATCGACAGCTTGCCGTCGAGAATGAGGAACACGCCGACGACGATCATCATCATGCTGGTGAGCTGCTGCGCTGTGCTCGCGGCGGTCAGCGACAAGGTCGACCAGAAGTGCACGTCTTCGCCCGAACGCGCGGTCGCGGCAACCGAACGCTCCCAGGCGTTCTGCATCTTGGCCTCTGCGCCGGTCGCGCGAACCGTCTCGATATAGGAGAGGCTTTCGACCAGTACGCCATGACGTGCGCTGGATTCGGCCTGCAGGCGGTTGACCGCGTCGTTGAGCGGGCGCTGCAGGATCACGCCGACCAGGATCATGATCGGCAGCATGGCTAAAGGAATCCAGGCGAGCGGGCCTGCGATGATGAACAGGACGATGATGAAGATCAGCGCGAACAGAAGGTCGGTTGCCGACACCACGGTACCGGAGGTGAAGAAGTCGCGCACGGAATCGAAATCGCGCATCTGGTTGGCGAGAATGCCGACCGATTGCGGCCGCTGCGCCATCTTGATCGAGAGGATGTGCTCGAAGATCTCGGCCGCCAGCACCACGTCGATCTTCTTGCCGGTGACGTCGATGATGCGGGCGCGCACGGTGCGCAGGACGAAATCGAACACTATCGCCAGGCCAAGGCCAATCGCCAGCGCGACCAGCGAGGGAATAGCCCCGTTTGGCACCACGCGGTCGTAGACGTTCATCACGAACAGCGGCGCCGCGAGCGCCAGCATGTTGACAATCAGGGCGGCGACGGCGACGTGGCGATAGTTGGCGCCGAAGCGTTGGACCACCGACCAGAACCAGTGCTTGCCCGGTATGCCACCCGCGGCCGCGACGCGATCCGTGGTCATGGCAACGGGCCGCAGCAGGAAGGCGTAACCGAGATAATCCCGCTCCATTTCATGGATCAGGAGTCTCTCGCGTTTGCGGGTCGACGGATTGATGATCTCGATCGTCTCGCCATCGGTCGCCATCAGGATGCGCGTGCTGCGATCATGAAAAATCAGAACCGCAGGCAGGACGAGCGATGGGATGTCGGCAAGGTCGCGCTTGGTGGCTTCGACCTCGAGCCCGGCACGGGCGGCGGCGCGTGAGAACAGGTTCGGTGTCAGTTGATCGTGTTCGATCGGCAGACCGGACAACAGCGCGTCACGCGTGATGGCGCGGCCATGATGGGCAGCAACGAACAGGAGAGCGTCGGAAAAGGAATCGTGTTCAGGCTTTGCATCCGCCACAGGCGCGGCATCCGGCAACGGCGAGCCGATCGGCTGCCCGGAAGGAAACGCTGCACGCGCCTGAAGATTCACGGTACTGGTCCTTTGGCCGACCCTCCGGCCAGCGACTGACGATCATAATCGATCGCCGTTATTCCGGCCTCAAGATTCGAGCCCGGAAAGCCCGGAGCCCTGCGGACCGTGATCCGACCCGATCCGCACTAATATTTAGGCTATTTTTAGCCTTTCAGCGGACCGCGCGGGTTAACCGGACCTGCCTTTTAGGGGTTAGTCTTAACGCCCCGAACTGCGGCATTGAACCAGGCCGGCACCGAGGAACTGGTTTCCGTGAACTCGGCTGCGGCAAAGGACAGGGCGCTGCCATTACCGGCGGTCTGGTTCGAGGAACGCAGATCGACCGGCTTCGGGGAACGGCTCTGCTCAAGCCATGCCGGATTGTGGCCGTTCTGGATGGTCGGTGTCGGAGACCAGACCTGCCAGCGGTCCCCGGAATTCACGATAGCGCCGGCAGCCGGGGTATATGGAATCGCGGAAGGGGTGCCCGTGACATTGAGCGGGTTCGAGCCGGTGGACGGCAGGTTCCATATGAACGGCGCGATCTTGGTCGGGAACGGTCCGAACGCGACTTGATCGAGCGGGGCGGCTTCGACCGGCGGCGGTGCCTTCAGATAATCGAGGAGGGTGCCCATCGCGGCCAGCAACTGATAATCGGCGAACACGATGACACCGCGCGCCGAGGTCAGCGAGACGGCCGCGTTGAAATACTGGTTCTCGGCATTGAGAAGGTCGATCAGCGAGCGCTGGCCGAGTTCGTATTCCTTACGGTAGGCGTCGATCGCCTTGCGATCGGCGGCGAGCTGGCGCGTGAGGGCGCCGATGCGGCTCACGGTGATCGTGCGCGCGGACCACGCCTTGTCGATCGATTCAAGCGCGTCGCGCTGGAGCCTGGCGTGGGCCATGTTCTGTTGGTTGTAGCGCTCCGCCATTTCAGTGCGCCGCCAGGTGTCCTGGCCGCCGCGGAAGATATCCCACGACATCACGACCTTGCCGGATACGTCGTCACGGCGGCCGATATAGGTGTCGGAGTCGATGCCGCGCGAGGCACGGCCTTCAAGCGAGACGGTCGGCACGAACGAGCCAGCGGTCGCATGGAAGGCATGGCGCGCTGCATCGGTGTCGGCCTGCGAGGCCTGAAGCGTCGCATTGTGATGGATTGCGACCGCAAGCGAAGCATCCTTGCTGGTCGGCATGCCCCTCAGCGTGCTGGGGAAGCGCAGATTGTAGGGCTCGACACCGACGACCTTGCGATATTTCGCACGGGCATCCTCGAGGCTGCGTTCGAATTCGGACAGCGCGGCCTTCGCCGCTTCCACGCGTTCTAGCGCCTGCTGCAGATCGCCCTCGCCGGAGCGGCCGCCTTTGTAGCGGGACTCGACGTTATTGAAGATTGCCTCGTGGTTGGCGACGTTCTGGCGTGCGAGTTCGACAAGGCGGGTGTAGCGGACGACGTCGATATAGGCTTCTGCCGCATCGAGTGCGATCAGCTCGGTGCGCTCGCGGACGCGGAAGGCGGACGCATTCACGCGCGCGGTCTGACGCCAAACCTCATTGATCGACGTGAATCCATCGAACAGCAACTGGCGGACAACGACGGACGCGTACCGGCCATGCATCGTCATGCCGCTGCCGGCAGGAGGAGTGGCGATGTTCTGGGTGAAGCGTTCGGGGCCCGCATTGGCTTCCAGACGCACCTGAGGCAGCAGTGTACCTTGCGTTTGCCGCAGCTCGCTTTCGGTCGCACGGCGATTGGCCGACGCCTCACCAACTCCCGGATTGGTCTGGATCGCTTGTTTCAGCGCATCGTTGATCGAAAACGGTTCGGCCTGAACCGAAGACACGCCAAACGACAACGCAAGCAATGATGCGGATAAAATAAACTTCATAAAATCTGTCCCCAGTAACGCGACATTAACTTGGGGCAAAATTCCAGACAATGGCGTGATTGTGAAAGTTCAGCGCAAAATCGCCATGTTTGAATATATCTATCTATATCAATGTTTTATCCAAGGTAACGCACGTCATAGATTAAATTTTTCTCTTCTCCCATACCATTCTTGAAATATTATTCTACGAAATTCGAAATTATACGAAATAAATAACATAATTATCATATGAAGAAGAAAATAAATCTCAGAACAAGCCTCGAAATTGTTGTTTCGAGGTAACAGCCGACAACTATTCGGTTGCAGAGCGCGGTCCTGACAACTCTTTCCTTAAATTTCCCGGCCGCGATTCTGCCCCGTGCCGACTGTGATGGTGATCTGCTGCGTTTCGGTGCGGCCGTTGGGATAGGACACGCTCAGGGTCAAGTGGTCGCTGCCGGCGAAGTTTGGCTTGGAACGGTAGATGCCAATGAAGGCGGGCACCTCAAGCGCCATGCAATTCTTGTAATTGGTCAGGGAGACTTTCGCGCGCTTGACCGTGGCCGAGCCATTTTCGGGAGGCACGACCATCTGAATCGCAGGCAGGGGGCCGGAGCTGCAATTCGCCAGCACGTTGATATAGACGCCGATCCGGATGTCCTTGCCGCTTGCACCTTTGGCGGTACGCTGAACCGTGGTGCTCTGTGCGTATGACCATTGCGGCAGGCAGACTGCGATAGCCGCCGAAAACAGGCACGCAAGCCACGGCCGCCCGCTCAGTCCACCCCGCATCAGCGACGATTGCCTTCGCATCGGATATCTCCCAGCCCGGATTCCTATAGCCCTGCGTGATCCATCCATCAATTTTTTGGAGGGGCCGGCGGCGGTGCGGGCGCCTTGTCTTGCCGCTTCGACCAGTTTCCGTAATAGGCGATGGCGGTCATGATCGCGAGGCCGGTGAGACTGACCCAGATCTGGCTCCAGAGCGTGCCGTAGCTCATCATCAGGACGAAATGCCCGGCGAAGGACAGAAAGACGCCGACGCAGAACACCTGCAACGATTGCTGGCCGCATTTGATTAGCGGATCGAAGATCTTCCATTGCAGGCCCGGCCAGTCCTTGCGCACGAAGCGCGTGACGAGAAAAGCCAGCGCTATGAAATGCAGGAAGCGGTAGGGCGCGAGATTGGTCTTGTCGTTCGGATTGAAGGTGTCCACGAGCCATGTCGGAAACAGCGCTCCGAATTCCGGGAAGCGGCCGGCCAGCGTCATCAGGAAGGCAAAAACCAGGTAGAGCGCGGCCATCCACAGCAGGAACGGCAGGCGGATCGCGACCCGCACCTCGCGGATTCCAGCCACCGCCACCCATGCGCCGAGCACGAACAGCACCTGCCAGCAGAACGGATTGAAATACCAGACGCCGCCTGGGTAGGCCGGCAGGTTCCAGCCGAAATGCCGGGCCGCGAAATAGAGCAGGAGGGAGCCCGCCATGGTAAGGTTAGGCTTGCGCAGCAACAGCCACAGCACCGGGCCGAAGCAAGCCATCAGCACGATGTAAAGCGGCAGCACGTCGAGGTTGAGCGGCTTGAAGCGCAGCAGCAAGCCTTGGGAAATCGTCTGAATCGGGCTGTCCACCAGCCCCGCGATGTTGAACTCGTTGATGATCTGGGGGTCGCTGTAGCGCAGCGCCACCCAGCCGATGGCGGCGACATAGATCACGAACAACAGGACATGGGCGACGTAGAGTTGCCAGACCCGCTTGAGCAGCCGCGTCACGCCGACGATGAAGCCGCGCTGGATCATCATCCGTGCATAGACGAAGGCGGCGGTATAGCCCGAAATGAAAACGAACAGGTCGGCCGCGTCGCTGAATCCGTAATTCCGCGTCGTGATCCAGTTCACGGCGTTGTTGGGGATGTGGTCGAGGAAAATCGCCCAGTTGGCGACACCACGGAACAGGTCGAGACGCAGGTCGCGGCCTTTTAAAAGGGTTGCCTTGAGGTTCATCAAATATTCCGTCTCGGAGCCGGACAGAGGCGAGGTGGAGGCGGGTAACGCCCCGGCCGGACAGGCAGGGCGCGGATTGTTACGCGAACGGAGTGCGGTTATATAGGAGCCCGAGCCGTTCGCGGAACACGTCCATGAACAAGCTCATGTGATTTTTCGATCTTCAAGGCCTCGTGACATGACAGCCCGTATCTTCAAGCCCGCCAAGAACGCCATGCAGTCCGGCAAGGCCAAGACCAAGGAATGGCAGCTCGATTACGAGCCGGAAAAGCCGCGCGTCGTCGAACCACTGATGGGCTGGACCAGCTCGGCCGACATGAAGCAGCAGGTGACCCTGCACTTCCATACCCGCGAGGAAGCCGTGGCGTATTGCGAGGCCAACGGGATCGCCTATCAGGTGCAGGAGCCAAAGGAATCAGTTCGCCGGCAGGTCGCTTACGCGGACAACTTCGCATTCCGCCGCAGCGAGCCCTGGACGCACTGAGTTCGGATAAATTTCGGGAAACAAAAAAACCGCGCGAGCCTGTCTCGCGCGGTTTTTTGTTGTATCGCGTGCGCGAGCCGCGCCGCTAACGGGCTATTTCCCCGGTCCCATCAGATAAGTAGGCAACCAAGTGGCGATGTCGGGGAAGATGCAGAGCACGATGATTGCAAGGAACATGCAGAGCACATAGGGAAGTGTTCCCCACATCACCTTCGCGAGAGGTACGTCCGGCGCGATCGCGTTGACGATGTAGATATTGAGGCCGACCGGCGGGTGGATGAGGCCGATCTCCATGTTGATCGTCATAATGACGCCGAACCAGATCGGATCAAACCCGGCTGCCGTAATGATCGGCAACAGGATCGGGCTCGTCATCAAGATAATCGCGGCAGGCGGAATGAAGAATCCGCAGACCAGCAGGAAGATGTTGATGAGGAGCATCAACACCCACTTGTTGGCGTGCATGTCGGCGATGCCCTGCGCGAGCGTCTGTGTGAGGTAGAGCGATGTCAGCATGTAGCCGAACAAAACCGCCGCTGCGATGATCGTGAGGATCATCACCGACTCGCGCATCGTGTCGCGCAGGATGTGCCAGATTTGCGCTGGCGTCCAAAGCCTGTAGATCATGATCGCAAGAACGAGACACATCGCCGCTCCGACACCCGCCGCTTCCGATGGGGTCGCGATGCCGCCATAGAGCGCGTACATCACGCCGGCGATGATGAAAAGAAACGGCGAGATCTTCGGGACGGCTTCGAATTTTTGCTTCCATGAATAACGGAAGCCTGCGGCATGTGATCTGAAGCCTTTGCGCCAGATCGCGAATATCGTCCAGATCATGAAGAATCCGGTCAGCATCAGGCCCGGAACAATGCCGGCAATGAACAGTCGCCCGATCGAGGTCTCGGTAGCGATGCCATACAGGATGAAGGTGACCGAGGGCGGGATCAGAATGCCAAGCGTGCCACCGGCGCAGATCGAGCCGGTCGCGACCTCATCCGGATAACCACGCTTGCGCATCTCCGGGATGCCCATCTTGCCGATCGCGGCGCAACAGGCGGGCGACGAGCCGGTGAGCGCCGCGAAGATTGCGCAAGCGCCGAGGTTGGAGACGACGAGGCCGCCCGGAAGACGATAGAGCCAGCGATCGAGCGCTTCATAAAGATCCTTGCCCGCAGGAGAGGATCCGATTGCCGCGCCCATCATCACGAACATTGGAATAGCCACGAGCGTGAATTCGTCGAGGCCGGACCAGTAGGTTTCGGCGACAACATGCAGGGCGTCGAAGCCTTGGAAGGCGACAAGAAACACCACGGCAATCGCCCCGAGTCCGAATGCCACCGGGATTCCCGACAGCAGGACCAGAATCGTTGTGACGAGAACCAGCGAACCTTGGATTGCAGGACTCACGGCGTCTCTCCCAAGGCTTCACGGGCAAGAGCACGCGCGACGTCTTCGGCATCTTCCTTCGCCGCCATGCCGAACGGCGGCGAACGGTGAGTTATAACGGACAGCAAGTCGGCGATGTATTGCAGCAGCAGGATGCCGAGGCCGATCGGCATCGCAAAGTAAGGCGCCCACAAAGGCGCACGCCAGACTGTGTCGGAATGCCAATCCTGCACCCAGGCCTCATGCCAGTACATCGTGGTCAGAACAAACAGGATCAGGACGAAACCAAGAGCCAGACTTCCGGTGGATACGGCAAGCCAGTAACGCGTCCGCGGCGATACATGCAAAGGCACGAGATCGACGTTTACATGCCCACGGGTCAACAGCACATAGCCGCTGCCAATAAAGGTCGCCGCCACGATCAGGTAGGTGACCATGTCGATCTGCCAGATCGTGTTGAGATTCAGAACGTAACGTTCGACAACAAGATCGCAGATGACGAGAACGGCCGCACCGATCATGAGGGCCGCGATCACGCCCGTCACGCGTGACAAGAATGTCACCGCTCGAATGTATGAGTCCAACATCCCCAGATTCCAGTCGGAAGGCAGTGTGTGAAGAGGACAATGCAATGCCGGCCGGCGAATATCGCCGGCCGGTGCGTTTGCGAGGCTTACTTGACCGCGAGCGCTTCGTCGATCAGCTTTTGACCGTTGGGAACACTCTTTGCGAATTTTTCGTAGGACGTTTTTTTCGCTTCGTCGATCCAGAGCTTGTATTCCTCATCGGTCAGCGTGACGACTTTGGAATTATGATCGCGGAAGGCTTTGAGCGTCTCCTCGTTCATCGCATCTGCCTTGCCTTCGTAATAGGCTTGCGCCTTCTTGCCAGCTGCGATGATCACGTCCTGCTGTTTCTTGTCGAGCTTGTCGAAGCTCTTCTTCGACATCAGAACCGGCTCGTACATGAACCAGAGCGCGTTATTGCCCGGAGCAGTCAGGCACTTCGCCACTTCATAGAGACGCATGGAGCCGAAGCTGCCGAGGCTCGTATCGGTGGCGTTGATGACGCCCGTCTGGAATGCGTTGTAGATTTCGTTCGAGGGCGGGCTCACGATGCTCGCGCCCGCCGACTGCCACATGGCGGCGAAAGTCGGGCCGGCTGCGCGGACTTTCAAGCCCTTCAGGTCGGCAGGCTTGGTAATGCAGCCATCCTTCGCCGCGAGGCCGCCCGCGAACCATGCGTCCGATAGCACGATGACATTGTGCTTCTCGATCTCGGCGCGGATATCCTTCATGAACTGCGAGTCGTTGATGCGCTTTGCGCGCTCCTGACTCCGGATCAGGCCAGGCATCAGAGTTGCGCTGAACACCGGCACCTTGCCGCTGGCGTAGTCGAGCGGAAGGAGGGTGATGTCGAGCTGGCCGTTGACCATCGCGTTCCACTGTTCTTTTGGCTTGAACAGCGAGGCGCCCGGATAGACCTGAATGTTCAGGCCCACATTCGCGTCTTTCGCTTCCTGGGCGATCATCTGCACCATGTCGTCACGAACGTCATGCTTGCCGCCCGGGAACTGATGCGATGCTTTCAGGGTGGTCTCGGCATTACAGGCGCCGGAAATTGCAATGGCGGCTACGCCCGCCAGGATCGCGTAGAACTTCATACATTCCTCCCTTGGTGTGTTGTGTTTTTATGGCAGCATAACGTGAGCTCTTGGCCGCTTGTCAAAGACAAGATCGGGCAATCGCAAATATCGAAGCTGGGGTGATGCCTAACCGGCCCGGATCAGATCTGCGGCGCATCCGGCCGCGGACATCCCTGACGCAAGAGCGTGGCGACGTGTAAGCATGTTTCTCTCCCTGAACTTTTATTTCGCTTTCTTATTTTGCATGCAGTCTAGCAGGAAGGTTCACGGCGCGAAGCTCTTTTGATTCAGCCATTGGTATGGTTCTAGTGGTTCGTAACGTGCTGTGGCAGCATATGTTTGCGGCAGCGCACCAATGTGAAAGCCCTTCGAGCAGACGGAAGCGACGTGATAGAGGCCGACAAATACGACGCGCTGCGCGACTACCTGAAAGAGCGCACGGAAGCGGAACTGGTCCTGTCCTTCGAGGAGATCGAGTCGATTCTCGGCTTTGCCCTGTCGCGCAGCTCGCAGCGCGCCCGCTGGTGGGAGAAGGAGCGCAACCCGCAGGATGCGATGCCGCAACGCAATGCCATTCGCGACGGCGGTTATGAAGCGACCCGGCTGCCGGACGGCACGGGTGTCCGTTTCCGCCGGATCGGTTTGAAGCGAACCTGGCGTTAGAGGAGGTGGGAGGATACGTCCGCTCCCGGCAAAAAATCGTTCAAAAGCAGGGTGGCGGTTACTGGCGGTTCAGTCCTCGGGTGGTATGAAACCAGCACGGTCCCGTAGCTCAACTGGATAGAGTAGCGGATTTCTACTCCGCGGGTTGCAGGTTCGAATCCTGCCGGGATCGCCAGCTGTCTAAAATAAAAAAAGCTATTGGTTTCAATGCGAAAGAGAGATCGGTCGCGCTTCTTGTAAAACCTTAAATAAGACTGCCCTCACTGCCAGCCCGCTGGCAATGATGCGGTGGTTTGCACGATCAGCGGATGAACGACCAGTTCTTGTAGAACATGGTTTTCAGCGATCCGGAAATGAAGGCTGCAATGTCGACGGCGCGGTCGAATATGCCCTGTGCGCGGTTCGGGCGCACGATATCCATGAAGAGGCAATACCGCACCTGATCGACATCATTGATGGAGCAATGGAAGAAGGTGTCGTCGAAGATAAACAGCGGATCATCGACCCAGTAATGAATCTTGTCGTCGGCCTGAATGTACACGTCGCGGCTGTTGATCGGGTCGAGGTTGCACAACACGCGGAAGGTCAGGCGCAGAGGGCCGAAATGCCAGGACGTGCGCTCGCGGGTATTGAAGACCGAAATCGCGACGGTTTTGATGAAGCGATGCTCGCGTTCGAGCTCCGGGATCCGGATCAGGCTGGGCTGGGGCTTGTTGAACCAGCGGAAGGTGAGCATGCCGCGCTTGCTGGTGCCGAGCGTTTCCGCCACCCGCTGTTTCACGAGATCGCCGTTGACGCGGAATGCTGCCACGCAGGCCTCGATTTCGGTGCGATGCTCCGGCGGTAGATCCTGCAGCTTGAAGACGCCGATATTCTTCCGGGAAAAGAGGTCGATCAACAGATTGAGCGGCGACAGCAGCCAGGTCAGGATGCCGTTGCCCATGAAGTATTTTTCGACAAGCTCATAAGTCACCTTGTGATGGCGGGCGACATCGAGCGCTCCGCAGATCAGATAGAACACCAACAAATAGGGCACAAAATAAAGCCCGGCGAGGATGACGACGGCAAAAATGCCAAGGCGGCGTAACCGCTTCCGGGTACCCTTATCCATGTTCTGTACTCTCACGCTGCACGGTTCGAGCCCGGCGTTCGCCGTTCTGGCGGCTCACGATACCGGCAAGCCCGCTTCCGTTATCGGAGTAAAGGCGGCTTGGCGAACAACAAAATCTTGAAGTGACACTTAAAATGACGGGATGACAGCACCGGCGATGAGGACCGTAAGGCAACACTTGCGGCATTTGTGCAACGCCACTGGGCCGAGCCGATTGTCGGCTAAGTGGTTTCATCGTATCCGAAACTCATGACCGATATGGTGCAGCGCCGCGGATTTGGCCGGCCTCCAGCCCCGGAAAACGAGGGCCGGGGGCTGACACCTTTGCTCGATGCCGTCTCGGGCAGCCACATCCGTGCGGTCGCGTTCCTCATCGTCTGCGGGTTTCTGTTTTTCCTGCCCGGCCTGTTTCACATCGGACCGATCGACCGTGACGAAGCCCGCTTCGCGCAGGCTTCCAAGCAGATGGCGGAAACTGGCGATCCGGTCGATATCCGCTTTCAGGACGAGGTCCGCTACAAGAAACCGGTCGGAATCTACTGGCTGCAGGCCGGCGTGGTGAAGACCGCCGAGAAACTCGGCCTGCCACGGCCGGAAATCCGGATTTGGCTGTACCGCGTTCCCTCCTTGTTCGGCGCGATCGGCGCAGTGCTTCTGACCTACTGGACGGCTCTGGCTTTTGTCACGCGGCGGGGCGCCGTGCTGGCGGGCCTCCTGATGTGCAGTTCGGTGATGCTCGGCATCGAGGCACGGCTTGCGACAACCGATGCGGTATTGCTCTTCACCACCACGGCGGTGATGGGCGCGCTTGCGAGGATCTATCTGTCCTGGCAGCGGGGCGAGGCATTCGAGCGGGGCGCGTGGGCATTGCCCGCGATCTTCTGGACCGCGATGGCCGCAAGCGTGTTGGTCAAGGGACCGCTGATTTTCCTGATCGCGGGTCTCACTATCGCAGCTCTCGGCTTTCTCGACCGTTCGGTGCAGTGGCTGCGGCGCCTGCATCCCGTACCCGGCGTACTCTGGATGCTGTTCCTGATCCTACCGTGGTTTGTCGCGATCTATCTGAAATCCGGCGACAGCTTTTTCGTGAACTCGGTCGGCGGCGACATGCTGAGCAAGGTTGCGTCGCCTCAGGAATCCCATGGCGCACCGCCTGGCCTTTACTTCGTTCTGTTCTGGGTGACGTTCTGGCCGGGCTCGACGCTTGCGGGCGTGGCTGCGCCGGCGGTATGGCGCGCCCGGCGGGAACCGGGTGCGCAGTTCCTGCTGGCGTGGCTGGTGCCGTCCTGGATCGTGTTTGAACTCATCATCACCAAGCTGCCGCATTATGTGCTGCCGATGTACCCGGCGATCGCGATCCTGATCGTCGGAGCGCTGCAAAGTCATGCGCTGTCGCGCTCGGCCTGGATCGTGCGCGGCGCGGCATGGTGGTTCGTGTTTCCGGCCATGGCCTCGGTCGCGGCCGTCGTTCTGGGAATCTCCGTCCTGAAGCAACCGGTGTTCGCCGCATGGCCGTTCGCGGCCGCGGCCATGGTGTTCGGCCTGTTCGCGTGGTGGATGTATGACGAGGCCCATGCGGAACGCTCCGTGCTCAACTCGGTGGCTTCCTCGCTCGCGCTGAGCGCCTGCGTGTTCGGCATCGTGCTGCCCGCGCTGACGCCGCTGTTTCCAAGCGTGCAGATCGCGAAGGCGCTGCGCAGCGTCGAGTGCAAAGGGCCGCTGGCCGCTGCCGCCGGTTATCAGGAGCCGAGTCTCGTTTTCATGGTCGGCACGCGGACCCTGCTGACCAACGGCACAGGCGCCGCCGACTTCCTGCAACAGGGAAGCTGCCGCTTCGCATTGGTGGAATGGCGCGAGGAGAAAGCCTTCGCGCAGCGCGCCGAGGCGATCGGGCTGCATTACGCCATCGTGACGCGGATCGAGGGCTACAACATCTCGCAGGGACGAGAGGTCTCCGTCGCGGTGTTCAGGTCGGATATCGACGATGAGTGACGTGGCCGTGTCGCGTGACACCCCATGAGTACGCTTTCGCAAACCGTGATGCTGGCAGGCCGGACCGTAGCCCGGCTGTTCGGGCCGCCCGCGCATTCGCGCCGTTTCGATGCGCGCCGCCGGCTTGCGCGCCACTGGCTCTGGACGATGATGCTGGGCGGCATTTCCATCATTGCATTGATGGCTCTCGTCGATGCGCCGGAAATTCGCCTGATGCCCCCGCGTGGCACGGCATCGCTGTGGCCGTTCCGGATCATGACCGATTTTGGCAAATCCGCTTACGTGCTGGCAGCCCTCGGTCTCGGCACGTTGCTTGTTTTTGTGTCGAGCGCCTTCATGAGGGATACCGCGCGAACCAGAATGATCGATCTGTCCCGGCGACTCGCTTTTCTCTTTCTTGCAGTTTTGATTCCGGTCGAAGCCGGTGAAGTCCTTAAAGGCATCATCGGGCGTGGACGTCCCTTCGTCGGCGGGGCGGCAGATGCGTTCCATTACTCCCATTTCACCTGGAACGAGGCCTATGCGAGCTTTCCCTCGGGCCATGCGATCACAGCCTTTGCACTGGCTTTCGCTCTTGCCTCGCTGGCTCCGAAATGGCGGATCGCGATCTGGGCTTATGCCCTGATCATCGCGATGACCCGGTTGGTCCTGCTGGCGCATCACCCGAGTGACGTGCTGGCGGGGGCGCTGGTCGGCATTCTTGGCGCGATGGCGGTGCGCTATTGGTTCGCCGCGCGGCACCTCATTTTCACGATCGCCCCGGACGGAGCCATCAGGGTAGCGCGGGGCGGCTCCGCGGACGGCTGAAAGGGGTTGCCCACTGGCGGAACGCCCCATAAAAGGCGCCGGACGCACCGGGATTTTCCAAAAGCCCCGCGTCGGACCACAGATCGATGGACCAATGACCGAAGCATCGCCGACCGAAGCACCGTCTTCCATGAGCAACGTCGCACCGGCGGTATCGGTCGTCGTTCCCGTCCGCAACGAAGAAAATAATATCGGACCGCTGATCGACGAGATCGACACCGCGCTCGGCAAGCAGTGGTCCTACGAGATCATCTATGTCAACGACGGCTCGTCCGATGCGACCGGCGAGCGGTTGCTGGAGCGCATGAAGGCGCGCAGCAATCTGCGCCAGATCCGCCATGAGAAATCCGCCGGCCAGTCGGCCGCCGTGCGCACCGGCGTCCGTGCCGCGCGCGGCAGCATCGTGGTGACACTGGATGGCGACGGACAGAACAATCCCGCGTTTCTTCCGGCTCTAATCCTAGCGATCGAGCAGGGCGAGGGACGCGTCGGCCTTGCCGCGGGACAGAGGGTCGGACGACAGGATACCACGTTCAAGAAATGGCAGTCGCGCATCGCCAACGCCGTGCGCAATGCCATTCTCAAGGACGGCACGCGCGATACCGGCTGCGGCCTGAAAGGCTTTCGCCGCGAGGTTTTCCTCGCGCTGCCTTATTTCGACGGGCTGCATCGTTTCCTGCCCGCGCTGGTCCGGCGCGAAGGATTCGATATCGTTTACGTGGATGTGATCGATCGTCCGCGCCGTTCGGGAGTCTCCAATTATGGATTCTTCGATAGGCTGTGGGTGGGACTGATGGATCTCACCGGTGTCTGGTGGTTGATCCGCCGCAAGAAGTCGAAGCCGGTGGCGACCGAGGTGCGTTGATGCTGATCCAGTTCGGTCAGGCGTTTCACGACTACATTTACGATGTCTTCGTCGCCAAGTTCGATTTCTGGCTGGCGTTCGGCCTCGTCGCGCAACTGCTGTTCACCGCGCGCTTTCTGGTGCAGTGGATTTCCAGCGAGCGCGCCGGGCAGAGCGTGGTGCCGATGGCGTTCTGGTTCTTCTCGATGGGCGGCGGTCTGATGACGCTGATCTACGGCATCGCCAAGCGCGAGCCGATCATCATCCTCGGCCAGTCGCTCGCGACCGTGATCTACCTGCGCAACATCATGCTAATTATCAAGAACCGCACGCGCGGATCGAAGACGCTCGAAAACTAAACGTCACATTGCCGCGCTGAACGCGGCAAATCCGTTGTCGAAATCAGCCTTCAGATCGTCGAGGTTCTCCAACCCGATATGCAGGCGCAAGGCCGGGCCATCGGGCGCCCATGTCGTCGCGGTGCGATAGTCGCTGCAGTCGAATGGAATGACGAGGCTCTCGAAGCCGCCCCATGAATAACCCATGCCGAACAGCGTCAGCGTATCGAGCAGCGCGTCGACGGCCTTTTGTGACGCTGGCTTCAGCACAATGCTGAACAGTCCGCTCGCACCGGTGAAATCCCGCTTCCAGATCGCATGGCCTGGATCGCTTTCCAGCGCCGGATAGAGCACGCGGGCAACTTCCGGACGGGCCTGGAACCAGCGCGCCATCTCCAGCGCGGACGCTTGATGATGCGCAAGCCGCACATTGAGCGTGCGCAACCCGCGCAAGGCGAGAAACACATCGTCTGGTCCGCAGCAGACACCGAGCAGACGGATCGCCTCCTTCACTTTGGGCCACGTTTGGGCATTGGCGGCGATGGTGCCGAACATGATGTCGGAGTGACCGCCGATATATTTGGTCGCGGCCTGAATGCTGATGTCGACGCCCTGATCGAGCGAGCGATGATAGAGTGGCGTCGCCCAGGTGTTGTCGTCGATCACCAGCGCACCCTTGTCATGGGCGACGGCCGCGATGGCGGGAATGTCGCTCATCTCGAAGGATTGCGAACCGGGCGCCTCGACCAGCACGGCGCGCGTGTTCGGTCTGAACAGGCTGACGATGCCGCCACCAATCAGCGGGTCGAAATAAGTCGTCTCGACGCCATAGCGCGCCAGCATCCCGTCGCAGAAACCCCGCGTCGGGCGGTAGGCATTGTCGGTCACCAGCAAGTGATCGCCGGATTTGAGGACCGCGAGGAGGGCGGTGGTGATCGCGGCGACGCCGGAAGGCGCCAGCCCCACACCGGCGCAATTATCGCCCTCGAGCGCGATCAAGGCCTGCTGCAACGCCTTGGTGGTTGGGGTGCCGTGGCGGCCGTACTGGAATTCGCCGCGATGGGCATGCAAATCCTCGGCGCTCGGATAGAGCACCGTCGAGCCTCGCACCACGGGCGGATTGATGAATCCGCGCTGCGCCTCGGTGTCGCGCCCCGCTGTGACGAGGGTCGTGGCGATGCCGTGACGGGAGGGAGTGGCGGACGGTGTCTTGGAGCCGGATGGAGCTTTCATCGCATGCAATAAGGCGGCAGCGGCCCCAAACGTCAACCCCTGCCGCACCCGCTGGAATCACCCCATCCGAGAGATCGGGAACGGCCGCCGCCGATCCGCTGAAGGGGCCGGATATTGGCCAGCCGTCCGGAGACGTGTATCAGGGACGGGCGCGTCCACAGTTGGAGAGGCCTTTTCATGAAATACGGATGGTTCGGTATCGTGATGACCTCGGTATTCCTCGGAAGCCTTGCGCCGGTGAACGCACAGGCGACGCTCAAGGCCGTTCAGGAACGGGGCGTCCTAAGTTGTGGCGTCAGTCAGGGACTGCCCGGATTTTCCGCGCCCGACGACACCGGCAAGTGGAGCGGCCTCGATGTCGATTTCTGCCGCGCGCTGGCGGCTGTCGTCCTGAACGATCCGCTCAAGGTGAAGTTCGTGCCGCTCTCCGCCAAGGATCGCTTCACGGCGCTGCAATCCGGCGAGATCGACGTGCTGTCGCGCAACACAACATGGAGCCTGTCGCGCGATACCTCGCTCGGCCTGAATTTCACGGCCGTGATGTATTACGACGGGCAGGGCTTTCTTGTTCGCAAGGCGCTGAAGGTGAATTCAGCGCTGGAGCTGAACGGTGCGTCCGTGTGCGTGCAGACCGGCACCACCAACGAACAGAACCTCGCTGACTATTTCCGCGCAAATAATATGAAATACGAAGTGGTCGCGTTCTCCACGGCGGATGAAACCATCAAGGCCTACGAGTCCGGCCGCTGCGACGTGTTCACGTCAGACGTGTCGCAGCTTTACGCCGAACGCCTGAAGCTCACGGTGCCGGACGATCATGTGGTGCTGCCCGAGATCATTTCCAAGGAACCACTCGGTCCCGTGGTCCGCCACGGCGACGACCAGTGGTTCGACATCGTGAAGTGGACGCTATTCGCGATGATCAATGCCGAGGAGCTGAACGTCACGCAGAAGAACGTCGGCGAAATGACCAAATCGAACAAGCCCGAGATCGCACGGCTGCTTGGCACGGACGGCAATCTCGGCGAACAGCTTGGCCTGACCAAGGACTGGGTGGTGCGGATCGTGAAGGCGGTCGGCAATTACGGTGAATCGTTCGACCGTAATGTCGGCGCCGGCTCCAAGCTGCGGATTTCGCGCGGCCTCAATAAGCTCTGGAATCAGGGCGGCATTCAGTACGCGCCGCCGATCCGCTGATCGCGGCGTGACGATGGCAACCGCGCCGCGTCGGCCTCCGTTCCGGCCTCTCGCGCATCTTGCGCGCGCGTTGTCGGGTGGCACGGGCTGGAAGGGCATCGCGGGGCAACTGGCATTCGCGGGCCTGCTTGCGTGGCTTGCATTCGACATCGTCACCAATGCGCAGGACAACCTGCGGGCGCAGCACATTGCATCCGGGTTCGGCTTTCTGTCGGGTACGGCGGGATTCAGCGTCAACCAGGCGCTGATCCGCTATTCGGAAGCCGACACCTATCTGCGCGTATTCGAAGTCGGCCTTCTGAATACGCTGCTGGTTTCCATCATCGGCATCGTGTTCGCCACATTGATCGGTTTTGCCGTAGCACTAGGACGATTGTCGCCGAACTGGCTGCTGGCGCGGTTGTCCGGCGGCTATGTCGAGATCATCCGCAACCTGCCGCTCTTGTTCCAGTTGCTGTTCTGGTATCTCGCGGTGCTGGCGGCGCTGCCCAACCCGCGCCAGAGCCTGTCGATATTCGGCGTCGCATTCCTGAACAATCGCGGATTCGTCGTGCCGCATGTGGTGCCGGAGCAGGGTGCTGGCGTGTTCGCCGTCGCCATCCTCGCGGCGATTGCGGCCTCGCTGCTGATGACGGTGTATGCGCGCAGGCGGCTTTACCGGTTTGGCGATCGGCTGCGGGTGTGGCCGTTCGCGCTGGCGCTGCTGGTGGGGTTGCCGTTGCTCAGCATTGCTCTATTCGGCGCGCCGGCGTCGTTCGATCTGCCGGTGCTGCGCGGCTTCAATTTCGCTGGCGGCACGCGGGTCACCCCGGAATTCGTCGCGCTGACGATCGCGCTGTCCACCTACACCGCCGCCTTCATCGCCGAGATCGTGCGCGGCGGGCTTCTCGCCGTGCCGAAAGGACAGATGGAGGCGGGCGCATCGCTCGGCCTGTCGCGGCCCGCGATCCTGCGGCTGGTCATTATCCCGCAGGCGATGCGGCTGATCCTGCCGCCGCTGACCAACCAATATCTCAATCTGACGAAGAATTCTTCGCTCGCGGTCGCGATCGGCTATCCCGACCTGTTCTCGGTGTTCGCCGGAACGACGCTGAGCCAGACCGGGCAGGCGGTGGAAATCATCGCGATGACGATGGCGGTCTATCTTGCGATCTCGCTGATCACGAGCGCCCTCATGAACCTTTACGGCTGGTACATTGACCGGAGCCAGCGCGCATGAACGGGAGCGAGACCATTTTCGTTCGCAAGACGCTGGCCCCGGCACGCAAGGCGCCTGTCATCACCACGGGACTGGTCGGCTTCCTGCGCATGCGGCTGTTCAATTCACCGCTCAACATCGCGCTGACGTTTGCAAGCGTGGCGCTTGCATGGCTCATCCTGGAGCCGACGATTCGCTTCCTTCTGATCGATGCGGTGTGGACGGGCGCCGACCGCACCGCATGCCTTGCGGACAAAGCAGGCCACCCGGTCGGCGCATGCTGGCCGTTCATCCAGGCGAAGTTCACCCAGTTGATCTACGGCTTCTATCCCGAGGATCAGCGCTGGCGCGCCAACCTGACATTCGCGCTCGCGGCACTTCTGCTCACGCCGCTGCTGGTGCCGAAAATCCCCGGCAAGACACTCAACGCCGCGCTGTTCTTCCTCGCGTTTCCGTTCCTCGCGTTTTTCCTGCTGCGGGGCGGCGGTCTGGATGGCTTCGTGTTCTACTGGCTCGCCGAGCTGTTCGGCATGGCATGGAAGCCCTCGCTGTTGCGGTTCTGGCTCGACTTCAGCCTGACGACGACCATCGTGACGGCCGCCGTCATTTTGTTGTGGGGCGGCTGGCCGAATGGACGCCGCGCCGGGCTATCGAGCGCGCTCACATTCGCAGGGATCGCCATCGTGATTGTGGCGCTGCGTCTCGACCAGGGCGGGTTGCCGGTTGTCGATACGCGGTTATGGGGCGGCCTGTTGGTGACGCTGGTAGTGTCGATCACGGGGATCGTCGCCTCGATGCCGGTCGGCATTGCGCTCGCGCTCGGGCGCACCTCGCGAATTCCACTGCTGCGGATCTTCTGCGTCGCCTTCATCGAATTCTGGCGCGGCGTGCCGCTGATTACCGTGCTGTTCTTCGCGACCTACATGCTGCCGCTGTTCCTGCCGGGCGATTTCACCATCGACGCGCTGGTACGTGTGCTGGTCGGCATCGCGCTGTTCGCGGGCGCCTATAATGCCGAGGTGATCCGCGGCGGACTGCTGGCGATTCCGCGCGGCCAGCGCGAGGCGGCGAACGCGCTCGGCCTGTCGTACTGGAAGACCACCGGCCTGATCGTGCTGCCGCAGGCGCTGCGGCACGTGATCCCGGCTCTCGTCAACAGTTTCATCGCCTTGTTCAAGGACACCACGCTGGTGCTGATCGTGTCGTTGTTCGATCTGCTTGGCCAGTTGCGCGCGGCCTTCGCCGATCCGACTTGGGCGACGCCGACGACGCTGTTCACCGGCTTCGCTTTCACCGGCATCATCTACTGGGTGGGCTGCTTTGCGATGTCGCGCTATTCGCTGTTCGTCGAACGGCGCCTCAATGCGCATCGCCAGACCTGATATGGACAACCGCATGGCCGCCGATCCGATCATCCGCATCGAAAATCTGAACAAGTGGTTTGGCGATTTTCATGTGCTGCGCGACATCGACCTTGCCGTGGCGCGCAAGGAACGGATCGTGATCTGCGGCCCATCGGGCTCCGGCAAATCCACGCTGATCCGCTGCGTCAACGCGCTGGAGGAATTTCAGGAAGGCAAGATCGTCGTCGATGACATCGAGCTTGGTCCCAATCTCAAGCGTGTGGATGATGTCCGCCGCGAGGTCGGCATGGTGTTCCAGAGCTTCAACCTGTTTCCGCACCTGACGGTTCTGGAGAACTGCACGCTGGCGCCGATCTGGGTCCGCAACATGCCGAAAAAGGACGCCGAAGCGGCGGCTATGAAATATCTCGAACGCGTGCGGATTCCCGAGCAGGCCAATAAATATCCCGGCCAGATTTCAGGCGGCCAGCAGCAGCGCGTCGCGATTGCGCGCGCACTCACAATGAATCCGAAGGTGATGCTGTTCGACGAGCCGACGTCGGCGCTCGATCCTGAGATGGTCAAGGAGGTGCTCGACACCATCATGGACCTCGCCAATGACGGGATGACCATGATTGTGGTGACGCACGAAATGGGCTTTGCGCGCGAAGTCGCCAACCGCGTGGTGTTCATGGATGCGGGGCAGATAATCGAGGTCAACACGCCCGAGGAGTTCTTCAACCACCCGAAACACGAGCGGACGAAGCTGTTCCTGAGTCAGATTTTGCGCTGAAGGTTTTGGACGTCGCTCAGACCTTCTCGTAAGGCACGCTGATCTTGCTCGTCTTCTCCAGCCATTCCGGCACCGGCAGGTTCTTCGAACGCATGAAGTCCGGGTTGAACAGCTTGGACTGATAGCGCGTGCCATAGTCGCACAGCACCGTCACGATGGTGTGGTCCGGTCCCATTTCCTTCGCCATCCGGATCGCACCGGCGACGTTGATACCCGACGATCCGCCGAGACACAGGCCTTCATGTTCGAGCAAATCGAACACGACCGGCACGGCTTCCTCGTCCGGGATCTGGTAGGCGCGATCGACTGGCGCGCCTTCAAGATTGGCGGTGATGCGGCTCTGCCCGATGCCTTCGGTGATGGAGGAGCCTTCGGCCTTGAGCACGCCAGTGGTGTAATAGCTGTAGAGCGAAGCGCCCATCGGATCGGCAATTCCGATCTGTATCTTTGAATTTTTCGCTTTCAGGCCGATGCCTACGCCCGCGAGCGTACCGCCGCTGCCGACCGAACAAACGAAGCCGTCGACCTTGCCGTCGGTCTGTTCCCAGATTTCCGGTGCCGTGGTGTCGATATGGGCCTGCCGGTTGGCGACATTGTCGAACTGATTGGCCCAGATCGCACCGTTCGGCTCGGACTTCGCGACCTGTTCGGCCAAACGGCCGGACAGGCGGACATAGTTGTTGGGATTGGAATAGGGGGCCGCCGGCACCTCGACGAGCTGCGCGCCGCACAGCCGCAGCATGTCTTTCTTTTCCTGGCTTTGCGTTTCCGGGATGACGATGATCGTGCGGAAGCCGAGCGCGTTGGCGACAAGTGCTATTCCGATGCCGGTGTTGCCCGCGGTGCCCTCGACGATCACGCCGCCGGGCTTCAGCGTGCCGCGCGCGATAGCGTCTCGAATAATGAAAAGCGCAGCGCGATCCTTCACCGACTGGCCGGGGTTCATGAACTCGGCCTTGCCGAGAATGTTGCAGCCGGTCAACTCCGAGGCATGCTTGAGCTTGATGAGCGGCGTGTTGCCGATAGCCTCGATAACGTCTTGACGAATTTGCATGGGACCGCAACAGGATGAATAACGATGCAGTCAACCTAGTCGCCGCCGCGCGGCTCGACAAGCCTGCGAATGGCCATGCCGCCATGCGCGGTTAATGATCCTTGAGAAGTTCTTCGCTAGTGCTCCTTCGCGAGGACAACCTGCCGCACGTCGATGTTGCCCGAGAGAAAGCCCGCCTCGCAGTAGGCGAGGTAGTATTCCCATAGTCGCCGGAAGCGCTCGTCGAAACCGAGCGGCATCAGTTTCGGCCATGCGTCGCGGAAATTGTCGCGCCAGGTCGCAAGCGTACGGGCATAATCCTCGCCAAAAATCCGCTCGCGGATGACAGGCACTCCGAACTTCTCGCCGAGCCGTTTCAGCACGCCGGGCGAAGGCAGCATGCCACCCGGAAACACGTATCTCTGAATGAAATCCACTTCCTTGCGATAGGTCTGGAAGAACTGATCCTGAATCGTGATCGCCTGAATGCCGATCAGGCCGCCCGGCTTCAGCCGGTCGCGCAATTGCGAAAAATACTCCGGCCAGAACTGTTCGCCGACCGCCTCAATCATCTCAATGGAAACGATACGGTCGTACAATCCACGCTCATCGCGGTAATCCTGAAAACGGATATCCACTTTATCGTCGAGTTCGGCTCTGGCGATCCGCGCCCGCGCGAAATCGCGCTGTTCGGTGCTGATCGTCAGCCCCACGACTTTTGCACCGCAATGCGCGGCCGCATATTCGGCGAAGCCGCCCCAGCCGCAGCCGATTTCGAGCAATTCGTGGCCGGGTTGCAGGTCGATGGCTTCGGCCAACCGCCGGTATTTGTTCTGCTGCGCGGCGGTGAGATCCCTGGTGTCGGGTTCGAACAATGCGGATGAGTAGGTCATGGTCGGATCGAGCCATGCCGAATAGAACTCATTGCCGATGTCGTAATGGGCGAAGATGTTGCGTTTCGCCTGCCGCTTCGTGTTGCGGTTGAACCAGTGCCGGACATGCTGGAGAAACCGCGTGAACGGACGATCCGCCAGCATCGCGCCGCTGAGGTCGTGGTTGACGCAGAACACGTAGAGAAACTGCGTCAGGTTCGGCGTGTCCCATTCCCGGCGCAAATAGCTCTCGGCGATGCCGATGTCGCCCGCGCGCAGGAAGCGCCAGCCGAATTTGTAATCGTGGATCGTCATGGCGGCCGACGGTCCATCCTCGACTCCGCCACAGCGCAGAACGCGACCGTCAGGGAGGGTGATGTCAAGCTGACCGCGCTTGAGCCGGGCTGCGAAGCCGAGCGCGAGGCGCGCCATGCGAGGGATGTCCTGAAGAAGCGTGTCGATATTGGCGGGTGTGAGAGCCGTCGGTTCAGACACTGCACAGTTCATTTTATCCCGCGTCCTCCAGTTAAAAACATGGATTCGTCGTGACGGGGAAAACTGCGGTCAGGAGCGAAGCATCTGAACACGCAGACGATCCCGGCGATCAATTCATCGCGAGGTTAGCCTCGCTCCTTTAGACGCCGGACGCAAGGGGTTCCCGGCGAATCGGGCGGCCTTCGGCGGTAGGCCCGTAGTTGCACCCATGCGTTTGGCGAGTCGTTCACGAGGATGAACAGCGGGAAGATTTCCGGCCTGTAACCCTAGAGCCTTTCCACGTGGGCTGCTGGTCACAATCCAATGAAATGTTGCAAGAATCGGCGATTTTCAGGCCACAAGAGCAGACCTTCGTGCCATTTCCGGGCATAACGGATGCTTGCACATTATTCGGCCCTACTGGCCGGGAATTGGCAATCGGTTCGGCAGCGGCCTTGAGGGGATGCGACAACTGGCGCCGGTTTTTAGAGTTCAGCCTTGGAGCGATGCGCTGTCGGCGCACGCACGGCGAACCTGCGCGATTTTTACGGCGGCGCTGCTGCTGCCCGGATGCATCCTGAAGCAGGACCTGCCGGACCCTGCGTTCGATATTCCCGCCGCATATCAAAAGGACACGACGCCGCTCAAACAGGATGCGCCGCCGTCGCTCGACTGGTGGCGCGGCTTCCGTTCGCCGGAACTGACGGTGCTGATGGAGGAGACCCAGCGGGTCAACCTCGACATCGCGGCGGCGACCGCGCGCATTCTCCAAGCGGACGCGCTGGCGCGGACGGCGGGTGCAGCTCTGCTGCCGACGCTCGACGCAAACGCATCCGTCACGCGCTCCAACTCGTCGTCCGGCTTTCTCAATAACGGCACCGCCGCTGCGCGCGGCACGATCAACACCTATTCGACTTCGCTCAGTGCGAGCTACGAGGTCGATTTGTGGGCCAAGAATCGTGACGCGCTGCTCGCGGCTGAGAAAACAGCCGACGCCAACCGTTTCGATCGCGACACCGTGGCGCTCACATCGATGGTGAGCGTGGCCAACGCCTATTTCCAGGTGCTTGCCGCGCAGGATCGTATCGCGACCGCGCAGCGCAATATCGCAAGCGCCCAGCGCATCTACGATGCGATCAAGGCTCGTGTCGATGCAGGCACGGGTTCGGATCTCGATCTTGCGCAGCAGGAAAGCCTGCTCGCCAACCAGCGCGCGGCTGTGCCGCCGCTACGCCAGACCCTGACGCAGAACATCAACATTCTGGCAACGCTGGTGGCGCGGCCGCCCGAGCGTGTTCACATCAAGGGCGGATCGCTTGCCCGCATTTCGGCGCCGCGCGTCACGCCCGGATTGCCATCGGAGCTTCTCACCCAGCGGCCTGATATTCGCCGTCAGGAAGCGCAGCTTGCTTCGGCGACGGCCAATGTCGGCAGTGCGCGGGCGCAGTTCTTTCCAAGCATCCAGTTGACCGGACAAGGCGGCTATCAGAGCTCCGCGCTGTCGGCCCTGTTCATGCCGCAATCGGCTTTCTTCAGTCTGGCGGCGGGTCTGACACAGCCGATATTCGATGCCGGCCGCATCCAGGCCAATTTCGATTTGACCAAGGCACAGCAGGACGAGTTGTTGCAGACCTATCGCAAGACGGTGATCTCGGCGTTCTCCGATGTCGATACCGCGCTCGATGCCATCAAGCAGACCACGAACCGCCTGCGGCTGCAGCGCATCGTCGTGAAATCGTCCCGGCGGGCATTCGAACTGTCGGAAAAACAGTTGCAGGCAGGCACCGCCGATATCGTGACCGTGCTAAATACGCAGCAGACGCTGTTCACCGCGGAGGACACCTTGCAGCAGGCGCAACTGGCGTGGCTGCAAGCCTATGTCAGCCTGTTTTCAGCCCTCGGGGGCGGATGGGAGCCAAAGACAGTGTTGACGACAACGGAGCCGGCGCATGCTCTTTAAGCCAGGCGAGGACGGCAAGATGAATGAAGGCGTCGCGAGGATCGCCGCCGGTGCACGGCGGCGTACGATGTCGTTGTTCATCGGCCTCGTGATCGTGGCCGGACTCGGCTGGCTTGCCTGGTCGCATTTCTTCGGCGGGAACAATGTAGCGCGCACGCGGCCGGATCTGGCTGTGCCCGTGCTGGCCGCAACACCCAAGGTCGAGGACGTGCCGGTCTATCTCGACGGCGTCGGGCAGGTACGTGCGCTGAACACCGTGACCGTCCGTACCCAGGTCGATGGCAAACTCCTGAAGGTGAATTTCATCGAAGGTCAGGACGTCAAGGCGGGCGATGTGCTCGCCGAAATCGATCCTGTGATCTATCAGGCGCAATACGATCAGGCTGTCGCCAAGAAGGCGCAGGATTCAGCGCAGCTCGCCAATGCGCGGATCGATTTGAAGCGTTACGAGCAGCTCGCTGCTTCCAAGGCCGGTTCCGCGCAGCAGGCCGATACCCAAAGGGCGACAGTCGCCCAGCTCGAGGCGCTGGTGCAGTCCGATCAGGCCGCCATCGACAACGCGCAGGCCACGCTCGGCTACACCAAGATCGTGGCCCCGCTGGCAGGCCGCACCGGCTTGCGTCAGGTCGACCCGGGCAACATCGTCCATGCTTCCGACACCACGGGCGTCGTGGTGCTGACGCAATTGCAGCCGATCGCGGTGCAGTTCAGCCTGCCGCAGCAGGAGATCAACCGCGTCAACGCGGCGTCTGCGAAAGGCACGCTGGCCGTCGATGTGTTCGGCAATGACGGGCGCACCATCGTCGACACTGGCGTGATGCGCACGATCGACAATCAGGTCGATCCGGCCACCGGCACGGTGAAGGTGAAGGCCGAATTCCCGAACCCGAACCACCAGCTCTGGCCGGGGCAGTTCGTCAATGTCCGTCTGAAGGTTGAAATCCTGCCGAAGGCGCTGACGGTGCCGACATCGGCCGTGCAGCGCGGCCCGTCGGGCACGTTCAGCTACGTCATCGGCGCGAATAACATCGTCACCGCCAAGGCCGTCACCGTGATCCAGCAGGACGAGAACACGGCCGTCATCGCCAGTGGCCTGACGCCGAACGACAAGGTGGTCACGACCGGCTTCGCCAACCTCTCCGACGGTTCGCAGGTGGCGATCGGCACCAACGACAACACGCCGACGCAGGATCTCGCGCCGCGCAAACGGGAGCAAAAGGGCGGGCAGGGCAGCGGGCGGCGTTCTCGATAAAGGGTGGACGCATGAGCGTTTCCGAACCATTCATCCGCAGGCCGATCGCAACCTCGTTGCTCGGACTTGCCCTGTTGATCGGCGGCGCGCTCGGCTACTGGTCGCTGCCGGTGTCCTCGTTGCCGCAGGTCGATTTCCCGACCGTGCAGGTGACGACGCAACTGCCGGGCGCGAGCCCCGATGTCGCAGCCTCTCTGATTACCGCGCCGCTTGAGCGGCAGCTTGGGCAAATTCCCTCGCTGTCGTCGATGACCTCGACGAGTTCGTTCGGCGTCAGCCAGATTTCGCTGCAGTTCGATCTCAACCGCGACATCGACGGCGCGACGCAGGACGTCCAGGCCGCAATCAATGCCGCCAATGGCGTGCTGCCGAAAAACCTGCCGTATCCGCCGACCTACGCCAAAGTCAACCCGGCGGACGCGCCGGTGATGACGCTGGCACTCACATCCGACACCATTTCCGTGCGCGCGATGAGCGACCTTGCGGATTCGTTGATGGCGCAACGGCTCGCGCAGATCAGCGGCGTCGGTCGCGTTTCCGTACTCGGCGGACTGAAGCCCGCAGTGCGGGTGCAGGCCGACCTCGCGCGCCTCGCCGCCTACGGTCTCGGCATGGAAGACCTGCGCGCCGCGATTGTGGGCGCGAACGTCTCGGGCCCGAAAGGCTCGCTCGACGGCAAGCAGCAATCCTACACCATCGCCGCCAACGATCAGTTGAGCACCGCAGATCAGTATCGCGACGTCGTCATCGCCTATCGCAACAACGCGCCGGTCACGGTCGGCGACGTGTCGCAGCTCATCGACGGGCTGGAGAACGACAAGACCGGCGGCTGGTACAAGAACAAGCCCGCCGTCATCATCGAGATCCAGCGCCAGCCCGGCGCCAACGTCATCGACGTGGTACAGCAGATCCGCGCCGAGATTCCGAAACTGCAGCAGGCGATTCCCGCGGGCGTGAACCTCACCATCGTCAGCGACCGCACCGTGACCATCCGCGCCTCGGTCCACGACGTGCAGTTCACGCTCATCCTCAGCGTCATTCTGGTGACGCTGGTAGTGCTGCTGTTCCTGCGTTCGCTGCGCGCGACCATCATCGCGGGCGTGGCCTTGCCGCTGTCGCTCATCACCAGTTTCGGCATCATGTGGTTCGCGGGCTTCAGTCTCGACAACCTATCGCTGATGGCGCTGACGATCGGCACGGGATTCGTGGTCGACGACGCCATCGTGATGATCGAGAACATCGTTCGCCACATGGAGGGCGGCGAGACCGCGATGGAAGCCGCACTGCGCGGTGCCCGCGAGATCGGCTTCACCGTGATATCGCTCACCGTGTCGCTGATCGCGGTGTTCATTCCGCTCCTGTTCATGTCCGGCCTCGTCGGGCGCATGTTCCGCGAGTTCGCGCTGACGCTGACGATCGCTGTCGTCACCTCCGCCATCGTCTCGCTGACGCTGACGCCGATGATGTGCTCGCGGCTGTTGAAGCGTCACGGCGAGGAATGGGAAATTCCGGGGCTGCGCGCGATCAGCGACTTCATCGACCGCACGGTGGAATTCTATCACCGCACCTTGCTGGTCGTGCTGCGGCACCAGCGGCTGACGCTGGTCGTGACGCTGCTGACCGTGGTGGCGACGACGGTGCTCTACATTATCGCGCCGAAGGGCTTTTTGCCGTTGCAGGACACGGCGTCCATCGTCGCGGTGACAGAGGCGGGGCAGGACGTGTCTTTCGCCGAGATGCAGAACCGGCAGACGGCGGTCGCAAGCGTCATCGAATCCGATGCGGACGTGACCGGGCTCGTCTCCACCATCGGCGCGGGATCGGTGAACCCGACGCCCAATGTCGGGCGTATCACCATCAATCTGAAACCGCGCGACGAGCGCAAGGCCGATGTCAGCGGCGTCATCGAGCGACTGAAACAGCGTGTCGCTTCGATCCCCGGCATTTCGGTCTACTTCCAGCCGGTGCAGGACATCCAGATCAGCACCAAGTCGAGCCGGTCGCAGTATCAGTACACGCTGACCGGCACCGACCGCGATGAGGTCGTGAAATGGTCGAACGCACTGGTCCAGGAGATGCGCCGGAATTCGCTGTTCCGCGATGTGTCGTCGGAAGCGCAGGAGGGTGGCTTGCGTGCGGCGCTGAACGTGGACCGGCAACGCGCGGGACAACTCGGCGTCTCGCTGCAGGCGGTCAACGATACGCTGAACGATGCCTTCAGTCAGCGTCAGATTTCCACCATCTACGGCCAAGCCAACCAGTATCGCGTGGTGCTGGAAGCGATGCCGGAGGATCAGCGCGATCCGAATATTCTGTCGAAGCTCTATGTGCCGGGCGCGGCCAGCACGACTGGCGCGGGCACCTCACAGGTGCCGATCTCGGCGGTCGCGACCCTCACGCGGACGACCGCTCCGCTTTCGATCTCGCATCAGGCACAATTCCCCGCCGTGTCGCTGAGTTTTAATCTCGCGCCTGGCGAAGCGCTCGGTGATGCCGTCGATGCCCTGCACAAAATCGAGAAGCAGATCAGCATGCCGGGCAACATCACCGGCCTCTATTCGGGAGACGCGGCGGAGTTCTCGCGGTCGCTATCGGGCCAGCCATGGCTGATCCTCGCCGCTATCGTCACGATCTACATCGTGCTCGGCGTTTTGTACGAGAGTTACATCCATCCGATCACCATTCTCTCGACGCTGCCTTCCGCCGGCGTTGGCGCCATCCTCGCACTGGTCCTCACCGGGCAAGACCTGTCCGTGATCGGCCTGATCGGCATCATCCTCCTGATGGGCATCGTCAAGAAGAACGCGATCATGATGATCGACTTCGCGCTGGAGGCGGAGCGACATGAAGGGCGCTCGCCTTATGACGCCATCGTTCAGGCCTGCCTGCTGCGTTTCCGCCCGATCATGATGACTACGCTGGCCGCCCTGTTCGGCGCGCTGCCGCTGGCGCTGGAAACCGGCACGGGCTCGGAACTGCGTTTTCCGCTCGGCGTATCGATCATCGGCGGTCTGATCGTCAGCCAGATCCTCACGCTCTACACGACGCCGGTGATCTACCTCGCACTCGACCGTATCAACCGGCGTCTGGAAAGCGCCGTGCCGCCTGCGGGCGATTATCCGTCGCCTCCGGTTGCCGGTGCGACGGAGGGCATGCAGTAGATGTCGCTCTCGGAACCCTTCATCCGCAGGCCGGTCGGGACCACGCTGCTGGCCATCGGGTTGTTCCTGGTCGGCGCGGTCGCCTACGTGAACCTGCCGGTCGCGAGCATTCCAAACGTCGACTTCCCGATGATCCGCGTGTCAGCTTCGCGGCCCGGTGCTGATCCCTCGGTGATGGCAGCAACCGTTGCCGCACCTTTAGAGCGCAAGCTCGGTGAAATCGCAGGTGTGGATCAGATCACCTCATCGAGTTCGCTCGGCACCACCAGCATCCAGATGCAGTTCGCCATTGGACGCAGCATCGATAAAGCCGCGCGTGACGTGCAGGCGGCGATCAATGCCTCGCTGGCGGACCTGCCGACCGACCTGCCTTCGCTGCCGAATTTTCGCAAGGCGAACACGGCGGGCATGCCCGTTTTCATCATCGCGCTCACATCCAAGACGATGTCGTCAAGCGCGATCTATGACATCGCCGACACCGTCGTGGCGCAAAGGATTGCACAGGTACAAGGCGTAGGCGAGGTGACCGTGAGCGGCGCCGACCAGCCCGCGGTCCGGGTGCAGATGAATCCTGTGCTGCTCGCTAATGCCGGGATAGCCACTGATGACGTGCGCACCGCCATCGTCAATGCCAACGCCTTCGGCCCGATCGGGATGTTCAACGGTCATCGGCAGGGCGAAACGCTCGGCCTCAATCCGCAGATGCGCACGGCGGCGGAACTGAAGAATATCGTCATCAAGTCCTCGAACGGGAATTTCATCCGCCTGTCGGATGTCGCCAACGTCATCGATGCGACACGCTCCAGCCGCTCGATCGCATGGTTCAACAAGCAGCCTGCGGTGCTGTTGCAGATCACCAAGCAGAGCGACGCCAACGTGATCGAGACGGTCGACCGGATCAAGGCGCTGCTGCCGCAACTCAAGCAATGGATTCCCGCGGGCGTCGAAATCTCGACGCTGACCGACCGCACCGGCACCATCCGCGCCAGTGTTGACGACATGCAGTGGACGCTGGGCGCGACCGCGCTTCTGGTGATGGCGGTGGTCTTTGTCTTCCTGCGCCGCATCGTACCCACGATTGCCGCTGGCATCTCGGTGCCGCTGGCGCTGGCCGGCACCTGCGCCGGGATGTGGGCGGCAGGATTTTCGATCGACAACCTGTCGCTGATGGCGCTCGCGATTTCGATCGGCTTTGTTGTCGATGACGCCATCGTCATGATCGAGAACATGTACCGCAATCTGGAGCAGGGCATGTCGCCCCCGCGCGCGGCGCTGGAAGGCGCCAAGCAGATCGGGTTCACGGTGCTGTCGATCAGCCTGTCGCTGGTCGCCGCTTTCACGCCGCTGATCTTCATGGACGGCATCGTCGGGCGGCTGTTGCGCGAGTTCTCGCTGACGCTGGTGTTCGCCATCGCCGTTTCGACAGTGGTATCTTTGACGATAACGCCGATGATCTGTGCGCAGTACATCAAACATGCGCATTCCGAGAAAGAAACCCGTTTCGACAGGATCGTCGAAGGCTTCCTGTCGCGGATATTGTTGTTTTACGAGCGTACCTTAAAGATCGTCCTGCGGATGCCGGTCCTGACGATCGTGGTGTTCTTCGCCACCATTGCGCTGACTGTTGTGCTGTTCGCAAAACTGCCGAAGGGCTATTTCCCGACCGACGACAGCGGTTTCATCTTCGGATCGACGCGGGCGTCCGCCGACATCTCGTTCCAGGCGATGCTGGGCCTGCAACAGCGCGTCGCCGACACCGTGATGGCCGATCCGGCCGTCGCCAGCATCGGCTCAACGCTCGGAGGCAGTTCGTTCGCGGGCGGCTCGAACCGCGGCGTCATGTTCATCGCGCTGAAGCCGCCGGAGGAGAGGAACGGCCTTAGCACCACGCTGGTGATCGACAGGCTGCGCCGCGAACTTGGCAAGATTCCGGGGATCCGGCTGTTCATGGTGGCATCGCAGGACATCCGCGCGGGCGGGCGGCAGAGCGATTCAAACTACCAGTACACGCTCTCCAGCGCCGACCTCGAACTGTTGCAGAAATGGGGACCGCTGGTCGCCAAGCGAATGGAGACGGTGGAGGGCATCACCGACGTCTCCAGCGATTCTGACCCCGGCGGGTTGCAACTCAACCTCAAGATCGATCGCAAAATGGCGGCGAGTGTCGGCGCCGACATTCAGGACATCGACAATGCGCTGAACAACGCCTTCGCGCAGCGGCAAATTTCCTACATCTACACCCAGCGCAACCAGTACCAGATCGTGCTGGAGGTCGATCCGCATTTCCAGGATGATCCGGCGGATCTCGCGCATATCTATGTCGCGGGCGCCAACAACACGCAGATTCCGCTATCGGCACTCGTGCATTACAGCCGTGGCCTCGCGCCGCTCGCCGTGCGCCATACGGGTTCGTTCCCATCGACCACGATCTCATTCAACACGCTGCCTAACGTGCCGTTGGAAACCGCAACAGGAAACATTCGTCAGGCTGTCGCGGAACTGCACATGCCGGAGGGCATTCGTGGCACATTCGAGGGTAACGCCGCCGATAGCCAGAAAACCGCCAGCCACCAGCCGCTTTTGATTCTCGGCGCGCTGGTTGCGGTCTATATCGTGCTCGGCGTGCTGTATGAGAGTCTCGCGCATCCGCTCACGATTATCTCGACACTGCCACCTGCGGGACTGGGTGCGCTGCTGGCGCTGCTCGTGACCGGGTTGCCGCTTACCGTGATCGCCTTTGTCGGCATCATTCTCCTGATCGGCATCGTTAAGAAGAACGGCATCATGATCGTCGACTTCGCGCTCGAAGGCGAGCGCCAGCACGGCATGAATTCGGAAGAGGCGATCTTCGCGGCGAGCATCACGCGCTTTCGTCCGATCCTGATGACCACCATGGCGGCGTTGCTCGCCGCCGTGCCGCTCGTGGTCGCGACCGGCCCTGGCACCGAGCTGCGGCGACCGCTCGGCGTCACCATCATCGGCGGCCTGATCGTGTCCCAGATCCTCACGCTCTACACGACGCCCGTGATCTATCTCCTGATCGACCGCGCACGCCTGTGGGTGCGAGGCAAATCCGCCCCCGGCCCAAGCGCGATGCCGGCGGAATAAGGCTTCTTGCCGGGGCAAGTTGCTGCGCAGGGGCGGGGCGCGTATAGCGAGGCATGTCCGGCACATCTCCGACCACACCTACAGAAGACATTCCCGAATGCCCCGATTGCGGCAAGCCGCAGCCGTTGTGCATCTGCGATAATCTCGCGCCCGTCGAGAACCGCATCGAAGTTCTGATCCTGCAACACCCGCAGGAACAGGATCGCCTGCTCGGGACCGCGCGGCTGACGGCGCTCCAGTTGACGAATGCGACGCTAAAGATCGGCCTGTCGTGGTCGAGCCTGTCGAAAGCGCTCGGCCGCGAGGTTGACCCGGCGAGTTGGGCAATTCTGTATCTTGGTTCCGCCAAGGTCGCGGAACTGGAGACCGATCGTGAGGTGGTCGCGATCGACCGCAAGGGCGGGCTGGAGCACGCTCAGAATGCGATCCTCAACGGCATCGAGGGCGTGGTGGTACTCGACGGCACATGGAGCCAAGCCAAGGCGCTGTGGTGGAGAAACCCATGGATGCTGAAGTGCCAGCGCGTGATCCTGGGTCCGAAAAGCCTGTCACTCTACGGCAAGCTGCGGCGTGAACCGCGCAGCGATGGACTCTCCACTATCGAGGCCGTGGCGTTATTGCTGGCACGATTGGAGAAGCGTCCAGAAATCGCGGATGCGCTTTTGGGCGCATTCGAGCGGATGCTGGTGAAATATCGTGAGGGTGTGAAGGCTCACCCAGAGCTGTTGCCGAAGCCCAAGCCAAAGCGCGACTGGCGCAGGGGACGCAAGCCGATCCGGCGGCGATAGGATTAAATCTGGAAATTGGGAGTTTGACTGGGCGTGTAAGCCATCGCGAAAGCGCTGGCTCCCCGGGCTGGATTCGAACCAGCGACCATTCGATTAACAGTCGAATGCTCTACCGCTGAGCTACCGAGGAATGCTGCCATGCAGTCGGGGGCCGATATAACAAAGGCCGCAGCTTCTGCAAGCTAAAACTCGTGCAGACTTAATGTCTTGCACGATCAAATCCCTCCAAACCCATCATTGGGAACGATTTTGCCCCATGCTGGCCAGGAAAGACCTGAAAAGAAGGTTTGGAGGCCACGACCAGAATTGAACTGGTGTACACGGTTTTGCAGAGAACTGTGTAACACTATTATTCCTGGGGTTTTTAGCAAGTTAGCCCTGCGGCATCGGCACAACTTGACCCTCGTCTGAGCACCATTCCTGGGCGGTTTCTGGCACGGGTTCCGAGTCTTTTAGGACTTTTCAGGGGGCAGTGCAGCCGCTTTTCGGTCGGTTTTGGGGATACTTGGCGGGGCGGCCCGGACTTGCTGTAATTTGGTCCGGCCCCTATAAGAACCGCGCGGTGACGTGCCGGAATGGTTACGGAGTGGTCTGCAAAACCATCTATATGGGTTCGATTCCCATCGTCACCTCCATCTATATTGAATTGTTTCTCTCGCGCCATTCCGTTCGCTCATCTCGCGAGCTGGCGATTATTCCTTAGAGATTGATACCGTTATTCTTCTTGCTGACTAAAACCCGCTCTTATCCAGCGGCTCAGCCATACAATTCCATAGACGATCAGCCAAACAAGCGGGATCGGAATGAGCGTGAAGGCCGCCGCGTAGAACCAATGATCGGCGACAGCCGGACCATAATCCCGTTTAAACTTCTCATTACACGGTCCCCAATCAGTATCTCTTGGCACTGAGCCATCAGGCTGAATCGAACGTGATTCAAGACAGGACCGGAGTTCATTCACTACCGGCTCGCTCAGTTGGCCAATCGTAAGACTGTTGATCCAAAAGCCGCCGCCAACAAGCCAACAGACTGAGGCGACAATTCCAATTCTTTGCCAGCCGTTGAGTCTCATTTCTAACAGTCCTGCGTCATTGGAGGACAACTTGAAATCCAGGTGAACACCTGGTCTTTACCTGGATTTGCCTGTGCCAAAATCCGAACTCAAAACGTGGCACAGCTCGCGTCAACTTCTCCAGCATTTTCCGGCACATTTCGATCTTACCTGGATTTGCCTGTGCCACGGCTAAAAACCCTTTACCTGGAAAAAAATTAAAAAACCCCCGATTTACGGGGGTTTCTTCAATCGAGGCGATGAAAAAAGTTGGAGTTTGCAGACCGTTGCGTAACCACTCCGCCACGTGGCCCCAAGGGCTGCGACTGTTACAGGCATTCGCGCGCCCGGGCAACCTTCGGATTTGTCGTGTGTTCAGGCGCCTTTGGCAGCCTGTTCGATCCGCTCGGCAGCATCGATCAGGGCCTGTCCCAGGTCGCGCACGTCGGCAGCATTGCTGATGATGAGCTGCAGCGAACCGCTCGGGCTCGTCTGTTTGTCACCCTGAACCATGAAAGGCAGGCGCAGAGCCAGTGCCTGATTCTCCACCACCATCGTCTCGTACCCGGCCAGCGGGAACACCACGATGTTGCCTTTCTCGTCCTTGGTCCAAGCCTCGTTCATGGTCTTTTCCTCTTGTTCCTGTCCTCAGTCGGGCCGGGCGCGGTTGTTGAAGATTTTTGTCGGTTTCGCAAGCGCCCCGGGCATGAGGGAGGCGCTTGCGTTTCCTTTTTCCTTGCCTCAAAGATGCACCAAAGTAGCTTCAATGCGGCCTTACCCAAGCCTGCCGCCATCCCTGAGGACGACGATGCCCGATGCCCTGACCACCCGTTTCAACATGGTCGATTCCCAGGTCCGCACCGCCGACGTGACGGATTTGCGCCTGATCGAGGCCATGCGGGCAACGCCGCGCGAGGCCTTCCTGCCCGCAAGCCAGAAGGCGCTGGCCTATCTCGACCGCGACATCGCGCTCGACGGTGAGGACAACGTCTATCTCATCAAGCCGGTGGTGCTGGCGCGGCTCCTGCAGGCCGCCGAAATTGGCCTGACGGACCGGGTGCTGGTGACTGGCGGAGCCGCGGGTTATGCCGCCGCGATCGCAGGCCACCTCGCCGCCGAGGTCGTTGCAGTCTGTGCCACCGACAAGATTGCCGCAGCGAGCCGGACGGCACTGTCCTCGGCTTGCGGCCTGTCCAATGTCACCGTGACGGCGGGCGAGGCGAGGAAGGGGAATGCGGCGGCGGGCCCTTACGATGTCATCGTGCTGGACGGCGCGACCGAGGTGATCCCGCAGACCCTCTATGAACAGCTCAAGCCCGGCGGCCGTCTGGTGGGCGTCTTCGCTCACTCGGTCCCGCCGCGCGCGACTATCGTGACACGCTCGGCGGCGGATTTCGGCGCTCGGACCCTGTTCGACGCGACGGCTCCGATCCTGCCTGGCCTTAAGCGATTACCAGCCTTCACATTTTGAGGGTCTGGCGCGTCTGACGGGGGATTAGCCTTTCGGGTGTGGCCGAGAAGCCCCATCCTGTGAGCTTTTGTTAGTAAACACTCACAAGTCCTTACGCCGGGCTCGCGAGGCGAATATGTTGCGGGTCGAGCTGGAGTCGGCGTGAGTCGATACTCCGGTTTTCTTGCGTAAATCCAATTGCGTAAGACGATGTTGGAAGGAACGTAATGCCGTTTTCTGGGAAAGCCTGGCGACTGATACTGGCCGCAAGCGCGGCTCCCATGCTGTTTTTGGCCACCACACCGGTATTGGCGGAAACCATCGAATCCGCACTGGTTCGTGCCTATCAGGACAACCCGCAGCTCAACGCCCAGCGCGCTTCCGTCCGTTCCACCGATGAAAACGTGCCGCAAGCACTCTCCGGCTATCGCCCTCAGATCTCCGTAACCGCGAGCGGCGGATCGCAATACACCGACACGGTCCTCAAGCAGCAGGATGGCGCCGGCGGTGTCACGCGTTCGCAGCTTCATGGCGTCAACGGGCCGTGGAGCGCCGGAGCGACGATCACGCAGACGCTTTACAACGGCGGGAGAACCGGAAACCGGACCCGCGCAGCCGAAAGCCAGGTTTCTGCGGCGCGTGAAGGATTGCGCGTGCTGGAGCAAAGTGTGCTGCTCGCCGCCTCGACGATCTACATGGACTATCTTCGGGATTCGGCGATCGTCGAAGTCCAGCGCAGCAACGTCAACGTGCTCGAGCAAACGCTCAAGCAAACCCAGGACCGTTTCAACGTCGGCGAAGTGACACGCACCGACGTGGCGCAATCGCAGGCGCAGCTTGCCGCCGGCCGGACTCAATTGCTCGCTGCCGAATCCACGCTCACCACCACGCGCGCGAATTACCGCCGCATCATCGGCAGCGATCCGCAGAATCCACAACCGGGCTCGCCGGTTGATCGCTATCTGCCGAAAACGCTGGCCCAGGCCGTCGATATGGGCCTCGTGGAAAATCCGAACGTCACTGCCGCAATGTACGGCATCGACGTCAGTTTCCTGCAGGTCAAAGTGAACGAGGGTGCGCTGTTCCCGACGGTGACGTTGCAAGGCAACGTCCAGCAGGCCAACGAACAGACATTGACCGCATTCAAGGCCTTCAGTGCCTCAGCGGTAGCGAACGTCTCTATCCCGATCTATCAGGGCGGCGCGGAATATGCCCTGATCAGGCAGTCGAAGGAAACATTGGCGCAGCAGCGCCTGAATCTCGATCAGGTCCGCGACCAGACCCGCGCCACAGTGGCGCAAAGCTGGGGCCAGTTGGTCGCAACCAAATCGCAGGTCGCTTCCGCGCAGGCGCAAGTGACGGCTTCAGAGATCGCACTCAATGGCGTGCGCGAGGAAGCCCGCGTCGGTCAGCGCACCACGCTCGACGTCTTGAACGCGCAGCAGGCACTTGTGAACGCCCGCATCGCGCTTGTCACGGCGCAGCATGACCGGGTCGTGGCCTCCTACACCGTGCTCAACGCGGTGGGTCGGTTGTCGCCTGTGACGCTGAAGCTCAAGACTTCGGTCTATGACCCATCGGTTCATTACCATCAGGTCCGCGATAGCTGGTTTGGCGTCCGAACGCCTGACGGTCGCTGAGACCACACTCCGCTGTGGAAGCACCGGAAGGTACCGGGCCCTTTGCTTGCAATCATTTGCGGCCATGACGTACCTTTTCCGGAGGCTGCGTAACGATTCGCGGCAGTGGAGTGCGGCTTTTTCGGGGATTGAAAAGCCGATGATGTGGAGTCGGAGATGAACCAACCGGCAAAGGCGCAAGAGCCCTCGATGGAGGAGATTCTTGCGTCTATCAGGCGCATCATTTCCGATGACGACGCCAAACCGGCTGCGGCTCCAGCAGAGGCTGCTCCTGCACCGGCTCCAGCCCCGAAGGCAGCTGCTCCCGCGATGAAGGCAGCTTCGGCACCTGTGGCGACTCCCATTCCTCCCGTTGCTCCAACTCCCGCGCCGGCTGCCAAGAACAGCCAGGACGAGATTGACGCGATGCTGGCAAGTTTCGACGCGCCGGCGCCTGCGGCGGCGGCGCCCGCTGCTCCGGCCGTTGAGGAAGCCGAGGATGTCTTTGAATTGACCGAGCAGATGGCCGTGCCTGCAGCCGCCGCTGAGGGTTTCCAGAAAGTCGAGCCACACGACGATCTCGAATTCACCGAATCCCCGCCGCCTGCGTCAAAGGCCGAGGAAGCGCCGGTTCTCAGCGCCACGACTGCAAAAGCGGTGGAATCGGCTTTCAACTCGCTCGCCACGACAGTCCTATCCAACAATGCGCGCACGCTGGAGGATCTCGTCAAGGAGATGCTGCGGCCGATGCTGAAGTCGTGGCTCGACGACAACCTGCCGACGCTGGTCGAGCGTATCGTCAAGGCGGAAATCGAACGCGTAGCACGCGGACGCTGATTTCAGGCCAAAACCTCCGTCATTCCGGGACTTGACGCGCACAGGCAGGCCGCTAAAGCCTCATCTGCGCTATAATCGCACCGCATCCTTCTTCCGACAGACGAGCCATATCCGGCTCGCGACCCCATGATTGCATTGTGATGATCGAGAAAAACTACCAGCCCGCCGAAATCGAACCGCGTATCCGCGCCGCATGGGACGATGCGGGAGCCTTCAAGGCCGGACGGCCGGAGCGGCGCGATGCCGAGCCTTTCACGATCGTCATTCCGCCGCCGAACGTCACCGGCTCGCTGCATATGGGCCACGCACTCAACAACACGCTGCAGGATATCCTGTGCCGGTTCGAGCGTATGCGTGGCCGCGATGTATTGTGGCAACCGGGCACCGACCATGCCGGCATCGCCACGCAGATGGTGGTTGAGCGCCAGCTTGCCGAACGCAAGGAGCCGTCGCGTCGCGACATGGGCCGCGAGAAATTCCTCGAGCGCGTCTGGCAGTGGAAGGCGGAATCCGGCGGCATCATCGTCAACCAGTTGAAGCGGCTTGGCGCCTCCTGCGACTGGTCGCGTGAGCGCTTCACCATGGACGAGGGCCTGTCGCGCGCCGTCGCAAAAGTGTTCGTCGCGTTGCATCGCGACGGGCTGATCTACAAGGACAAGCGGCTCGTCAACTGGGACCCGAAACTGCTGACCGCGATCTCGGATCTCGAAGTGCAGCAGATCGAGGTCAAGGGCAATCTCTGGCATCTGCGCTATCCCTATGAAGGCAAAACCTTCAACCCCGAAGACCCATCGACCTTTATCGTGGTGGCGACGACACGCCCGGAAACGATGCTCGGTGACAGCGCGGTCGCGGTGAACCCGGCGGATGACCGCTACCGCAGCGTGGTCGGCAAGAACGTCGTGCTGCCGCTGGTCGGCCGCAAAATTCCGATCGTCGCCGACGATTACTCCGACCCGGAGAAGGGTTCCGGAGCGGTGAAGATCACGCCCGCGCACGACTTCAACGACTTCGAGGTCGGCAAGCGACACAAGCTGCCGCAGATCAACATTCTCGATATCGAAGGCCGCCTCGCGCTGGCGGACAACGACGACTACCGCAAGGGCATCGCCCAGAACGGCCTTGATCTGATCGGCGAAATGCACGGCATGGAGCGCTTCGCCGCACGGCGCGACATCGTCGCGCGCCTGGAGCAGCAGGGCTATCTCGAGAAGATTGAGCCCAACACGCATATGGTGCCACATGGCGACCGCTCCGGCGTGGTGATCGAGCCGTTCCTCACCGACCAGTGGTACGTGGACGCCAAGACGCTGGCCGCGCCTGCTATCGCCGCCGTGCGCAACGGCGCGACGGCGTTCGTGCCGAAGAACTGGGAAAAGACCTATTTCGAATGGATGGAGAACATCCAGCCGTGGTGCATCTCGCGCCAGCTCTGGTGGGGACACCAAATTCCGGCGTGGTATGGCCCCGATGGCAAGGTGTTCGTCGCCGAGACGGAAGAAGAAGCCGTCGGCAAGGCGCTCGGTTATTACACCGAGCAGGGCGTCATCACCGACGAGCAGGCTCACGAGATGGCGGTCGATCCTGCCAAGCGCGAGGAGTTTATCACGCGCGACGAGGATGTGCTTGACACATGGTTCTCCTCGGCGCTGTGGCCGTTCTCGACGCTCGGTTGGCCCGATGACGAGAAGGACGTGAGGCGCTACTATCCGACCAGTGTCCTCGTCACCGGCTTCGACATCATCTTTTTCTGGGTCGCCCGTATGATGATGATGGGCCTGCACTTCATGAACGATGTGCCGTTCCCGACTGTCTACATTCATGCGCTCGTCCGTGACGAGAAGGGCGCGAAAATGTCGAAGTCGAAAGGCAACGTCATCGATCCGCTGCACCTCATCGATGACTACGGCGCGGACGCGCTGCGCTTCACGCTGGCGGCAATGGCCGCCCAAGGCCGCGACATCAAGCTTTCCACCCAACGCGTCGAAGGCTATCGCAACTTCGCGACCAAGCTGTGGAATGCATCGCGCTTTGCCGAAATGAATGGCTGTGAGCTTGCGAAGGGATTCGACGCTACGCAATGCAAGGAAACGCTGAACCGCTGGATCGCGCATGAAACCTCGCGCGCGACCCATGAAGTGACTGAGGCGATCCGGGCCTATCGCTTCAACGATGCGGCTGGTGCGATCTATCGTTTCGTCTGGAACGTATATTGCGACTGGTATCTCGAGCTCGCAAAGCCCGTGCTGACCGGCCCGGACAGCGAGGCCAAGCGCGAAACGCAGGCGGCCGTCGCCTGGGCACGCGACGAGATACTCAAGCTTCTGCATCCGTTCATGCCCTACATCACCGAGGAGTTGTGGGCGGTGACCGCGAAGCGCGATAACGTACTGGCGCTTGCGGCCTGGCCGATCCAGCCCGACGACGAAATCGCACTGGAAGCATCGATGCAGACGGCGATGGCGGGCGACCCGCTCGCCATTCCGGTCATGCCCGCATCTGCCGGACAGGCCGAAACCTTCTCCGATCCGAAGGCGGAGGCGGAGATCGGCTGGCTGATCGACCTCGTCACCACGATCCGCTCGGTGCGCGCGGAAATGAACATCGCACCAGCGACGCTGTTTCCGCTGATCCTGGTCGGTGCCGCAAAGGAACTTCAGGAACGTGCCTTGCGCTGGAGCGACGTCATCAAGAGGATGGCGCGCGTCGCCGAAATCTCGTTCGATGCCGCGGCCCCGCGAGGCTCGTTGCAATTGCTGGTGCGCGGCGAGACCGCCGCTATACCGCTCAAGGGGGTGATCGATCTGGCGGCGGAGAAGACGCGGCTCGAGAAGGAGTTGGCCAAGGCCGACGCCGATATCGCGCGCGTGGACGCCAAGCTCGGCAACGAGAAGTTCGTTGCTAACGCGCCGGAAGAAGTCATCGACGAGCAACGCGAGAAGCGCGAGGAGGCTGTCGGCCGCCGAACCAAGATCGTCGATGCGCTGGAACGCCTGAAAGCGGCGGGATAGACGGCAGCTCTGCCTAGTCCTTCGGAAACGGCTTGCTCAAAAACCGCGAGCCTTTCACGCCATAGCGCCACGGCAGTTCGGCTGCCTTGGTGATCCCGATACGCACACCGGAGGCGATCTGCGGCACTTCGGTGCGCGCATGAATGGCAATTGGCGACGCATCGAGCGCGCAGCCATTATGCTTGATGGTCACGGCGAGAGCGGCACACACTTTGCCCGGCCCTGAACACAGCGACCGTTCATCGTGCAATCCGCGCCGGCGGCGCATTGCAGCCAGCCCGCGCGTGGGCTCCACCGCCCGGATCAGAACTGCCGCCGCCGAACCCTCCGCCTCACAGACGAAATTCATGCACCAGTGGATGCCGTAGGAACGATAGACGTAGAGATACCCCGGCGGGCCGAACATCACCTGTGTGCGGGGCGTGATGCCACGATAGGAATGCGCGGCCGGCTCGGTCTGATGGTAGGCCTCGACCTCGACGATGGTACCGCCTACGCCATTCACCAGTAGTGTCGCGCCAATCAGCTCCGGCGCAATTTCATGAACGCTGCGGGCGAAGAAACTGCGCTTTAATTGCTTGCCCAGCGCGGGGCGATGATCGGTGGCAGGCATCGGGGCAGGGAAGCGATGAATCGGCGGGGCATGCACGGCGCATGGAAATATGCTAGGCAGGGACGTTACCTCGCCGGTATGGGTTGCTGCAATCGGCATGTGATCCTACTTTGGGAAGCGCGGAAACCGCCGCAACGGATACAGACGGGCTTTTGATGGTCACCTTGATCGACACGATTTCGGAGCGGCAGGTCAGGCCGCGTCACCCGGAAAAGGCCAATCGCCCCGACTCGGTTTCGCCACCTAAACCTGACTGGATTCGCGTCCGTGCGCCGACCTCGCGCAGTTACGCCAACACCCGCAACATCGTGAAGGAAAACGGCCTCGTCACGGTTTGCGAGGAGGCGGGCTGCCCGAACATCGGCGAGTGCTGGGACAAAAAGCACGCCACCTTCATGATCATGGGTGACACCTGCACGCGAGCCTGTGCATTCTGCAATGTGCGGACCGGCATGCCGGACGGGCTCGACCCTGATGAACCCGCACATGTGGCGCTGGCAACCAAGAAGCTGGGCCTTGCGCATGTCGTCGTCACCTCCGTCGACCGCGACGATCTCGCTGACGGCGGCGCCGAACATTTCGCGCGAACCATCCGCGCAATCCGCGAAAGCTGCCCGACCACGACCATCGAGATTCTCACGCCGGATTTCCTGCGCAAAGATGGCGCGCTCGAGGTTGTCGTTGCCGCCAAGCCCGACGTGTTCAACCACAATCTCGAAACCGTACCCTCGCGCTATCAAAGCGTACGCCCCGGCGCGCGATATTTCCATTCGGTGCGACTGTTGCAACGAGTGAAGGAAATCGATCCCACGATCTTCACCAAGTCCGGCATCATGGTCGGTTTGGGTGAGGAACGGCACGAAGTGCTGCAGGTGATGGACGACCTGCGCTCGGCCGATGTCGATTTCCTCACCGTCGGGCAATATCTGCAGCCCACTCTGAAACATCATGCGGTGATGCGTTACGTCACGCCGGAAGAATTCAAGGGCTATGAGCAGATCGCCTTCACCAAGGGCTTCCTGATGGCCTCGGCAAGCCCGCTGACGCGTTCCTCGCACCATGCGGGCGAGGATTTTGCCAGGCTCAAGGCTGCGCGCGAGGCCAAGCTGCAATCCGCGGGCTGATGCCGCAATTTTCCAACAGGCGGCGCGTTCGCCACAGCGCCTCGCAGATGTTCGATCTCGTTGCCGATGTCGAACGCTATCCGCAATTCGTGCCGCTGTGCCAATCGCTGAGAGTCCGCCACCGCACGGTCAACCCTGACGGGACAGAGACCATCGTCGCGGACATGAGCGTATCGTTTCAACTCGTGCGCGAAACCTTCACCAGCCGCGTCACACTCGACCGCCTGAATTTGAAGATTGTGGTCGAGTACCTGAAAGGGCCGTTCTCGAGGCTCCAGAACCGCTGGACATTCGACGCCAAGGGCGACGACACCTGCGACGTAAATTTCTTCATCGCCTACGAATTCAAGAGTCGGATGCTCGCGGTGTTGATGGGCGCGATGTTCGACGCCGCTTTCCAGAAGTTCGCGTCGGCGTTCGAGAAGCGCGCGGACGCAGTCTATGGACTGCCGCGCGCGAACGCTTGACCGGCGCTTTTGGCCCGCGCGCCATCTCGATGAGCATTTTCAGCGCTTCGATGACGGACTGCTGCCGGACGCTGCTGCGCCCAATAGCGCCGAACCGCTGTTCGTGATGGATGATGCGCCCGTCGCGCGCCGCCACCGCGAAGTGGACAAGGCCGACTGGCTTGCCCGGCGTGGCGCCTCCCGGTCCGGCGATGCCGGTGATGGCCACCGCGAGATCGACGTCGGCATGTTCGAGGGCGCCGAAGGCCATCGCGATTGCGACTTCCTTGCTGACCGCGCCGAAGGTCTCCAGTTTGGCTGTCTCGACGCCGATCATCGCGTGCTTGGCTTCGTTGGAATAGGTGACGAAGCCTCGATCGACAACATCTGAGGAGCCGGGCACTTCGGTCAGCGCCGCCACGACGAGACCGCCGGTGCAGGACTCGGCCGTCGCGATCTTCAGCTTGCGCATCCGGCAGAGATCGAGGAGGGAGCGGGACAACGCCCGTGTGGCGCTGTCGCTCATCTCAGTGGCTCCCGGTCATATCGTCCGCCCAGGGCAGGCGGATGGTTGCTGCCGCCGTCGCAGCAATGCCTTCCTGACGGCCGGTGAAGCCGAGCCGTTCGCTGGTCGTCGCCTTTACCGCCACGCGCGACACTGGCAGGCCGGTGATCTCGGCGATCTTCGCGCGCATGGTCTCGCGCAAGGGACCGACCTTCGGCGCTTCGCAGATCAGCGTGACTTCGAGATGGGCGATGCGGCCGCCGCGCTGTTTCACCAGATCGACAGCATGGATCAGAAACTGATCGGAGGCGGCACCCTTCCACTTCGGATCGCTCGGCGGGAAGTGCGAGCCAATATCTCCATCCGACAGCGCGCCCAAAATCGCATCGACGATCGCGTGCAAACCGACATCGCCATCGGAATGGGCGAGGAAGCCGCGATGGAACGGCACCTTTACGCCGCACAGCCACAGATGGTCTCCGTCGCCGAACGCATGCACGTCGTAGCCGGTGCCGGTGCGGACATCGCCGAGCGCGGCAGCAAGGCGGATTTCCTCGCGGGAAAAATCTTCGGGGGTGGTCAGTTTCATATTGGCAGCATCGCCTTGAAAGGTTGCGACCGTCAATCCTGCCCATTCAGCAAGCGCGGAATCGTCGGTGAAATCGTCTCGGCCTTCGGCGGCGGCGCGACGGTGCGCCTCGAGGATGGTCTGATACGCGAACGCCTGCGGTGTCTGCGCGATGCGCAATGCCGCGCGGTTCGGTGTGTCCTCCACAAGTCCGGTGCCCCCGACACGTTTCACCGTGTCGTTGACCGGGACCACGGGAATCGCCGCTCCAGTCGCAAGCGCTGTGTTGATCGCGCGGGAAATCACATCCTGTGTCACGAAAGCGCGCGCGGCGTCATGAATCAGAACGATGTCGGGTGCCTCGGACACCAGTGCCTCGAGCCCGGCGCGGACCGATTGCTGCCGCGTGGCGCCACCGGCGACGGCAGGGCGATAAGTCAGCCCTTGCACGGCTTCCGCGAATAAAGCCGCGTCGTCCGCGTGGCGGACCGGCTGGACCGCCGAAATACCAGGATGGGTGCAGAAGGGGGTCATGGCGCGGGCCAATACACTCTGGCCGGCCAGCGTGCGGTACTGCTTCGGGCTGCCAGCCCCGGCGCGAAGGCCGCGCCCGCCAGCAACGATAATGGCGGCTGCTCGTTTGGAAGAGGGCATTGAACTCACAACAGAAAAGAGGATTGGGCCGTTCCTTAGCACAGGCTGGCCCGGATTCGGAGGCTTCTGTTCCCTTTCTGACCCTATGTCCTTTCAATCCTTCGCCAAAAATGCTGCGCCGCACTTGTGTTTTGAATGATTTTGTCTAATCTATAGGCAGTAAGATGATTTGCTTATTTAATATGCGGATCATTACTGGCTTTTTTTGCCAACGGAAAGACCACGGTGCCTGTCGACCCGACTCCCATCGTAAAAGGCCTTCGAATTGGCGGTATCGACATCGCCAACCGGGTGCTGCTGGCACCGATGTCCGGCATTACAGACGCGCCCTTACGCCGTGTTGCAGCCAGGCTCGGCGCGGGCCTTGTCGTTTCGGAGATGACGGCGAGCGACGATCTGGCGCGCGGCCGTGCGATGTCCGTCCTGCGCTGCGAGGCGGCGGGGATCGGACCGCATGTCGTGCAGCTTGCCGGCTGTGAAGCAAAATGGATGGCGGAAGGCGCACGCATCGCGGAAAGCGGCGGCGCGGACATCATCGACATCAACATGGGCTGCCCCGCGCGGCACGTCACCGGTGGACAGTCAGGTTCTGCGCTGATGCGCGATCTTGATCATGCCATGACGCTGATCGAGGCGACCATCGCGGCGGTGAAAATTCCGGTGACGCTGAAGATGCGGCTCGGCTGGGATCATGCGTCGCTCAACGCGCCTGAACTTGCGCGTCGCGCCGAAGCATCCGGCATCCAGATGGTGACCGTGCATGGCCGCACCCGCTGCCAGTTCTACAAGGGTGACGCGGACTGGAATGCCGTTCGCGCCGTGCGCGAGGCGATCGCCATTCCGCTGGTCGTCAACGGCGATATCGCCAGTTACGAAGACGCGGTGGCCGCGCTTGCCGCATCCGGTGCGGACGCGGTGATGATCGGTCGCGGTGCACAGGGTCGTCCATGGCTTCCCGGGCAGATCGCGCGGCAGTTGGCGGGTGGGGCGGCGGAGACCGATCCTGCGCTCGACGTGCAGCTCGGCTATCTGCGCACACTCTACGACGACATTCTTTCGCATTATGGCGCGCGTATCGGGTTGCGCCATGCCCGCAAGCATCTCGGCTGGGGCCTTGATGTCGCTGAAGAGGGCGCAGGTGCCGGCATCACCGCATTGAAGGAATGGCGCGGAAAGATCCTCACCAGCGAGCGGCCCGATGACGTTCATGCCTTGCTCGATCAGGCTTTCGATTCCTTTGCACGGAGCGCGGCAGCATGAGCGTCGCGGCGGACGAACGAACGACCAACGGCATCAGCGAAGCGATGCTGAACGCGCTGCCTAATCCGGTGATGCTGGTCGCGCCTGACGGACGGGTGGCCGATGCCAATATGGCGGCGGAAGCCTTCTTTGAAACTTCGATCCAGCATCTCAAGCGCCTGTCGCTGAAAGACTTCATCCCTTTCGGCAGTCCGCTACTCGGGCTGATCGAACAAGTCCGCCGCGAGGGCAATGCCGTCAATGAATACAAGGTCGATCTCTCGACGCCGCGCATCGGTGCTGATCGCCAGGTCGATATTCACGTCGCGCCTCTGCCGGAGCGGCCGGGGCATATCGTCGTCATGCTTCAGGGCCGCACCATCGCCGACAAGATGGACCGTCAGCTCACCCATCGCAGCGCCGCGCGATCGGTCACCGCGCTCGCCGCGATGCTCGCGCATGAGATCAAGAATCCGCTCTCGGGCATTCGTGGCGCGGCGCAGCTTCTGGAGCAGGCCGCGACACCCGAGGATCGCTCGCTGACGCGGTTGATCTGCGACGAGGCCGACCGTATCGTAACGCTGGTCGATCGCATGGAGGTGTTCGGCGACGAGCGCCCCGTCGCGCGCGGGCCGGTCAACATCCACTCAGTGCTCGATCATGTGAAGCGGCTCGCACAGTCCGGATTCGCCCGCAACATCCGTTTCATCGAGGATTACGATCCCTCACTGCCGCCGGTGCTGGCCAATCAGGACCAGTTGATTCAGGTCTTTCTTAATCTGGTGAAGAACGCCGCGGAAGCGGTGGCCGATGTCGATGAGCCGGAAATCGCGCTCACCACGGCCTTCCGTCCCGGCGTGCGCCTGTCGGTCCCCGGCAAGGCCACGCGCGTGTCGCTGCCGCTGGAGTTCTGCGTCAAGGACAACGGCCACGGCGTGCCGGACGATTTGCTGCCAAACCTGTTCGATCCATTCGTGACGACCAAGCCGACCGGCAGCGGGCTTGGCCTCGCACTGGTCGCGAAGATCGTCGGCGACCATGGCGGCATCATCGAATGCGAATCTCAGCCGCGGAAAACGATCTTCCGTGTGCTGCTGCCGATGTTCAACTCAACCCAACCCCACAGCGACGGGGAAGCCGCGGGAACGGCCTCCAGACGCGATAGCGCCACATGAGGAAGATCCATGCCAGCAGGTAGCATTCTAGTCGCCGACGACGACACCGCGATCCGCACCGTGCTCAATCAGGCGCTGATCCGCGCCGGATACGAAGTGCGGCTTACCAGCAACGCCGCGACGCTGTGGCGCTGGGTCAATCAGGGCGAGGGCGATCTCGTCATCACCGACGTGGTGATGCCGGACGAAAACGCCTTCGACCTGTTGCCGCGGATCAAGAAGCTGCGGCCGAACCTGCCGGTCATCGTCATGAGCGCGCAGAACACCTTCATGACCGCGATCCGCGCTTCCGAGCGCGGGGCCTATGAATATCTGCCGAAGCCCTTCGACCTGAAGGAACTGATCGCGATCGTCGGCCGCGCGCTGGCCGAGCCGAAGGAGCGTCCGGGGGGGGCTCCGGATGAGGGCGAGTTCGATTCCATTCCGCTGGTCGGCCGTTCGGCCGCGATGCAGGAAATCTACCGCGTGCTGGCGCGGCTGATGCAGACCGACCTCACCGTGATGATCACCGGCGAGTCCGGCACCGGCAAGGAATTGGTGGCGCGCGCGCTGCACGATTACGGCAAGCGGCGGAACGGGCCGTTCGTCGCCATCAACATGGCTGCGATTCCGCGCGATCTGATCGAATCCGAACTGTTCGGGCACGAACGCGGCGCCTTCACTGGCGCCAACACCCGCGCCACCGGCCGCTTCGAGCAGGCGGAGGGTGGCACGCTGTTCCTCGACGAGATCGGCGACATGCCGATGGAGGCGCAGACAAGGCTGCTGCGCGTGCTGCAGCAGGGCGAATACACCACCGTCGGCGGCCGTACCGCGATCAAGACCGACGTACGGATCGTGGCAGCCTCCAACAAGGACCTGCGCATCCTGATCCAGCAGGGTCTATTCCGCGAGGATTTGTTCTTCCGGCTCAATGTCGTGCCGCTGAGGCTTCCACCTCTGCGTGAACGCATCGAGGATCTTCCCGATCTTGTCCGGCACTTCTTCGCGCTGGCAGAGAAGGACGGTCTGCCGCTCAAGAATCTCGATGCCCAGGCGATGGAGCGGATGAAGCAACACCGCTGGCCCGGCAACGTGCGTGAACTTGAAAACCTCGCGCGCCGCCTAGCTGCGCTGTACCCGCAGGATGTCATCACCGCGTCCGTCATCGAAGGCGAGCTTGCCCCGGCTGCTGCCGCCGGAGCCGCCTCAAACGGCGGGCCGCAGAAGGTCGAGAATCTCGGCAATGCGGTCGAGAGCTATCTCGCTGCGCACTTCGCAGGTTTCCCGAACGCGCTGCCGCCGCCCGGCCTGTACCACCGGATTTTGCGTGAGATGGAGGTTCCGCTGCTCACCGCCGCCTTGGTGGCAACGCGCGGCAACCAGATTCGGGCCGCCGATCTCTTGGGGCTGAACCGGAATACCCTGCGCAAGAAGATCCGCGACCTCGATATTCAAGTCTACCGCACCGGCTAGGTATCCCCCAGCCGGGGCATTTAGCCGTTGGATAGGGCAAATCCTCTCTGAGTGCGCCTAGGAATTGTCGCAATTCGGCAACATTGTGATATGAATGCATCACTGATGCGGTAATGCCGCATCTGTTTATCTCCTCTTGCATCATCGGGCATGACCGCTTCGGAGACTTCGGCCTCGATCGAACCCCGCTTTGCCGAGCCGCAGGGCAGGCGGCTGCGCTGGCTGCTGATGCCGGTCGCGGTCGCGCTAGCGTTGATCTCCGCGTTCCTGACCTTCGTGGTGCTGACCGGCCTCACGCCGATCATTCCGACCCACGGGGTGGTGATCGGTTTCCTTCTTATCAACGCAGCCACCATCCTGCTGCTTCTGCTGATCATCGGCCGGGAAATCTGGCTGGTGATCCAGGCACGGCGGCGGGGGCGGGCGGCGGCGCGCCTCCACGTTCAGATCGTGGCGCTGTTTTCGGTCATCGCAGTTCTGCCAGCCGTGCTGGTGTCGATCGTCGCCAACGTCACGCTCGATCGCGGCCTCGACCGATTGTTTTCCGGCCCGACCAAAGCGGTGATCCAGAATTCGCTGACCATCGCCAATGCTTATCTCTACGAGCACGCCCAGCTGATACGCGGCGACGTGCTCGGCATGGCCAACGACCTGAACAACGCGCGACCCCTCTGGGATCAGGACCGCCAGAGCTTCCGCAACGTGCTGACCCAAAACGCCAGAGCACGCGATCTACCGGGCGCGATGATCATCGACAAGGACAGCAATGTCCTCGAGACAGCCGCCAACGGCATCACCCAGACCTTCACCACCCCCGCGCCGGATTTTCTCAAGAACGTCACTGAGGACGACCCGCAGATCGGTGTCTTCATCCAGCAGAACTATGTCGCGGCGGTGATCCGGCTGCGCGCGTTTCAGGATACGTTCCTGTATGTGGCGCGGCTGCTCGATCCGCGCGTTGTTGCACAGTTGCGGCAGACCCAAGCGAGCGTCGCCGAATACAGCGAGCTTGAATCGCGCAAGCTCGGCATTCAGGTCGCCTTCGCGCTGATGTTTACCGTGATCGCCCTCACGGTGCTGATGTCGGCGGTGGTAATCGGCCTGAATTTCTCGAACCGTCTGGTAGCGCCGATCCGGCGTTTGATGAGCGCCGCCAATCTGGTCTCGACCGGCGACCTGCACGTTCAGGTGCCAGTTATCAAATCCGAGGGCGATCTCGCCAACCTCGGCGAGACCTTCAACAAGATGACACAGGAGTTGCGCACCCAGCGCGACGAGCTTGTGAGCGCCAGTAACATGATCGACAGCCGCCGCCGTTTCATCGAGGCGGTTCTGCTGTCGGCAAGCGCAGGCATCATCGGCGTCGACAACAACGGCATCATCGGCATTCTCAACCGCTCGGCGGAAAAACTGATCGGACTTGTCGAAACCGAGGCACTGAATCACCCATTATCGGAGGTTGTTCCCGAACTGAACGACTTGATGGAGAACGCCAAGAGCGGCTCTCACCGCCTGTTGCAGGGCGAAATCGAGATCAACCGCGCAGGCATCGCACGCAACCTGTCCGTCCGTGTCACGGCCGAGCAGTCAGGGCAGGCACAGGAAGGCTACATCATCACACTTGACGACATCACCGAGCTGGTATCCGCACAGCGCACCTCCGCGTGGGCCGACGTAGCGCGGCGCATCGCCCATGAAATCAAGAACCCGCTGACGCCCATCCAGTTATCGGCGGAACGCATCCGCCGCAAGTTCGGCAAGACCATTGTCGAGGATCGCGCGGTGTTCGATCAGTGCACCGACACCATCGTGCGGCAGGTCGACGACATCCGACGCATGGTGGACGAGTTCTCCAAGTTCGCGCGAATGCCGAAGCCTGTGATCGAGGGCGAAGACGTCGCCGATACCGTACGGCAGGCCGTATTCCTGATGAGGGTCGGACATCCCGACATCGATATCGAGGCCGATATCAGGCAAGAGCCGATGCGGGCCCATTTCGACCGCCGGCTGATTTCGCAGGCCCTGACCAACATCATCAAGAACGCCACCGAGGCAATCGGCGCGGTGCCACCGGAAGAACTCGGCAAGGGACGGATCGACGTCACGGCCGCGCAAGAGGATGACGATATCATCATCGATGTCATCGACAATGGCGTCGGCCTGCCCAAGGAAAGCCGCGCGCGGCTGCTTGAGCCTTACGTGACTACGCGCGAGAAGGGCACCGGCCTCGGCCTCGCCATCGTCGGGCGCGTACTCGAGGATCACGGCGGCAAAATCGAATTGAACGACGCCTCAAACATCAGACCGGGGCAGAGGGGCGCTTGGGTGAGACTGCGCTTTGCCGTCTTGGGCCGCCCGAAAGACACAGACGTAAACACCAGCGATACGCCACAAAAGACAGAAACAGCGGAAGCAACCCATGGCGAATGACATTCTAATCGTTGACGACGAAGCCGACATCCGCGACCTCGTAGCCGGCATCCTCGACGATGAGGGGTATAAGACGCGAACCGCGCGCGACAGCGACACAGCACTTGCGGAAATATCCGCTCGCCGGCCGAATTTGATCTTCCTCGATATCTGGATGCAGGGCAGCAAGCTCGACGGGCTGCAACTGCTCGAACAGATCAAGAAGGATCATACCGATGTGCCGATCGTGATGATCTCCGGTCACGGCAACATCGAAACCGCTGTCGCCGCGATCAAGCGCGGCGCCTACGATTTCATCGAGAAGCCCTTCAAGGCCGACCGGTTGGTGCTGGTTGCGACGCGCGCGCTGGAGAATTCGCGGCTCAAGCGCGAAGTTCGCGAACTGAAGCAGCTCGCGCCTTCCTCCGGTTCACTGATCGGTAAATCGCCCTGCATGAACCAGTTGCGCCAGACCATCGACCGAGCAGGCAAGGCCAATAGTCGCATCATGATCGTGGGACCGTCGGGAGCAGGCAAGGAGTTGGTCGCGCGCACGCTGCACAATCTGTCGAGCCGCGCGTCGGGGCCGTTCGTGGTCATCAACGCCGCCGCAATCACGCCGGAGCGGATGGAAGTCGAGTTGTTCGGCGTCGAACTGGCCGACGGCGAGACCGGCCGCAAGGCGGGTGCCCTGGAAGAGGCGCATGGCGGTACGCTGTTCATCGACGAAATCGCCGATATGCCGCGCGAGACGCAGAACAAGATTCTGCGCGTACTGGTCGATCAGACCTTTCAGCGAGCGGGCGGCACGACCAAGGTGAATGTCGATGTCCGTATCATTTCGTCCACCTCGCGCAATCTGGAGGCAGAGATCGCGGAAGGACGCTTCCGCGAAGATCTCTATCATCGCCTTTCGGTGGTGCCGATCCGGGTGCCGCCGCTGGCCGAGCGCCGCGAGGACATTCCAGAACTCGTCGATTATTTCATGGACCAGATTTCAAGCACCACGGGTCTGCCGAAACGCAAGATCGGCGAGGATGCGATGGCGGTGCTGCAATCCCACGTCTGGCCGGGCAACGTGCGCCAGTTGCGCAACAACATCGAGCGCGTGATGATTTTGGCCGGCGGCGAACCCGAGGCGACGATCACGGCCGATATGCTGCCGCAGGACGTCGGCTCAATGATTCCGGCGATGCCGACCGGCGTGAACGGCGAACACATCATGGGGCTGCCGTTGCGCGAAGCCCGCGAGGTGTTCGAGCGCGACTACCTGATCGCCCAGATCAGCCGCTTTTCCGGCAACATCTCGCGGACGGCGGAATTCGTCGGCATGGAGCGGTCCGCGCTTCATCGCAAGCTCAAGGCGCTGGGAGTCGGCTGAGCGATGGCGCGCATTGCTTACGTCAACGGCAGCTATTGCGATCTGCGCGATGCAGCCGTCAATATCGAGGACCGTGGCTACCAGTTTTCCGACGGCGTCTATGAGGTCTGCGAAATCCGTAACGGGTCGCTGGTCGATCTACCCCGGCACATGGCGCGGCTGAAGCGTTCGCTCGGCGAAATCCGCATCGCGATGCCGATGGCTGAGGCCGCGCTTGCGACAGTGATGCATGAGGTCGTTCGTCGCAACCGCATCCATTACGGCCTGATCTATCTGCAGATCACGCGCGGCGTCGCGCACCGCGATCACGCTTTTCCATCTCCCGCAGTCAAGCCCAGTCTGACGGTTACGGCGAAAAGCCTCAACTTCGAGAGGAACCAGGCCATCGCGGCCAAGGGCATCGCTGTCATCACGGTGCCGGAAAACCGCTGGCCGCGCGTCGACATCAAGTCGGTGTCGCTACTGCCGAACGTGCTCGCCAAGCAGCAGGCCAAGGAGCAGGGCGCCTACGAAGCGTGGTTCGTTGGCCCCGATGGTTGTGTCACCGAGGGCTCATCCAGCAACGCATGGATCGTCACCAAGTCCGGAACCGTGGTCACGCGCTCGGCCGAAAGCGGCATCCTGCCCGGCATTACCCGCGCCGTGCTGATTGAGGTATTGGCCGCCCTTCAAATCCGCCTGGAGGAACGCCCCTTTACACCCGCGGAGGCCCATGAGGCTGCCGAAGCGTTCGTGACCGCCTCCACACAGATTGTCATGCCGGTGGTGAAGATCGACGGAAAGCTGATCGGGACTGGCTCTCCAGGGTCGATTGCCCTGAAACTGCGCGACCATTTCCATGGTTTTTCGACGTTTTCTTGAGATTTTTGGCTGATTTAGGCTGTTCTGCCTACGATGTGGCCTTGCCTAACCTTTGGGCCTGCCCTTTAATCGCAGCGCAACACCCGGAGGGGGATCTCAGGGGGTGCGTCCGTCTGCAAGAATGCAGGCGGGAGACAACAAGAAACAGCTACGACTGCGGAAAAAATAACAATGGCAGCCGACCGCGCACAGAATCTGCAAGACACTTTCCTCAATCACGTTCGTAAATCGAAGATCCCGCTGACGATTTTCCTCGTCAACGGCGTCAAACTGCAGGGTATTGTCACTTGGTTCGACAATTTTTGCCTGCTGCTGCGGCGCGACGGTCATTCGCAGCTTGTCTACAAGCACGCGATCTCGACCATCATGCCGGGCGCTCCGATCTCGCTGTTCGAGGGCGGCGAGGACGCTCCAGCTTGAGGACCTTGCTTGGACCCGCATAGTTTCAGCGGGGCAGCCGACCGGCCGGGGGGGCAACCGGCACAGGGACGAACGGCGAGCCGGGTGCTCGTTGTCGGCCCGTATCGGCGGTTGCGCCGTGGCGGCGCCGACCTCGTATCGAACAGCAATGACGCTATCCGCGACCCGCAGGCTCGCCTCGATGAAGCCGTCGGACTTGCCCGGGCGATCGATCTCGTTGTCGTCGAAGCCCTGATCGCGCCGCTATCCGAGATTCGCCCGGCGACCTATCTCGGCACGGGTAAGGTCGAAGAAATCCTCGGCCTGATCAAGGCGCACGAGGTTGAACTCGTGGTGATGGATTGTGCGCTGTCGCCGATCCAGCAGCGCAATCTGGAGAAGGAGTGGAACGTCAAGGTGCTCGACCGCACCGGGCTGATCCTCGAAATCTTCGGCCGCCGCGCCAAGACGCGTGAAGGCACGCTGCAGGTCGAACTCGCACATCTGATCTATCAACGTAGCCGCCTCGTGCGGTCATGGACGCATCTGGAGCGCCAGCGCGGCGGCTTCGGCTTCATGGGCGGCCCCGGCGAAACCCAGATCGAGGCCGACCGCCGCATGATCGGCGAGCGCATCACTCGCATCGAAAACGATCTGAAGAAGGTGCAGGCAACGCGGCGGCTGCATCGCGCCGGACGCCAGCGCGTGCCGTATCGTGTCGTCGCTCTCGTCGGGTACACCAATGCCGGTAAATCGACGCTGTTCAACCGCCTGACGCGCGCGGACGTGCAGGCTGCCGACATGCTGTTCGCCACCCTCGATCCGACCTTGCGTGCGCTCAAGCTGCCGCATGGCGGCAAGGCGATGATCTCCGATACCGTGGGGTTTATCTCGGACCTGCCGACCATGCTGGTCGCGGCCTTCCGCGCCACGCTGGAAGAGGTGATCGAGGCGGACGTCATCCTGCACGTCCGCGATATTTCACACGAGGACGCCGAGGCGCAGGAGCGTGATGTCGATCAGGTGCTGCGGCAATTGAACATCGACACCGACTCCGGCCATCGCCTGATCGAGGTCTGGAACAAGATCGACCGGTTTTCACCGGAGGAGCGCGAAAATCTCGCACGCATCGCCGCGCGCCGGCCGCCGGAAAGGCCATGCTTTCTGGTGTCGGCGGAGACGGGCGAGGGCGTCGAAGCACTGCTGGAAGCCATCGAGGAGCGGCTTGCCGCCACACGGATCACGCTCGACCTTCGCGTCGACGCGACCGATGGCGCAGGCATTAGCTGGATTCACCGCAATGCCGAGGTGCTCGACAAACATCTCGATGAAAATCATTTCGACATGGTGATCCGCGTGGATGAGACCAAGCGCGATATCGCTATTGCGCGTTTCGGCGCGGTGCCGCGTGAACAGGACGACTGAAACTAGCCGCCACTCCCGTTTTCACGGGACTTTGCCTCGCACCATAACGCCTCCATGTCATCGAGCGTTGCCTGCTCGAACGGCATGCCCCTCTTTAACAGCTCCTGCTCGATGTAATTGAAGCGGCGCTCGAACTTCACATTGGCCCCACGCAGGGCCATGTCCGGATCGACCTTGGCGTGGCGCGCGAGGTTGACCACGGCAAACAGAAGGTCGCCGGTTTCCGCGACGATTTCCGTTGCGTCACCGCCATCGAGCGCGGCTTCGATCTCGTCGGCTTCCTCGCGGATTTTGGCGAGCACCGCGCGCGGATCGTTCCAGTCGAAGCCGACCGTGCCTGCTTTCTCCTGAAGTGCGAGGGCGTGAGCCAGCGCAGGTTGCCCGGATTTTACCGAAGCCAGCAGAGAGGGCGTTCCCTCAGGCTCCTCGCCGCGACGTGTGGCGCGCTCGGCTTTTTCTTCAGCCTTGATCCGCCCCCAGTTCTCCTTCACTTCGGCTGGCGACATGCGGCCTGCCTTGTCACCGAACACATGCGGATGGCGGCGGACCATCTTGGTGACGACGGCTGATACCACCTCGGGGAATGCGAAAGCGCCTTGCTCTTCCGCCATCCGGGCATGGTAGACGACCTGCAGCAGGAGATCGCCCAGTTCCTCGCGCAGATCGGCGAGATCTCCACGCGCGATCGCATCCGCCACTTCGTAGGCTTCCTCAACAGTGTAGGGCGCGATCGTCTCGAACGTCTGCTCCAGATCCCATGGGCAGCCGGTGACGGGCGTTCGCAACGCGGCCATGACTTCAAGAAGAGCGGCAATGTCGGTTGGGTTCGACGGCGGTTTCATAGGGCACCGGAATGATGGCAGATACCTTTCTATGCCGGATCGGTCAGCATTCGCCCAGCCTCAATCCTGCGTTCAATCCCGATATTCCACGGTTGGCGGGACCCATTCCGGGTGATAGATCGAACCATGGACAAAACACCCGAAAATGCCGCGCTGGTGCTGTTTTCCGGCGGGCAGGATTCCGCGACCTGTCTAGTGTGGGCGCTATCCCGCTTCGCGCGCGTCGAGACGCTCGGCTTCGATTATGGCCAGCGCCATGCCATCGAGCTGGAATGCCGCGCAACCCTGATTGAAGGCTTCAAACGGCTCAAGCCTGAATGGAAGACGAAGTTCGGCGAGGCGCACACACTCGCCATTCCGACGCTGGCCGAAATTTCGGACACTGCCTTGACGCGTGACATCGCGATCGAGATGGAAGAGGGTGGTTTGCCCAACACTTTTGTGCCCGGTCGCAACCTTCTGTTCCTCACCTTCGCGGCCGCACTCGGCTATCGGCGCGGAATCCGTCATATCGTCGGCGGCATGTGCGAGACGGATTATTCCGGCTACCCGGATTGCCGGGATGAAACGATCAAGTCACTGAACGTCGCGCTCAACCAAGGCATGGGCCGTGACTTCGAGTTGCACACGCCGCTGATGTGGCGTGACAAGGCACAGACATGGGCGCTGGCGCATGAGCTCGGTGGCGAGGCGCTGGTCGATCTGATCGTTCAGCATTCGCACACGTGCTATCTCGGTGAGCGTGGCGCGCTGCATGACTGGGGTTACGGCTGCGGCGAGTGCCCGGCGTGCCGGCTGCGCGCCGCAGGATGGGAAAAATACAAAGCCGCCTGAGCAACCTTCTCAACGCGGATGCTTGGCTGCGTAATAGCGCAGCATGTCCTTGGCGATCAGTTCTGTCTCGGAGCGGCGCCCGAAGAAGAAGACACCGCTTGCCGCATCGGATTTAGGGCCGGGCTTCGCAAAATAATCGATGAATCGCAGCCAGAAGAACGGCAGCGCCACGAGCGTTGCAATCCGGGTATTAAACCCAAGCGACAGTACGACATAGCGGATCGACCAGAGCAGCGCCTTGCCCGCACCGCCCACAGCACCGGAATCGATTTCCTCGAAACGTCGAAACAGCCAGCGATGGCCGCTCAAGGTGAACCGCGTGAAGTCATAAGCTTGTTCGTGAACCTGCTGGATGAATGGCGTATCGGCATAAACGATACCGCCAGGCTTCAGCACGCGATGGATTTCGTCAACGACGGCCGATGGATCCAGCACATGCTCGAGAACCGCCTGAATCCAGACGGCATCGAAGGTCTGATTCTGGAACGGGAGAAAATGCCCATCGGCCACAACGTTCGTGTTCCTTGACGCATAAACATCGGTGCCGACGATCTGGATGCCTTGCGTGTTATAAAGTGGGTCGGCGCCGGAGCCGATCGCGCCGCCGCCGATCACAAGCACGACAGGCCTTTGTATTTTACGCTCGAGAATTCGGACCATCTCTTTCGATTTCTGCGGCGTGACGGGGTTCGAGCCGGTGAGCATCCGCCGCAGGCGGAGCGCATATCCTCGCCCTGTATCATCCCGATCAAAGACCGACCCGCAATCGTCATCATAAGCGGCGCGTTCAAAAATACTGTGCTCGAAATCGATGAGAACGGGCTGGCCCGCGGCGCGGGGAAAACCCGTTTTTGAAAACACGCAATCTGTTCCGGAACAGCGGATAGGCGTTTCATTGAGATGGAGTTCCGAGTGACAGCGCGGACAACACAGCAAACGATCGATGTCGACCATCAGACCTCAAACAGTATCTCAGCGTGAATGCGCCTCGCAGGACAACATCCCAGCCAACGCAAGGAGACGAATCGGGTTCTGGGGGCGATAGCCGCTAGTTCAGTCCCTTGAGCGTCTTGCAAGGAGTTGCGGATGTCGATGATATTTTGACGATATCGAGGATCGACCGGCTCAGTTTCAAATCCCGCTTGGTGAGGAAACGAAGTGTGGCACGCGGGTTGGATTCGCAGAATTGCGACAATGTGGCGGCGGTTGCCGCAATCGTATCCTGCTTGGGCGTCACTGCGATGCCGCCATCCTTGAGGATGTAGGCATTCTTCACATTCGGCATCACTGCTGTGGTGGAGCAAATCTTGAACAGATTGGCATAGGCCGCAACCGGCATTGCCAGATCGCCTGCCATGCCGCCCAGCAGATACTCCCGGCTTCGCATGCAACCGTCGGCCGCGAATACCGACTGGCAGCCGATGCAAACTGCAACGCACGCAACTAGCAATCTTGGCATGGCTCAATGCACCAGAGGATGCCGCGCATCCGCCGCATCTTCAAACATAGGTGCCAATCTGATCGGTCCGTCTCCGGACGACGGATGAGAAAGGGGGGTATAGGGCAGACCATAGGTTTCGCCCGCACAGCGGCGCCACGACATCTCATGGGCGTGCATCTTCGCGGCATTTGCAAGATCAATCCGCAAGCCGCTGTCGAGAACCATCCGAGAAATCGCCCCGGCCACGGCGTTCGGCTCTGCTTCCGTCAACAGGCCGGTCGTTCCATTCATCACTGCATCGGGAACGCCGCCGATTGCCGATGCCACGCTTGGCAGCCCGCAAGCCGCAGCTTCCAGATAGACAAGGCCAAATCCCTCGACACGGCCCGATGAATCTGGCGTGCCGGTGAGGCAAAAGAAATCCGCACCGGAATAGAGATCACGAATTTCCTCATCATGCAGGGAGCCCAGCAGGCGAATGTCGCATGGCGATTGATCGACCATATCGCGAAATTCCTGGACGTAGTCGGATTCGCCCGGCGGGCCGACCACCAGCCATGTGACGGAGTTGCGAATGTGATCGGGCAATCGCTCAAGTGCTGAGAGGGTCAGGTGATGCCCTTTGCGACGGGTGATGCGGGCAACCGTCACCATTGCGATGCGGCTCGATTCGATTCCGTATAGCCAGCGCGCCCGCGACCGGCGTCTGTGCGGGCCAAACCAGAAATCGGAGACACCGAGCGATACTGCATTGATCTGCGCCCGGCTGACCGGAAAGCGGTCGCAGAACAGGTCGCGGGTAAATCCGCTGTTCGCGACAATCTCCGCGCGAGGGCCGAACACGCCAGTGCCACGAATGGCAAGCCGCTTGAGTGGCGTCTGAGTTTCGTTGATCTCCGTCCCGTGTACGGTCATCATCATCCGGCCGTTGATCTGATGGCGCGACATCGCCACGGGAATGAAGAACGGCCAATCCGCAGCATGAACGACGTCGTAATACGACTTGGCGGTTTCAGCGTGGACCAGTCTGACCTTGGCCGGCAGATCGCGCATGGAATGCAGGCCGCCATGAAACCGCGATACCTTGAACGGAAGATCGCTATCATCCGTTGGCTCGCCATAATCCGGCGCGACAACGGTAACATCCGCGCCAAGCTCCCAGGCTGCGGCGGCGATCTCGCGCGCATATGTGCCGATTCCGCCATTCGCTGGCGTGAACTCGCTGGTCAGCAGTAGAATTTTCACAGCAACCCCTCGTGACGTTGCGCCATCACAAGCGGATGGCGCGCGTTCTGGATTTCCTGGTGATAATGGAACACGCGTGCCAGTTGGGTGCCCGGGGTGAAGTTCTCGATCGACGCAGCGACCGTTTCCGGCTGCATCTCGCCACTGGCGATATGATTCTGGACTACAAGAAACCGCTTCACGAGCATTTCCGCTATATCGTCCGGCGAGCCTTCACGCGGCACCAGATAGCCACTCGTGCCGTCGTGAATGACCGACTCGAGCTGCGGCAAATGCACCGCGACAACGGGGCGACCGATGGCGAGCGTCTCTAGCACGCAACGGGGCATGCCTTCGAATTCCGAAGTTAAAATTCCCGCATGAGCTGATGCGATGGTTGCCGCCATTCCGATGGCGTCCTTGAACCCGTGGCGGGTGGTGATGTCCGCGATGTCCTCAAATTCGGCAAACCGGGTTGGATCGCTGGTCCCGACATAGTGAAATTCCAGGTTTCCGTGGAGCCTGTCGCGCAGCCGCGCGATGGTCCTGAACATCAGAGGCGGTTGTTTGAACTCGTCGAGACGGCCCGCGAAGATCACGCGGAACGGCAGGTTCGTCGAGGGGAAGGGCTGTGGCTGGAAGATGTTGGTATTCACCCAGGTCCACAGCGTATCGATCTTTGCCTTTTGGTTCGGATAGGTCTTCTGCAGGCGTTCCGTAATAAACGGATTAACGCAAAGAAATTTCTCGCTAGTGGCAATCGCAAATCGTTCGCCAGCATTGTGCACGAACGAATATTTGCTCAGTAACGAATCCATTTTCAGTTTCGGCGCGCCTTCTCCATGCAGCATTTGCACGAAGGGCAGGCGCAGGATGACTGGAAGCCATGAAAACTCCACACGCCGCAGATCGATGCTGCATTTCCGTGCCCGGATCAGGTGTGCGATCGCCCGGAAATTCCGCAACAGGGCCATAAAGAACTGACCGGTCAGCGACGAACGGATAGTTTTTGCCGCTTCGCGTGCCTGCTCGTCGGAGTAGCGCAAGATCGGCATGAAATCGAACTGGCGGCCACGGAAGGACAGGCGGCGAATTTTTCCGATTTCAAGATCGCCGATGGAATCGACGCCGATAAACAAAAGGTCCGTATCCGATGGATGAAACGTGATGAAATCGCGAATATAGGTTTCCAGGCCGCCAACCTTCTGGCCGCGCGGGTCGAACGGATGGATCAGACAGATCTGATAACGGCGGCGAGTGTTTCGCGCACGTTGGGCAAGGGTCACGTTTGATGTCATGCAGCCGTCCTTGTGCGCGCACTGATGATTTGAGGGAGAGTCTTGACGAATAGCTTCGGAATGACCGCCACGCATTTAGCGTAGCGCAGCCCGAGGCGTCTGGGGTTCTTCAGCATTCGCCATGCCCATTCGAGGCCGATTTTTTGCGTGATTGCCGGTGCGCGCCGCTGTGTTCCGGCAATGAAGTCGAGGCCCGCGCCGATACACAGAAAGCCCGTGCCGTCCAGCCGGTCGAGGCAACGCGCGGCAAACACTTCCTGTTTTGGCGCACCGAGCGCCAGAAAGCATAGCCGCGCTCCCGAGCGTCGAATGCTTTCAATGGCGAAATCTGCTTCCTGCGAGTAGGGATCGAAATCCGGCCCAGGCGAAAAGAAACCCGCGAAGCGAATACCCTTGTAACGCCGCGAAAGAGCCTTCGCGGTCTCCGCAAGCGTGACATTGTTCGAGCCGAGCAAAAAAATAGACAAGTGCTGTTTTTGCGCTTCCGCGCAGAGCGGCTCGATCAGATCAGCGCCGGTGGTGCGCTGGATATGAGTTCCAAGAAGTCTGCTCAATATTACAATCGGGAATCCGTCCGCCGTCACGAACCTCGCGCGACGATAAGCGTTGCGAAAATCGGCGCGCCGTTCGAGTTGAACCACATGATCGAGGTTGAGCGTGCAAACAGAGAATTTTTCTCCGCGTCGCGCCGCATCGATCACGGATGTCACGGCATCCGGCATCGATGGAACATTGATGGAAACTCCATCGACGGTGAGATTGTGACGCGAGCGCGCCAAAGACGTGTCCAACATGTCGATCCCCTGATGACGATTTGTCGGTACGCGCACACGAACACGCGGGAGCGTGAACAAACATCGAAGATCGATCTCGATGTTCAACGTCATCAAAATGGACCAATGCGACGCAAGCGTGGCGATGCTCGAATAATTTTTCTCATCACGTCAGGAGAAACATTCATGCAACACATCACGCGACGCGATACAATCGCAACACTCTCTGGTACAGCGATTGCCTTATTGTGCGGAACAGAGTCACGCGCATCCCTCGCAGAGAGCCTTGGTGATGTTGCCAAAAGCAAGAATGTGATGTTCGGCGCGGCCGCAAGCGGCGCAATCGATCACGACATTGGGTATCGTGATCTCTACACATCGCAAACACGTATCATCACAACCGATACTGCCTTGAAGATGGGCAGCATCGCGCCACAGCCGGGCGCAAAGCATTTCGAAGCAGCAGATAAACTGTTGCAATTCTGCACGACGAATCGCATTCCCATGCGCGGCCACTGCGTCATCTGGAACGAATGGGTTCCACAATGGGTGCGCAACATGTCGACCGACGAGCGGCGCTCATTTTTCGACCGCTATATTGAGGAAGTTGTCAGCCGCTATGTCGGCAAACTGCAATCGTGGGATATCATCAACGAGCCATTCTGGCCCGGCCACAAGGCACCTGGCGGGTATCGATTGGGCCCATGGTATGATGCGTTTGGAACGGATTATATCCGCCGCGCTTACGAGCGCGCTGGCACCGTCGACAAAACCACCAAATTCGTCCTCAACGAAGCGCAAACCGAGCGCGACGATTCTCTCGGGCTCACGGTGCGCGCCGGGTTGCTTGACCTCGTCAAGAAACTGAAAGATTCCGGCGTACGCCTCGATGTCGTCGGCTTGCAGGGTCACTTGCAACCGAAATACCCGCACGATCCCGCGCGGTTCATCGACTTCGTTCACAAACTCAGCGAACTTGGCGTCGATATCTACATCACAGAATTCGACGTCCGGGATGATACTTTCCCGGATGACGTCTCCGCTCGCGACGCCATGGTTGCAAAGACGGCGGAGGCTTTTCTCGATAACGTTCTCAAAATTCCTCGCGTCAAGGCGGTGATCGCCTGGGAACTGGCCGATAATTATTCGTTCTATACCGATATTGCCAAGAAGAAGGACCCGTCCGCCACCCGAATGCCGCGATCATTGCCCTATGACGCGAATCTACAGAAGAAGCCTCTCTGGTTCGCGATACAGCGGGCATTCGCTAACGCGAGCAAGGCATGAACTAACTCCGCAAGGGTTGATGCGCACGGACGATCCACAACTGAAACAGACTTCGCGCATAGAAAACGGCAAGCGCCGCAGCATAGATGCCGGCACCAATCGCGATGTGGAAGGCAAGGCCTGCGAAATTTGTCGCCTCCGGGAGGCGATACAGCACGACCATCATCAGGACGGTCGCCATCCCGGATCGCAGAAGGTGTGACACCGGCAGCGTCAGGCCGAATTTCGTAAAGCCAATAACAAAACTGACCGCGGCGGCGGCACAGGCTGACCCCACCGTTGCCGCTGCGGCGCCGACCAGACCCCAGCGGTGGATAAAAATCACGCTCAGAGTCACGGTAACGGCCGCATCGATCGACGATACCACCACCATCAACCGCGTCCGGTTGTGCAGCAGAAACACCTGATCGCCAAAATGGGCACGGAGGTTGCGGATAGAGCCTGCCAGCGCGGATAGCGGTAAAATCGCCAGAGTCGCCGTCTGAAACGGAGCCGCGATCAGCAGGTGCACGATCTCTACGCGAAGCGAGTATATCCCGGCAATGCTCGGAACCAGGATCGCGAACAGAAGCGCGCTGTTGTCCACGAGTTGGTCCATGGCGGCTTTGCTGCCGCCTTGTTCCATATGCTTCACCGCAAGCGGAAAAGCCGCTGCCGTGACCAGCATGGCGGCAACCGCGGCGGCGCGCTGGCCGAGCCCGTAGCCGACGGCGAACAAACCAGCCGCGGCAACACCCAGCATGTCATTGAGGATGAAACGCGATGCGTTGAGACCAACCCAACCCAATCCGCCGCCAATAATGATCGGCACGCCATAATGAAGAGCGTGGCGGAAAATCTCGCGATCGATCGGCCACAAGCGAGTGCTGTATCCGATGAACGGTAGCACGGCGATTGCGGCAAGAAGCTGCATCACGAAATATCCGGTCAGCGGCCATTCCGGCATCGGGCCGAACAGATGGATCAGAAAAAGGCCGAGCAGCAATCCGGCTGAGGGGCCGACAATTTGCTGGATGGAGTAGATTCCGATCTGGTGACGAGCCCGTGCGCGCTCTCCAATATAGAGGTTCAGCGTTCGCGAGATCACGTAACCGACGCTGGCGGCGAGGAGGAATGGACTCGCATCGGGCGCGATGACGACCAGCACCACGCCGACCATCGCAAGGCTCTGCAGAACCATCGAGACCAGGATGACGAAACTTTCCGTCGCATAAAATCGCTGCTCTTCACCCGCACTCTCATAACGCCCGAAGAATCGAAGCGCATATTGGGACCACCAGGACAAGAAACCGATCTGCAGCAACTCATGCGTCGCCGTCACCAGTGTGATAATTCCGAGCGTGTGATCGCTAACGACATGCGTCCAGACGATCATCGCCAGAAGCTGGAACAGCGGGCCGATCACCTGGGCTGGGAGATAAAGCAGGGTGTGTCGCAACAGCATGGTCAGGCCCCGACCCAGCGTCGCATCGTGCCAGGAGCAAGACGCCTGACGCAGACGAGAAAAAAAGCGATCAGGATCGCTGTCGCTGCAAACGTGAAGACAAATCCAGCAAGCGGCGTGAATCGATCGAAGGCGCCATGATCACGCAGGAACATGACAATAAAAATGTGCCAGAGATAGATGAAGTAACTGCCGGAACCGAGCATTGCGAGCGCAACCGATGCTGGACGCCAAGTGAGAAGCATCAAGGCGGCAAGGGATGCGTATCCGAAAAATGCCAGTGAGTCATAGTCGGCATCGTCGCCGATCTTCCACAGCCGGGCGCCAGCATAGATCACATAGGCAATCGCGGCAGCGGCCAGCAACAGCGCCTTCCGCTCCCGCAAAGTTTCGTTGAGCCGAAATGTTCCGGTCAGCAGACCCAAAGCAAGAAATGCAAACCAGAACGGGATGTCCCGCATCCGCACCTCTTCGATGAGGGAAGGCGAGAAACCTACTTTTGCAAGTAACGGATCGAGATAGGCACCCGTCAAAAGGCCAAATCCGATAGCTAAGACGAGCAACATCGCAAGGCTGTCGTGGCTGTCTCCCAATAATTTGGCGAGCTTGAGAACAAACCAGAGAGCAACGGTGCAGCCGACGTACACGAACACGTAGTAATACACGAACACATAGGCTAACCCGAACCGGGCAAGCGTCACATGTAATCGATGATCCATGTTCGGATTATGCAGCGCCATATAGATATAGGCGGCCAGGAACGCGATCGTGTAGGGAACTGTCGCCGTCATCACACGGCGGCCTAGCGGAATATGTGTCTTGCCTGCGGACATCATCCCCGATGCAAAGAGAAAGATCGGAACGCACGGCCTCAACGCGGCATCCAACATGATTGTCCAGCCAGAGGCGAGCGGCTGGGGCAGGGAATGAATGCCGATCACCATCAGGATCGCAATGCCGCGTATGCTGTCGATCGTGACGTCGCGCGCCTTGGAAGAGGGCACTGTCACGGCGTCAGCCCATGCTACCGGATTGCCTGCTGCCGTCGTCATTTTCACCTTTCGGGAGAGTTCCGGACGATCAGCGCGCGACAACGGAGCTGTTTCCAAGCGGCGCTGCATCCCGCAGGTGCTTCCGCGCCATCCGAGCAATCAGGTCAAGGACGGCGTCGCGATCCGATGCTGCCAGATTGTTCCACCGCGCCAGATTGTCTCGCGCTTGCCGCGCATGAATTCGTCTCCAGTCATTCGGCGCAACAAGTCGTGCAATACTCGCTGCGGCGGCGTTCGGATCAGTCGGATCGATGAAGATTCCGGATTGCCCCAGAACTTCCCGGAACACGTCGGCGTCCGGCGCCACAATCGGAAGCCCGCTATATTGAGCCTCTAGCAAGGGAAGCCCCAGCCCTTCATCGTGAGACGTGCAGATAAAGATATCCGCTTTCTCGAGAAGATCCGCGACAGCGGAAACAGACTGATACCCGTGCAATGTGACGCCTGGTATTTGCTCGAGTTGCCTCCAATCTGCTCCCCAACCGCGCCGGCCGATGATATCCAGCGTGGCTCCGGTAAATCCCTGAGCACGAAGCGCGATCAATATCCGCCCAGCCGCAACAAGATTCTTCCGTGGCTCGACAGTGCCGAGCGCAATGAGCCGGATGGAAGAAGCATCCACGGCGCGCTCTGCACGCATATCATCCGAAACATTGAACACATTTCGTACGGACGGACGGTAGAGCGTGATCTCGGCGTCCCTGCGGCTGTATTGCCTTAGTCGTTCACGCGTCGTCGCTGAGTTGGTCAAGAATCGTGGATAGCTCTGCAGTGCCAATTTGAATGGCGCGGCCATATAGAGCCGCGCGCGGCGATTGAGGTCGGCGCGGCGAGAAATAAGAAAATCGTCGTGAAAATAGGGCAGAACGCGCGATGCAAATGGCCTCAGAAGGGGGCTTGGTGGAAACCCGGGGCACAGCACAATCGAATCCGACGCTGCGAGCTTCATCGGAAGCTCCAGCGTCTGCCGTATAATCATCTGTCTCGTTCCCTGCGCCGTCACAGGAACGATGGGTAGCGGCGCAAGAGCTTCTTTCGAAAACAGCTCAAGCGTGATTCGCTCAAGACCGGTCACATGCCTCCCAAGATGAGTATGATCGACGTAGATGGTCATTGGGCAGACCTCATTGCATTCTATGCGCCAGCGCAAAGCGTGGCGACACTCTCTTTCTTTGGAACTGACGGTTATCGATTAGTCGCCACTCCTTCGGCAGAAGCAGTGTGATCAGAGCGACGAATTGAGCCAATTGAATGTTTTTCGATGAAAAGCTGACGGAGCTTGCTGCGATCATCAGCATCAACAAATAGATCGGCCATACGCCGCGATCCGATCTGCGTGTCAGATCGATAAAAAAGCACAAAAGACCGACCGTCATCAGAACGGTGTGAACGAGCCCGAACTGGGTAATGCACGATATCCAGAAATTTTCGATGCCATAGTTCAACCCGAGCTGGGATTGAAGAGCGGTGATCCGATCGGGACTGGCGCCGAGAAGGAGTTCCATCCAGTCGAGGTAAGAAAGCAGATGCAGCGTCGCAAATCTTGCGAGAGCGCTACCCTTGTCCGACGAAAACCGCAGCAACATCTTGTCGAAGATTCCGGAATCAAAGGCCACAAACGCGGCGCCCGCGAGCAATGAGACAAGGCACATGGCCGCGATGATACCGAGCAGTGACATCTGCTCCCCAAAGCCGAAGCGAAGGCCTTTCCAGCCGACAAGGCATGCCATTACGACGAGCGTCGTCATCAAGGCCGTCCTGCCGCCGAATACCATCAACGACACGAAACAGAACGCCATGATCGGCAATCTAAGAATCGCAGGAAGGATCGCAGGCCGCACCACCAGCGCCATGACGTAAGCAGCGATCAAGCCGGACGCAGTCAGAGGATGACCGAGCAGGGCGGATGAACGCCATTCACCGAGCACCAGGATATTGCCGACCGTCAGCGGAAACAGCCGATGACCGGAAAAATATTCATAATATCCGAGCGCGACATTGAGCAGAATGCCGGCATGAAACACCCAGGCTAGCACGCGCCGCTGTGAACTCGTCAGTTGCCAGACGACGAGACAGATCATCGGCGGCAACAGGAAGGAATCGATAATTGTCGTAAAGGGCCGCTTCAGAATGACGATCTGAAAGAACAGCGCAATCCAGCATAGAAACAGAACGATCGTCAGACGGGCATTCGCAAGGCTCGACAACAGGTTACTGATCGGATTGCCGTGGCGGATCAGACAGAGAAAGAAAGCCGCAAAAACACAATAGCTCGCGACATGGACCTTCTCCAGAAAAATGCCGCCGCTGGTGACATAGTGCACCTTCAGGTTGGTCAGCATGGATGACGAAAGACAAAGCAGCGCCACCACAGCCAGCAGCATCAGTCCAACGATCGCGACCTCGATCAACGCGTGGACCGTGGACGACTGATCGACTCCCGGCCTGCTTAATCCGGGATGCGCAGAGCGAGGAAGGGCGACTGCACTCACTTGATCACATTGCGCAAATACTGTGGGACGCGGCTTCAATGCGCGGCCCCACCTGCCGCGGCCACAGAAGCTACATAGGGCTTCAAATAAGCCGAACTGCGATAGTAGTCGTAAAAGCGCAGGCGGCTGAGATCGACCTGCGTGAGAACCGTGCCGAGGATCCGGTCCGATACCGGCTCGAGCAGTTCCATCATATGAAGCAGGACTTCCTTCGGCGTCTGGTCCCACGCCAGTGCGAGCACGATACGATCAGCCAACTCCGCAAGCGCGCGTCCATCCACGAGCGGGATCAGCGGTGGCGAATCGATGATGATGAGTTCGTAGTGAACACGCAACCGATCAAGAACGGTTGCGATCTCTTCGGAAAACATCAGCTCGGTGATGGTGTTGTCATTGTCGCAAACAGTAGCCGGCAAAATCGACAGGCCCGAACTGCGGTCGAACAGAATCGCCCGCTCAAGCGGAATCTCTCCGGTCGCGACTTGCATCAGGCCGGCACTTGCGCGTGGGCTAACCGCGCGCGTCAGCCCCGGATTGCGCAAGTCACCATCGATCAGAAGCGTTTTGACACCAAGTGAGGCGAACGACAGCGCCAGGTTGGAGGCGAACGTCGTTTTTCCCTCGCTGTCGAGCGCGGATGTCACGAGCACGACTTTCGCGGATTGTGTCCGCAGCACGCGCTGAATGGACAGCCGCGCCGCACGGACTGCTTCGGCAAAAAAGGTGCCGGGCTCCTCGAGGGCATAGCGCATCAAGGGCGGCTGCAGGGATGGCGGCAGCAGCCGCATGATGGCGGGATCATAGCCCTTGAGATCGAAACGCCCGCGCTTCGCACGGCTGGCAAGTTCACGCGCGCCGATCCGGGGAATGGCGGCAAGCGCCGGCACGCCGGAAATCGCTTCGGCCTGTTCCAGCGTCTTGATGCGGCTGTCGAGATAATCGAGCAGCAATGCCAGAACCACCCCGCCTCCGCCACCGAGAACGATGGCAAGCCCCAGGATCAGCAGCGTCTTGGGGGAGGAGGGCTTGAGAGGAATGGAGGCCTTCGTGACGATGCGCGAATCCGGCATCTCCAGGCTTTCCTGCGAAGACGTCTCCTTGGCACGCGCCAGGTAGGATTCATAAAGCGTGCGATTGGCTTCAGCCTCACGCTGCAATTCATGGAGGCGGACCTGAGCTTGCCCGGATTCGCTCGAAACGTTCTGCAACTGGTCCAGACTGTCCTGCAGCGATTTCTCGCGCGATTTCGCCACGTCGTAATCGTGTGCCGTGCTTTGCAGGATTCGCTTGATCTCCTGATCAATCAACCGCTGCGTATCCTTGAGCTGCGCGTGCACGCTGGCCACCAGCGGATGACGGGGGCCATATTTGCTCGTCAGGTCCGCCTCATTCTTGGCGATGTCCGCATATTGTGTCCGCAGCTTGGTGATGATGTCGGAAGAAATAGCCGCATTGATGCCGCCGGGATCGTTGCCGGATTTGGAGAGTTGCTGCACCTGCTCGAACTTGGCGCGCGCTTCGGCCGTTTCGGAGCGTGCCGAGATCAGCTTGTTGTTCAGATCGGTGATCTGCTGGTCATTAAGGGTAACGCCCTGGGAGACGGCAAGGTTGTTGGCCGCGCGGAAATCCTCGACCGCTTTTTCGGAAGCCACAACGCGGGCTTTCAATGAATCCAGTTGCCCGTTCAGCCATTTTGCAGCGGTGCGCGTCACGTCGAACTTCGCGCGAACCTGCTCTTCCAGATAGGCATCCGCAATCGCATTCGCGATCAGTGCGGCCTTGCGGGGCGACTTTGAGCTGACATTGATATCTACCAGAAAGGTCGTTCCCTGACGGACGACCTTGAGCCGCTTTTGCAGCAAATCAACGGAACGGGTCTGCGCGGCATTGTCCGGCGCCGCCTCATTGCTTTCGCTGCTGAACAGGCTGCCAATAACGCGCTTGATCGGATCAAGAAACCCGGGCTCGGGAGAGAATTCTTCATCTTCAGTCAGTTTAAGTTTGTCGACCACGCGCTGAAGCGTGGCAACCGACTGGATAAGCAGGGCCTGACTCTCGATGGTCGCATCATCGGTTCCGTAACTCGAAAGAACAGGCTGCGTTGTATCAGTGACATTCGCATGCCGCGGATCGATAACGACCGTCGATGTTGCGGTATAACGCGTGGTGGCCAGCAATACGTAGAGCAGGGCGATACCGACAAGCGAGGCCGCCAGATAGGCGATGACTCCCCCGCGCCGGCGAAGAATGCGCCCGATCTCGCGAAGATCAACGGCCGGACCCGCCGCGTCTTCGACACCCATGCCGATTTGTTCCACCCGGGGAGCGGCGAGTTCATCAGAATTGCGCTGTAACATTGATCCCCACCAGATGTTTTTCGTAGCTGAATGCCGGAATGTCGCTCTTACGGTCGGTGTAGCGGTGATAGACCGAGACCGAGGCGAAGCGATTAAGCATGTATTTGATGCGCGCGTCGGTCGACGTGACCGTGTCTTTTCTTGTCTGCCCGAAGAACTTATCGTTCTCATATCCGCCGCTCAGCGAAATCACGACGTTGCGCAGCAACTCGTAATCTGCCCCCACCTGAAACGCGTTGGCGAGCACACCGCTGGAACTAGTGTCGGATGTTTCCGTCACAAGCTGCTCAGCCTTGGCGTGAATGTCGAGCAAGCGGGTCGGACGCCACAACAGGCTTGCATGATATGATGGACCCGAGATCGTGCCGATGGTGGGATCGTCAAAGCGCTGGCTGACATAGCCGCCGCCGATTTCGCCGCTCAGCAAATTCGCGCGTCCGAGCGTTATGCCGGAGAGAGCACGGTAACCGTCGGAATCTAGCGTATGACCCGGCGTGCCGCGAATCTGTCGCTCGTTGCCCTCAAGCGCCGCAAACCAGCCAAGAAATGGAGAGAAGGCATAATCGAGCCGGCCGTGAACGGTATAGATCTGGCCGTCGCGCCCATCCTGATTGATGGTGCTGCCGTCCTGTGCGCGCGTCGACTGATAGTCGTAGGATTTGACACCCATACCGACGGAAGCTGCCAGCCGATTGAATTCCTTGCGAACGGCGACATCGCTCGAATACAAATTATACGGCGTCGGCGCGACTGCATTGACCGGCGAACTGAGCGTTCCGACACCCTCATTCAGATGGGCAACCTGAAAGCTTCCCAGCACCTTGAGGTCGCGGGCAACGTCATACCAGCCACTCCCTTTCAGGCTGATGTTGTTCTGATTCAGGCTCGAGAACTGGCCGTAGATCATCGATTGCGCATCGAGCTTCAGATCGATGCCATGCCGTTCCCACAGCGTGTGTGCTCGTAGCGTCGGCTCAACGACGGCCGCAAAATCCGAATTCTTTGTCGTGTTCGAGGAAAAGACATTGCTGTCGAAGAACCCGCCGCTGGTGAGCGCGGGATTGATCATCCATGAACCATAACGAATGCCGACAGGCTCGTAGCCGGGCTGCTGTCTCTTTTTCACCGGCATATCCTCCGGCGGAATCGGATCGGTGCTGTTCGGATCGCGAAAATCCGGAAGCGGTGACGCCTCGAACACCTGAAGGGCGTTCCAAGGTGGCGCCACCGTGTCAAAGTTGAGCGGGACGGCCTGAGCATGAACATGCGAAACGAACAGCAGGAAGAATGTTGCTGTCGTCGCAACGAAGCAGACAGTGCAATCTTCCGAGATCGCCAACAATGCGCGGATAACAGGAGCATTGGAAACCGAACCTGCTCGAATACATTTCATTACTCAGCCCTTGCGGGGAACACGCTACACATCGCCGTCCACGTTTATGGACGGCGTTACGCCATCATGCAGTAACTGGTGAAGCGCTTGTGTCAGACGTCTCATTTGCCATGAGATGATTCCTCGCTGACAAATCTCGTTCTTAACGCACCACGCCAGAGAAAGTTTTCGCGGTGCGGAAGAAGATTACGGCAAAGGGACGAGAGTATGGCCACACGAGGAAACTCGCGTGACAATGTAAGATGCGCGCACGCGCATTAGAAATATCGCTCCGGGATACGAATATTATCGCCGGGATAAACAAGAACAGGCGCGTTAAGCGTATATTCTTCCTCTCTGCCGACGCCTGCGCGGCGCAAATATACTTTGTGTTCGTTGGCGCGATAGGTGAAACCACCTGCAGCGGCAACAGCGTCCATGATGGTGAGGCCTACCTTGTAGGGATACTCGCCGCTGTTCTTCACTTCGCCCAATATGTAGTAGGGACGATAGGTCGCGACATCGACATTGACACGAGGGTCGCGCACGATGCCTTTCGCAAGAGCGGCACGTATAGCGCCTTCAAGTTGTTTGGTGGTTTTTCCGACAGCTTGAACACGCCCTGCCAACGGAATTGACACGCTGCCGTTGCTATCAACTTCGTATTCGCCGGTGATGTCCGGCTCGCCATACACCTTGACGCGGACTTTATCGTTGGGACCCAGAAGGTAAGGGCCGGAAGGCGAGAAGGATTTTTCCGCTTGCACGGCATTCAACGCAAAAAGAGAAAGAACAAATGCCGCGAAAACGAACAACGTCATTCGGGGCAAAGAGATGCGGAACTTCATCATTTGTCTCCGAGCATTGGGAAATGAACGGCGACAGTTACCGGGCAAATTTTGGCAAAACCATGTGAAGCACGGTTCCCCGCTACAACACCACGATCTTCGATCCCTCGATGGCAATGCAGGTAAGAATACCGGACATCCACGCGCCGGTATCGATATTTATTCTGTTCGGCAACAACTCGGGATGACGAACCGGTGTGTGCCCATGCACGACAAGCGGCCCATGGCTTTGTTTGAAGCTCAGGAATTCATCACGAATCCAGAGAAGGTCATGCAGGGATTGCTGCGCTAGCGGAACGCCGGGACGAAGTCCCGCATGAACAAACAGGAAATCTCCGCAAGAAAAACTGCTGTGGAGACAATCGAGGAAGAGGCGATGAGCTTTTGGGAAAAGGCCAAGGAGACGGCGGCGGATTTGGAACTCTGAGGCACTCATGTCTGTTTGCGACAACCCGTAGGATTCCAGTGTCTGCCAGCCCCCAACATGCAGCCATGCATGAAGCCCGGCGGGATCCGCGAGAAATGTTTCCAGTAGCGCCTCATGATTACCGCGCAGGCATATTGCACGCCTTTGAACAACTCGCCATGCAAGCGCTTCGATCACGTCCTTCGATTGAGGTCCGCGATCGATATAATCGCCAACATAAACCTCAAACACATGAGCGATAGGACGGCGGGCAATATCTTCCTCGATCCGCCCGATAACGTCATTCAGGAGGTCTGCGCGGCCGTGAATATCGCCAACGGCATAAATCCGTGTGTCAGGCGGAAGAGCGGGATTCGAAAACCTTGGCTCGACCAGTTCGTGCTGACGAATCACTGACGAGTTCCAATGCGCACAAGGAATGGGCAGATCGTCTGCCGACGATAAACGGCAGCTAGAAAAAGAAATAGCGAACCGCAAAAGCAATCACAATCCAGGCCACGATGTTCGCCAAGATTAGTTGATTTCGTAATTTTCGGTCGCGCCCTTCACTCAAAGGCGGCCCATCCATCTCATGAGAAAGCATCACAGGCTCTCGTACTGTCGATGGAAACGAAAGCGACTCGTCCGCTTCTTTCTCTCTTGGAAGTCCTGTCATCGCTTTTGCCGCCGCTTTCAAGGCTTGACACTCACATTCTATAATAAACAGCGCTCATTAGCTTTCAGTGAACGAGAATTATCGACGTCGAGCCTTTCGGCTCGAACATAAGATGCTGCATGAGGCGCCACTCCCTTAAAATGCTTCCAGCATCACGCTGAGCGCATGACCGGTGCTGCAATTTCGCAACGGAACGATTCTGTGTTTCGCGTAACGCGCTCTCCTCAAACCAAAATTTTCGCAGTGCACGATATCGCCCATGTCGCGACGCAACGATGTCACGATCAATTACATCGCTCGCCGTAATTTACTCAAGAAGTTACGAAAACTTTTAATCCAAGTTGATGTTTCGAATTGATCGCGCCGCCTTCACTTCGCAGTTGCGAGCATCTCACAGAGAATCACGGAGATCCTGAGCGATGGTTTCGACCGCTACGGCCCGTTTTGACGATCAGGACAGCAACGTCGCCTCCTTATGGAAGAACAGGCGTTACATCTCCGCGCGCCCCGTCGAATATGTCGGCCACGGCACTTACAGAGCAAAACACTCAAGAAGGCTGTCCCGGCGAGAACCTGCCGCAGCGCTGTCCAAGCGCGCCTTCGACATCACAGTGGCAAGCCTGACGCTGTTGTTCTTCGCGCCGATGCTGATCGTCATTTCGATCGCCATCAAGGTGAGCTCGCCGGGGCCAATCCTGTTTCATCAATATCGCTACGGATACCGGAACCGGCGCTTCAGGATTTACAAATTCCGCTCGATGCGCACGGATTTGGGCGACCGCACAGGCGTGAGGCAAACCGTGCAGGGTGATCCGCGTATCACGCGGGTAGGGCGAATCCTGCGAAAGACCAGCCTCGATGAAATCCCGCAACTCATTAATGTTATCCGGGGCGATATGTCGCTTGTCGGTCCGCGCCCGCATGTACCGGGCATGCTGGCTGCCGACGTCCTCTATGAGGATCTGGTGCCTTATTACTTCCAGCGGCATATCGCGCGTCCCGGCATCACCGGTTTGGCGCAAGTGAGTGGCTGCCGCGGCAGCACGGCGGAAGCCAACAACGCGATTTCGCGGATCGATTACGACCTCGAATACATCGAAAAATGGTCCTTACGCATGGATGTCGCCATCATCCTGCGCACGGTGCGCCGCGAGTTCATCTCCGGCAGCGGCTACTGATCGAACCTTTCACATTCTCGGTTGCAGCAAAGAGGGGGCGGATGATGACGCCAACAGACAAACTTATCGTGCCTGTACTTCTGTCCGGGGGCACCGGCTCACGGTTGTGGCCACTTTCCCGGGAGGCCTATCCCAAGCAGCTTCTGTCCCTTCTCGGCGAGAAGACGCTGCTTCAACAGACGGCGATGCGAACTGCCGATAAAACCATGTTCGCAAGCCCGATGGTGGTAGCCAATGCCGAGCACCGCTTTGTCATTGGCGAGCAGTTGCGTGAAGCGGGCATCGACGATGCCAAAATCATTCTTGAGCCGCTGGGACGGAATACCGCTCCAGCCGTGGCTGTCGCGGCGTTGATCGCGATGGAAAGCAGCCCTGACGCCATCATCCTGGCGACGCCGGTCGATCACTGGATTGGCAATCGCGCAGCATTCCTCCAAGCGATCGAGCAGGGATTGCAAGCCGCGCAATCCGGCAAATTGGTGCTGTTCGGCATGCGCCCGACCCATCCGGCGACCGGGTTCGGATACATCCGCGCAGGCGAGGAGTTCACAAAGGACTCTCACATCCATGCAGTCTCGGGATTTGTCGAAAAGCCTGACGCGGCGACGGCCGAGGCCTATCTGTCGGATGGCAGATATCTGTGGAACAGCGGCATCTTCCTCCTGCCAGCGCGGCAATTAATTGAAGAATTGCAGGCGTATGCGCCGGAGGTTCTGGATGCCGCCCGCAGCGCGATCGCCGATGCAACAACGGATCTCGATTTTCTTCGCCTCGACGAGACGTCATTTGCCCGCGCGCCATCGATCTCGATAGATTATGCGGTGATGGAACACACGAAACACGGTGCCGTCGTCGCCGCGGATTTCGAGTGGAACGACATCGGAAGCTGGTCGGCGCTCTGGAGCGTCGCCGCCAAAAATCCTGCCGAGAATGTCGAGATCGGCGATGTCGTCGCGGAGGATTCCACGGGATGTTATCTGCGCGGGGAGGGGCCGCTCGTGGCCGCGCTCGGCGTTGAGAACCTCGTTGTCACCGCAACGCCGGATGTCGTGCTGGTCACCACGCGCGGCCGCGATCAGGATGTCGGCAAGCTCGTCCAGCGCCTCAAGGCGAATGGGCATCAATCCGCAACACAGACGCCGAACGTCCATCGCCCATGGGGTTATTATCAATCGATCCACGCTGGCGAGCGTTTTCAGGTAAAACGCATCACCGTCAATCCGGGCGCCAAACTCTCGTTGCAGAAACACTATCATCGCGCCGAGCACTGGGTCGTCGTCAATGGCACGGCAATCGTAACCCGCGACGACGAGGAAATTCTGTTGCGGGAAAACGAATCGATCTTCGTTCCGCTCGGTTGCATGCACCGGCTCGAAAATCCGGGAAAGGTTCCCCTTAATCTCATCGAGGTGCAGTCCGGCGCCTATCTCGGCGAGGACGACATCGTACGTGTTCAGGACATCTACGCCCGCGTCTGAGGCAGCGAAGAGAATTGAATATGCAACTCACTCAAGCAACCAAGCGGGCCGTCAAGGAAACATTCCCTGAACTGTGGCTGCGCTGGCATTTCTCGCGGCGGCCGAAATCGGCCGAACGCGAGCTTCTTTATTTGCACAAGATGATTGCTCCGGGCTCGATCACAGTCGATGTCGGCGCAAATTGCGGGCTTTACACGCGCGAACTCACCAAGCTCTCTAACCGAGTCCATGCCTTCGAGCCTTCTCATGAAATGGCTTCGCTGCTGCGGCGGACTTCGGCGCCAAATACGGTCGTGCACGAAATGGCATGCTCGGACCGGGCAGGGCATACGGCGCTCTTCATTCCAAATGGAAATGATGGGCCGGTCTACGGCCTTGCCTCGCTCGAGCGGCATGACGATACGGACTCGCAGAAGGCCTCGTTTCATTCGATGCCTGTCAGAACCGCGCGCCTCGATTCCGTGGTCGAGGACAATATAGCGTTCGTGAAGGTCGATGTCGAAGGCCATGAGTTGCATGTACTTTATGGCGCATCGGGGCTGATCGACCGCTGCCAGCCAATCTTCCTTGTCGAAGCGGAAGACCGGCATCGCGATCGAGCCACCAGTTCCGTCTTCGCGTTCTTCAAGGAGCGCGCGTATCACGGCTTCTATCTCGAAGATGATCGCGTGCATCCCGTCGAAGAATTCGATCCCGTCCTGCTTCAGAACCCTTCGGCGCTGCAGTCCGATGGAGGCCGGAAGGCAGGGCGCTCCTACATCAATAACTTCTTCTTCTTTCCCTCCTGCATGAACGGCCAGGCCGTCCTGCAAAACGCCATCCGTTAACCCAGCACTAGAGCCGCCGCTCATGCGGCGGCAACCACATCGGGGCAATTCTCAATGCGTATAGCAATGATCGGAGCCGGCTATGTCGGCTTGGTATCCGGCGCGTGTTTTTCCGACTTCGGCCATCAGGTTGTATGCGTCGATACCGATACGGCCAAGGTCGATGCACTTAATAACGGTGAAATTCCTATTTTTGAGCCGGGCCTCGATGAACTTGTCGAGCAGAACAGGAAGCAGGGCCGTCTGAGGTTCGTCAGCGATATTGCGCTGGCCGCGAAGGATGCGGATGTCATCTTCATCGCCGTCGGCACACCTTCGCGCCGCGGTGACGGCCATGCGGACCTGAGCTACGTCTATGCGGCAGCCAAGGACATCGCGGCGGCGCTCACCAAGTTCACCGTGATCGTGACGAAATCGACGGTGCCGGTTGGGACCGGCGACGAGGTCGAGACGATCATCCGCGAGGCACGACCCGACGCGGAATTCGCCGTGGTCTCCAACCCGGAATTCCTGCGGGAAGGGGCTGCCATCCGCGATTTCAAGCACCCGGACCGCATCGTCATCGGTACCAGCGATGAGCGCGCCCGGAAGACCATGGGCGAGGTCTATCGCCCGCTTCACCTCAATGCCTCGCCGATCCTTTATACCGACCGGCGCACCGCCGAACTGACCAAATATGCGGCCAATTCCTTCCTCGCCACCAAGGTCACTTTCATTAATGAAATCGCTGACCTGGCAGAGAAAGTTGGAGCCAATGTTCAAGACGTCGCGCGCGGAATAGGGCTCGACAACCGCATCGGCATGAAATTCCTGCACGCCGGTCCGGGTTTCGGTGGGTCGTGCTTTCCGAAGGACACCATGGCGCTGATCAAGACCGCGCAGGACAACGAGGCGCCGGTCCGCATCATCGAGACGGTCGTGGCCGTTAACGATCAGCGCAAGCGCGCAATGGCCCGCAAGGTCGCCAATGCGTTCGGCGGTAATCTGCGCGGCAAGGCCGTCGCCGTGCTTGGCGTTACGTTCAAGCCGAACACCGACGACATGCGCGACGCGCCGTCGATTCCCTTGATCACGGCCTTGCAGGACATGGGCGCCGAGATTCGCGTCTACGATCCGGTCGGCATGGATCAGGCCCGGAAGGTGTTCGAGAACGTCACGTTCTGTGACAGCCCATATGAGTGCGCGAAGGCATCACATGCGCTCGTCATCGTGACGGAATGGGAGCAGTTCCGGGCGCTCGATCTGAAAGCGCTGTCCGCCACGATGGCGACGCCAATCGTGGTCGATCTGCGCAACATCTATTCGCCGGACGAAGTGACCAAGAATGGGCTTTTGTACTGTGGCGTCGGGCGGCCGCAGCCGGTGGCGTATTAGGAACACAGAGGCAGCAAGGCCGGCGGAGAACCTCGACAAGGCAGCGGAACGGGTGGCCTTGGCTCGATCTGCTGCCCCATATCCATAATTCGCATAAGGTATATTATGGAATATATTTATATGATCGGATTTGCAGCTAATTCAAAGGATTGGACCAAATAGCTCACACCAACCGAAAGCTACGGCGCCAGTTGGAGCCGCATTCCGTCATAGCCCGGCACCACACCGGCGGGCAGCTTGCTGCGCAGTTCTTCGTAATCGAGATCCGCGTGCATGTTGGTGATGATAGCGCGGCGCGGCTTGAAACGATCGATCCAAGCTAGCGCTTCATCAACGCAGAAATGGCTCGGATGTGGCGTGTAGCGTAGCCCGTCGATGACCCACAGATCGAGGTTTTCGAGCGTCGAAAAGCTCTCTGGCGGAATGCCGTTCAGGTCGGGCGTGTAGGCGGCATTGCCGATGCGATAGCCGAGAGCCGGGATGCTGCCATGCTCGACCCAGAAAGCGGTCAGGGTGACCGGACCGCCCTTCCCGTCGATCATCTCGCTTTCGCCGGCCTCGATGGAGCGACGCTCCAGGATCGGCGGATAGCTGCTGCCGGGCGGCGACTCGAAGCAATAAGAGAAACGCTGGTTGATATCGTTGGCGGTGGATTGGTTAAGGTAGGTCGGAATCCGCCGTTTCTGGTGCATCACCACGGAGCGCAGATCGTCCATGCCATGGGTCTGGTCGGCATGCTCATGAGTCAGGAACACCGCATCGATGTGATCGACATTGGCGTCAATGAGCTGCTCGCGCAGGTCTGGCGAGGTATCGATCACCACGCGCGTGATTCCATTGGCGCCAATGCGCTCGACCATCGCCGAACAGCGGCGACGGCGGTTCTTCGGGTTCAAGGGATTGCACGCACCCCACCCAAGCGCAGGACGCGGCACACCGGCCGACGATCCGCAGCCGAGAATGGTTAGAACAAGGCTCATGCGATGGCGCTGTCCGGACGCGGAACCTTGTCGAAAAACCGGAAGAAATTTTCCGTGGTCTGGCGGGAGATTTCCTCGAACGACACGCCGCGCAACTCTGCCAGCGCCTTTGCCGTCTCGGTGACGAAGGACGGCTCGTTGCGCTTGCCGCGATATTTGCCGGGGGCAAGGAAGGGCGCGTCGGTCTCCACCATGATGCGGTCGAGCGGAATCTCGGCCGCGACATCGCGCACGTTCTGAGAATTTTTGAAGGTCAGAATGCCGGTGAACGACACATAGAGGCCGTGCGCGACGGCTTTCATCGCAAGCTCACGGCCACCGGTGTAGCAATGCAGAACGGCGCGGAAGGGCCCCTTCTCCATTTCTTCGTCGAGAATACGCCCACAATCGTCATCCGCCTCGCGAGTGTGGATCACGAGCGGCAGTCCGGTTTCACGTGCCGCCGCGATATGGGCACGGAAACCGCGCGCCTGCGCCTCAGGCGAGGAGTTCTTGTAAAAATAATCGAGGCCTGCTTCGCCGAATGCCACAGCCTTTGGATGGTGCGACAACGAGATCAACTCTTCGGCCGGAATCCCGTCTTCCTCGTCAGCTTGATGCGGATGCGTGCCGACCGAGAAATAGACATTCGGGAAACGCTCGGCGATATCGCGTAATCCAGCGACGCGCCTTACGCGGGTCGAGATCGTGATGATGCGTCCAACCCCCGCCGCCTCGGCGCGCGCAACGATGCCGTCGAGATCGTCGGCAAAGTCCGGAAAGTCGAGATGGCAGTGGCTGTCGACAAGCATCAGCTTTTGGCCGCAGGATCGGTGGGATCAACGTAACGTGGGAAAACCGGCGTGGGCGGAGGAAGTTGCGTTCCGGGCGCAATCCGGTTAGCGAGCGCTGCAAAATCGCGTGCCTCCGCCGGAACGGCCAGAATATCGAGCATCTTCGTCATCGCTTCCGGCATCGCCGGTTGCGCCAGAATAGCGATCTGACGAACCACTTCGGCGGTAACGTAAAGTACCGTCTTCTGTCGCGCGGGATCGGTCTTCGCCAGCGCCCATGGCGCTTCGCCTGCAAAATAACGGTTGGCTTCGGCCACCACGGCCCAGATCGCGTTCAGCGCGACATGAATCTGCTGTGTCGCCATCGCGTCACGGGCCTGCGCCAGCATGGCGTCGGCCTGCGCCAGGATCGCCTTGTCGTTATCGCTGAAAGTCCCCGGCTCCGGCACGATGCCGCCATGCTGCTTGCCGATCATCGACAATGAGCGCTGCGCAAGATTGCCGAGATCGTTGGCGAGATCGGCATTGGTGCGCGCGACGATAGCCTCGTGATTGTAGTTGCCATCCTGCCCGAACGGTACCTCGCGCAGGAAAAAATAGCGCATCTGGTCGACGCCGTATTGATCCGCCAATACAAACGGATCGACCACGTTGCCGACGGACTTGGACATCTTCTCGCCGCGATTGAACAGGAAGCCGTGCGCATAAACACGCTTTGGCACCGGAATGCCCGCCGCCATCAGGAACGCCGGCCAGTACACAGCGTGGAAGCGGATGATGTCCTTGCCGATGATGTGCACGTCGGCGGGCCAATACTTCCAGTTGGCGGCCTTCTCGTCGGGAAAGCCGATGCCGGTGATGTAATTGGTCAGCGCATCGACCCACACATACATGACGTGCTCGGGATCGTTAGGCACCTTCACGCCCCAATCGAAGGTGGTGCGCGAGATTGACAGATCCTTGAGGCCACCGTTGACAAAGCTGACAATCTCGTTGCGCCGCGAATCCGGCCCGATAAAATCCGGTTGGCTCTCGTAAAGCTTCAGCAGCTTGTCCTGATAGGCGGAGAGCTTGAAGAAATAGCTTTTCTCCTCCACCCACTCCACCGGCGTGCCCTGCGGACCGCGACGCACCTTGTCTTCACCGACGATGGTTTCGTCTTCGGCGTAATAGGCCTCGTCGCGCACCGAGTACCAGCCCGCATAGCTGTCGAGATAGATATCGCCGCTCGCCGCCATCCGCCGCCAGATTTCCTGTGTTGAGGCGTGATGCGCGGGCTCGGACGTGCGAATGAATCGGTCAAAGGAAATCTTCAGCCGCTGGTCCATCTCCTTGAACCGCCCCGCATTACGCGTGGCGAGTTCGTGCGGTGTCATGTTCTCCTTCTGCGCGGTTTGAATCATCTTCAGCCCGTGCTCGTCGGTGCCGGTCAGGAAGAACACATCCTTGCCATCGAGCCGCTGGAATCGTGCAAGCGCGTCGGTCGCAATCGCCTCATAGGCATGGCCGATGTGCGGAGCGCCATTCGGATAGGCAATCGCGGTCGTGATGTAGAAGCGAGAGCGGGATGAAGTCTCTGCATTCGCCATGCGTGCGAAGGCCTTTCATTGATATCGGTCGGGTGATCCGGCGGGCTCAGGCGGACGCTTCGGCGAGCCATCCAAATACCGAAAACACCAGCGGTTTTCGTTCCAGATTGAATGATTCCGTTTCGCGGGCGGCCTTACCGATCTTTTCCCATACCTCGGCAAACCGTGCAAGACGCGGCAAATTCGACTGCAATTCGTCGGCGCGGAGCCGCGCGGAGAGCCAGCGCTCGACCGTTTCCACGAAAGTCCGCAGTGCGACCCGATCATTAAGCGGCAATGCGTCCCCGAGCGCGTGCAGCGCGCGATGGTCGAGCCGCGGCAGCATGTCGAGCAGGGCCGCCGTGCGCTGTTGCAGGCCAAGCGCCTCGCCGCCTATCAGCATCAACGCATGTGCCACGCTGCCGTCGGCTGCTTCCGCCGCCTCGCGCAATTGCGGATCGGCCGCATCGGACTGCATGGCCTCTGCCCCCGCAGCTATAACCTCATCAACGGACAACGGCCGCAGCGACAGTTTGCGGCAGCGCGACTGGATCGTTGCGAGCACCCGCGACGGCATGTTGCTGACGAGCAGGAACAGCGAGCGTGACGGCGGCTCCTCCAGAATCTTGAGAAGCGCATTGGAGGCGTTGGCGTTCAGCTCATCGACCGTATCGACAATACACACCCGCCATCCCGCAACCGCGGCCGTAGAGCCAAAGAACGAAATGGTCTCGCGTGATTCATCGACGGTGATGACGCTGCGCATCACGCCCTTGTCATTCGCGCTGCGCTCCAGCGTCAGCAGCCCGCCATGGCTTCCTGCCGCTATCTGCCGCGCCACCGGATGCGGAGCATCGACTTGCAAGGTCCCGGCCTGCTGCACATCCTGTGACGAAGGATCGGGATGCGCGAGCACGAAGCGGGCCATGCGATAGGCCAACGTCGCCTTGCCGATGCCCTGCCCGCCGCCAATCAGCCAGGCATGCGGAATCTGCCCGCTCTTGTAGGCGGTCAGCAGGGAGGCTTCCGCCGCTGCGTGACCATGCAGGGAAGTCGTCTCGCGCGGATGCGGGACAGAAGGCATATCTGCCTGCGTGCTTCGCGCACTCATGCGCCAGCTCCCACCGATGAGGGAGCCGGAAGACGGCTTTGCAGCGCTTCGCGGATACGTTCCGCCACCTTCGCCGGTTCGGCATTTGCATCGATCACGACACAACGCGCGGGATTATCCGCTGCGATCCGGCGGTAGGCTTCGCGAAGGCTCTCATGGAACGCGAGACTCTCTCCTTCGAACCTGTCAGCCGCCGTCCTACCGCGCCGCTTGATTGCCCGCTGCAGGCCGACGGCAACAGGCACGTCGAGAATGAACGTCAGATCCGGCTCGAGCCTGCCGATGGTCGCATGCGTCAACGCCTGGATGAATGCCGGATCAACCTTCCCCGCCGCCCCCTGATAGGCTGCCGTGGAATCGGTGAAGCGGTCGCACAGCACCCATGTTCCTTTGTCCAGCGCAGGTCTGATGACCTGATGAACATGATCGTCGCGCGCGGCAGCGAACAGCAGGGTTTCGGCATCCGCTCCCAGCAGCTTGCCGACGCCCGACAGCAAAAGGTGGCGAACGATCTCCGCGCCTGGCGAACCGCCCGGCTCGCGCGTCACCAGAGTCTCGATGCCCTGGGACTTCAAGTGATCCGACAGCATCTGAATCTGCGTGGACTTGCCTGACCCTTCACCACCTTCAAAGGTGATGAAGCGGCCTATGGCGTGATCTTGGCAAGGCGTGGATTTCTCGGCGCGTTTCGCCATGCGTCACAGCTTCTGGATGCCGGAGCGGAACAGACCGATCGCAAGCTCGCTGACGCCATCAAGCGCGCGGCTTGTCATCGAGCCGATACCAATAGATTGGCCGGCATGCACCGGCACCTCCAATGCGAGATTTCCATTGCGCCAGAGCCTCAGCATGCCGACCTGCTGGCCGCTTTGCACCGGCGCATGAATAGGGCCGGTATAGACAATCCGTGCAAGCAGCTTGTCGTTGCCGTTCTTCTGAACCATCACGCTCACGGGTTCGTCGGCATGAAGCTCGACTGAACCGCTATCGCCGCCGAACACCTTGCCATAGGCAATCGTCTGGCCGGCATCAAACAGCGTACGGGATTCGAAATTCTTGAAGCCCCACTCCAGAAGCTTCTTGGCGGCTGCGGCGCGATCGCCGGAATCCTCAAGGCCATTGACGACGACAATGAGCCGCGTACCGTTCTGCACGGCCGAGCCGACCATGCCGTAGCCACCCTCTTTGGTGTAGCCGGTCTTCAATCCATCCGCGCCGTCGAGCGAACCCAGCAACGGATTGCGGTTCATCTGACGAATCTTGTTCCAGGTGAATTCACGCTCGCCGAACAGCTTGTAGAAATCCGGATAGGTCAAAATGATATGGCGCGCGAGATGAGCCAGTTCGCGCACGGACATCTTGTTGTCCGGGTTCGGCAAGCCGTTGGTGTTGCCGAAAGTGGAGCGCGTGAGGCCGAGCTCCTTCGCGCGCGCCTGCATCCTGTTGACGAAAGCATCCTCGCTGCCGGTATAACCTTCCGCTAACGCAATGCATGAATCGTTGCCGCTCTGAATCACAAGACCATGCAGAAGATCGTCGATGCTGACCTGGCTGTGGATCGCGGCGAACATGGTCGACGAGCCCGACGGCGCGCCGCCCTTGCGCCATGCGTTCTCACTAATACGATATTCATCGGTCAGCTTGATCTCGCCCTTTGCCAGTGCATGGAAAATGACTTCGGCGGTCATCAGCTTCATCATGCTCGACGGCGCACGCAGCTCGTCGGCATTCTTCTCGAACAGCACGCTGCCGGTCTTTGCGTCGATCAGGATCGCGGTCGGTGCATCGGTGTCGATGCCGCCCTCTTCTTTTTTCACTGCGCCCTGAACGCTGTGATTGGCGGCATGAACCGGGGCCACCACGAGTCCGGCAGCCAGCAGGAGCGCGCCCAAAACGCGCGTCCCCCAGGCCGCAAAACGGCCCATTTGTCCTGTGATTCCCACAATTTCGGATCGAGACGCCATGGCCCGGCTTGTATCAGGAGAGGCCCGGTCAAACAACGGAGGTCCGGGAACCGCCCCCAGCCAGCAACCTCAAAAGGCGATCAATAAAGGCCGCGGCCTGCCCCGGGATCGCTGTTCGAAGTTGCATAACCCGCCGCCTGATAGCTCGACCGCAGCTCGGCGCTGTCGGCGACATCGGTTGTCCCAAGGGTATAAGGCCGTTCGGCCGGCAGCGGCACGTCTGCCCGGACGACGCCTTGCGGGGAGGCTGGCATCTGCGGGACGAACGCCGCCGCCGAAGCCAGCCGGATGCTGGATGGCGCAGGAGCCGGTTCGTTGGTCCGCAGCGTCGCGACCAGCATCGCGTCGTCGGATCCCTCCAGCGGGGCCCGGCCGACATACTCCACCCTCACCCGCGCAACGCCATTGCCCTGAAAACCGAGCAGCGTCGCGGCCCGGTGCGAGACGTCGATGATCCGGTTGCCATGATAAGGGCCGCGGTCGTTGACGCGGACGATCAGGGACTTGCCGTTGGCGGTATTGGTGACGCGGACGTAACACGGCATCGGCAGGGTCGGATGAGCGGCAGTGATCGATGTCATGTCGAACACTTCGCCGTTGGCCGTAAGGCGTCCGTGGAAGTCATCGCCATACCAGGAGGCCAGCCCCTCGGCGCGATAATGGGTGTTTTCTTCGGGAACGTAGGTGCGGCCCGCGACCTGATAGGGCTTGCCGACGCGGTAGGTTCCCCCGCCCTTCGGCACTGGCTGGTCGAAATCGACCACGCGCGGGCTGGAGGAGACTCCGTATTTGGGATCGAATCGGTTGGCGAATTTGCCGGGCGCGCAATTGGCGAGCAGCAGGCACGCACCCGCACCCAGCAAAAGCTGGCATGCACGGCGTGCCGCGTGTTGATTGATCATCCCCATAGACGTCCGTAACTTTGTGGCGCCCCCGCCCGGCACCATCGGCTGCAACGCAGCATAAACCATAGCATGCTCAAGCGAAACGGGGGCTATTGCGTGTGGTAAATTGATCGTTGCCGCCCTTGACTCTGCGATCCCTGAATCTGCGCCTTTCCCGGCGACACTTGAGCTACCTCAAACCCGGGCGCATGCTGGGATATTAGCGTTACGAGCCATGACCATGTCCCCTCTCTCCGCGTCCATCGCCACCGTAATCGGCCCTGACAGCCAGGCGATCCAGTCGCTGTTTGAAGCGCAAGCTGAGGAGTGGCGCAGCAAGGGCGTGAAAGTCGTCGGCCTTGTCGCCGAAGCGCATGCCCTGCCCGATCGGAGCTGCGCGGCGGGTTTTCTGCGCGATCTCACAAGCGAGGCGCGGTTTGCGATGTATCTGGAGACGCCGCCCAGCAACACCTCATGCCACCTCGACGGCAGCGGCGTCGATGCCGCCTGTATGGCGCTGCTCGGCCAGATCGAGACGAGCGATGTCGTGGTGCTGAGCAAGTTTGGCAAGCTCGAAGGAATGGGCGGCGGGCTGCGCCCCGCCTTTGAAGCCGCAGCGGCCGCAGGCAAGCCGATCCTGACCACGGTGTCGGAGAAACACCGCGATGCGTGGGCGGAATTCACCGGGGGCACGACCATGATCCCCGACAACCTTGCTGCCATCCGCAACTGGTGGGCAGGCCTGAAGGCGGGCAAGTCCGTCGCGGTGTGAAAGGCCGGTCATTGGCGGAAGGGGTGGGATTCGAACCCACGGTACCCTTGCAGGCACGCCGGTTTTCAAGACCGGTTCCTTAAACCACTCGGACACCCTTCCTGTCTGGACCGCGTCTGTTTAGGGCACCTGCCAAGGCGGCGTCAACGCGCACGGGCCGCCCCAATCCACTCAAGCATATTTGTTTTCGTGTCCGGAACGCCATCTCTGGCCGGTTATTGGCTTGCCGCCTTCAACTGGAGACATGAATATGAAGAAGCTTTTGATTGCGGCCACCCTGTTATCATTGGCGCCGGCCAGCGCATTCGCCCAGGCCGGAACACCCCAGGGCGATACGATCGTTCCAAACCCGCCGCCCTCCGCATCGTCGAATGACATGTCACGGTCGCCGGGTGCGGGCATGCCAAATGCGAATACGGACAACAGAAGCATGACGACCGGCGCGGCGACCGGCAAGCACGCGAAGAAGCATAAAAAGAAAAGCAAGACGCCCGCGAAAGGCATGTGAGCGCTGCGTTTCAAGCTTTCCGCGGCTGGATCGATTTTACAATCGATCCAGCCGCGCATTAGCTCATGCAAGCCACAACAGCCGCTCGACCGGGACCGTCACATCGACCGCATCGCCGATCTCCATCAGCGACAAGCCGGAGCGGAACGGCGCATCGATCCAGATATGGCTCGACCCTGCCTTTACGCCGTAGCGGATCGTGCTGCCGAGGAATTCCCGCTCGACGATCTCGCCCGGCATCGACGGATTGCCCGCGCCGGATTGCCCCTTTGACGTCAGCGTTGTGTCCTGCGGACGAAAAACCGGTTTCGCATTCGGCCTCACATCCACACCGTTCGGCAACGGCAGCAGAATGCCGAGGTCCGATTCAAAACCCGCGCTCGTCATCCTGCCCTCGACGACATTCGCCGTGCCGAGAAACTGAGCGACAAACAGATTGGCCGGATGCTCGTACAATTCCGTCGGCGTGCCGACCTGCTGAACCTTGCCTTCATTCATGACCGCGACGCGATCACAGATCGTGTTGGCCTCCTCCTGATCGTGCGTCACGATCACGGTAGTCAGCCCCAGTGATTTCTGCAGCGCGCGCAATTCACGGCGCACCTGTACACGCAGCTTGGCATCGAGATTCGACAGCGGTTCGTCGAGCAAAAGGATTTTTGGCTCGATCGCGATCGTGCGCGCCAGAGCCACGCGCTGTTGCTGGCCGCCAGAGAGTTGCGACGGGCGACGGTCTATCTGGCTTGTCAGGCCCACAAAACTCAGCGCCGCTTCCACGCGCCGCTTGATCTCGGCCCGCGGCAGACGCCGCTCGCGAAGGCCGAACGCGACGTTATCGCCGACAGTCATATGCGGCCACAGCGCATAGGACTGGAACACCATGCCGACATCGCGCTTCCACGGCGGAAGATTCGAAATCTCCTTGCCACCGACCACAATCCGGCCATGCCGTGCATCGGCAAATCCCGCGATCAGCCGCAACAGCGTGGTCTTGCCGCAACCGGAGGGACCGAGAAGTGCGAACAATTCCCCCGGCTGAATATCGAGATTGATGCCGTCGAGAACAACGTTATCGCCATAGGCCGCGCTGATGTCGTCGATCTTCAGATCGAGTGCCTTGACCGCCAATCCGGGGTGCTGGGTGTTCGTATCTGTCAAAGGTGCCCCCCTATTCATTTAGCGTGCTGCCGGCCTTGGTGCGGCGCTCGCGCTCAATTACATACTGGGATGCGACGGTGCTAAGTGCGACAATCACCACGGCGATAACGCCGAGTGCCGCACCGGGTCCGCGGCCTGCAGCCGACTGCATGAAAACGTAAAGCCCATAGGCAAGAGGCGCATCCTGGTTGGCTTGAACCAGCATCAGCGTGGCGGACAATTCGACCGCTGCGGTCGCAAAGCTCGTGATAAAACCCGCGACGAGACCACCCGTCATCAGCGGCACCACGATGCGCCGCACGGTACTTGCCTTGGTGGCCCCCAGATTTTCCGCGGCCTCCTCAAGCGAAGCCGAAATCTGCTGGAGCGCCGCGTAGCAAGCACGAAGCGCATAAGGCAGACGCCGGATCGCCAGCGCGATCACGATAACGATCCAGAGCGACGCCAGCGGCGTTCCATCCCATAGGGGGATGCCATAGAACGCGCGCAGATAACCGATGCCAAGCACGACGCCGGGGATCGCCAGCGCGGCAGTCGCCAGAAGATCGAGGCCGCGTACCCCAATCAGTTTCGTCCGCAACACGAGATAGGAGATCGCCGTTCCGATCACGATATCGATCAGGCCAGCCAGCGAAGCATAGAGCAGCGTATTCTTGATGTAGATCGAGCTTTCGCCGAACACGCGCGCATAGTGCGCCACGGTGTAGCCATCCGGCAGCGGCGAGAACGACCAGATGGTCGCAAACGACAGCAGCAACAAACCGAAATGCGGCGCCAGCACCAGCAGGATGATGAGCGTGAGCACGACATAAACGAATGCCATCTCCCACGGCCGCAGCTTACGCTTGGCGATGCCGCCGCCGCCGCGCTGGGTCGTGGCATAATCGATGTTGCGCGTGGCGAGAGAGGAGACCCACATCGAGGCGACCGAGGCCACGATCAGAACCACGGAAATCACATACCCCATGGGATCGGCGATGCCGATCGAGGTGACGCGCAGGTAAGCCTGCGGCGCGAGCATGTCCTTGACGTTCAGCAGGAGTGGCGTCGCCAGATCGTCAAACACCTTGACGAAGACGAGAGAAGCGCCCGCGACATAGCCGGGCAGCGCGAGCGGAAACACGATACGCCGGAACAGGCGGAATCCGTACGATCCCAGATTTTGCGCCGCCTCCTCCATCGAGCGGTCGACGTTGCGCAACGCCGCAGACAGATTGATGAGGATGAAGGGAAAATAGTGGATCGACTGGACGAAGATGACCCCGTTCAGGCCCTCCATGAAACCCAGCTTGAAGCCGAACCAGTCGTCGAGCAGCAGATTGACCGTGCCGTTACGGCCGAAAAACAGTTGCAGCGCTACTGCACCGACAAACGGCGGCATGATGAGCGGAAGAAACCCCAGTATCTGGATCAGCCCCGTGCCGCGAAAGGCAAATCGTGATGTGAAGTAAGCCAGCGGCATCGCCAGGATCGAGGCACCGACCACGGCCATCGCCGAGACGTAGAACGAATTCCAGAACGACCGGATGAACAGGTCTGTTCTGAAGAAATCGATGAAGTTCGCGAACGTGAAAAGACCGCTGCCTTTTTCCGTGAAAGCCACCCAGACGACGGTCGCAACCGGCCAGACCAGGAAAGCAAGCAGAAAGGCCAGGATCAGCAAGGAAACGCTGACCTGACCCCATGTCGCGCCATTGAGGACGCGGGATACGAATGTCCCGCGCCGGTTGTTATGGAGGCCAATCGCCGTCATGCGTGTGCGACGATTACTTGGCGAGCTTCAGCGCTTCGTCGGCCTTGGCGCGAGCCTTCGCATTGTGGTCCTTCGCAAAGGACGCCCACTGCTGCTCGAGTTCGGCCTGGCGCGCACCCTTCTCCTTTTTCTTGCCGCCAGAGAAGGCACCGACGATCTCGGGAGACGACGCCTGCTCCTCGGTCAGCGGCACAGCCTCCATCAGGCCCCGTGCCTCCTTCAAAGCCGCCTCGGCCTTGGGATTCGGCTTTTTCGCCACAGCCGCTGCCGCCGTATCGATCGCCTTCTTGGTCTGCTTCAAATCCGCCAACTGGAAGGTCACGGTCTGGTCGTACAGCGCATCGACCACATCGTTACGTCCTTCCGACTTTTTGACGTCGAACTTCACCATCGAGTTCAGGCGCGGGTCCTTGAACGGATTCGGGTAGCCAGCCGGTGCCTTGTCGTACACCGAAGGGTTGACCGGCAGACGACGAATGCCCGGATCGAACAAAAGGTTCTGTCCGGCCGGTGACAACAGGAATTCGATGAAAGCCTGGGCACCTGCCTTGTTCGGCGCATTTGCCACGATAGCGATGTTCGCCGGCACGATCGCCGTTACGCTCGGATAGACGAACTTCACAGGAAAGCCCGTCGCCTGCGAGGAGAAAGCGAAGAAATCGATGACGATGCCGTAGCCGACCTGACCGGAGTTGACTGCATCCGGCACGCCGAACGAACGCTCGGTGACCTCGCGGAAATTGCCGGAAACGTCACGGAGGGTCGCCCAACCCTTGGCCCAGCCTTCGCCCTGCAAAATGGTTTCGATGGTCAGGTGCGTGGTGCCGGAGCGCGAGGGGGCCGCCATGGAGACGTGATCGTAATAGGCTGGCGCCGCGAGATCCTGCCACTCCTTCGGCTCAGGCAGCTTGTTTGCCTTCACGTAGCGTTCGTTCCACATGATGCCGTAGCCGGAAGCCGCGAAACCGAAGTAATAGCCATCCGGATCGTTGATCGGAAACTGCCCGATCTTTTCCGGAATGCCGGTGGCTTTCGGCTTGTATGCTTGCAGCAGCGACTTAGCCTTCAGCGCCTCAAAGGCATCCGGCGCGGACGCCCAGAACAGATCGACCTGATTGTTGGACTTGGTTTCTTCCAGGAATTTGACGCCAGCATGCGTGTTGCGGTTCTGCGCATCGAGCGTAACGCCCGGATTGGCCGCCTCGAAGGCCTTTTTGATCGGGTCAGTCAGATCCTTTGCATAGGACGTGACGACGCTCACCTTTCCCGAAACTGCTTGTGCACTGGAGGCCGCCGGCCATCCAAGCACCAAAGCAGCCGCGAGAACCTTAGCTAGCTGGATGCGTTTCACTCTCATTCCTCCCCTGAAAACATTGGCCTTCTAGGACCTTGTCACAAAACTGTAATATTAGCAGGATCGAATGAACAGTAGGCCTTTCTATTATTGCACCGCAATGAACAACCTATGGCCTCTGCCGAGAACCGACAGTTTTGTATCGTCTCACTGAAGAGGATTGCAGCACCTACTGATGAGGTTGAGGTGACGACATCGCGACAGGTTCGGATGCCTTCGCTTCATCCTGCGCATCGTCTGCGGACTTTGAAAACAATCCCTGAATGAAGACGAAGAAGACCGGCACCATCAACAGCGCAAGAATGGCCACGGCAATCATGCCACCCATCACGCCGGTCCCGAGCGCCTGCTGGCTGAGACTGCCCGCTCCTTGCGCCACCACCATCGGTAGCACGCCACACACAAAGGCGAAGCCGGTCATCAGGATCGGGCGGAAACGCAGGCTGCAGGCCTCCATCGTCGCGGCAAGCAAGGATCTGCCCTGCTCGCGAAGATCCTTGGCAAACTCGATGATCAGGATCGCGTCCTTTGCCGCAAGACCGATGATCGTGATGAGGCCGACAGTGAAGTACACGCCGTTCGGCAGCCCTCGCATCGACGAGGCGAGCACCGATCCGAATACGCCGAGCGGAATGGTGAGGAGCACCGCTACCGGAATGGTCCAGCTCTCATAGAGCGCAGCAAGACACAGGAAGACCACCAGGATCGACAACGCCAGCAGCAGCGGCGCCTGCGAGCCAGAGAGCTTTTCCTGAAGCGACTGGCCGCTCCACTCGTAACCAAAGCCGCGCGGAAGAAGCCCGGCCAGCCGCTCCATCTCGGCGATGGCATCGCCGCTGGTGTAGCCTGCGCGCGCCTCACCGCTGATACGGACTGACGGATAGTAATTGAAGCCGACGATCTGCGAAGGCCCCCTGCCCCATTCGATGGTGGCGAATGAGGACAGCGGCACCAGATCGCCGCGGCTGTTCTTCACGTTGTATTTGAGGATATCGGCAGGATTCATGCGATCCATCGCATCCGCCTGCACGATCACACGCTGCATCCGCCCCTTGTTGGGGAAGTTGTTGATGTAAGCTGAACCAAGATTGGTCGAAATCGTGTTGTTGACCTCGGCGAAGGAAACTCCGAAAGCGCTGGCTTTCTCGCGATCAACCACGAGATTGACGATCGGCCCCTCGGGCAAACCCTCAATATAGACCTTCTGCAGGATATGGCTTGCATTGGCGTCAGCGACAAGTTTCCGCGCTGCTGCCAACAGTCCGGCATATCCCTTCTGCCCGCGATCCTGCAGACGGAAACTGAAGCCGCTGGAATTGCCGAGATTGTCGATCGGTGGCGGTTGCTGCGCCGTGATCTTGGCGTCGCGTACACCCGCCATCGCCGCATTGATGTCGTTGACGATCGCCGCCGCGGAATCCCCCGCACCACGCTCCGACCAGTCCTTCAGCGTAATGAAGGCCTGCGCGGTGTTGATGCCCTGCCCCAGAAAGCTGAACCCGGTCAGGAATGTGACGTCCTGGATACCCGAGCGGGTCTCCAGATATTTCTCGACGCGCTCAACGGCAGCCTTGGTGCGGGCGAATGATGAGTCGGACGGCGTCTGCACGTCCACGGTGATGAAGCCCTGATCGTCGACGGGAAGAAAACCGCCCGGCATTCGCGTGAACGCAAACGCCACGCCGCCCACCAGAGCCAGATAGACCAACATCACGCGGCCCTTGCGCGCAAGTGACCAACTCACGGTCTTGACGTAGTGGCCGCGCGACGCATCGAGCGTGTTATTGAACCAGCGGAAGATGCCTTTCTTCGCAGCACCATGACCGCCCTTCGCGGGCTTCAGTAGCGTCGCGCACAGTGCGGGCGTCAGCGTCAGCGCCATTAGGGCGGAAAACCCGATTGCCGCGACCATCGTGATCGAGAACTGCCGGTAGATGATGCCGACCGATCCGGGGAAGAACGCCATCGGCACGAATACCGCCATCAGCACCAGCGTGATGCCGACGATAGCGCCGGTAATCTGCGTCATCGCCTTGCGGGTTGCTTCCTTCGGCGGAAGCCCCTCTTCAGTCATGATGCGCTCGACGTTCTCAACGACAACGATGGCATCATCCACCAGAATGCCGATCGCCATCACCATGGCAAACAGCGTCAGCATGTTGATCGAATAGCCAGCCAATAGAAGCGTGGCACAGGCCCCCAGCAGCGCGACGGGCACGACGATGGTCGGAATGAGCGTGTAGCGGATGTTCTGCAGGAACAGAAACATTACGAAGAACACCAGCACCACGGCCTCGACCAGCGTGTGCAACACCTTCTCTATGGCTGCCTTGACCACGGGCGTGATGTCATAGGGAATGTCGTAGGCGACGTTGGCCGGGAAAAACTTCGAGAGTTCTTCCATCTTCGATTTCACCGCCGCCGCCGTGGCCAGCGCGTTGCCGCTCGGCGCCAGCATCACGGACAGGCCCGCCGTCGGCTTGCCGTTCAGGCGGGTCGTAAACTGATAGCCCATACCGCCGATTTCGATGCGGGCAACGTCGCGCAGCCGCACGACCGAGCCATCGGCATTCGCGTGAAGAACAATGGAGCCGAACTCATCCGGTGTACTGAGCTGTCCCTTGACCAGAACAAGCGCCGATACTTTCTGGCCGGGTACGCTCGGCTCGGCGCCAAGGCTGCCGGAAGCCACCTGCGCATTTTGCGCTGTGATAGCCTTGGTGACATCCTCGGTCGTGAGATTGAAACCAATCAGTTTTTCCGGATCGACCCAGATGCGCAGCGACTGTTCGGTCGAATACAAGGTCGCGCGGCCGACGCCGGGAATGCGGCGGATTTCACCGACAATGTTGCGCACCATGAAGTCGCCGAGGCCAACCTCGTCGAGGCTGCCGTCCGTCGAACGCAATGTGATGATCTGAAGTACCGCGCTTGAGGCTTCCTCAACGAGGATGCCTTGCTGGATCACGGCCGGCGGCAACCGCGCCTCGACGCGCTTGATGCGGTTCTGAACGTCCACGGAGGCTGTCGTGGTGTCCGTACCCGGCTGGAAATTGGCGATGATCTCCACCTGCCCCAGTGAGTCGCTGGTGGATTCGAAATTCAGGATGCCGGATGCGCCGTTGAGTTCCTCCTCAATCGGTCGCGTGACACTGTTGTAAAGCTCCTCCGGCGAGGCGCCCGGATAGCTCGTGCTAATCGAAATGGATGGCGGCGCGATGATCGGGTACTGCGCGACCGCAAGCAAAGGAATGGAGATCGCGCCGATCAAGCAGATGAAAAGCGCGACCACCCATGCGAAGATCGGGCGTTCGATGAAAAAAGCTGGCATCGGGCGTTAATTCAAGGAGGGCTGCGCAGTCGCGTCCGCGCTCAGCTTCGTGCCGTCGACCGAAATCAGCGAAACGAGATCGCCAGCGACGAACTTCTGGAAGCCTTCGACCACGACATGGTCGCCCGGCTTCAGACCTTCGCTCACCAGCCACTTGCCGTCCTGAAGATCACTGGTGCGAATGGACTGCTTCGCAACGTGGCCATCAGGCTTCACAATATAGACTTCGCTGCTTCCGTTCGGGCCGCGCTGAACGGCCTGTTCGGGGATCGCAATCGCGTCCGTGTCGACGCCCTGTTCGATCATGACGCGCACATACATGCCCGGCAGCAATTCACCGTTTGGGTTGGGGAATTCACCGCGCAGCGTGACCTGCCCGGTGCTGGCATCCACCTTGGCTTCGGAGAACAGAAGCCGGCCATCGAGTGGATACTTCCGGCCATCGACGATCAGCCTGACCTTGGCGGCCCCCTTGCTCACCTCTTCGAGATCGCCGCGTTCGAGCGCGTCACGCAGCTTGATCAGATCGGCCGCCGACTGGGTGAAGTCCGCGTAGATCGGATCAAGCTGACGGATGGTCGCGAGATTGGTGGTGTCGTTCGCGGTGACGAGCGAACCTTCGCTCACCAGCGCAGCACCGATCCTGCCCTTGATCGGCGCGCGGATCGTTGCGTAATCAAGATTAAGTCTGGCGCGCGCGACCTCGGCCTTTCGTGCGGCAAGATCTGCTTCCGCCTGGCGCTTGGCTGCAGTCGCCTTTTCGTTCTCGGCTTCGGACGCGACATGCTGCGAGGTTAGCGTCGCAATGCGATGCGCCTGCTTGGTTGCCTGGTCCAGCACAGCCTCAGCCTTGGCCTGGGCAGCTTCCTGCGCCATGACCTCAACCTCGAACGGCCGAGGATCTATTTTATAAAGTACGTCGCCCGCTTCGACATCACTGCCCTGCTGGAACCATCGCTCCATAATGATTCCCGAAACGCGCGAGCGCACCTCCGCGACACGCACTGAAGCGATGCGGCCAGGAAGTTCGCGGACGACCGTGAACGGCTCCGATTTCACGCGCACAACAGAAACTTCGGGCGGAGCGGCTTTCGCTACGGCAGGCGCTGGATCATCGCAACCACCTAAGAAAGCACTTCCAACGATCAGACACGCGATTGCGACGATTCGATTCGTCATGGCTCCGGCAGGTCCCCAAGATTTCAAATTCACAAGTGGTGCGGTCAGGGGTGAAATTGCAATGCAGCATCTTTGTGGCAATGCGATAAAACGCCGCCTTATCCGCTGCGACATATGGAATCAGCCGCGGGTTAAGCGAAGATAAAGTGCCCGTGCGATCGCAGATTAAATACGCGACAGATTCCTTGCGTCTGATGCAGCGATTTGCCGATCATTGAAGACAAACCAAACATGCGAGAGCGATTCCGAATACAGCAAGGCCAGATCATTGCGCAGGAAACGGGTCTGCTTGCCGAATATTGTGTTCAAGCCTGCGAATGATTGGCGTCAGCAAACATCCGCGTTGATCGGTCGCAGTTGTTCCCGTAAGCACGCAAGAACAAATCCGCGTGGTTCCATGGGCACACCCCTCAAATTAGCAGCCAGCAGCATCGCAGTCGGCTGTCTCGTGCTGGCGTTGAAATACGTCGCCTATCTCCTCACCGGCAGCGTGGCGCTTTATTCTGACGCCTTAGAGAGCGTCATCAACGTGGCAACTGCGGTGGCGGCGTTCATCGCCGTGCGGGTCAGCGCGGCGCCGCCCGACGCCAATCATCCCTACGGTCACCAGAAGGCCGAATATTTTTCCGCCATTGTCGAAGGCGTGCTGATTCTCATCGCAGCAGTAGCAATTTTCTATGCAGCCTATCATGGAATCCTGAAGCCACGCCCGCTCGAAGCGCCTGCCAAGGGTTTGCTGATCAATGCGGCCGCGAGCGGCATCAACGCTGCATGGTATTTCGTTCTGCTCAAATCCGGACGGCGGCATCGCTCGCCGGCCCTGATCGCCGACGCCGAACATCTGTGGACCGACGTCGTCACCTCAATCGGTGTCCTGATCGGCGTCGCGCTGGTGTGGCTGACCGATCAACCGATACTCGACCCGGTCATCGCCGCACTGGTCGCGGTCAACATCCTCTGGACCGGTTGGAAACTGATGCGCTCCTCGATCGGAGGATTGATGGACGAAGTCGTGCCAGAGGAAACGCTCACCAAGATTCGCGAAATCATTTCCTCCCATGCCGAAGGCGCGCTAGAGGCGCATGATCTCCGCACGCGTCAGGCCGGCCGGGCGATCTTCATCGATTTTCATCTTGTCGTGTCCGGCAGCATGACGGTGTCTGAATCGCACGAATTGTGCGACCGGATCGAAACCGCGCTGCGGAAGGAGATTTACGACATCATGATTTCGATTCACGTCGAGCCCGAGGAGAAAGCCAAACACCCGGGCGGCGTGCCGGTCGTCGGGTAACCCGGCGCCTGTTATTCGAAATTCATGTCCACGCACTTGAGAACCGGCGAGGAAATCCCGGTCGCAAGTTCGATACAGGCCCTGACCTTGCGCGTCGAAACATCAGCCGCCCAGATCGCCGTGCCGCCGCTACCGAAGAACGCGTTTGTGTTTGGCGGCTCGGTTTCGACCGCATCGAAATCATAGTTGGAATTTTCGGAAAACACCTTCGTCCTGAGCCGGCAAGTGCCGCTTTCATCCGTTCCAATAATCTTCGAGATATCGCGCGTCACCGACACTTGTGCCTCACAGCGATAGAATTCCGAGGTCACCGTGTTGAACAGGTATGCGTAGGACTTGCATGCGATCACCTGCCGTTTTCCCGGCATCAAAATCTTGCTGCAGGAAATGCGATGATTGTGACTGAGTCTGAACGTGGCATCCGCATGTGCCGCCGCCGGTAGTGTCAGCGCGCCCGCGACGGCAGCGGCTGCAAGTATCCTCGCTCCATACGACATCATCGACGCTCCGGAATGGTGTGACATGGCGCTACGCCGTTTGGAGTTGCAAAGGTTGAGACGCTATCAGGCGATCAATCTGACCTTGCAGCACCATCGGCTCGGGACGATCAGCCGCAGCGTGTAAAACGACTCGCAATGCCGCCGCAAGATCGATCGGCGCAATGGCCCCGTCGCAGACTGGTTTGACGAGACAATCCACAATCACATTCCAGTTTGCGATACCTCGATGGTAGTCCGCTCCCGATCCGCTGATGATATCCGCGGTCTGCACCATCCCCATCACGGCTTCCGGCTGGGAAGCCCGAACGCGGTCAATCATGTGCAACCATCGTTCGACCCATGCGTTTTCAGTCTTCGCGCGGCGCGAATAGGTTCGCGCATATCGAAGCAACGCCCAGGCCTCGGTCCAGTGCCGTTTCCATCCGGCCTGAGATGAGAACTTCAATACAACCGCCCGCTGCGAAAGACGCAGATAGGCCATCACTTGAAGCGCCGTATCGGCAGCATTTGGCGGCAGCATTCCGGCAAAATCGCAAAGGCAGAATGACACGCGGCGGGTTGGGGATACACTACCTTCCCCGCCATCCGCCAAAGCTGCCTGCGCGATGCTGGGTGGATCGGCATAGCGCATCCGCTCCTCCATGCGGGAAGCGACAGATGCGAGAAATGCACACGGCGCCTTGTCCGATCCGGCATACCGGCCAACCCGGTTGAGATACACAAGCGCGTAGTCGGGATCCTGATAAGCCATCAGTGAAGTGACTGCGTGCCGGACTATCTCTTTGGTGTCCGGCGGCAAAAATGGAGCAAGCTCGGCCAAACGCTTTTCCGCAACCCATGGCTTGCGGGACGCTTCGCCGAGATAGCGTTCTTTCAGCAGCCTGAAATCGACAGGCAGTTTCATGACGCCGATTTTCCGCTCAATGCTGCGACCTGCGCCTCAAGCTTGCCGACATTCTGAAACAGTCGCGCGCTCACCAGCCGCAGGAAATAAAACCCGAATTCGGGATTCTGGACGTAAAGTTCTTCCACCTTTTGATAGGTGACACTGAGAACGAGGCCCTTCTCCACGCACTCCAGTGTCTGCGTGCGCTCGTTGTCCGGGGACAGCATCCCGAATTCGCCGACGATGGAGCCCACCGGCAATTCGATGCCGGATTCCACGAGCCGGAACCGGCCGCTGACGATGTAGAACATCTCCGTCGCCCGCTCGTGCTTGTAGAACAGCACCTCGCCCGGCTGGCAGTGCCGCTCCGTCATGAACGGTTTCAGCCAGTTCATCGACAGATTTCCACTCACCGAGCGCTTCACGTTGCGAACCAGCACCAGCATTTCGCGCAAACGATAGACATTCAACGGCAGCAAGATCATGTGCAGCGCAACGATCGGATAGTTTCGATGCGACATGGCATAGATAATGAACACCACGTTCGTGATGATCCCGACGACGCGCAGCGGGATCATCGTGCGCATGGTGTAACCGGCGACAACGAATGCCGATGCGATCAGGCCGCCTGCACCGGAGGCTAGTCCTGACATGTCTGAAGCGACACCTGATATATCCATGAGCCACCCAGCCCTTTGTCTTCGACAACGCGCGATCGGTTCGAAGCCGATCTCACCAAACTAAGCCAATTCCAATCCCGGCCGGATCAGACCTCACAGTCCGATCGACTGACCTTCCCGCACGACCACCGTTCCAGGCCGCACGCGCGACGCCTCGGCGGCGATCCGGTCGAGAGTATCGTCATCATGCTCGGGGGCGTGGTGAAACAGGCACAGCGTCTTCACCCCGGCGGCATCGGCGAATGCGGCGTTCTGCTGCCAGCTTGCATGACCCCAGCCCGCATATTTCGCCAGCTCGCTGTCGGTATAGGTGGCGTCCATGACAAGACAATCGGCGCCCTTCGCCAGCGCAAGCATCGCAGGCGCGACCTCGGCATCCATAGCCGTATCCGTCATGTAGCAGAACGAGCGCCCCCCAAACTCCAGCCGATAGCCGGTCGCGCCACCCGGATGATCGAGCGCGGCCGTGCGAAGAACGATGCCCGGACGGGGCGTCAGCACGTCGCCACGCGCGAAATCATGAAACCCTATCTCAGCCTGAAATTGATCGAGGCCGATCGGAAACAGCGGAAAGCTCATATACCTGTCGAGCGCGGCGCGAAGTCCACCCACCTCTTTCAAACCTGCCGCCCATAACCGAAGACGATTGCCTTTCTCGAACGCCGGCAGAAAAAACGGCAACCCGATCAGATGATCGATATGCAGATGACTGAAAAACAGGTCGCTCTCACCGGACTGCCCCAGGAGCGCCTCACCAAGCCCGCGAAGGCCGGAGCCGGCATCGAAGATCAACCGGTTCTCGCCGCAAAGGACTTCGACACACGACGTATTGCCGCCATAACGCACCGTGTCTGGCCCCGGGCAGGCGACGCTGCCGCGAACACCCCAGAATTTGATCGTGATTGAATCTGACATCATCAACAGGCTCGAACGAAAGAATGGATCATATCGAAACGGTGCCGCATGGGCTCGCGGTTTCTGGGTCTATTTCATTGTCATTGCATAAACGCCATTCCAATCGGGCGGCGGCGGTGCCGTCCTGAAAGCACCGATCCGCCCGGCATAGAGGGCGAACAACGTCTTTAAACGGTTGTCATCGTCAAGCGCCCGCGCCTTTTCCATCGCATTCAACGCGCCATCCCAGTCTCGGCTGCGATAGCGCCAGATCATATCGATGGTGTGATTGCGCAACCTCTGAAAGCGCTCCGAATTGGCGAGATCGGCCCGGCCGAGAATGGCGTAGATCACCTCCGGCTCCTGTTTACCCTTCACGGTGACAAGATCCATCTCGAGGATCGCCAGTCTCTCTTGCGCGGCCACCGCGGTCTTCGAGCCAACAATGATCGGCACGCCATAGGTCGCCGACTGGCTTTCCAGCCGCGAGGCAAGGTTCACGCTGTCGCCGAGCACCGAATAGTCAAACCGCAGGCTGGACCCCATATTACCGACCACGCAGAGGCCGGTATTGAGACCGATACCGACATTCAGCGGCATGAACGGCTTGCCCTGCTCAGCAGCCTCCTTCGCACGCCTTGCATTCAGATCGTCCACCTCGTTCAGCATGTCGAGCGCCGCCTCGCAGGCATTGATGGCATGCTCCCCATCGTCGAGCGGCGCGTTCCAGAACGCCATGATGGCATCGCCCATATACTTGTCGATGGTGCCCTTGCGCTCAATGATGGCATCGGTCAGCGGCGTCAGCAGGCGGTTCATCAGCGATGTCAGCCCTTGCGGATCGTGCCGAAAAGATTCCGAGATCGTCGTGAAGCCGCGCACATCGCTGAACATCACCGTCATCTCGCGCTCCTCGCCGCCGAGCACCAGCCGCTCCGGCGCCTGCGCCAATTGCTCCACCAGAGCCGGCGACAGATATTGCCCGAAGGCCGAGCGAATGCGGCGACGCTGCGCCTGTTCGCGCACGTAACCGTTGAACACCAGCGTCAGATAGACGGCCATGCTCGCAAGCAATGGGAAGGTGAAATCGACCAGCAGCCTCTCGCGCACGAACAGGTACCAGGACGTGCCCGCGAGCAAGGCCGCAACCGCGCCACCCAACAGCAGCAGCGAGACAGGGGTGAGCACCGGCGCCAGCCAGACGATCAGAAGCCCGAACAGAATGGCGGCAACGATTTCCGCGCCGAACGCATAGTTTGGCTGCGACAGGACGGAATCCGTCAATACGTTTTCCAGCACCTGCGCATGAATTTCGACACCGGGCATGACGCGATCCAGCGGCGTCGTCTTGGTATCGAGCAGCCCTATGGCTGAAGTGCCGATAATCACCAGCTTGCGCGAGAACACGTCGCTGCCCGCCTTGCCGTCGAGAACATCTGTCGCAGAGACATAACGGGCCGGATCGTGCCTGCCAAAATAGACCCAGAGCTGGCCGTTGCGGTCGGTCGGAATCTCAAATCCCGGTACGCCCACACTTTTCACACCAGCCTCGTCCGACTTCACGAGGAGCGTGTCCGCCTTCACCGCCACCCGCAACATGTCGAAGGTCAGCGAAGGCATCAGGTCACCCTGCGCCATCATAATAAGAGGGATGCGCCGGACGATGCCGTCGCGTTCGGTGCGAATTGTGAAAAGCCCGCGCCCCGGGGCCGCCTGCTCCAGAACCGGGATATTGCGCAACCGTCCCGGGAAGTTCAGCAGATAGGGCGAAGGATCGCCGCCGAGCGTGGCAAGACCGAGCGGCGGCGGATCGGCGGCGGGTACCGGTGTCAGGTACGGCAATCCGGATTCGCCAAGCACCACGGGCGAGCGGCGCAGCACTTCAGCAAAAATCTGATCATTATCCGGCAAGCTCTTGAGTTGTGTGCGTATCGCTTCGTCGAGACCGCGGAAGCTGTCCACCGCACGAGATGGCGACAGCCGGTCGGGCTCCGCGAATACGATATCGAAGGCGATCACGGCCGCGCCCGCCTCCGTCAGCCGCGACACCAGATCGGCCACGCGGGTGCGCGGCCATGGCCACTGGCCAAACCGCGCAAGGCTCGCCTCATCGAGATCGACGATCACGACAGGCCGCTCGACGGCCTTCCGTGGCTTAAGGATTTGGTAGAGGTCAAAAACTCTTAGCCGTAGTTCTTCAAGCGGCACGGGATCGATCGCGCGAAGGCCGACGAGAGCTGCCAGCAGACCGAGGCACAAAATCCGGGCGTAACCAAACCGGCGGGCGAGCCAAAAGGGACGCCGGAGGAGGCTTCTTGAAAGGGACATGGCGGCGAACGTCAGGTTCCCGGTTGCTGAAAGCCCGCCGGCTGGCGCGCAACCTGATATTGTCCGGTTCCCGCGACGAAATCCACCGGCCCGGTGCCACACGGCACGCCAAAACCTCGCTTCCAAGACCCGGAAGCCGGTCGATCACTCAAGGTCCAGACGCTACCTCAGGCCTTCGACATATTGCGGACCATTTCGATCGCGATAGCGATACCGGCGGCGATCAGAACCCAATGGGGGTTATCGCAAAGTATCGTGCCCTGCCGGCAGACCTCATATGACCAGGTCCAGCCCGAATTCTGCGTAGCGCCCGCGAAATAAAACAGGCCGCTTGCACCTAACAAACCGAGAATCAGCACAAACATCGGGAATCTCCGTGTTGTTGCCGGTAGTCTCAGTGCCGAGACGTAAATCAAGGCTTGCGGTGATCTCCGAAACAAAGGGGCATCCTGGATTTTAACGATCCCGGTTCCGGAACAGAACCCGCCCGGCCCCGTTCCCTTCCGGGGAGATGACCATGGCAACCCGTGCACAACGCTTGGCAGAATTCGGCGAGCAAGGCACGCCGCCTGCGGGCGCGCCGGTACAGGTCCTGTGCGAAGACAAAAGCGGGACTTACCAGCTTCCTTTCACCTGCCGCTGGATCGGAAGCGGCTGGGAAAACTGCGAATCCGGCGACCCGGTCGAGGCCCGCGTCGTGGGATGGCGCTGGCCGGCGGACACCGGCAAACGCCACAATTGAAGGCCGATTTTAGGGCTTACTTCTGCGTCTTCTTCCATGCCTCATAACGCGCCTTGGTATCCGCGTTCATCGGGTACAGCCCCGGCAGCGACGCACCCTGCTGGACCTCGTTCACGATCCACGCCTCGACCCGCTCCTGCTCCTCGCCCTGCTCCAGGATCAATGGAAGGAACGCTTGCGGAATCACCACCGCACCATCCTCATCGGCCACGATGATGTCGTCGGGGAACACCGCAACGCCGCCGCAGCCGATCGGTTCGCCCCAATTCACAAAGGTGAGACCAGCAACCGAAGGCGGCGCGGCCGCGCCGTCACACCAGACCGGAAGCCCGGTGCCCAGAACGCCCTCGACATCTCGCATCACGCCGTCGGTGACGAGCGCGGTGACGCCCCGCTTCGCCATGCGCATACACAGGATGTCGCCGAAGATACCGGCATCGGTGACGCCCATTGCATCGACCACCGCAATGCAGCCTTCCGGCATCGCCTCGATGGCGGTGCGGGTGGAAATCGGTTTCGACCACGATTCCGGCGTCGCAAGATCCTCCCGCGCAGGAACAAAGCGCAGAGTGAAGGCAGGGCCGACCAACCGCTTCTGCCCTGGCCGCAACGGGCGCGTGCCCCGCATCCAGACATTCCGCAGACCCTTCTTCAGGAGCACGGTGGTGATGGTGGCGGTGGAAATACGTTGCAACAGTTGAACGGTCTCGGCTGGCAGCGACATCGGCTGGAAATCCTTTGCAAGAAGAGGCGACATGTTGCGGAGCGATCCGCTTGCGTCAAGCAGGCCTCTCGACGAATGCTTGGGCGAATCTTCTCTCGCGAATAAAGCTCTGGACGCCATCAGCCCGTCCCGGCATCGTTTGTCCATGAACAGCCAGCCGTCCAAGCCATCAAAACCGCGTGTTCTCGCCTGTGGCGACACCGCACTCGCCGTGGAGTTCGGCACCAACATGGAGGCCGACAGCAACCGCCGGGTTTTTGCACTGGATCGCGCGCTGAAAAATATGCCGGTCGAGGGCATTACCGAAACGGTGCCGACCTATCGCTCGCTCCTCATTCATTACGACCCACTCAGGCTGGGCTTTTCCGAATTGAGCGACCGCCTTTTGGCTCTTCTCGACCGGCCGGACACGACGGAACGCCCATCCCGGCACTGGCGTGTGCCGGTGGCCTATGGCGGTGCATACGGCCTGGATCTTGATGCGGTGGCGAAAGCGCATGGCATGTCGCCTGACGAACTGATCCGGCGCCACAGCGCCCCGCGGTACGAGGTGGCGATGATCGGCTTCACACCGGGTTTCTCCTATCTCCGCGGTCTTGATTCCGCGATTGCCACGCCGCGCCGGCCACAGCCGCGTATGTCCACCCCTGCGGGCACGATCTCGATCGGCGGCGTTCAGGCGGCGTTGCAATGCCTTGCCGGGCCAAGCGGCTGGCATCTTCTCGGCCGCACGCCGGTGCGCACCTTCGATCCGCGCCGCGATCCGGTCTTCCTGATCGAGCCCGGCGACACCGTGACCTTCACGCAAATCGGTCCGGTCGAGTTCGAACGTCTTGAGCGTCTCGCGGAACGTGGCGAGGCGGTCGCGGAGTTGACGACGTGAGCGTGCTCGAAGTCATCGCTGCGGGGCCACTGACGTCCGTGCAGGATATCGGCCGCTTCGGCGCGCAGCGTTATGGCCTGACGCCGAGCGGCGCGATGGACCGTCTGTCGCTGACCGCAGCCAATGCGCTGGTGGGACATCCACTCTCCGCGCCAGCCATCGAGATCGGGCCAATAAAGGCTGTCTTTGTCGCCCGGGGTGGCCCGCTGTGCGCGGCGCTCACCGGCGCGTTGCGGTTTGCACGGATCGGTGACAAGCCCTGCCCGCTCTATCGCACATTCATGCTTCGCGACGGTGAGACGCTAACCCTCGATGCGGCGCGCAAGGGCATGTTCAGCTATCTTGCCATCGCAGGTGAGTTGAAAGGCGAAGCAATGTTCGGCAGCTTTTCGGTCAATGCCCGCGCCGGACTTGGGGGCCCCTATCCCCGGCCACTTCAAAGCGGCGACCGGCTGACATACGGAAACGTGGCATCGTTGCCAGACCGCACCATGCCTCCTCCCGTCTTCGGCGAAGGCGCGATCCGCGTTGTGCCGGGACCTCAATATGATGAATTCGGAAAATCCACCGAGCTGTTCTTCAATTCACCATGGCAGATTTCGCCCGCCAGCGACCGCATGGGCTATCGCCTCGAAGGGCCATCTCTCACCCATGCCGGAAATTTCAATATCGTCTCGGATGGCACCGTGGATGGCAGCATTCAGGTTGCGGGCGGCCAGCCGATTGTGCTGATGAAGGATCGCGGCACAACCGGCGGATACCCCAAGATCGCAACCATCATATCCGCCGATCTCGGCCGCTTTGCGCAAACCCGCCCACGGCATACACTCCGCTTTACGGAAATCGACGTGGCTGCCGCGCAGCAAGAGGCGCGCGCTTTCCACGCGTTGCTGCAATCCCTGCCCGGCAGGATACGGAATAACGCATAACCATGCAGGTCGACATCAACTCCGACATCGGCGAAAGCATCGGAAACGACGAGGCGATGCTGGCTGTCGCCACCAGCGTCAACATCGCCTGCGGGTTTCATGCGGGCGATCCAGATACCATGCGAAAGATCGCATTAGAGGCTCTGAAGCGCGGCGTCGGCATCGGCGCGCACCCCAGCTATCGCGATCTTGCAGGATTCGGGCGTCAGCCCATGCCCGGGCTCAGCGCCAGCGAGATCGAGAACCTTGTCGCCTACCAGACCGGGGCACTATGCGCGGTTGCTTCCCTCGCGGGCCACAAGGTCACGCATGTGAAGGCGCATGGCGCACTCTCGAACGCCGCCTGCGCCGACGCCATGATCGCTAACGCCATCGTAGCGGCCGTCAAGGCCGTCGATCCCGGCCTCGCCTTCATGGTGCTGCCGCATACCGAACTGGCTCGCGCGGCGGATCGCGCAGGCTTACGGCCGATCCACGAAATCTACGCCGACCGCGCCTATCAGGACGACGCGCAGCTTCTTCCCCGCAGCCAGAACGGTGCGGTGCTGCACGATGCCGGTGAGATCGCGCAGCGCGTTCTGCGGATGGTGCGGGGGCAATCCATCATTGCAGCCTCGGGAAAAACGATCGCGACGCCCGTCGATAGCGTCTGCGTTCATGGCGATACACCCGGCGCTGTTGACATCGCAAAAGCCGTTCGCTCCACGCTGGAGCAAGGCGGCGTGACAATCTCACCCTTCAGTTCTCGGCCATAACCATCTCACGGTGAGCGGCCTGTTCCGTATCAGGCATCGTTTCCGCAACCAAGCGGCGTAATTCCGGAATGCACGAGCCGCAATTGGTGCCTGCCTTGAGCTGCGCACCAAGGTCGAGATGCGAGCGCGCCGCGCCGGACTTCAACGCATCGCAGATCGTGTTGCGGCCAACACCGAAACAGGCACAGATAATGGGCCCGGTGTTCGCAGTTGCATCCGCTGCCTTTCCGGACAGCAGCAGCCTGCGCTGGTCGGCCGAAAGCGTTTCTTCCGCAAACAGGTCCTTTGTTGCATCCCACTCGGTCAGGCGACCTGCTGGTTCGACAAACAGACAGCTCATTAGCCTGTCGCCATCGAATGACGCCGCCCGATAAACACGCCCGACTGCATCGACATAATCCGCAACGTCCTGTCCTATGGAACGGTCATCAAACCAGGCCCGCCACGGCACGCCGTGCTTTGCGGCGAACAGATATTCATAGCCTCCAGTCACCGCGACCCGCGTCCACCATGCGCCCGCAGGGAACGACAGCCTTTCACGTGACAGGACAAAGCCCTGTTGCGGATAATCGCAGGGAAACAGATTGGCAGGCGTGGCCTTGTTTTCCGGCTGGCCCGAATAGGGATCGGCATGAGGTGCGACCAGCGCGCCCACTCGCGCAGAAGACGACGTCTCATCGCTCCAATGAATCGGCGCGAACAACATGCCCGGCTGCTGGCGATCCGTCACGGTCACCTTGAGCACGCATTGGCCGTGGTCTGTTTCCACTCTGGCAAATCCGCCGTCCGTGACACCCGCCATCTGTGCATCGCGTGGATGAATTTCAACAAACGGAAACCGCAGATGCTGTCCAAGGCGCGGGCTGAGGCCTGTCCGCGTCATGGTATGCCACTGGTCACGAATACGGCCGGTGTTCAGCAACATCGGGCGTGCTGCGGATTTCTCGCCGCGCAGCACCGGAATTTCGGTCACGACGAAACGCGCGCGCTTGTCGTTGGTGTAAAATCCGCCATCAGCAAAGAAGCGCTCCGACATGCTCGCATCCGCGCGCGCCGGCCACAGCGCTGGCGTAATTTGATCGAAGTCGCTTTCGGTGATCTCGGAAAACGCTCCAAGGTCGAAATCGCGAGTACCTTTATTCTCGAATGCAGAGAGGCGGCAGTGCTCGCGGAAAATCTCCGCCGAGGATTGATACGAGAATGCCCGCTCATAGCCGAGCCGCTTGGCGATTTCGCTGACGATCCACCAGTCCGGCTTGGCATCGCCTGCGGGAGCCATGAATGAACGCTGGCGCGATACCCGGCGCTCCGAATTAGTCACCGTGCCGGATCGCTCGCCCCATGCCTGCGCCGGCAGCAGCACATGCGCGCCCGAATTGACGCTATCGTTCGAGCGCACGTTATCCGAAATCACGAGCAGATCGAGCTTCTGCATCGCAAGCCGCACGGCATCGGCGTTCGGCAGCGACACCGCCGGGTTCGTACCCATCACCCATAGCGCCTTGATCTCACCGCGCCCGATGGCCTCGAACATCTGAACGGCCTTGAGCCCCTCATGGGTCGCAATGCGCGGCGCCTGCCAGAACCGCCTCACCCGGTCGATGTCCGGCGGCGTAAAGTTCATGTGCGCAGCCAACTGGTTTGCGAGCCCGCCCACCTCACGGCCACCCATCGCATTTGGCTGGCCCGTCAGCGAGAACGGGCCCATGCCGGGCTTGCCGATCCGTCCCATCGCAAGATGGCAGTTGATGATAGCGTTGACCTTATCGGTGCCTTGCGCCGACTGGTTGACGCCCTGGGAATACAACGTCACCACCTTTTCCGTCGAAGCGAACAGCCGAAAGAACTTCTCGACATCGGCTTCGCTCAGTCCAGTCGCAAGCGCGGTCGCCGCGATATTGGCGGCAATCCTGCGGGCCTGCGCCAACGCCTCCGCGAATCCCGAGGTATGATCTTCGATAAAACCATTATCGAGCGCGCTTTGTGCCGCAAGATAGACCAGCAGACCGCTGAACAGCGCAGTGTCCGTCCCCGGCTTCAACCCCAGAAAAAGATCGGCGTCGCTGGTGGTATCCGTTCGGCGCGGATCGATGACGACAATCTTCGCACCCCGTTTCTGCTTGTTCGCCAGCATGCGCTGATACAGGATTGGATGACACCACGCCGCGTTCGAGCCGACCAGAACGAGAAGGTCGGCCTCGTCGAGATCGCGATAATTCCCCGGTACGGTGTCCGAACCGAAGGCGCGCTTGTGGCCTGCGACGGCAGACGACATGCACAGCCGCGAATTGGTATCGACATTGGCGCTACCAATGAATCCCTTCATCAGCTTGTTGGCGACGTAATAATCCTCCGTCAGCAATTGCCCCGAGAGATAGAATGCAACCGAGTGGCGCCCATGCTTGGCGATGATGTGATGGAGCCGCTGCGCCACATGATCGAGCGCATCGTCCCATGCGACAGCCTCCATCTGGTTGTTCGAGCAGCGCACCATCGGATGCAGCAGCCGCTCGTGAATGCCTAGCGTCTCCCCAAGGGCCGAACCCTTGGAGCAGAGGCGGCCATAATTGGCGGGATGATCCGGGTCTCCCTTGATGATTGCTCCGCCCTTGCCGTCGGGCGTCGCCAGCACACCGCAACCGACACCGCAATAAGGACATGTGGTCCTTACGGTCGCCGGAGAAATTTCCATCGCACTCATCAACGGCCTTCGCTCAATAGACGTCCTGCTGGTAGCGACCCTTCTTCTTCAGGTCGGCTACGAATGCGACAGCTTCATCGGTCGAGCGCGCGCCGAACTGAGCCGCGATATCCACCAGCGCGCGTTCGACATCCTTGGCCATCCGCTTGGCATCGCCGCAGACATAGACGTGTGCGCCTTCCGCCAGCCACGACCACAGCTCGCGGCCGACCTCGCGCATGCGGTCCTGCACGTAGAATTTCTCCTCGCGATCCCGCGACCACGCCAGCGACAGCCGTGTGAGATGGCCGGATGACTTCATTGCGTTGAATTCGTCGGTATAGAAGAAGTCGCACTCGCTGCGCTGATGGCCGAAGAAAAGCCAGTTGCGACCCGGCGCGCCGGTCGCCTGCCGGTCGTGCAGGAAGGCACGGAATGGCGCCACGCCGGTGCCGGGACCGATCATGATAACCGGCGTGTTCGGGTCCTGCGGCAGCCCGAAACCATGCGCCTTCTGAACATAGACTTTTAGCGTATCGCCCGGATTGATCCGCTCGGCGAGGAATGTGGATGCAACACCTATACGCTTGCGCTTGCCGATTGTGTAACGGACGGTATCGACCGTCAGCGACAAGCGGCCCGGCGTCGCGTTGTGCGACGACGAGATGGAGTATAATCGCGGCTGCAACGGCTCCAGCGCCTCGATGAAGGCTTCCGGGTGCGGCCGGACGCCCGCGAACTTCTGCAGCGCCGCCATCACGTCGAGATGTGCGGCGTCACCATCCGGGTCATCGCCTGAAGCAAGCGCCCGCGCCTTTTCGCGGGCCGCGCCGCCGGTGATGAAGGAAATCAACTCGAACAACGAATCCGGCGCAGGCGACAGCGACACATCTTCGTGCAGCACGTCGCGCAGCTTCTTGCCATTGATCATCGTCTCGTGCGAAACGCCAAGCAGCGCGATGATCTGATCGACCATGCCAAGATCGTTGCTGGCGAACACGCCGAAGGAATCGCCGACGACATAATCGAGGCCAGGCCCCGATAGATCGAACTCGATGTGCCAGGTTTCCTTTTCCGATCCCGGCTTGTTTAAAAGGCGCCGCGACAGGAAGACCGCCTCAACTGGATTGTCGCGCGAGCGGCCCGACTCGCCGACGGTTTTGGCAACAGGCTCCGCCAGATTCGCCTCGGGCGCCGGCGATGGCGAGGATGACGGCGCGCTCTCCAATTCCTCATACAGCGTCTTCAGCATCCGGGCGGTTTCCTTGCCACCCGGTACGCACAGGTTCAGGCGCGCCTCCTTCTTGCCGGCAATTGCCTCGGAATAATCGTGGCAATTGTAACCGCACTGGCCGCAATCCTGCTGCGCCATCGCCGCCATCATCCGGCGGCGCAGTGGGCGGCCCTCAGCAAGCTTCATGCGCTCGGCAATCGGAAGCGTCTGGTCGTGCCACGGAGCCTCACCGTCATCGTTGTCCCCCGCACCCTTCATGACCGCCGCGCCCTGCTCGGGCGACAATGGCGTGACCGCATTATCGAGCGATACCAGCCCAGCGAAGAAGCCGTTCAGCCACGACCGCTGTTCATGCGAGAACGGTGCCGTTTCCGGAATGATCTCGAGCTGGCTCGGCGGTGTTCTCTGGTTCATCAGGCCGGCTCCATTTCAGTCATGCGCTTGAGAGCGTCGATCTCGGTCCGCTTGGCAAAATCGAGGAAGGTCTCGTCTTCCGATGCCCGGTTGGTGACGTAGGCTTTCAGCACGCGCTCCACGGTGCGCGGTGCATCCTCGGCTTTGACGTTCTGAAACAGTTCGCGCGCGATTGTGGCATCAGTTCCAAATCCGCCGCCGACCAGAAGGTGATAGCCATCGACCGTATCGCCATCGTCGTTGACCGGAACGCGCGCGCCGATCAAACCGATGTCGCCGATATAGTGCTGGGCACAGGAATGATGGCATCCAGTGAGGTGGATGTTCACCGGCGCATTGAGCGGCACGCGCTCGTCGCACCAAGCTGCGATCTCCTCGGCATTCTCCTTGGTATGCGCGGCGGCGAAACGACACCCCGTCGCGCCTGTGCAGGCGATCAACCCGGCGCGCAACGCGGAAGCCGTCACCGCAAGGCCGAGCGCCTGGATCGCGGCAGTCACGGTGGCTACATCGGTATCGGCAATGCCGGAGATCAGCAGATTCTGCCAGACGGTAAGGCGAATGTCGCCATCGCCATAATCCGCAGCGATCCTCGCAAGCCCGCGCATCTGGTCAGGCGACAGCCGGCCAAGCTTCAATGCGACACCGATCCAGTTCAGTCCAGACTGCTTCTGCGCATGAACCCCGATATGCGCGAGCCGATCATAGGCCGGGCGCGGCGCGATGGCATCCGCAGGCACGCGCACCAGCTTGCGGTTAAGCTTCTCCTCGACCGCTGCGAGAAACTTGTCGAACCCCCAGGCATCGAGCACGTACTTCAATCGCGCCTTGTTGCGGTTGGTTCGGTCGCCATTCTCGATGAAAACCCGCAGGATCGCGTCGGCAACACCAATGGCCTCCTGCGGCTGCAGGATCACGCCAGTATCGCGGGCAAAATCCTTGTGGCCGGTAATGCCGCCAAGGCCCAGCCGAAAGTAGATGCCGGGATCGACGCTAAAACCTTCGCGCACTTCGACAGCCTGAAATGCAATATCGTTGGTTTCTTCCAGCGTGGCAATGCGCCCTGCGCCGTCGAACGCGACGTTGAACTTGCGCGGCAGACCATACAGCGAGCGGTCGTTAAGAATGTGGAAGTGCCAGGCCTTCGCGTAAGGGCGGGTATCGAGCAATTCCTGCGAATCGATGCCGGCGGTCGAGGTCCCGGTGACGTTGCGAATATTGTCCGCACCGGAGCCGCGCGAGCACAGCCCCAGATCCTGCAATCCTTCGATGACGTTGATTGCGTTCTTCGGCTCGATCTCGCGAAGCTGGAGATTGGCACGCGTGGTCACGTGGGCATACGGACCACCGAAATTCTCCGCGAGATCGGCCACGCCGGCAAATTGCCAATGCTTGAGGATACCGTTCGGAATCCGCAGGCGACACATGTAGGACGACTGCGTGGGTGCGACATAGAAGATGCCGTAATAACGCCAGCGGAAATTATCTGGCGGCTTCGGCGCTTCGTTCAACTCGGCCTGCTTCACAAGACGCGGATAGGCATCGAACGGATGCTCTTCCCGCTTAAACTTCTCCTGATCGTTGAGCTTGCCGCCTGCCGCGACGACACGATCCTGCGCCTTGATGTGAATGGCATCGGGGCCGACCGGCTCGCTCTTTGCGGGCGCGTTGCTGCGCGCAACCCGCGATGCGCTGAGCCCCGAAACGAAGCCTTCGAGATAGCGCTTCTGGTCTGGAGAGAAATCGCTGGACATGACTTAAGCTGCCTTTAGTTGAGCAAGCGCGCGACCGAACATCATGTCGCCGCGAATTGTTTCGATGGGAGCCATTGTCCGGATAAGATCGAGATACCAAAGCGCGTCCTGGGTATCGCCCACGAGCACCGCGCCGGTAAGACGCCCCTCCGCGACAACCAGCTTCTTGTAGGTGCCGCGCCGCTCATCGTTGAACACCAGCGTTTCGCCGCCTTCGGCTGCGAGAAAATCACCGGCGGAAAAGACGCTCACGCCCGAAACTTTCAGATTAGTGGCAACAACACTGCCGACGTAATCCGTCGGATTACCGGCCAAATGAGCGGCCAGCACCTTTGCCTGCTCATAGGCTGGCTCCACGAGCCCGTAGCAGGTGCCGCGATGCTCCGCGCATTCACCGAGCGCGTAGACATTCTCGACGCCGGTGCAAATCCGATCGTCCACGACGATGCCGCGATTGACCGGCACGCCCGCCTCTTTCGCAAGCGCCACGTTGGGCCGGATGCCCGCCGCGAACACGACAGCGTCCGCCACGATGCTGCGGCCATTCGCCAGATCGACGCCTTCGACGTGATCGGTCCCGATGATCCGGCTTGTGTCGGCATCCAGCACAATCTCGATGCCCTTGCTCTCGACCAGCCGCTTCAGGAGCACTGCCGCCGGGGCATCAAGCTGCCGCTCCATCAGCTGATCCATGAGGTGCAAGAGCGTCACCTTCGATCCGGCCTTCGCCAATCCGTAGGCCGCTTCAAGGCCGAGCAAGCCGCCGCCGACCACGACGACACGCCGCTTGGCACCAGCAAGCGCGAGTAACTGATCTACGTCGCGGGTGTCGCGAAACGTATGCACGCCAGGGAGGTCCGCCCCCGGCACCGCGAGACGCAGTGGCGTCGAGCCTGTCGCAAATACCAGCTTCGAGAACGGAACGTCGGTGCCGTTGGCGAGATGCACCTTGCGCACGGCCAGATCGACCGAACTCGCAGCGCAGCCGTAGGTAACGGTAACGCCGCGATCCCGCCACCACACGGCTGACCTTAGCTCAATCTCCTGCGATGTAGCCTCACCTGCAAGCACCGAGGACAGCAGCACGCGGTTATAGGCCAAGCGCGGCTCGTCGCCGATCACGGCAATCGCGTAACGCCCCAATGCCCGCTTCGCCAATTCCTCGACGAGCCGAGCGGCGGCCATACCGTTTCCGACAATGACGAGAGGCTCGCTCATGCTCCGCTCCCTTATGCCGCCTCGACGAAGCGATGACGCTCGTACAGGAATTCAAGCACGCGCTGCCGGCACTTGAGGTAGACCGGGTTGGCCGCCAGCTCGAGCCGCTTGCGCGGATGTGGCAACGGCACGTCCAGAACCTCACCGATGCGCGCGCTCGGACCGTTCGTCATCATCACGATGCGATCGGAAAGCAATACGGCCTCATCGACATCGTGGGTGATCATCATCACCGTGTTGTCGAGCTTCTGGTGCAGGGCCATCACGGTATCCTGCAGATGAGCACGCGTCAGTGCGTCCAGCGCGCCGAACGGCTCATCCAGAAGCAGAACCTTCGGCTCCATCGCCAGCGCACGGGCAATGCCGACGCGCTGCTTCATGCCACCCGATATTTCAGACGGGCGTTTGTCCTTGGCATGGGCCATCTGCACAAGGTTGAGATTGTGCATCACCCATTCGTCGCGTTCGACACGGGTCTTGGTCTTGCCGAACACCTTGTCCACACCAAGCCGCACGTTATTGTAGACCGTGAGCCAAGGCAGCAGGCTGTGGTTCTGGAACACAACGGCGCGATCCGGTCCTGGCGCATTCACCTCGCGCCCCTCCAGTAGCACGCCGCCCTGCGTCGCGCCGGTCAGTCCCGCCACGATGTTGAGCAGCGTGGACTTGCCGCAACCGGAATGGCCGATGATGGAGACGTACTCGCCGCGCGCGACCGTCAGGTTGATGTCCTTCAGCACCTCCGTCGCAGCGCTGCCGCGCGTGAAGACCTTGTCCATATGATCGAGCTTCAGATAATCCTGCATGGCGATCTCCTTAGGCAACCGACGTGCCGCGCGTGAAAAACGCACCGATCGTCGCGATCATGCGATCGAGAATGAAGCCGACGATTCCGACGTAGACCAGCGCGAGAATGATTTCGCTGATGTGCGAGGAATTCCACGCATCCCAAATAAAGAAGCCGATGCCGACACCGCCGATCAGCATTTCGGCGGCGATAATTGCAAGCCACGACAAGCCGATGCCGATCCGCAGGCCCGTAAAGATATAGGGCGCGGCCGACGGGATCATAATCTTCCAGAAAAACTCGAATGGGTTGAGCCGGACCACCGCCGCCATGTTGCGATAGTCCTGCGGAATGTTGCGGATGCCGACAGCGGTGTTGATGATGATTGGCCAGATCGAGGTGATGAAGATCACGAAGATCGCCGAGGGTTGGCCGTCGCGAAACGCGGCAAGCGACAACGGCAGCCACGCCAGCGGTGGAATAGTCCGCAGCACCTGGAAGATCGGATCGAGGCCACGCATCGCCCAGATCGACTGTCCCACCAGTGTCCCGAGCGCGATGCCTGCAATCGCCGCGAGCGAATAACCCAGCGCAACGCGCTGCAAGCTTGCCGACAGATGCCAGAACAAACCCTTGTCGATGCCGCCATTGTCGAAGAACGGATCGAAGATGAGATCCTTGGTATCCCTGAACACCTTCAGCGGCGGCGGCAGCGTCGCGCCCGCCTTGCTGCACAGCAATTCCCAGACCACGAGAAACAGCGCGAGGACGATGAGAGGCGGCACAATCCGCGCAGCCGCAGATTGCGCAAGCTTCCATGCTTTATCGCTTCTTGGCCGACGCTTGATCTCCATCTTGAATACGGGCGCTGACTCAGAAGGTCCGGAGACCTTTACCGCAACTTCAGATTTAACCGCGGGCATATTCATTACGTGTCGTCTCCCGGAATATTAGATGAACCGCCTACGCACGGGCGGCTCGCGGTCATCACGCATCCACGCGCTTAATGCTTAGCGACTTGAGATACACGGCCGGATTTTCGGGATCGAAAACTTTGCCGTCGAAGAACGTCTCCCTGCCACGCGAGGTCGACGCCGGAATGTCAGCAGCCGCCACGCCAAGGGTTTTCGCTGCGTCCCGCCAGAGATCTTCTCGGTTCACCTTCGCGATCAGCGCCTTGGTGTCCGTGCTCGCCGGCATTTTTCCCCAGCGGATATTCTCAGTCAGAAACCAGAGATCGTGGCTCTGAAAAGGATAAGAGGCGTGATCGCGCCAGAACTTCATCAACAACGGACTGTTCCTCTCCACGCGGCCGGTGCCGTAATCGAAATTGCCCTTGATCCGCTCATCGATGTCGCCGACAGGTACATTCATCCACTGACGCTTGGCGCTAATCGCAGCCAGTTCGTCCTTGTTGGAATCCTTGTCGCACCACTGCAGGGCTTCCATCACCGCCATCAGCAGTGCCTTGGCGGCGCGCGGATTCTTCTCGACCCACGCCGCGCGCATGCCGAGAACCTTTTCCGGATGATCCTTCCAGATCTCGCCCGTCGTCAGTGCCGAGTATCCAGCCTTCTGGTGGATCAACTGCTCGTTCCATGGTTCGCCGACACACAAGCAATCCATGGTGCCGACCTTCATGTTCGCCACCATTTGCGGCGGCGGCACCACGATGGTCTCGACATCCTTGTCGGGATCGATGCCGCCCGCTGCCATCCAGTAACGAATCCACAGATCATGCGTGCCGCCGGGGAACGTCATCGCCGCCTTGATCGACTTGCCGGCAGCCCTCTTCTTCTCGAACGCCGCCGCCAGCGGCTTCGCATCGAGCCCGACTTTCAAATCGGCATATTCATTGGCGACTGAAATACCCTGACAGTTCAGATCGAGCCGCGCGAGAATGTGCATCGGCGTCGGCACGTTATTCTGTGTCACCGTTCCGGCCGATATCTGGTAGGGCATCGGCGTCAGGATGTGCGCACCGTCGATGCCGTTGCCTTCGGAGCCGAGCACGAGATTGTCGCGGGTGGTGCCCCATGAGGCCTGCTTCTCAACCGTGACGTCCGGCATTCCATGCTTGGCGAAGAAACCTTTTTCCTTGGCGACGAACAGCGGTGCAGCATCCGTCAGCGCGATGAAGCCGAGTCTGGCCTTGGTTGTCTCCGGACCGGCCGTTTGGGCGAACGCACCGCCTGGAAAATTCAGGCGGGCCGCCGCCATGAGCGCAACCGCCCCTGCTCCTGCTTTCAGGACCGCGCGGCGGCTTGTGGATTTTCCGATGACGTTAGTGCTGGATTTGCTCATGTCGCTGCCTTCTGAAATCGCTCTTCGTCAGGCATCGGTACGCTGGATGGGAGGCCCGGCCGTTCCTGACCACCTCTAATAATCAACTTCCATGCCAACCACTGGCACGATAAATTATCATTATATTTCAGTATTTTAATTCAGCTTTGGATGCGCCGTGCGACTTCCCGGAAAACGCAGCGCTGCTCATCATTTCAACGGAACTGCTCACAATTTGCGCACTGCACAAATGTTCAGCGAGTCGCATGCAGCATGGCCAGCAGCGTCACGACGGCGATCGCCAGAAGCGCCGACACGCACTGCCAGACCAGCACCGGATTTCGCTCCAGCAGTGGCACCGCAGATGCATCGCGGAAGGCAGGGTTGGGATGGCGAAGGTCGAACACGAAAGCCGACAGCGCGTCATATCGGGCCGCCGGATCGGGCTGGACAGCTTTTCGCAGCGCGCCGTCGACCCACAACGGAATGCCACGCTCCTCATTGACCGCAGATCGGTATCTGAGCTTGCGCTGCAAGGCGCGGGTCCGCGCCCGTCCCGCCGCCGGACCGAATGGCAATCGCCCTGTCAGCATCTGATAGGCGATCACACCCAGAGAATAGAGATCGGACTGTGGCGAGCCTGCCGCGCCGAGAAAATATTCGGGCGCGGTATATTGGACCGTTCCGAGGATTTCACCATCCAGTTCGGGCATCGTTTCGGCAACGCCAGCGACGCGGGTTGAACCGAAATCGATGATCCTGACCGTGCCGGCGGCATCGATCATGATGTTGTCGGGCCGCAGATCCTGATGCAGCATTTCCTTTTGGTGGAAAGCGCCAAGGCCTTTCGCAATCTGCTCAACGATCTTGCGGACGGTTTCAAGATCAGGCCGTGGGTTATCTATCATCCATTGCACAAGACTCCTCCCCTCAACAAACTCCATGACGACATAGAGATAGTTGCGGGCTCTTGTCTGCGCCTGCGGTTTCAAGACGTGCGGGCTGTCGATACGCCGGGCAATCCATTCTTCCATCGCAAAACGCCTGCGATAGCCCAGGTCTTCACCAAGATCGATCGAGGGCGTTTTTAAGGCGACGAGGCGATCTGCCGCTACATCCGTCGCAAGATAGATGTGGCTGCGGGCGCTGGCATGAATTTCGCGAATGATCCGATAACCGTCAAACTCCGCCCTCGCCTCCAGTAACGGCGGCAGCGGCAGTTCGGAGAAACCAAGAAACTCATCGGCCTGCATTTTCGGCAGCTGATCGACACGAATGATCTGTATCGTGAGATTGTCGGAGCTACCGCGATCGAATGCTGCTCGACCGATGATGCGCGCGGCAGCATCGAGATCATCGGCGTTGGCTGTAATGGTATCGACGACAAAGCGCGGCGGCACGTATTCGTAGATACCATCCGTCGCCAGTACAAAGACATCACCGACCGCGAGCGGGACGGTGCGGTAGTCGATTTCGATCTGCGGATTCACCCCAAGCGCTCGCCCGAGATAGCTTTCGACCGACGACAGTGTGACGCGGTGATCCTCCGTCAATTGCTCCAGTGTATTCCCGGCCACACGATAGATGCGGCAATCGCCGATATGAAACAAGTGCGCCGTAGCCGATTTGAACACGACTGCGCTGAATGTGCAGACGTACCCTTTGTCACTGTCGTAAGGATTCAGCCCCCGCCGCGTCTGCGCATGAAGCCAGGAATTTGTTGCGGCGATCACCCGCTGGGCGGATGTCTTCACCGACCAGGATTCGGACGTGCAGTAATAGTCGGTCAGAAAGCTCTTGACCGCGGACTCGCTGGCGATCCGGCTGACATCGCTGCTGCTGATTCCATCAGTCAGGACCGCCGCAATGCCCTTCATCGACAGCAGCGGCTCGTCCGGAATCAGGACACCATGAAAGTCCTGGTTGGAATCTTTGCGCCCCTTGTCGGAATACTGGCCGATGGACAGGCTGAGCGTGGACATGGACGGTCACATCAAAGGGGCCTCACCTTAAGCAGGTGAGGCTCCTTCGTCCAATCGCGATCAGGCGACAGCGCGCAGGTCACGCTTCGGCGCGGTCTTCACGTGGGTCGCATACAGCGTCAGGCCAGTGAAGGACAGGCCGCCCACGAGGTTGCCGAGCGCCGTCGGAATCTCGTTCCAGATCAGATAGTCCATGACCGAGAACGGGGCATGCAGCATTAGGCCTGCGGGAAACAGGAACATGTTCACAACCGAATGCTCGAACACCATGTAGAAGAACAGCATGATCGGCATCCACATCGCGATCACCTTGCCGCTGACGGTCGTCGAGACCATCGCGCCCACCACGCCGGTCGAGACCATCCAATTGCAGAGCATGCCGCGCATGAACAGCGTGATCATGCCCATCGCGCCGTGTGAAGCATAACCGAGCGTGCGCGCCTCGCCGACATTGCCGATCACCGCACCAACCTTGTCGGGCGCCTGGGTGAAGCCGTAAGTCGTGACGAACGCCATCATGAACGCAACCGTCAGCGCACCGCCGAAGTTACCGACGAACACCAAACCCCAGTTGCGCAACACACCGCCGAGCGTGCAGCCCGGCCGCTTGTTCAGCCACGCGAGCGGTGCCAGCACGAACACGCCCGTCAGCAAATCGAATCCGAGCAGGTAGAGCATGCAGAAGCCGACCGGAAACAGGATGGCGCCTGCGAGCGGCTGTCCGGTATTAACGTTGATGGTTACTGCGAACCACGCGGCAAGCGCGAGAATGGCTCCTGCCATGTAGGCACGGATCAAGGTATCCCGTGTCGACATGAAGATTTTGGATTCCCCTGCGTCCACCATCTTGGTGACGAATTCCGAAGGTGCGAGATAAGACATCGAAGCTCCTCTGTGGTTCATCGCTGGAACCGGCGCGGCCCAGCAGCAAGCCTCAGCCGAGGGGCATCGGCTCGCTGACAGGTCTCGATTGACCCATCCCTTGCAGAGCAATCACCGTGCCAAATGCTTCAAGACGGCGCAGATCGCGAAATTGTGGGCGTCGTATTGGTCAATGGCGCACGCTCATGGCCGTCTGACGTTTGGAGATGCACGATGTCGAAGCATTCGCCCATGCTTTGGGCACGACACTTCCGGAGCAGAGGGCTGAAATACGAAAAATGCCTATTTCGTAGGGAGATAGTGCCTTGAAATGACCCACGATCAAGGATAGCCATCCGCTTTCAACGGACCCCCTGATCATGACCACGGCCAGCGCGCCCAAAATCAGCTTCGTCTCTCTGGGATGCCCCAAGGCTTTGGTGGATTCCGAGCGCATCATCACCCGCCTCCGCGCGGAAGGCTACGAACTCGCCCGCAAGCACGACGGCGCGGACATCGTCATCGTCAACACCTGCGGCTTTCTCGACAGCGCCAAACAAGAATCGCTCGGCGCGATCGGTGAGGCCATGGCCGAGAATGGCAAGGTCATCGTCACCGGCTGCATGGGCGCTGAACCCGAGCAGATCGAAAAGGAATATCCCAACGTCCTGTCGATCACCGGCCCGCAGCAATATGAGAGCGTGCTCGACGCCGTGCACCGCGCCCTGCCGCCGCTGCACAACCCGCATCTCGACCTGCTGCCGCCGCAGGGCATCAAGCTGACGCCGCGGCACTACGCCTATCTGAAAATTTCCGAGGGCTGCAACAACCGCTGCACCTTCTGCATCATCCCGAAGCTGCGCGGCGATCTCGTCTCACGCCCGGCGAACGACGTGCTGCGTGAAGCCGAGAAGCTCGTCGCCGCCGGTGTCAAGGAATTGCTCGTCGTCTCGCAGGATACTTCAGCTTACGGCATCGACATTAAATACGAGTCGAGTCCGTGGAAGGATCGCGAGGTCCGCGCGCGCTTTCTCGATCTGACGCGTGAACTCGGTGAACTCGGCGCGTGGGTCCGTCTGCAATATGTCTACCCCTATCCGCATGTGGACGATGTCATTCCGCTGATGGGCGGCAACATCCTTCCCTATCTCGATATCCCCTTCCAGCACGCCAACCCAGAAGTGCTCAAGCGCATGCGCCGCCCGGCCGCGCAGGACAAGACGCTCGCGCGCATCCACAAGTGGCGCGAGCAATGTCCCGACCTCACTTTGCGCTCGACCTTCATCGTCGGTTTCCCGGGCGAGACTGAATCCGAATTCCAGGATCTACTCGACTGGCTGGACGAGGCGCAGATCGACCGCCTCGGTTGCTTCAAGTATGAGCCCGTCGCGGGCGCGACCTCGAACGCGCTGGACAATCCCGTGCCGGACGAGATCAAGACCGCGCGCTGGAACGCGTTGATGGCACGGCAGCAGAAGATTTCCGCGCAGCGGTTGAAGCGCAAGGTCGGCACGCGCCAGCAGGTCATCATTGATGAAATCGGGCCCAGCGTCGCGAAGGGCCGCTCGAAAGCCGACGCGCCGCAGATCGACGGCTCGGTTTACGTCTCAAGCCGCCGTCCACTGAAGGTCGGCGACATCGTCACCGCGAAGATCGAACGCGCAGACGAGTACGATCTCCACGGCACCGTGGCGGGATTCTGAAACAGTCTTACGGCTTGAGCACCGACGCACCGGTCGTGACACGGCTTTCAAGATCGATGTGCGCCTTGGCGGCATCCTTCAGCGCATAGGCGCGATTGATCGGCACATGAAGCGTACCGTCGATTACGGCGGCAAACAGCGCGTCCGCACCCTCGATCAATTCCTTGCGCGTGCCGATGTGGTCGGCAAGCTTGGGGCGCGTGATGAACAGCGACCCATGCGTGTTCAATTCATTGACCGAAAACGGCGGCACCGCGCCGGACGCATTGCCGAAGCTGACCATCAGGCCGCGCTTTTTCAGTGAACGCAAAGAACCCTGGAACGTATCCTTGCCGACGCCGTCATAGACCACGTCGCACAATTCTCCGCGGCTGATCTGCTTCACACGCTCGGCGAAATCCTCCTCCTTGTAGAGGATGACGTGGTCGCAGCCATTCGCCAGCGCGAGATCGGCCTTTTCCTTTGAACCGGCGGTGCCGATCACGGTCGCACCAAGCGCCTTGGCCCATTGGGACGCGAGAAGCCCGATACCGCCCGCCGCTGCGTGGATCAGCACACGGTTGCCGGGCTGAACATGAAACGTCTTATGCAAAAGATACCAGACCGTCAGACCTTTCAGCATCAGCACGGCGCCCTGCTCGTAGGTGATGTGATCGGGCAGTTTCACCAGCCGGTCGGCGGGCGCGTTGCGTTCCGTCGCATACGCGCCAAGGTTGAGGTAATAAGCCACCCTGTCGCCGGGATGGAAATTCGTCACCCCTGGCCCAACCGCCGTGATTTCACCCGCGCCTTCGTGGCCGACCGTGAACGGCAGGCTCGGCGCTTTGTACAGCCCGGTGCGGAAATAGCAGTCGATAAAATTGATACCGATCGCATGATGGCGAATTCGGACCTCACCCTGGCCGGGCGGAGGCAGTTCGACGTCCTCATAGGTCAGGACATCCGGTCCCCCGAGTTTGTGCACCCGCACAGCCTTGATCATCATTTTCTCCCTGCACTACTTGCGGAGACGGAAATGCATCGGGCGGCAAATGTCAACGTGGAGGATCGGCAGCCTGCCGGAACGGCTTATGCTTACGCCGGTTGCGCTTCGCCAGCACGTTGAATGTCTCCACGGCTCCGGAGAACACGATCGCAGTGTATATGTAGGCGCGCGGGATGTGGAAGCTCAGGCCGTCAGCGACGAGCGCGACGCCGATCAGTACCAGGAACGCCAGCGCCAACATCTTGGTCGTGGGATACTCCGCGACGAAGGCCGCGACCGGCCCCGATGACAGATACATCACCGCGCAGGCGATGATGACGGCGGCAATCATAATCCGTAGATCCTGCGCCATGCCGATCGCCGTAATGACGGAATCCAGCGAGAAAATGATATCGATCACAACGATCTGGACGATCACCCAGGCGAACGCGTTCGTCGAGCGCGACGCGACCACCTCGCCGTCAGTCGGCCCTTCGACCTCCGCATGAATTTCATGCGTGGCCTTGGCGATCAGGAACAGGCCGCCGCCAATCAGGATCAGGTCGCGCCACGACAGATCAATGCCCATCACGGTAAGCACCGGCGCGGTCAATCCGATCAGCCATACCAGCATCGACAGCAGCAGGATACGGAAGACCAGCGCCAGCGCGAGACCGATTCGGCGGGCACTTTTCGCCTGCGCCGCAGGAATTCGCGACACAATCACCGACAGGAAGATCACGTTGTCGATGCCAAGAACAATTTCGAGAGCAGTCAGCGTCAGCAGCGCGGCCCATGCTTCCGGGCTCGTCAACAAATCCATCATGGTCTGATCCGGGTGTAGGTTTGCACGACAAGATCGGAGAACAGGACGTATCCAGCGATTCCACACAGCGCGATCTTCACTAGGGTCGGCACGTTGAAGTCCACCACGACCGTGAAAATCGTCAGCACCGCCCAGATGCCGATCAGGGCCAATGTCAGCGGCCGCCAGCGCAACGTGCGCAGCGGATGTAGAGTGTGAAACGGCACGAATGTTAAACCTACGAAGACAGTCAACACGATGGTCCCAAGAACGGGAGATGGCTTGAGCAGTTGGAGATAGAACGCCGCCGCATTCCACAGCGCGGGAAAGCCGCGGAAGTGGTTGTCGTCGGTCTTCATGCGCCGGTCGGCGAAATAGAGCGCCCCCGAGATGACAATGGCGACCCCAATCAAGGGCGCCGCCACAGGCAACAGCAATTTGCTCGCCATAATCGCATAGGCCGGGACGAACACATAAGTCAGAAAATCGATCACGAGATCCAGCGTATCGCCCGACCAGTCAGGCAACACATCGGCAACGTTGAAGCGGCGCGCGATCGGTCCGTCGATGCCATCGACGAAAAGTGCCAGCCCAAGCCAGACGAACATCATCGACCAGTGTTCGCGAACGGCCTCCAGCAGGGCCAGCAAGGCCAGCGCCGCTCCAGAAGCTGTCAACAGATGAACCGCGAACGCGCGCGCCCGCGTGGACGCGTCAGGGCTCCGGGATGGGGCATGCGAGTCGGTCATCCACCCCCATGACTAACAGGATTGTGTTGAGCTTGCACTGCAACTCTTGCGCTCGGAAGCCGCCGTTCCCAACATCGACCCGTGCCGAAAAAGCTGTTATCGCACCCTCATGGACACTCCCGGTTCCCCTCATTTTGCCGTTGCCATCGTCGGTGGCGGCCCTGTCGGCCTCGCCGCCGCCATCGGACTTGCGCAGAACGGCGTTCCCACCACGCTGGTCGCCCGCAAGGTCGTCTATAGCGACAACCGCACCACTGCCCTGCTCGGCGGCTCGATCGATTTCCTGAGGTCGCTGGAGGTCTGGCCCCGCTGCGAACAGCAAGCGGCCGCGCTGCGGGTGATGCGGCTGATCGACGATACCGGACGGCTGGTGCGCGCGCCCGAGGTCCGGCTGTCGGCTCACGAGATCGGCGAGGAGGCGTTCGGCTACAACATCGAGAACCGAATCCTCGTTGCGGCACTTGAGGCGCGCGCCTCCGAATTGCCGGAGCTCGTTCGCTACGATGATGACGCCAGCGCGATCCATGGCGGCGACACCAGCGCAGACATCGAGACGAAGACCGGCACTCATCTCAGCGCCTCAATCGTCGGCGGCGCCGACGGGCGTAATTCGTTGGCGCGCCGGAGCGCGGGCATCGAACTGCGCACGCACGCCCTCGATCAGACCGCCGTCACCTTCAACACGGCGCACACCCGGCCTCACGACAACATCTCGACCGAATTTCATACGCCGCATGGCCCGCGCGTCTTTGTGCCGCTGCCGGGCCTACGATCGAGCATCGTCTGGGTCACGACGCCGGATGAGGCCGCGACCTTGCGATCGCTGTCCGACGATGAGCTCGGCTTGCGCGCCGAGCGTCAGGCGCATTCGATTCTCGGCAAGATGCGCGCGGAGGGAGAGCGTCACGTTTTCCCGCTGACGATGCGAAACCCTGCCATGCTTGCCACGCGCCGTATCGCCCTGCTTGGCGAAGCTGCCCATGTCTTTCCGCCAATCGGCGCGCAAGGGCTCAATCTCGGATTGCGCGATGCTGCCGATTTCGTGCAGGTCGTCACGGCTGCCCATCAGGCCGGCACAGACCCCGGCTCGGATGACGTGATGTCGCAATACTCACGGAGCCGCCGCGCCGATATCGCCAGCCGCACGGCAGTGATCGACGTCGCCAATCGCTCGCTGCTCAGCGATTTCCTGCCCGTGCAGATGATGCGGGCGGCAGGCCTTCATCTTCTCAATATCGCCGATCCGATACGCCGTTTCGCCATGCGCGAGGGGCTCGCCCCTTGGTGGCGACGCTCAGCCTGACCGGGGTCAGGCGCCCAGATTTGTGATATTTCTCCAAGCAACAGCCACAATTTCGATCTACCGCAGACTCACGATGAAAGCACGAACCGCTAAATTCCAGATCGGCCAGGTTGTCCGTCACCGCTCCTTTTCATTCCGGGGCGTGATCTTCGACATCGATCCTGAATTCAACAACACCGAAGAATGGTGGCTCTCGATTCCCGAGGAGATGCGTCCGCACAAGGACCAGCCGTTCTACCATCTGCTGGCCGAGAACTCGGACTCCGAATACATCGCCTATGTCTCGGAGCAGAACCTGCTGCCGGATGAGACTGGTGATCCGGTTCGCCACTCGCAGGTGTCGGAAATCTTCATCAAGGACAAGGCGGGCGGATATCGCCAGCGCAACCTGTCGCTGAACTAACCGACGCCCTGTTCTCATTGAGCCAATAAAAAAGCGCACATTCCTGCGCGCTTTTTCTTGATTGCCTTCGCGGCCGTTACTTGTTGGCCGGCGGGGCGTTGGTCTGGCTCTCGAGCCGCTGGCGGGCTTCCGCCGCGCGCTTCTGCAACTCGTCCTGAAGCTTCTTCTGGTTCTCCTCGAACACCTTCGGGTCGGTCGGAGGACCGTCATAGGCCTTGGCGAACTCGGCCAGCGGCAGCGGCAACGTCAGCGGCGCGCCGTTGGAGTTGATCGCCTGCACGACGAGGTTCTGGCCCTTCTTCATGTGGTTCAGAAGATCGGGGGTGACTTCGTAATCGGACATGCAGCCATTGGCGAAGCAGATCACATAGGGGCTCTGCAGCGGCGGGTTGCTGTCGACGACGATACGGGTGCCGTAGGCGAGTTGCATACCGAGCGGCAGCGTCACGCGCAGGATCTTCTTCGGCTCGCCTTCCGGCTCGATGATGACGGCTGCAATGACGGGCTGGCCGGACTCAATGCGGCCGTCCTTGCCGGTGAAGCAGACCTGCTTGGCGTTGGCATCCTGACCCTTGAGACAGAACTTGGTCCACTGGCCGTAAATAAGCTGAACCTGCTGCTCAGGCTGCTGCTGGCCCTGCGCGGGCTGCTGAGGCTGGGCGGGTGCCGCCTTCGGAGCCGCTTTCGGCGCAGCCTTGCCCTTGGCGGCTGGCTGGGCCTGAGCGCTCGCATCGGCCACCGGCAGGGCGATCATGGCCGCGGCGGCCAGAAATGCTGCGGCGAACCTCCGTCCACGCGGCGCGGCCTGCGCGGCCAAGTTCCGGAAATTCATAGTGAAAACCCTTTCTGACTAAGCGCTGCCACCCTTATGGAGAGCGTCGCCGATGAGGCGCTGTCTCGGAGCCAAATAAGGCGGATGCGTGACAACACACGCGACTGATCGGAATCGCCCGCCTTCATACAACGGCAGGCGGAAAGATCAATGCCAACAATGATTTTTTGGGTTTTTGTCCTCTTGCCGGAAACCGTCCGGATACCTCGTGATAGCGTTCTCCATTGCCCTGCGAATCGCAAGGAACACGGGACCGAATGAAAGCCCTCGCGCTCCGATGCCTCCTGCTGCCGCTTGTCGCCCTCCTCGGCGCAGCGCTTGTCGGCGCATGGGCGCAGGCTGAGCCGCTCCCCTCGATTGCCATGCATGGCAAACCGGCGCTGCCAAATGACTTTAAGAATTTCGCCTATACCAATCCAAACGCTCCGAAAGGTGGCCGCCTGACCTGGGGCCTGCTCGGCACGTTCGACAGCCTGAATCCCTTCATCGTGAGGGGCATCGCGGTGCAGCAAATCCGCGGCTACGTGGTCGAGAGTTTGATGGCTCGCAACAACGACGAGCCGTTTTCGCTCTACGGCCTGCTCGCCGACCGCATCGATACCGACGACGCCCGCAGCTATGTCGCCTTCCACATCAACCCGGCGGCACGGTTCTCGGACGGCACCCCCGTTACCGCGCAGGATGTGCTGTTCTCCTGGCAGTTGATGCGCGACCACGGCCGTCCCAACCACCGGCTCTACTATTCCAAGGTGAAAAACGCTCGCGCGCTCGACACGCAGACCGTCCGTTTTGATTTCGGCGGCGAGGCCGACCGCGAGCTGCCCCTGATCCTCGGCCTGATGCCGGTGTTCTCACAAAGAGCCGTCAATGTGGACACCTTCGAGGATACCTCGATGACCGCTCCACTCGGGTCGGGTCCCTACCGCGTCACGGACGTCCGGCCCGGCGCGAGCGTCACCCTGACGCGCAATCCGGACTATTGGGGCCGCGACCTGCCGGTGAACCGGGGCCTGTGGAATTTCGATGAGGTGCGGCTCGACTTCTATCGCGAGGCCAATGGCGCCTTCGAAGCGTTCAAGCGGGGACTGTACGATTTCCGCAATGAGAACGAGCCACTGCGCTGGCACGAGGGCTACGACTTCCCGGCCGCCCGCTCAGGTCAAGTGATCCGCGATACCATCAAGACCGGCACCCCGCGCCCATCGGAATTTCTGGTGTTCAATACCCGCCATCCGGTCTTTGCCGATATCCGGGTCCGGCAGGCTCTGACACTGCTGTTCGATTTCGAATGGATCAACCGTAATTACTTCTTCGGCCTGTACAGCCGCTCGCCAAGCTATTTCGCGGGGTCGGAGCTATCTGCCGAAGGCCGTTCCGCCTCCGCCCACGAAAGGCAGTTGCTCGCGCCCTATACCGCGAGCGTGCGGCCCGACGTCATGGACGGCAGCTACCGTTTGCCGGTAAGTGACGGCTCCGGCCGGGACCGGAAGGCATTGGGAACCGCGCTCACACTGCTCGAACAAGCCGGGTACGCGTTCAAGGGCACTCACCTACGCAATCGCAAAACCGGCGAACCGCTGAGTTTTGAAATTCTCGTCAAAACCCGCGATCAGGAGCGGATCGCACTGGCCTATTCGCGCGACCTCAAGCGCGCGGGCATCGAGGTATCCGTACGGGTGGTTGATGCAGTGCAGTTCGACCAGCGCCGCCTCGCCTACGATTTCGACATGATCCAGAACCGCTGGGACCAGTCGCTGTCCCCCGGCAACGAGCAGGCGTTCTACTGGGGCTCGCAGGCCGCCGAAACCCCCGGCACCCGCAACTACATGGGCGCCCACGACCCCGCGATCGACGCGGCGATCAACGCCATGCTGGAGGCAAGGGAACGGCCGGACTTCGTCGATGCGGTCCGCGCCCTCGACCGCGTCCTGATGTCCGGGGCCTACGCAATTCCCTTGTACAACCCGCCGGCGCAATGGATCGCGCGCTGGAATCGTATAAAATCTCCTTCCCGTGCTGCGCTTTCCGGCTATCTTCCGGAAACGTGGTGGTTCAACTCGCAGAAACAGACTCCGTGACCGACGCGACGGACACTCCCGACACCAGCGTATCGATGCCGGACAGGTCCCCGACGCTGTACGACCTGTTCTCGCGCACGGCTGAACGCACGCCTGATGCGCTCGCTTTGTCTGATCCGCCGAACAAGCGTCGCATCACTGGCGAAGAACCCGTCGAGCTGACCTACGCGCAGGCCGAAACCGCGGTCGCCTCGCTGTCCTCGCAATTCATCCGCGCGGGCCTTCCGGCGGGCTCCATCGTCGCGGTGCAACTGCCCAACACCGTCGAATTTCCGCTGACGCTGCTCGCGGCATGGCGCGCGGGCCTCGTGGTGGCGCTGCTGCCGCAGCTCTGGCGGCAGGCCGAACTGGCCGAGGCGCTCAACCGCGTCGGCGCACGCGCCATCATCACCTCCGGACGGATCGAGCTGATCGACCATGCCGACCTTGCCATGAATGCCGCCGCCGAGGCGTTCTCGATCCGGCATGTGATGGGCTTCGGCGAGGCGCTACCCGACGGCATGACGCCGCTCGACTGGCGGCAGCGGGAATCCTTTGCGCCCAATCTATCCATCAACGCACGCAAGGCCGCCGTCGCCTCGTTCGACATCACCCGGAACGGGATGGTCGCGGTGCCGCGCAGCCATGTGAACCTGATCGCGGGAGGGCTTGCCATCTACATGGAAAGCGCCCTTCCCTCCGCCGCACAGATCGTCTCAACGGCGCTGCTCTCCTCGTTTGCAGGACTCACGTCATCCATCGTGCTGTGGCTGTTGAGCGGCGGCTCGTTGCGGCTGCATCATCCGTTCGACCCGCAGGTGCTGGCCGACCAGATCCGCGCAGGCAATTGCGACACGCTGATCGCACCCGCCGAACTCGCATTGCGGATGTCGGAATCCGCCGCCATCGACGCACAGCCATCACTGCGTCATGTCATCGGGCTGTGGCGAACGCCGGAGCGTGTGTCGGCCAGCCCGGACTGGAAGGCGAAGTCGGCAGCACTCACCGATGTCTATCTGTTCGGAGAAATGGGCCTGTTCGCGCTCAACCGCCTCGACGACGGCGCGGCCGCGCCGGTGACGCTGACCCACCACGACGCAGCCCGCGCGGGTGAATTGTTGCTGACACCGAAAGGCACGCTGGGTCTGCGAGGGCCGATGGTGACGCTCGCGGCCTATCGCCCGCCGCCAAAGGCCGACACCTCCCTGATGAGAACTGAGCCCAGCGTCGACTATGTCGACACCGGCTATCCCGCCAAGCGCGCGGGCCAGGACGGTCACATCACACTGACCGGCACGCCAGCCGGCATCGCCAATGTCGGCGGCTACCGGTTCCGCGAAGACGATCTCGAGCAATGGGCGCGCCGGCTCTCGCCCGGCACGGTGATGATGGCCCTGCCCGATCCCATCAACGGCTTCCGTCTCGCCGGGCGTTCGAATGAGAATGCCCGGGCACGCGGCGCGCTCGCGGAACTGGGGCTCAATCCGCTGATGACGGAAGCTTTCCGTCAGCGTGAGCGTCAAGCGTAAGTATTCATTACATTTTCGGGATTCGTGGCAACTGGCGTTGACGGCGCATTAAGGCCGCATCCGGTAGGATGATGGCTGTTTTTGTGACCTGAGTAAAAGATGTCCCAGTCCGGCCCCATCGTCGTCGTCTCCAACGGAACATACGCCCCGCTCTACAAGGCGCTGTCGGCCGCGAAGATATTTCCCGCCGTGGACAGCACATGGCAGGAGGCGGAAGCCGCAATCGCGCGCGTGAAACCATGCGCAGTGATCGTTGCGGGAGCGCATGAGCCTGCCGCCATCGAAGACATCGCCCGCCGCGTCGAAACCTTAAGTCCCTACGTGCCGCTGATCGCACTCGATCCTGGAAGTATGCCTCTACCCCACAATGCGCTCCCGCTGACGGAGATCGGCGGCCGTGGCGCGCACCGGCTGGCCGCGCGCCTGAACGCCGCGCTGCGGCTGCGCGCCATGCACGCGACCGTCCTGCGGCGGGCACGCGATACCAGGCTCACCGAATTGCAGATGCCGGCCGATGATCCATTGCAGGACGCAACCGTGCTGCTCGCCGGACGCGGGGGCTCGTTTCCCGCGTTGTCCGTTGCGCTGGGTGAACGGATGGGTATCGTCGGCGCACTCAGCATCGAACAGGCGGCCAAGCATCTCAATGCACGCACGCTCGATGGCATCGTCATCGGCGGCGGATTCACGCAGCGCGTCGTCGAGGCATTCCTGCAAGTGCTGTCGGAGGACTCACGCCACCGCAATCTGCCGGTGATCGTCTCGGGCGTGCCGGTGTCGCTTCATCCTTATGACCTCCCCAACCTTGAATCCGGCGGCGCGGATGCTGCAGGCACAGTCGCCATCGCAGTTCCGCTGATCCGGCAAAAAGCTTTCGAGGCACGACTGGAGCGGGCTTCGCGCTCGATCGAAGCCGGCGGCCTGCTCGATCCGCGTACCGGACTTCTGACCGAAGCCGCCTTCAGCCGCGATCTTTCACGCTCGATCGAGGACGCTCACGCACAGGGCGCAGGCCTGTCGGTCGCAAGCTTTAGCCTCTCCACTCACAACGATCGTTCGCGCTTCGACGCCGCTCGCATCATCGGCCAACTGATGCGGCGGATGGACTTCGGAACATTGCAGAGCGATGGAACCATCGTTGTCGCGTTCGCCGGAACGAGCATCGTTGATGCACGTTCCATCGCACGGCGCCTATCCAGCGTTCTCAAGCAGACTGTCGTCGGACCGAAACCGAACGGCAAGCTCACATCCGATGTCGCAGTCACTTCGCTTCTGCCGAATGATTCCGAGGCATTGTTGCTTGCGCGCCTGCGTCTGGCCGACGCACAGGCCGCATCATAACGGCGCGGATTGGGCGCGGAACGAACACAACTCCTCTGCATTGGGCTCTCGTCAATCCAATTGAGGAGGTTGTCCATGAAGAAAACTGTATTGCTCGGTCTCACCGCCGCATTGATCGCCGCACCGGCTTTCGCCCAGTCGACGATGAGTCCATCGACGTCTTCGTCCGCACCCGCCGCGACGACCGGCAGCGCGCCATCCTCGGCGCCAACCTTCGCGCGCGTTTCCAGCGACGAGATGTTTACTTCCAAGCTGAAGGGCCTGAACGTCTACAACCAGAACAATGAATCGATCGGCGAGATTTCCGATATCGCCATCACCAAGGACAATCAGGTGCAGGCGCTGATCCTGTCGGTCGGCGGCTTTCTCGGCATGGGCGAGCACTATGTCGCCGTAGCACCTGCTTCAGTGCATGTGAGCTACGATCAGTCCAGCAAGAAGTGGAAGGCCACGATGAACACCACGAAGGAAGCGCTCAAGGCCGCGCCCGAGTTCAAGTACCCGACCACGGGCTAAACCAGTTCATCACATCGGGGCGGCTGTCGCGAGGCAGCCGCCCCTTCTTGTGAGTTTCACGCCGCCTTGCGCCCTTCCGCGAGATCGGCCAACTGACGAAGGATCTCGGTGACGCCTTCCATGCGATCCTCGGGTGTCGCCCATTCCTGCAAGAACACCACCTTCATGTCGGGCCGTACCTTCGCGGCCTGTCCATACTGCCGGATGAAATAAACCAGCCGTTCAGGTTCTGCGAAGCTGTTGTTGCGGAAGCTGATGGACGCGCCCTTCGGGCCTGCATCGAGCTTCTCGATATTGGCACGGCGGCAGTAGTTCTTGATCGAAGCGAGCTTGAACAGGAAACGCACCTCGTCCGGCAGCGGACCGAACCGGTCGCGCATTTCCGCGCCGAAGTCGGCGATCTCGTCGTCGGTCTCGAGATCGGCCAGACGCCGGTAGAGCGATAGCCGCACGGCGAGGTCCGCAACATAGTCTTCCGGAATGAGCACTGGCATGCCAAGCGTGATCTGCGGTGACCAGCGGTCTTCGACGGGCGCGGAAATACCGGCCTTGAGGTTGAGGATCTCCTCCTCCAGCATCTGCTGATAAAGCTCGAAGCCAACTTCCTTGATGTGACCGGACTGCTCCTCGCCAAGCAGATTGCCCGAGCCGCGAATGTCGAGATCGTGCGAAGCCAACTGGAATCCTGCGCCGAGATTTTCCAGCGACTGCAAAACCTTCAGCCGTCGTTCCGCTTGCGCGGTGATCTGACGTTGCGCGGGCAGCGTGAACAGCGCGTAGGCGCGCAGCTTCGAACGCCCGACCCGGCCACGCAACTGATAGAGCTGCGCAAGACCAAACATGTCGGCGCGATGGACAATGAGCGTATTGGCGTTCGGAATGTCGAGGCCGGATTCGACAATTGTCGTCGAAAGCAGGATATCGAACTTACCATCATAGAAGGCCGACATGATGTCCTCGATCGCGCTCGGCGGCATCTGGCCGTGCGCGACCGCGACCTTCATCTCCGGCACGTTCTTGTCGAGGAAGTCCTTGGCCTCCGCGAGATCCTCGATGCGCGGGCAGACATAGAACGCCTGTCCGCCGCGATAACGCTCGCGCAGCAGCGCCTCGCGGATCATCAAGGGATCGAAGGGCGCCACAAAGGTGCGTACTGCGAGACGATCCACCGGCGGCGAGGCGATGATCGACAGATCGCGCACGCCGGTCAGCGCCAGTTGCAACGTGCGCGGAATCGGCGTCGCCGACAGCGTCAGCACATGCACCTCGGCGCGCAACTGCTTCAGCCGCTCCTTGTGCGAAACGCCGAAATGCTGCTCCTCGTCCACGATGATGAGGCCGAGGTTCTTGAACTTGATGCTCTTGCCAAGCAGCGCATGGGTGCCGACGACAATATCGACGCTACCGTCCTCCATCCCCTTCTTGGTCTCGCGCAACTCCTTGGCGGTAACAAGCCGCGAAGCCTGCGCGACCTTGACCGGGAAGCCACGGAAGCGCTCGGTGAAATTTTTCGCATGCTGGCGCGCGAGCAGCGTGGTCGGCACCACCACAGCAACCTGCCGCCCTTCCAGCGCCACGGCGAATGCCGCGCGCAACGCCACCTCGGTCTTGCCGAAACCGACATCGCCGCAGACAAGGCGATCCATCGGCTTGCCCGCGTTAAGATCGTCGAGCGATGCATTGATCGCGCCGAGCTGGTCTTCCGTCTCATCATGCGGAAAGCGCGCGCAGAACTCGTCGTACAGCCCCTGATGCACCGGGAATTTCGGCGCCTCGTGCAACTGCCGCTCGGCCGCAACCTTGATGAGGTCGCCAGCGATCTCGCGGATGCGGTTCTTCAGCTTGGCCTTGCGGGCCTGCCATCCGCCGCCGCCAAGCCGGTCCAACTCAACGCCGCCCTGCTCGGAGCCGTAGCGAGACAATAGTTCAATGTTCTCGACCGGCAGATAGAGCTTGGCGTTGTTGGCGTAGTGCAACTCTAAACAGTCGTGCGGCGCGCCGGAGACTTCCAGCGTCTGCAACCCGATATAGCGACCGATGCCGTGCTCGACATGAACGACGAGATCGCCAGTCGCGAGCGACGTCACCTCGGAAATGAAGTTCTCGACCTTGCGGCTCGACTTGCGTGCGCGCACGAGGCGGTCGCCGAGGATGTCCTGCTCGGTGATGACCGCGATGCTTTCGGTCTCGAAACCGGAATCGAGGCCAACCACCGCGAGCATGGTCTCGTTGCGCGGCGTCGCCTGCACCATGCGCCAGGTGTTGACGTTGGTGAGTGCGACCAGCTTGTGGTCCTTGAGCATGCTCGCCATGCGCTCACGCGAGCCTTCGCTCCACAGCGCGACGACGACCTTCTTGCGCTCGACATGCAGGCTGTTGACGTGGGCGACCACGGACTCGAACACGTTGACGGTCGCATCCGCGCGCTCCGGCGCGAAATCCCGCCCCTGCCGCGCGCCGATGTCGATGACGGCCCCACCTTCCGGCATCGCGAACGGCGTCATGCGCGCCAGCGCCTGTGCGGCGAGCTTCTCGTTCCATTCGCTCTCGGCCAGATACAATTTATCGGGCGGCAGCGGCTTGTAGATCGCGCCGCCGCCGGGGTGCTCCATCGCCTCGCGCCGCGCCTCGTAATAATCGCCGATCTGCTTGTAGCGCTCGCGCACCGCATCCTCGGCCTGCGGCTCGACCGCGAACGGCGTGCCGTCGAGATAGTCGAACAGCGTGTCCATCTTCTCGACGAACAGCGGCTGCCAGTGCTCCATGCCGGGATGGCGGCGGCCTTCGCTCACCGCTTCATAGAGTTGATCGTCACGGTCGGGCGCGCCGAACTGCGCGACATAGCCCATGCGGAAGCGGCGGATGGTTTCCGTTGTCAACTGGAATTCTGATACCGGCACAAGATCGAGCGCGCGCATGTCGAGCAACGTGCGCTGTGTCTCCGCATCGAACGTGCGGATCGATTCCAGCGTGTCGCCGAAGAAGTCGAACCGCACGGGCTGGTCGAGGCCTGCCGGAAACAGATCAAGGATGCCGCCGCGCACGGCATATTCGCCGGGCTCGCGCACCGTCGAGGTGCGGCTGTATCCGTTATGTTCGAGCCAAGCCGTAATCGAATCCATCGGCACGCGATGGCCCGGCGCGACCGAGAGCGCCTGCGCCGCCATGGCATCGCGCGCGGGCACGCGCTGCACGACGGCGTTGACGCTGGTGAGTACGACGAGCGGTTTGTCGCCGCCACCCGCGAGACGCGACAGCCGCGCCAGCGTGGTCAGGCGCTGCGCCAGAATGCCGCCGTGCGGCGAGACGCGATCATATGGCTGGCAATCCCAACCGGGAAACTGCATCACATCGACATCGGGTGCGAAGAATTCGAGCGCGCGGGCCAGTTGTGCCATCCGCGCACCATCGCGGCACAGCACCGCGAGGCTGACGGCCGGCGCGTCCTTGCGCGCGGCCACAGCCCGCGCGAGGTCGGAGACGATCAGTCCTTCCGCGCCCTCGGCGGTATTGGCAAGAGTCAAAGCACGGCCGGGCGCAAGCAGCGCGGCCGGCGAGCGGACGGGCGACTTCATGCGGACGATCCAGCGTCGGTGAAGGCTTTGATGCGCCGGAAAATCCCCTCGGCATAGGCAGGCTCAAGCGGCGTCTTGTCGTTGAAGGCGTTGTAGAGGTCGGGATCTGGCAGATCGATCAGCCGCTCGAAATCGGCGACCTCCTCTTCGCTGAGATCGGCAATATGCGCGTCCGCAAAACGCCCAAAGATGTAATCCATCTCCTTGGTACCCCGGTGCCAGCAGCGGAACAGGAGCCGCTTGCGCCGATCGTCGAGGCCATCGCTGGACCGGGTGGAAGCGGACATTTTCTGCCTTTCGTGAACGCCAAAAGCCCGGACGTGCCGGGCGAGGTTGATATAGCGATTGGATTGGGCGCTGTCAGTAACTTCGCAGGGGTTGCTGTCATACCCGAACCTCATGGCATCACGCCAAAAAGACGTGGATGCTCGGCATAAAGCCGGGCATGACGGATCAAACAGCCATAGATTCGTGCCGTCATGCGCCCCAACGTTCTCAATCCTCTGTTCTCGCCGGTGACGAGCCTTGCTGGCGTCGGGCCGAAGCAGGACAAACTGTTCCGTTATCTGCTCGACCGCAGCGAGACGCCCCGCATCGTCGATCTGCTGCTGCATCTGCCGTCCAACGTGATCGACCGCCGCGCCCAGCCGGACATCCGCGACACCGTGCCGGGCACGGTGGTGACACTGAAAGTGACGGTGGACCGGCATCGTGCGCCGCCGCCCGGCCGCTCACGCGCGCCCTACACGGTGTTCGCCAGCGACGACACCGGCACCGTGATGCTGACCTACTTCCGTCCGCAGGGCGGCTATCTCGACAAGCTCTTGCCGGTTGGCGAGGTGCGTTATGTCTCTGGCACCGTCCAGATGTTCGACGGCACCCTGCAGATGGTGCACCCCGACCGCGTGGTCGATGAGGAAGGCTTTGCCAAACTTTCCGGCATCGATCCGGTCTATCCGCTGACCGAAGGGCTCGCGATCGGCTCGGTGCGGCGCGCGGTGGCGCAGGCGCTGACCAAGCTGCCGCAACTGCCGGAATGGATCAGCCCCGAGGTGGTGCGGCGCTGTTCCTTCCCCGATTTTTCCACAGCACTTCATCGCATCCACCAGCCGGAGGAAATTACCGACATTCTGCCGGACGGTCCGTTCTGGTCGCGGCTGGCATTCGATGAACTGCTCGCCAACCAGCTCGCGCTGGCTCTGGTGCGCGCGCAGTTGCGCCGTCCCGCAGGCACACGCCATGCCGGTGACGGGCACTTGCGCGCGAAAATCATCGATGCGCTGCCCTTCGCGCTCACGCCATCTCAGCGGGACGCCGCGCGCGCCATCGCTGAGGATCTCGGCAAGCCGCTCCGCATGTTGCGGCTGCTCCAGGGCGATGTCGGTTCGGGCAAGACGGTGGTGGCGCTGCTTGCCGCTGCCGCCGTCGTGGAAGAAGGCCGCCAGTCGGCGCTGATGGCACCCACCGAAATCCTCGCGCGCCAGCATATCGCGACCATCACGCCGCTCGCCGAGCGCGCGGGCCTGCGCGTCGCCATTCTCACCGGCCGCGACAAGGGCAAGGAACGCCGCGACATTCTCGAGCGGCTGGCGAACGGCGAGATCGACCTTCTGGTCGGCACCCATGCGCTGATTCAGGACGAGGTGATCTTCAAGTCGCTGGCGCTCGCCATCGTCGACGAACAACACCGCTTCGGGGTGCGCGAACGGCTGCTGCTCACCGGCAAGGGTGAAGCGGTCGACATGCTGGTGCTGAGCGCGACACCAATCCCGCGTACGCTGGTGATGACCTATTTCGGCGACATGGACATCTCCGAATTGCGCGAAAAACCGGCCGGGCGCCAGCCGATCGACACCCGTGTGGTGCCCAACAGCCGCCTCGGCGAGATCATCGACGCGCTCGGGCGCGCGCTCGATGCAGGCAAGCGCATCTACTGGATCTGTCCGCTGGTTGAGGAATCCGACGCCGAGACCGCCCTTCCCCTTGTCGATGCCACCCAGCGGTTCGAGAGCCTGCAGAAGAAATTCGGCGGCATGGTCGGGCTGGTCCACGGCCAGATGAAGCCGAAGGACAAGGATGCCGCGATGGCGCGCTTCGCGTCCGGCGAAACGCAACTGCTTGTTGCCACCACAGTGGTGGAAGTTGGTGTCGACGTGCCCGAGGCCACCATCATGGTGATCGAGAACGCCGAGCGGTTTGGCCTGTCGCAACTGCATCAGCTGCGCGGACGCATCGGGCGCGGCCATGAAGCCTCGACCTGTATCCTGCTCTATCATGAGCCTGCGGGAGAAATCGCCACCGCGCGGTTGCGCGTCATTCGCGAAACCACCGACGGCTTCCGCATCGCCGAGGAGGATTTACGCCTACGCGGCGAAGGCGACGTGCTCGGCACACGCCAAAGCGGCCTGCCCGGCTTCCGCATCGCTCGGCCGGAAATTCACGGCGGCCTCGTCGCACAGGCCCGCGACGAGGCGCTGCGCATCATGCAGGAGGATGCAAAGCTCGACGGCGAGCGCGGTGAAGCGCTGCGCTGCCTCCTTTATCTGTTCGAACGCGATGAGGCGATCCCGCTGATCGGCGCGGGATAGTGAGTCTTTTAAGTCGACAGGCGCGCGAGAAAAACCCGCCCCACCGTCCAGAGCGCGCTCGGAACGGTCGGCGCGCCGATGAATGACATGGTGATGACGCTCACCCCGACATTCGCGATCCACCACATCTGCTGCGGTGTCCGGAACCCCAGCCCCGAACATGCAATGTTCAGAAAGAATGCCGCGTAGGCCATGACGGTCGACAACCACAGGCTGCCATGGCCGGCAATCCGAAGTTCAGTCACAATCGTTACGGCAATGCTGACAAGGACAACCGTCCAGACAAGCTGCGGCGTGGTTGCAACTGTGCTTTGCTTCGGTTGTTCGCTGCGAGAAGTCGCCGCCTTTTTATCCTTGCGAGGCAATTACTCGACCTTCGCCGGGCTGGAGACGGGCGTCGAATTCGCAACATTCGCCGCCTTCATGACCTCGCCGAGCGCCGCGATTTTCTTCTGCGCCTCACTACCGCCCGGCTGCACCACGCCCGCTGACATGATAAGGGTAGCCGCATCTTCGGCGCTGATGTCGATTTCGAAGATCTTGCTCTTGGGCACGTAGAAGAAAAAGCCGGTGGTCGGGTTCGGCGCACATGGCAGGAACACCGCCACGTGCTCCTCCTCCCCGGGGAGCGCATTCGACATCTGCTCATTCGGCGCGTGTGAAATCAGCACCACCGACCACATGCCGGGCGAGGGAAACTCCACAAGCCCGACCTTGCGCAGGCCTGAGCCGTTGCTGGAAAAGATCGTCTCGAACACCTGCTTCAGGCCACGATAGATCGCGCGCACCACCGGCATATGACCAAGGATGGTTTCGCCGAGCGTGACAAGCTGACGCCCAATCAGGTTTGCGGCGAAAAAGCCGAGCAACGTCAGCGCGACCACGGCGACAATCAGGCCGGAGCCGGGAATTCCCCACGGCAGATAGGTTTCGGGGCGATAATCGACCGGCACGAAGGGGCGGACCATATTGTCCACCCAGGTGACGAACCACCACGTCAGGTAAAAGGTGATCGCGATCGGGCCGGCGACAATCAGACCGGTGAGGAAATAATTGCGCAGGCGCGCCATCAGACCGCGCGGAGCATCTGGCCCGGCCGTGAGGTCACCCGGAAGTTTCGGCGTATTCTCTGTCATAACCTATCCGTATCGCTCCGACCGCGCGGCATGCAAGGGCCAGCCTGAAAAAGGCGCCGAGACCATGGTTGCAGAAGACTTAAAATCCCCGCTCCGTCTGCGTCAGTTTGTCATTCGACTGTGACGGATTTTGCCAGGTTCCGTGGCTGATCGACGTCGGTGCCCATGATGACGGCCGTATGATAGGCTAGAAGTTGGACCGGCACCGCATAGACAAGCGGCGTCACGGTCGCGGGCATATCGGGTAATACGATGGTTTCGAGGGACTCCACCGTCGCCTCCCGTTGACCCTGCGCATCGGTCATCAGCACGATGCGTCCCCCACGCGCAGCAACCTCCTGCATGTTGGAGACGGTCTTCTCAAAAACACGGTCGTGAGGAGCGATCACCACCACCGGCATTTTCTCGTCGATCAGCGCGATCGGGCCATGCTTGAGTTCGCCCGCGGCATAGCCTTCGGCGTGAATGTAGGAAATCTCCTTCAGCTTCAGCGCGCCTTCCAGCGCCAGCGGATAGCTCGTGCCGCGCCCGAGATAGAGCACGTCCTGCGCCTTGGCGATGTCGCGTGCGAGCTTCTCGATTTGCGGTTCCAGCGAAAGCGCGGCGCTCATCAGGCGCGGCACTTCGACCAGCGCGTGAACGAGCCTGCCTTCATCCTCAGCGGTGAGCTCGCCCCGCGCCTTGCCGGCCGCAACCGCGAGCGCCGCGAGCACCATCAATTGGCAGGTGAACGCCTTGGTGGAGGCCACGCCGATCTCGGGGCCCGCCAATGTTGGCAGCACCGTTTCGCTTTCGCGCGCAATCGTCGAAGTGGTGACGTTGACGACGGAGATCGTATGCAGACCTTGCGCCTTGGCATAGCGCAGCGCCGCAAGTGTGTCGGCCGTCTCGCCCGACTGCGAAATGAAGATTGCCAGATCGCCCTTGCGCAGCGGCGCTTCGCGGTAGCGAAATTCCGACGCCACATCGAGTTCGACCGGCAGACGCGCAAACCGTTCGAACCAATATTTGGCGACAAATCCTGCATAGCTCGCGGTGCCGCAGGCGCTGATGGAGATGCGGCCGATTTTAGAGAAATCGAACGGGAGTTTCACCGGAAGCGAAACCTGATCCGTCGCCATGTCGACATAACGCGCCAGCGTATGGCCGACGACTTCCGGCTGTTCATGGATTTCCTTGGCCATGAAGTGGCGATAGTTGGCCTTGTCCACCATGAAGGTCGATGCGCCGGACTTGAGCACGTCGCGCTTCACCGGCTCATTTTTCTCGTTGAACACACTTGCGCCTTCGCGCGTCAGCACGGCCCAGTCGCCATCTTCGAGATAGCTGATGTCATCGGTGAACGGCGCCAGCGCGATCGCGTCGGAGCCGAGATACATTTCGCCATCGCCGTAGCCGATCGCGAGCGGCGAGCCCTTGCGCGCACCGATCATCAGATTGTCGTGGCCTTCAAACACGAAGCCGAGCGCAAATGCGCCGCGCAGTTTCGGCAGCGCCTCTTTCACCGCGTCCTGCGGTGAGAATCCCTTGGCGAGATACGAATTCACCAAGTGCGCGACGACCTCGGTGTCGGTTTCGCTGTCGAACTTGGCGCCGTCGCGCTCCAGTTCGGCGCGCAACTCGCGGAAATTCTCGATGATGCCGTTGTGAACCACCGCAACCTTGCCGCTGGCGTGCGGATGCGCGTTGTTCTCGGTCGGTTTGCCGTGCGTCGCCCAGCGGGTGTGCCCGATACCGACACGCCCGAGCAGTGGCGAGGATTTCAGCCGAGCTTCCAGATTCTTTAGCTTACCCTCAGCGCGGCGGCGCTCGATATGCGCGCCTTCCAGCGTGGCAACACCCGCGGAATCATAACCGCGATATTCGAGCCGCTTCAGCGCGTCCACCAGAAGATCTGCCACGGGCTGGCGGCCCAGAATTCCGACAATGCCGCACATGCGGTTTTAAGCCCTTTGACGATCGAAAAGAGGAAATCTCATAACCAAGTATCGCACGAACCGCGGCTCAAGAATTGTTGCGAATTCCCACATCCGATTCATGATTAACGCCCATCAGCCGGGCGTTTGATGAAAAAGCCGTCATGTCTTGGTCTTCCTGGCCTCCGCCTTGCGCTCGCGGTAGCGCTTGGCCCAGCCCGGCCGAGTCACCTGCTCGTTGCGCTCGACCACCAGCGCATCCTCCGGCACTTCGCGGGTGATGACGGAGCCAGAGCCGATATAGGAGCCTGCGCCGATCTTCACAGGTGCCACCAGCGAGGAATTCGAGCCGACGAATGCGCCAGCACCCACCTCGGTGCGGTGTTTGTCGAAGCCGTCGTAGTTGCACATGATCGTGCCCGCGCCGATGTTGGCATTGGTGCCGACATGCGCATCGCCGACATAGGACAGATGGTTGACCTTGACGCCGCTTTCCAGCACCGCCGCTTTCGTCTCGACGAAATTGCCGATCCGTACACCTTCGCCAAGCGACGTGCCGGGACGGATGCGCGCGTAAGGCCCGACCGAGACCTTCTTGCCGATCGAGGATTGCGTTACATGCGAGAACGAATGGATCACCGCGCCGTCAGCGATGCTGACGCCGGGGCCGATCACGACGAACGGCTCGATCACGACGTCGCGGCCGAAGGTGGTGTCGCTTGACAAAAACACCGTCTCCGGCGCGACCAGCGTGACCCCCGCCTCCATCGCCTCGCGCCGCAGTCGCTGCTGCATCACGTTTTCGGCTTCCGCCAATTGAGTCTTGGTGTTGATGCCGCGCACTTCGTCCTCATGGGTTTCGATCACGGTCGCGCGCAATCCCATCTCACGCGCGATACCGACCGCGTCTGTCAGATAGTATTCGCCCTTGCTGTTTGCATTGCCGATCCGGTCGAAAATCTGCAGCGCGGTCTTGCCCGCGAACGCCATCATCCCGGCATTGCAAAGATCGACCCTCCGCTCGGCCTCATTGGCGTCGGCCTGTTCGCGAATGGCAACCAACTGATCGCCTTCGACCAGCAGGCGGCCGTAGCCGGTCGGGTCCTTGGCGCGGAAACCGAGCACCGCCATCGCGACATTCCCCGCGAGCGCCGCACGCAGACGGGCAAACGTCTCGGCGGTCACAAGCGGCGTATCGCCGAACACGACCAGCAAATCGTCCGCGCCTTCCGCTATGGCCGTGCGCGCCGCCAGCACCGCATGCGCCGTGCCCTTGCGCTCGCTCTGGACGAACACCTGCGCCTGCGGCCGCAACTTGCGCGCCTCATCCGACACCGCCTGATGATCGGGACCGACGACGACCGCAAGACGATCCTGCTTGCCTGCGGGGGCCGCCAGCAGCACATTGGCCAGCAATGAGCGTCCCGCAACCTCGTGCAGCACCTTGGGCAGCGTGGAGCGCATCCGCGTTCCTTCGCCGGCTGCAAGGACAAGAGTGAGGCTGGAGCGGTCGGTCATGGGCGTCCTGGGATCACGATAAGGAGCCGCTCCCGGATTCGGAACGGCACAGTGCGGTTGTCATAGAGCCTTTCCGGGCGGGATGGAATTCACCGGCGGGGTACAAATCAGGCTGAATCAAGGAGTAGCGCGCATCCAGCAGATGTTCCTGTTAAAATTGTAAGGCTGATTCGTGGGGGAATCTCGGGGGCCGTTACCTGACCATGCGGAATGATCGCGCCAAGCTCGATCAGATCGACGATGACGCCGATTCCGGCGGCTGGCTGTCTCGTCTTTTCGCGGATGAGGAAGAGTTCGACCGCCGCGCGGCGTGGCGCCTCGGGTCATGGGGCGCGGCTTCCGTTTGCGCCGTCGCCGCCGCGATGATGGTGGTGCATTATTCCAGCGGCCGCGAGCACGAACGCATGGCCGAGGTCTCCCGCCAAAGCCAGCAATTGCAGGCGGTCGAACGGGAGACAAAAACCGAAAACCGCCGTCTTGCAGCCGCTATCGACACGCTCAACAACGATCGCGACCGCCTGTTCGCGCGCGTCACCGTGGTCGAACAGAGTCTCGATTCCGTCACCGGCGCGCTTGCAATGCCGTCATCCGCCTCCTCGTGGCCTAAATCGGGCGCGGCTCCGATCATCGGCACACCCGCAATCGTGGCGAGCGCCGCACCAATCCTCGCCGCACCTGCCTCAACCGCCCCGCCTGCGCTGCCCGAAGTCAAACTGCCGGTGACGGCAGCTGCCAAATTGCCGCCTCTGCCCACCACAAAAATCGAACCTGCGCCGGAGCCGGAAGCAAAGCCGAAAGCTCCCGACGCCCCTGCTCCGCTGCCGCACGAAGAAGGCGAGTTCGGCCCCCTCACGGTCGCCTCGCTCACACCGCCAAAGCCTGAGCCTGCCGAAGCGGCCCCAGAGAAGATCGTCCGTCCGGTCGAGTTCGGCGTCGATCTGGGGTCGGCCAACTCGGTCGAAGGATTGCGAGCGGTCTGGCGTAACGCCCTCAAAAAGGTCCCCGACCTCGTGGGATCGCTTCAGCCGTTGATCGTCGTCCGTGAGGGCCAGAACGGACTCGGCCTTCGCCTTCACCTCGTCGCCGGCCCATTGAACGACGCAGCCGCCGCAGCGAAACTCTGCGCCGGCCTGATTGCCAACCGGCACCGTTGCGAAACGGCCCTGTTCGACGGGCAGCGGCTTGCGCTGGAGTCCCCTCTGGGAGCCCGGGTTCCGCGTGAGAAACCGCGCCGCCAAGCTCGCAGTCACGTCGAAAAGCGGGTAGAAGAACCCCCACCACCGCAGCAGCAACCGCAGCCCCAGCCAGCCCCGGAACCGGCTGCGAGCCGCGGTTTCTCGTTCTTCAATGGTTGATCCGCAGGCCCAGCCCGCGATCCTGAGACCTTTCTTGAGAGACCTCATGGCCGATCCCCTTCCGCCCGGCGACCCGACCCAGCTTCGCGAGATCGAAAAGAAGCGCCCATTCCGCCCGAGCCCGGTGCAGGTGCAGTGGCTGCTGGTCGTCGGCTTTCTCAGCATCGGCTATGCGCTGTATCTGCGCTATTTGGCCATCGAGTACTCACCGGTGGCGCTTGCCTGCGATGGCGGCCTGCCGACCATGCTCTGCAAGACGCGGCTGATGATCACCTATCTGTTCAAGAACGACGTGTTCGGCCTTGCCGCGCTCATCATCGCGGTTCTGCACGTCATCCGGCCCTCGGTGGTCACACTGACGGCCGGCCTCGTCGCCGCCGGGTTCGGCATCGTGCTTTACAATATCGGATTATCGGGCGTCGCTATCGCGTTGATGATTTTGGGGTTCGCGCGACCCGCGCCAGCGACAGCGTGAACGCCAGCAGCGCATAGGCCCCGCAGGTCCACAGTGACTGCCAGTTCGCCGACCCTTCGTTGAAGCCGATGTAAACCACGCTCAACGCCAGCAGCACGGCAAAGGTCGTTTCCGCGATCGGCCGCCGGCCATTGAGCGGCGGACCATTGAGAAGCATCAGCAGCAATGCTGGCACGGCCGCGATCGTCAGCGCCACGAACGGGAAATCGCGGTAGCGCGGATCGAATACGAACCCCAGCGCCGTCTCCGTCGCGAGCACCACCACCACCGCCAGTGCAAAGCCCAGCGCACGCAGCGTCTTGGAATCCGTGCGTTCCTCACGCGGGCCGATCAACTCGATGAAGGTCGGCAGGCAGCGGCCCGTCACCATCGCCATCGCGGAAAGGATGGCCACCGCAAGAGCCCCGGCGAGCAACGCGCTGTTGGCGACCCAGCCACCGATGCCGAAACTCTCGACCTGGACCTTTTCCACGCCCCAGCCCGCAAAGACGCCGCCGATAGTGGCGCTCACCCCCACGAACAGCCACGAGGACAAACGGGGCGACCATGGCCTGCGCCGCAATGCCGCGAACGCCACGACATACATCAGGATGCAGAAGGCAAGCCCGCCGCCCATCTGATATTTCCACATCGGATGGTTGGTGATCGGCTGGCCCGGCACATATTTCGGCTGCCGGGTTTCGTTGCTGAACAAGCCCCAATAGCCGCCGACGGTGCCCTCGAGCTGGCGCTTCCAGGGCTGGTCATAGGCCTCGATCAGGTTGACGCGGAATTTCTCCGCTTTCGCCAGAGCGAGAATCTGCGACACCACGAATGCCTGATTGGCAAGCGAGGGGAGCGCGCCGTCGCGCATGCGGCCGGCGCTTGGCCAGCCGGTTTCGCCGATCAGGATTTCCTTGTTGGGAAACGCCACCGCCACGCGTTTGCGAATCTGGTCGACATGGCCCGCCGCGTATTTCGCGCGCACCGGAAAATCTTCCCAGTACGGCAGGATGTGAATGGTGACGAAATCGACCGCATTATAAATCTCGCGGTTGCGCAGCCAGAATTCCCACACGTCCGCGTAGGTGACCGGCATGTTTTCAACGCGGGATTTAACGTAGCGAATCGTCGCAACCAGATCGGCTGCGGTCATCTCGCCGCGCAGCAACACCTCGTTGCCGACCACCAGCGCCTCGATCGTTCCGGGATAACGCTTCGCCAGCGCCACGGCGGTGTCGATCTGCAGGCTGTTCCTGAAACGGTTGCTGCCGAGCCAGATGCCCTGAATGACCTTCAGCCCGACTTTCGCCGCCTCGCCCGGCACCTGGTCGAGGCCGCTGTCCACCGAATAGGTGCGGATGCAATTGGTGATCTTGGCGAGTTGGGCAAGATCCTGCGCGATCTGCTGAACCGGCACGTGCAGCGACGGATCGAGCGGGCTCTGCGCGCCACGGAACGGCGTGTAGGACACGCATTCCAGCTTCTGCGCGGGATCGAGCGGCGCGCGCGCGCGCGGCACCGGCTCGCCGAGCCAGATCCATGTCCCGGCAATCACGCAAAGCGAGAGGACCAGAAGCGCTAGCGGCGTTCGCAACGAAATGTGTTCACCCTCCGAAGCTGTCGATTAGCCGCTTGGACCTGCGCTGCCAAGAGCCACCGCCCCTTGCCCACCAACTTTGATGGTATTCCAGCCTTGCCGGGCAGGTTTTCCGCGACGCGCTGGACAAAATCGCGATTGTGTTTCATGGGAATCTGGGCCGGAAATGACCGCCGCATTGGGGGCTCATTTGCGCGTCAACAGGTGGTCTCGCCTTCGGCGGGGAGCCTCCTTCCAACACAAGGGCTCGCACGAACGGGTTCGATCGGGGAAATCATGGGTCATCACTTCGCTGTCCTCAAGACTATGCCGTTTCGTGGCGCGGCCATCTCGGCACTATTGCTTGCCGCAAGCCTTGGTCTCGCAAGCGCCGCCAGCGCCCAGACCAACGAAAAGGGTCAGGATCAGAGCAAAGCAGCCCCCGCCGCCACAGCCCAGGACAACCGCGAAGCACAGAAGCGCACCGACGAGTTCGCCGAGGCAGCCAAGGCCATCAACGGCCCCGCAGGCAACCCGGAATGCGTCTGGCTCGGCCGCCGCGTGGTCAACCTGATGTGGCGCGACGATCTCGACACCGCCTTCCGCCACCTCGACCTCTATGATCGCTTCGGCTGCCCCGGCGGGCATGTGCAGGCGACCTTCCGCTGCCTCGTTCGCTTCGGTGCGACCATCGACAACAAGATTCCTGATACGCTGAACACCCGCATCCAAGCGTGCTGGATCAACCCGTCCGCCCAACCGCAAAACAGCAACTTCCCGCCGCCAACGCCGCCCGCCGCGCCCCCCGCGAAACCCGCGGCACCGGCCAAGTAGTCCGCTGCGGCACGGAATCGCCTCATAGTGGTCCGCGCCCATAAAAACGCCACGACGCCATACCAGATGTTAAAGCGCGTCATGTAAAAGCGTGATTGTATAGGCGTCTGTCTTCGCCACGGCCGGACCTGGGACCGATCCGGTGTCTTGTCATGTCGGTTCAAGGGTTTGCGATGCGCGCGGTAATCGCCGTTCTGATTTGTGTGGCCGCGGCTCATGCCGCCCTCTGGGGTCTGCTCGAAAAGAAGGAAACGGCGCCCGACTTCCGCGGCATGCTGCCGAGCGTGTCCTATGCCCCGTTTGAGGGAAGCGCCCATCCCGGCGTCGATAACATCCCGAGCGTCGAGAAAATCCGCGACGACCTACGCAAGCTATCAAAGATCACCAAAGCGATCCGCCTTTACTCGTCCACCGGTGGCGTCGAATTGGTTCCACCGATTGCAGCCGAATTCGGACTGAAGGTCACGGTCGGCGCCTGGCTCGATAAGCATCTCGACCGCAACGAGCGCGAGATCGCCGCTGCCATTGACCTTGCCAAACACAACAGCAACGTCATCGCTGTCGTCGTCGGCAACGAAACGCTCTACCGCGCCGATTTGAAGGTTGACGAACTGATCGACTACATCCAGCGCGTGAAGCGTCAGGTCAATGTTCCCGTCACGACGGGCGAAATCTGGAGCATGTGGCGCGACGAGCCGAGACTCTCCTCGTCCGTAGATTTCATCGCCGCGCACATCCTGCCTTACTGGAACAATATTCCCGCAGGATCTGCCGTCGATTACGCCATGACGATCTCCAAGCTGCTGCGGGACAGCTTTCCCGGCAAGCGGGTGGTAGTCGCGGAGTTCGGCTGGCCGAGCCAGGGCTACAACCTGAAGAGCGCCGAACCCGGCCCGTTCGAACAGGCCTCGATCCTGCGCAATTTCGTCACCAGAGCCGAGTCGATCGGGCTCGACTACAACATCGTCGAAGCTATCGACCAGCCATGGAAGTTTTTCGAAGGCGGCGTCGGCCCTTACTGGGGCATTCTGAACGCATCGCGTGAACCTAAATTCCCATGGACCGGCCCGATCGTCGACCCGGATTACTGGAAGGTCGCGGCGATCGCGGTGCTGGTCGGCATCCTGATGTCGTTGCCGATCTTCCGCCTGGTGCATCCGACGATCCTGCAGGTCTTTGTCCTGACCGTCGCCGCCAATGGCGTCGGCGCCTGGATGGCCACCGTGTTCTCCTACTGGAACACGCATTACTTCGTGTTCGGCTCCGCTTTCGCGCTGACGCTCGGCATGATCCTGCTGGTGCCGCTCATTCTGATTGCGATGGCGCGCATCGAGGAGATTGCCACCGTCGCCTTCGGCCGCCGCCCGCAACGGCTGATCGACAGGCCCCTGCCCGCACCCGCCGACGGCAAATTCCCGAAAGTCTCGATTCATATCCCGGCCTATTTCGAGCCGCCGGAGATGCTCAAGCAGACGCTCGATGCCGTGGCCCGGCTCGACTACCCGAATTTTGAGTGCGTGGTCATCATCAACAACACGCCAGATCCGGCCTTCTGGCAACCGATCCAGGACCATTGCCGCACGCTCGGCGAGCGTTTCATCTTCATCAATGCAGAGAAGGTGATCGGCTTCAAGGCCGGCGCGCTGCGCATCGCGATGGAACGCACGGCTGCCGACGCGGAGATCATCGGCATCATTGACGCCGACTATGTGGTAACGCCGAACTGGCTCAAGGATCTCGTGCCCGCCTTCGCCGACCCGCATGTGGGCCTTGTGCAGGCCCCGCAGGATCATCGCGACGGCAACCAGTCGCTGATGCACTACGCCATGAACGGCGAATATGCCGGGTTCTTCGACATCGGCATGGTTCAGCGTAACGAACAAGACGCCATCATCGTCCACGGCACGATGTGCCTGATCCGCCGCGCCGCGATGGAAATGGCGGGCGGCTGGGCAGGCGACACCATCTGCGAGGACACAGACCTTGGCCTCGCCATCATCGAGCATGGCTGGAGCACGCATTACACCAATACGCGCTACGGCTTCGGCCTGCTCCCCGACACTTATGAGGCGTTCCGCAAGCAGCGCCACCGCTGGGCCTATGGCGGCTTCCAGATCGTCAAGAAGCATTGGCGGCGCTTCCTGCCCGGCGCGAGCCGCCTGTCTCCCGGCCAGAAACGCGAATTCACCCTTGGCTGGCTGAACTGGCTCGGCGCGGAAAGCCTCGGCGTCGTGGTCGCGATTCTCAATCTGATCTGGGTGCCGGTGGTCTCGTTCGCCGACATCGCCATCCCCGACAAAATCCTGACGCTGCCGATCATTGCCGCGTTCGTGGTCTCGCTCGTGCATTTCGTCGCGCTCTACCGGCTCCGCGTCAAAGTCACACTCGGCCAGTTGCTCGGCGCGATGATCGCGGCGATGTCGGTGCAATGGACCGTTTCGCGCGCCGTCGCCAACGGTCTGATCACCGAGCATTTGCCGTTCGCACGTACCTCCAAGGGCGGCCTCTCGCGGATGTCGGTAGAATTCCAGGCCTTCTGGGAAGCGGTGATCGGCGCGCTGCTGCTGGTGGGCGCAGTGGTGCTCGTTGCCTTCAACCAGAAAGACGTTCGTGAAATCTACATCTTCGCCGCGGTACTGGTCCTCGAAAGCCTGCCGTTCCTCTCGGCGGTTGGGATCGCGATTCTGGAGACCTCCCGCGCCAACCAGTTCGGCTTCTGGAAGCAATCGGCCATTCGCGCGGCTGAACTGATCGGTCTGCGCCGCGAGGCAATGCCGATGGTCGGCGCCCCGTCTTCTGTGCGCTCGGACCTGACGCCGAAGGGGTGATGAGTTAGACCCCATCACTCATATGCGGCGATCCGACACATACACTGCGACAATCAGTCATCACGACTTCTTGTAGATTTCCTGAATTTAATTTTTTGTCATAATTTCCATCAAACCTGATTTAGCTCAAAATCATCTCATAAGTTATTGCTTCATATAGCAATTATTATTCCGCCACGACGCAGCGGTTGCCGACACAATGTTGCGGCGCACTATTGAGAATTGGAATATTATATACCAGAGTTTTCGCCTGCGAACGGGGCTGCGAGCCCGACAACAGTTCACGGCAGGAGGAAACATGACAACGAATTCGGTGAAAGCTCAGTCAGAGGCTGAGGCGCAAGGCATCTATCGCTGGGTGCAGCTCGCGATGGGCCTCGGCTGCATGGCGATGGTCGCCAACCTTCAATATGGGTGGACACTCTTCGTCGACCCCATCGACCAGAAATATCATTGGGGCCGCGCGGCAATCCAGCTCGCCTTCACCTTCTTCGTCGTGACCGAAACCTGGCTTGTGCCGATTGAGGCCTGGTTCGTCGACCGCTTCGGACCGCGCATCGTCATCATGTTCGGCGGCTGCATGGCGGCGCTGGCGTGGGTCGTCAATTCCTACGCGAGTTCGGTGGAGATGCTGTACCTCGCAGCCGTCATGGGCGGCATCGGAGCAGGATCGGTTTACGGCACCTGCGTCGGCAACGCCCTGAAGTGGTTCCCCGATCATCGCGGCGTCGCTGCGGGCGCAACCGCTGCCGGCTTCGGCGCAGGCGCAGCGCTGACCGTTGTGCCGATCGCCCACATGATCGGCTCCAGCGGCTATCAGACCGCCTTCTTCGATTTCGGTCTCGGTCAGGGCCTCGTCGTCCTGATCCTCGGCTTCTTCATCACCAAGCCGACGTTCGACATTCCGATCACCAAGAAGAAGCTCAACCTGCCGCAGACGGTCTATGGCTTCAAGCCGAGCGAAACTCTGCGCAGCCCGATCTTCTGGGTGCTCTATGTGACCTTTGTGCTGGTCGCCTCGGGTGGCCTGATGGCGGCGGCGCAGATCGCACCGATCGCGCACGACTACAAGATCGCCGGTGAGCCGGTCAGCCTGTTCGGCTTCCAGATGGCGGCCCTAACGATGGCGATCTCGCTGGACCGTATCTTCGACGGCTTCGGACGCCCGATCTTCGGTTTTGTGTCCGACACCATTGGTCGTGAATACACGATGTTCATCGCCTTCGGCACCGGTGCACTGATGCTGCTGACACTGTCGCTCTACGGACACTCGGCGATCGTGTTCGTTCTGGCGACCGCGGTGTATTTCGGCGTATTCGGCGAAATCTACAGCCTGTTCCCGGCCACCGCCGGCGACACCTTCGGCGCGAAGTATGCCACCACCAACAACGGCATGCTGTACACCGCCAAGGGTACCGCCGCGTTGCTGGTGCCCTTCGGCAGTATTCTCGCCAAGAACTATGGCTGGCAGTCGGTGTTCATGGTGGCCGTGGCTTGCAACTCGATCGCCGCCCTGCTCGCGGTCTTCGTGATCAAGCCGATGCGCCGCGCGCACATCGAGCGCAGCAACGAATTGGCGGCTAGCGGCCTTAATGCATCGGCGCCCCTCTCGGTGCAGAACGCCAACGCATAATTATTCCCCCCAAGGGACCAACCTTGAGACCAGGCGGTTTCCGCCTGGTCTTTTTTTTAGGTGGGCGGCTGATCTGTGGCGCGCCGTCAAGGCGACAAATAGCCTCAAATTGCTTGTAGGTTTTATATCGCGTGGTAGCCTGTTACTTTCAGAGCGGGCGGGGTTCCATGCATCAACCGATCGACAGGCACCATAACAATACTTTCCGGCACTCAAGGAAGGGCCAGCTCACCGCCCTGTTTCTGGGGTGTATCGTTAGCATCAGCGCACTGGTCAATTTCATCAGCGCATTTCGGAGCAGGCAGGTCCTGTACGGCGGCCGGCTCACCCCGACCGGCTGGATCTCGTATCAGGCCCACCCGGCCTTGTTCATGTGGGTTCTGGCCATTGAGGCCTGTGCCGTGCTGATTTGCATCGGTGCCATCTACGCCGTCTTCTTCAAAGACATCGATCAGACTTAAGCTTCACGGCTCGACTGCAAGGCTCGCGGCCGCGCGACTCGACCGAGGCATGAACGCCGTGCTGTGTCCGGCCTGATCGCGATAGCTTGCCGCCAACATCGATGAGCGCGGATGGACTCCGCCGCGCATCACACCATTTCATCCGGGTCGGCTGCTTCTTCCGCTTCCTTCCGAAAAAGAACATACAAGGCGGGAAGCACGAGCAGCGTCAGGACAGTTGACGATATGATGCCGCCAATGACGACTGTCGCCAGTGGCCGCTGCACCTCGGCACCGGCTCCAGTCGCGATCGCCATCGGCACGAAGCCCAGCGAAGCCACGAGCGCCGTCATCAACACCGGACGCAATCTGGTCATTGCACCTTCGCGGACGGCATCCTGCACCGATCGTCCTTCCCGCCGAAGTCGCTCAATAAACGCAATAATGACGAGGCCATTGAGAACAGCGACGCCAGAGAGCGCGATAAATCCGACACCCGCGCTGATCGAGAGTGGAATCCCGCGCAACAGCAACGCCACGATGCCGCCGGTCAGAGCCAATGGCACGCCGCTGAAGACCAACAGCGCATCTGCAGCCGAACCGAGGCTCATGAACAAAAGCAGCAGCACCAACGCGAGCGCCACCGGCACCACGATTGTGAGCCGCTTTGCCGCGGAGACGAGTTGCTCAAATTGTCCGCCCCACCCGATCCAGTAACCGGCCGGAAGCTTTACCTTCTGGGCCACGGCTTCCTGCGCCTCCGCGACGAACGATCCGAGGTCACGTTCGCGGACATTGACGGTCACCACGATACGCCGCTTGCCATTCTCACGACTAATCTGGTTCGGACCCGGCGCTGCTTCGACAGTCGCGACGGACGATAGGGGCACGTAGCGAGGTTGCCCGGTTGCCGTACCCGACAAGGCCGTGCGCAGAACTGGAGGTGTCCCCGACTCTCCCGCAGGCAACGGTATCGGAATTGCTCGGATTGCCTCGATATTCTCCCTCAGCCGCTCCGGCAGCCGAACCACGATGTCGAAACGCCGGTCGCCTTCGAACAGTTTGCCGACGCTCTTGCCGCCTATGGCGATTTCAACGACATCCTGAACTTCGCTCACGCTTAAACCGTAGCGTGACAACGCCTGCCGATCGAGCCTGACCGTGAGAATCGGAAGACCTGCGACTTGCTCGATCTTCACGTCAGTCGCACCACGGATGCTTTTGACCACAGCCTCTACCCGGGACGCCTCTCCTTGCAGGATATCGAGATCGTCGCCAAAGATTTTAATGCCGACGTCGCTTCGGACGCCTGAGATCAGTTCATTGACGCGCAACTGGATCGGCTGGCTCACTTCGTAATTGCTGCCCGGCACGTCGTTGGCCGCTTTCTCGATTTCCTCGACCAATTGCGTTTTCGGCTTGGCCGGATCCGGCCAATCGCCGCGCGGCTTCAACATGATGTAGCCATCCGACATGGATGGGGCCATAGGATCGGTTGCAACTTCCGCCGTACCGGTTCGCGTGAAGAATTCTTTCACTTCCGGCAATTGCCCGATCCGTTTTTCGAGCGCTTTCTGCAAATCGAGCGATTGAGTGAGACTCGTTCCCGGAATCCGGGTCGCCGCCAAGGCAACATCGCCTTCATCGAGATTCGGGATGAATTCGCCTCCCATTCGCGTTGCTGCAAATCCGCTGATCACGACGATCACGGCCGCGGCAATGGCAACACCCCGGCGAGACATGATGGCGCGATCGAGCAACGGCATGTAAATGCGCTTGGCGCCGCGCATAAAAGCGTTCTCTTCCTCAGACACTTTGCCCGTTACGACAATGGCAACCGCAGCCGGAACAAAAGTGATGGAGAACAAAGCAGCCGCTGCGAGCGCCATCAGCACCGTGAGCGCCATCGGCGTGAACATCTTGCCTTCCACGCCCGTGAGCGTGAGTACCGGCAGATACACAACGCCGATGATCAGTGTTCCGAACAGACTCGGTTTGATCACTTCGGCTGAGCCACGAAGGATCGTATCCATTCTCTCCCGAAGGTTCAGCAAGCGCCCACGCCGATGCTGGGCTTCGGCGAGAAGTCGCAGACAGTTTTCCACGATGATAACCGCGCCATCGACGATAATGCCGAAATCGATGGCTCCCAAGCTCATCAGATTGGCGCTCACCTTGTTCTCGACCATGCCGGTGATCGTCATCGTCATGGAGAGCGGGATCACACAGGCCGTTACCAGAGCGGCCCGGATGTTGCCGAGGATCAAAAACAACACCACGATGACGAGGATTGCACCCTCGACCAGATTTTTCTGAACAGTCCTGATTGTGGCATCGACAAGGTCCGTTCGATCGTAAACGGTTCTGGCGACGACTCCATCCGGAAGTGATTTGGCGATCTCGCTTAGCTTTGCCGCGACACGCTGCGCAACCGCGCGGCTATTTTCCCCTATCAGCAGCAAGGCCGTGCCGAGCACGGTTTCCTGTCCGCCCAGCGTCGCGGCTCCGGTCCGAAGGTCTTTGCCTTCGATCACCTGTGCCACATCCTTCACCCGAACGGGTACGCCGCTTCGGGCGCCTATCACGATATCCTGGAGCTCGGCAATGTTGGCGACCTGCCCGGGAGTTCGAACCAGATACTGCTCGCCGTTGCGCTCAATATAACCCGCGCCGACGTTGGCATTGTTGGCAGCCAGCGCCGTCATCACATCGCGGAAGCTGATTTTATATGCCATCAGCTTGCCGGGGTCGGGCAGGACATGAAACTGGCGCTCGAAACCGCCGATAGTGTTCACTTCGACGACGCCGGGAACATTCCGTAACTGCGGTTTGATGATCCAGTCCTGAATCGCGCGAAGCTCGCTTGGCGTATAGTCGCTGCCACCCGGTGCCTTGGCGCCCTCTTTGGCTTCGACCGTGTACATGAAGATTTCGCCAAGGCCGGTTGCTACCGGGCCCATCGCGACTTCGATGCCCGCAGGAATCTGATCCTTCACCTGCTGGATACGCTCGTTGACCAATTGCCTCGCGAAATAGATGTCGGTGCCATCAAGGAAAACCACGGTCACCTGGCTCAACCCGTAGCGGGACAACGACCGCGTATAGTCAAGCTTAGGCAAACCGGCCATCGCCGTTTCAACCGGAAAGGTGATGCGCTGCTCGGTCTCAAGCGGCGAATAACCGGGCGCCCTGACGTTGATTTGCACCTGGACATTGGTGATGTCGGGAACGGCATCGATCGGAAGCCGCATAAAATTCCAGGTGCCGAAGGCTGCCAGCCCCCAGGCGAACAGCATGACGAACCATCGCTGACGGATTGAGAAACGGAGAATGGCCTCAATCATGTTCGGCATCTCCCTTGCCCATTTCCGCCTTCACGACGAAGGAGTTAGTGGCGACGTATTTCTCCCCCGGCATTATGCCCGCGCGAACCTCCACGAATTTTCCATCCGTGTCTCCGAGCTGGACAGGGCGCGCCTCAAGCTTGTCCTCCTCCTCTCGCACGAAAACGACGGTCTTGTTATCCAGGGTCTGTATCGCGCCGGCGTTCACAGCCACGGGCACATGCCGTTCCGCAAGAACCAGACGCGCGGTCACAAAGAGGCCGGGCCGAAGGCGACCAACAGGATTTTGGAGAACGACGCGCGCAAGCGCTGTTTGCGTATCGCTTGCTCCAACCGGCGCAAGGTAGGATATCGCACCCTTGATCTCGCCAATTCCGTCTTCCGGATCGATCAATATTTCATTGCCGATCTGAACCCGCCGCAGATCTTGCCGATAGATCGACAGGTCCACCCAGATCGTCGACAGATCAGCGATAACGAAGGATGGCTTTTGCTCGGATGCGTACTCGCCCAGAGATATTTGCCGGTCGATGACCGTCCCGCCGATTGGAGCTTTCAGGTCGTAGACAGTCAGACTTTGATTGCTCTCGATCGAAGCCAGTAGATCGTCCTTTACAACGATGTCGCCTATGCGCTTACGGATGGCTCGCGCAATCCCGGGAAACCTCGGCGTCACCTGAACGACTGTCTCCTGGTTCGCCCGCAGGATACCGTTGAAACTCAGCGTCTCGTTCAGAGTCGCAGGACCAGCCTCGGCGAAGGTCGCACCGGCCGCTGCCAGCTTTACATCGCCAATGCGGATGCGGTCGCCACCATGCTCATCATGCGCAACATGCTCGTTGCCTGATTTCTCTTGCTTGACGCCACGCTCACTATGTTGGTGCGGTGCTTTTGGCGTCAACGCCCGATAGCTTGTCGCGCCCGCAATGGCGGCAAGGATGGCGATGACAATGGTCGTAGAGGTTTTCATCGCGCATTCCCCCGCGCAAGAGCAAACGGATTCCCCACAAGGCCTTCAATCGTGGCTACGGCAATATGGAAATTTTGCAGCGCCTCCTGCTCGCGCAGGCGGGCTTGGGTCAGACTGGATTGCGCATCGAGCACCTCAAGCAGCGAGAACCGCCCTTGCCCGTAGCCGTCGGATATGGCGTCCGAGGCCTGTCGCGCTTTTGGAATTGCCGTCTCCCGCAACACAGCGAGTTCGCGGAGCGAGCCTTGCAGCGAGTCATAGGCCCGCCCCGCGACGACGATGAGCGTATTGCGGTTGGCTTCCCGCTCAGCCCGAACCTTGGCAAGATTCTCCTGCGCGGAAAGGATATTTCCCTGATTCTGATCGAACAGCGGGATCGGCACCGAGAGCGTGAGCCTCACCGCATCGTCCCTGGTGTCGTTAAAATGACGCCACCCCGCGGACAGCCGCACGTCGGGATACGGCTTTAACCTCGCAAGTAACAATTCGGCGTTGCGTTGCGCATAGAGAGCTGTCCAGCGCACGAGCTGTGGGTTGGCGTCGATGGCGGCAACGACCGACTGAAAGGTCGGCGGTCGGCCCGTGACATCGAGCTGCCCCGACACGGCAGAGAATTTCGGCGCGGTATCTCCCATCAGAACAGCAAGCTCGCGGCGCGCGCTCGCGAGCACCGCCTTGGCACGCTCGCGGTCGGCCTTCACAAGCGAGGATGCGACATCGGCCCGCCCCGTCTCTGCAACCGAGGATGCACCCGCCTCCACACGCCGTTGGAGAAGGGGCGTGATCTTGTCGATCGCCACGACTTGTTGATCGAGAATGTGAATGCGGCGTTGAAGACCGACAACGTTGACGAAAGCGATCGCGGTCTCTGAAAGAATCTCCAGCCGCGTCGCCTTGCGCTGGATGGTCGCGACATCGACACCTGCGAGGCCTGCCGAAATACGCGCCTCCCGCTTTCCGAAGAGTTCGAATAGCTGGCTTATTTGCAGCGTCGTCTCGGCAGATCGCGTTCCGCGATAAACACCTGAGCCAAACGAATTGTCCTGCTCATAGGACAGTTCGGGATTGGGGAGAGCACCAGCCTGGATATGCTGACCGGTTGCTATCCCGACGTCCCGTTCGGCCGCCGTAAGGCGCGGACTGGAAACGAGCGCGCGTTGCAGCGCTGCTCTCAGGGTGAGAGTCTGCGAATGCGACATCGCCATCAGCCATGGGCTGACCAGCAATGCCGCCGCGCACGCAAAGCGCGCGGCAATCTTGAAAAACATATGGAATGACCTGACGAGCGACATGGTGGGAACGCGAAGCGTTCCGGCGGCAGCGTTCAGGCAAAGAATTTTGGTGGAGGCGGGTCGAGGCCGAGCGGCAATCCCCGGAGAAGGATGCTGCTTGCTACGGAGACTTTATGCGTTGGGCTAACAACGAGCGAGGTAGTTATCGGCGCTGGAATCGTTACCGAGAAGCAGCCATGACAGTGGTGGTCGGAGATAACGCCTTTCTCGGATTGACCAAGGTCGTTCTTGATCGACGCGACGATCGATGTGCCGGAGTTATTGGCAACATCCAGATCGCAGAACCCGTGCAGCGCTCCCGCCAAAAGGTACATCGTCAACACAAATGCCGCGAAGAACCTGCGCGGAAGGCGCAGCAGCGGCAGGCGTTGAAGATGAAAGCATGAAATCACTGCGATGCCTTTCGGATCGGCCCAAGCCCCCGCTAACACGCGACCGGCTCAATGTCGACGCGCCGGGAAAAGAAAAAATGGCTGGTTTGTCGCAGTAACGGCTAATCGCTTGTCGGAATGGAAAATCCCACTTCCGCTAAGCCCTTGAAATATTGGTGAGCGCGGAGGGACTCGAACCCTCGACCCCATGATTAAAAGGCGCACTTTGGCATGGTGCAGGCTGTTTTAGCCTGTTCAAAACGACCAATTTTTCCCGCCCATAAGTTAAAATAGTTGATATAATACAGTAACTTACGTGGTGCGCGCTGTTGCGGCGTGGTGCAGCGTGAGGAAGCCGGGTGTTGCACCCATTTTGCACCTTTTGTGGGGCGCGTTGATGCCCGAAGCAGCCGAGCCCGCCGGGGGCAAATCCGAGCGAAAGCCGCCCAAGCCCGAAAAGCTGACCGAGCCGAAAGTCGCCGCCAAAAAGTTCGAGGGCAAGCGCTACGACGTTTACGACGCAGACGAGCGACGGCTGGTACTGCGCGTCGGCAAGTACACCAAGACCTGGCGCGTGCTTTATCGCGATGCCAAAGGCAAACGCTGCGGCACGCTGCTCGGCAACTGGCCTGCGGTCTCCGTCAAGGAAGCTCGCGAAAAGGCAGCCCGGGCAAAAATCGCCGCCAAAGACCGTGTTGAAAACCCGCCCGCCCCGCCGGAGCCGACATATCGCGAAATCGCGGAGAACTACTATCAGCGCGTTGCGCTTGCTGAGGGCTTGCGATCAGCGCCGCAAATCAAAAGCTACCTCGATAAAGTCATCCTGCCCGCATGGGGCGACAAGCCATTTGTCAGTGTCCGGCGCGGCGACGTGACAAAGCTGCTCGACCAGGTCGCGGACGAACGCGGCCCACGGGCAGCCGACATGGTGCTGGCCTTCGTGCGGCGTATCGGTAATTGGCATCAAAGCCGAACCGAGGACTACATATGCCCGGTCGTTAAGGGCATGGCTCGAACCCGCCCCGCGTCTCGCCGTCGAAAGCGCATCCTCAATGACGAGGAAATTCGCGTCATGTGGCATTGCTGCGAGAAGCTGGTGACAGCGGGCGCATTCATTCGCTGCTTGCTGCTGCTTTGCCAGCGGCGCACAGCCACAGCGACCATGCGCTGGTCGGAAATCAAGGACGGGGTTTGGAAGCCTTCGCGACCGCCACGTGCCAAGGGTGTGATTGAGCAGATCAAGCTGCCTCGACTGGCGCGCCAAATAATCGAGAACCAGCCCGTCATCGTCGGCAACGACTACGTGTTCACAGCATCGCGTGAGGGTCGACGCAACGGCCCGGGCGAAGCGTTTGGGTCTTTCAGTGCCTTCGGGCAAGCCAAAGCCGAACTGGATGCGCTTATGGGTGCCGAGCTACCCGACATCCCGCCATGGACGCTCCACGACTTGCGTCGAACTGGGCGCAGCTTGCTCGCCCGTGCGGGTGTGCCGGAAGAACGAGCCGAAAAGATATTGGCTCATTCACCACGCGACCCCCTTGTGGCCGTCTATAACGTTTTCGCCTACACCGACGAAATCAACGAAGACCTTGCCACGCTCGACGCGCTGATCACGCGGATCGTGTTTCCGCCAGCTCCGAATGTCGTGACGCTGCCCAAGCGTCGCAAACAGGGCCATCGCCAATCGGCCAAAAACGCGGATGGGGAGCGTTTCACGAAATTGCCAGCATCGCCCTAGGCGAATGCTCAAAGGCTCCCGTACCGGCTCGCTGGCAGTGTCGTCGCGTGTTGCATTCCCGGTGCGGCTTCGCTAAATTCCCAATCGGCCAAGCGCTGTTGATGAACGCTTGGTGGAAGTTGGGAAGGCGCTGGTGACCCAGAGAGCCCCAACCCCATGCCGATCCAGCACACGAATGCCCGCGCGGATCCTCATCGTGAAACGTTTGCCGAAAGGCGAGCGCGACCCGTGAGCATGGCATGTCAAACACCGAGTCTAAATCACCTACGACCTCTGTACGGACCGACGTTGCGCCGGTCTATTGCAGCCTTGCCTATGCGCAATCGCTGACAGTACCGCCGAAGTCCCGCCATTTCTGGTGGCGGCAGGAAAAGCGCGGCCACATCAAAGCAATCCGATTAAGCAACGCCCCCAACGGTCCGAAACACTATCGGCTTGCCGACGTGATGGCCGTTCTTGAGGGCGAGCGCAATGAAGCATGAAAAAAGCCCGTCCTCGGCAAAGGGCGGGCTTTTTTCATATGAGCAAGAACGAACGACCCAACGATCAAGAAAGGCGCGCCCGTTATGCGCAACATATCGCCATGTCCAACGTGGATCAATCTCGTCAGCTTTATCGTCCCCTACATCGACACCGCCGAAATGCATTTTAGACGCTTGCCACAGGGCATGATTGCGAAATTGCGTCAAACGCACGGGCGATGGGTATGGCGCGATAAATGCTTCGACAAGCATGGCCAGCGTCAAGGCTGGCGCATCTCTGTTCAGCAGCCCGCGCTCGCCGTCCTACGGCTGCTTGAAAGCTATGGCGGCGTGTGGTGCCGCTTCGATGTGGCATATGACATTTCGGCCAAGCCCGGTGTTGATCAGGCCGAGCTAGACCGCTTGATCCGCCAGCAGACGATGCTGCGATGGTGTCCACGCGGCCCGATACTCAATATCGACGATACGAGCTACGCCGTTGAGCAGCGAAGCCGCAACAAGCGATCAAACCGCGATTTGACGATCTACAACGACAAGCCGAGCAAAGTCACCGGCGAATGCGGCGTACCTCATATTGAACTTCGCATCATGAATGCCGGAAGCGTAAAGGCGCAGAACATCGCCAGCGTTGATGATCTGATCGAACTAGACCCCAAAGCATTGTTCGCAAAACACATCAAGGTCGTCGCCTACGACGCCGACAAAGCCCGTCAGCGATTTATCCGTAAAGGAATTGTACAGAACAGGCGAACACGTAGGCATGGCTCGAACCGATCAGCAATAGCGCAGGCATTCATTGACGCACATCAGGCACGACTGCCTCGGCAATTAGCGCAGCTATTCGACAGGGGCCAGCGCGATCGTGTGCAGATATTCAGCCAGTACTATCCAAAACGTGTTGAACGCATGAAGGCTGGCGACGTGCAGTCACTCGACATTGAGCAACGGCTATCGTGGGTAGCAATGAGCATGATTGAAATGACAAGGAAATTAAAACAAAGGGGGGCATGTTGATGTGTTGTCATGACGACGACGTAAAAGACCCGTATCACGACAAGATGGACTGGACTGCATGGCGCTACGGTCTCCGAGCAGTGCCCGAACCCGAACCCAAAAAGCCAACAAAGAAACGATGGCGAAAGCGAAGACCGCGAAATTACATCACACCGACCACGCGCAGATACCGTATCAAAGATATGATCTTCAATAATGCTGCAATCAGCGTCGATGAAATGATGACTGCACTAGGCGAAACGTCAAAGACGGCCAGGTTCAACATTTCGCAGCTTGCGTCCGAACATCGGCACACACTGAAATTTCTGGCACGACAAGGCGCGACGGGGTTGCACGCTAGCAAGGTTAGTAAGCGTATTCGCCGGGTCTGAATGCTGGAGAATGCTAAAACGGCGAGGCTTAAAAAGCCCGTCACGCAAGCAAACCCCTGCCCCTTTATTTTGTTCGTCAAGCAACGTGGCGGCCTCGAAAATGCCGAGTGAAGCAAGAAACGTGATCTTAGATCATGGGGTGACGGCCATCTAAGTGCTCTGCCAGTGGAAGCCAGTACCAATGGATTGACAGAGGGGTGCAAGGAATGTGCATTCAGCCCTCGAAAATATTGCCAAAGTATTCGAGGCGAATACATGCACGGCACAAGGTGGACTGAAACATCGATCAAGAAGGGCAGAAGCCGCGTCACGAATGGCCGCGTCATGCCCAAGGGCATCGACCAGCGTTCGGTGTGGGTACGCAGGTTCAAGGACATCGTAGCTTTACACACGGCAGATCGCGGCGGCGTTGATCGCATGTCGCAAGCCGAGCAATCGCTCGTGCGATGCATCGCCACGCTGACCGTCGAACTAGAGCAGATGGAAGTCCGCTTTGCCGAGTCTGAAACAGGCGCAACAGCAGACCAGCTTGATCGGTACCAGCGCGCCTCGAATACCCTGCGACGGCATTGCCAGACTATCGGGCTTAAGCGCAGCGCCCGTGACGTGACACCAGACTTGCAGACCTATCTGCGCAATCGATCAAGCCAACGCGTGACATTGGAGCATGACGGCTAGGCAACGCATACGCCTTTCACGCCCTCGCGTTCGCATAGCGCCTACCCCCTCCACACCCACACTACTAGACTGCATCGCCGATCCGCATCTGTTTGCGCCGTGGTTCAAAGACCCCGCCACATGGCAGGCGTGGTTTGCGTTCATTGCGGCCTTGTTCGCTTTGCCGATGACGGCAGACCAACTTGCGATCTATCGCGAACACACTGGCCGCGACGATCCCCCAGACACCGCCGCATCAGAGGCTTGGCTGATTTGTGGTCGTCGTGCGGGCAAGTCGTTCGTGCTGGCATTGATCGCTGTGTTCCTCGCCTGCTTCCACGAGTACCGGCAGTACCTGGCCCCCGGCGAACGCGGCACGGTCTTTATCATTGCCACCGACCGCAAGCAGGCACGCATCATTTTGCGATATGTGCGCGCGCTATTGACGAACGTGCCGATGCTGGCTCGCATGGTCGAGCGGGAATGGGCCGAAGGCTTCGATCTATCAAACTTCGTCACGATTGAAGTGGCCACGGCTTCGTTTCGTTCGGTCAGAGGCTTCACACTCGTTGCCGTGCTGCTCGACGAGATTGCGTTTTGGCCGACCGACGACACAGCCACACCCGATTACGAGGTCTTGAACGCCCTGCGGCCCGGCATGGCCACGATCCCCAATGCTCTGCTTTTGGCGGCTAGCTCGCCGTACGCCCGCAAGGGCGCGCTGTGGGATGCGTACAAACGGCACTATGCCAAGCCCGGCGATCCCATAACCGTCTGGCAGGCTCCCACAATAGCAATGAATGGCACCGTAGCGCAGGCCGTCATTGACGCTGCCTATGAGGCCGATCCTGCCAACGCTGCCGCCGAATACGGGGCGCAGTTCAGATCGGACATTGAGGCCTTTATTGCCCGCGAGGCTATTGAGGCTTGCGTTACGCCCGGTGTGCGCGAGCGTGAGCGCGTGCCCGGCCTGAAGTACTCAGCCTTCCTCGATCCGGCAGGCGGCAGCGGCAAGGACTCGTTCACGCTGGCTATAGGCCACAAGCAGGACGGCTTCGCAGTACTGGACGTCATTCGCGAGCGTAAACCGCCGTTCTCGCCCGAAGCCGTCGTGACAGACTACGCTGCCCTGCTGAAAAGCTATGGCATCAATCGCGTGCTCGGTGACCGCTTCGCTGGCGAATGGGTACGCGAGCCATTCAAGGCGCACGGCATCACATACGAACCGGCAGCTAAGCCCAAGTCCGACCTATATCGCGACTGCTTGCCGCTGATCAATTGCGCAAGTGCGAACTACTCGACGACGCCAAGCTGATGGCGCAGTTCGTCGGTCTCGAACGCAGAACAGCCCGCTCGGGCAGAGACTCCATTGACCATGCGCCAAACGGTCACGACGACCTATGCAACGTCGTCGCCGGTGTTCTCGTGAACACAAGTGGCAAACGCTACGCCTACGACAGCAGCCTAGCTTGGGTCGGTGATCCCACTCCGCAAGAAGCCCGAATGATCGGGCTTCGTAACTACGTCATGTCAGGAGGACTACTGCGATGAAAATTATTGATGGAAAGCAGGTCGCCGAAGATGGCGAGACAATCAAGGTGGCGCGCGACGACCACGCGGTGCGCGTGCCGCTGATGTTGATGGATCATCGGCCCGAGCCGATCGCCATTGCACACAAGCCCGGCTTTCTGCCGACAAATGCCGCCGACCGCGCCGCGCTCGACGTGGCTCAGGTCGTGCGTGAAAAGAAGCTGTCAGACGCTTGGCGTAACCCGCCGCCGCTCGATGTTCCTGCGGCACCTTCACCCCGAGCACCCATCACGCCGACCGCGCTGACAAGCGACCAGCGCTACGCCGCGCGCGATAAGCGGCTTGAAGACGCGTGGAGGCAAGCATGATCAACACAATGAACCTTCCCTTGGCCGCAAGAACGCGGCTGGCCGAGATTGAGGATGCGAGTGACCTTGCCGCGCAAACCTATCATTCGGCATCGGCTCGCATCAGCGAACTCAGAAAGGCACTGAGCAACAATCCGACCGGCGAACATGCCGAAGGGTTTGAGTTTGAAATATCGCGGATGCAGGGTGTTCATGCGCAGCAACGCGAAGCCATGATGAACGCAGCCAACCTCGCGCGCATCGTCAAGGAATGGCTGTCACGGCAGCCCGAAGATCGCGAGTTTGAGGAAGAACGACTGCCTCTGCCCAAGCTTCGCAAAGGCGAAACGCCCTTGCGAGCGGTTCAACGGCTTCGCGGCGAGATCGCAACCCGTGTGATCGAGCGCAAACTAATCGCAGAAGCCGCGCCCCCAATTTCTGAATTGAAAGCACAGGCCAGTGAGTTTGTGGCTGAACTCGTTAAAAGCGGCACGCCCACGCTCAAGACGGATGCTGGCGTTTTGACGGCAAGCATTGAGAGCAAGGCATGGGGTCCAAGCAGGTCGATGATTTTGGCCTGCGTGGCGTGGCTCGACCCGAAGAAGTTCACGGATCGATTGCATCGCCAGATCGATGAAATGGACAAGACGTGCGAGCTACGCCTGACGGCTCAACAGAAGGCCGAGAAGCTGCGCGACATCGCCGCCGATGTAAGGAAGCTCGGCTGCGAGGAAGAAGCCATCATTCGGGATGCGGCTTTGCAAGGCCAGTCAATCGCGCGCCGGTTCGACGTTGATGCACAGATCGTATTGGGGGTACGCAGAGCAAGGGCGAAGGCGGTTGCGTGAATTCCGACCCTTATCGCTGTAACTCCCAGCGATAAGCGTCCTTGGCTGTTCATGGGTGCAGCGCGAAGGGCATCGACCTCGACGGCCTTATCCTTTGGGTCGTCGGGTGCTCGCTGGCCGTCCTCCCGGCCATTGCCAGCGAGCGGTGCCGGTCTGTGTTGCCAACTAGCACAGACCGGCATTACTCTATGCACATGATTGGGTGGCTCAAGCGATTTTGGAAAGGTATCCCGCTCAACGCGCCCGAGCCGGTGACGCCGCTAGTTTTGCCCGGCTACGATAACGATCTGGACGAACTGCAGGCGCACCTAGAAAGCAATGATGCCGGTGTTGAGCGGTTAGCGCGGATGGCAGAGCTTTTTCAGAAGCCTTTGCGTTAACACGTGCGATGCTCCCGAGAAGGGCGACTAGCGCATAACCACGACGCTCGCTAGCTCTTTTCCAAACTGCCCATCTTCGGGAATTCCCATAATCGTGACATTGCATTCTGGGGTCTGAAGACCGTTTAGACATTCCTTCAGAAACCAACGATGCGTCTCGCTATCTATCCGTTTGAGCGTAAACAAGACATTCGCACTTTTAAACGCAACGCTCGTGTCCGACGGATTAAAGGCACGCCCACGAATTATCACCGGTCGACCGCGCCATTTCTTCCAGTCGATGACTAAGTCAGCCGTTGAGAGGACCACCGCGCCATCAACTATCATGCCAGCCTTGAAGTCTTTGACCAAGGGTTTGGCCGAAATCTGCGGAATGGTAGCGGCAGACTGCGTTCCTGCCGCTACGTGGGCCATTGCACGGCTTTCGTTCAACCGTACGAACAGCAGCGTCGCACACAGTACGAACGAAGCAGCCAATAACATCCACGGCCAATGCCTCGCCATAGTATTATCCTCATTGTTATTTTTGGGATGTTAAAGCGTACGCCTTGCGATCGGGTTACCGCGGAAGGTAACGGCGCAACTAGTGCATCGAATAAAATTTAAGCTATCAATCTGGATTGAACTATTCGCTAAAGCGCGGCGAGATCGTCCGGCACCTGACCGAACGCCCGTATTACATTTGCTTCATCAAAACGTCCTTCGGACAAATCGCCACTACGGCTGAATGCCAGCGCACCTACGTTACCCTCTTTGCGCGATAGGGCCTCTGCACGCATAACGGCGATATTAGCGCTCTGACATTCCTCAGCTTCGCCGGGCACCGGCCCTTCCTCGCTGTCCGTGAACGGCAAGGCAACAAACCACGTCACGTCACCCATAGCTGCCTCCTAGTCGTACCAGTCAGGGATGTTGTCGAGGTCGATATCCTCGGTCGATTCCTCTTTCGCCTCGGGCTTGGGCGGCTCTCGCCACACCTCGCCCCGCGTATAGCCTCGCGAAACTGCCGCATAGACCTCGCTCAATTCCATTTCGAGATATTCATTCGCCAAGATCAGCGACCGGATGGCGCTGCGCATGTCGCCGTCCGCCATGGCAATGGCTTGATCAGCAGCCACGTTTAAGCGGTCCGCATCCGTTTGTGGATCGGGCTTCGGTAATGCCGACACTGGGCTGTTCCACCTTGAATTCGTTCCTGTTATGTTCTTATGGTTCTGGGATGGAGTCAAGTGAGCAGAAGCGCCGTTTTCCCCCGCCATGGCAGGTCGAAAGACCTAACGCGGACCTGTACGTCGTGAAAGATGCCAACGGCATTCCGCTGGTCCAGGTGCCCTGCCGTGACGACCTCAAGGGCGTGCCGTTCTATCACTCGTCGTTGACATCGGACGAAGCCCGGCGCATTGCCAATGCTGTCGCGCGACTGCCTGAATTTTTAATGCAACGACATGGCTTTCATCCGCGCGGCGCATCACCGAAGCGCTACTCGCCGTTGCGGCCATATCACGTCGCGCTGAAAGACGATTACATCCGCGAGAATTGGGAATGGATCAACGCGACATGCAAGCTCAATCGCATTCCTTTCGACGACACAGGTGAACGCATCCAGCGCGACGGCACATGGGTCGTCCACGAGTTTGCAGTGCAACTTGAAGCTATTCAATTCTGGGATCAGTTCGAAGGACGCTGGTTACGTGCCGAGGAATTCGTCTATCCCGATCGACCAGCTAATTTGCCAATGATGAAGATGTCGTTAGGAAAACCCAGGTCTTCTCGATGAGAACCGGCGAGCAATAGCAATATGCGAGGCTTGTAGAAGATTGCACTCTTGACGATTGCACTGTTAGCGGATCGACTAAATAGATACGGGGGGATTCATGGCCGAAGTTATTAATAAAACCGGAGATGTGTTTGGCGTCAGCCGCGATATTCCGCTCACTTACATTTCTCGCGCACATGTCGATAGCAAGCTGATTGATAATCTGTCACGAGATAAGCACGTGATTATTTTTGGCAGTTCTAAGCAAGGTAAAACTTGCCTTCGACGCTATTGCCTATCCGACGATGACTACGTTTTGGTCCAGTGCCAAAATACTTGGGACCTATCCAAATTAGACGAAGCCATTTTGAAAGCTGCCGGCTGTGAGGTTGAGGTTTCGAATTCAAGGACGGTTGAAGGAAAAGCAAAGCTTCAAGTCAAAGCCACAAGTGGATTTAATCTATTCGGCCTTGGCAAAGTTGAGGGCGAAGCTGGTGGCGAAGGTGAGAAAACTAAAAAACAAGAACGAACGACTGAGCCATTTGACCTTGATCCCAACGATCCAAATGATTTAGTTCGCGCCTTGAAAGGCATCGAGTTCACCAAGTTTATCGTCTTAGAAGATTTTCACTATTTGCCACAGGAAACTCAGGAGCAATTTGCGTTTGCCTTAAAGACGGTCCACGAGACGTCCAAAATAACATTTATCATCGTGGCCGTCTGGCGCGAAGAAAATCGGTTGATTGTTTACAACGGAGATCTCGCCGGTCGTGTCGTTTCGATTGACGCCGATGAATGGCCACGGGATGACTTGCTCAAAGTCATTGAGGCAGGGGAAAACCTTTTAAACGTTAGCTTCCCTACGCAGTTTAAAGAAAGCCTCATAGTTCAAGCCTTGCATAGCGTCTATATCGTGCAAGATTGTTGCTATAAGGCATGCATGGAAAACGACATCGTCGAAACTCGAACTTCGCTGGCTACGCTTCCAACCACGATCGATGTCGGAAGGTTGGTTAAGTCGGTGATCGCCGAGCAAGGCGCGCGATACTCATCATTTCTTACAAATTTCGCTGCGGGCTTCGGCACGACGCAGCTCGAAATGTACAAGTGGCTTTTGTACCCGGTACTCACCGCGGAACTGGCGGAACTCGAAAAAGGACTGACTTATCGAACCATTCGGCAAAAAATCCAAAGCGCTCACCCGCAAGAGAATTTGAACCCCGGCAACCTAACCCAAGCACTAATTTCAGTCCCTGCGCTCCAAGCAAAGAAAAATGTCAAGCCGTTCATTCTCGACTATGATCGAAGCAATCTCAGATTGAGCGTTGTCGATAAAGGCTTCCTGATATGGCTCGCGGTTCAAGACCGTCACCAACTGCTCCAAACACTCGACCTGCCCTCATCAAGCTCCGAGAATTCGGAAACCACGCTGTTTTAAGACGTGGCTCCGAGATCGCATGAAGCCAACAAGCCATCATTGGCCTGTTGGCCCGTTGGGCAATTTCCACCACCATACATCGTCTGAGCGCTGGCTAGTGATGCCCAATTCCTTTTTTGCGGCTTTGAATGTATTCCACGAAATGTCCATCTGATCGGCGCGCAGCTCTATCTCGGTTGTTTGCATGGGCCCATCCATCAAGAGCTTGCGAAGCTCAAGGCAAGCAAGCTGCTGTTTCGTGATGTGCATGCTGCGACCGGACATCACCTCGTTGATGTCAACATCGGCGTACTCAGCTTCAAATTCGACGACGGGCTGTCCGTTATTAGACTTCACGGCAAATGCTACTGCCCGCTTCTCGCGCCACCAATTGGCCTTCTCCATCATGAGGTAGCGGCGCTGTTCGACTTTGCCCACCATCAAGACCGAGCGCGAAATGTTGACGAGTCCCACACTGCCGAGAATGCGCTGGCGCGGCGGTTTACGGGCGTCCTTGATGAGATGCAGCACGTTGATGAGGGCGAAGTCGTATTTTGCCGCAAGCTGGCTTAGCGGCGTTAGCAGCTTGCGCACCTGATCTTCACGATAGAGGTTGAGCTGGCCTGCGAAGTCCGTGATGGGGTCGATGATCACAGCCCGCACATCGCCAACGCGGGCGATCACGTCCGCAATTGACTGCAAGGTGTCGTCGAGCCTGTCGATCACCACATCGTCCTCATCGCGGTCTCGCGCACGACGCTTTCCCGCGACTACCATATGGACTTTCGATAGGTCGGCATCCGCTGCCTGAAGCCTTGGCTTCAAAAACCCCGGCTCGTCCTCTTTCGTCAAAAGGATGACGGAGCCCTGATCGGTAGGGGCCTGCTTGTCGTCGCCAATCTGCGGCATCCGCTGGCCGGTCGTTATGCGCGCAACGAGCAAATAAAGCAGCGTCGACTTTCCAGCCTCGCCCTCGCCTGCAAGCGTTGTAATGGTGCCGTACGGGATGAACGGCTTCCACAACCAATCGACTTTTTTGGCTTGAAAAGACTTCAGCGGCTTTGCCGCCCACCACTGATCGTTCATTGTATTGCCTCGTGTCTTACCTTGATGCACTTCGGCATGAACGCGCGGACAAGTCCAATGAGCGGCATGGTGCGCCGTGGTGCATGCTGGAGCACCGTGAGGCTCGACTAAAAATTTATTTTCGAGATCGTCGGTTTATAGCGCGCCTCACGGCTGCAAACGGGCATCGTTCCTTGCAAATTCGTTTGGGCAGCGGGCGGCTCTTGTCAAACAGCCTCACACATCCGTTGCAGGAGCTTTTGAGCGGTTTCGAGCAAGCCTGGGGCTGTGCGGGCTGGCGCATCGGGGGACTCCCTAATCGAGCGCCCCTTGAGGTGCGCCGACGATTTTAGGAGACCTCGCAGGCTGGTCACAGACCGAGGTGATCGTTCGCCGTCGGTGCACCCAACTTGCACCCATCAGCCCCTTGGCCGAGGCAAAACTTAGCTAAGCGCTTGAAATATTGGTGAGCGCGGAGGGACTCGAACCCTCGACCCCATGATTAAAAGTCACGTGCTCTACCACCTGAGCTACGCGCTCACTCGTCGCGGTGTGTAGGGGTCTCATTCCCACGGGTCAAGCCATGAGCGCCGAAAACCGACGCATTGGCGGCCTCCCTCAACGGCTTTTTTGCCAGTGAGTTCAATATTCTAGGCTCTACGGCCCCGATCAGGACTGACGGAAGCCGATCCGGAAGCATCCCCAGTGGCGGCCGCGAATGCGGATCGGCGCCGACGCATCCTTGAGCAGCACGAAATTGCCGTTGCCCATGTCGCGGCGATAGGTCTGCAGCAGGAATGGCGCCGTGCTGTTCGCCACCTTCTCGGCGGCGCGATCCCTGAAAATGCGCCGGTTCCGGCAATTGGCCGCGTTCCAGACCGGATCGTCGCCCTGCGGGTGCCGGTAATTCGGGTTATGGGTCGGAAGGTAGCCGTCGCGTGCCCACGCCACGCTGAACATCACGCGCGGGTCCATCTTCTGCACGGGATCCTGGATCGGCGGCAGTATCCGGTCGGTCAGTTCGACATAGCTCGACAGATATTGCTTGGGGTTGGTGCCCTCGATTTCCCGATAGTTTGGCTCGAAGAACTGCTGCTCCGTGATTTCGCCACGCTCGATCGCGGCCTCGAACGCCTTGCCGACCTTGGCGGCCATTTCGACCGCCGCCTGAATGAAAGGCGTATCCGATGTTTCGACACCGCTTTCGGCAATGGCCTTGATGAGCGTCTCGGAGGCGCCGAGCAGCCCCTCGACGCGATCATCGGCATGTTTCAGATCGCTGGACGACAGATCGACACCCTTGGCGAGATCGCCTAGTTCGGCGAGCACCACGTCGCAGTGTTCCATGTTGGTCGCGGCAGCGGCCGCAATCGCGCTGATGTCGCGCTCCACGGTGGCAAAACCTTCATGGACGCGATTGATCGTACCCTGGATATGATTGGCGCCCTCGCCCGCCTCTCTGGCGAAACGGGTCGCAACACCGCTATCCTCGATCAAATGCCCGATCTCGCCATCGAGATTCTGTACTGTCTGGCTGATCTGCAACGTCGCCTGTCGTGTCGCCTCCGCAAGACTCTTCACTTCGTTGGCGACGACCGCAAAGCCCCGCCCGGCATCACCGGCGCGCGCAGCTTCGATGGTGGCATTGAGCGCGAGAAGATTGGTCTGCTTGGCGATGGTTTCAATGGTGCCTGACACCTTGCCGACCTGCGACAGGACCTGGCTGATCGCCGCAAGTCTGTCCTCGATCCGGCTCACGGCGGTCACGAGCTCGGTAATGTTTCCGACTGCGCTGGTCACGACCTCGCGCGACTGCGTAATCTCGGCAGCCGCATTGGCTGTGAATGATTGGACCGTCCGCGCCGCGCCGTCGATGTTGCGATTGGCCGCAACCATCGTGTCCGCGGTTTCCTGCAAATGGCCGAACTGCTCGGATTGCCGCGAGACGCGACTTGCAACGTCGTGCAGATTGCCCAGCACATCTGCGAGCTCGACACCAAGATTGCCGAGGCCATTGCCCAATTCATCGACCAGTCTCTCCGAGACGGTCGGTATCTGTGCACTCTCCGGGGTGGTCAGGACTTGCGCATGAAGCAGCTGCGGATTTGTCATCTCGGATCAGATCCCATCAAGACATTCGACGGTCGTGAAAATACGAAGACACAGAAACGCAGACCCCGAATCTCTGACGACATCAGAGGCCTGTGGAACTGTATGCTAGACTGAAACGGTAAACATCTACTTGGCATGCATTTTAGCCCAATGGCCGATGCCCGCGGCCAACCGTCTGCTCAGGACCTCGCCTCACGGGCGGTCTCGCGGTGTTTAAGCACCGCGAGACCGCCAAAAGACGGTCAATGGAGCACAAGGGGGCCTTCGCTAAATCCCTTCGAACAGCACCGTCGAAAGATAGCGCTCCGCGAAAGAGGGAATCACGGTGAGAATCATCTTGCCTGCGTTTTCCGGCCGCTTGCCGAGTTCAAGCGCAGCCGCAACCGCCGCGCCCGAGGAGATTCCCCCCGCGATCCCTTCCATGCGCGCGAGCGAGCGCGACATTTCGATCGCCGCCGTGCTGTTCACGGTCACGACTTCATCGATCACCGAGCGGTCGAGGATGTCCGGCACGAAACCCGCACCGAGCCCTTGAATCTTGTGGGGCGAATGCTTGCCGCCCGACAGCACCGGGCTTTCCGCAGGCTCGACCGCGACGATCCGCAGCGATGGTTTGCGCGGCTTCAGCACCTGACCGACGCCGGTGATCGTGCCGCCGGTGCCGACACCGGCCACGAAAATATCGAGGTTACCCGCGGTGTCATTCCAGATTTCCTCTGCGGTCGTCTGACGATGCACGGCGGGGTTGGCAGGATTCTTGAACTGCTGCGGCATCACGGCGTTGGGCGTGGTGCGCACCAGTTCCTCGGCGGTCGCAATCGCACCGTTCATGCCCTGCGCCGCCGGGGTGAGCACAATCTCCGCGCCGAGAAAGGCCAGCATCTTGCGTCGCTCAATCGACATCGAATCCGGCATCACGAGCTTGAGGCGATAACCGCGCGAGGCCGCGACGAAGGCAAGCGCGATGCCGGTGTTGCCGGATGTCGGTTCGATCAGCACCGTGTCCTTGTTGATGGCCCCGGCCTCTTCCATGGCCTTCACCATCGCTGCGCCAATACGGTCCTTCACGCTGGCCGCCGGATTGAAATACTCAAGTTTGGCTAAAATCGTGGCTTTGACGCCGTGCTGCTCCGGCAGCCGCCGCAATCGCACGATCGGCGTGCAACCCGCTGCATCGACGATGCTGTCATAGATGCCGCCCCGCCCGATATGGCACTGGGAAGCGGTCTTGTCCGGCGGCGAATTCATGGCGCACTCCTAGCGAAATGAGTTTCAGAACAGGCGATCATTAAATCTGTCTTTTCGTGTTACGCAAAGAGCCTGAACACGTGGATGTGTGCGTTGCGACAGAAGAAATCGCAAAACCAACGCATTTGTGTTGTGCCTTCTTCAAAGTGCGGATGTAGGTTTTCCCGGTACCGCCAATTGACGACGCCAACCTGAGGGAGGTCACGATGACGGCAACCGCTGAAATCCGCCCGACGCTCGCGCCGTTCTTTCCGCGCGGAGCCGAGCGCATGATTTGCGCAATCTGCTCCGACACCATGGTGGCGGCTGAAGCCTCGGCCTTTTCCGACAACGTCGTGAGCTATCTGTGGACCTGCGATACCTGCGGCCACGGTTTCGTGACCAAGCACACGCTGAGGGATTGTCCGGACGCCCCACGGCAAGGCGACTTCTGAGCCAGGGTGATGTCTACCGCGGCGGCAGGTCGCCTGCCGCCCAGCCTGCTTTCGTTGCAGCGCGAAAATCCGCAAACGTGCCCGCCGCAATCGCTTCGCGAATGCCACTCATCAAGGTCTGAAAATAGGCAATGTTGATCTCGGACAGCAGCATCGCACCGAGAGCCTCGCCCGCCTTCACGAGATGATGCAGATAGGCGCGCGAATAGCTGCGCGCGGGCGGCCACGGGCTTTCCTCATCCAGCGGGCGCGGGTCGTCGGCATGGCGCGCATTACGCAGGTTGATGACGCCGCGTCGCGTGAACGCATGACCATGTCGGCCGTTGCGGGTTGGCAGCACACAGTCGAACATATCGATGCCGCGCGCCACCGCTTCGATCATGTCGTCCGGCGTGCCGACGCCCATAAGGTAACGCGGCCGGTCCTGCGGCAGTAGCGGCGCAGTCTCCTCGATCATCGCCAGCATCACCTCCTGCGGTTCGCCGACCGCAAGCCCGCCCACCGCGAAGCCGTGAAAATCGATCTGACCGAGCGCAACGGCGCTTTGCCGGCGAAGCTCCGCGATATCGCCGCCTTGCACGATTCCGAACAGCATGTGACCGGACGGCGCGCCTTCGAAAGCCCGCTTGGAACGTTCGGCCCAGCGCAGCGACAATTGCATCGCGCGCTCGACCTCTGCGCGCGTCGCCGGCAACCGCACGCACTCATCGAGTTGCATGGCGATGTCCGAGCCAAACAGCCGCTGCACTTCGATGGCGCGCTCCGGCGTCAGGTCCAGCACCGCACCGTCGATGTGTGACTTGAAGCGGACGCCCTGCTCCGTGACCTTGCGCAGTTTCGACAGCGACATCACCTGAAAACCGCCGGAATCCGTCAGCATCGGTCCGTTCCAGCCGGTAAACTTTTGCAGGCCGCCAAGCGCCGCGATGCGTTCCGCCGTCGGGCGCAGCATCAGATGGTAGGTGTTGCCAAGCACGATGTCGGCGCCGGTCTCGCGGATCTCGCGCCAGTGGATGCCCTTCATCGCGCCCGCGGTGCCGACCGGCATGAAGGCCGGCGTGCGCACCGCGCCATGCGGTGTCGTCAGCACCCCGGTGCGCGCTTCGCCGTCGCTGCCCAACAACCGGAAATGATTGGCCACGCTCATGCAGCGTGGCCCGTATCAGCGAACAGCAGGCAGGCATCGCCATAGGAATAGAAGCGATAGCCTTTCTCGATGGCATGTGCGTAGGCCGCCTGCATTGTCTCCAAACCGGAGAAAGCCGAGACCAGCATGAAAAGCGTCGAGCGCGGCAGATGAAAATTCGTCATCATCACGTCGACAGCACGAAAGCGATAGCCCGGCGTGATGAAGATTGCCGTCTCGCCCGTGAACGGCTGGATGGTGCCGTTCTCATCCGCGGCGCTTTCCAGAAGCCGCATCGCCGTCGAGCCGACCGCGACGATGCGCCCACCCTTGGCACGCGCCTCATTCAGCGTGCGTGCCGTCTCCGCCGAAATGGTGCCCCACTCCGCATGCATCTTGTGGTCGGCGGTGTCATCGGTCTTCACCGGCAGAAACGTGCCCGCACCGACATGGAGCGTCAGACGCTGCACGCCGATGCCGCGTGCTTGCAACGCAGCCTCGAGCGCGGGCGTGAAGTGCAAACCCGCCGTGGGGGCCGCGACTGCGCCTTCGTGTTTGGCGAACATGGTCTGGTAGTCGTCGACATCCTTTTCGTCGGGCGCGCGGCGCGAGGCGATATAGGGTGGCAGCGGCGGCGCGCCGAGATCGGCAATGGCCTGATCGAGCACCGGCCCATGAAACGCAAACGACAGTGTGATTTCCCCCGCCTCGCCCTTGGCCTCGACGGTGGCATCGAGATTGCCAAGCAGGCATACCCGTCCCTCGTTGCCGAAGCGCACGACATCGCCTTCTGCGAGCTTGCGCGCGGGCCGCACCAGCGCCTGCCAGCGCGAGCCATCGACACGCTTGATGAGCGTCACGTCGATACGAGGCTCCGTGGCCCCGCCGACCCTGCGTCCCGCCAGTTGCGCCGCGATCACCTTGGTGTCGTTGACGACAAGCTGGTCACCTGCGCGCAGCAAATCCGGCAGATCGCGCACCGTATAGTCATCAAGGCCGTCGCCGGGCCGCACCACCAGAAGCCGGGCGCTCTCGCGCGGCTCGACGGGCCGTAACGCAATGCTTTCAGGGGGAAGATCGAAATCGAATAGGTCGGTACGCATGGTGGCCCGTTATGGCCTCCCAGCCCCGGCCGGGCAACGGCTATGTTGGGGCGTTCCAGAAACAATCATGCCCGGCACAAGGCCGGGCACGAGGCACGCAAAATCGCTGAGCAGCGCCGTTATGCGGCGTCGGCCGCCATGTGCGCCTTGATGATCTTGTCCGGGTTCTGCACCGGCTCGCCGCGCTTGATTTTGTCGACGTTCTCCATGCCGGAGGTCACCTTGCCCCAGACGGTGTACTGATTGTCGAGGAAGCGAGCATCGTCGAAGCAGATGAAGAACTGGCTGTCGCCGGAATCCGGGTTGGCGGCGCGCGCCATCGACACCGTGCCGCGCACATGCGGTTCCGCATTGAATTCGGCCTTCAGCTTCTGGCCGGAGCCGCCGGTGCCGGTGCCGTGCGGACAGCCGGTCTGCGCCATGAAGCCATCGATCACGCGATGGAAAACGATGCCGTCGTAGAAGCCTTCACGCACCAATTCCTTGATGCGCGCGACATGGCCCGGCGCGAGGTCGGGGCGCATTTCGATGATCACCTCGCCCTGCGTGGTGTCGAGGATGAGAGTGTTGTCGTTGTCTGCCATGATTTTTCTTTCCTTTTGAATGGATGAAGGCGCAGCGCGCAATTCAGGGGGCGATTACTTGATGTCGGAGGCGACCTGCACCTTGAGCATCTTATCGGGGTTCTGCACCGGCTCGCCGCGCTTGAGCTTGTCCACGACATCCATGCCCGACACGACATTGCCGATCACGGTGTATTTGCCGTTCAGCGAAGGATAGTCGTTGAACATGATGAAGAACTGCGAGTTCGCCGAATTCGGATCGGACGCGCGCGCCATGCCGACGACACCGCGGGTAAATGGCACGTTGGAGAATTCGGCCTTCAGGTTCGGATATTTAGAACCGCCAGTACCATTGAAGTTCTTGCCATCGCCGGTCTGCGCCATGAAGCCGTCGATGACGCGGTGGAAGGGCACGTTGTTATAGTAGCCATCGCGCGCAAGCTGCTTGATGCGCTCGGCATGGTTCGGCGCAAGATCGGTGCGCAACTGCACCACGACGCGGCCCTTGGTGGTGTCGATGACGATAGCGTTGGCCTTGTCGAGGTTGGCGGGCAGCTTTTGGGCGAAGGCCGGCGCCGCCAGCATCAGGGCTCCGAGGACGGCAAGCAGTCTGATCATGAAAACTCCGTTGGCATTGGAAAGGTTGAATACGTCGCGCGAGGGTGCGCCGATGAAGGAAGCGGCAGCCGCGACGGGCTACTGTGAGAATTTTGCCTTGAGACGGGTTGCAACCGCTTTCGGTACGAAAGCCGAAACATCGCCGCCCATGCTGGCAATCTGGCGCACAAGCGTGGCGGTGATCGGGCGAACCGTGGGGGATGCCGGAATAAAGATGGTCTGCACGTCCGGCACCAGGGTCTGGTTCATGCCGGCGATCTGCATTTCATAATCCAGATCGGTGCCGTCACGCAGCCCGCGGATCAGGATCGAGGCACCGGCCTTCTGGGCCGCCGCAACAGTCAGATTGTCGAAAGTCACGCATTCGATGCCGCAGCCCGAGGCGGCAGCGAACGGCGCAAACACTTCCACGATCATGGCGCGGCGCTCATCAATCGAGAACAGCGGCGCCTTGCCGGGATGCACGCCAATGGCCACGATCAGCCGATCGACCAGGGTGCACGCCTGGCGCACCACGTCGACGTGGCCGTTGGTGACGGGATCGAACGACCCCGGATAAAGCGCGACACGAGCCATTCCTCCTCCTAACCTGCCCTGCGAGAGGCCGCAAGCGAGCCGGTTCCCTTACGGTTACCGATATTTTTCCGCCCTCCGCCCGGAATTCCGGCGAACCATTCCGGCCCAGCCGCGTCATTTCCGAAAGCGCTTGAGGGCGCCGGAGGCAAAACATGATGCTGGAAGCGAAATTGGCGGATCCGCCGAAGATTCTGGGCGCGGTGGCGGCCATAGCCGCGTTTGCCGGTGTTGCGCTGATCCTTCTGCCGAGTTTAGCGCCTCAGGTTGAGGCCAGTGAGCCTGGGGCTCTCGCCCGGGGCGATAAACTGGCCGTGGCGGGCGTCGATTGTGCCCAGCAGGACTGGCCGAACATTTCCGCCGTCTGCCTGCGACGAGGGGATGCAACCCCTCGCCCCGTGCTGACCCATATCCGGATGGTGACGCCGCGCTAGAGCCTAGCCTTCGCCAGATTGCTCGCCTTCGTCAGTGAGGTGCTCGACCGACACCACGCGCTCGTCATCAGAAGTGTTGAAGACAGTGACCCCCTGCGTCGAACGGCCAGCAATACGGATGTCCTCGACCGGGCAGCGGATGAGCTGGCCCTTGTCGGTCACCAGCATGATCTGGTCGCTGTCCTCGACCGGGAATGAGGCCACGAGCTTGCCGTTGCGGCCGTTGACCGACATCGCGACTATGCCCTTTCCGCCGCGTCCCGTAGTCCGGTACTCATAGGACGAGGTGCGCTTGCCATAGCCGTTCTCGCTGATGGTCAGCACGAACTGCTCATTTGCGGACATTTCGACATAGCGTTGCTCGCCGAGTTCGATCGCGCCCGTCGCCTCCTCGCTGTCGGTGCCTGCCTCGTCTTCGACGCCACCACGGCGCACCGCATTGGCGCGGCGCAGATAGGCGGCGCGTTCGTCGGCGTTGACGTCCATGTGACGCAGGATGGTGAGCGAGATCAGCTTGTCGCCGTCGCCGAGGTTGATGCCGCGCACGCCCATCGAGGTGCGCCCCTGAAACACGCGCACGTCGGTGACTGGGAAACGGATGCACTGGCCGCCGGCAGCGGTGAGCAGCACGTCATCGTTTTCCTTGGCGATCTGCACATCGACGATCGACTCGCCCTCATCGAGCTTCATCGCGATGATCCCTGAGCGGCGGACATCGACGAAATCCGACAGCTTATTGCGCCGGACATTGCCGCCGGTGGTAGCGAACATCACATCGAGTTCGCTCCACGAGGATTCATCCTCCGGCAACGGCATGATCGTGGTGATGCGCTCGCCCTGCTCCATCGGCAGGATGTTGATGAGCGCCTTGCCACGCGCGTTCGGCGCCGCCATCGGCAGCCGCCAGACCTTTTCCTTGTAGACTTGGCCGCGCGAGGAGAAGAACAGCACCGGCGTATGCGTCGAGGCGACGAACAGCCGCGAGACGAAATCCTCGTCGCGCGTCTGCATGCCGGAACGGCCCTTGCCGCCGCGCTTCTGCGCGCGATAGGTCGAAAGTGGCACGCGCTTGACGTAACCCGCGTGCGAGACGGTGACGACCATGTCCTCGCGCTGGATCAGGTCTTCGTCCTCGACCTCGCCTTCCTGATCGACGATCACGGTGCGGCGTGGCGTGGCGAATTCATTCTTTACCGCCGTCAATTCATCACGAACGATGCCCTGCACGCGCGCGCGCGAACGCAGGATGTCGAGATAGTCCGCGATCTCGACCGCGAGCTTGTCGAGTTCGTCGGAGATTTCGTCGCGGCCCAGCGCGGTGAGGCGTTGCAGACGCAGATCGAGAATGGCCTTGGCCTGCTCCATCGACAGCCGTGCGGTGCCATCCGCGGAAATGCGATGACGCGGATCGTCGATCAGCATCATCATCGTCTCGACATCCTTCGCCGGCCAATCGCGCAACATCAAGGTATCGCGCGCCGTAGCCGGATCTGGCGAGGTGCGGATGACGCGAATGATCTCGTCAATATTAGCGACCGCAATGGCAAGACCGACCAAGATGTGCGCGCGGTCGCGCGCCTTGTTGAGCAAGAATTTCGTGCGCCGCGAGACGACGTTCTCACGAAACGCGACGAACACCGTCAGCAGGTCCTTGAGATTCATCACCTGCGGACGGCCGCCGTCGAGCGCCACCATGTTGGCGCCAAAGCTCGTCTGCAGCGGCGTGAATTTGTAGAGCTGGTTCAGCACCACGTCCGGCACCGCATCGCGCTTCAATTCGACGACGACGCGGTAGCCATCGCGATCGGATTCGTCGCGCAGGTCGGAAATACCCTCGATCTTCTTGTCGCGAACGAGTTCGGCGATGCGCTCCACCATCGTCGCCTTGTTCACCTGATAGGGAATTTCGGAAACGATGATCGCTTCGCGATCCTTGCGGATAGTCTCGATGGACACCTTGCCGCGCATTACAATGGAGCCGCGGCCGAGATGATAGGCCGAGCGAATACCCTGTTTGCCGAGGATGATGCCGCCGGTCGGGAAATCCGGTCCCGGCACGATGTTGATGAGATCGTCGATGCCTAAACCGGGATTGTCGATAAGCGCGATGCAGGCGTCGATCACTTCGCCGAGATTGTGCGGCGGGATGTTGGTCGCCATACCGACCGCGATGCCGCCCGCACCGTTGACCAGAAGGTTCGGAAATTTCGCCGGCAGAACCTTCGGCTCGCGCTCGGAGGAATCATAGTTCGGCTGGAAGTCGACGGTGTCCTTGTCAATGTCGTCGAGCAGCGAGTGGGCGATCTTCTGCAGACGGGATTCGGTGTAGCGCATCGCCGCAGGCATATCGCCGTCAACCGAACCGAAATTGCCCTGGCCGTCGATCAGCGGCACGCGCATGGAGAAATCCTGCGCCATGCGCACCAACGCGTCGTAAACCGACTGGTCACCGTGCGGATGATATTTACCGATGACGTCGCCGACCGTGCGCGCAGACTTGCGGTACGGCTTGTTCCACTCGAAACCGTTCTCGTACATGCCGTAGAGAATGCGCCGATGCACCGGCTTCAGGCCGTCGCGCGCATCAGGCAGCGCGCGCGACACGATCACGCTCATGGCGTAATCGAGATACGAACGCTTCATCTCATCAGAGATCGAAACAGGCTTGATGTCGGCGGGACCGGAGCTGTCGTCCGCCGGATCTTTCGGGTCGGTCAAGGGAGCGAATCCTGAGGTACGAAATGTCCTGCCTATATAGGCTGAATCGCAGATTTTAGCCAACCTATTCGGGTCGGAAGACGCTCGAAATAATCAAATATTTTCAGATATTTGCAGGGTGATTTTATGCCCTTTCCGGCACTTGCGTCCCGACCTGCCGCAAGGGTTTTCCAAAGTTGTTTTCAACGTCCAGAATCCGCCCGCGAACTGGCAAAAAAAACGGACCAGCCAATCCGGGTGCGCGTTAGGCTAAACTCGTAAAACGATGGCACCGCTGCCAGCCTGCGGAGTGCTCATGCTTGCCGAATACGCGCTCAATGCGTTTGTGACGTTGTTCGTCGTGGTCGATCCGATCGGGATCACGCCGGCATTCCTGTCGGTCACGCATGGACTGCCCGCCGCCGTCCGCCGAAGCGTCGGCTATCGCGCGGCGGTAATCGCTGCAGCGATCCTGATCGGTACCGCGCTGATCGGAAACTGGCTCCTGACGCGGCTCGGTATCGGTCTGCCTGCTTTCCGGATATCCGGCGGTATCCTCTTGTTTGTCATCGCCGGTGAAATGGTGCTCGGCATTCGCCCCGCCCGCGAGGCGCGGCAGGCCGAACGGGCCATCGAGGAGCATGCACGCAACATCGCCGCGTTTCCGCTGGCCATTCCGCTGATCGCAGGCCCCGGTGCGATCACCGCCACGCTGCTGCTGGCCGGACAGACCAAAGAGGACCCGGCCTCTTTGTTGACGCTCGTCGGCATCGTCGTCGTGATCGCCGCCGTCTGCGCGATGGCATTCGTCTTTGCAGGCCGCGTTGCGCAGCTGCTCGGCGTCACCGGCAACGTCGTGATGTCACGACTGCTCGGCGTGGTGCTTGCTGCCCTCGCCGTGCAGTTCGTCATCGACGGCGGACGCGCCGCCTTTGGATGATGTGATTAGAACGGAATATCGTCGTTCATGTCGTCGCGGCCACCAGAGGCCGGAACAGAACGGCGCTGGGACGGCCCGCCCGAACTGAAGGAGCCACCGCCTTCATCACTGGCGAACGAACCGCCGCCGCCACGGCCATCGAGCATGGTCAGCGTCGAGTTGAAGCCCTGCAGAACGACCTCGGTCGAGTACTTGTCCTTGCCGTCCTTGTCCTGCCACTTCCGGGTCTGGAGCGCGCCCTCGATGTAAACCTTGGCGCCCTTCTTCAGATACTGCTCCGCGACCTTGCAAAGCCCCTCATTGAAAATGACGACGCGATGCCACTCGGTCTTTTCCTTGCGTTCGCCGGTGTTCTTGTCACGCCAGGTCTCGGACGTCGCGATGCTGAGATTGGCGATCGGCCGCCCGTCCTGGGTGCGCCGGATATCGGGATCGGCCCCGAGATTGCCCACCAGAATGACCTTGTTGACGCTGCCTGCCATGACTTCAATCTCCACCAGAGCGCTTACCATGCGCCCGCCCGGCACCTAAGCCTACTCGCGGTCGCATCGAAACGCCGCGATGGAGCTTCCCTGCTCCGAAGAGGCGCTTATCCACACCAATGCGGTGGGTGCTCTCGTCAGCATTTATACGTACTCGTTTTGTTCCTTACAAGTCCTTGGGCCAAAATGGCTTTCGACGCGGCGCAATAACTCACCATTTTGTGATCAAAATCGATGGAACAAAAGCGCGTGAATAATTAGCGTTTACAGATGCTTAAATGGAACTTTGGAACTCCAAACATCGCGTCTGACTGTGATATTTGCGACACGGCTTTTTCGAAGAATCCGAGTTATAGGTTGGGGCAACGGAATTCATCATTCCACCTGCGTAGCGCTAACCCCAGCGGACGCAATCTGGACACATCGCGCTCTTGGGACGGATCCTGGGACACGGTTTTTGGAGAAGAAAAATGAAAAAGATCCTTCTTGCAGCCACTGTCGCGGCTCTGAGCTCGACCGCCGCGTTCGCTGCCGACCTTCCGGCCCGCACCTATACGAAGGCACCGGCTTACGTTGCTCCGATCTACAACTGGACCGGTTTCTACATCGGTGCCCAGGTTGGCGGCGCTTTCCAGGGTTC